>CAYQXJ010000004.1:187248-237325 GCA_964421565.1 uncultured candidatus Brocadiaceae bacterium
CCTCGGCAAGCTGGTCACGGACGACCGGGCCTATGCCCAGATCACGCAGATACTCGATGACATACAAGGCATACTGCAGACCTACCGCGAGCAGTCGCCTGTCATCAGCTTCGCCGGCGCCGTGTTTGGCGCGTTCTGACTACTGCGGGGATTCGCATGAGTGAGACGGCTGACCGGCCGCAGAATGAAACCATGATCCGCGTGCGGGACTTGAGCGCTGCGTACGGGGAAAACGTCGTGCTGAAGGACGTATCCCTGGATATCAAGCCTCAGGAGATCATGGTCATCATGGGGCAGAGTGGATGCGGCAAGACAACCTTCCTGCGCCATCTGATCGGCCTGCAACGGCCGGACTCCGGCACCATAGAGATCAAGGGGCGCAATATCACCACACTGGATGAGCTGGACTACCGCTCGTTCTGTCGCTCGGTGGGCGTACTGTTCCAGAGCGGTGGGCTCTTCAACAGCATGACGGTGGGCGATAACATCGCCTTCCCCCTGCGCGAGCACACTCAGCTCGCTGAGCCGGTCATCGACACCGTTGTCGACCTCAAGCTGCACCAGGTCGATCTCATCGGTGTAGATGAACTGATGCCCTCAGAGTTGAGCGGTGGCATGAGGAAACGCGCTGGACTCGCCCGGGCCCTCGCTCTCGACCCTGCCATCCTGTTCCTGGACGAGCCGACCACCGGGCTGGATCCCATCATATCGGCCGGCATAGACGAGTTGATCGCCGAGCTTCACGAGCTCTACAAGGCAACGATGGTCGTCGTGGCGCATGACATCGCCAGTAGCATGCGCATTGCCGACCGGATCGCGATCTTTCGGGAGGCGAGGATCGTCGAGGTCGGCACTCCGGACGAGATACAGAACAGCGAGGATTCCTACGTACAACGGTTCATCAACCGGGAAGCCGAGGAACACGAGCACGAAGCATCCATACTCGAGGGGCGAACTTGAGCGCGGCCTGCTAATGCTCTGGTTGCCCGTTGCCCTTCGGATACTTGCCCTTCTCTCCCTCGCACGCCAGCAACAGGTCACGGAACGTCATCTCGTCAAGGGCCTCTTCCTGCGCAACAATAGCCGCACGAAAGGCCGTCTCCAACTGCTCCTCGTAGCAGCGGTTCTCCGGCCTGCCCGAGCGCGATTCGTCACGGAAGCGGTCCATGATGCTGAGCACCTCGCTTAGCTTCAGGCGGCTCAGATCGCGCGCAGGGTGAAATTCGTCCCGTTCCTCGCCCACCGGCGTCAGCAAGTTCAGGCCTACCAGCCGACCGGCGGCGTCCGCCGCCTCTTCATTGCTGATCTGCAGGATGTCAGCAAGCTGCGTTGCGCTCACCGGCTCGCCGGTCTCCCAGAACTCCCTGGCAACATACATCATGATGCGCGCCGCCAGATAGCGGTCCACAAACAGGTTCGACAAACGTCTCAACTTATCTCGGTAGCGCAGCAAACTCACGTTCTGGATGGTGAAAGAGACCTCTGCGCCGAACAGGACGATGAGCCAGAGCAGCCACACCCACAGCAGGAAGATGGGCACGGCGCCGAGAGAACCGTATATCTTCTCATATCCTATTGCGCCGGCCACGTACATGCTGAACAGGGGACGCGCCAGCGTGAGCAGCAGTGTGGCCACGAAGGCCCCCCACGCCACGCTGCTCAACTTCACACGGGTATGCGGCAGGAACTTGTACAGGGCCAGCAGCACCAGCCACATGGTGAGGAAAGGCAACGCGATCTCGACCGCCGCGCCCAGGACTCCGACAACATGTCGGATCCCCGGCAAGTCGCCCAGGCTCGAGACGACGAAGTAGCCGAGACGCTCCTGCGCGAGTAGACCCATGGCGATCAGCACAGGGCCGAGGCAGATGAGCGTCCAGTAGGAGGTGAACTTGATCCAGAAAGGTCGTTTCTGTTGGACCTTCCAGATGTGGTTCAGCGTCTTCTCAATCGTGCTCAGAAGGCTTGTAGCGGTCACCAGCAGGAATGCCGCGCCGAGCACCCCGATTTCCGCCCTGCCTACCTTGTCGATGAACTCACGAATGTAGTCGACCACAGCGACGCTTAAGCCGCGTGCTGCGCCCGCCTCCGTCTGCTGAAGCGCTGTTTCATATGCCTGGCGCGCGAGTTCCTGTCGCCCGGCCTCCCATAGCAGTTGTGCCCGCATGCGGTGGATTTCCGCCGAGTCTGCAACCAGGCTTGCAGCCGCCTGCAGGTCTGCGAGGGCCGTCTGAAGGGCCGTCTGCACGGCCTGGGGCGGCGCAGCTTGCTGCCGCAAAGATCGGTACAGGGCCGTCCCCTGTCGTCCCACTTCGAGTTGCATCTCGCCGAACGCTGCGCGGCAGTCCCGATGCCCATCCAGGGCCGGCTGCATCTCATCCGCCCGCCCACGCCAGGCAGCCATGACCACGGCGTCGCCGTAGTGCAGCAGCGCTGTTCGATAGCTGTCTGCAGCTTCATCCATCTCGCCGCCCTGCCGCATCGCCTCGGCCTGGCTGGCAAACACGTCCGCCAGTGCCAGACGCACCGCACCAGGGCTGTATCCGCTGCTTTCCGCTCTCCGCAGCAACTCGCGCGCGGCAGCCAGGTCGTCCTGTGCGGCCGCTTCCTGCCCTTGACGGTACAGCTTACGGGCTTCCATGTGACTGGCGTCCGCCCCGGCCGTCTCCTCGCGCTCGGGAATACCCGCTGCGGCGTGGTACTGCTGGCGTGCCTCGCTGGCCGCTCGTTCCAGCACCTCCCGGACGGGCAGCCGTGCCAGCGGCAGCTGGCTAATCCCCGAGCGTACTGCGCCGGGTTCGGCCCCCGCGTTCAGACCCGCTACGTACAAAGCCAGCGCGGCCGCGTGCTCGCCGCTGGCAGCCCTTTCATCGGCCGCAGCCAGCAGTTGTGCAGGTTCGAGGGCCGCCATCTCCGGCTGGAGTGCGGCGCCGGCCTCGTCCCCCTGCCACATGCCCTCCACCAGTGGCGTGGCTAGCACGGACCTGAATATGGCGTCCTGGGCGCGCTCCTGCAGTCCCTCCATCGCCGCAAAGCCGCGGAAGAATGCAAACGCTACCGCCAGCAGCGGCACGAGCGAAAGCAGCGTGGTGTAGGTGAGGGCCGCTGCCTGCTGAGGGCATCGGTCGCGGAGCATCTCGCGCAGGATGTAGAAGTAGAGGCGCACCTGCCGGCGGGCGAATTTCACCCACCAGGATATCTCGGCTGCGTCTTCCCAACGGATGTCCTCGATCTTCCGACGAAGCTTCTCCAGCATTTTGCACCCCCACCGCAGACGTCACGCCCCCGGGCAGTACTCCCCGTCCATAAGCGTATTCACTTCACCGTTGCCACCGGCCAGGGCGTCGATCTCCTCCACCAGCCTGGCTACCTCGTCAGCGCCGCTTGTCAGGCCGAACGTAAGCGAGGCGCGATATGTGGCACCCGCAGCCATTTCCACAACCCGGTTGTGCTCACGCTCGAAGGAGCGGTTGTTGGGGTAATCAGTGCCGGGCTCCAGTCCCGTCACATAGCCGTCGGCCTCGGCGCCGGTGTTCTTCCAAACTGTGAAGGCAGGCAGTTCGTCGAGAGAGTAGCGGATGGTGGCCGCCCTCGTTTCATCGGCGCTCACGAGCCCGACCACGGTGTTATCCGACGAGTCCCCGAACAGGCGCATGAAGTAAACCTGCTCTGCGAAGCCGTCCTGTGGCGGTCCGTAGAAGTCCCAGTTCTCCACACCTTCACAGGCGCGTTCGTCACGCGGGACCAGGTACTCAACCGGCGCCACAACGCGGGCACCCTCTGCGAGCATGGGCGGGCCGTAGTTGCAGTGGTAGAGCAGCTCCATCTCCTGCAGCGTACCGCTCAGGTTCTGCACCTCGTCACTGATCGTAAACTCCGCGCTGCCCGGCACGGTACTGATGACGGTTCGCAGAAGGAAGTTGGCCCCGAACATCTGCGAGTCGTGTGTCTCGCCCACCACGGAGATCGTGTACGGCGGCTCCAGCTCAACGCGAACGGCGACATAGTCCGCCGGTGTGTTGGCTATGGTACCGTGCAGTGGCAGTTGCACCGTGGCCTTCTCACCGGTGTTTGTGCGGATGGTGTCCTCGCCGGGCGACCCGTTGTACGCGAGTCCGCAGCGCGCGACGAACTCGTTGAACCCCTCCAGCCATCCCAGCATGCCCCGCGATTCCTCATCCACGTAAGCCGGATGCACCACTTGCTTGACGGGGCTCGTCCAGCCGAGCGATAGCTCCTCGGTCAGGGCCTCCAGCACCCCCATGCCGCGTGTTGGCAACACCACGACGGTCATGTGGCCGTTGTCGAGCTCGACGACCTCCACGCCCTGCTGCTTGCCACCGCTCAGACCGTACTTGGTGATGCGCCAGGGGGTGCAATCCATGCCCGGAAAGTTATTGCTCGACAGCTCGTAGAATGCTTCGTTACGGTTGTTTCGGGCGGCAGTCAACACTCTCTCGAACTGCGCAGCCATGTGGTCCTCCCCTTTCCGATTCCGTTGCGGATTCCCTCCTCGCTCACAAGCTCCGCGAGCGCAGTATGCTCCAAATCAGCCACACACCTAACAGAAAACCCGTCGCGAACCCCACCAATCCCAGAACGCTTACCCGCCAGCGAAAGACTGAGACCACACCTATCTCAGCCTGCAGAAGCTGCGCGGACGCCATGATGATAGCAGCGAGCAGGATACTGAGCGAGAGGCGGTTGCCCGTCTTGTCCAGCTCTCCCAGGGCTTCGTCGAAGCCCTCATGACGAATCGCGAACTCGAAGCGCCCCTCCCGCAGTTCGCGAGCGAACCGTCGCACATGGCGGGGCGCGTCGGCCAGCAGCGTGCCCAGGTGGTAACCGCCGCTGGTCAAGCTCCTGCGTATGCCCGTGGCGGACAACTTCTGACGCGCCAGCTTGCGCGCATAGGGTTTGGCCAACTCCCCCACGTTCAGCGCGGGGTCCATCTGCGTAACCAGGCCGCTTATGACGACCAGGGTACGGCCCATCAGCACGAAGTCACGCGGCACGTCCACCCGGTAGCTGCGCACAACGTCCATCACCTCGTAGAACGAGCGCTGGAAGTCTAGATTGTCCAACGGCACGCCGGTGTAGCGCTCAAGCAGTCGCACTATCTGCTCCTGGAACGGATCGGCCAGCTCGGGGTCAGGCAGCCGGCCCAGATCGCTCATCACGTCGGCCACCAGTTCCAGTTGCTCGTTACCCAGCGCCATCAGGCAGATGCCCAGGTCCCGGCGCAAGCGCGCGCTGACGCGGCCGACGAGCCCAAAATCCAGCAGGGCCACTTTCCCCTGCGGTGTGATCAGGATATTGCCCGGGTGGGGGTCGCCGTGGAAGAAACCCAGGATGAAGAATTGCCGCAGATAGGCATCCATGATGCGCCGGGCCAACTCGCGGCGGTCCCACGGGCAGTGCTCCTGGCGCAGCAGTTCGTTTAGGTGTGTGCCTTCCAGCCGGCGCATGGTCAGCACGCGTGGCGTGGTTCGGTCCCAGAACACCTGGGGCATCTCCAGCCATTGATCCTCGGCAAATGCCTCCCGAAACTTGTGCGTAAACGCGGCTTCGGCCACGAAGTCGAGTTCCCGGCTTATGCCGCGGCCGAACTCTTCCACAAGCATCGGCAGGCGGAACGGTTGGAACTCCTCCACCCTGTCGGCCTGTTCCGCCAGGAAGGCAAGGATCGCCAGATCGTCCTCGATCACGCTCTCGATTCGCGGGCGACGCACCTTCACCACGACCGGCGTGCCATCCAGCAACGTGGCGTGATGCACCTGGGCGATGGAGCCGCTCGCCGCCGGCTCGCTCTCAAAGCGGGCGAAAAGGTCCTCGACCGACTGGCCGAACTCGTCTTCGAGTATGCGGCGCGCCGTCTCACCCGGAAACGGCGCCACGTGATGGTATATCCGCTCCAGTTCCTGGACGTATGCGGGAGGCAATATGTCCGGTCGTGTGGCCAACATCTGCCCAAACTTGACGAAGGTGGGTCCCAGTTCCTCCAAAACCGCTGCAAACTTCCTGGGCAGATCCTCGGGTTCGGCCCGAGTGCTCAGCCCGGGCACGCGCAGCCAGGTGGGCAGGTGGCGCCGCAGGTCGAGCCGGTATACCACGAACCCCAGGCCGTGCGAGGCGAGTTTGCGCGCGATGTGAGCCACACGCCTCATGCGTCGGGGTCCCTTGGTGATGGCGCTTATGCGCACGACGACCTCCCTTGTCCGCGGTTTGGGCGTCGTCGCATTATACGGCGTGGCCGGCAGGCGGGAAAGTCAGTCATCGGTCCGCTCGGGCGTTTCCGGTTGGCGAGCATGCTCAAGCTCCCAGAGCACTGCCTCGCGGTTGAACTTGTAGTAGGCCGAAGTAACGGCAATGAAGAAGCCGGGCGCTCCGTCAAGGAAACCGCCCAGCAGCACGTACTTCTTCAGGAACTCCAACGGCGGCTTGGCAAGCAGACTCAGCAGACTGAAGCGGCGCCCCTGACCATAGCGCTCGCGGGCCGCGATCTGCGCGAATCGAGCCGACCGGTTCACCATGTCCACAAGCCCCCCAGGGTAGCTATAATGCAGGATGTCGCCGTCCAGATCCATCACCGGCCCGGCTACCTCAACACGCGGATGCGCCGCCGGCCCGACCACCCGTGCCGCCGAACGGCGGAAGAACCGCAGCCTCCGCTGAGGGTACCAACCGGTGTGCGTAATCCAGCGGTCAAGGAAGTAGGTCTTGCGCGGGAAGGCGAACCCGTCGCACTGCTGCCCCGCTTCAGCAAGTGCCTCTTGCAGCTCCGCCCGGGCCTCGGGCGTCAGGCGTTCGTCCGTATCGAGCCACAGCACCCAGTCTCCCGTGCACTGCGCAAAGGCATAGCGCGTCTGCAGGGTGTATCCCTCGAACTCATGGCTGATGACGCGCTGCGTATACTGGCGCGCGATATCTACCGTCGCGTCATCACTGAAGGAGTCGACGACGACCAGCTCATCCACCCACTTCACCGTCTCCAGGCAGTCCCGGATGTTGTCCTGCTCGTTGTAGGTGATCACGAAGCCGCTGACGGTCTGGCCGTTAAGCATACGCCCCCCTTCAGTGTGCGTCGGCGGCCTGTTCGCTCAGGCTTAACAAGGCCTGTGCATCGGCATTCGCCGGCTCTATCTGGAGTGCCCGGCGCGCCACGTCAGCTGCATCCTCGTAGCGACCCAGGCGCGCATACACGTTTCCCAACATCAACAGCGAAGGCACGCTGGCCGGCTGCTGTTTGACGAGGCGCTCCAGCACATCGGCGGCCTCGGCCGTCCGACCCAGCTCCAGCAGTGCGCCCACCGTCCGCCGTCGCGCCTCACCCGAATCGGGGTCCAGCTCGATCGCCTTGCGATAATGCTCCAACGCTTCCTGCGGCTGAGCCAGCGCTTCAAGTATCGTGCCCAGGTGGTAGTGCACGGCGAAGGAACCATCGCCCCGTTCCACTGCCACCTTCAGCGCCCGGCCGGCCGCTTCCCGCATGCCGACCGTGCTGAGCGCCAGCGCGAGGCGCACGGCCCGCTCCTGCCCATCCGGGGCGAACAGGTCGAGCCGTGCGTACGGACCGCTCAGAAAGCGCACCAGCCCGCGCTGTTGTGATACCCCGGCCTGCCCCAGGCGGCTCAGCCCATCAAGCGTTCGTCTCACATAGACGTTGGCGAATCCCTGGAGCGCCAGGGCCCGTTGCACCTGGTCCTCGAACTGCACCCTCCGCAGCACACGCTGCGGGCCGAGCAAGCGATACTGCACCAGAGCCGCCAGCGCGGCCGGTTGCGTCAACGCCGTAACGTCGCGCGCCGTCGGCGGCAGCCGCACCGGGCGCCATGCTGTAAAGGGACGAACCCCCTCGTAGAGCTCGCACAGCTCGCTTGAGTCTGCTACGTACGCCGCAAGCACATCCGCAGGATGCCATATGCCGGCATTGAGGAGCATGTCCTCCCGTTCGGGCTCGTCGAACAGCCCCGCAAGCCGCGTGTAGTTCAGCCCTCTGTTGCCATTCGACAGAAGCACCGCATCGCCCTCGGCGACGAATAGCTGAAACCCGTCCTGCCCTGCTGACTCGACGGTCGCCAGCAACGAGCGCAGATCCTCGAGGCCGACCGTTCGCGCGGGCAACCAGAGAGCAACGGCGGAACCATCGCCCCGGCCCGAACGCATCAACCGGCGCATGCCCGCCCGAAACGCCACCCTCGGCGTGTCAGCAGTGGACCAGGGCCCCGGGCCGCAGATCACCATGTCGTATGCCGATCTCTGGGCGTCGCCCTCCGAGAGAAGGAGACGGCCGACGTCTTCACAGCCGGTCAGGCGACGCACGGCCGAAACCGTCTGCGGCAAAGCAGGCTCCACCACGGCGACCGTCTCATGCCTTTCGGCCCCACCGAACGCCACAGCGGTCGTGAGCGAGACCGCCGACATACCACTACCCTCGATGCCCTTCAGCAGCGCCAGATTGCCGCCGCGGAAGACCGCCGTGCGATCGTCCGTCTGTGCGGTTGCCGTGAGCCCTGACGGCATCCATTCGGCGATTATCCGTCCGGCCGCAGGCATCGTGCCGCCCACTTCGTCGCGCAGACCGATGGCCTGACCTAACGAAAGGCGCAGCCCAAGCCAGTCCATGTGCATGTCGCCCGCTGCAATCCAGACCAGTGCCCCCCCACAGACCACGCAGCTCGCGGCGCGCAACACCCGGCTGCCACCAACAGAACTGTGCCTGCGTACCGTCAGGGCGACGGCCGCCAACGCGAAGCCGGCGGGCAGCACGTATGCCGGCGAATAATGCGTCGGCGCGAGCACCGCCACAGCTATCGCCCCCAGCGCCGCGCCCTTCGCGCCCCCAGCGCTCACTTCGCAAAAAACCGTTCCAGACGCCGTCCCCAGCGCGAACGCCAGAACCCAGAATGGCCAGACCCGACCAGCGCTGAGCACGTAGGACGAGGTCTGAGCCAGTGCGCTGCGGCTGACAAGGACATCCGGATAAGCGAAGAAACATGCCCCATTGAGCAGCGCGATTGTGGCCACCGTCAACGCTGCGCACAGCACCGGCGTCGGGCCGGCCTGGATTCGTGGCCAGAGGGCGGAGGAGAGAGCGAGCCCCAGCATGAAGGGAGCGCCCAGCTCGGCCAACGCATAGGCAGCGGAGCGGGCAGCAGGCACGTAGCCCACAAGGAGGGCCATCCAGAGACCGCCAAGCGCAACGCCCAGGCACTTCATGCCGGGGACGCCAGGCGCGGCCCCCTCCACCTCACTTGCCGAGCGATGAAGCAGCAGCGCGCACGATCCCGTCAGCATAAGGGACACCGGCAGCACTGCGACGAGCGACCGCGACCACATGCCGAACACCCCGGTCGCAAAGATGGTGAGTCCGGCCGCCGTCCCCAACCAGGCCGCCGAGCGAATGCGCGCAGGCAAAGGGCGGGCGAAAAGCATTGAGCCGGCGGCAATGGCGCCGACAAGGAGCGCGAATGCAGACGGTGTGATCGTGCTCGCGAGTGCTGTTGAGGCGGGCATGAGGCAACCTGCGGCAGCGCCTCCCACCAGGGCAACCGTCATGCCCCGCTTCGCGTTGCTCTGTCGCCTATCGACGCTCAATTCTCTGCCGTCCGCCCATGTAGGGTCTGAGCACCTCGGGGACAACGATGGACCCGTCCGCCTGCTGGTAGTTCTCCAGCACGGCAATCAAAGTGCGCGGCAACGCGATGCCCGAACCGTTCAGGGTGTGCACGTAGTCCGTAGCGCCCCCCCCCTGAGACCGATAGCGGATACCCGCCCGTCGCGCCTGGAAGTCGCGGAAGTTCGAGCACGAGCTGACCTCCAGCCACTCCCCGCAGCCCGGCGCCCAAAGCTCGATGTCGAACTTGCGGCAGGCCACGAAGCTCAGGTCGCCCGTGCACATCTCGACCACACGATAGGCAAGCCCGAGCCGTCCGCAGATGTCCTCCGCGTTGGCGATCAGTGCCTCCAGTTCAGCGTCACTGTGGTCGGGATGCACGTACTTCATCAGCTCCACTTTGTCGAACTGGTGCCCCCGCTTGATGCCGCGCACGTCCTTGCCCGCGCTCATCTTCTCGCGCCGGAAACACGCCGTGTAGGCGACATAGCGCTTCGGCAGCTCGTCGGGCTCGAGTATCTCCTCCCGGTGCATATTCGTCAGCGGCACCTCTGCGGTGGGGATGAGCCAGAGGTCTTCCTCCGCGTCGTGATAGAGGTTCTCCTCGAACTTCGGCAGATTGCCCGTGCCGACCAGGCATCTCGCCTGCACCAGGTAGGGAGGGTAGACCTCGGTGTATCCGTGCTCGTGCACGTGGACGTCGAGCATCCATTGGATAAGCGCCCTCTGGAGGGCAGCGCCCTCGCGCAACAGCACGTAGAACCGCGAACCGCTCATGCGCACGCCGCGCTCGAAGTCGATAATGCCCAGCCCCGTGCCGATTTCCCAGTGGGGCCGTGGATCGAAATCGAACTGCCGGGGCTCACCCTCGGTGCGGCGCACCACGTTTTCGCTCTCGTCCGCGCCCAGGGGAGCGTCTGGATGCGGCAGATTCGGGATGCGCAACATCAAGTCGTCCAGCTCAGCGCGCACGTCCTCTGCCCTGGCATCGAGCGCGTCGATCTTGTCGCCGACGTCGCGCATGCGATCAATGAGGACCTGGCGCTCGTCCCCGGATTCCATCTGTCCGATGCGTTTCGACTCGCGGTTCCGCTCCGCCTTCAGCTCCTCGCTCTGAGTGACGAGAGCCCGCCAGCTACCGTCCAGTTCACGCACACGCTTGATGAGGGCCGCATCCTCGCCGACCTTGCTTATGCCATCCTCCACGAAATGGGGGTCATCGCGGATGAGCTGTATGTCGAGCATGTCTGACCTCGCAAAGATGTTCAGCAGGGGCCTTGATGCAGGGCGTCATGTTATGCGCGCCCGGCAGCGCACGTCAAAGCCGCAGGTAGTGCGCCGACGGCGGCAGCACGCGTCATTCGTCACCGAAACAGGTGCCGACGGCACGGGCGGCGGCGAGGATCTGGCAGTCGGGCTCGACGAGCCGCTGTCGGTCCGCCACCTTCTGCAGCGGGAAGACACCCATCTCGGTGCCGTGCAGGCCGACCATAACACCGAAGTTGCCCTGGGCGGCCTGCTCAACCGCCGCCTGCCCGAACCGCGTCGCCAGCACCCGGTCGTACGCCGTCGGGGTGCCTCCGCGCTGCACGTGCCCGAGCACCACTGCCCTGCTCTCCAGGCTGGTGCGTTTCTGGATTTGGTCTGCAAGCCAGACGCCGATGCCACCGAGGCGGATCTGGTCGTGACTTGACTCCACCCTTTTGCGCACGACGTAGCCGCCCTGCGGCTTCTTCACACCCTCGCTGACAACGATGATGCTGAACCGTTTGCCCCGACGGCTCCGCCTACGGACGGCCTCGCACACAACGTCGAGATCGTATGATATCTCCGGTATCAGGATGACGTCTCCACCCCCCGCCATCCCCCCGACCAGGGCCAGCCAGCCGGCGTAGCGGCCCATCGTCTCCAGCACCATGGCTCGATGATGGCTCATCGCCGTGGTATGCAGCCGGTCAATGGCCTCAGCCACGATCTGAGTTGCAGTATCGAAGCCGAATGTCACGTCGGTGCCGAAAAGATCGTTGTCGATGGTCTTCGGCACACCTACGACGGGGATGCCATTCTGCGATAGTTGCCAGCCGATACTCAGCGTTCCGTCGCCCCCGATGGCAAACAATACATCGAGCCCCGCCTCGCGGAAGTGCTTCAGGCAATCGTCCGAACGGTCCTGCGCTTCATCCGGGTCGCCGCCCGGCGGCACGTACTTGAACGGATGGGCGGTATTGGACGTGCCGAGCATGGTACCTCCGACCGTCAGAATGCCGCTGACGTCCTCGAAGTTGAGCCCGATCATCTTGTTGCGCACCAAGCCATCGTAGCCGTCCAGGATGCCGACGGCTTCGAATCCGTACACATTCATGCCCGTTTTAACGACTGCCCGGATGACAGCGTTGATGCCGGGGCAGTCCCCGCCGCCGGTCAAAACGCCGATGCGCTTGATGTCGGTCACTGTGCATCTCTCCTGAGGGTGCCATATGGCGGAAGCGGAGCGGGGTCGATTGTAGTCTGACGGCAGTGGTTTTCCAGTGAACGCGACGCTCGGCACCATCGGGGACCGACCCCTTGCGTGGCACAAGCTCACTCGTGCGGCTCTACGATCACTTTCAGCCCCACCTTGGTTTCGGCCGCCTCATAGGCTTCCCCGATCATGGTCAGGGGGAAGCGATGGGTGATTAACCTCTCGGCGTCCACGTGTCCGCCGGCGATAAGCTGGAGCGCGCGGTAGTTCTGGTCGGCGGTCGAGCCGTGATTGCCGATAAGGGTCAGTTCCTCGTAATGCAGCCGGTTGCTGTCGAACGCTATCTTACCGCTGCCCTTCGGCAGACCGCCGAAGAAGTTCACCCGCCCCCGGGGCGCTACGTAGTCGAGCGCCTGTTGCTGCGCCTCGGCGCTCTGGCAGGCCACGATGACCACATCCGCCCCGCGGTCCGACGTCTTGGCCAGCACGCGCTCCTTCAGGTCGATCTCGCTGCTGTTGACATAGGCATCCGCCCGGGCGACTTCAGCCATTTGCAGCCGCCTGTCGTCGATGTCCGCCATGATAATGCGCCCGGCGCCGAGTGCCCGCGCGAGCATGGCGTTCAGGCATCCTATGGGGCCGCAGCCGATCACCAGCACGCTGTCCCCCGCGGTCACGGCGAGCATCTGCTGCGCGTTCAGGCAGCAGGCGAGCGGCTCGGTGAGCGCGGCAGCCGCCGAACTGACCCCTTTTGGCACCTTGTTCACAGCCGCCGACCGCACCGCTGCCGGTGGCACCAGCAGGTATTCGGTGAAGCCGCCGTCGCAGCTGGAACCAATGTCCATCACATTGCGACAGACAGTGCTGTGGCCCTCGCGGCAGTAGTGGCAGACACCGCAGGGCACCGTCGGGGCCACCGTCACGCGCTCGCTGTCGTAGTAGCCGTGCACGTCTTCGCCAACCTCCACGATGGTGCCCGCCAGTTCGTGGCCCGGTATGACGGGGGTCTTCACCATATCGTGCCCGTGGCGCAGGGCCTTGATGTCGGTGCCGCAGACGGCACAGGCGTCGACGCGAATCAGGATAGCGTCCGCCGTGCACTCTGGCGTGGGCACTTCCTTCACCGTGAGCCTGCCGGTATCTTCCAGAACGGCTGCTTTCATCTTCTACCTCCGGGGGTGGCACTGGCCCTGCGCGACAGTCCTCATTGCCTGAGCAGGTGGGCGCCTTCACCCATCAGGCGCAGCACTTCGTCCATGAGCCCGGGCGTGTCGGGCAAACCTGCGACTACGAGCGGAACCGCCTCGGGGCTGGCCTCAACGCTCCGCACTTCGGGCATCAGATCGGTGACGTAGCGGGCCCAGGTGCGCAGGTCAAGCCGCAGCCCTGCCTGCCGCGTCAGCACCAATGTCGGCCGACCCTCCAGTCTGCAGAGTGCCAGTTCGGCCTCGGCATGCGCACGCGCACGGGCGCTGGCCTCCGACCAGAAAAAGTGAGCCCAGGGCGGCAGCGCAACGCGCGCCAGCTTCAGCTCGCCCATGAGCATGGGCTCCCGGGTTCCATCCCTTGCCAGTTTCTCGATCCTTTCCTCCAGGTCCTCCGCCCGAGCCAGGTAGGTATCCAAAACCTCTTGAACTTTCTCCTGCGCCAGCAGCATTATCGACGATGCCAGCTCGAGAGGACTCGCCTTGAGCGCACCCAGGCACCGGCGCAGCCGGTTGGCCAGTTTTTCATCGACGCCGCGGGCAACGCGCTCCAAACGCTTCGCATAGTCGTCGTCGGCGCCGGCGCATTCGGCACTCACCAGAGCCGTGGTGCTTTCGCTCTCCTCCGATACGACCAAGTTCTCCACACCGATCAGTTGCTCCAGGGCCCGCCGGTCCTCTGGCAGCCATTCGCCCGCACAGAACCACCGGATGGGGCCAAAGTGCCCGCGCAGTCTATCCATGAGCCTGGGACGCACCAGGCGTCCATCCCAGTCGGTATGAACAACCCGATGACCGCAAAATGCCAGGTCGTAGCCGGCCGGCAGCCGGCGTTGCATCGCCGGCTCAAAGAACTCGACCAGTCGCTGGCTGTCAATGGCCATCGCCTCGACACGATTCGCCGTGCAGCGCGCCGCAAGGGCGCTTGCCAGCGCTGCGTCGCCATGCAGGTCGGACACGATGACTGTGAACGGTTCCGCCATTTCGCGGCCCCTCAGCTCACTTGTGCAGAACACCGGGCAGCCTCCAGCATAGAGCAGACACGCCCGCGCCCAAGGCGAAGACCCGCCCCCGATCCTGGAATGCGAAAGGGGATGCCGTCTGCCGGTGCGTGCGGAACGGCGGCTGCGAAGACAATCATCTTAGCTGATCGCGGATGTTCCGTTCAACCTCGGCAGGAAGCCGACGGCGGACGGAGCCTCCGGCGGAGGATTCCCTCTCAGGCTCCGGGCCCGTCGGCTTCGGGGTCTCGTACTGCGGCACGTAAGGCTCCATCTGGAGCATCTGGTGAAGCAGCACCAGCGCCGCCTCCTTGTCCGGTATGTTGCCCCTGGTGCCGCTCTCCACGGTGGAGAAAGAAGACGGCATGGTGGCTGCCCCCACGCACGATGGACACCCCGTGTGGCACTCGCAACTGTGGATCACCTCCACCGTGGCGGCAAAGATATCGTCGGTCAGCTCGAACGCTCGCTCGCTGAAGCCCATCCCTTGCGGGTATTTGTCAAAGACGAAGAGAGTGGGGCTGTCCATGTTGGAGGACTCGACCACAGCGCCGATGTCCACCGTGTCACACATGACGAACAGCGGCACCACCTCCACAAGCACATTGGCCACTCCGGCCAGGCCCTCGGCCGGTTCGCGACCATAGCGGCGCACGAGCTGCAGGGCGGACTCGGGCGGCAGAACCCACCAGGCCACGGTTTGGAGCTCCTGCGGCGGCAGGTCAAGCTGCTCGTAACCGATGCTTTCACGGGAACCGAACTGGATCTTCTTGAACAGTGTCACGCAGCTCGTCACGGTCACGTTCGCCAGGCCGGTACGGCTGATGCGCCAGTCCTGTGTGCGCATCTCTTCGCGGTCGTCTATGCGTATACTCGCCTCGGTGACCGCCTGCGTGAAGTAGTCGAGTTCCTGCTTCTGCACGAAGGCAATCTTCTTTCCGATGTCGAGGCGTTCCACGAAGTAGGTCTCACCTCCGTGCAGGTAAACGGCACGGTCGTGGACCTGCTGGAATGCGCTCGGCTCGTCCACGTAGCCGATGACGCGCTCCTCGACCTGGTCCATGATTGTGTATGTTGTACCGCTGGTGCTACGCAAGTTGACGCTGCTGGCCGGGTAGCCCTCCCCGGTCCAGTACCAGCGGTCCTCTATGCGTCGTGCCATGCGGTTTTCTTCCAGCAACTCGAGCAAAGCTTCGGTGTACTCGCCGAAAAGAGTCGACTCCGCGGACTTGAGGGGCAGCTCGTGGATGGCGGTGCGCAGGTGGCCGAGGGCAATGTATACGTTGTCGGGGTCTACAACGGCGTTCTCCGGGCTATGTTCGAACAGGTAGCGCGGGTTGTGCATGAAGTACTGGTCAATGGGTGCGTTCTGCGCGATCAAGAAGACCACGCTTTCCGCCGTGCCGCGGCCAGCCCGCCCGGCCTGCTGCCACATGCTGGCGATAGTGCCCGGATAACCCACGACGCAGCAGGCATCGAGGCTGCCGATGTCAATTCCCAGCTCCAACGCGTTGGTGCTGGCTACGCCAATAAGCTCGCGGTTCGCCAGCTTGCGCTCCACTTCCCGCCTCTCCTGCGGCAAGTAGCCACCGCGGTAGGCGTCTACGCACTTCACCAGCCGCGGGCTGACCTCCCGCAAGCGCTCACGCACGCCCCGCATGAGCCGCTCTGTAGCATTGCGTGTGCGCGTGAAGCCAATCACCTGGATGTCGTCTTTCACCAGTTCAGTCATCAGCGTGATCGCTTCGGTGAGCGGGCTGCGGCGCCCGGCGAAGTCCCCCAGCGGCGGTGGATTCCACAGCAGGAAGTGCTTGGTGCCTGCGGGTGAACCGTCCTCATTGATGAGCTGAACAGGTCGGCCGGTCAGCCGTGCTGCGTGTTCATCCGGATTGGCGATCGTGGCCGAAGAACACACAAACTGAGGCTCCGCTCCGTAGTGCGCCGCCACCCGCCGCAGCCGCCGCACGACGTTCGCAACGTTGCTGCCGAACAATCCGCGGTATGTATGCACCTCGTCCAGGACGACATAGCGCAAGTGCGCGAAGAAGCGGCTCCAACGGCCGTGGTTCGGCAGAATCCCCTGGTGGAGCATGTCAGGGTTGGTCAGCACGATGGACGCCGAGTCACGCAGTTTGCGGCGGAGTTCAGAAGGCGTGTCGCCGTCATAGGTGCCGGCCTCGACCGCAAGGCTATGGCAGGCCGCTTCGTGACCCTGGAGCATCCGCAACTGGTCCTGCGCGAGCGCCTTCGTGGGATATACGAAGAGGGCCGTCGCGCGGGAGTCCTCCAGGATGCTCTCAAAAACCGGCAAGATGTAACACAATGTTTTGCCGCTCGCCGTTGAGGTCACTACAACGAAATCCCTTCCTGCCGCGGCCGCGTCGACGGCCTCTGCCTGGTGGGCGTAGAGACGCTGGATGCCTCCCTGGCGCAACATGCTCTCGAGCACTGCCGGCAAACGATGATCGGGATTCCTCCAGCGGGGCTCGCGCGCAGGCAACCGCCTCTCCTCGACTATCTGCCCCCGGTACCAGGGCGCCTGCCTCACGTGGTCCAGGAACTTGTGCACGTTCATGCCTGCTCCCCCCCGGTGAGCCGCGCCCACTCGCGCACAGCGGCCTCCTGCCCTGCCGTTTCGATGGAGCCGGGCCGCATCCGTCGCACGTAACTCATAGCTTGGTCCGCATCCATCCCTGCGCTCGTCAGGTAGCACGCAATCATCGTGCCCGTTCGCCCCCGACCCGCCATGCAGTGGACGGCGATAGCACGCTGGGCGGCCCTTTGCCTGACGCAGAAGTCCACGAACCGGCGAACCTGCTCCATAGTCGGAGCACTGAAGTCATCCACGGGGATCCGCAAGTAAGCGAGGCCCGCCCCCTCAGGTCTCTGGCCGGGCCATCGTCGCCGGGTCAGGTTCACCACGGCTTCCACGCCTCGCCGGCGCAGCCCGCGCCAGTCGGCCTCTGTCCCGTCGGGCATGGCCATGGCAGCCACTTCGCCCTTAATGATCCAGGTGAATTCGTGCAGCCCCATCCTCTGGTACGCTTTCGGGATATAGCTCGCGCAGCATCGTCACCAATCGCCCCAGCGGCAGCCCCATCACGGTGCTCGGCGCACCGTTCATGCTTTCCACATTCGGATCGTCAGGCTGCAGGGCGTAGACCCCTGCACGGTCGAGCGCGCCGGGGCAGTCCACGTAGGCCTCAACCTCCTCTTGCGACATCCGCCGCAGGCGAATACGGGCTGACTCAGCACCGGAGAGCAGCCGCCCGTCGGGCGCCCGAACACACAGCCCCGTGATCACCTCGTGGCCGTTCTGGGTGAGCCGGTTGAGCATCCGGACGGCGTCCGGTCGGTCTGCTGGCTTGCCGATGCTCTCCCCGGCACACACCACAAGTGTATCGGCAGCGATCACGAGGCAGCAAGGGCGTCTGCTCGCCACGTCGGCGGCCTTCCACTCGGCCAGCCTTCTGGCCACGTGCCGCCCCGGCTCCTGTTCCAGTTCTGACTCATCAATGCGCGGCGGCACCACCTCGAAGTCACTCAAGATGCGGCGCAGTAATCTGCGGCGGGTTGGGGAGGAACTACCAAGAACAACACCAACAGGCATTTCAATCACTGGCCGCGACGTTGAGCTAATCTGGGGTCTCGGAGGACGGCTCATCGGGCTCGCGCACCGGGGGCGCCGTCTCTGCCGGCTGGGTTCTGGCCTCTTGCGCCCTCGCGTCTGCGCGCGCCTGAGCGGCCCGATGCCTGCCATCCAGGCGCTGCCGGTAGCCGAGAGCCCATCGCCCAGAACCGGGCAGCAGTTCTCGCGCCCTTGCATATGCCTTTACCGCAAGTTGGGGGCGGTTGAGTTCGAGATAGGCGTCCCCGAGCGCCTCCCATATCAAAACAGGCTCGGGCGCATATGGCTCGACGTTAGTGTAAAGAAACATATCCGCCGCATCGCTCGTTATCACGTCCACGGTGGCCGGCCGATAGACCGTGCCCTCCATGCGCAGCAAATACCGTACGGCGGGCAGCGCAGACTCGCGGTAGATCGCCAGCCCGGTCGTGTACTCCTCCAGGTGCAGCTCGTCCGCCCTGGCAACCAACAACTGCCAGTAGTAGGCTACGCGCTCATGCGCCTTGCGCCGCCGGGCCGCCTCGCCCAGGACCCAGAGCGCATCATCCGCCCACGCGCTGTCGCGATGCTCCTTGATCACCTGCTCCAGCCGCTCCACGCGCTCCGGCGGCTCGAGCTCCGGATCAAACGCGCTGCGGAACAGCGCCTCCGCATTCCCCCGCTCCCCGCCGGCGCAGACGAATCCCGTCACCACGATCATGAGAACCGCAACGCCTGCTATTCTGCTCGCATCCACGCCATCGACCCGGAGTTGAGAAGCTTCCCCGCTTCTGCGCGCCCAACAGCGACGCTCCCCACTATACCGATCGACTCAGACGCAGTCAAACAGCGCGAGTTCCTTTGACGCCACGCGCCCCCTGTAGTACCCTGCATGAGAACGTGCTATCCGCTCACCGGCTCCGGAGGAACCGCCCATGTGCGAGTCGAATGTCTACGTGATCAAAGACCAGGACGAAGAGCTGCTGATGGAGGATGTCGCCTGGATCGAAGTGCGCAACGGAACCATCCTGCTGAAGGATATCCTCGGGCGACCAAAGGAACTCCAGGCCCGTATCGCCTACGCCGACCTGGTGCAGCACCACATCGTACTGGAACCGACCGGAACAACCTAACGCGCCGCCCGCCCGGCGACACAACGACGACGGCCCCCGCCGTGCGGAGAGCACCATCTCATGCGCGCCCTGCCTCAACTATCACCACCGCTCTTTGCACACACTATGAGTTTACTCCGTAGGGGATTGCTGAAACAGGCGTTGTGACGAAATGGGTTCGTTTCGCATTCGGGGCCGCCAGCCGGACTCCATGGAAGTACGACCTGGAGTCCTGACAGCAGTTGTACGGCTGGACGAGCGCTTTCGTCTAGGTTGTGAGGGACGGCTGCTCGCAGTGCGGACGGGGCGGCGGACATGGCCGGACGGTGGCCGGGTTTCTCGGGGTGCGGCGTCCGGCGCGGCCCTCCGCCGGCAATCGCCCCGCCATGTGCCGGTCGAGGGGCGGCCCCGCGCCGGCCGGCGGCGGCGCCGCGTCCGGATGGTTTCCGGGATTTCGGGGGTAGTGGGTCCGGTTGGTCATAGCGGGGGCCATGCTACCCGTTCCCTTTCGGTGCGCTGTCCGATATGTACCCATTTGGGCGCAGGTTCCGAGCCGCGCGGCGCTGTAGTGGCATGGCCGCCCTGCACATGGCAGCCCCACCGCCGGCGGGAGGGCACTGCCGGAAGAAGTCGTAAAGCTCCGCGCCGGCGCACCCCCCCGCACGGGCAGGATGCCCGTGCTACCCGGCCCGGAGCGTAGGTGTAGCGGGCCTCCAGGTTGCCGCTGGAGTCCCTCTCCTCGAGGGCCTGCCAGTCCTGCGCGCCGCCCCAGATGTAGCGGGTGGTGCCGTTCAGGCTCCCCTTATTGGTCACCACTTTCAGCACTCGGCGGGCCTTGGCGTCGTATTTGTGTTCGGCGATGGTCGTCCAGGTTCCCGACTGCTTTTCCAAGCTGCCGGCCCCGACGGCAGCCCTTCGATACAAACGGTTGCGGTAGTCCCAGACGTACTTGTGGTCGCCGTCCTGGATCAGATTACCGGCGTCGTCATACGTGAGGCTGATCGACGGGTCATTGCCGATGGTCCGCCCGGTCAGTTCATTCACGCCGTTGTGGGTGCCCGTCTCCGTGACGCTGTCAAGCACGGTCTGATCCCAGTTGCCGAGTGAACGCAGCTCCATCCAAGTAGCCAATCTTGCAGGCGCTTTGTCTCATACGTGAACTTCGCGCGGCGCGTGTAGAGGGACGCTCCGGAAGCCGGATGCAACAAGGGCTTGAGCGGTAGGTCCACGAGCCCACCAAACCAGTTGTCAAACAAAAAATAGTCAAACTGGTGTTCCCACGCGGTGATACCGCTGATCTGGATAAGCTCACCCCGCTCAGTTCGGTCACGAACGCACCAACCAGTGCCTTCACAGATCACCCCCACTCACCGGTTGGCCCGGCGCGAGTAAGAATAGGACTCAACAAGTGGGAACATGCGCTCAAGGTGCCTCTCCCTATGCAGCGTTGCTCTCGCAAGCGCCGCCCAGTCCCCTCTCGTCGCCCTCCGGAAGCTGGAAGGGCATTCGCCCAAGGGATCCGTTGCGTTTGCCGGGGCAGCGCCGGCGAACAGGTACATCCTCATCATCGTGCGCCCGCTCGGCGTGTGCATCGAGAAGGTCAACGTCTGCATCAGCGCCAGAGGATCGCGGGTGAGGAAGCGGCCGAGGGACGCAGCGTAGTAGCGGTGGCGGAATTGCATTATCCCTGCGGCCGGTTCATGGCGGCGGCTCTGGAAGAGGTACGGGTTGGCGATGTCGCAAAGGTCGCCTCCGTCAGAGAGCGCTGGAGTTCGCCGCCTTCTGGCGAACTCCCAAGGCGTCGCCCGCGACGGCCAACCGCCGGCGCACTCTGCCCCATCGCGCCCGGCGTCGTCGTGTGCAGCCCCACTGCCTGCTTCAGCGACCATTGTCCAGCCGCAGCACAGGCCCGGGGAAGTCAAGCCCTGGAGGGCGGCGATGCCGGACCATGACGAACGCGACGCGGGGCAAGTGCAGAGCGAGGACGGCGGAAAGGCGGGCAGGAAGGAGTGGAGAGGGCGAGGACGCGGGCCGTCCTTCCGCGCCGGTGCAACCTCCCCCCGTGCACGGGCAGGATGCCCGTGCTACCCACTGCACACCGCACCCTCCCGGGCGGCTGTGTCAGCCTGTCCATTCGCGGCAGTAGTCGCTGATGCGGCGCACGCGCTCGACTCCTTGTTCGCCGACGCCTTCCGGTAACTCGTCGCTGATGCCGAGGACGAGGCGCGGGTGGAATAGCTCGACAACCCGGCGCGTGCAATCCATCAGCCGCTCCGGCGCGTAGTGCGGCAGGAAGAAGATCGCCGGTATGCCGTCCAGCAGCACCTTCTCGCCGATGGCCCGGGCCATCTCTTCGAGCGTCACATCGCCCTGCGGCTCGGGGGTGAGGGCCTCGATGCCGTCGAAGGGCAACTCGGCGAGGTAAGGCAGCAGGGATTTGAAGTAGCCGTCGATGTGAACGTGGGTGAAGATGCCGGCCTGCCTGAGCTGGCCGACGCGCTTTTCATACCACGGCATCAGGTAGCGCTGGAAGTACTGCGGCGAGAGCAGGCTGTCGTGGATGTTTTCACCGAAGTTGACGATCCGCACCCTGCCGCAGGCGAGTAGTTCGTCGTAGAGGCGGTCGTAGCCGCTGTCGATGAGGGCCATGATCTGCTCGACCTGGTCGGGCACGTCGGCGAGGCAGTAGATGAAGTCCTGCAGCTTCATGTATTGCTGGCAGAGGGCCTGGTAAGGGCTCTTGGGCACCCAGAACTGGGGCTCGCCGCGATCGCCCATGTATTCGATGCCCTGCTCGAAGTGTTCGGGGATGAAGCTGAACTCGGTGCGCTCCAGCAGCCAGCGCAGGGCGGGCAGGTCATGGCGTCCCTTGACGGGGAACTCGACCGTGCGCCAGGTCTTGTCGACGGTCATGTGGAAACGCTCGATGAGGTCGCCATGGGGGGTGTGGATGGTGGTGACGGCCTGCTCCCCCTCTTCCGTTCGGGTGGTCTCGACCTCGTCGGCGTAGAGTTTGCGGACGGGGCCGTGCACGCCGGTGTAGTAATGCATGTACCGCATGGACTGATCGAGTTCGTCGTAGACCTGCTGCAGCGTCATGGCGGCGTAGCGTTCCGGCAGTTCTGCGAGCTGTTTGTGCCATGCGTACCAGGGTTCCATGCGCGGCTGCCAGAAGACGCCGGGATAGTCGCGCCCCTGGAAGACGGCGAGGTTGATATCCTTCTTCGTCATGCTGGCGGTCATGGCGCGGCCTCCGGTGAGTCAGGGCTGTGGAGCGCACATGATACCGGGTTCGGCCCTGGCTACAAGGGCCTGCCCATTGGCCATGGGGCGTCTGCGCGGTATAGTGGAGGGAGATGGCTTCAGAAGGGGGCACAAGACCATGGACGCGAAGCATCCTTGCGGGGGCGGCATGGGCCGCCGGCGTTTCCTTGCGCTGTCCGCCGCTGTCGGGGCGGGCGCGCTGTCTTCCGAGGTGCTGGGCATGATTCCATCCGATTACAGCGAGCCGGAGCTGACCGACGCCCTGCGCGATCGCGCGCTGCAGGGCCCCTTGCCGAAGCGTGTGCTCGGGCGCACGGGCGAGGAGCTGACCATATTCGGCTTTGGCGGCTTCCACCTGATCCACGTCTCCGATGCGGAGGCCGATAAGTTGCTGAGCTTCTACCTCGATGCCGGGGGCAACTTCATCGAGACGGCGGCCGGTTACGGTAAGGGCGACTCGGAGCGCAAGGTCGGTCGGGTGATGAAGACGCGCCGCGAGGAGTGCTTCCTCTCGACGAAGACCTTCTTCCGCGACCGCCGCAACGCCGCCCGACAGATCGACCAGAGCCTGGAGAACCTGCAGACGGACCACGTGGATAACCTGTTCATGCACAACGTGAGGAGTTTCGAGGACCTGGAGCGCATCATGAGCGAGGAGGGGGCGCTGCGCGCGGCGGAGGACGCGCGGCAGGCGGGCAAGGTGCGCTATATCGCCCTGACCAGCCACAGCCCGCAGGTGCTGCTGAAGGCGGTGCAGTCCTACCCGTTCGACGCCATGATGGAGTGGATCAACTACTATGATTACTTCAACTTCCCCATCATCTACGACGAGATCATCCCCGCGTGCATGGAGCGGGGGATCGGTATCATCTGCATGAAGCCGGTGGCGGACGGGTTGTTGCACGGCTCGCCACGGGCGGCGTTTCGCTGGGTGTGGAGCCGCCCCGAGGTGACCAGCGCCGCCAGCGGCGTCACCACGCTCTACCAACTGGCCACCGACCTGGCGCTCGCCAAGGAGTTCCGACCGATGACGGAGGCGGAGGCCGAGCAGGTCTACGCCGAGGCACCGGAACTGGCCAACTACGTGTGCCGGCGCTGCGGCGAGTGCGTGCCGAACCGGGCGGGGCTCGACATCCCCGAGGTCTTCCGCCTGGAGGGTTACTACGACCGGCAGATGATCCCCGGCCCGGTGATGGACCTGCCCGACATGGACGTGCGCAGCGGGCTCTGCAACTGGTTCGACAACCAGGACTACGCCCGCAGCGCGTATGCGGCGCTGGAGCCGAAGGTAACGCCGGATACGGACGTCTCGGATGTCGAACCGCTCTGCCCGTACGGGTTGCCGCTCGGCGCGAAGCTGCAGTGGGTGCACCGGAAGCTGACCTCTCAGTAGCCCCACGCCCGCCGTTGCATGCCCCCCCCTTGCGGCCGGCAGCGGCCGTTGGGCCTTGACATTGGCCACCCGGTCGGCCTACACTTCCCCGCTATCGAGGAAAGGATGAGATCTGTACGTATTCCGCGTTAGCTTCCACTCGTTCTACAATGGAGGGTGCGATGCGACTGTTCCCCCGCAGCACCGCGTTTCTGGCTATCGTTGTCGGCCTTGGCCTGTTCACATGTGGCGTTTACGCAGCAGAGGAAGCTCCGGCGGAGGGTCCGCCGCTGCCCCTGCACACGATCGAGGGCACTGGCGGCCTGGTGCTGACCCCCGCCGCCTACCTGGTCAACCCCGGCGCTGACGGTGTGACCTTCGGCAAGCCGTCCCTCTCGGCGCAGGCGGTCTGGATCGGCGGCAAGGACATGCAGGCGCTGGCGGCCACCTGGACGCTCTGGGGCCGGCTGGAACTCGGCTACGCCGTCAACCGGCTCGGGCTCGATGACTTCCCCAGCGACGTGCGGCTGGCCACCGGCCTGGACATCGACACCAACGACATCTACCTGCACCATTTCAACGCCCGTTACAACCTGATCCGCGAGGGCGAGTGGGGCAAGGACTGGATGCCTGCCGTCACCGCCGGCCTGCACTACAAGTACAACGCCGACATCTACGAGATCGATCGTGACCTGGGCGGCGTGCTCAGCACGCTCGGCTACAACGACAACGACGGCGTGGACATGACCCTGACGGCCAGCAAGATGGTCACCTGCATGGAACGCCCGGTCATCCTCTCCGCCGGCGCCCGCGCCAGCAAGGCCGCCCAGTTCGGCCTGGCCGGCTTCGGCGACGATTACCTGGTCAGCTTCGAGGGCAGCGCCGTCATGCTGGTGACCGACCGGCTCGCAATCGGCACCGAAGTGCGGCAGAAGCGCGACCAATACGCAAACCTGCCCGGGCTCGTTCAGGGCGAGGACACCTGGTGGGACGTTCACGCCGCCTACATCTTGAACAACAATGCTGAGGTCTACGCCGTGGTCGGCGACGCCGGCGACGTGCTGAACCACAAGGACGAGGTTTTCTGGGGCGCCGTGTTCAAGTACGAGTTCTGAGCACATCGCCAGGCTAATGACTGGCACGTGGCCCGTTCCTGCCGGGGCGGGCCGCGCTACGTACCGCGGTCTTTCGCCGCCGCTGCCGCCAGTTGTCCGCAACCGGCAGCGATGTCGCGCCCCCTGCGAAAGCGTTCCGTCACGGCAACGCCCCCCGCTTCCAGGACAGCGCGGAAGCGCGCCACTTCCTCGTCGGTCGGCTGCGCATGCCCTGCGCCCTCGAACGGGTTGAACCGGATCAGGTTTACCAGGGCTCCCAGACGCCGGGCGATGCGGGCGGTCGCTCGGGCGGCCTTCTGCGACGTGTTTGTGCCCCCGAGCAGGACGTACTCCAGCATCAGGCGTCGGCCCGTCCGTTCCGCGTAATCGTCGCAGGCATCGAGGACCTCCGCCAGCGGGTAACGCCGGTTCAAGGGCATCAGGTCGCTGCGCTGTTCGTCGAACGGCGAGTTCAGGGAGAGCGCCAGATATGGGCGCAGGCCGCTCTTCGCCAGGCGATGGATGCCCGGCGTAACGCCCGCCGTGCTGACGGTGATGCGGCGCTCGCCGAGCCCGTAGCGGCCCTCGTCGCAGAGCGCCCGCATCGCGGCGAGCACGGCGTCCAGGTTGAGAAGCGGCTCGCCCATGCCCATGAAAACGACGTTCCCCAGCCGACCGGCTTCGCGCGCCAACGATTGCACCTGCCCCAGGATTTCGCCCGTCGCCAGGTCACGTCGAAAACCGCCGGCGCCCGTCGCGCAGAAGTCGCACCCGGCCGCGCAGCCGGCCTGGCAGGATATGCAGAACGTCGCCCGACCCTCATCCCCCATCAGCACGCTCTCAACGCGTTCGCCGTCGGCGCCGGCGAACACAAACTTGCGCGTCTCGCCGTCCTTCGAGTGCAGCACCTCCAGCCGTCGGAGCCCGTCGATGATGAACTCCTCGGCGAGCCGAGCTCGGAGGGCGGCCGGCAGGTTGCTCATCTCCTCGAAGCCAAGCGCGAACTTCTCGTACAGCCACTGCCGTACCTGCTCAGTGCGGTAGCGGGGCTCGCCCGCATCGGAGAGCCGCTCGGCGAGCTCGGACGGCCCGAGTTCCAGGATGTCGCTGCTCTTTGTCCGTTCCATCTCGACCGTATTCTACCACAGGGCCTGCACGGACTCACCATCAGGGCCCCGGCGATGCGCCTGTCTTTGACGCCCGAAGACCCAGCCGGTAGCATCTGGCTCCTCTCTGCCCGGAGAATGGCATGTTACCGCGCGAACGCGTCATTACCGTTATCGAACACGGCCGGCCGGACCGAATACCCATCTACGGATGGCTCGGGAACCTGGAGGACGAGATTGCCGAGAACTTCGGCTCGGTCGCCACGTTCGAGGACCGCTACGGGTTCGACTTTGCCCACCTGTGGGGCATACCTTTCCCCTACTGGGGGGAGGAGTACGACCGCATGAAGCGGGAGGCCGACGGCGCGCCGACACCGGCGGACCTGATGGAGGTGCCGATCCAGGACCCGGACGACGAAGCGGCCTACGAGCCACTCGTCGCGGGCATCGAGCACCACAAGCAGAAGCGCGGCCGATTCACGCTCGTGCAGAGCCACGGCATCTTCGAACGGCTCAACGGCGTCTGGGGCATCGAGAATCACCTGATGTACCTGGCCCTCTACCCGCATGACCTGCGGCGCTGCTACCGGCGCCAGGCGGAGTTCAACCGTACCGTCGCCATGAACTGCCTCGACCTCGGGGTCGACATGATCCACGTCTCCGATGACTGGGGTTCGCAGCGCGGTCTGATGTTCAGCCCCCAGACCTGGTGGGACCTGATACATCCCGCGCACAAGGTGACCGCCGACGCTGTGAAGGATCGCGGCGCCTACCTGAGCCTCCACTGCGATGGGAACTTCACGCAGGTCATCGACGGGGTGCTCGAGCTCGGCTACGACGTGGTGCACCCCTGGCAGGAGAGCGCCGACATGCCCCTGCAGATGTTCCGCGAGAAGTATCGCGATCGGCTCACCGTCATGGGCGGGCTCGACGTGCAGACGACGCTCGGCTTCGGCGACTTCGAGCGGTTGCGCCTGGAGATCGAGCGCGTGGTGGGGATGTTTCGCGACGGGGGGCTGATGTTCTGCACCAGCCACGCCGTGCAGGAGCACTGCAGCATCGGAGAGCTGAAGTTCGCCTACGACACCGTCTACCGCCTCGTGAGGGAAACCCGAGAGTAGTCGCAGCGCCACGGTGAGCCCGACACGGGCAGAGAGCCGGCGGCGGTCGGTTGACCGACCGTGACATCGGCCACACAATGGAGGCATCGGGTCGCCGGGGGCGCGGCCATGCAGAGTAAGCCGCATACGGGGGCGCCAGGCTGCCATGAAAGTGCTGATCGTGGACTACTCGAAGCATGGCCACGTGCTGAAGATGGCGCGCGCCGCGAATGCATAATAGGTCCTGCCTGAGGCGCGGATAGCTGACTGACCACTTTTCGAAGGAGCAGACGATGGATTACACGTATCTGGGACGGACGGGCCTGCAGGTGAGCCGGCTCTGCCTGGGCACCATGAACTTCGGCCCGCAGACCACGCCGCAGGACAGCCACGCCATCATGGACGCGGCGCTCGACCTGGGCATCAACTTTTTCGACACGGCCGACGTCTACGGCTGGAAGGAACACGAGGGCTGGACGGAGAAGATCATCGGCGATTGGCTGGCCCAGGGCGGAGGACGGCGCCAGAGCATCGTGCTCGCCACAAAATGCTACAACGAGATGTGGGACGGGCCGAACGGCAAGGGGCTGAGCGCCTATCACATCAAGCGCGCCTGCGAGGAGAGCCTGCGCCGCCTGCAAACCGAACACATCGACCTCTACCAGATGCACCACGTGGATCGCGAGACCCCGTGGGAGGAGATCTGGGAGGCGATGGAGCAGCTACGCCGCGAGGGTAAGATACTCTACGTCGGCAGCAGCAACTTCGCCGGCTGGCACATCGCCACGGCGAACCAGGAGGCGGGCAAACGCAACTTCATGGGCCTGGTCTGCGAGCAGAGCAAGTACAGCCTGCTCTGCCGCGATATCGAGCTCGAAGTCCTGCCGGCGTGCGAAGGCTACGGACTGGGGTGCATCGCCTGGAGCCCGCTGGCAAGCGGCGCCCTGGCCGGAGCCGTCCGCCGTGAGGCAAAGGAGGGACGACGCGCCCAGAAGGGCGTGCAGAACACCATCGACGCCCACCGCGCTCAGTTGGAGCAGTGGGAGGCCCTCTGCGAGCAGATGGGCGAGGAACCGGCCGACGTAGCCCTGGCATGGATACTGAGCAACCCGGCCATGACCGGCCCCATCATCGGCCCCCGCACCATGGGCCAACTGGTCGGCGCGATGCGGGCACTCGAGATAGAGCTCGACGAGGAGGGGCTGGCACGCATCGACGAGATCTTCCCCGGGCCCGGCGGGCCGGCGCCGGAAGCCTACGCATGGTAGGGTTCGGCCCGGGGCAGGCGCTCAACCGTTCGGGCGGATGACGGCCTTGATGGCATGGCCGCAGCGGACGGCAGCGAGGGCTTCGTTCGCCTCGTCGAGGGTGAAGCTGTGCGTGATCAGTTTCTCCCACTCAAAGCGCTCGTTGTAGACCGCCTGCAGGCGCAGCGCGCGGTAGAGGTGGCTCAGGTCGATGCCCCACACGCCGCGGATGTCCACGTGCTTCTTGTTGATCTGCGTGTGGGGGTTGATCGGCACTTCGCCGTGATCGGTATACTGGCCGACGATGGCGTAAGCGCCATTGTCACGCACCAGGTCGAGCCCCTCGGGCACGGCGGCGGGGTTGCCGCTGGCCTCGATGGCCACGTCCACACCCCGACCGTCTGTCGCCTGCATCACCGTCTCGCGCCGCTGCACGGCGCTCGTCTCCTCCACGTTCAGGCAGATGTCTGCGCCCATCCGGCGGGCGGCCTGCAGCCGGACGGGCGGCGCGCCGATGGCAACCACCACGTGCGGTCCCCGCAGGCGCGCCAGAGCAATGGCGCTCAACCCGACCGGGCCGGTGCCCTGCACGAGCACCGTGTCGCCGAGTCGAATATTCGCGCGTTCCACCGCGTGCAGGGCGGTCGGCAGACCGCAGCCGCCGCCGATTACCGTCTCGGGCTGCAACCCCTCCGGCAGGGTCAGAATGCGCACGCCAGGGCGCAGGTAGACCAGTTCGCTCCAGCCGCCCAGCAGCCCCTCCTGTGCGCCGTATGTGATGCCGTAGACGCGCCGGTTCGGGCAGCGCGTAGACGCCTTCGCCACCAGGCAGAACCAGCACTTACCGCACGTGCCGTGCACGTCCAGAAAGGTGACGACCTCTGCGCCGGTGAGCTGGCGCCCGTCGACGTCGCGAACGTCGCCCCGCACCTGTTCGATCACGCCCACATTTGCGTGGCCGGGTATGAGGGGATACGGCGTCTCCGCCAGCCGGCCCTGCTGCAGGTGCAGGTCGGTGCCGCAGACCTCGCTGTAGCTCACGCGCAGCAGGGCTGCGCCGTCCTGCAGGGAAGGCCGTGGAAACTGGCGGACCTCGACCGCTCGGCCGGGTCCGGGTATGACGGCGGCTCGCACCAAGGCAGTGGTCTCTGCCGGAGGATGAGGGATGCTATTGCCCGAGAGGCCGATTATAGGCCCGAACGACGGCCCGCACAAAGCGACGTGCGCCGCCTCCGCCTCAGCGCTCCGCCCCCCGCGCTCATGCGGCATGCCGCCGGCGGGTCCGCCGTGCGACGAGCAGCCCGAACAAGCCGGCGCCCAGCAGCGTCAGCGTGGCCGGCTCGGGCACGTGGCCGAGGAGTTCAGAATCCGCGATGACCAGCCCGTCCTCGCCCTCTGTAGCGAGCTTCACGGGCCACTCGGCCATGGGCACGTAGTAGAGGGCAGAGTTCCTGCCGGCCACTTTCAGCCGGTCCGCGCCGTAGAGGGCGCCGACGAGCGAGAGGTGCCTGGCGGTGACCTTGTCCAGGCCATAGAGGGTGCCCAGCCAATCCGCTCGCTTCAGCTTCAGCTTGCCAGCCACCTCGGTGTAGACGTAGCCCGCCAGATCGGGCGCCCACCAGTCGTAGTCGCCCCCCTGCCCTGCCCGCATCTCGGTGTCCCGACCGATTACCGACCTTCCGTCGACGTAGATGCTGACCGGGCCGTCCGTGAGGTCGACCCAGACGTTCGTCTTCTTCGTCTTCAGACTGCTGAAGTAGTAGTCGCCGGCGGACAGGTAAAGATCGGCGTTATGTTTCTTGCCCTTGATGGTCAGGTCGCCGTAGCTGCCGGGCGCGAGCGTGAGCTCCTCGCCTTTGACCTTGTAGTCCATGCCGCCGCTGGAGAAGAGCGCAGGTGGCAGAAGGTCGGCGGCGAGTACGGAGGCAAGATCAGCCGGATCCATGTTCGCATGGACCGAACCGCTGACCTGGGAGACATCTTTCACCTTCACGCCGCCGCCGGACCACGCGTTGCCCATGACGGCGGCGTTCTTCCCCACGCTGACATCGGCTGCCGCCACCACGTCTCCCAGCACGCGGGTGCGGGCACCCAACTTCACGTCATCGGTGTGGCTTCCGGTGGGACCCGCGAAGCCGCCCTTCAGTATTACCTTGTCCCACCCATAGAGGCCGAAATCGGTGACCTCCGCCCCGTATGTAGCGGTTGTGAACAGCAGTAGCAGACAGACCCTGACCTTCCATGTCGTTTCCTTCATGATGACACCCCTCACTTCCACGCCCCGGATACAACGCACCGCCACGATGGCGGCACGTGGGACATGGGGCAAACGGTGTGCCACTGTTGATAGTATTCAACACTCGTTCCGGCGAACAGTGGCGAAGGTGTCTGAGAAGCCCGACAGTGGCCTGCCCCTGGCGTCGGAATGCTCGGAGGACCAGCAAACAATGCGCCGAGTGTGTCGCCATTCATGTACACATCCATGGGCCGATGGGCGGCAGCATGGCATAACCTATTGTTTCTTCACGTGTTACATCTGGTGCATGCGTGTCCATAGAAAACGACACAGACGCCCTTTCCAGCAGGTGCGCCCCTGCGGCGGTGCAACCGCTACCGCGACGTACACATCCTAACAACTGTGTAGGAAAGGGCTTACACAACACTCATCCGGATGGCGACTGTTCCTGACAGCTCAGCCGAGCGCAACATCGAGCGTCATCATCACGGCGAAGCCCACGATCACGCCGGCGGTGGCCAGGTCGATGTTATCGTGCCGATGCGACTCGGGGATCAGCTCCTCGGCCACTACGAAGATCATCGCTCCGGCGGCGAAGGCCAGTGCGTAGGGCAGAATCTCCTTCATCAGGCCCACCAGCACGGCGCCCATTACGCCGGCCACGGGCTCCACTACGGCCGAGAGCTGTCCGTACCAGACGCACTTCGCGCGGCTCATGCCCTCCCTGCGCAGCGGCAGCGCCACGGCCGTGCCCTCCGGAAAGTTTTGCAGGCCGATGCCGACGGCGAGCGCGATGGCCGCGCCGATCTGTGCCGCCGCGGCCTCACCGGCCAGGTGCGCGGCAGCCCCGAACGCCACGCCGACCGCCAGGCCTTCCGGGAAGTTGTGCATGGTGATGGCCAGCACAAGCAGCGTGCTGCGCTGCCACGACGTCTTGGGCCCTTCCCGGACCGCCAGGTCGGGGTGCAGGTGCGGCAGGGCCATGTCGATGCCCCGCAGCACGACGGCGCCTGCCAGGAAGCCGATCAGCACCGGCAACCACTTGAGCCCCTCGCCGTAGGTATCCAGCTCCGCCGCCACGTCGATCGCAGGCGCCAGAAGACTCCAGAAGCTGGCGGCGATCATCACCCCCGCCGCCATCCCCAGCGAGGCATCCAGATACTTCTGAGAGAAATCCTTCGTGAACACCACCAGCACCGCCCCGAGCGCGGTTATCGCCCACGTGCCGCACGTGGCGATGAGCGCCTGCACCGCCGGATGAAGCTGCATGAACCAACCCATGCCTGTCGCCCTCCTTCTGCCTTGAGTCGTAGAGCCCATTGTGCCAGGGCGGGCGGCCCCTTGCCACTGCAGACCCATCCGCGCTGCGGCACATACCCTTGACCCGCGCCGACCTGAGAAGTAACCTTCCCTGACCGCCCGGACGGCCTTCCGGCGCAACGCCCCATCCGACCCAGGCCAGTGTGAGGTTGAAAGCATGCCCGATGCCGCCGACGTTCCCGCACGCCTTAGAACTCTGCTGGACTCCGCCTGGCGCTTCCACAAGGGAGACGTCGAAGACGCCCATGCCCCTGCCTTCGATGACTCCTCCTGGCGTCGGCTCGACCTGCCCCACGACTGGAGCATCGAGGACCTGGACGAACCCGAGACCAGCGGTCCATTCACGCCCCATGCGCCGGGCGGGCGGAGCACGGGCTATACCCTCGGCGCAGTAGGCTGGTACCGCAGGCGCTTCCCCGCGCCGCTACCCACCGCCGGCCGAAGGGTGACGCTCGAGTTCGAAGGAGTTTACCGGAACGCCGACGTCTGGGTGAACGGGCTCCACTGCGGGTTCCACCCCTATGGCTACACCAGCTTCCACTTTGACGTCACGGACGCGCTGCGGGATGAGGGGCAGAATGTGCTCGCCGTGCGCGTGGACACCACGGGCCGGCACACGCGCTGGTACTCCGGCTCCGGCATTTACCGGCACGTCTGGCTCCACTCCAGCCCGGCGGTCCACGTGGCGCATCAGGGCACCTGGGTCACCACGCCGCAGGTCAGCGCAGAGTCCGCAACCGTGCGCGTGCAGACGACGGTCGGCAACCGTTCCCCTCGCGGGGAAACGGTCCTTCTGCGCACGCGCATAATCGACCGGCGGGGCCACCAGATCGGCGAGGCGGCCTCTGAGCAGCGACTTGCGGCCGGCTGCGATGTCACGTTCGACCAGCGCGTGGAGCTGCCCCGCCCGGCCCTCTGGTCGACGCAGAACCCCGCCCTCTACCGGGCGGTCTCGCGCCTGTGCGGCGCAGAGGGGGCACCTGACGAAGTCACCACCACGTTCGGCATCCGCAGCATCTCCTTCGACGCGGAGGGAGGCTTCCGCCTCAACGGCGAGTCGCTGAACATGCGCGGGGGATGCATGCATCACGACAACGGCCCCCTCGGCGCGGCGGCGTTTGACCGGGCCGAAGAACGCCGTGTTGAACTGATGAAGGCGAACGGCTTCAACGCCATCCGTTGCGCGCACAACCCGCCCTCCCCCGCCTTCCTCGACGCCTGCGACCGGCTGGGGATGCTGGTCATCGACGAGGCATTCGACCAGTGGCGCAAACCGAAGAACCCGGATGATTATCACCAGTACTTCGACGAATGGTGGCGACAAGACATTGATAGCATGGTGCTGCGCGACCGCAACCACCCGTCTGTCGTTATGTGGAGCACCGGCAACGAGATACCCGAGCGCTATAGCGACGAGGGCGTAGAGACCTCGCGCACGCTCGCCGAGCGCGTCCGCGAACTCGATCCCACCCGGCCGGTCACCTCGGGGGTGAACGAAATCAGTGAAGACTCGGACGAGCTGTTCGCCACTCTCGACGTCTGCGGCTACAACTACGGCTGTCCGTCCTACCAGCAGGATCACGAACGCGTGCCGGAGCGGGTGATCTACGGCTCGGAGACCGCACCGAGCCGGCCCTGCACGTGCTGGGGGGGCGTGGCCGACCACGCCTACGTGGTCGGCGACTTCGTCTGGACGGGCATGGACTACCTGGGCGAGGCGGCGGTTGGTTGGACGGCCTTCAAGCGACCGGACGTCTGGCCGTGGAAGACCGCCTTCTGCGGCGACATCGACCTGTGCGGCTTCACCCGGCCTGGCGGTCGCTCTCGCCAGGTGCTCTGGGGCGTCGGTCCGCGCGTGGCGCTGTTCGTGCACAGCCCTCGGCCGCGCTTCGGCGAGGAGTGCGACTCCTTCTGGGGCTGGGGCGATGTGCAAGAGTGCTGGAACTGGCCAGGCCTCGAAGGGCAGGCCCTCACCGTGGACGCCTACTGCGCCTGCCCGCAGGTCCGCCTCTCGCTCAACGGCCGGGACCTCGGCGCCGGGCAAGCCGTCGAGTGCTGCAAGTTCCGCTGGACCGTCCCCTACCAGCCTGGCACGCTGCAGGCCGTCGCCTGCGACGACGGCGAGCCGGTGAGCGAGTGCACGCTTGTCACGGCGCAGCAGCCGGCGCGGCTGGGACTCAGACCCGACCGCTCCGCCATCGCCTGCGACGGGCAGGACCTGTGTTTCGTGGTCGCCGAGGTGCTCGACGCCAACGGCCAGCGACATCCCGCCGCACAGAACGTCGTGCACTTTACCGTCGACGGGCCCGCGGCCATCGCCGCCGTCGGCAGCGGCAACCCCATCAGCGGCGAGAGCTTTCAGCAGCCCTACCGGGCCGCCTTCGAAGGCCGCTGCCTGCTGGTGCTGCGCGCCGGAGCGCAGCCGGGCAAAGTCCGTATCCGCGCCGACGCCGACGGCCTGCAGCCCGCCGAGGTCGGCATCCGCACCGAGTGATGCACTCTCAGCGCACAGAGCATATGCACACCAACGCCATACGCCTGGTCGCCTTCGACATGGAAGGCTGTCTTACGAGCGAGCCCAGCATCTGGGAACTGATGCACCGCAAGCTGCGCACCTGGGATTCGCACGGACACCCCTACTGGCAACGCTACCTGCAGGGCGAGTTCCATTACGACGACTTCGCGCGGATGGACGTGGCGGTCTGGCGCGGCGCGCCTGCGGCACTGCTCGACGAAGCGGCGACCGAGGTGCCTCTGATGCCCGGCTGCCGAGAAGCGCTCCGGGCGCTCCGGGGGGCCGGCGTTCGCATGGTGATCATCAGCAACGGGCTGATGCGGCTGGCGGACCGCTTCGTGCGCGAGTTCGGGTTCGAGAGCGTCTGCGCCAACCGGGCAGTGGTCGAGGGCAGGCGCTTGACCGGTGAGATCGAGATTGCCGTGCCCTACGACGACAAGGCTCGCGTGCTGGCCGATATGGCAGCCCGGCTCGGCGTCTGCGCAGGGCAGACGGCCGCCGTCGGGGACAGCGCCGCCGACGTGCCGATGTTCGAGTTCGCAGCCCTCGCCGTCGCCGTGCAACCCGCTGACGATGCCGTCGCGGCGGCGGCGTCGCACGTGCTGGGCGAGGGCGACCTGAGCCCCCTGCCCCGCCTGCTGCTCGGCCGTTCGGGCTAAGTGGCACCGGCCGGCCCGGGGCGCGCCATCGTGGACCGCCTGCGCAAGGCGTCCACGAAGCCATATTCCTCCGCCCGTTCGGACTACGTGGAGTATTGACCGATGCACCTTCAAGCGAACGCCGAGGGAGACCATCCGCAGGTTGAGGCAACTGCTTACATCCACCCCACGGCAGTGGTCATAGGTAACGTGCAAATCGGTGCTGACGTGTTCGTGGGGCCTCATGCAGTGCTCCGCGCCGATGAACCAGGCCCGAACGGGACCGTGGCGCCGATCATCATTGGCAAGGAGGCCAACGTGCAGGACGGCGTGGTCATTCACGCTGTCGGTGGAACGGAGGTGCAGATCGGCCCCGGCACTTCCGTCGCGCACGGCGCCGTCATTCATGGGCCGTGCAAGACGGGGCCTGCGTGCTTCATCGGATTCAACTCTGTCGTTTATGACACAGTTCTCGGAGAACGCGTGGTAGTCATGCACCAGGCGTTCCTGGAGGGAGTTACCATAGAAGACGGCCGATGCGTGCCCTCAGCGACAGCCGTGCGCGAAGCGGCCGATGCATTGCGCCTGGGCGAGGCATCTGCCGATGTGCTCGCATTTGCTGCAAAGGTTTGCCGCACGAACATCCGGCTTGCCGGGGCGTACCGGAGGGGATGACCCAGCCCCGCCTGCCCCCTTCCTCAAGCGGTAAGTCCCTTCGGGCAACACCGGTTCGTACAGGAAGAACTCGAAACGGGCTCGAGCACCGGGCGGCGGACGGACCAACTCCGGTATCCTCGATGCCGCAGGCGCTGAGGACCTCGAGCGTCGTGTGAGGGGACGCCCGCGGCCCTGCGGAGCCCGAGCATTCGGCGCTTATTTTTCTGGGTTGACAAGGGCTCCGAGTAATGTAGATTGAGATGTAGAGTTCAGGAAGCCGACCATCGATACCATCAACGTGTCGGAGGCGCGCAGCCCGGCCGTCGCTACATTGCTGACGCAACTTGCCGCCGGCGGCACGTATTGCCCCAGCCCGCGCTCGCTGACCAGCGGTGCATAAGGGTTCATACCAGCCTCGAACCTCGACCTACCCGAGGGCGGACGTAAGGTTGTTGAGTGGACCGTGGCGACGCTGCAGCACCTGTGGCAGCCGGCAGCTGCCCACTCACTCCAATCTCAGCATTCATGGAGCATCAGAATGGGAAGTCCAAGAGCAAGACTCGCGCTGCTCGGCGGCGAGCCCGTCGTGCCCGAAGGCTTCATCAAACCGTGGCCCCAGGTGACGGAGGCCGACCGGGAGGCAGTTCTGCAGGTGCTGAACGCGCCGAACTTCGCGGCCCAGCAGAAGATCCAGTCGGACGGCATCGCCAGGGAATGGGCCGACTACATGGGTGTGAAACACTGCATCCCTGCCAACAGCGGCACGGCCGCCCTGCACATGTGCGTGGCCGGACTGGGCATCGGGCCGGGGGATGAAGTCATCGTGCCGGCCTTCACCTTCTGGGCCAGCGCCGCCGCCGTGCTGCACCACAACGCCGTGCCCGTTTTCGTGGACATTGACCTACGCACGTACTGCATCGACCCCGGTTTGGTTGAGGACGCCATCACGGAGCGCACTCGGGCGATCATGCCGGTGCACATCCACGGCATGCCTGCGGACATGGCCCCTATACTGGAGATTGCGGAGAGGCACGGTTTATATGTGATCGAGGACGTGGCGCAGGCTCATGGAGCGCGCTACAAGGGGCAGCTCTGTGGGTCTATGGGCGATGCGGCCGGCTACAGCACGCAGGCGTCCAAGGTGCTTAGCAGTGGCTGCCAGGGCGGCCTGTTCACCACAGATGACGAAGAGGTTTACGAGCGCGCTTCGCTGCTGCAGTACTTCGGAGAGCGCGTCACGGTCGGCCGCGAGCGCGAGGAGCAGAAGTACAACGCCCAGGGACTGGGCTGGATGTACCGGGGCGACATGCTGAGCCAGGCGTTCGTGCGCGGCCAGCTCAAGCGGCTGAACGAGAACAACGCCCTGCGAGTGAGGAACTGCGAGTACCTGAGCGAACACCTGAGCAAAACCCCCGGGCTAAAGACGCCCTGCGTGCCCGAAGACCGGGAACACGTCTACTACAACTACGTCGTCGGTTTCGATCCGGATGGGCTCGGGCTGAACATCTCCCCCCGCACGCTGCGTAAGAAGGCGCAAGAGGCGCTGAAAGCGGAGCGTGTGCCCGTCGGCCAGTGGCAGACGAGGTCGGTGCCGGCGCAGGATGTCTTCCAGAGGCGGAACGGCTACGGACGCGGCTGCCCGTGGCGGTGTGCGGACTCGGACGTTACCTACAACGTAGAGCACTACCCGTGCGCGAACGAGTTCCTGGACTCGCACTTCTACGTCTTCGACGTGAACCCGCCCAACGACCTGGAACTGATGGACCTGTACGTGCAAGCATTCCGCAAAGTGATGGGCAACATCGAACGGTTACTGGATTGACGGCTTCGTGAGTCCGCAACGAGTACGCCGCTATCGGCGACCGAGATCAGGGCGCAGGTCGGCACACACGTCTTCGCGGAGCCGCAGTGCCTGGCCGACGGTACCATGGACCGCGGCATCTCGGTCTCTCCAACATCGTGGACGCCGGGCGGGCGGAGGGGTTTCGGCAGATCGGGGAACGCAGTACCCACAGGAGCGCCCTTGTGGATAGTCAAGGTACAAACAGCATCCACACTGTAAGAGCGCGCCGTGGGGGCGGGGCGAGGCCGGGGCACGGCTCAGGGGCAGCGCGCTGCTTGCCCGAGGTGGTGTGGGGCTATTTGGCCTGCTCGCCGGCAGTTGCGTCTTTCTCGCCCTCTTCGCGGCGGGCGCGCATGTCTTCCCGCACGCGGCTGGCCCGGCCGGTGCGCTCGCGCAGGTAGTGGAGCTTGGCGCGGCGGGCGCGACCGCGGCGGCGCACTTTGATGCTTTCGATGCTGGGAGAGTGGATGGGGAAGATGCGCTCGACTCCTTCGCCCTGGACGGTGCGGCGGACGGTAAAGGTTTCCCGGTTGCCGCTGCCCTTGCGAGCGATGCAGGTGCCGGTGAAGACCTGGATGCGCTCCTTGTCGCCCTCGCGGATGCGCACACCCACGTCGACCACATCCCCGACGCGGAAGCTGGTCACCTTCGGCTTCATGTAGCGTTCCTCAATGGAACGCAGCAGGTCCTGTCCCTTGAGCTGTTTCTCAGCATCAGCCATTGTTCGTCTCCGTTTCAGCGGGGTCGTTTGTCAGCAGGTCTGCTCGTCTCTGTTCAGTGCGTTTTCGCGCCTGTTCGCGTCGCCAGCGGGCGATCTCGGCGTGATGTCCGCTGGTCAGCACGTCGGGCACGCGCATGCCCCGGAACTCCGGCGGCCGCGTGTATTGCGGGTACTCCAGCAAGCCGTTGGCGAAGCTCTCTTCGCTCGTCGACTCCTCGTCTCCCAGCACGCCGGGCACCAGTCGCGTCACGGCGTCGATGACGACCATGGCCGCCGCCTCGCCGCCACTGAGGACATAGTCACCGACGGACACCTCTTCCGCCGGCAGGCCATGGCGTATGCGTTCGTCGAATCCCTCGTAATGTCCGCACAGCAGCAGCAGACGCCGGCTGCGGTTCAGCTCGCGGGCCATCGGCTGGTCGAACCGTCGCCCGGCCGGCGTCAGCATGAGCAGCCGTCCCGCCGGCTCGGCCATGGCGCGCACGGCCCGGTAGCAGTCGAATACCGGCTGGCAGCGCAGGACCATGCCCGGACCGCCGCCGTAGGGGCGTTCGTCGACCTTGCGGTGCGGGTCGGTTGTGTAGTCCCGGATGTTATGGACGCGGTATTCGACAAGGCCCTGCTGTTCTGCGATTCCGAGCATGCTCGCCTCCAGGAACGGGGCGAACACGTGCGGAAAGAGCGTCAGGATGTCGAACCGCAGCGCCGGTGGGCTCGCATCGGACACGGTTCGGTCTCCTTGCCGGGCCGGATCATGCGCGCGCCGGCACGCCGGCTTTCTTCAGCAGGCTGGCGACCGATTCGGTCGGCTGTGCGCCCTGGCTGAGCCAGTATTCGGCACGTGCGCGATCGATCTGCACCTTGTCCTCGTCCTTTTCTTCATGGGGATTGTAGGAGCCGAGGTATTCGATGGGTGTGCCGTCGCGGCGCGTTCTGCTGTCGAAGACGCCGACACGCCAGTAAGCCTGGTTTTTGCGTCCGGCTCGCGCGAGTCTGATCTTGACCATGGTTGTGTGGTTGGTTCTCCTCAGTGTTAGCTTCTATTTGCGGCGGCGCTTGTGCCGGCCGGCCGGGGTGCCGCTCAGGGCGTCCATGCCCGGCGGCATCATGTCCATCATGGAGTCCATGTCACCGCGGCTGAGCTTGCGCATTAGCTTCTTCATCTGGCGGAACTGTTTGAGCAACTGGTTGACGGTGACGGGGTCGCTGCCGCTGCCCAGGGCGATGCGCTGGCGGCGGCTGGCGCCGATCATCTCCGGGCGGGCGCGCTCCTGTGGCGTCATGCTGTTGATGATGGCTTCGATGTGGTCGATTTGTTTCTCGTCGAAGTCGACCTGGTCGAGCTTGCTGCCGAAGAAGGGCAGGTGCGAGAGTATTTCGCGCATGGAGCCCATGCGGCGGACCATGTTGATCTGCTGGCGGAAGTCTTCCAGGTCGAAGGTCGCCCGGCGCAGCTTCTCTTCCAGCTTCTCGGCGTCCTCTTGCTCGATGGCCTGTTGGGCCCTTTCCACCAGGCCGACCACGTCGCCCATGCCGAGGATGCGGTCAGCCATGCGGTCTGGGTGGAACGGCTCGAACTTGTCGAGCTTCTCCCCGAGGCCGACGAACTTGATGGGTTTGCCGGTGACGGCTTTCACGGACAGAGCGGCGCCGCCCCGCGCGTCGCCGTCCAGCTTGGTCAGGATCATGCCGTCGAAGGCGAGTTGCCGATCGAACTCGCTTGCGCTGGTGACGGCGTCCTGGCCTGTCATGGCGTCGGCAACGAGGTATATCTGGTCGGGGCGCGTGCGCTCCTTAATCTCGCGCAGCTCTTGCATCATCGCTTCGTCAACATGCAACCGGCCGGCGGTGTCGAGGATGAGCGGCCCCAGATGGTTCTCGACGGCATGGAAGCGCGCCTTCATGGCGACCATGAGCGCGGACGCGTTGCGATCGCTGACCACGGGCACGCCGATCTGGTCGCCGAGTATCTCGAGTTGGTCGATGGCCGCCGGGCGCTGCACGTCGGCGGCCGCCATCACCGGGGCGCAGGAGTAGTTCTCCCGCAGGTAGCGAGCGAGCTTGGCGCAGGTGGTCGTCTTGCCGCTGCCCTGCAACCCGCAGATCATCAGCACCACGGGGCCGTTATCGGAGTCCATCGGCACCGAGGTGTCCACCGGGCCCATGAGGGCCTCGATCTCATCGTGCACGATCTTGACGATCTGCTGTGCCGGGTTCACGCCGCGGATCACGTCTTCACCGACCGCCTTCTCCCTGACGCGGTTGATGAACTCCTTGACCACGCGGTAGTGGACGTCGGCCTCCAGCAGGGCTACGCGCACCTCCTTGAGCCCGTCCTCTACGTTGTCTTCGGTCAGCCTGGCACGGCCCCGGATCTTGCTGAAGAAGCCTTCCAGGCTGTTGGTGAGCGTCTCAAACACGGTATATGGCTGCTATGAGTGGTGGCTATTGAACGAGGGCCGCCGCACGTCGGTCAGGTGCGCTGTCCGGGGGCGCACCCCCCACACAGCACGTGGTACAATGCGCCCTCGGCCTGGGTTTCGTGTCGGCACTGATGCTACGGAACCGGCTCCGCCGCAACGGCTTCGAACCGATCCACATTATAGCACGTGCCCCGCGCATCGCAAGCACAAACAGTTAGTTTGCCAGGACATGGTATCCACCCTCGCCGGGAAGAAAAAGGTTCCAAAAACGGTCGCGCACGCCCCGGGGCGGGCACTACCGCTACGCGTCGTTCGCCGCGCATACTCGTGCGTTCGGGAGTCAAGCCGATTTCCTTCAAGCGCGTGAGGATCGGATCCAACGCAACCACCGGCAGGCTGACGAACCGGATTCCGTTGAGCGCGGTCAGGCTGATCAGGCCCCGGGCCTCCTCCTCGTGCCTGCCGATCTCGGTCAGCAGCAGGCGGTGTTCCTTCTCCAGCCGGTCGATCTCGCCATGGGTCTGTCCCTGGGTCCGGGCGACGGTCTCGGCCAGCACGGCGGGGTCCTCGCCGATGCACCGGATGCGGTCCACCACGAAGCGCTCGATCTCCGGCGCCGAGACCGACTTCGTGGGGCAGGTGTCCCAGCCGTTCTTCTGGGCCTTGCGGCAGACGTAGTAACGGTAGCGGTTGCCGTTCTTCTTCTGGCTGTAGGTGTGCCCCATCGGCATGTCGCAACTGCCGCAGAAGAGGAGGCCGCTGAGGAGAGCGCCCGTTGGAGTTCGAAACGTCGGACGGGGGCCGCGGTGCGCAGAAAGCCTCTGAACGCACATTTGGGGAGAAGATCAGGCTGGATTCGGGTCTGCGGCGGCAAGGCCAACGCGATGCTCAGGGGCCCTGCTCCGCCGCCTCGGCCAGAGGGCCGAGATCGACCCTGTGGAGTTGGTTCACCGCCAATCCCTCGAAGACAATCGGCCTGACGCCCGGCATGGTGACGTGGATGTCGACACGATGCACCTGCCCCAAGCCGAAGTGCAGGATCGGCGAGCGCTTCGAGCGGTAGCAGAAGTCGGTGCGGACCTCGTCGCTGCCCAGGACCATCTGCGAACCCGCCCGGTAGACCAGGACGCGGGCGCCGATGGCCGGGCTCGCCTTCGGGCCGAGCACCACGTTCAGGCCTATCCAGTGGTTATCGTTGACGGAGCGGTTCATGTAGACCCGGCTGTTGTCCTGCCCGTCGTAGCCGCCGACGGTGCCGTCGTGGATGATCACGTCGAGCCGCCCGTCGCCGTCCAGATCGCCGTAGTTAAGGTCGCGTCCCCCGGACCCGCCTCCGATGCCGTGCTCGGCAGGTGGCACCTCGACGAAAGTGCCCTCCCCCGCGTTGCGGAACAGATGCGGGTGCGGCCAGCGTGTCTTGTCCATGTCGCGCCGGTTGATCAGGCACAGGTCCACCCAGCCGTCGTTGTCGTAGTCCAGCGCCGCGCCGGAGGCGAGGCTGATCTGCCACCGCTGCGCCGGCGTCATCTCGTTGTACCGGTCGAAGCCGCTCTCACGCGTGCGATCGACGAAGCGGATCCGACCCGGCCGGGACACGTTCTCGTACAGAGCGACGCACCGCGTGTTCTCTGGCTGGCCGCGGTGCCGACGGGTGACGGCCCCGACGAACAGGTCCGGGTCGCCGTCGCGGTCATAATCCAGCGGGACCACGGAATAGCAGTTCCAGTGCTTCCTCGTGTTGCCGTGGGCGTACTCGCCGATGGCTTCGCGGGCGACTTCGCTGAAGCGGATGCGACCGGGCGTCGAGCGGTTGTGCAGCACGAACAGCCCGCGGTCCTGCTGCTCGACCCACTGCTGGCCGATGCCGCCGCGTTCGCCTTCCTGGTAGCCCAGATCGGCGTAGGCGGCCGTGACGATGTCCGGCTTGCCGTCGCTGTCGAAGTCGCGAACGACGGCGCCCTTGAACATCTTGTTGGCCCACTCTTCCCTGCCGCGCTGCGGGTGCGTGGCCGTGGCGTACCAGAAGCCCGGAACGTCCGGCTCTAGCACCTGCCGGATGATGTCCGGCCCGAATGTACCGTCCGCCTTGCCGGGGTGCAGCTCGCAGCCGGCGTGGTTCGTGCCGAAGGCCGAAACGCTGTGGTAGGAGTCGATGTTGCCGTCGCCGTCGAAGTCCGCGAACAGGACGTTACGTGTGTTGCCCGCGGTTTCGTTGCCGAGGTCTCGGCGGCGGAAGGTGCCATCGCCGTTGTTGATCCAGCAGTCGTCCTGCCGCCGCTGCTGCTGAGCCACGAATGCGTCCAGGCGGCCATCTGCGTTGAAGTCGTGTGCGCCCCAGCCGTTGGCGTTATCGACACCGAAGGTCGCGGCGTGGGCGAATGAGCCTGTCCCATCATTCCTGACGAGGTGGACTTGTCCCTTGCAGGCGATGAGGATGTCCGGGTGGCCGTTGCCGAAGGCGTCCAGCAGCGCAGAGGCCTGCGCCAGCGAGCCGTTGTGGATATATGCCAGATGGAAGATCGAATTGGCGTCTGCAACATCCTTCGGTAATCCGCCGTCCCTGGCGCCGGCTTGCACCGGATGTTGTCGCTGTTGCCCCCGCCAAGCGCGGACCTCATCCAGCGTCAGCCTGCCGTCTTTGTCGGTATCCATATGCCTGAACCGCGGCAGACGGCGGGCCTCCTGGGCCGTCACGAAGCCGTCGCCGTTGCGGTCAAGTTGCCTGAACCGCTCGGCGAGGCCGCCGCGGGCGCGAGGCTGACGCGTTTCCTGCGCACACACAGCGCCGCAGCCGAGAAACGCCATAATGCAGATTACACTGACGATGGTCTTTATGGTCTCTCCCCACGCCGGTTTGTTCTCGACCACGTGCGGAGGCCATTATCAGGCTGATAGAAATGCTGGTCAATAGGACATGGGCAATGTGCTAGGCGCAACCACGCCAGTTAGAGACGGCTCTGGGTAGCCTCATGAACGGAGACTGTCCGCCTCTGCCTAGCCCGGATGGCAGACGCTGCTTGCCGCGCAACTTACTGAGCGGGAGTTCGAAACGTCGGACTGGGGTCCGGTCCGTACGCGGTTTTGGGCCTGACGTCTACAGCGAGAGCCTGGTTGACGCCCTCGCCGGTCTTGATGAGCCGCTGGTTGGTGAGCAGGTCCTCCTCAATGCCCCCGTCACCCGCGGGGACGGACGTCATCGTCGACGATCCCTACCTCCGGCCCGGACGGCCACGTGAACGTGTGCATCTCTGTCTCGCCTTCCTGTGCAAACAAAAAGCCCGCTGACGTGTCTCAGCGGACTTGAGTCGTCAATGCCTGACGTCTACTTCGCTATGTTTCCTTGCGTTTCCTAACGTTCGGCCTCTGGGGCGGCGCGTTAGCGACGTACCCAGCAGGCCGTGCTGGGTGCTTTCTATTTTCGCCGAACCAGACCTATGGCAAAAAGCAGTACTACCGCACCTGCTGTTGCCGTCACGAGGGGGCCGACCCATTTCCCGCCCACTGAAATGCCCAGAGCGCCAAATATCCAGCCGCCCAAGAGCGCGCCGATCACACCAGCAACAATACATCCGATGATGCCGAATCCGCCGCCTTTCGTAATCAATCCAGCCAGCCAGCCGGCGACGCCTCCAATCAACAAGAATACTACCAGTTGCTCCACGTTCATTTGCTTCTCCTCTCGTTCGTTCTTTTCACCCAACGTCACGGATCACGCGCGGCTACAAGCCGTCGCGTGCATCCGGCTTGTTCGGCTCCTTATTGTTCTCGTTCTCGATCCCACGCAAACGTCCTGAACGCCTCGATCATCCGGGCGTTCTTTTCAGGAGAAATATGGAGATCAGGCTGGTGGTAGTACGTCCCGATGAACCCACCCTCAGGTACGGAAAGCCTGCGAACCAAGTGCGATACTTCGTCCGGAATACGGTTCAAATCAATCGTTCCGATGACGGACTGGATGTCCAGGCATGTAGAGAACGACACTTTGCCCCTGACCTCGTCCACGGCCGGGCAGTCCATCCACAGAGCTGGCTGCTTGTTGTCAATGACATCCACTCCTACATCGGCTAATTCCGTCAAATGCTGACTGAGATCGCCACACGTGTGCATGTAGACCTTGCAGCCCATCTCGTGGGCCAGAGTGCAAAGCGCACGATACCGGGGCTTGAACAACTCTCGCCAAATCTCCATCGAAAACAAAGGCCCAGTTTGAATGGCCTGGTCGTCGAGGAAGAAGACGGCATCAACGCCGAGACCAGCAAACTGCTCGGTCAGTCCGACAAGGAATCTGAATACTCCGTCGAGCAGTAACTCAATTCTCTCCGGTTCCGTCATCAGATCCATCAGGTACTCTTCGAAACCACGAAGGTCATTGAGCAGATGCATCGGCCCCTTGCCCAAGCTGGCGCAGACGAACTTCCTGTCCTTGCGCAAGGCGTCAATCCTCTCCCGGGCTCCGGCCATACGTCCCGAGGCGAAAGGGTCGGGGAAAACAAAATTCTGAATCTGCTGCCAATCGCTCAGGGGATGCTCCGTCACTTGCCCCTGGTCGCCCTCTGATGGGTTCAAAGATGCCCACACGCATCCCCATTCGTTCATTCCGGGTTTTCCCGGCACGAAGTCATCAGCCGCACGATAGCCGACGAATGCCACGTCCGCCTCGCTTCCCTTGCCCAAGGGAATGCGGTCGGGACACTGGAATTCGAACGTTCTCAAGACGCGTTCAAAGCTGGTCATGCGGTTCCTCTCTCCACTGCCGAACGTCAGCATGAGGCGCGGCCTTTAGGCCGTCGCCTCGATGCGTCTGTTGTCTGCACTTTTCAATTGCCTGCTGTAAAACAGTTCGGGATCTCCCGGGTCAAGATCATCGACCATGCCGCTGCGCTTGTACCCCAGGTTTTGGAGGAGTGATTGCATCGGCAGGTTCGATTCGTTGGTCGATGTAAATATCCTGTCGGATTGGCATAGAGCTTCTGCGTGGCGGACCAGTGCAGTCCCGATGCCTGAACGACGGTGATCCGGGTGAACGTGCAGCATGGCGATGAATCCGCGACTGAAAAACGAATGCTGCAAAACTGTGTATCCCACGATTGTGCGGTCGACCACAGCAACATGGGCGATCCCGTTTTGCACCGAGTCATGAATGAACTGACGGCGCGACTCTTCGTGTTGCGCGACGTGGTCGAACACACAGAGTTTGTTCACGTCCGGTTCTTGTGCCTTTCGAATCTCCATCTGTCTCCTTGCAGACAACTCTTTATTCTACGACAGCTACCCTTTGCTTGCCTTCCGGGCAATCGGCTGGTCTTCCTAGCGAACTGTTTTCACGTGCCGGCCTTGACCGTCGCGATGCTGTATCGTGGGCGGTGGATGGTGGAACTGTTCTTCAAGTGGATCAAGCAACACCTGCGGATCAAGCAGTTCCTCGGCACCACGCCCAATGCCGTCAAGACGCAAATCTGGATCGCCGTGAGCGTCTACGTCCTCGTTGCGATTGTCAAACATCAACTGGCCCCCGAGCGGAGCCTCTACACGTTGCTACAGATTCTCAGCGTGAGCCTCTTCGAGAAAACGCCCATTTTACAGGCCTTTTCGCAGATCGAGTACAAGACCGAAAATCAGTCAAGTGCTATCCAATTGCCACTATTCGACTTATGATGGGACAGTAGTGACCGCTTCTCTTATTTCAACTTGCTGTAAACATGCTGGCGTTTTTCAATAACGAGTGCGATTGAGCAGTTCCTGCTGTTCGTGCGGCGAGAGAGCGGTGAAGTATTCACAGAAACCGTAAAGTCGGACCGTCAGGCTGCGATACTGCTCCGGATTTGCACGAGCGTCTTCAAGCGTCTTTTTATCCATAAACGAGAAACCCACATGCAGTCCGCCTTCCTGAAAATATGTATCAATGACAGCGCGAATCTTCTCCGGCGGCATTTCTCCGCCAAAGGTCACGTTCAGGCCTCCTTGACCACTGCGCTCCAGCGGCAACCGAGAAACACTATGGAGCAACGCCGTCATGCCTTTCCGGTCTGTGCCGTAGCTGGGCGACTGGTTTTCACTAATCGGTTCGCCGGCCAGGCGACCGTCGGGCGTTGCAGGAAGTGCCTGACCTATCCGATGGTGATTGTGCAGCGAATAGAATCCCGCGACCGTGATGTGATCCGGTGGAACTTGCATTGCCTCAAACGCGTCAAGGACGATGTCGGCAGCACGCTTTGCCAGATTGTCGACCTCAGCGATATCATTTCCGAATTTTGGCAGGCGATTGACGATCTCCTCCCGCAATGCTTCGTGTCCTTCAAGGTTGTTGCGACAGATTTCAAGCAGCTCCGATAAGCGGAAACGCTTTTCATCGAATACTATTCTACTTACTGCAAACAAGATATTTGCAACGGTTGAGACGCCGTCAAAGTAATATCCCAGAATATCGTATCTCAGGCCGCCCGCATAACAATCTTTGCCACGCGTTACGCAGTCGCGCAGCAGAAGTGATTCAAAGTGGAACGGTTGGCCTTCGACCGAATGCCGTTTCCAAGCCAATGCGCCGGAAACGGCACCATCAAGTTGAGCGCGACAGACCCGGCTGAACGACTCGAAGACATCGTCCATATCCTTCAAGGCATCCGTTTCCGGTATCGCGGTCATGTCAGCGTTTTCATCGAGCCAGTCTTCGCCGAAAGGCTGCCCGCCGTTCAATGCGCACATAAGCCAGTGCGGTAGCGACCGATGGGACTCCTGAAACGTGCTTCCACCACCAATCTCCAACCGGCAGCAACCGCCCATCGTGTAGTCGGCTGCGATTTCAGGAGGCAGGCCGCGGTGACGGAGATTGTCCTGGACGATCCGGTCGTTGTAGAAATGGATCTGGCCACTGAGCTGCGGCGTTACGCGGGCGACCATGGTCTTCAGCCGTTGCGATGAATCCGGGTCCATACAGACGGTCAGCACGGGTTGAGGCATCTTGACGAGCATCGCGGCTTCGAGGATCGTCTCGGTCAGGTCGTTCGTGCGCTCGTTGCCGCCGACATCACGGCCGCTGAGCAGAAGATACTCTTTGGTCGATTGACACGGTATCGGTTTCTGGTTGTGGTTCCAGGTGGCGGTGCCGGTGATCTCGTTGGTCTTCATCAGGAAATGCGCGATTAATTCCAGAGCGCCATCGCGTGTAAGCGTACCGTCGGCAATCCCCTGTTCGTAGTACGGAAGGAGATAGCGGTCGAGCCGTCCGATGCCGAAGTCCCGCGCACCGCTGTAGCAGCTCGTGATGAATTGAATGAACCAGACGCTTTGCAAGGCCGAGAAAAAATCGTATGCCGGCTCGCCGGAAACGCGTTCCAGTGCCTCTGCCGCGCGAAGCAGATTTGACTGTTGATACGCATCGACCGATCCCGCCTTGAGGCGCGCAGCGTCGGCATAGCGCCCCGCGAAGGCAATGACGGCATGGCAGCAATCCGATGCATTCTCGGCAAACTGTCGCGCCTCGTCCGTCCCGAGACGTTCTGCCGTCTGTCGTGCCTCATCGGCCACAGCGGACAGGCCTTTGCCGAGCAACGTCGGCCAGTCGAGCGTCAGGTGGCCCTTGGTTGGCAGGAGGTCCTGTCGGTTGACATTATGGATCGCCAGGCACTCCTCCCAGCGCTCCTCGACAGCACGTCCGAGAAAGACATCCTTCGCTTCGATCGGCGTGGGCAAGTCAAGGGGTTTCTGGGCCGAATCTGGGCTATTCGCGGGGGCGTCATCCGCGTCCGGCGAGGTGGGGGCGGGCGCGATGCCTGGACGGGTGCTGAGACGCAGAATGCCGGCGGCGAAGATGGCAGCGATCTCGCGGCGGCGTTCGTCAGGACTCAGGTCGGCCTCGGCGTCCCTGAGCTTACGGATAATCTGCTGCGGCGTGTGCTTCTTTCCCTTCATGAGAGCCTCCTTGGTCGAGAGTATACCTCCGAGACTCTCTCACAGCACCTGGATCATATTTCGGGGAGCACACCAGTTGGCCGAACGGACACCTACGAACCCGATTCACAGTGACTTGGGGAGATTGCGGACCCGGGTATCCAGTTTGGGGCGAACCTTGAAGAGGAAGCTGGTGAAAATCGGGTTGTAGGGTTCGGCCACATGATAATCTCCATAGGATTTATTGCAGAAGAGGTACTCGGGCTCGCCGTTGGCGTCGAACAGGATCGCAGGCTCTTCGATGCGCGCCGGATGCCCCACCATTGTTCTGGCGCTGGGATAGCCTTTCGCGGGCTCGGACCAGTTGATCCCGTCGAAACTTTGCAGGTATATGCCGGCTCCGTGTTCGAGCACGGAAATGTCATGCCCCAGCATGTGAAAGCGCTCGCCATCATGCCAGACAAAGGGATCTTCGAAATCCGAAGTCTCATACCAGATCACGGGATTGCCTTCGTGTTTGACGTAGGGGCCCTCCAGCTTTTCCGCCCGCGCCAGACAGACGGTGCGAAACGCACGCGTCTTGGGCAAATCCGTCCGTCCTCGTTGGGCGGCTTTCACTGCCTTTGAATTCCCCTTGTAGTAAAGCCAGAATCCGCCGCCGGGAGGCATAACCATAGCCGGGTTCGAGGTAGAAAAACTGTCAATATCCTCGTCGCGTTCGCCCACGAGGACAATGGGCCTTTCACCGCTTACACGAACCCAAGGGCCTTCGAGGCTATCGGCCACGGCCAGGCCCACTTGGATGGGCTGTTTCGGCAGGCTGTTGTTGTTCTGGCCAAAGTAGTACATGGCGTAGCGATCCCCCACACGATAGACGAAGCCCTCGGAGACGCCGGAGCCGTCCCATGCGTCTCCTCCGGCTGGAGCAAGACAGATTCCGCGAAAGGTGTAGGGACCTTCCGGGCGTTCAGCAGTAAAGCGGGCTATCCGGCCACCGCGGTGCATCCCCACCTGAGGGGGCAAGGTGTAGTCGCCCTTGTGCTCCCAAATGGTGGCAAACACGTGAACCATGCCGTCGTCGCCCCGGATCGGACAGCAGCTCCAAATAGCAAAGCCCTCATTCATCATGTTCAAGATGCGCCCGACGGGTTCGAGGCGGTCGGCGAAATCTTCTACGGCTTTGGGAATGCTTTTCTCTGATTTCATAATTATGGATCTCCGATGGCGCTCGGCCACACTGACTTGTGAAAGTCGCCCGCCCGGTAAACATGGACCGGCCAAGCATGTGGCTCGATTATAATAAGTTGCTTATAGTGGGCTGTCAATGAAGATGCGTCCCCGAGTTCTATCAACTCCCTTCGGTGACACAGACGACATGCCCCTGTTCCACAAGGAATGTCCCCCAGACCCGCGAGTTCGAAAACGCAGCTGTCCCGAAAGCAACCCGGCTGTTAACGCGGCTCAATCTGTTCAACAGAGAATCCGAGAGTTCGCGGCCGATTCTTCGGACAACGAGAGCAACCGTCATGGTTGCTTTCGGACCCCGGAAACTCTCTGTCGAAATGGAGAGTACCGGCTGGGTGGCGGGAATGCGCTAAGGGGTTGCGCAGGGGCGAGATATGCGAAAACCCCGAAAGCTCTCGCTCTCGGGG
>CAYQXJ010000005.1:0-117196 GCA_964421565.1 uncultured candidatus Brocadiaceae bacterium
CGGCCGTCTGCGAGGCGTCAGTGCCCATCTTCGACCTCCAGGCGGTAGATGCAGGCGATGCCGATGCTGAGCAGGACGAGCTGGGCGAGCAGCCCCAGCCGATAGCCCCCCGCCGGTATCCCCCTTATTTCGAGGTCGGCCAGCAGGCCGAAGGCCACCGCCCCGACCATCGAGAGCTTGTGCCCCACGTTGTAAAGCCCGAAGTACTTGCCCACCTGCCCGGCCGGCACAAGCTCGATCAGCAGCTTGCGCCCGGCCACCCAGATGTTCGCCAGGCCGAACCCGCCGAACGTGCAGAAGACGGCCATGAAAAGTGCGAAGCTGGTGGTCAGGGCGCTGACCACGAGCGCGACGGCAACGCAGGCCCCCGCGCAGAGCATGGTGCGGCGCGGGCCGAGCCGGTCGGTCACCACGCCGCCGGCGAAGCCCAGCACCCCCGCCCCGAGGCTGAACGGTATCAGCCAGAGCATCGCCTGCTGCTTGTCGAGCCCGAACACGTGTACCATGTAGGGCGTGGCAGCGACTATGCCCGTGTTCAGCGAGTCGACCAGGAAGAAGTTGCCCAGCAGGAACAACAGCACGTTGCGGTGGCGGGGCAGCAGGCGGATCGTGGTCAGCACGCGGCTATACGCCAGCCGCCATAGCCGTTGCCCGGGGCGCAGGGGCTTGGTGGCGGGCCGTTCCGGAACGGCGAGAAAGAGCGGCAATGCAAAGATCAGGAACAGCAGTCCCGCCAGGGCGAAGATCGGCCGCCGCGGGTGCTGCGGCCCCATGCGGCCGTACCATTCGAGGACCAGCCAGCCGATCGGCAGCGCAAATGCCACACCCGCGTAGCCGAGCGCCACCCCCAGCCCGCTGATGCGGCCGAGCCGCCGACGCGGTCCGAGCATCGGCAACAGGCTGTCGTAGAACGTTAGAGAGGAGTTGTAGCAGAAGTTCGCCACGCCGAACAGGGCCAGGATCAGCCACGCCGTGTCGGCGAACGCGATGGCGACGCATGCCGCGCAGGTTGCGAGCGTCAGGGCAAGCAGGTAGCGCCTGGCGCGCCCGGTGCGGTCCGCGACCTCGCCGGCCACCGGCAAGAAGAGCCCGCTCGCCAGCAGGCTGAGCCCGAGCGTGAGGAAGGTCCATCTCTCGACACCGGTGTACTCCTTTACGTGGAGCGCTATCGCGTAGGAGACGACGAGGGCGGAGTAGATGGTGTTGGCGAAGTCGTAGAGGGCCCAGGCGGTCGCGCGCCCGCGCTGGAAGCTCTCGGGCCCGACGTCGGCGGGGCAGGCGCTCATGCCGGGGATTGTAGGCGCCGGGCGGCAAAGAGCGCAAGTTGCCGCCCCGGGCGTTTGACCGCGATCATAGAACGGTTACAACATACTGCCGGAGTGCTGAACACGTGGAGAAAAGCGAATGACGGAGAGCATGGATGAGCAGCCCCTTGAGGGCGTGGAGCGACGAGGGGACGTGGTGTACGGCACGGGCGGGGGCCGCGAACTGCACGCGGACCTGTACCTGCCGTCCGAGCCGGCCGAGGCACCGCGCCCGGCCGTCGTCTACGCGCACGGCGGCGGCTGGCACGCCGGCAGTCGAACCCAGTTCAGTCGCCATGCCGCCCAGATGGCGCGCCATGGCTTCGTCGGCCTGTGCATCGAATACCGCTTTGCGCAAGAGGCTCGCTGGCCCGGACCCCTGGAGGACACCAACTGCGCCGTGCGCTACCTGCGCGCCATGAACGACGAGCTGAACGTCGACCCCGAGCGCATCGGCATCGCGGGAGGCTCCGCCGGGGGGCAACTGTCCCTCATGGTCGCCGTCACCGGCGGGAATGCCTGCCTGGCGGGCACCGGCGGCCACGGCGACTTCAGCAGCGACGTGCAGGCCGCCGTCGGCTTCAACCCGGTGCTCGACATGCGCGATAGGGGCGACAACCCGAACGTGCAGGCCCTCTTCGGCGGGCCGCCGGCCGAGGTGGGGCCCGAACTCTACGAGGCCGCAAGCCCCATCTGCCACGTCAACGAGCGCGTGCCGCCGGTGCTGCTCCTTCACGGAACGGCCGACAGCACCGTGCCCTACGAGCAGAGCGTGCTCTTCTGCCGCGCCGTCGCCGAAGTGCAGGGCCACTGCGAGTTGTTTACCGCCGACGGCGCCGGCCACGGGTTCTTCAACTCCGAGCCCTGGTTCGAGCCGACGCTCAAGCGCATGGTGCGTTTCTTTATGGCCCACCTGAAACGACCCCAGCCGACCTCCAGGGGCCCGCACGGTTGACACCGAAAGGCAGGGCATCCGGATGGCTCGCACACCGGCGAACCCCGGCTGCCATAGAGGTGAGTAACATGGACCAACAAGAACCGCATCTTACCGCCCCATGGGTCTGGTTCGACGCCGGGCGGCAGGAGAACATCTTCGCCCGCGCTCGGCGTTCCTTCCAGCTTCAGAGAGTTCCGCCCTCTGCTCAACTGCGCATCACCTGCTCCGGGCTGTACAGACTCTGGATCAACGGCACGTACGCCGGCCGCGGGCCCGTGCGCTCTATACCGCACAAGAAGCGCTACGACGTGCTGGACGTCAGCGCTCTGCTGCGAACGGGTAGCAACGCGCTCGCCGTGCAGGTCATCCACTTCCGCTACCGCACCGCTCTCTGCCACGGGGGGCCGGGCGGGCTGTGGTGCCAGCTCGACAGCGAGGGCCTGCACGTGGAGACGGACGAGCAGTGGCGCTTCGCCCTCGATTCCTGCTACAACCCGAACACGAACCGGCGCAACGGCAACTACGGCATCGTCGAAGAGTACGACGCCCGGCGCGAAGAGCCATGGCGGGAGGTCGACTTCGACGACTCGTCCTGGGGGCCGGGGCAGATCATCCGCGACGGCCGCTCGGGGGTCCTCGGCCCGCGCGTGAGCCCGTGGACGGACCTCGTGCCCCGGGGCGTGCCTCAATGCGCGGAGGACGATGTGCTGCCCTCGCGTATCGCGCGGGTGGCAGAGGTGCCGGCCCTTGAGAGCAACGGCGAGGAACTGGCCTGGTTCTTGATGCAACAGGTGCCGGGCGAGCCTCAGCACACGGCTGTGCAGAACGTGCAGAGCCTGACCGGCGCCTGTGACGGCCCGGCGGTCATTCGCCAGCCTTCGCCCCTCGATCGAGACGAGCCCCACCAGTACTGCGCGACAATCATCCTGGACCTCGGGCGTGAACTCTCCGGCTTCGGCTGGATCGACGTGGAAGGCAACGAGGGCGCGATCGTGGACATCGTCTTCGGCGAGTGCATCGAAGGCGGTCGCGTGCCACCCGTGCGCCAGGGCGTCCAATACGGCGACCGCTACATCCTGCGGCAGGGCCGACAGCGCCACGAGGTGTACGACTGGAAGGGCTTCCGCTACATGCAGCTCATCTTCCGAGAGCTTACCGAACCGCTGAAGCTGCACGCCGCTGGCGCCAACTACTATCGTCACCCGATGCAGCCGGCGGGCGCCTTCGAGTGCAGCGACGAACGCATGGCGCGCATATGGCAGGTCGGCGCCTACACCCAGCAGCTTTGCACGGTGGATGCACTGATGGACACCCCGTGGCGCGAGCAGCAGCAGTGGCTCGGCGACGGGCGCGTGCAGTTGCTCGTCCTGCAGAATGCGTTCGGCGAACGGGCCATAGCCCGCAAGTTCGTGGAGCAGTTCGCCGAGGCGCAGGACGCGGACGGCATGATCCCGTGTGTTTCCGGTCGCCCCGGCTACTACATCGTGGACTACGCCCTCTGGTGGGTGCAGGCCGTCCTGGACGTGGTGCGCTTCGACAGAGACGCCGAGTTCGCCGCGCGCTTCTGCCCCAACGTGGCGCGCCTTCTCGACTGGTTCGAGCCGTTCGAAAACGAGGACGGGCTGCTGCAGAACGTACCCGGCTGGATATTCATCGACTGGGCGAACATCGGCAAGGAAGGCATCTGCGCCCCGCTCAATGCGACCTACTACATCGCCCTCGCTGCCGCAGCCGAACTCGCCCACCTCGGGGGGTTCGAGCGCTGGGCGGAGGACTGCCGCCGCCGCGCCGAACGCGTCGCGAACGCCTTCCACGAGGAGTTTTGGCACGATGCGCGGCGCCTCTACGTGGACAACGTGGTGGCGGGCGAGCCGACAGCGATGTTTAGCCAGCACACCCAGGCCATCGCCGTCGTGGCCGGCCTCGCCCGGGGCGAACTCGGCGACTTGATGCGCCGCGCCGTCGAGGACGACAACCTGGTGCGCACGGAGCCGTACTTCAGCTTCTACCTTCTGGAGGCGCTTGGCCGGGTGGGCCTGGCCGCAAAGGGGGCCGAGTTCGTCCGCGAGCGCTGGGGGGCGATGCTCGAGGCGGGGGCCACTTCATTCTTCGAGGAGTGGCAGACGAGCGGCACCTTCCGTCAAGGGCGCTGGGTGGCGCGCCCCCGCAGCCACTGCCATGCATGGTCCGCCGCGCCGACGGCCTGGCTGAGTCGCTACGTCCTCGGCGTGCGGGCCGACACTGTCGGCGGGCCCGTCTGCATCGAACCCCAGCCCTGCGGCCTGGCGTGGGCTCGTGGAACGGTGCCCACGCGCCTCGGGCCTGTCGGAGTTGATTGGCGCGTCGAGGGCGAGCAACTGCGCGTGGACGTGACGGCTGCACGGGGGACCGGGCTGGACTGCCGCGAACCGGCAGGTTTCGAGCAGAAAACGGCTTTCACAATCAACAAGCAGGGCGACGACGAGCATGGAACTGGATAGAAAGACAGAGCTGCACGAGGCGTTCTGGCGTCGCGAGGCCCCTCGGCCACTGTTGGGTTTCTTCCTGGAGCGCGACGACCAGGCGCCGCCCGTCCGACACGGCTTGCCGGCGATCGACTACGACACCCCGGTCGACGACGTCGTGCGCAAGTACCGGGCCGTCGCGCAGCGGGCCACCAGCGAACCGGGCGACCGGATTCCTGCGGTCCGCGTCAACTACGGCACCGCCCTGCTGCCGGCCCTCGCGGGCGCCGGTTACCGGCACGATGGCCACACCGCCTGGGCCATCCCGGTGGGCAAGAGCGCAGCCGACATAGAGGTGCCCGAGCTGAACGCCGACGCCCCCATCTGGCAGAGCTACCAGCGCAAACTGCGGGCCCTGGTGGAGGCGGAGCTCCCCGCTGTGATGGTGACCTTCGGATGTATGAGCGGGCCGATGGAAATGCTGCTGGGGTTGCTCGGACCGGAGCAGCTCTTCCTTGATGTGCATGACTGTCCGCACGCCGTCGTCGAGCGCTCGCGCGAGTGCGTCCGGCTCTGGCAGCAGGCGTTCGAGCTCAACTACGCCACCCTCGGACGGCCAGCCGGCACGGTCGGCTTCGGGGTCTACGTGCCCGGCAGGAGCTGCCTGTGGGCGGAGGACGCATTGGCCCTGGCCGGGCCGAACCACTTCGACCGGTTCTTCCGCGAAGGCATCCGCCGGATCGCTTCACACCTGGACACCAGCTTTCTGCACACCCACAGCGCGGGCATCGCCAGCTATCCGCGTCTGCGCACCGTCCGGGAACTGTGCGGGGTCGAGATCTCTAACGATCCCAACGGCCCCCCCCTGGAACGCATCGTAGAGGAGGGGGCCGCCTTCCAGCAGGCCGGCAAGAGTGTGATGTTCAGCAACTGGAAGAAGCCGCTGACGGAGGAGCAGGTGGATTACCTGCTGAAGAGCGTCGACCCCGCGTGCACGGTGCTCACGCTCACCGTGGAGGATCGCACGGAAGCAGAGCGCTACATGCGGCGCGTTGCGGAACGGTTTGCGTGAACGAACCCTTTGACAGCGGGGCGCCGCCTGCCTATAGTGTCCCCTCCCCGAGGGAATTGCGCAGGGCCTTCGTGCGCCCTTAAACAGGACGGGCTGCTCACATGAGTTGGCGTGCGTTCTTCATCGGCCTGGTGGCGGTCGTGCTGATCTCGGCGATCACGCCGTACAACGACTGGCACCTGGGCAACACCTACATCACCGGCAGCCACTTCACTCCGGGGCCCTTCTTCCTGCTGCTGTTCCTGACGCTCGGGGTGAACCTGGCGCTCAAGCTGATCAGGCGGGCATGGGCGCTGCGCAGGGCGGAACTGATGCTGGTCTGGTGCATGATGATCGTTGCTTCCGCCGTGCCCTCCAGCGGGTTGCAGCGGTTCTGGTTCTCGATGCAGGCCGCCCCGGCCTACTACGCGGACGCCAGCGACCTGCCCGATCAGCAACGCCTGCTGAACGCCGTGCCGGAGTCGCTGGTGCTGAGTAAGGATGCGCGCTCTGTGCCGGTGCGCAGGTTCTTCGAGGGGCGCCCGTTGGGAGAGCCGGTCAAGATCTACTGGGGACGCTGGGCCCGCTCGATCTCCTGCTGGCTCGTGTTCATCTTCCTGTTCTACCTGGCGACCTTCTTCCTGGGCGGGATGCTGCGCCGACAATGGGTGGACGTGGAGCGGCTGATCTTTCCGCTCGCGCGCGTGCCCCTCGATGTGACCGAGGGCGCGGGCGGCGACGACCTGTTGCCGGAACTGTTCAGGCGCGGCGCGTTCAACGTGGGGCTGGCCCTGACCCTTGTTTTCGCGCTGCTGCGCATGGCGCCGGCGCTCGACGGCAGCGGCACGGGCTGGCAGCCCGTCTTCCCGGTGCAATCCCTGCTGTGGGACACGCCGCTCGCCCAGAGCGTCTTCGGCAGTGCCTACATCTACCCGATAGCGATCGGCATCGCCTTCCTGGTGCCGGCCGACGTGGCGCTCAGCATCTGGCTGTTCTTCTTCTTCACGCGAGCCGAGCTCCAGGTCTCGCACTGGATGGGCGTGCCGATCCAGGGGGGAACCTACGGCGACTGGATGCGCTGGCAGCAGGCCGGCGCGTTCATCGTCTTCACGCTCATGATGCTCTGGGCCGCCCGGCGCCACCTGTTACGTGTGGCGTGCAAGGCGTTGCGACTGGCGCCAGAGGTGGACGATTCGGATGAGCCGATCAGCTTCACGGTCAGCTTCTGGGGGCTGCTGCTGAGCATCGGCGGCATGGTGGCCTGGTTCGCCGTCTACGGCATGAATGTGCTCTCGGCGATCGCCCTGATCGGGCTGATCTTCTGCATCGCCCTGGTGCATGCCCGGCTGGTGGCGCAGGGGGGCATCTTCTTCACGCAACAGAACTGGTTCGCGCCGCAGGTGCTGCACAGCATCAGTGGCGGGCATGCGTTCAGCGGGTCGGCCGCTGTGGTGGCGATGCTCCAGAACGCAATACTGGTGCAGGACGCCCGCGAGATACTGAGCGCGCACGCCATGAACGCCCTGCGCATTACATCAGTGTTCAAGAAGCACAAGCGCTGGTTCCTGCCCGCCATGCTGGCTGTGCTGGTCGTCGCCGTGGCGGTGTCCTCCTACTACACGATGCGCGTCTACTACGACATCGGCGGTCTGAACAGCAGGAACGGCTACGGCATGGTGAGCCTGCCGAAGCAGACCTTCAAGGTGGCCGGCAGTATGGTGGTGAACCCCGTGCGGGCGGCGGATCCGCACTTCGGCCCCTTCGCCGTCGGCGGCGTGATCATGTTCGTGGTGACGGCCATGCGCGCGCACTTCTACTGGTGGCCCGTGCACTCGCTGGGCTTCCTGATCGGCAGCACGTGGCCGGCGCACAACCTGTGGTTCTCGTTCCTGCTCGCCTGGATGATCAAGATGGGCGTCATGAAGTTCGGCGGCGGGGCCATGCTGCGCCAGGCGAGGCAGTTCTTCCTCGGCGTCATCGTGGCGGAGGCATTTGCGATCGGCGTCTCCACGTTGCTGGGCCTGTTCGCCGGATTGAGCGTGGGCAACATCTTCATGCCCGTCTGAGCCCCGCCGGGCGAAAGGGCCGAAGCAGGAGGATCAGTTGCGCGGCGGCACGCACCAGCTTTACCCCTACCAGGCACTGCTCAGAGGTGTCGAAGCGGACAGGGCTGGCGTGCATGCCGCGCGCATGCAGAGCCTGCGCCGCAGCGTTCGCCACGCGGCCGAGAACGTGCCATACTACGCCCGGTTGTTCGCCGAGGCCGGCGTCGATGCCCGGCGCGTGCGCCGACCGTGCGACCTGGCGCGACTGCCCGTCACCACCAAGGACGACCTGCGCCAGGCGGCCGCTGAGGACCTGCTCGCAGCCGATGCCCACCGCACGAGGCTGGTGCCGACGAGCACCAGCGGTTCCTCCGGCGTGCCCTTCACGGTCTGGCGCACCGTGTGGGAGCACCGCGCGCAGTTGGCCTTCGGCATGCGCACCTTCGGCGGCTACGGGGCCCGGCTCGGCGACCGCACCGCCTCGGTGGAGTTCATCCAGCGCGACCACGCTCAGAAACAGAGTCGCGCCGGCTGGCTCGCCGCCCGGCTGGGCATCAACAACCGATTGCGTGTGCACTGCTGTCTGCCCCCGGCCGAGATTCTGCGGCGGGTCACGCAGCACCGGCCACGGGTGCTCGGCGGCTACCCGACCGTCCTTGCCGCGGTGGCGGACCTGATCGGCGAGGGGGGCTGGCCCGGCCCGCCGCTGCGCTTCGTCGTCAGCGGCGCCGAGATGCTCTCCGGCGCCGTACGCCGCAAGCTGGTGCGCGCCTTCGGGGCTCCGGCCCACAACATCTACGGCAGCGTTGAGTTCGGGCTGCTCGCGTGGGAATGCCCGCAGAGCGGCCAGATGCACGTCTGCGACGACAATGTAGTGCTGGAAGTGCTCAGCAACGGCCGGCCGGCGCAGCCGGGCGAAACCGGGCAGGTCGTCGCCACCGCACTGCACAATTACACGATGCCATTCATCCGCTTCGCCCTCGGCGACCTGGCCGTGCAGGGCGAGCGGCGGTGCCCCTGCGGAGCGCCCTTCTCCACCATACGCGGCATCCAGGGGCGGACCCTGGACATGTTCGAGTTGCCCGGCGGGCGCGCCCTTCACCCCTACGCACTGGCGGGCCACGCGTTGGACACCTGCCCCTGGGTGCGCCGCTGGCAGCTCGTGCAGGAGCGCCGCGACCGCATCGTCCTGCAGGTGGCTGCGGCGGGCCCTCCGCCCGCGGAGGATATCCGCAGGATCCAGAATGAGGCGAACGAGCACCTCAGCGCGGACGTGACCTTCGAGCTCCAGCTCTTAGAGAGCATTCCGCTCGGCCCGGGCGGCAAACTGCACCACGCGCGTTCGCTCACCTCCCTTCAGCAGAGCGGGAAGGCAGCGCATGGGAGTGGCTGAGCCGGCCGGCCGACGCCTGCGGATCGTCTACCTGACCGGGGAGGGCGACCCCTACGCAGCGGCGGGCCTTCGGGCGATCCTGCAGGCCGGTCACCGCGTGGTGCTGGTGATCGCCACCCGCTCGGGGCTGCCCTGGATCCGGCCGCGCGTTCCGCCCGTCGACTGGCCCCTGCACGCCGCCATCGTCGGCGCGCGCGGCATTGTACGCGCGCTGCGGAGCATCGCCGCCCGCCTGCGCCCGCCCGCTCCGGGGCGGCTGCAGCAGCTCTGCGAGGAGCGCGGCATCCCGCTGATCCTGACAAGCAGCCGGCGGATAGCCGACCACGGCGACGCCATCCGAGACGCCGGGCCGGACATCCTGCTCGCCAACGGCTGGCTGTATCACATCCCGCCTTCGGTCTGCCGCCTGGCTCGCATCGAGGCTCTAAACTGCCACCCTGCCTACCTGCCGGAGTATCGTGGCTCCAACACGACGTTCGCGGCACTCGTCGACTGCGCCGAGCGCACCGGGGTGAGCGTTCACGTCATCACGCCCCGCTTCGACGCCGGGCCAATCCTCGCCCGTCGCTCGGTGCCCATCGGGCGCTGGGATTCGGTCTGGGCCGTATACGGCAAGCGGCTGGCGGTCGTCGGACTCGTAATCTGCGAGGCGCTGCAGGTCGCCGGCGAGCCGCACCGCTACCTGCCGAACCCGCCTGCGCCGGCCTACAGGCGTTGCGCGACGGCCACCTACCTGCGCCGTCGCTTCGTGAATCTGGCCCGCACGGCGATCGGCCTCGCCCCCATTCCCTTCCCGCCGGCGGAGTGAGCCCCGCCCCGGCGCTACGCTTCGGCCAGGAACAGGGCGTCGTGGACCGGCAGTGTCACCTCCTCGCCCACCGGCTCGCCCGTGTTGATCTCGGGATACTGTTCCGGATGCCCGTGCAGGCGCCGCAGGCGCCGCCCGGGGAACAGCGAGGCGAGGCGGAAGGTGTACGGCGCCTTCGACGGGTTGACCAGAACCACGCCGTGCTCGAACTCGCGATAGCAGGCGTCCGGTTGGGCGATGAGCCGCAGCTCATCTACCCGTACCGGCTCGAAGCCCTCGAATTCGAAGCAGAGCGAGAGTTCGCCCGCCGGCAGGTCGTTGTAGACGAATACATTCAGGAAATCGTCGTCCAGGAAGTAACCGTGCCGACGCACGCGCGTGCCCCACTTGTGGCTCATCCTGACCACCGGTTCGCCGCCCTGCATCGCTGTCAGGAACACGAGCCGCCTGCCCTCCCGGGGGTAGTCGCTCATCGGCTCGCCGCGTGCCCGCAGGGCCACCACCAGGTCGGGGCCGCCGGGCTCAATCCCCCGCATGTGCATCCCCATCCGACGCACTGGCTGGCAGCCGCGCAGCAGCAGGGCGTCGGCCTGCATTTCGGCCTCGGCGTTCTCCAGTGTCAACCGGTCCAGCAAGTCGGCCTGCGGCGGGTCGCCCAGCCCGCCGAGCAGGTCCTCGCCCGATAGCGCGAGCCGCACCACGGGGCCCAGTGGCCGGCCGAGCCAGCCGACCTGCCCCTCTCGTCCCTTCACGATCTCGTCCCAGTCGTTCGGCCTGTCGCCGGCAGGGGCGTTCGGGCGGGTGTTGACGCTGATGGCGGAGCCGCTCAGCACCGCCGCGGCCATGCCGATGCGCCAGGCACCGTCGGTCATGTGCTTCTGGCGGCGGGCCATCATGAAGTAACTGAGGGCGGGCTTGCGTGCCTGCGCGTTCCAGTAGAGGTGGGTGTTGAGCATGTGCCCCCACTGTGCGTGTCCCTCCTCGTCCACCTCCAGCCCCTCGCTCTCGATGCCGTTGAGCAGGCCGAACGAGCGCTGTCCGTGCCACCAGCCGGCGTCGGCCAGTATCAGGCGCTCCTCGCCCATCTGCTCCCTCAGCCGGCGGCACATCGCGACGACACCGACGCCGTAGGTGTCCACGCCATCGAAGACGCCCATGTCCGCGATGCCATCGGCGTTGCAGTCGGGCTGCTTCTTCTTGTCCGGGCCGATATCCTGCAGGTAGTAATAGGGGTGGTTGTGGAGGCTGCTGAACAGCACGTCGAACTCCAGGCCGTCGTATTCGGCGAGCGGGCCCTCGGGGCCGAAGGTGCGCACAAGCCATTCGGCGAGCACGTCGCCACAGGTGCGCCCCTGTTCGTCACGCGGGCAGTGCGTGGAGTAGTTGTAGAACCACATCAGGTTGTTCTGCCTGCCGTTCCACGGCCCTTCGATGACATGGGCGGCGGCGTACGCCCGGCCCGCCCGGAAGCCTATCGGACGGGTGCCGTGGCAGGCGCGGCGCACGGTGATGGTGCTGCGCTCGCGGTCGATGTCCACCAGTTGCACCTGCTCGCAGCGCCGCCAGTCGGGCCTGCCGTCCGCGTCCAGGTCGCACAGGCCGATGTCCTCCCCCCGATCGAAGAAGCGGCCCGTGTAGAGCGTGAACAGGTCAACGTCGGAGACCTCCAGCTCGCAGGCGCCGTAGTGCCCGGCGGGCACGTCGCAGAGGATGGTAGCCCCGTTGGTGTAGAGCCAGTGGCCGGCGAAGAACTCGTCGGTCTGGTAGCCGGGGTCGCGCGCGTTGCCGTTGAAGTGCAGCAGCACCATCTTGCGCGGATGCTCGCGCTTGAAGCGCGTGTAGGCGCGGATGTGCTTCAGCGTGCGGTCCGATTTCTCCTCGGCGAGCGCCTTGCCCTGCACGCCCTGCAGTCGGTCGAACTCCGCCGCCCACTCTGCGTAACCGTCGTAGTGCTCGACGGACTCCGTGGCTCGGAAGTAAAACGCACGCGGGAATCGCTCCTCCAGGATGCTCAGCTCCACTTTGCTTCCCCTCAGGTTGAGTCGTTGACGTCCTGCGCATCGGCTCGGCCCACCGGCAAGCGCGAGTATACGACGGCGGGGCCGGCGGAGAAAGCGAGAAGCGCACCCGCCGACCGAATGCCTCTGACGTGCGGCGCGTTGACAGGCTCTCTGCCGGCCACTAACCTGCATTCAGCGAGGCTTGTGCAGCCGGGGCCGCAGTGGTCGCGTCTGCGCGGCGCTTAGGTACAGTGTGGAGAGGGACCGTCATGGTCCAACGAGTGGGAATCGTCTTGATAGCATGCACATTGATGGTGGCGCTCGGCTGCAGCAAAGACGAGGGCGCGGCTTCCCCGCCGGAACGCATGCGGCAGGAAGCGAAGGAGGCCGCCGAAGCGGCCGGAGAGTGGGCGGCACAGACCAGGGCGGAACTGGTGGAAACGGCCGAGAAGCAGATTGCCGATCTGCGCCACAGAATGCAGGAACTGAAGCAGCAGGCCCGCCAGCAAGGCGAGCAAGCGGAGCAGAAGTGGGAGAGCGATATCCAGCCGCAGCTCGAAAAACAGCTCGCCCGGGCGGAGGAACGGCTCGACGAACTGAAAGAGAGCGGCGGCGAGGCGTGGGAAGACGCGAAGTCAGGGCTGCGAGAAGCCCTGGAAGCGCTCGGCGACGCCGCCGAGAGCGCCCGCCAGCGGCTCCGCACGACACCCAATCCGGCACAGGGGGAACAGTGATGAGTCAGCAAGAATGTCGCAGACCCATGCGGCGGTTGCACGCAGCTCGACGGTGGGTTGCGGGCCTGGTGGTTGCCGGCCTGCTGGCGTTCGGCGCGGGATGCTACGGATCCTTCCCCCTGACTCACCTCGTCTACAGCGTCAACGGCCAGATCAAGCCAGGGGTGCTCCGCCAGCTCACGTTCTGGCTCTTCATCATCCTGCCCGTCTATGAGATCAGCGCGTTGGCCGACGTCGTCATCCTGAACCTGCTGGAGTTCTGGACCGGCGCCGACCTCGGAGGGTTCGGCCAGGTCGAGGGCGAAGCAGGGCTGGAGTTCGCCATGCAGCCCGCTCCGGACGGACGCACCGCCGCCGTGACCATTACACGCCGGGGCGAAGCAGTCGCGCAGGCCCAGTTCGTGCGCGTCTCCGACGACCTGTGCACAGTGCACAACATGGAGGGCCGGCTGCTTGGCCGCGCAGTGCGCACGCCGGAAGGCGGGCTGCGCCTGGAGTCGGCAGACGGAACAGTCGTAGCCGCACTCTCCGCAGACGAGTGCGCCGGGCTACTCGCCTCGTCGCAGTAGCGTTTTCCGGGGGCTAACGACAGCCGCGACGGCCGACCGGAATGAGCCAGGCGTGAGACCGGTCACGCGCTTGAATACGTGCGATAGGTGGCTGGCATCGGCGAGCCCGACTCTGCCAGCTACCGCCTCGAGGGTCAGATCGGCCTGCTGGATCAGGTTGCGGCGCTGCAACTTCTGCAAGGAGGGCGCGATGCGCTTGGGAGGACCGGTTTTCGGCGAGTTCGAGACTCCGGAAGAATGGGTGGAGATGCACCGGGCGGCCGCCAATGGCGCGGGCTACAGCGCCGCTTATTGCCCCCTGGACCCCGAAGCTTCGCAGGGCCGGGTGGCCGCCTTCGCCGGGGCGGCGCGGCAGGCCGACCTCGTCATCGCGGAGGTCGGCGCCTGGAGCAACCCCCTGAGCCCCGATGAAGAGACCCGCCGCAAGGCCCTCGCCAAGTGCACCGGGTGCCTGGCCCTTGCTGAGCGCATCGGCGCCCGGTGCTGCGTGAACATCGCCGGCTCCCGCGGCGAGAAATGGGACGGCCCCGACGCCCGCGACCTGACCGAGGAGACCTTCGACGCCGTGGTCGAGACCGTGCGCGCCATCATCGACGCCGTGGAGCCGACGCGCGCGTGCTATGCCCTGGAGACGATGCCCTGGATGTACCCCGACTCCGCGGACAGCTACCTGCGGCTGCTGAAGGCCGTCGACCGCCGCGCGTTCGGGGTCCACTTCGACCCGGTCAACCTGGTCTGCAGCCCGCAGCGCTACTTCGACAACGGGCGGCTGATCGCCGAGTTCGTCGACAAGCTCGGCCCGCACATCAGGAGCTGCCACGCCAAGGACGTGCTGCTCGACAACACGCTGACAACGCACCTGGACGAGGTACGGCCCGGACAGGGGGCCCTCGACTACGTGAGGTTTCTGAAGGAGCTGAACCGGCTCGACCGGGACCTGCCGGTGATGCTGGAGCACCTGCCGAACGAGGAGGAGTACGGCAAAGCCGCCGCCTACGTGCGTTCGGTCGCGGCCGAAACAGGGGTGGAACTGCGATGAGCGGGCGACGATGGCGGGTGCAATTCACGGAGCCGGGACGGGCCGAACTCGTCGAGGAGGAGACCCCCGGCCCCCTCGGCCCGGGCGAGGTTGAGGGCCCTACCCTCTTCACACTCATCAGCCCGGGCACGGAGCTGGCAGTCTATCGCGGGCTCCACGGCGGGGCGGAGTTCCCCTGCGGCACCGGCTATGCTGCCACCTTCGCCGTGGAGCGCGTCGGCGGCGACGTGACCGACCTGACCCCCGGCGACGTGGCCTTCTGCATGGGCGGGCATCGCAGCCACCAGCGCGCGGCGGCCGACGCCGTGCTGCGCGTTCCGGATGGGTTGGCGCCGGAGGCCGCAGTGTTCGCGCGACTGATGGGTGTCTCGATGACGACGCTGACGACGACCCGCGCCCGGCCGCCGGATGCCGTCCTGGTCACCGGGCTCGGCCTGGTCGGCCATCTGGCGGCAAAGGTCTTCTGCGCCTGCGGATACGACGTGATCGGCGTCGACCCCTCCGAGCCGCGACGCCGCCTGGCCGAGGAAGGGGGCCTCTCGCACGTGCTCGCCGAACCCGATCCCGCCGTGACGGGCGACGTGGCGCTCTGTGTCGAATGCTCGGGCCATGAGAAGGCCGTGTGGGACGCATGCCGGCTCGTGAGGAAGGGCGGGGAGGTCGTGCTGGTCGGCGTGCCGTGGACGAAGCGCTCGGAGGTCGACGCGCACGCCGTGCTCAACGAGGTCTTCCACCGCTACGTGCACCTGCGGGGCGGCTGGGAATGGGAACTGCCGCGACATGCGCGGGACTTCGCTCCCGGCAGCATCTTCGGCAACCTCGAGGGCGCCCTGCGCTGGCTGGCCGAGGGACGGATCAGCGTCGATGGCCTGGCGGAAGTGCACACCCCCGCCGAGGCGCAGGAGGTCTATCAGTCTCTGTCAGAGGCGCATGGCGAGCGGCTGAGCGCCCTGTTCGACTGGACGCGGCTGCCGGGGAATGGTTGACCGTGCGGCGTCGGCGCCCCCGCTCCACCCCGGCCGGCCTGAGAGCTAACGGGCCGTGGAGACACCCGTGTGCGTGTGCCCGGCGACTACCTGCCACACCGTCCGCTGCAGGGCCTCGATGAGTTCCGCATCCGCCTCCGCGTCGAACTGCTCGTAGGGCTCGGCCGTGAGGCCCACCGGGCTCTCGCCGGTCAGAGTCGCGTAGTGCGTCAGCGCGGAGACGTAGGATCCGATGGTGCCGGAGTCCCGACCGTTGTGGGGCTGGTCGTTCATGTGCACGCCGTCGGCGTAGAAGTTGAGCACACCCGCCGATCGGACGAATCTGTCCGGGTCGAAGGGGGAGGGCTTCTTGTTGTTGCGGCGCGACTTGACGAAGTACCGCTGGTTGCGCGCGTAGAATGCCTCGATGCCCGGCAACTCGTCCGCGCGTATCTTCTCATCGAGCCTGGCCAGGACATCGCCCACGGGGATCATCCGCACCGGCACCTGCAGGTCGGGGTGGCGTTCGTTGAGCCGGTCGACCAACTGCGCGAAGAAATCGCCGCATGCCTGCACGCCGCCCGTGTACTTGCGGCCCCAGTAGTTCGCGTAGGTCGGCTCGCCCTCCTGCTGCAGTACCTCCCCGGCGCCGGGCCAGGTGGCGTAGATGTAGAAGCGCTCTGCAGCCACGTGCGTGGTGTTGGCGTGCTCGCGGTCCCAGCGGCCCTCTGCCGGCTCGGTCTGGGCGCGCGCGTAGTCGATCAGTCCGCCCGCCGCCTGCAGGTCGCCGGCGGTGAACCACGGCCAGTGGTCCATCACCTCGGCTTCCCTGTCCAGCGCGCTCTTGAACGGCTGCAGTATGACGGCGTCGAACCGGTAGTTCTTGAAGGCGTGGTCCCAGGTGCCGTAGGGCTGCACGGTGTTGTAGCTGCCTTCGCCCGGTGCGTTGCCGTGGTTGCGCATGCTCAGGTGCTGCTCCAACCGGTGGCCCCCACCCAGTTGCATGCCGTAGCTATACCGGCCGCCGGCCGACTCGACCAGCATGGCCAGGCGCTCCAGCGGTATGCAGCGGGTCAGGCTGTTGCCGATGTGGTAGACCACCAGGTTCTTGCCGCGGGGCGGCGCAGACTGAGCGCCGCTGGTTGCCGCAGCCGGCAGCAGCACGGTTGCCGAAGCGCAGAAGAGCAAGGCGGCGAAAGCTGTGCTATGCATGTTCAGTCTCCGCAGAAGGTGAACGAGTAGCGCCCGAGAGCAGCCGGGCTCAATCCGCGCGGCCCTGCCGGGCGCCATGGCGGAGGGGGAGGGATTCGAACCCCCGGAGGGCGCAAACCCTCAGCGGTTTTCAAAACCGCCGCTTTCGTCCACTCAGCCACCCCTCCACAGGCCGCATAATCTTGCCGCACACTGGGGCGCCTCGGCGACGGATACCCATCTTACAGCGAAGGGGGCGCCATGCCAAACCCCTCTGGCCTGTGCCGCGCGTGGGCGGCAGATCGTAAGTCGCCGCCATAAATACGAAACGTGGAACCCCGCCCAAATGGCGACATATCGGACGGTGAGGCAATCTCGAACGGGTAAGATGCCACCTTATGACCAGGCGGACTCGCCAACCCCGGAATCCCGGAAACCATCCGGACGCGACGTTGCGGATGGCCGACGAAGTCCGCCCCGCGTGGGGGGAATGCGGGGGCGATTGCCGGCAGGAAGCCGCGCCGGACACGCAGTCTCGAGAATCCCGGCCACCGTCCGGCCGTGGCCGGGGCCGTGTCCGGGGTGCTGAGGGCTGCCGTTTTGGAGCGATGCCGGCGAGGTGCCCTTTGGACTTCCGCTGCCCCCGGCGTTGCGGCTGAAACTCCGGCCAGGGGAATCCCCGGCCCGCTGCAAAACGAACCCATTCGGTCAGAAGTAACTGTTCAGGTGCTGTTTATGATTGCGGTCACTTGCAGCAAAGGATGTCCCGCCCGTTGCATTCTGCGCGCCGACACCGTTACCATTGCACCCGCTAAGCCACTTTTCGCAGCCCCCGAGAGCCCGTGGAACAAGCAGCCACCACCGTGCGCGCGCACGGCATGGAATGGAAGAGCACCGCCGCGTTTGCGCCGGCGATTCCCCTGCTGGACCTGGCCCCACTGCGCCGCCCGCGCGATCTGCCGCAGGACGTGCTGGTGAAGGACAGCACCACACGGACCGTCGCGCGCGTTCGCGACCCGCTGGCGCCAGACGGCCCGGGCCTCTACGTGAAGCGGGACAAGTTCCGCGACCTGACCGACAACCTGCGCCACGTGCTGACGCCGAGCAAATGCCGCATCGAGTGGCGCATGTCAGGCGCGCTAACTGATGCTGATATCAGGACATGTAACGTGCTGGCCTACGCTGTCCGCAGGCATTTCGGCGTGCCAGTGGAAGGGTTCGCGGTGAGCCGCGAGATCCCCGGCGTAAGGCCGCTTGCGGGCCTCGTCAGGGAGGTGGAGGGCCAGGCCATGCGCGAGCTGGTGCAGGAACTCGCCGCCGTGACGGCCCGGCTCGCCGCAAACGGCTTCTACCACAGGGATTACCACGTGGGCAACATCGTCGCCCGGCCCGACGCGCCGGCCGGGCAGCGCGTCTACGTTCTTGACCTGCACAGCGTGCGTCGGCGCAAGGTGCGTGGCCGCCACGTGCAGGCGATGCTGACCATGCTCGGGCACTCGGCCGCTGCGCGCGGCGTGCCCGGGGCGCAGCAGGAGGCGTTTCTGCGGATGTTCCTGGCGCAGTGGAGAACGGGGTCGGTCGCCGGGGAAGAAGCGTTCCAGCGATGGCGCGACGGCCTGAGCATGGGCAAGCGGCGCTATCACCGAGAGCGCATACGCAGCCGGACAAAGAGGTGTGTAAAGGAAAGCTCACTGTTTACTTGCGACAACGCCGAAGGCTTACGCATCTGGCGACGCAGGGATTTCCCGGTCCAGTCGGCCATCGCGGCCGTGGAGGCCCACCGTCGGGCCGTCGCCGGGGGGCGGGACAACCGGGGCGTCTTCCGCAACGGCCGGCAGGGCGGGCGCACGGAACTGACGGTCGTGCCCTGCGACGCCGTGCCGCCCTGCGGGCCGAACCAGCCCGTCCCCCCGCAGCAGGTGACGCCGGGCCGCGTCTGCGTAAAAGCGTTCCGGCGAGACGCGTGGATCGAGAGGCTGAAGGACGTGCTGCGTCCGCGTGGGAGGGCGCGGGCCGCATGGATGGCGCACCGCATGTTCAAGGTGGCCGGGGTGCCCGCGCCGAGGCCGCTGGCACTGTTGGAGGCGCGCTCGAAGCTGTCGGGCAGGCCGGATTACCTGGTGGTAGAGGCGCTGGAGAACGATGGCGACTTGTTCGCCTACACGGCGACTCGCGAACTGTCACAGGCGCAGCGTACGGCGCTCGGCAGGGCCGTCGCAGCCCTGCTTAATCGCCTCGCCGAGGAGGAGATATACCACCCGGATACCAAGCCGACGAACATACTGGTACGCGAGAAGGACGGCGGATACCGGCTCTGGCTGGTGGACCTGGACCGGGCGTGCCATGGCCGGCCGCTCGGCAGGGAGCGCTGGGTGAAGATGCTGGCGCGCGTGAACGCCGGCCTGCCGTCGCAGATAACGCTGCTGGACCGCATGCGCGTGCTGCGTCGTTGTGCGCAGGGCCGGTGGAGCGCCCAGGAGCGACAGGAGGTGGCGCGCCGGGCGCTGGAGCTCTCCATACAGCGGAGACCGAAGTGGCGCGTGGTGCGGCGCGGCGAGCCCTCAGAAGGGGCAGGCGGGTCAGAACCTCACTCTGCACAGTAGTTTACAACATGTTGTGCTGGCTGATAACTCACTTGACGGAGCGGGGTAGGGGCCCTATAATGGTGTGACGTAGCGAGGCACGGGGGCGTAGAGCTATGGTGTGCAACGAGCTGTCGGTGCCCACCTGAGGCTTTCGCGTTTGTGCCACAAAGACCATTCAAGCCCCATGACGACAACCGCCGGGGACGAGGGTGAGCATCCAGCGACCTGAATCGTGTAAGGGGCCCGGCTACGTACCGAGACGATTCCGCATCAGCCGCAACGTCTGGTGCCGCGCGGAATGAGCCGCGCGCCGCAGCCGGGCCGGTGCCTGGCGGGGATCGTCCTTTTTGTGAAAGGACTCAGCGCACCATGGGCGAGACGCTTCTGCTGGTCGGCCTGCAATGGGGCGACGAGGGTAAGGGCAAAGCCATCGACGTGCTCTCGGACCGCTATGATATGGTCATACGCTTTCAGGGTGGCGCCAACGCCGGGCACACGGTACACATCGGCGACCGGGAGTTCGTTCTGCACCTGGTGCCCACCGGCATACTGCGCGCCGACACCACGTGCATCGTGGGCAACGGGATGGTGGTCGATCCGGCAGGCCTGTTGAAGGAGATCGACGACCTACGGGCCGGCGGTGTCGAGGTTGCCGAGAACCTGATCGTCAGCGACCGCGCCCACGTGGTGATGCCACATCACAAACTGCTCGACCGTGTGAAGGAGACCACCCGTGGCGCCGAGAGGATCGGCACGACGGGTCGCGGCATCGGGCCCTGCTACGCGGACAAGGCCGCCCGTTGCGGCATACGTTTCGCCGAGATGCAGGACCCTGAGCAGTTCCGGGCGCGCCTCGATCCGCTCATGGACCTGCAGAATCGCATTCTCACGAGGGTCTACGGCGCCGAAGCGCTCGACGTCGACGCTGTATACGAGGAGTACATGGGCTACGCGGACCGGTTAAGGCCGTTCGTGAGGGATGCGCTGCCGATCGTCCACGCGGCGCTCGACGACGGTGCGGATATACTGCTGGAGGGCGCACAGGGCAGCCTGCTCGACATCAACTTCGGCACGTATCCCTTCGTTACCAGCAGCGACGTACTGGCCGGCGCGGCCGCCGGCAGCGGCGTGCCGCCGACGCGTATCGACCGCGTGATTGGGCTGGCAAAGGCCTACTGCTCACGAGTCGGCACCGGTCCCTTCCCCACCGAGCAGGACAACGAGATCGGCCAGACCATACGGGAGACGATCGAGGCTGCCGGCGGGCGGGAGTACGGCGCAACCACCGGCCGACAGCGCCGGTGCGGCTGGCTGGACGGCGTGGCGCTTCGCCATACTGCCCAGCTCTCGGGCTGCAGCGCACTCGCCGTCTCGGTGCTTGACGTTCTTAGTGCGTTCGAGACGATCAAGATCTGCACGGCATACGAACTTGACGGCCAGCAAGTGCGTGACTTCCCCTCCAGCGCGCACGTACTTGCGCGGGTGGTGCCCCAGTACGAGAAGATGCGCGGCTGGCAGTGCCCGATCGGCGACGTTACCCGCTACAGCGACCTGCCGCAGGAGGCGAAGGACTACCTTCACCGGATCGAGCAGATCGCAGGCGCGCGGGTCGAACTCGTCTCCGTCGGGCCCAAGCGCACGCAGATCATACAGCGTCAAGCCGATGAGTAAACAACCCGATAGCCTGCCGCAGCACGTGGCGATTATCATGGACGGTAACGGTCGCTGGGCTGCGGCCCGCGGCCTGCCCCGCACGGAGGGGCACCGCGCCGGAGCGGAGTCCGCCCGCGAGGTGGCCCAATGCTGCGTGGACTGGGGTATCGGCGCGCTGACACTCTTCACCTTCAGCACGGAAAACTGGAAGCGCCCGAGGTCGGAGGTGCGCTTCTTGATGTCGGAGTTGCGGAAGTTCCTGGGCAAGCATCGCAGCGACTTCGTGGAGAACAACGTACGCGTGCGTCATGTCGGCGCCCGCGAGCCGCTGCCGGCTGCCGTGCTGAAGGAGATGGACGCGACAGTCGAGGCCACCAGCCAGTGCAGCGGGTTGACGCTGGGCGTGGCATTGAACTACGGCGGGCGACGTGAGATCGTGCGTGCGGCCCGGAACCTGGCCCGTCGCGTTAGAGACGGCGAGCTGCAGCCCGAGAGTATAGACGAGGCCGCGCTCGAACAGGAGCTATGGACGGCCGGTATGCCGCCCCTCGACCTGCTGATACGGACGGGGGGCCAGATGCGCGTGAGCAACTTTCTGCTCTGGCAGCTCCACTACGCCGAGATCTACGTGACGAAGACATTCTGGCCGGACTTCCGGCAGAACGAGTTCCTGGCGGCCCTGCAGGAGTTCGCCCGGCGCGAGCGTCGTCTGGGCACGGTTCCGCAGGACTCCGGCTCGCATTCCACTCATCGCAGTTGAAACACGTGTCCATTTCCACCGACACCTCTCATATCAGCAGCGGGCAGCAGACGGACCAGGGCGAGAGGCCGCCCACGCCGGCCGCGGTGCGCATTGGTCTCGGCCTTCTGCTCACTGCAGCGGTTGCCCTGTTGCTGGGGCTCGATGCGGCGTGGCCCCAGGGCTTCGTCTACGCGTCAGTGGGTGTGGTCGCAGTGGCGGTGGCGATGGATGAGTTCAGCCGTTTCATCGTCGCACTCGGCCACGCCGCCTCTCGCTACGTGCTCATCGGCGCGGGCTCTGCGCTGTTTCTGGGACACTGGGCCGGAGCGGTCTCGGGGGGTGTTTTCGGGCCCTGGGCCGCCGCCTCGGCTGTCCTTGCCGTGGCCGCGGTGCTCCTGATCATGGGCCGCATACTGACCGCGCGGATCGAGGGTGCCTTTGAGGACATTGCCGGCGGCCTGACCGGACTGGTATACGTGCCCCTGTTGCTTACGTTTTTGACGGCCGTGCGGGTAGGATGGGGCGTCTCGGGGCTGATCGTGGTTCTGGCAGTGTGCAAGGCCGGTTCCTCCGGTGCCTACCTCTGCGGCAAGCGGTTCGGGCGTCGGCAGATGACGCCTCGCCTGAGCCCGCGCAAGACCGTTGAGGGCGCAGTGGGGGCGTTCGCGGCGAGCGTGCTGGTGGCCTGGGCGCTTACGCACTCGCCATGGGCGCTGATGCCGCCGGGCTGGGCCATTGCCTACGGGCTGCTTATCGCTGCTACGGGCATTTACGGCGATCTGGCCGCCTCACTGCTGAAGCGCCAGGCCGGCATCAAGGATTGGGGGCGGTTGCTGCCGGGTTTCGGCGGCATGATGGACATGCTGGACGACATATTGCTTGCGGCGCCGGTGAGTTACGTGTTTCTGCGGACCTGCGAACTGTTGAGCGCGGGAGGCTGAGGCATCGTGCAGCGCACACTTAGGGTCGGCGGGCCGGAAAAGACCTTGCGCCTGTTCGGCCCCCGTGACAACTATCTGAAGCGCTTGCGCAAAGCCTTCGGCGTGGACATCTTCGCCCGCGGCGACCAGTTGCGCATCGAAGGCCCCGAGGATGAGGTGGAACGCTGCGAGGACGCACTGCGAGCCATGGAAGAAGAGGTAGAGCGGAAGGGGTCGATAAGCCCCGAACGCGTCGAGCGCCTGATCGAGCAGAACCGGCAGGCGCCTGAGCCGCAGCCCGGTATGGGCCCGGGTCGGGGCCCGGAGCCCTGGCCGGGAGTGCTGGCCCAGACGCCTGGCCAGCAGACCTACCTGCGCGCGATGCTGGAGAACGAGATAGTCTTCTGCATAGGCCCGGCCGGCACGGGGAAGACGTTCCTGGGCGTCGCGATGGCACTTAACTTCTTGCGAAAGGGCGATTTACAACGCATAGTGCTTTGCCGGCCTGCAGTGGAGGCGGAAGAGAACCTGGGCTTTCTTCCTGGTGATGCTTTCGCCAAGGTGGACCCCTACCTGCGGCCGCTATACGATGCGTTGCACGACCTGATGGACGTGCGCCGAGTCCAACGCTACATCGAGAACGACATCATCGAAATCCTGCCGCTCGCCTTCATGCGCGGGCGCACGCTCGACAAAGCATACATCATTCTGGACGAAGCTCAAAACTGCACGATCGGCCAGATGAAGACGTTCCTCACCCGGCTGGGCCGCAATGCGCGTCTACTGGTGACAGGAGACATAACCCAGATAGACCTGCCGCCGGACAAGAAGAGCGGCCTTGTCGATGCGCAGGAGCGCTTGCGCAACGTGCCCGGCATAGAGTTTGTCTGGTTGACTGAACGAGACATCGTGCGACACGACCTCGTGCGCCGGATACTGGACGCCTACCAGAGAGATATGCCCCCCGCCCCGGCCCTGCCGTTCGGCGAGGAGGCGCAGAATGATGAGAACCGACAGGAACAAGAAGACGAAGAACGGCTATAGGAACGGCGTCGGTGAGAACCGACACCCCACGGCCGGACAGATGAGAAGGCGCTGGAACCGCGCTGGACTGGTGGCGCGCATCGCCCTCTTCGCCGTCGCGCTCTATGCCGTCCTCGTCGCCGGGCGCCCGCCCCTCGGCCTGAAGCTCGGCGAACGTTCCCCCTGGGACTACAAGGCGCGCGTGAGTTTCACCAGCACGGACGTAGAGCAGACCCGTGCCACCAGACAGCAGGTGGCCTTGCAGGAACCGCCCGTCTTTCGTCTCTCGCCCGAACGTTGGCAGTCTGGCCTCGAACGCGCGCGCGAGGTGTTGGAGAAGGGCGACAGGGAAGCGCTGCGCCGGGCGCTGCCTGAAGGGGTCGATGCCGAAGTGCTCGAACAGGTCGTTTCACACCTGGCGAAGCACGCCGCGGCCCTCGTACAGGCCCTCCGCGAGGTCGAGGGAGTGGTGCTGACTGCCAGGGACAACCTGAATCAGCCCATCGTGGCGGAGAAGACGACAGACGAGGTCGTGCTCCTGACGTCGGAGGGAGAGGCCCAACGCGTCGAGCGCTCGCGGCTCGCCCCTCTGAGCGCGGACTCTGAACCTATGGTCGACGCCCTGCAGCCGGCGCTATCCGGCCTGCCCTCCGGGGCCGCGGAGGCGGCGCGCGGGATCATTGTCAATCTGCTGGAGCCACAGGCATCGCTGGAGCTGGAGCGCAGTCGCGAACAGGCGGAGCGTGCAGCCGCCGAGGGGCCGGTGATCAGCAAATTCATCCAGGAGGGCCGCATCATCCTCGCCCGCGGCAGCGAGGTGCGGCGGCAGCATATCGAGGATTTGCAGCAGGAACGCCGGGCCTACTGGCAGAGCTGGGAGGGGCGGATGGTAGACGTCCGCCGCATGGCCGGGGTAGCCCTGCTGCTGGCCATTGTCATGGTCGCAGCGGCAGAGTCCAGCCGGCGCTATCGGCCGGAACTGCTGGAGAAGAAGGCCAATCTACTCGGTTTCGCCGTCCTCACTCTGGCCCTGGTCGCGGCGGCGCGCCTTTCCTTCGTGCAGGACGCAAGCCTGCTCTGGGCCCCGGTGCCCCTGATGGTGATGGTGATGTGCCTGGTGTACGACCAGTTCCTCGGCCTCGGCGTAGCGGTGTTCTTCTCATTGCTGGTGCGGATGGCGTATCCGGGCGCTGACATGGAGTTTATCGTACTGCTTCTGGGCGGCGTGACGGCAGCCCTGGTGACGGGACGCGTGCGCACGCGCAGCAGCCTGGTCAGGGCAGGTGCGTTCACAGGAGCGGTGCAGTTCGCAGCAGTCTGGGGGCTCGCGCTTGTCTCGCCGCGCGAGGCGGTCGAATGGCCGATCTGGACCAGCCTTCCTATGGGCAAATCGCTGGTGGCACTGGTGAACGGCGTGGCGAGTGGCTTCGTCATCAGCGGCGTGTTGCCTGCCATCGAGCGGGCGTTTGGCATCACGACCGACATCCGGCTGCTCGAATGGAGCGACCCCAACCAGCCGCTGCTCCAGCAGTTGCTGTTGCAAGCCCCCGGCACCTATCACCACAGCATGATCGTCGGCAGTCTGGCGGCCGACGCCGCCGAGGCCATTGACGCCAACCCGCTGCTGGCCCGGGTGAGCGCCTACTTCCACGACGTCGGCAAACTAAAGAAGCCGGAGTACTTCGGCGAGAATATGCCGGCAGGCAGCCCCAACCCGCACGATGAACTGTCACCCACCATGAGCACGCTCATCATCACCGCTCACCCTAAAGATGGTGCGGAGATGGCTGAGCGGCACGGCGTGCCCAAGCCCGTTCGCGACATCATCCTGCAGTCGCACGGCACCAGCGTTGTCAAGTTCTTCCTGGACAAGGCGCAAGAGGAAGGCGACGAACACGCTGAGGTACAGGAACGCAATTTCCGCTACCGCCTGCAGAAGCCAAGGTCGCGGGAGGCCGCCATCGTGATGCTGTGCGATGCTGTCGAGAGCGCTGCACGGTCCATCGAATCGCCGTCGGTGGGCCAGCTTGGCAACATGGTCCACCAGATCGTGATGGCTCGTCTGCACGATGGCCAGTTGGACGAGTCAGGGCTAACCATCACCGATTTAAGCAAGCTGGAAACCACGCTCACGCATGGGTTAACCGCTGTCTTCCACAGCCGGGTGCGTTACCCCGGTCAGGACGAAATAGAGCAATCCTACCAAGAGACACAACAGGAGCAACCGACCACCGAGGTCGGGATCGCGGCCGATGCACCTGGAGATCAACAGCAGCCAGACGGTGCTTGACATCTCGGAGAGGGCCATCCGGGACGTCGTCCGCACAGCCTTTCGCCTCGAGGGGCTGGAGGCCGATGTCAGCGTGATGGTGGTCGACGATGGCCAGATCACCGAGCTGAATCGCCGTTTCCTGGGGCGGGCTCGCACAACGGATGTGCTTGCCTTTCCCTACGAGCAGGGAGAGGATTGCGTCAACGGCGAGATAGTCGTCAACGCCGAGATGGCCCTCCGGGAGGCCCAAGCAAGGCCACACAGCACGGAAGACGAGCTTCTGCTCTATGTTGCGCACGGGGCACTGCACCTGCTGGGCTACGACGATCACGAACCGCACGAGACGCAACGCATGCGCAGGCGCGAGCAACAGGTCCTGAGCGCCGCCGGGCGGAAAGTGCAATACTGAGTCCCCACATTGGAGGCACGCACCTTGTTGTTCTCGGGCGCCGAACTACCGGCTCTCTGGGCTACCGTCTTCCTGGCCGCGATGGTGGAGACGGCTCTGCGCTTCCAGTCCTGGGCGAAGCTGGAAGAGGAGCTGGACAGCCCGGAGCGGCGGCAGCTCTACGCCCGTTACCTGGCTGGCGCCAAAGTATACTCCGTCATTTGCATTGCCGCCCGCCTGCTTGCCGCGGTTGCCCTCGTGGCTCTCATCGTGCATGGCGCGCCCGAGGAACGGCTGCGGCTGCACCTGGCCATGGGCGCCTCCGCGACGTTGCTTATAGTGGCCGAAGTCGTCGCTCGACTGATCGGACGCAAATGGTCTGCCGGGGTTCTGCGCGGCTCGCTTCCCGTGCTGTACTGGCTGTCCTGGCCTCTGAAGTTCCTCCACCGGCAGCCCGCCCCTACGGAGAGTGAACCGGAGGAGGCGCCCGAGCCGGAGGTTGTCGACGCTGCGAAGGAGGAGATCCGCGTCGCCATCGCCGACGGCACCACCGAAGGCGCCATCGAGGCCCAGGAGAAGTTGATGATCGAGGGCATACTGAAGTTCGGCGATGTGGATGTGGCACAGATCATGACTCCCCGCACGGATATCGAGTACCTGGAAGCCGACACCCCACTTGACGAGGCCATACGCGCAGTGCAGTCTTTCCACCACAGCCGCATCCCCGTCTGCGAGGAAACGCTCGACAACGTGGTCGGCATGGCTTACGTTAAGGATCTGCTCGTCGCCGTGGGTCGGCCAGAGCGCGACAAGCTGGCCCTGCGCCACGTCATGCGCCGTCCCTTCCTGGTGCCCGAGACCAACACCGTGGACTCCCTGCTCCAACAGTTCCGTGACCAGCGCGTCCAGATCGCCGTCGTGATTGACGAATATGGCGGAACCGCCGGCCTCGTGACCGTCGAAGACGTGCTGGAGGAGATCGTCGGCGAGATTGAAGACGAGTACGATGTCGAGGAGACGGAGAATCGCGTGCGCGTGCGCTCATCCGGCGCACTTGAGGTCGACGCACGAGTGCGCATAGACGAACTGAACGAGCAGTTCGACCTCGGCATTCCGGCAGACGAGGACTACGACACCATCGGCGGCTTCGTTACGGACCGTTTCGCCCGCGTTCCGCAGGAAGGGGAGGAGCACCGAGAGAACGGCCTGCTGGTGCGCATACTGCAGAGCGACGAGAGACGGGTGCAGCGCGTATTCGTGCGACGCATTGTTCCGGAGAAGCCGCAGGCGTAAGCCGACCGCGAGAGCGAAGTGGCCAAATACCAGCACACCGAGGGCATCTGTCTGCGGCGCATCGACTACAGCAACACCAGCCAGGTCGCGGCGTTCCTCACGCCTGACAGAGGCCGGCTTTCATTCATCGCCAAGGGGGTTACCAGGGCACCCAAGAAAGGGGTGCGCACGTCCTTCGACCTGCTGGCACGCTACGAGATACTGTACACCGAAAGGCGCCATACCTCGCTGCAGAACCTGACTTACCGTTGGTTGCGCGAGGACTTCCGCGGCCTGCGCATGCAGCCCGAGCGGATTCTGTGTGGTTACTACGTGGCCGAGCTGGCGCTGAACTTCACAGCCGAGCACAATCCGTGCCCCGAGTTCTACGAAGCGGTGCTCAGCGCCCTCAGGCGCTTCGCTGCCGGCGACATGCTGGGAGTGAACGTGCTGCTGCTGGAACTGGCAGCACTCGCCGAACACGGCTCCACACCGGCGCTCAGCCGCTGCGCGGAGTGCGGCCGGCGGCTCTCAAAGCGGGGGGCCATCGCCTTCAATCCTGCCGCCGGCGGAGCTCTCTGCCGTCGCTGCGAGAGCTCAGCGGCGCCCCACCTGCCCGCACGCACCACTCACGTGCGCCGCGACGTGCTGGCCGGCCTTGCCTCCATCGCGCACTCGCCCGATACTGCGCCCACCGCTTTGGCGCCAAGGTCCATAGTATCCATGAGTATTATCCTGCGTTTCCACATGCGTTACCTGCTCAGCAAAGAACTGCGGATGTGGGATTACCTGGGTCGCCGAAAGCTCAGCCGCTCGCTCGAACAGCTTCGCTGCGTGCCTTCTTCTGGCTGACACTGGAAGCCCCGCGTGACATCCGTAGAATGTCCCCGTTCGTGCCCTGTCTCTCACGTCCGGAGCAGTGTCATGGCAGACCGCCGCGTCAGGCTGTGCATGATCGGTGCAGGCAATCACTCCTCGCGCAACATCTATCCCGTCTTCTACATGCTGGCGGAGGAGGCAGAAGTCGTCGCCAACTGCGATCTCAAGGTCGAGAAGGCCCGAGCAGTCGGTGAGCGCTTCGGTATCACGCGCCACTACTCGGACTACGAGGAGATGCTTCGTCAGGAAGAACCCGACGGCGTGATAGTCTGCATCGGGGACAGCGCCCACGCGGAACTCGCACCCGCCATCATGGGCGCAGGCTACCACGTCTACGTGGAGAAGCCGCACGCGCCATCTCTTGAGAAGTCGAAGCGGATGCTCGAAGCGTCGCGTGCGACACGCCGTATCTGCATGGCGGCTTACAAGAAGCGATTTGCTCCCGCCTACGCCGGCGCGAAGAGAACTATCGAGTCGGAAAGCTTCGGCCGGCCAACGATGATTCGCCTGTATCGCGGCAAGGGTGGCAGCCCAGCCGACCATCCCGGCTACATCTGGCAATGGGGCTGCCACGTAACGGACCTGATCCACTTCCTGTTCGGCCCCGTCCAGAGCGTTCAGGCGTTCAAGAGCAGGCAGGACTGGAGCAGCGTAACCTGCAACCTGCAGTTTGCGAACGGCGCCGCCGGCACGCTCACCTACTGCGCACCCGGGCCGAACTGGGAGGAACTGACCGCCGTCGGTGACGGCATGCCCGGCGTGCACGTCAGCAACTCCATCTTCCTTACCTGTTACCACGGCAACGCGCCCGTTGGCGGACACCTGCCGAGCTTCGTCGCCGGCTATACCCACAGCAGCGTGGAGATGGGGTTCGTGGGCGAACTGCAGGAATTCGTGGCGGCGATTCGCGAGCGCAGGCAACCCGAGGCGAACATAGCTCAAGTCACGCACACGCGCGCACTGCATGACTCCATCATGGCGTCGCTGGACAGCGGCCGTCCTGAGCCGATCGAGCAGTTCGTCCCGGGCGACCTGGGCACCCCCGAGGGCATACGCCCGTAAGAGAGAAAGACAACTAAGATGCTACTGGGACTGCGTAACATCAGAACACTCGGGCAGGACTGGTCCGCCCAGTTCGACGCCGCCCGGAAGGTTGGGGCCGCATACCTGCAAGTGGACGGGGTGCCTGCCGGCGACGTGGAGGAAGTCGCACGGTTGATGGACAGCACCGGCGTCGGCATCTGGTCGGTGACCGCCCTGTCCACCGCCCTGCTGGGTCCGGACCAGGATGAGAGCGTCAAGCAGCAGCGCAACGTGCGCACAGCGGTGGAACGCGCCGCCGAGCTCCACGCCCCTTGCGTCACGGTGTTCGCGGGGAACGACCCCACGCGCACCTTCGAACAGAATATGAAGACCTTCGCAGAAGTCTTCGGTCCTCTCGCCGACTACGCCGCGCAACGAGACGTAACGCTCGTGCTCGAGAACTGCCCCATGCTGGGTGGTCAGCCGAGCATCCCGCGCAACCTGGCATACTGCCCCGCCCATTGGGAGGCGATGTTCGACGCCGTGCCTTCGGCAGGGCTCGGTCTCGAACTCGATTTCGGCCACCTACCCGGCCTCGGCATCGGCCCTGTGCGGGCTGTATGGGACTTCGGCGCGAGGATCCGGCATGTCGGCATGAAGGACGCCCGTGTTGACCCAGAAGCGGTCTACCGGCATGGGTGGATAGGGCCAGTGAAGCGCTACTGCCCCCCCGGAGAGGGCGACATTGCGTGGGACGAGGTCATCGCTGCGCTCGGCGAGGCAGGCTATGACGGCCCGCTGACCATGGAACACGTCCACCCGCCGACCGACAACGTCGAGCTGTACGAACGCGTCGCCGCGTTTCTGCGCGGCGCCGCCGCTCGGGTTTGAGGCAACCCCTGCTACGAGATCAGACCCCGAGCAGCGGACATACGACGCCGGGCGTTAGGCGCCAGAAATCACGGCGAAGTAGCCTGTCGAACCGCCCGAGATGAGCAGTAAGCTCGACTCAGAACGCTTGGGCCGTACTTCAGTAGGCGGCCCAAGCGTACCTGCGCAACGCTGGCCTTGTGTCAGTACTTCAGACTACCGTCAAGGTTGTAGGCCGCGTCGTCGTAGAGGTCGAACGTGAAGACTCCAAGCACCAGGTCAAACACCTGGGAGGGGTCTATGCCTGCGCGGAAGTAGAAACCTGTGTGCAGGATGAACGGCTCGGGAATAGCCACCTCCAGCGAGATCATCTCCCAGTCCTGCCAGCCGTTGGCAAGCCAGGGCAGCGACTGCCAGGTATTCTGGTAGAGCGAACCGTAGATGTCCCACTTCTCCGGTTCGTAAATGAGCGTCTTGGCAGAGCTGCCGAACAACGGATCCTTCAACTCGTCCATGTGCGAGCGCCAGCCGGACATTTCACTCTCGGGCAGCTTGTAGCTATTCACGAGGTAGGGCCACTGCTTGATGTAGACATCGTGTATCGGCCCCAGCCCGATCTTGCGGCGCTCGTCGATCGTCAGTCCGTAGCCGCGGCGGTCCCACTCGGCATCCCCCGTAATCTTGTACAACGCGCCGAGGTGGAACAGGTCTGTAACCTGGGCGTACGCGCCGATCGCCGGCGGGAAGAATCCGACACCCTTGGTGCCCTCCTCGGTCGGCACCACGGGCGGCACGACACCCACGGCCAGCGTGCCCACGTCGAGCGCATCGTCCCGCAGGTTCTTCAAGTAACCGCATCCCAGGCTGCTGACAGCAACTACCGTGACCAGCACAAGAACCAACCAACGGCCAACCGACTGCGTCCTTGACCTCATGGTGCACACTCCCCCTTAGAGCCGCAACGCCAGGAGGCCTCGAACGGCCTCCCACAAACCGCTAAGTGATAGTACAGCGCCGCCAGGGCTGCGTCAAGCTGATTCCTGCGCCCCGGCTCACGAGTACCTAACAGCATAGCCGGGACCCGCACCTGCTGTGTGGTTGACTTGGCCGCAGGCACCGCCCATGATGGTGAACGCGGCCCGAAGGGCGAGTCCAGGGGGGCTGCTCGCCGTCCGTCCGTCTGCCGCCCGCTGCACGGAGCACCGGATGTCTTCTTTGAGGTAACGGCTATGGTTCACAAGGATGTCGCCGAACAGAAGAAACTGAGCGCCGACCAGCTTCGCCGGGCGATCGATACCGGGCAGTTCGACTTTGGCACGACGGACGACGTCGAACCGCTGAAGGGGACTATCGGCCAGGAGCGGGCGCTGCAGGCGATCGGCACTGGCCTGGAAATGACGGCGAACGGCTTCAACGTGTTTGCAGCGGGACGGGTGGGCACGGGGCGCAATTCAACCGTACGAGCCCTCGTTGAGCGGCGTGCCGTTGAAAGACAGACACCCGGCGACAGGTGCTACGTGCACAACTTCGAGACGCCTGATGAGCCAAACGCCCTGGAGTTGCCCGCCGGAATGGGGCGCGAGCTCGAGCAAGACATGGAGCGCTTCCTGGAAGCTTGCCAGACGGAGATACCCGGCGCCTTCCAGGAAGAGAGCTACGAGCAGCGGAAAGACGAGATCCTGCAAAAGTTCCGCGAGCGCCGTAACAGGGCCCTCGAGGAGCTAAGCGAGAAGGCACAGGAACTCGACCACTCGGTCGAGGTCACCCCGGCCGGCATCGCGGCGGTGCCGGTGGTCGATGGAGAGCCGCTCTCGCAGGACCAATTCAGCGAGCTTAACGAGGAGCAGCAGGAAGACCTGCGCGAGAAGGGCGAGCAGTTGCAGGAACTGGTGCAGGAGGTCCTGCGCAAGGTGCGCCAGTTCCAGCACGAGGCCAAAGAGAAAACCAAAGAGCTCGACAGCGAGGTGGCGCTGTTCGCGGTCGAGCCCATGATTAAGGACCTGATGGAGAAGTACTCCGATTCCCCGGAAGTCCAGGATTTCCTCCAGCAGGTGCAGCAGGACATTGTCGAGAACGTGGGACTGTTCAAGTCCGCCGGGCAGGACGAGCAACAGGGCGAGCATCAGCCGCAGGCCCAGATGCTGGCAGGTGCCAGGCGCATGGCGCTCCAACAGGCGCTGACTCGCTACCACGTCAACGTGGTGGTGGATAACGCGTGCACCGAAGGAGCACCGATCATCGACGAACGGAACCCAACGTTCTACAACCTGTTCGGCATGATCGAGTACCGGGCGCAGTTCGGCGGCATGACCACCGACTTCACCATGCTGCGGGCCGGCGCATTCCAGCGCGCAAACGGGGGCTACCTCATTCTGCAAGCCATGGACGTGCTGCGCAATCCCTTCGCCTGGGACGGGCTCAAGCGCGCCATACGGACCGGTCAGGTCACGATCGAGAACATGTGGGAACGCTACCACCCCACACCCGCCGCCACGCTGGAGCCCGAGCCCATGCCCTGCCAGGTGAAGGTAATCCTGATCGGCAGTTCCTTGATCTACCATCTGCTCTACACCCTCGATCCCGACTTCCGCCGACTGTTCAAGATCAAGGCCGACTTCGACATCGACATGAAGCTGGACCGGGAGCACCTGCAGCGCTATGCAGCGTTCGTGCGTTCGCAGTGTGATCAGGGCGAACTGCCCGCGTTCGACCGCGAGGCCACAGTGCGGGTTATCGAGCACGGCATGCGAGTCGCGGGCCACCGCGGGCGGCTGACGACCGAATTCCTCTATGTCGCAGACCTGATTGCCGAGGCCGGGCAGCTTGCCGGCAACCATGGTGAGGGAGTGGTCAGCGCCGACCATGTGCAGCAAGCCATCGACGCGCAGCGCTATCGCTCGCGCAAGCTCCAGGACCGCATCCAGCGCCTGATCGAAGAGGGAGCGATACTGATCGACACGGAAGGCGCGGAGCCGGGGCAGGTCAACGGCCTGAGCGTCTATGACCTGGGCGACTATGTGTTCGGCAATCCATCACGCATCACCTGCGTTACCTCCGTGGGCCGCTCGGGTGTCGTGAACATAGAGCGTGAGAGCAAGATGAGCGGCAGCATCCACGACAAGGGTGTGCTCATCATGACCGGCTACCTGTCACGGTTATTCGGGCAGGATAAGCCCCTTTCTCTCTCAGCGCACCTGGCGTTCGAGCAGACCTACGGCGGCGTGGAAGGCGACAGCGCATCCTGCGCAGAGCTCTACGCGTTGCTCTCGAGCCTCGCCGACCTGCCGCTGCGCCAGGACATTGCCGTGACTGGCTCGGTGAACCAGCGCGGTCAGGTGCAGCCCATCGGCGGCGTGAACGAGAAAATTGAGGGTTTCTTCGAGGTCTGCCGACAGCACGGACTCACCGGCGAGCAGGGCGTCGTCATCCCCGCCCGTAACGCGCAGAACCTTATGCTCAACCAGCAGGTGGTTCAGGCCGTCGGGGACGGCGAGTTCCACGTCTGGGCGGTGGAAACGGTCGAGGAAGGCATCAAGATACTGACCGGCATGCCGGCAGGCGAGCGACAGGAGGATGGTGCCTTCCCCGACGACACAGTCTTCGGGTGCGCCGACCGGCGCCTGCGCGAAATGGCCGACGTGCTGAAGGCCTTTGGCCCGCCGGCGCCGGGCGAAGGGCAGGGCTCCAGAGATCAAGAGGAATGAACCTCAGCTCGGGACGCCCGGCGCTTAGTGGTCGCTCTCAGCTACGTTTACGGCGATGTCCGTTCGGAAGGGAGAAGCGGGGAGCCCGGAGCTGTTGCGCAGGTTGCCCAGCGGGTTGTCCGACCACGCGTAGCGGACGGCAACCGGTTGCGTCACACCATCTGCGTGAACAACCACGGTCTCTCCCTCGACGCGGGCGTCGGCCCAGACCCATGGTCCCTCGGCGCCCCGAACGGCAAATCCGCGCAGAATGTCACCATCCACACGCAACCCATCTGCGACATGGCTAAAGCGGAGCACCGCTTCCCTGCCCCGCACGCGCATCGACTCAAAGAGCGGTCATGTCGTTACGACATTCCGCCCGTACGCAACGGCGAGCGCTGCCCGGGCCAGGCGACGGCCGACGTCCTGCTTGTTGGCAGGATGAATGTTGCCGGCCTCGCCGATGTCGATCGTGACCGCCATGCCCGTCTTCGGGAGCGAAAGGGCGCTGAGCTGGGCTTCGCGCAGCACTGGCCAGGAGTCCTCCTCCTCCACGGGCTCGATTTGCCTTTCCCGCCAGTTCGGCAGTTGCACGAAAAGAAACGGCAGCTCCGGCCGGTCCCAGCGCTCGCGCCAGGCGCATATCATGCCGCGGAACAACTTGCCGTATTCGGCCGCACGGCCCGCGTTCGACTCGCCCTGGTACCAGATGACGCCGCGCATCGCCATGCGGGTGAAGGGGTGCACCATAGCGTTGTAAAGCGCGGCAGGGCGCCACGACTCCGTGTAGGGGTTTCTCAGGTGCCCCGGCATACGCGGCAGCCGGCGCCCCTCGGCCTCGGCTTTGCGCACCTCCTCGCGCCACGCAGCCAGGCCCTCTGCGCGGAGCTGCCTGCCCTCATCGGTGAACCACTGTTCGAGGCTGCTCTCCCATCCGGCGATCTGTTCCACATAGCCGAGTTTGCGCAGCGCGGGCTCGGGAGTCCACGACTCGGCAGGCGTTCCGCCCCATGCGCTTCGGACCAAGCCGATGGGAACGGCCAGCTCCGCCTGCAGGCTGCGGCCGAAGAAATAGGCGGTGGCGGAGAAACCGGCAACCGTCTGCGGCCGGCACACCTCCCAGTGGCCCCCGATATCCGGCTGTGGCACCCCTGAAACCACGTTCTGGGCCTTGAAGAACCGTATGAGTGGATGATCAGCCGCCGCCACCTCCGCCTCTGCGTTCGCCGAGGCGGAGACCCGCCACATCATGTTCGACTGGCCAGAGCAGAACCACACGTCGCCGACCAGCACGTTGCTGAAGGCGATCGTGCGGGCATCAGTTGTGACCGAGAGCGTCTGACCTGTCGCGTCGGCGGGCATCGGTGGCAGTTCGGCATGCCAGGCGCCGTTGTCTCCCGTCGTGCTCTCTATGGCGTGCTCGCCGAACCGCACGACGACCCTCTGGCCCGGTGCTGCCCAACCCCAGACGGTGACCGGCATGTCGCGCTGGAGCACCATATGGTCAGAGAAGACCGACGCAACCCGTAGCGGCGACTCCAGCAGTAGGATCCCGAATACGTCCGCGTCGCGCCAGGCGCGGTTCTTGTCCTCGCCGGCGATCGGCACCGAACCGAGGAAACTCTCGCGCTTCTCGCGGAAGTCGTTGTCGCAGTACGCGATGGCGAAGCCCATGCGCTTGCCGGTTATGAGTTCGACCGGGGCGTTGTCGTCGGCATCGTCGCGATAGGTGTCGTCGTAGACGTCTACGGCCATCTCCCAGGTGGACACACCGTCTGCCTCGTTGCGTCTGGTAGTAATGTGCCCGTTGTAGTAGTGCGGCCTGCGATCTGTGCCCAAGTCGACCACGCGGTAGTCGAGTGCGACGTGATAAGCGAAGGCGTCGTGGGTGTATGTGTGTTCGCCGCCGGCGGCATCCTCGTCAAGGAATACCTCCATGCAATCGTCATCCGGCCATGCTTCGAGCCCGTCAGGGTTGGTGTCGCGCAGAACGTCGTCCGTGATCTCCGCCAATATGTACAGCTTCCTGGGGGTCCAGACGACCTTGTAGCGTCCGCTGAAGTCTTCATCTGTCACCGGCTCACCAGCCCAGAGCTGGGCAATCGGTGCCCACTGCGCCGCCGCCCAACAGGCGTCCCAGCCGACACCATCCACGACAGGAGCCACGTGTGCACGCGGCGCATGGTAAACTCGCTGCCCGACGGCAGCATCGCCCACCGCCGCCAAGCTGAGAAGGAAGGCCAGCAGGATTGGCTTCAGACGCATCTTACTCTCTCCGGTGACATGGGCCAGCTCATCTCAATGATGCGCCTCGGCGGCGCATCCTGCGGCGGATCCGGATCCTTGTCAAAGTGCGCTCGCACCCGTGCGCGCTGTGGCCCTCAGCCCAAGCTCTCAAGGCTCTCAAAGGCGGGCGCGAGCAGCGGATACAGCGAGCCATACAGCTCGAACTGCCGATCGTAGACGGCCCGAACCCGAGGGTCGGGCTCGCGGTTGGCGGTCACGCGGATGGCTCGGCAACCGTCAGCCAGATCGTCGAAAAGTCCTACGCCGACACCTGCCGCGATTGCGGCGCCGACACAGGTCGCATCTGCGGCGCGTGTCGACAGCTCCTGCGTTGGCAGGCCGCAGACGTCTGCCAGCATTTGTCGCCATGCTTTGGATTGCCCACCCCCGCCTATCAGGCGTAGCGAGCGGAACTCGTTCATCTCGCGCAGTACCTCCAGCACCGACCGCAGGGCGAACGAGACACCCTCGACAGCCGCCCGCAGGAAGTGCAGGCGGCCATGCTGCGGATTGATGCCGAAATAGACTCCACGCGCGGCGGCGTCCCAGATCGGCGAACGTTCGCCTTCCAGGTAGGGCAGAAAGACCAGTCCGTCACAACCCGGCGGAGCACCTGCGAGCAGATCGTCGAAGCGGCCGAAGTCGCCGTCGGCCAGCAGATTCATCGCCCACTCCACGGAACGCCCGGCGGACTGTACGGTGCCGAAAACGCCGGTTGTCTGCCCGTCCAGCGAGGTGATGTTGAACACGCGCATGTGCGGATCAATGAACGGCTGCCCGCTGATGGAGGCGATCCAGGCCGTGGTGCCGATACAGCCGTAGGTGTCCCCGATAGCTACCGCTCCCGCCCCCACGCTGGCGCACGAGCCGTCGCCCCCTCCGGCGACAACAGGTATGCCGCTGGGCAGGGCGAGGGCCCGCGAGGCCTCGTGCGTCACCTTCCCCACCACATCAGTGGAAGAACGTAGGCGGGGCAGCTTGCCCGCATCCAGACCGAGCGCATCTATCAGCTCGCTGGCAGGCTCCCGTCTCGATATATCCATCCACTGGGCGTGGCCGGCGTCCGAGTAATCGGTCGAGCCGAACACGCCGGTCATACGGCCGACGATGAAGTCCTTGGACTGCACGAAGCATTCCGTGCTGCGATAGAGCCCGGGCTCGTGCTCCTTCAGCCAGAGCATCTTGCTGGGGACGCAGCGAGGGTCGACCATATTGCCAGTGACACGATAGGCTTCCCTGCGGCCCACGGCTTCGGCAACGCGTTCGGTCTGGGCGACGGCGCGTGCGTCGGAGTGGATCATGCTGCGACGAAGAGGCGCGCCCACGGCGTCAACCGGCAGGCATCCGAGCATCTGCCCGCTGACGCCGATGCCCACAACGCGTCGCCCACAATCGGCCCGACGCTCCATCAGCGCGCGTGTGTTGCGACAGACTCCACGCCACCAGGCTTCGGGATCCTGTTCGACGATTCCGCCGGACGCCGTGTAAGTGGGATGGCCAGTCGATTCGGACTCCAGAATGCTGCCGTCAGCACCCACCAACGATGTCTTCGTTGCGCTCGTGCCGATGTCATGTGCGATCAGCAACGGTTCAGGCAAGGCTCGCCTCCTCCGCGTTGAGGGGCACTACGTCGGCTGTGGTCGAACCGAAACGCGCCTAAGCCGCCCCAACTTCCTGAGCGGTGCGCTGGATGATCTCGTCCTGGAGCTTGCGGTCCAGACTTACGAAGTACTCGCAGAAACCTGCCACCCGCACGATGACGTGCCGATACTCGTCGGGCCGTTGCTGCGCCTTCTTGAGAGTCTCCTGATCGACCAGGTTGACCTGTATCTGAAGGCCGCCGCGCTCAACGTACGTCCGCAGCAGCGATTTCAGTATCTCTCGTCCTTCGGCGCCCCGCACGAAGCCGGGATTCAGCTTCAGGTTAAAGCCTGTGCCGCCGGTCAGCGGACCGAAGTCGAGGCGGGTCACGGAGTTAATCAGGCACGTAGGGCCGCTGACGTCCCTGCCCTGTGATGGCCCTATGCCATCGCTGAAGGGCATGGAGCGCAGCCGTCCGTCCGGGGTGGCGTCGGTCATCTCCCCCCGCCAGACGTGACTGTGGTAGCTGAACGACTGCGGGGACCAGATGGCGCCGATGGAGGACTCATGGTGCAGAACGGCGTCGACGAACTCCCGGTAGGTCCGCTCCGCCAGTTCGTCCACTTCGGGCTGGTCATTGCCGAAAGCAGGCACCGCGTTGCGGAGCATGGCGCGCAGGGCATCGTGCCCTCCGAAGTTCGCGTCGAGAGCGGCCTTCAGTTCGTGGAGCGTCACGGCCTTCCGTTGGTAGACGCACGTCTTGATTGCCGCCAGGCTGTCGGCGGCTGTTCCGAGCCCCATGGAGTTGAGGACAAACGAGCGGGGGTAACGTGCGCCTCCGCGGCAGACGTCCTTGCCCTTTGCCAGGCAGTCCTTCACAAGCAGCGAGGCGAACGGGTCACACCTTACTGTTGCGTCCTGCCCATAGCTCTCCTCGGCTGCTCGCATCAGCGACTCGGCCCGATGCCGCACCTGCAGCAGGAATGCGCCCATGAACTGCTCAAAAGTCCCGAACTCGTTCAGTTCCCCTGTCCGCCGCCCCGTCTCGCCAGCCAGGTTCGCCTCGCCGTTCGTGAAGACGAGTTCGAGCTGAACGGGAAACATCACCGCGCCGCCGCCATGGTAAGTCGGCATCATGCCCGCCAGCATCACCTCTACGCAGCCCATGGGATAGTAATCGCGTGCGTCTGCCGCCGGGTAGCCCAGTTCCGACAGACCTGGCAGCATCACGGCATCGTTGAATATCTGGGGTTGCCCGTTGCCGCTCAACATACAGTCCGCGATACGGTCCCACAGCTCCTCCGTCGCCTGCGCGTGGACGCGCACGGCAGTGTTCGGGTAGGGCTCTGCCACGGCATGCGTCGCCCGCAGGCACAGGTCGGTCAGCTCGTTCGTGCCGTCCTCGCCCTGCGCTGTTGTGCCACCCAGGCAGACGCTCTGCACCGTGCGCATCTTCGGCTCATTCACCTTCAACCACACGCATTCCAGCAGTGCCTGTGCCTCAGCGGGCGCGATGCGCCCCGCCGACCGATCTCGTTCGTAGAACGGCCAGAGGTACTGGTCCAGCCTGCCCAATGACATGGCCGAACCGCCCTGCAGGTTGCCAATGATATGCAGCATCCACATGAGCTGAACGGCCTGCCGGAAGGTCTCCGGCAGCGCTTCGGCTATCTGCTCGCAGACCTTTGCCATCTGGCGCAGTTCGGCGGCGCGTGCAGCGTCCGCCTCGCGCTCAGCGACGCCGCGCAACGTGCGGCAGTAGCGTCGAATGAATCGGATGCAGCCTTCTACAGCAATGAGCGCCGACTCGTAGAAAGTGCGCTGCCCGGGGTTATCGGCTTCCTGGAGTCGGTCCAGGATTTCGTCACGAATCCCACCCAGGCCACGCTCCAACGCCGTGCCGTAGTCAAGGTGCAGGTGGTTCGAGGCGAACCAGGGAAGGTCCTTAACAAGCTGCTGCGGCTCACCGTAGTCGAACGTAAACTCGTGTTCCAGGACCCGGTACACCTCGGAGTAGGTGATATTCCGGTCGGCAAACTCCTGCTGGAGGTCGCGCGCGAGGTCCTGCAACTGACGGAAGGTGATGCTTCCGTCGTAGTGGTCACGACCCATGAGAGCCCAGCGCGACACCGCCTGCGGGGCGTCTGACGCGCGGCGGCGCAAGTAGCCTCGCACTGCCTCCCTGCCCTGTTCCAGGCGTTCTTCGGCGCTCTGCGTCTGCTCGGACAGGGGCCAGAGGCCCAGGATGGAGCCGGCGACCAGTTCGTGCGGAAGCACGGCCTGCTCCACCTTGTCTAACAGATGGGCGAATGCCTTGGCGCGGCGCAAGGGGCGCGGCTCCCCGACTGTCTGGGCAAGGGATGCGCCGGCAAGTTCGTGGAACCTGGTCCGTCGCACGCCGGCATCGCAGAGGTTGTGGATGTGTCTTTTCAGCTCGGTGCTTCTATCACGCATGGTTTTGGGCTCGCGTTTGCTAGACGCTGTTTCTCATCATTGTACGGGTTCAGGCCGACAAAGGCCACTCTGCGGCTCAGATGTTGCCAGCGACCAGGCAGACCGGGGACGGGACGCGCAGCTCATAGCCCGTCCGTTCAAGCGCGCCCGTCTCGCCGTCAATGCGAAAGCTCACCACATTGTCGGTCCCCGCGTTGGCAGCCAGCAGGATGTCACCACGCGGCAGGATGCAGAAGTTGCGCGGGCCCTGCCCGAGCGTGGGATGGTGCCCTCGGGGCTCAAGCCGGCCTGAATCCGTGTCGATCGCGAACACGGCTATACTGTCGTGGCCGCGATTCGATCCGTACAGGAAAAGCCCCGACGCGTGGACGTGGATGTCGGCAGCCGACCCGTCTGCGTAACCTTCGGGCAGCGTGGAGACGGCCTGCAACGGGTCCAGCGCGCCCCTCTCGAAATCGTAAGCGAAGGCGGAGACAGTGTTGGCGATCTCGTTGATGAGGTATGCGAAGCGGCCGGAAGGGTGAAAAGTGAAGTGACGCGGGCCCGAGCCCGGCGGCACTTCCGCGCATGTGACCTCCCCCGGCGCCAGCTGACCGCGCTGCCAGTCGTAGCGGTAGATCATGACCCTATCGATGCCGAGGTCGGCGGCGAACGCGTAGCGGCCACCAGGGTCGAGGGCGACCGAATGGGCATGCGGCCCCGCCTGGCGCAAAGGATGCACACTATGACCTCTATGCCTCAGCACGCATGTCGCCTCCGCCAGTCTGCCATCAACATACGTGGGAAAGCAGCAGACGCTGCCGTCGCCGAAGTTCGCCGTCAGCACGTGCTTACCAGTTCGGTCGACCGTCACGTGACAGGGCTTCGAGCCGTGCGCCGGCCGGCGGTTGAGCAAGGATAGCTGCGTACCGTCGCTGCGGACGGCCCAGGCACTGACCGTCGCATGCTGCGGCACAGTGTGCGTTGCGTACAGGCACTGCCCCGCCGGCGAGAGCGCCAGGAAGGTCGGGTTGTCCGCCGCGCGCGCCACCCCCACCTGCTCCAGCTCCCCCGTGTTCGGGTGCACGTCGCAGACGTAGATGCCTTTGCTTTCGCCTCCGGTGTACGTACCCACGTAGACCAACACAGCTCAACTCTCCCGTTCCGGCTCACGCATAGCCGAACTCGCGCAGGTTCAGCATGCTGGCCTGCACGCTCTCCATGCCGCTGAGGTTGTGCGGGCGGTCCTGCTCCACACTGAACCAGTCGACTCCTGTCTGTGCACCCGTCTCGATGACGCCCCGCACATCGACCAGACCGGTGCCGATGGCCGTGAACTGACCACGCTCGCAGAGGTCGGCGATGTCCTTCAGGTGAACCACGGGGCAGCGGCTCTCCCATTTCTGCAGATAGGCAACCGGGTCGGCGCCGCCGTACTGCACCCAGGCCACGTCGAGCTCCGCCGCCAGGTGTGCCGGATCGGTGTTCTCCAGCAAGATGTCCAGGGCGTATTGCCCGCCGAAGTCGCCGAACTCCCGGTCGTGGTTATGGTACAGAAGCAACAGATCTTCGGCTGCAAGCTGGCGACCGATTGCATTGTACCGTTCACAGTCCTTCAGAAGCTGTTCCCGCCCTTCACATGGGCCGTAGTATTGCACCACGTATCGGCTGCCGACCGCGTGTGCCGTCCCGATAAGCTTGGGCAAGTCGGGCTCCTCATAGTAGCTAACGCCACCCACGGCGAGGTGCGACATGCCGAGGGACCTCAACTTCTGGCCGTATTCGTCGAGGGGCATGCCTATGCGGTCCATGCTCACGCCACCCTCGATGCCCTTGTAGCCCATCTCCGCAAGCTTCTCGACGGTGCCCCAGAAGTCCCGCTTCATCGCGTCGCCGATGATGCCCGTTATCAGTCCTATCTTCACTTTCATTCAGCAGTGCTCCTTACCTGTGCATCCACAATCGGCAGCATGTCGTCTCCCTCACCGCTCCGGAGGCCAGTGGAAGTCCTTGTTCCACCAGCTTACGCCAATCCCGGAGGCGCGCCGTGCCTCTACCAGTTGCGCGAAGCGTTGCGAGCCCATGATCCCTGCGTCGTCGAGCGGGTAGGGATGGTCGAAGGATTGCAGGACATCGCGCAGCTCCTCCCGCATCTCATGAAGCTTCCCTTGGTATTCTGGGTCGGCGGCCAGGTTATGTTGCTCGTAGGGGTCGTCAGCCAGGTGATAAAGCTGATCGGGGTCGAAATAGCCCGGGTGATAATGCAACGCGATGCTGGCGTGTGACTGGTTGATTCCGTTCATGTGGTCGAGCGCGACGTCGACTTCAGCTTCTCGCATGCGGCGTTCGGCATCCGGCGGGTAACGGAAGGCGATGTACTTGTAGTCGCCCTTCAGCACTGCTCTCAGGTTCCCCGCCTCGAAGTAAAGGGTGTTCCGCTCGATCGGGGCCCCGCGCGTCAGCAGTGGCAGCAGGCTCCTGCCGTCGAGGTGGGCCTTCGGTCGCCCGACCTGTGCCGCGTCGAGGAGGGTGGGCAGCAGGTCCACAAGGCTTACCCGCTGCGACAGCCAGCCGGCTGCGGCCACGCGAGCGGACCAGCTTGCGATCATGGGAACGTGTACGCCCCTCTGGTAACAGGTTGTCTTGCCGGGCTCCACGTTGTGGTCGGGCACGAAGATGACCAGTGTGTTCTGTGCCGCCCCCATCTGGCGCAGCCTGCGCATCAGCACCCCGACGTGGTCGTCCAAGAACAACATGCCCACGTTGATGCCGTCGACCGGCAGGCCGGCGGCTTCCAGTCGGCTTCTTATGGTCCGGCGCGGCGGGTGCGCCCCGATGTGGCGTGTCTGCATGCCGGCCGGCGTGTAGCGCGGATCGTGTTCGATGTCGTTCGCGTGATTCGGCCCGTGTACGGCTGTGGTCGCCACGTAGAGGAAGAACGGCTGGTTGCGGCCTTCGGCACTCTCCAGGAAGTCCAACGCTCCGCGCGTAATCCACTCGAAGTGGTGGTGACGCAGCTCGGGCAGCGGCGCGGTGGGGTTGTTGCCCTGAACGCTGGCAGCATAGTCGAATCCACCGCTTTTCCTGACGCCCTCAACCAGTTGCTCCTGTTTGCGTCTCAGGCGGCGGTCAACGTCAGGATCTTGCGCGCTCTCGCCTGGCTCGAACGTTGGCCGCTGCTGCTCGTAGAATTCGGGGGCCATAGGCACGCCCCACTTGCCGGCGAAGCCTGTGTAATAGCCCGCCTGTGAGAGCAGCCGGCCCATGCACGGCGCATCGCGAGTGATGCCCGTATTCCAGGCGATTACGTACGATTCCGAGGTCGGGTAATTACCCCGGAAGCTTGGGTGCCGGCACCGGCCGGGATGCCGCCCGGTAAGGATGGAGTAGCGACTCGGAGTGCAGAGCGCGGCCACGCAGTACGCCTCGCGGAACCGCACCCCGCCGGAGGCCAGTTCGTCGAGATTCGGTGTAAGACGATTCCCCCCGTAGCAACCCACGTAGTCGAGCGCCATCTCATCGCTCACGATGCAGACGATATTCGGGCGCCTGTTGCCGCCGCCCGCAAGTGAAGCACAACCCTGGCTTAGCAGACCGGCTGCCATGGCAGCTCCGGAACCGGCAAGGAATCTTCGACGAGACATGTCACTCACTGCAGCACCTCGAGCTAACTATGCGAAAAGCTTACGGGCGAGCCCGGCAGCCGAGCGTGATGGCGAAGACCGCCACGCCTCCGTAGTCGGCATCTTCGCCGGTGGTGGATACGATGTCCAGTGAGGCCCGCTCAGCCTCTGGGCGGGGATTGTTCCACCACATGCTCTACAGAACAAGCCACACCGCACAACCACCGCGGCTGTCCGGTGCTTCCGGCCGCGCAAACCAACCGGTCTCGGCCGTTGTCCCGGCGTTCAGCGGGTGCTCCGGGATGAGGACCGGACGAAAGTCGCCTCCGGCTGCAAGGGCAATCGGCGCTGCCACAAACAAAGCGATCCCTGCAAGCCCACATTAAGTCAACGTCCGCAGGTCTGCTGATGCCACCATACGCTACTCCTCGTTTCCGCTGCGCGTTACACCGGTCTACCACGAACGACGGGTGACCACAACGGAGAGCCGGAGATGCGGAACATCGTCGTCAGCACGGCATGGAAACGGCCTGCCACGGAGGTGTGATCCCAAAGCGCTCTGGACGTCGCCCTCAAGGGAGGGTAACGTGTCCGGGGCGCTGCTGCGGTCCGGAGAGCGAGCGTGATGCCCAACGCCTGATGCGCGCGTAGCGCTTGCCGGCACGGTGTGCAGAGCCTTGCCCCAGCGGGTTGCCGCTGCGGCTTCTCCGCGACCCGTTTGCCTTACGAGTACGCGGAGGGAAGATCTGACTCGAGCTTGAAGCTGAGGACTGCAGGACTGCACCAATGGTTTTCGCTGCCCTTCATACAGGAGATCGCGTCATGGGCAAGCACCCGAACATACTATGGGTTTCTTTTGAGGACACCTCGCCTCGCTACGGATGCTACGGTGACGAGGTAGCACGCACGCCGAACCTGGACCGCCTGGCGGCGGAGGGGGTCCGCTTCCCGAATGCCTTCTGCACGGCACCCGTTTGCGCCCCCAGCCGGTCGTCCATCATCACTGGCATGTACCCTACCTCTATCGGCACCCATCACATGCGGACCACGCACAGGAACCGCGCCACGCCGGAGATGCCGACCCCCTACTCGGCGGTGATACCACACTACGCGAAGTGCTTCAGCGAGTACCTGCGCGCGGCCGGTTACCACTGCACCAACAACTTCAAGACCGATTACCAGTTCACGCCGCCTCAGACCGCCTGGGACTGGTGCCGCGACGGCGCTCACTGGCGGAGCCGCGATGAAGGACAACCGTTCTTTGCCGTCTTCAACCCAACCACCACCCATGAGAGCGGCATGTGGGTTGATAAGGGGGGTGAGCCAAACACTGACCCGGAAAGCGTCGAGCTGCCGCCGTACCTGCCAGATACCCTTGAATGCCGTAAGGCCCTGGCGCGGCAGTACGACCACATCGCACAGAACGACCGGCTGCTCGGCGAACTGCTCGACCAGCTCGAGGAAGATGGCGTCGCCAACAACACCATCGTCGTGCACTGGAGCGACCACGGTGAGGGACTGCCCCGCTCGAAGCGCTGGCCCTACGACACGGGCATTCGCATACCTTTGATCGTGCGCTGGCCCGGCTGCCTCGAACCGGGCACGGTGGATGAGCGCCTGGTCAGCCTCATCGATTTGGCCCCGACCATGCTTCCCGCCTGCGGCCTCAAAGTGCCAACGCACATGCAAGGGCAGCCGTTCCTCGGTCCACAGGCACGGGAGCGTGAGTACGTCTACGCTACGCGTGACCGCTACGACGAGGCATATGACATGGTGCGTGCCGTTCGCGACGGGCGATACAAGTACATCCTCAACTTCCGCCCCGACCTGCCGCGGATGCTCTGGATTCCGTACCGCAATCGCCACCCCATCATGCAGGAGATCCGGCGTCGCTACGCGGCCGACCGTCTGGAGGGCCCTCAAGCGTGGTTCGCGGAGGCAAACCGGCCGGTCGAGGAACTCTACGATACAAAGAACGATCCGTGGGAGCTGGAGAACCTGGCCGGTCGTAGCGAGTATGCGGAAGTGCTCCAGCGCATGCGGCATGCCCTGGAAGAGTGGCGAGAACGCGTTGGGGACAGGGGAGAGATAGACGAGGAACATATGAAGCGCACCTGGTATCCGGGGGGCGAGCAGCCGACCACGGCGCCGGTCGTCTTGGTGCCTCTGGGGCCGGAGGCCGACGGCACCAGCGTGTCAGACGGGGGTTCTCTGCAGAGCCCGGTGGCCCTTCAGCTCCATTGTGCGACCCAGGGCGCGTCCATTGCGTACACCTTCGAAGAAGGCGAAGATCCGCACTGGCTGCTATATGCGCAGCCCTTGCGTCTGGCGCAGGGGACCACCCGCATCCGCGCCAAGGCCATCCGCATCGGTTACGCCGAGAGTGAGGAACGGAGCGCCGAGTTCATCGTCCAGTGAAGCGAATGCCGGAGATGCCGCATGGCAACTGATTGGCTCAAGCGGCGGCCCCGCGCCGTCCACATGACCATCCGCGATGTCGACTGCCGGCACTTCGACGTCCCGCAGTTCATTGCGGACATGAAGCGCTGCCATGTCAGCTTCTTCAGCTTCTTCGCCGGTGGCTACGTGACAACGTATCCCACGGCGCTGAAGTACCAACGGATGAGCCCCTATCTGGAGGGGCGCGATCTGGCCGGCGAGGTCTTTGAGGAGGCACACCGGCACGGCCTGAAGGCGCTGCCCATGATCGATCTGAGCGTGCTGCCCCGGGAGGCCGTCGAGGACCACCCGGAGTGGTGCGTGGCCGGCCCGGATGGAACGCCCGTGAGCTCGAACCACGGTCTACACCGCGCCTGCTCCCTGGCCGGCTACGTGCGGGACTACAGCCGCGAGTTTGTGCGCGAGATGGTCGAGCGCTATCCTGCCGACGGCATCAAGTTCGGGGGCGGCAGCTTCGGCTTTGGGCGCGATGTCTGCTACTGCCCAACCTGCCGTCAGCGTTATCGGCAGGAGACCGGCCGCGAGCTGCCAGCGGGAGCTGAGTGGGGCGATTCTGAATGGCACATCTACTACGAGTGGCGCACGGACAAGATTGTGGAGACCGTCGCGCATCTGAACCGAATGGTCAAGGCGTTCGATCCCAAACTGCCCGTCACCGGCAACAGCGTCGCATTCGGCGACCCCGGTTGGACGCTCAACGCATCGTTCGACCTCGAGCGCATCGCCGCCGAAGAAGATGCCGCGCAGGTTGAGGTGCAAACACGACTATGGCCCTCGCGCGAAACCGTCCACTGGCAGTACGAGCGTTGGCCGGCCGAGACAGCGGCGTACATGGACAGCGTCAATGACAGGCCCTTCTGGATTGTGGCGAGCTACTTCATCGCCTGGCCATGGCGCCGCAGCGCGGCCCCCTATCACGAGCAGAAGGCTTACCTCGCCCTCGGCGCTGCCCACGGCGGGGGGCTAATGGTCAACCTCTCCGGCGGCCCGCCAGCCGTTCACGAGGACCGGCGCGGGTTCCAGGCCGTAGAGGAGGTCTACGGCTTCGTCGAGCGGCACGGGGAGTATCTGGACAACGACGACTCTGCCGCCGAGCTTGCGCTCGTTTATTCCCGGCCGACACTTCTCCAGCAGGGACACAAAGGTGGGGGCAGGTACGTGGAGGAGATACGCGGCTTCGAACAGGCACTCTTCGAGGCTCACATCCCGTTCGACATTATCAGCAGTCGTATGCTCGCGGACGGCCGTGTGGAGCGCTACCGTCTGCTCGTGCTGCCTGAAACCGCCTGCCTGTCGGACGCGGAGGCGCAGGCCCTGAGACGCTTCGTCGGCCGCGGCGGCTCGCTTGTCGCAAGTTACGAGACGGGGCTCTTCGACGGCGAGGGTAGAGGACGCAAGGATTTCGCCCTCGGCGATGTGTTCGGTTTGAGCCATGCGGCCAGCCAGGACGTAGAGGAGCCCGGTGTGCCCACGCCGCAGCAATCGTACATGACGAAGAGCTTGCCCCATCCGCTGACGGATGGCCTGGACGCTGAGCTCACGCCCGCCCATGGACGCTATTGCCGCGTCAACGTCGCGCAGGGCGAGGTGCTGCTTGAGCTTTCCGCCGCCTTCCGCGTATTCCCAGAGGGGCTGTCCTACCCCACAGACGGACCGCGAGCCCACCCAATGCTGGTAGTCCATCAGCATCCCTCCAACGGACGGACCGCCTACTTCGCAGGCCACATCGGGCAGACCTACTACAGGTGCCGCATCCCGGACCATGGAGCACTGATCGCAAGGGCTGTCGAGTGGGCGGTCGACGATGACCTGCCGTTGCGTGTCGTGGCGCCCTCGTCCGTGCACTGCTCGTTGCGCAGGAAGGCGGATGCGTGGATGGTGCACTGCGTCAACCTGACCGGCGGCAACCGCTTTCGGCGGGAAACGGTGCCTGTGCACGGAGTGCGCATCGGAGTGCGCAAGGACGATAACCGGGAACCGTCCGCATTTCTGCTCGACGCCGGGAAGAGGCTTTCCGTGAGCGAATGGGACGGTTACTGGTGGGTCACCGTCCCGAGGATCGAGCACTGGGACGTTGTACTCTTCCGGCGTCACTGAGGGTTGCATCGAGGGCACGGGGGCTGGCGAATCAGATGGAAATGCTCGTCATTGCGGATGACCTGACAGGCGCGAACGAGACCGGGGCGCAGTTCGCGACCCTCGGCCTGCAGACCGTTGTGACCGCCCGATGGCCTGCCGAACTGTGCGGCTGTGGCGAGGTAGCGGTTCTGGTCATCAACACGGAAAGCCGCCACCTGCCACCCGCCCAGGCCGCTGCGCGCGTCTCGGAAGCGGTGCGACTGGGCTGCGGCAGAGGCGTCGCCCGCTTCTACAAGAAGAGCGACTCCACGTTGCGCGGCAACGTTGGGGCGGAGCTTGAGGCGCTGATGCGCGCCACAGACACCGACGTGCTGCCGTTCGTGCCAGCCCATCCGCAGGCGGGGCGAACGACCGTCGACGGACGCCACTTTGTGGAGGGTGTGCCCCTGCACGAAACCCCGTTCGCCACCGATCCCCGCGAACCCGTCAGCAGCAGCAAACTGACCGACGTCCTCCGACGCCAGACCCATGTGCTGGTCTGCGTGCTGGACCCTACTGCTTCCAGGCTTCCGGACCGAAGGTGCATCTGCGCATTCAATGCTGAAACGGCAGCGGACCTGGACACCATATGCGACCTGTTGGAGCGGTGGGACATGCTCGACTGTTGCGCCGGCGCAGCCGGCCTCGCGCAGAGAGTTGCCGGCAGGCTGTCAGCGCCTCGTTCTCCTGCTATCATGTCGCAGCTTACAGCGCCGATGCTGACCGTCAGCGGTTCGCTGAAAGAGACCGCCCTCCAGCAGGTGCGTTGGGGGCTGAGCATCGGGATGGCATCCGTGCGAGTTGGCCCCGAGGTAGTGTTTGCCCGTGACTCAGAGGTGGCTGCGGCCCGCTCGACCATCGGGCCGCTGTTAGGTCACCTTCGCGCTGGCCGGCATGCAATCCTTCACACCGCCCTGGAGCAGAACGAACTGGTGGCCTACTCCCGGCGAGCCCGCGCCCTCGCAGTCGCCGACCCCTCCCATGCGGTGGCACGTGCGCTGGCATGCATCGCCGCCGCGGCCGTCGATCGCTGCAAAGAGCTTGGAACGGTAGTGGTGTTCGGTGGGCAGACGGCCTCTGCTGTTCTGCATGCGCTGGACTTGAGCATGCTGCGTCCACTGTGCGAGCCGTGGCCCGGCGTGGTAGTCTGTCAGATGCCAATGCCTGATAGCGGGCCCGGCATCGTGACCAAGTGTGGAGGCTTCGGCCCTCCCGACGTGCTGGAGCAACTGGTTCGCATATGCGAGCGTAGCGATGGAACGAACGGCTGACGCACCTGTTGGCATCACGATGGGCGATGCCAGCGGCGTAGGACCCGAAATCGCGCTGAAAACCTACGCTGATGGCGACTTGCCGCACGACGCCATCGTTTACGGCGACTTGTGCATACTGGAGCGCTGCAACCACGAGCTCGGGCTCGAAGTGACTATCCATGCGACAAAGGATCCCGGGGAGCTGTGCGCCGGCACTCTCAACGTCCGGGATTTGGGCCTTCTTTCCGTCGATGAGTTGACAGTCGGACGGATCTCGAAAGCATCCGGTGCGGCGGCGCTGGAGTACGTGAGAGCAGCTACCCAACAGGCCCTGGCAGGCGATCTGCGGGCCATCGTGACGCTGCCCATGAACAAGGAAGCCACACGGCTGACGCATCCGGAGTTCAGTGGCCATACGGGCTTCATCGCCGGCATGTGCGGTGTGCGTTGCTACACCATGATGCTCGCCATGCCGCAGGTGCTGGTAACCCACGTGTCAACGCACGTGGCGCTGCGCGAAGCCATCGACTCCCTCAACGCGGAGCGCATCCTGCAGGTAATCCGCCTTACTCGCGACGCTGCCGAACGACTCGGCCGATGCCGCCGCATCGCCGTGATGGGCCTTAACCCCCACGCGGGGGAGGGCGGCGCCTTTGGCACAGAGGAAGTCGAGCACATTCGACCTGCCGTCGAATCCGCCCGCGAGGAAGGCATTGACGTCGTCGGGCCGCTGCCGCCGGACGCCGTGTTTCGCAAGGCGTTGGGGGGGCAGTTCGGCGCCGTCGTATGCATGTACCACGATCAGGGACACATCCCGATGAAGATGATCGGCTTTGAGGAGGGCGTGAACGTAACGCTCGGGCTGCCGATTGTGCGCACATCGGTAGATCACGGCACAGCGTTCGACATCGCGTGGCAAGGCGTAGCCTCCACCCAGAGCTTCCGCAACGCCTGCCAGGTGGCTGATCAGCTCTGCGCAGCGAGCAAACGGTGAAAGAGTGGGAGGGCCTGCCCCGTGCCGGCAGATGGCATCATAGACGCTTACGGGCATGTTTCGCTGCCCCGTCAGACCACCGTGGAGCGCTTCCTTCAGGTTATGGACGAAAACGGGGTTGAGCATGCCCTGGTCAGCACGGCAGAGACCTGCCCGGACCTGTGGGAGGTCTCACGTGCCGGCTTCCAGCACCCGGAGCGCATGCGGTCGATTGGGCTGCCCATCGGCTCAACGCCACAGGAGCGTCGGCAGCGCCTCCGGGCGCAGTTGCAGGCGGGCTTCGTCGGCGTCCGTATCCAGGCGCGTAGAATCGCTGCTGAGCCGGAGCTTCTTGAACCCGTGGGCCGAGCGGGCGGCACCCCGGTGCTGGTTGGCGGCGACGGATACCGCGTGGGGGCGGAGGCCGTGCTCGAGTTTCTCCACAGCTACCCGGAGTGCGTCGTCTGCGCAGCCCACTTCGCCGGGCCAACCGATCCCACACTCGTTGACCGTGACCGCGTCGTGCGGACCATGTACAGCCATCCTCGCTTCCTGGTGGTCTGCTCCCGGCACAGCGCTATGGACCCGCAGGTACTCCTGCCGTGGGCGAAGATGCTGGTGGAGCTCGTTGGCTGGGAACGGCTGGTGTTCGGCAGTGAGTGGCCCGTCGCGCTCTGGAGGGACGAGCTGTACACAGAGACAACGCGCTGGATGGACCGGTTCCATCCTTCGGCGGCCGAGCGCCAAGCCTATCTGCATGAGAACGCCCGGCGCCACCTCTGGGACCGCCCCTGCCCCCGAGCACGCCTGTTGGAAGAGCCCTGGGCCCGACTGCCCGCAGAGCACAACGGGACCGTGCGCCTGTTTCCCAAAACCACCCTCGACCTGCCTGAGCGCACGCAGCAGGCGCTGCTGGAGGATTACTTGTCCCGCCCGCTCGCCGACCGCGGCCGATATTCCGACTTCCTTGCGGAATTGCTGCGATGTGCCGCTGCGAACTGACCGGCTCTGATCCTGGAGACTCCTTTCCCTGCGCTCCCCTGCGGTATTCTGCGCATGGCTTCAAACACCGGGCCATGGCCGCGTCAGGTCTGGCGCCCTGCACGGACGATTTCGGGACCCCTGTCCTCGACGCTCTTGCGGCCGAAAGCATGCGGTTCGACAGCGTCTACTGCACCCCCGTCTGCGGCCCAACCCGCGCTGAACTGCTCACCGGTCAGCACCCTTGCCGCAGTGGGGCGATAGACATAGACCGCACGACGCCGGCCCGCAGGTCGTCGCCGCTCGCGCGGGGCTTCAGCAGGTGCTTGATGAACTGACTCCAAAGTCCGGGCGAACGTGGGATCAGTAGAGGGGTTTCGGGAACGGTGGGCTCGGCAAACAGAGGCCCGACTGACGGGCGACGGTTCGCTCGGTCGCCAGCGAGCATTCCGCCATCCAGCCGTGATGCCACGATAGCCCCCGCAGGTGACGAAGCTGGCGCTTGACAAGCGTGCGGCGGACAGCCATCATCTACGAGCCTTCATGGCATTGTCCGTCATCACTCAACAGGGAGCGCCGGAGCATGGCATCGCCGACCCGGATCGTCCTGCGCGAGGACGAGATACCGCGCCAGTGGTACAACATTCAGGCTGATCTGCCGACGCCGATGGAGCCTCCGCTGCATCCGGCCACCGGGGAGCCCGTTGGTCCTGACGACCTGGCCCCCATTTTCCCGATGAACCTTATCGAGCAAGAGGTCAGCCAGGAGCGCTGGATCGACATACCTGAGCCGATCCTGCAGAAACTGGCTTTGTGGCGACCTTCGCCGCTTCACCGTGCTAAGGCCCTGGAAGAAGCCCTCGACACGCCCGCGCACATCTACTACAAGAACGAAGGTGTTTCCCCTCCCGGCAGTCACAAGCCGAACACGAGCGTCGCACAGGCCTACTACAACATGGATTTCGGCATAAAACGGCTGACCACCGAGACCGGTGCCGGCCAGTGGGGCAGCGCACTGGCAATGGCCTGTCAGCTCTTCGGTCTGGAGTGCAAAGTCTACATGGTGCGGATCAGCTTCGACCAGAAGCCGTTCCGTAAGCTCATGATGCAGACCTGGGGCGCAGAATGCGTGCCGAGCCCGAGCCCGGAGACGCAGGCCGGGCGCGCTGTGCTGCAGGAGATGCCCGACACGCCGGGCAGCCTCGGCATCGCCATCAGTGAAGCAATCGAGGATGCCGTCACCAGTGAGAACACACGCTACTCCCTTGGAAGCGTTCTCAATCACGTGCTGCTGCACCAGACCATCATCGGCCTGGAAGCGAAGAAGCAGATGGAGATTGCGGGGGAATACCCCGACGTGGTGATCGGCTGCGCCGGCGGCGGCTCGAACTTCGCCGGCCTATCCTTTCCCTTCCTCTGCGACAAAATCAACGGGAAAGAAGTGGAGGTCGTGGCTACCGAACCGACCGCCTGCCCAACGCTCACCCGTGGGCCGTTCGCCTACGACTTCGGCGACACAGCGATGACTACTCCGCTTCTGCCGATGTACACCCTGGGCCACAGTTTCGTGCCACCGCCCATCCACGCCGGCGGGCTGCGCTATCACGGGATGGCGCCCCTGGTCAGCAAGCTGGTGCAGGACGGCTTAGTGCAGGCCCGTGCTCTTCACCAACTGGAGTGCTATGGGGCCGCCGTCCAGTTTGCGCGCACGGAGGGGTTCATCCCCGCACCGGAGACCAGCCACGCCATCGCCGCCGCCATCCAGGAAGCGCAAAAGGCGAAGGAAGAAGGCAAGGAAAAGGTGATCCTTATGAACTGGTCCGGCCACGGGCTGATGGACCTGTCCGGTTATGACGCCTATTTCAGCGGTGAGCTGGAGGACTACGCGCTGCCGGAGGATTACCTGCGGGATTCCCTGTCCGCGATCGAGGATCTGCCGAAGCCTTAGGGGCATCCGGGCGAACCGCGACAACACGCAAGCGGCGAGAAGGAGGATGGACCGAGCCCCGGCTCGGTCCTGCTCGGCCTGCCGATCGGCGCGGCCACGCTGGCGGCTTACGTGTTCAGCCTCCTGTGGCCTTCCTCGGACGCCGCAAGGCGCGGCGGGTGCTGCCGCCCGGTCATTCTACTCATGGCGTTGCTGCCCTGGCCGTTTGGTCTGCTGCTCTGGGTCGTCTTCCGGCCGGAGCGGGCCCGGGGGACGTCAGGCGGCCCCGGAGGTCTACTTCTTCTTGCGCCACTCAGGCGTCTCGCCGTCGCCCCAGTCGTACATAGCGACCATGTAGGGGTTGTCCGGGTCGAACTCAGTCATCGGCTGCGGGTTCTCCACCATGCCGCAGGGGCGACAGTTCTCGCCCTCGGCGTCGGTCAGGGCGTCGCCAATGTCGGCGCGGCACTTCTCGGCCTTTCCTTCCAGTGCGGCAACAACGTCGGGGTGGCCCTTGGCCACGTCGGTGGTTTCGCCAATGTCCGCAACGAGATCGTAGAGCTCCCCGGTCTTGAGGTGAAGCTTCCATCGGCCGCTGCGCACCGCCTCCAGATCGTCGCGCAGATAGTAGAAGAACGCGTCGTACGGCGAGGGGGCGCCGTTCTGCTCTGTGATCAAGGGCCAAATATCGTGCCCGTCCACGATACGGTCGTCGGGCGCGCGTGTGCCGGCCAAACGGGCGAGCGTCGGCAGCAAATCCATAGCCGTAGCGAGCTGCGAGCATTCCGTGCCGGCCGGCACGACGCCCGGCCATCTCATCATGCACGGCACGCGCAGTCCGCCCTCCCAGGTGCTGCCCTTGCCGCCGCGCAGGGGGGCGTTGCTGCAGCCGGCAACTCCCGCTGCGCCGCCGTTGTCGGAGGTCCATATAACCAACGTGTTCTCATCCAGTCCCAGCCGTCTCAGTTCGTGCAGGATGACGCCGGTACACCAGTCGATGTATTCAACGGCAGCGCCGTAGGCACCGTTGCGGCTGCGCTCCAGGAAGGCGGCCGGAGCATAGAGCGGCACGTGCACGTACATGTGCGCCAGGTAGAGGAAGAAAGGCCGCCCGCGGTTCTCCCGCATGAAACGGATGCACTCCTCCGCGTAGCGCTCGGTCAGGGATGCCTGGTCGGGCTGTTCTTGTAACACCTGCTCGTTGTGGATCAGGGGCAGGGGCGGGTAGTCCTGGCGCCATTCCATGATGCCCATGTCGTTGCTGTAGGGCAGCCCATAGTAGCTGTCGAAGCCATGACGCGTGGGCAAGAAATCGGGCTGGTCGCCCAGGTGCCACTTGCCCACGTGCCCGGTTGCGTAGCCCTGCAGTTGAAACAACTGGGCGATAGTCACCTCCTCGGCGCTCAGCCCGGCGGCGTTGCCGGGGAAGAGCACCCACGCCCCGTGCTCGTTCGTGGCCAGCCCGATGCGGCGCGGGTAGCAGCCGGTCATCAGAGCGCCGCGCGAGGGCGAGCATACGGGCGCAGCCGTGTAGAAGTCGGTGAACCGAACTCCTTCGGCGGCGATACGATCGGTGTGTGGGGTCGAGTTGACCTGCGAGCCGTAGCACCCGATGTCGCCGTAGCCCAGGTCGTCGCAGTTAATGAGCACAACATTCGGTCGGTCGGTTGGCTTGCGATCGGACATGTTTGCCGCTTCCGTCTGAGGGGACTCGGGTCCTGCAAGCATACCGAATGCACGTGCTACTGCAAAGGAGGACGCTGAGAATGGTGCGCTCTGCCGGGCGGGCCAGCAGCCTGATCAGCGATCGCTTGCTGCTAGGGGGGTGCACTCGGCCGACCGCTGGGTTATAATTCCGTCAGAACCCGCACACAGAGCAAGGGAGCCGGACCATGAAGTACGCGGTCTTTACCGTTTCCATGCCGGAACACACGCCCCGGGAAGCCGTCAGCAATCTGAAAGAACTGGGCTACGACGGCGTGGAATGGCGCATAACCCATGACAAAGGCGACACAGACTCGCCCGGTTTCTGGAACGGAAACCGCTGCACGTTGCAGGCCGGTTGGGATGATGCGAAGTTCCAAGAGGTGGCGCAGATGACGGTCGACGCGGGCCTCGAGGTGCCGAACCTGGGCACCTACCTGAACCGCACCGATACCGATAGCATCCGCCGCATGATGGAGGTGGCCAACATCTTCGGCTCTCCCTGTGTTCGCGTAAGCAGCGCCGGCCGACCGGGAGCAGAGGGGGACTACCATCGCGTGCTTGCCGAGACTCTCGGCGACATTGCCAGGGCCATCGACATCGGCCGAGAGCATGGCGTGAAGGTTCTGCTGGAGATACACCACGGCACCATTATGCCCTCCGCCAGCGCAACGCGTCGGCTGGTAGAACACTTCTGCCCGCACCAGGTTGGTGTCATCCACGATGCCGGTAACATGGTGCACGAGGGATTCGAGGACTACCTGATGGGCCTTCAGATCCTGGGGCCGTACCTGGCACACGTGCACGTGAAGAGCACGGCTTGGTCGTGCTCGCAGGCGGAGGGCCCAGCACGCAAACAATGGAAGAGCGAGTGGGCACCGCTGCGGGAAGGCGTGGTGGACTTTCATGCGCTTTTCACGGCGCTGCGGCAGATGGGCTACGATGGCTGGCTGAGCCTTGAGGACTTCTCCACCGCGCTGCCAGAGAAGGAACGCGTGGCGGACAACATCGCCTTCCTGCGCGAGGTAGAGGCCCTGACAGCGAACGCATAGGGGCCCGCTACCATGCGCGACGCTGTGAGAGCTGCCACAATGGACCGGAAGCTATGGGCTCAAACACCGCCAACCAATGAGCGACATCCAGCAACACGACAAGCGCACCATCCGTTGCCGCCGGCTGGGGCACGAGGTGACCTTCCACTACTGCCGCATCCAGGAGGGCCGCACGGTGTGTGTCCGCATACTCGACTGCTGGTGGGAAGTGTTCGATGTGCGGGGTTTCCTACAGGAGCACCTGCCGCCACAGGAGTTTGCAGAATTGACGCATAAGAAGCCCGGCCGGGGCAAGGTGCATACGCTGCTGGAACTGATTGAGCGGGCTAAGGCCAGCCAGCCGCGCGACGAGGCAGGCGAACCTTCCGCCGATTAGCCGACTTCGCTCTACCCAGGCTTGCGTTTGTCGATCACACGCTTGGCCTTGCCCTCGCTGCGTGGCAGCGTGCCCGGCTCCACCAGCGAGACCCTGGTGCTCAGGCCGAGCGCCTCGCTCAGATGCGCACGGATGTCCTCCTGCAGGCGGCGCAGATTCTTCATCTCGTCGCTGAGCATCTGCTCGGTCACTTCGATCTTGACCTCCACGGTGTCCAGCGCGCCCTCGCGGTCGACGATGATCTGGTAATTGGGGCTCACCCCGTCCTGCTCCAGGAATGCGTGTTCGATTTGGCTGGGGAACACGTTCACGCCCCGGATGATGAGCATATCGTCGGTGCGGCCGCCCACGCGATCCATGCGCACGTGTGTTCGCCCGCAGGAGCAGGGCTCCTCGCGCAGGCGGGTGATATCGCGCGTGCGGTAGCGGAGCACGGGCAACGCCTCCCGGGTCAGATTGGAAAGCACAAGCTCTCCCTCCTCTCCGGTGGGCAGCACTTCGCCCGTGTCGGGATCGATTACCTCGGCGTAGAAGTGGTCTTCGAATATGTGCATCCCATCGCGGGCGCGGCACTCTCCGCTGACTCCGGGCCCGATCAGTTCGCTCAAGCCATAGTTGTCGTACGGCGCGAGCCCGAAACGCTCCTCAAGATGTCGCCTCATGCCATCGCTGCTCGGCTCCCCTCCGAAACAGCCGGTGCGCAGGCGGGTGTCCCGACGCAGGTCAATGCCCATGCTCTCGGCCATCTCGCACAGGTAGTAGGCGTAGGAGGGGGTGCTGACGATATGGGTGGTTCCCAGGTCGCGGATGAGCTGCAGGTGACGGCGCGTGTTGCCGGCAGCGGCCGGGATTACCTGCGCGCCGACCCGTTCGATGCCGTAGTGCAGGCCGAACCCGCCGGTGAAAAGGCTGTAGCCGAACGCCACCTGAACCACGGAGCCTTCACTTACCCCCGCCATGGCCAGAATGCGGGCAACCAGGTCCGCCCAGACATCCAGGTCACGCCGGGTATAGCCGACTACGGTTGGCTTGCCCGTCGTGCCGCTGGAGGCATGTATGCGCACCACCTCGCGCCGCGGTACCGCAAGCAGGCCGTAGGGGTAGGTCTCCCGAAAGTCATCCTTGACGGTGAACGGCAGCCGCCGCACATCGTCGAGCGAACGAACGTCATCCGGCTTCACGCCCGCATCGTCCAACTTCCGGCGGTAGAAGGGGACATGGGCATAGCAGCGTTGGATGACTGTGCGCAGGCGCTCGAGCTGGAGGGCGCGCAACTGCTCATGGGGCATGGCTTCGTGCTGAGGGTCCCACATGTACATCGGCGTATGGGGGGTGAGAGTGGCTCGATAGTTGCCGGCAGTCGGCGCAGTCAGCTCCCGTTGTTCTTCGTTGTCCTGTTATCAAGCGGCCCCTGGCCCAAGTGCACAGTTACTTGCCGTGCAAGCGTGCAGCCGCGCTCGGGCTTCTGTGGTCACTACTCGCCGAGCACGTCCACCTTGCTCATGACGCCAAAGCCGGCCCCATCGAGCGACTTCACGGCATCATCGGGATCTGCAAAACGGAAGATGAGCGCCGCGCGCCGGGTCTTGATGCTGGAGAAGGCGTACATGTACTCGACGTTGATATCGTCCTCGCGCAGAGCATCCAGTATAGCCGCCAGCCCGCCGGGCTTGTCCTCCACCTCGACGGCGAGCACGTCGTTGGTGATCACCGTGAACCCGGCCTCCTTCAGGGCGTCGTGACCCTGTTCGGGGTCGTCCACGATCAGGCGCAGGATGCCGAAGTCCGCCGTATCGGCGAGGCTGAGGGCCAGGATGTTGATATCCTTGTCGGCAAGAGCGCGGCAGGCTGCATCCAGCCGGCCGGACCGGTTCTCGATGAACACGGATAGCTGCTTCACGAACATATCGGCGCCTCCCTATTCTTTCCGCTGGTCAATGACGCGTTTGGCCTTGCCCATGCTCCGCTCAATGGACCCCGGTTCCATCAGCCTGACGCGCACGCGCAGGCCGAGGACGTTCTCAACCTTGTCGCGCACCTGCCGTTCGAACGCCTCCAGCTCGCGCACCTTATCGGAGAAGAAGCTCTCTTCCACTTCGACGCGCACTTCCATGTCGTCCATGGCGCCGCGTCGGTCGACCACGATCTGGTAATGGGGTTCGGTGCCTTCGATGCCGAGCAGGATCGCCTCGATCTGCGAGGGGAAGACGTTCACGCCGCGGATGATGAGCATGTCGTCGGTGCGTCCGCTGACGCGTTCCATGCGGACCGTTGTGCGACCACAACTGCACTTCTCGCGGTGTAGGCGCGTGATGTCGCGCGTGCGGAAGCGGATGACGGGCATGGCCTTCTTTGTGATGGTGGTGAATACCAACTCGCCTTGCTCGCCAGGGGGGAGAGGTTCGAGCGTCTGGGAGTCGATGATCTCGGGGTAGAAGTGGTCCTCGAAGATGTGCAGGCCGTTCTGCGCCTCGCACTCGCTGGAGACTCCTGGCCCTATGATCTCGGTGAGACCGTAGATGTCGTAGGCCTTTACGCCCATGCGCTGCTCGATCTCCCGGCGCATTCCTTCCGTCCACGGTTCGGCGCCGAAGATGCCGATCCTCAGGTTAGTCTCCTGCAAGTCCACGCCCAGTTCGTCGGCTACTTCGAGCAAGTACATGGCGTAGCTTGGGGTGCCCATCCAGACTGTGACGCCGAAGTCCTGGATGAGCATGACCTGCCGCTCGGTGTTCCCTCCGCTAACGGGAATAACGGTGGCGCCCAGGCGCTCAAGGCCGTAATGCGCACCCAGCCCGCCGGTGAACAGACCATAGCCCCATGCCACCTGGCAAATGTCCTGGGGCGTAACGCCAATCAGGTTGAAAGTGCGGGCCATCACCTCGCTCCACACGTCAATGTCGGAGCGCGTGTAACCGGCAACGATCGGCTTGCCGGTGGTGCCGCTAGAGCAGTGCGTGCGGACGACCTCCTCCAGTCCGACGGCGAAGAGGTCGAAGGGGTAGTTCTCGCGCAAGTCGTCCTTGACTGTGAAGGGCAGTCGGGCGACGTCCGACAGCGATGTGAGGTCCTCTTCGCTGACGCCCTTCTCCTCAATCCTCGTTTTGTAGAAGGGCACCCTTTGCCTCACGTAGGCGACTGTGCGGCGCAGACGTTCGAGTTGTTCTCGCTCGCGTTTCTCGGGCGTCACGTAGTCCTTGTCCCACAGGTCCTTCATGCCCGCTCCTTCCTAACCTTGAGGTTCGTATCGGCGGCCCGCCTCGAAAGCGGCAATGTTGGCGCTGACCGTCTTGGGCGGCAGGCAGTGTTCGATGGCTTCTTGCCACCTCTCGGTTTCCACGCCGATGTGGCGCGAGAGCCGCCCGAGTGCCGCCATGTTGCGCGAGCGCGGGTTCTGCAGCCCGGCGGCCAGTTCGTCGGGGACCTCGATCAGCACTCCGCCTCGTCGCAGGCGCGGCTCCGTGCGGCGTGCTTCGTTAGGGTCAAGCGCGATCACGTAGTCAGCGGCCTGCCACGGCGTGAGGGGCGAGTGCACCAACTGCCCGAAGCGCACCTCGCTGACGACGCTGCCGCCACGCTGCGACATTCCGTGGACTTCGCTTTGCTTGACGTCGAAGCCGGACTCGACCAGCACGCGCGCCAGCACTTCGCTGGTCTTCAGCACGCCCTGGCCGCCGATTCCAACGATCAGCACGTTTGTCGTTTCGGTCGCTGTTTCGGACATGTACTTGGTGCTCAATTGATGCTCGTAGGGTTGCTCCGCTGGCCGCTCTCTCAGGTTGTCGGCGGGAAGGTCCCGACCACGGTTGTTCCGCGGCTACTCCGTCGGCTCAATGGCGTCGAACGGGCAGACTTCATAGCACAGGCCGCAGCCGGCGCAGTACAGCTCGTTGATGCGCACGTGCTCTTGTGCCTGCTGGAGTGCGGGGCAGCCGGTGCGCAAGCAAGCGCCGCAGTTTGTGCAGAGTTCGGGGGCGATACGGTACTGGCTACGTTCGCGCTCGCGCTTGAGCAGCAGGCAGGGCCTGCGGCAAACGATGACGCTGTATCCCTCCCGCCGGATGCTGTCTCTCAATGCCTCTTCAAGACCTTCACGGTCATAGGCGTCGACCTCCTTGACGTCGCCGACTCCGAGTCCCCGGCACACGTCGCCTGCGCTGATGGCCGGGGCGGGACCGCCGTCCAGCCGCATGCCTGTGCCGGGATGTTCTTGCCCGCCAGTCATGGCTGTGGTGCGGTTGTCCAGAATGAGCAGCGTGCCATCGGCACCGTTGTAGACTGCGTCCAGGACACCGGTCAGCCCGGAGTGGAAGAAGGTGCTGTCGCCTATAACAGCGACCACCTTGCGAGCGTTTGCCTCTGCCATTACCCGTTCCATGCCCAGGGCGGCGCCGATGCTGGCGCCCATGCAGACGCAGGTGTCCAGGTTGGCCAGGGGGGGCAGCGCGCCGAGGGTGTAACAACCGATGTCGCCCGTCACGATGAGGCCCATCTTACGCAGCACGTGGAAGACACTGCGATGTCCACAGCCAGGGCACAGCACCGGCGGCCGCGGGGGCGGCAGGTCTTCGGGCACCTCGGGGGCAGTGTCAGGCCCCCCGGAGATGATGTTCGCCACCCGGTCGGGGTTCAGTTCGCCAAGGCGGAAAACCTCCGGCTTCCCCCGAGCCGGAATGCCGGCAGCGCACAACTCGGTGAGCATGAAGTCGCTCAGCTCTTCCACGACCATCAAGTCGCCCACGCGGCCTGCGAACTCGGCGATGCTTTTGAGCGGCAGCGGCCAGCACATTCCGACCTTGAAAACGGGCATCTCCGGCGCCACCTCGCGCACGTATTCGAAGACGACACCCGCAGCCAGGATGCCAACTTGCGCGCCCTCCGTGTTGCCCACAACGCGATTAACGTTGGCGCCGTTGGAGTAGTCGCTCAGGGCTTTCAGCCGCTGCTGCATGGCGGCGCGCCGCTTGCGCGCATTCGCGGGCACCATGACGAAGCGCGGAATGTCGCGCTCGAAAGTATACTCGCGCTCCAGAACATCCCGGTCTGCTGGTCGGACCACGCCTTTGCTGTGACAGACGCGGGTGGTCAACCGCAGCATTACGATGGTGCCGAACTGCTCACTGAGGCCGAAGGCAAGCCGCGTGAACTCATACGCCTCCTGGCTATTGGCGGGTTCGAGCATCGGCACGCCAGCGAATCGCGCGTAGTGGCGGTTGTCCTGTTCGTTCTGACTGGAGTGCATACCCGGGTCGTCGGCACTCACCAGCACGAGCCCGCCCTCCACACCGATGTAGGCGCCGCTCATCAGCGGGTCGGCGGCCACATTGACGCCGACGTGCTTCATGGTGATGAGGGTGCGAGCCCTGGCAAAGGCGCTTCCCAGCCCGACCTCGAGCGCCACCTTTTCATTGGGGGCCCAGCGGCAGATTATCTGCGGGTCACCGAACGCCGCCAGCGTTTCCAGTATCTCGCTGCTCGGAGTGCCCGGATAGCCTGTCGCCATTCTCACGCAAGAATGTGCAGCCGCCAGGGCCACCGCTTCGTTGCCCGCCAGCAGTAGTCGGGGTCCCGCCTGGGTGTCTACGCTCATAGGATGCTGCGCTGATTGAATGGTCATTGCTTACCGCGCTGGACTCAGTCTCGCACGGCCGGCCCGACATTATCGCGCATCCGGACCGCCATGCAAAGTACTGGCGGGTAAGCCCGTTGGACGGGAGATGCTATGGTCCGAAGAAAGTCATCAGAGCGACGGCCAGCACAAACAACATGCCGAGGATCACGACGACCAGCAAGACCCACACCCACTGCTCGCCCTCATCACGGCGCAAGACGGTATCTTCGGAGGTTTCTCCGTCTTCTGCCCGCTCGTCGGGCCCGAAAAGCTCAATATTCGAAGTGGACGCCTCGGCCACGGGCAGTCGTTGCTCGTCAAGCTCCATCGGCTCGCGATCATCGTCTTCATCCTGCTCATCCACCATCAGTGCGGCCCGCTCCGAACCGAGGCGGATGAGCATCTGGGCGAGGCGCTGGTCTTCCTCCTCCGTCAGGTGGGTTTCCTCAAAGCCGACCGCCTCCACCGTCCGCCCCTCCAGGAGGCTATCCAAATCGGCGCTCAGCGCATCGTAGTCCTGGTAGCGCTCGTCGGGCGACTTCGCCATCATCTTGCTGACTATCGAGTTCAGCTCGGCCGGCAACCCCGGTTTCACTTCGTAGAGCGGGTCGACGGGTTTGGTCAGGTGCTTCGCGATCACGCCCATGTTGTTCTCGGCTTCGAACGGTGGTCGCCCGCTCACCATGTGGAACAGGGTGGCGCCGAGGGAGTAAATGTCCGCGCGAAAATCCAGTGTGCCCGGAGAACGGATCTGTTCCGGGCTCATGTAGTTTGGAGTTCCGACCGTTTGGAGTTCCTGTGTGAGCGCTGCCATGCCCTTCATGGTGAGCTTTGCCAGCCCCAGATCGGTTACGCGTGCCCGACCGGAGGAGTCGATCATGATGTTGCTGGGCTTCACGTCGCGATGGATCACTTCGTGATTGGCGGCATAGGCCAGCCCTTCGGCGGCCTGACGGGCTATACGCACGGACTCCTGCCAGTCCATGCCGTTCTCCCCCTCCTGCAGCATCTGCAGGCAGTTGGGACCGTCGACGTAATCCATCACCATGTAGTGATAGCCCTGCTGGATACCACAGTCGATCACCCGAACAATATTGGGGTGTTCGAGCCAGGCGGCCATGCGGGCCTCTCGCAGGAAACGCTCAGCGTATTCGGGACGGCTGCGCGAGAGGCGTCGACGCAAGACTTTCACCGCCACGGGAATGCCGAGCCCCTCGTGCCGGGCCAGGTACACTACCGCCGTGGCCCCCTTGCCCAGGGGTTTGACGAGTGCACACTTGCCGAATTTCTTGGGTATCTGCTGTCCCACGGTCCTCTCCGTCAGCGTGAGGCTATTATACGGCAACTTCGCGCGAGAACACAACCGCTGCCGGCCAAAGCACTTGCGTTGATCATAAGCCGGGGGCAAGGTGCTGGTTCGCCATGCGGGCAGTGGGGCCGTTGCCCTGCTTTCGGCGCATCAGAACCGCCCCAGGGGCACCAGGGACTGGTCTGGTTCAGCCACCAGGACGTCGACGACTCGCTCGGTTCGTCGCTCCTCCGGCGTGGGGCCTGGCGTTCGCTGGCCGTGGCATGAGCACACCGGTGCGCTGGCGTGTGGTCTCGCGGTGGAAGCTCCCTCGGCAGGAAGCTGCGAATGAATCAGCCGGACGCGGCCGGAAGCCTGATGCCGCCACTACCCTTGGTCTCTGGCGGCCCAGTCGCAGTGCGCCTCGCACCATTCAATGGTGCGTGCCAGACCCTCTCGCAATGACACTGTCGCCTCGAAGCCGAATTTAGTTCGCGCGCGGGAGGTGTCAAGCATCCGACGGGGTTGACCATCCGGTCTCGTCGTATCCCAGTCGATGCGACCCCGGAAGCGAGTATGCTCGGCAATGACGACGCCCAGCTCTTGCATGGCGATCTCGCGTCCCGAACCCAGGTTGACGGGTTCCGGCTCATCGTAGCCCTCGGTGGCCAGCAGGATCGCCCGGGCAGCATCTTCGACGAACAAGAATTCGCGGGTTGGTGTGCCCGTGCCCCAGGCGGTGATAGCGTCCCGGCCGTCGTTGCGGGCCTCGATGCATTTACGGATAAGCGCCGGGATGACGTGGCTGGTGGCGGGGTCGAAGTCGTCCCGGGGCCCGTAGAGATTCACCGGTATCAGGTAGATGGCGTCCAACCCGTACTGCTCCCTGTACGCCTGTGCCTGGACAAGGAGCGCTTTCTTGGCAATGCCGTACGGCGCGTTGGTCTCCTCCGGATAACCGTTCCAGAGGTCCTCCTCGCGAAAGGGGATCGGAGTGAACTTCGGATAGGAGCATACGGTCCCGATCAGGACGAGCTTCTCAACGCCGAATGCCCGCGCCTGCTCGATCATCTCAACGCCCATCACAGCATTGTCGTAGAAGAAACGGCCCGGGTTCTCGCGGTTGGCGCCGATACCTCCGACAGAGGCGGCCAGGTGGATTACGACATCGGCGTGGCTATCTGCGAGCATCCGGCGGATGGCCTGCCGCTCGCGCAGGTCGTACTCAGCGCTGCGAGGCACGAAGATGGTGGGCGGATTGAGCGGGCGGAGCTGATCCACCACGTGGGAGCCCAGGAATCCGCCGCCACCGGTCACACAGACCCTTCTGCCTTCCCACCAGCTCACGGGCTCAGGCACCGCCTTCGTCAATAAGTTGGATGTCTGCTTCCACCATGATGCGCATCAGCTCATCGAATCTGACCTCCGGTTCCCAGCCGAGCAGCCGCTTCGCCTTGCTGGCGTCGCCAAGTAACAGGTCGACCTCGGCCGGTCGGAAGTACCGCGGATCAATACGCACCAGGGGTCGCCCCGAGCCGCTATCTACCCCGGTCTCATCCAATCCGTCGCCCCGCCATTCGAGGTCGAAACCTGCGACGGCAAAAGCGACCTCGGCGCACTCGCGCACGGAATGCGTCTCGCCGGTGGCGATCACGAAGTCACCGGGATCGTCCGCATCCAGCATCATCCACATGGCCTCGACGTACTCCGGTGCGTACCCCCAATCGCGGTGGGCTTCCAGGTTTCCGACGTAGACAGCCTCCTGCATTCCGGCCCGGATTCGCGCGGCAGCCCGGGAAAGCTTCCGGGTGATGAACCGTGGGTCTCGCCGGGGCGACTCGTGGTTGAATAGAATGCCACTGCATGCGAACAGACCATATGCTTCGCGGTAGTTGACCGTGACGTGATGGGCGAAGACCTTGGCGGCGCCATACGGGCTGCGGGGGTGAAAGGGGGTGTGTTCGTTCTGCGGCGTCTCGGCGACCTGGCCGAACATTTCACTGGTCGAGGCCTGGTAGAAGCGCGTTTCGACGCGCGCCTCGCGGATAGCTTCGAGCAGGCGCAGCGTGCCAAGGGCGTCCACGTCGGTGGTGTAGACGGGTTGGTCGAAGGAGACATGCACGTGGCTCTGGGCGGCAAGGTTGTAGATCTCGTCGGGCGCGATTCTCTCGACAAGCCGTGCAATGTTGCTGCCGTCGACGAGGTCACCGTAGTAAAGGTGCAGGCGCCGGCCCGATTCATGGGGGTCCTGGTAGATGTGGTCGATGCGCTCCGTATTGAAGGTCGACGCCCGGCGGATAATGCCGTGGACCTCATAGCCCCTCTCGAGCAGCAGTTCAGCCAGGTATGAGCCGTCTTGGCCGGTTATGCCGGTCACGAGTGCCTTCTTCACCTGGTAACCCTCTCCGTCGAATGCGCATACCTTTATACAGTCGGGCTGCGCCGTCTGCAAGCACGGCAGGTGACCTTCGCCGTTGCGCGCGAAGGCCTTAGGGCTTATCGTGAAGCCTGATGGAAGCGGAGAAGACCAGGCGCGCCGTGGTTCTGTTAAGCGGGGGGCTCGACTCTGCGACAGTGCTGGCGATTGCGCGCGATGCGGGCTGGACATGTCTCGCCTTAAGCTTTCGCTACGGGCAGCGTCACGACGCGGAGGTTCGCGCGGCCCGAAGGGTGGCAAAGAACCTGCGCGCCGCCGATCACCTGTTGCTCGACATCCCGGTCGGCAAGCTGGGTGGATCCGCGCTAACCGATGTGGGCATTGAGGTACCTCGAGACCGCGATAGTACGGATGACATACCGGTTACGTACGTGCCGGCGAGGAACACCATCTTCCTGGCCTTTGCTCTCGGTTACGCTGAGGTCACCTGTTCCGATGCCGTCTTCATCGGCGTCAATGCGCTCGACTACAGTGGCTATCCCGACTGCCGTCCGGAGTACGTGCAGGCATTTCAAGGCGTGGCGAATCTTGCAACGCGACGGGCGGTGGAGGAGCGACCACCCAGCATAGAGGCCCCGCTCATCGGCTTGAGCAAGTCGGAGATAATCCGCCGTGGCATTGAGCTGGGCGTCGATTACTCCCTGACGATAAGCTGTTATGACCCGGAGGACGCGGAGCTCGCTTGTGGGCGATGCGACGCTTGTCGACTGCGCAGGCGTGGTTTCGAGGAAGCCGGGGTTCCCGATCCGACCCGATATGTGACGGCGGCCCAGGATTGAACGGCAAGGAGGTGCGGCAGTGGCGGCCATACTGGCCATAGGGGGTAGCGCGCGACGCAGGGGCAACAGCGACACGATTCTTGATGCTTGTCTCGACGTCTTCCGCGAGCGCGGGGACGACATCCATATACTCTACCCGAAGCAACTCGCGGCCTCCCCGTGCCTGAGCTGCAACGCATGTTTCGAGACGGGTCGCTGCATCCAGAACGACGAACTGACCGACCTCTACAGCCTTTTCTGCGAGGTGGACCACATCGTTGTCGCATCGCCCATCTACTTCACCAACGTGCCCGGTCACTTAAAGGTAATGATCGACCGGTTCCAGTGTTTCTGGGCGCGTCGCTACATCTTGAAGGCGCCGCCAGAGCCGCGCCGCTACGGCATGTTCCTGTGCATCGGCGCGATGGATCGCGAACGCTACTATGATTACACCACAACGGTGGTGAAGACGTGGATGTACGCTCTGAACATGGGCTGCCCCACGGTGCGGTACTACATGCACCTCGACGCACGCAAGGATATCAAGGACCACCCTGAGTACCTGCGCGACGCGCGCGAGGCAGCACGAGAGTTCCTGAGCGTGGTCGACGGATCTGCGCAATAGGCCCGCTACATCGTCGGCTTGGGCGCCGCTGAGTGCCGCGGTTGGATGCCCGCCCGTTTTATCCGACCTATCGCTGTGTTGCTGTATGGTCGTGGTGCACCTCACCACAGGATTCCCTGTAAAATCCGGGCCCGTTCCGTGTTCTTGCTTACAGACAGGTTTCCGGTAAGGCCGAACATATGGCGCCACGTGCAGACAATAGGCTCGACGGTTGGCTCCGGAGCGTGGTGCCCCGGGCCGTCGCCTATGCGCGCACTTTGTTGCCTCGACCGGACGCCGCCGAGGACGTAGTGCAGGGCGTCATCTGTAGATTGCTGGCGCACAAGGAGTACGACCTGCTGCAAGACGGGGAGAAGCTCATGTTCCGTTCGATCACCAACGCGTGCATTAACAGGAGCTCGCGAGGGCGAGACACCTTGAGCCTCGACTACCGCGAAAGCGAAGGCAGCTCTCTCTACGAGGTGGTGCCAAACGCTGAAGCGGCAGATCCGGCCGAGGAGGTGGGTTCGCGCCAGCTCCTTGACACGGTGGGGGCTGAGCTGCGGCGACTGCCGAAGATGCAGCGGGCGGCGGTGGAGCTGAAGGCGATGGGTCACACACTGAGCGATATCGCGGAGATGCTCGCTGTGTCTTCGCAGAACGCCGGGGTGCTGGTACATCGCGGACGCACGCGACTCAGGGAGCGAATGGGCGAACGACTGCCGGGAGGGCTGAGATGACGCATCGCGCGGAAGACATGGAAGGACTCGTGCGGGCGTACCTTGAGAGAGAGGCCGAGCGGGTCGACGTGGACGTCCTTCTTGAGCAGGTCCGCGCTCGCCGCAGGCGCCGGCGAATCTGGCGCCTCTGGCCAGTTGCGGCTGCCGCTGCTGCGCTGCTGGTCGTCGCCGTAGGAGTGGGCATACGTTCGCAGTCTGCTCCCGATAGGCCACAGACAGCGCAGGTGACCCTCGCGCTTCGTCAGTCCGAAGCAGCGTTACTCTCCCACCTTCGAGCGGCGCTTGCCGGCGCCATGTCGGCCGGCTCGGCAGCCGTGGAGGTCGGAACTGGACCACTGAAGGAGATAGCGGACGCTCGCGTCGTCGTGCCGGACCTGTCTACCCGTACGCTTAAGCTTTTGCCGGGCCTCGCAGTCTGGTCGGATGGCCTCGCCGGGCCTGATGCCGTCAACGGAGAGGAGATCACGGAATGAGTACGTTGCGGAAGTGGAACACGATGCTGGCAGTTGCTGTGCTCACGGTGGCCAGCTTGGTCACTGGGCCGGTTTGGGCAGCGGTTGAGGACGCTGTTCCGGCGGACGCTGTTCTTGTCGTCAAGGTTCACGACCCGGCCGGCCAGTGGGACCGGTTGGTTGAGAGTCGGCTGTTGGAGAAGATGCAGGACCCCTCCTTCATGCCCGAAGTCGCTGCCGGGCTTGACTTGGCACGCATGAACTTTCAGCAGTTCGAGGCGCAGACGGGCGTTAACTTGCGCAAACTGGCTGGCGACTTGCTGGGGCGCGAGGCTGCCCTTATAGGCCTGCCGGATGACGTGGGTGCGATCGTCATACAGGGCCGCAGCGCTGGCTCCCTGCGTCGGGCCGTCGCGGACTTCCTCGAAGTCGAGCGCAATATGGGCAACCTGCGCACGGAGTCGCAGAGCACGCACGGTGGCACAACTATCCGTTCGGTCCTGCAGCAGAATGGTAAGCAGCGCTATCACGCTGTCGTTGGCGACATGTTGGTCGTGAGTGAAGACCTACCAGCCGTGCACCAGGTCGTCGACGTTCTCAGTGGCCACGCTCAGGCCATCGCATCCTCGCGCGACTACGCCGCAGCGGCCCGCATGGTGCCGGAGGATGCCGCAGCGATGGCCTACGCGCCCGGGGCTACACTGCAAGCCCTTTCTGAGATGCTGAATGCCTTCCGGCCGAAGGGGCAGGGCCGGGCACTGGCAGCAGCGGTGCAAGCCCGTATGGCGGAACTGATGCCGCTTACCCGGTTTGCGGTCCTCTCCGTTCGGGCCGATCAGGGCTTGCACGCCCAGCTAACTTTCGCCTACGAAGGTCAGCGCATGCCGGCGCCGCTACAGGCCGTGTTGCCGCACTCCGGGCAGCGGATGGACGTAACAGATCTTGCCCCCGAGGGAGCAGCCCTCGTCGGTGCGCGGCAAAGCGATCCCGAGGGTGCGTGGCAATGGGTAGCCGACGCGCTGTTGCGGGCCGACCCCGAAGGTGCCGAGCAATTGCAGCGTGCGCTGGACCAACTGGTCAGCATGATCGGAGGCGTACGGACCAGGCAGAAGCTCTTCGAGGAGCTGGGGGAGGAAGTGGGGGTCTTCGTGGTGCCGTCGATGGAGGCAGGCGGCCTTCCTTCGGCTGCCGTCGCCATCGAGCTGGATGAGACGGCGCATATCCCCATTGCTGCGGAGAGCATTGTCGGCGCCGTGGCTGTGTTCGCCAGTGCCGAAGGGCCACACTCAATACACGTGACGAAATCGAGCTACGGAGGCGTCGACCTGAACACGGTGCGTTCCGACGCGCCAGGGCCGTGGACGAAGCTCAGCCCGACCTTCGGCATGGTAGGCGACTACTGGGTAGCTGCAACTTCGCTCGAGTTGGCCCAGCAGATAGCGGCCAAGCAGGCCAGTGGTGAGGCCATCGCCGCCGGCTACGCCGGCACCCCATTCTCAGTGGCCCACCTGTCAGCGCCACAGATCCGCCGGATGATCGCCGACCACAGGGCTTTCCTTGTCCAGCGCGCAGTGAAGGAGGAGGGGAAGCCCGCTCGCCGCGCTCAGGCGGAGCTGGAGGCACTGGACAAGATCCTATCGCTGTTTGAGGCGGCGGAGTTTGTTGCGACCTTCCGGCCCGGCCGCACGGATCACTACGTCAGTCTGCGGCTGGCCGAAGCGGCGCGTTGAGCGCCGGGCTCGTTCCTCCCATGAAGGCGGCTCCGAAAGGGGCCGCCTTTCCACTGCTCAGCGCTCAGTCATCGGTATGGCAGGCTTCAATGGGCTTTGTGTGGTCGCACTGGGGATATCGGGTGCAGCCCCAATAGGTTTCGCCCTCGGGTCGGACCTTCTTAATCAAGTGTCCGTCGCAGTTCGCTTGCGGGCAGTCTTTCAGTTTCCCAGGTATCCGCCAGGAGTTGCGGCACTTGGGGAAACCACTGCACGCGAGAAACCGGCCGTACTTACCCCAGCGCATGATAAGCGGCCGGCCACACTGTTCACACTCCTCGAGGGTGGGTTGGGGTACGGGCAGTCGATCCTTATCCAGGTTCATCGTTCCCTTGCATTCGGGGTACCGGGAGCAGCCCAGGAATAGCCCCCGACGGCTCCGACGCAACTGCATGGGTGCCTCGCATTCAGGGCAGAGGGCGATAGGTTCGTCCTCGGGAAGTGCCGTTTGCCTGAGTGCCTCCTCGACATCGAGCATGGGAACGCGGTTGCGGCAGCGACTGCAGACGAGTTCCTCCTTTTCGGTATCGTCCTCGACGAACATATCGGCGCCGCAGCGTGGACAACTGAAGCTGGTATTGGTTCGGGGGGCGAGCTCGACCGGATTGCCCTCTTTGTCGAGGCCCATGATGCAACTGCACTGCGGATAGGCTGAGCAGGCCAGATACTCCCGACCACGCCGACCCTTACGAATCAGAAGGGGCGAACCGCATTTCGGACACATGTGCTCGCTCTCTACCGGCTGCTCCCCCTCCGCTTCGAGGCTACTGGTGTACCGACATTCGGGGAAACCAGTGCAGCCGATGAACTTGCTGCCGTGGCGGCCGAAGCGCACGACCAGTTCTTTCCCGCATTCGGGGCATTGACCGACCTCATCGGCCTCGTCGTCTGCAGCAGCTTTCATCTCGCTACGGGCGCGCTCCAGGTCCTCCCGGAACTGATCATAGAACTCCTGCAAAGTGCTGCGCCAATCTCGTTTGCCTTCCTCGATTTCGTCGAGTTCCGCCTCCATATGGCTGGTGAATTGCACGTCCATCTCACGGGGGAAGTGTTCGACCAGCAAGTCGGTAACCACGCAGCCGAGGTCGGTAGGGGCAAAAGCGCGTCCCTCCCGTGTAACGTAGTTGCGTCGCTGCAGCGTGCTGATGGTCGGTGCGTATGTGCTTGGTCGGCCTATGCCCTGCTTCTCCAGTTCCTTCACCAGGCTCGCCTCTGTGTAGCGGGGCGGCGGCTGGGTGAAATGCTGGCTGGGGACCAGCTCTTGCAGGCGCAGCTCCTGCCCCTCTTCCATTGCAGGAAGCTCCTGGTCGCCAACATCGCGCCTGGGCCTCAGAACGCGCATGTAACCCGGGAACAGAGTGCGCCGCCCTTTCGCCTGGAAGATGCCCGGTCCGGCCTCCACCTCGACCGTCGTGACTTCATAGCGCGCACGCGCCATCTGGCTGGCGACGAACCGTCGCCAGATCAGCTCGTAGAGTCTGAGCTCACGGTCGGAGAGATACGGCTTCATGTCCTGCGGGGGGCGTTTCACGTCAGTTGGTCGAATGGCCTCATGGGCCGCCTGCGCGCCACGGGGGTTGCGAAAGGAGTTTGGCTCCGCTGGCAGGTAATCGGCACCGTACTCGTTGCCTATGAAGTCGCGAACGGCGCCGAGGGATTGCTCTGATATCTGCACCGAATCAGTGCGCATGTAGGTAATGAGCCCGACGGTCTCCGCACCGATGTCGATGCCTTCGTACAGTCGTTGGGCTATCCGCATGGTCTGGGAAGTGTTGTAACTGAGGCGGTTGTTGGCCGACTGCTGCATGGTCGAGGTGCGGAAGGGGGGAGGTGGCTTCGAGGCGGTCTTGCGGCTTTCGATGGTCCGGACTATACAGGTGTAGTCGGCAAGGGCCTCCAGGACCTTGTTTGCCTCCTCTTCGCTGCCAATGCTGAGGTCCTCGTGCCGGAAGCGAACCAGCTTCGCCTCGAAGGCTTCCTCGGCGCCCTCGGGCAACAACATGGCGATGATCTCCCAGTACTCCTCCGGCTCAAACGCCTCCCGCTCGCGCTCGCGGTCCACTACCAATCTCAGCGCCACGCTCTGAACTCGGCCGGCGCTCAAACCCCGCACAATCTTACGGCTAATGAGAGGGCTGAGTTCGTAGCCGACGATGCGGTCCAGTATCCGGCGGGCCTGTTGAGCGTCGACAAGATTCTTGTCTATCGTACGCGGATGGCGAAAGGCCTGGCGGACGGCGTCGCGGGTGATCTCGTTGAAGGTGACTCGCTTCGCCCTTTCATCTCCGAGGTTCAGCGCGTGCTTAAGGTGCCAGGCGATGGCTTCGCCTTCGCGGTCAGGGTCGGGGGCGAGAAAGACTTCGCTGGCTCCTTCGCTTGCCTTGCGCAGGTGCCCGACAATCTTGCGGCTCCCCGGCATTACGCGGTAGGTCGGCGCGAAATCGTTGTCCACATCTACCCCGAACTGGTTCTTCGGCAGGTCGCGCACGTGGCCACGCGATGCCTGGACATCGTAGCCCTTGCCGAGGTAGCGTGATATGGTCTTCGCTTTCGCATTCGACTCTACAATGACCAGCTTGTCAGCCATACTTTGTCCCTATGGGTGCTGTTGGAAGGAAGTGGAGCGATTGTAGAGGCAGCAGCGCCGGACTGTCAAATCGGTCGCTTCAGCGCGGCGCCTCATTGTGTCATCTGGTCTGCTGACGTAGAATGGACTGCAGAGCTTCCAGGCTTTGACCCGTCCCGGCACCATACGTTGTGAGGTGTACGAAGTATGAGCGGGGCACAGGCTTTGTTCGTCGCGCTGACCATCGACGTTGACCCGGATGCCAATCGTGCTGTGCCGGGGCGTCCCGACGCAGTTACTGCTGGAGACCACCGAGGTGGGGCCCGGTTAGACGCTTGCCTGGAGGGCCTGCGTCAGACGGCGCACCAACTGGATGCGCTTCAGTTGCCAGCGACTTTCTTCTGGGAAGCGCGCTCGTTGGAGACCCTCCGCCATAAGGCGCCAGCCATGCTCGACCGGCTGAAGGGATGCGAACGGTTCGAGCATGCCAACCATTCGTATCAGCACGAAGATTTTTCTGGGCGCGGCAGCGGAGCCCCGCTCGACCTCAACGCGACTATGGCGGTTCTGAAGAGGGCGCAGAAAAGCCACGAGAAGGTGTTCGGTCTGCCGGCTACGGGCTTTCGCGCGCCATACTGCGTCCTGACCGATGAGCTGACCATAGTGCTCGAACGGCTCGGCTTCGACTACGACGCGAGCGAGACTCGGCGACCGTCCTGTGAATGGCCGTTGACTCCCTATGCGCTACGCGGGACGGCAGTCCGCGAGCTTGCCCTTTCGCTCTGGCGCGACCAGAGGGGCAAAACGATATCCGGCTATCTCTGGCAACTCTTCGAGGGAAACAGGTGCGAGGCCGACTATCTTGCCCTCGTGGAGCCGGCCAAAGCATACGCCGGCGGGCTGCTGCAGTTCGCGTGGCACCCGTGGCACCTTACCGTCTCCGAGAACAACCAGCCACTTGATAGACGCGACGTTGACGGCATCGCGCGTCTTGGCCATTTTCTGCGAGAACTGGCGGCACGCGAAGGTCTGAGCTTCACCACCCTTGCAGACTACCTGCAGCGCCAGGGTCCCGCACGCTGAGCATTCCCGGCAAACCGAGCAGGGACGCTGCTGGTGCGCAAGCGACAGAGGATACGGGCAGGGCGCCCCCCCCAGCAGCCAGGGCAGGAGCGCCGCCGGGAGCTATGAACCAGTTCGTTGCATGAACTGGCGTTGACACGCGGCCCCCCGGCGTTAGAATACCTCCAGAGGACACTGCAGCTCGGCAGAAGGGTCTTGGCCATGGCTACGCCGCAGGAAAGGCGCTTTGCGCTGCTTGCCGTCAAGAGGGGCGCGTTGACTGAGGAGCAGCTCGCCGACTGCGTGCAGATGCAGAAAGCCAAACGCGAACAAGGTAGTCGCATCCCGCTTTGGGACTGTGCCGTGCTGCAGGACATGCTGGACGCCGACGCCGCAGAGAGGCTGGCCCGCGCAGCCGGCGACCTGAAGACGGACAAGCTGGGCTCCTACGAGCTGCTGTATATGCTCGGCGAGGGGGGTATGGGGGCAGTCTACGCTGGCAGAGGGCCTGATGGCGAGCGTGTGGCGGTGAAGGTGCTTGCCCCGAACCTGGCCAAGCAGCGGACTTACCTGACGCGCTTCTTCCGCGAGGCGCAGGCCTCCTGCAAGCTGCGCCATCCCAACATCGTCGAGGGGTTGGAGGTCGGCGAGCAACAGGGCAGTTATTACTTCGCGATGGAGTACGTGAACGGTCCCTCCTTAGATGAGATCATTGAGCAGAAGGGCTCGCTGCCGCCGTTGCAGGCCACCAGGCTCGTTTTGCAGGTGGCGGAGGGCCTGGCATACGCTCACGAGCACGGATTCGTCCATCGCGACATAAAGCCCGCTAACATCATGCTCACTCGGAAAGGCGTCGCCAAACTAGCTGACCTAGGGCTTGCCAGGCAGATAGACTCCGAGCAGACAGCCCTTACGCGAACGGGTACGAGCCTGGGCACGCCCTTCTACATGGCACCCGAGCAGACAACCGACGCCCACCGCGCCGATGAGCGGAGCGATATCTACTCCCTCGGTGCGACTTGGTACCATGCTATCGCCGGCCATCCGCCGTTCGAGGCGGAGACAGCTCTGCAGCTCATGCATAAGCACACAACTGAACCCCTCAAGCCTCTCGTGCGAGAGACGCCCGGCACACCACGCCCCATCTCAAGAACGGTCGACCGGATGATGGCAAAGGATCCGGATGATCGTATTCAGAGTGCCTCCGAAGTGTGCCGCATCATCCGAGCGGAATGCCTGGAGCCGCGCAACGTCGCCCGTGAGCTCGGCCTGGAGCGCCCAAGGCAGGCTGAGACGCTGTGGGACGTCAAGATCCCGATCGACGGTCGGCTGGAGAAGCGCCGCTTCTCTGTCCCTGAGTTGCGCCAGCTCATCCGTAAGGGAGCCGTCAAGCGCGAGAGCCCCGTTCGCCGGGCAGGCAGCCGTGATGACTATCAACCGGCGGCGGCGTTCTTGGAACTGAGCCGGGAGTTCCCTCGTGACTACGCCAGCGCCCCCCGGGCGGCCGCGAAGACCCAGGCTTCTGTCACTCACCAGAAGCTGCACAATCTGGTAGAGCACTATGACCAGGAGCGTCGTTCATTCCGGCGACGGCGTGCCCTGAAACGGCTGATCCCCTATATTCTGGAGGTCGGCGCTGTGGTTCTGGTCGCTGCGTTGGCTTGGGCGTACCGCGAGCCGATCGTCGCCTTCGTCCGTCGTCTCACCGGCGGCGGTGCCTGACCCGTCTCGGCTCGCTTTCTGCGTGGCATGGGGCTTGCTCCGAATCCCCTGGGTGTAATGTGTTCACTTCTCGTACGCGTGTCGGCAAGTGAAACCGGCGCGCGGCAATCCCAGACGTGGAGCAGCCATCATGGGGACGAATTTCGGTCAGGCGGCCGACATAGACCGGGAGCCTGAGGTTTCCATCGTTGTGCCGATGTTCAACGAGCAGGAGAGCGCTTCTCGATGCTACCGGGACATCACCGACGCGATGGTACAGGCGGGTCTGGACTACCAGCTTGTGTTCGTCGATGACGGCAGCACCGACGCCACACTGGAGGTGCTGGAGCGGGTGACTGCGGGGGACAGGCGAGTAAGCATCGTCGAGCTGCGGCGCAACTTCGGACAGTCAGCCGCTTTCGAGGCCGGGTTTGACCGCGCGCGCGCGGGCGTGATCGTGCCCATGGACGGCGACCTGCAGAACGACCCGCGAGACATTCCCCGGTTGCTCGCCAAGCTCGAGGAACATCCCGGCTACGACGTGGTAAGCGGCTGGCGACGCGAGCGCAAGGACGGATGGCTGCGCACCATACCCAGTCGTCTTGCTAACCGTCTGATCAGCGCTGTCACCGGAGTGCGACTGCACGACTACGGGTGCTCATTGAAGGCGTACCGCCGGGATGTGCTGCGCGACGTGCGGCTGTACGGCGAGACGCACCGCTTCATACCCGCTCTTGTCCGGTGGGTGGGCGGGCGCGTGACCGAGATTCCTGTCAATCATCGACCCCGGACGGCAGGTCGGAGCAAGTACGGGCTCGGCCGCACCTTTCACGTGCTACTGGATCTGCTCACCGTACAGTTCATGATGAACTACCTCACCAAGCCCCTCTACTTCTTCGGCAAGGCGGGGTTCGCCTCGCTGCTGATGGCCTTCTTCGTCCTCGTCGGCGTCGGCGCGCAGAAAGCGCTGGTCGGCACCGATATGACCGGTAACCCGTTGCTCTACCTGAGCGTAACTCTCCTGCTCATCGGCGTACAGTTTCTGCTGATGGGCCTGATGATGGAGATTCTGACCCGAACCTACCACGAATCGCAGGGCCGGCGAACGTACGCGGTGCGCCGCATCCACTACGGCGAGCAGGGGCAGGGCGGGGAACGGACGTCTGAGTTGCGCATGACGGCATGCTCTCAGACTAACGCCGGCAGCGCGGGGAGACGATGAACATCCTGGTCCTCAACTACGAGATGCCTCCCGTTGGCGGGGGGGGCAAAGTCGCATCCCTGAAGCTGTCAGAAGCGTGGGCCCAGGCCCATTGTGTTGACTACGTGACTTCAGCTACACCGGGTCTACCTCGGAGGGAGAACATCTCCGGCGTCAACGTTATCCGAGTCCCTGTCGTCGGCAGGCGCAGTCTCAGCCGCGCATCCCTGCCTTCGTTGTTATCGTATCCCGTTTCCGGCCTGTTACCCGCGCTCGAGCTCTGCCGCAGTCGGCAGTACGACATCGTCAATACCCATTTCGCGATTCCATCGGGGCCGCTGGGTCTGGCTGTGGCAGCAACGCGTGGCTTGGCGCACGTGGTCTCGGTCTATTGCGGTGACGTTTACCACCCCCGGAGGAGGTCCTCGCCACGCCACTGCTTCGCCACGCGGTGGATCGTTCGCGAGGTACTCAGCCGAGCCGACGCCGTGGTGGCTGGATCGGCAGGTGTCGAGTTGCACACACTCCGCAACTACGGATTCGACCTGCGCCCGCGGCTGCATACCGTGCCCCTACCCTTCGACCCGCCCCCGCGGGAATGGTTGACGGAGGAGCGGGCGGATGCGCGGGTCCAGCTCGGGCTCGACCCGAAGGCCTTCTATCTGGTGTCGGTGGGGCGGATGGTAGCGGGGAAGCGATATCACGGGCTGATCCGCAGCCTGCCGCATCTGTCCCGAAGCGTGCGGCTCATCATCGTGGGCGACGGTCCGCTGCGAGGTCAACTCGGCCGCCTTGCGGAACGTGAGGGCCTTCTCGGAAGGGTGCTGTTCACAGGTCTCGTCGACGAGAGGCATAGGTACCGCTATCTGCGCGCTGCGGACCTGTACTTGCTTTCCTCGCACCATGAGGGCTTCGGGAATGTGCTCCACGAGGCTATGGCGGCCGGTCTGCCAATCGTTGCCACGGGAGGTGGAGGAAACACAGATCTCATTCAAGACGGCAAGAACGCCCGATTGATCGAGTCCAACGACGAGGGATGCCTGGCAGAGGCGGTTCGCGAACTGCTGGAAAGGCCCGCACTGCGGCACGCCATGTGTCAGGAGAACCTGCGGTTGCTCGGCCGTTATGCATGCGGAAATATCGCCGCGCGGTACCTCGAAGTGTTTCGCCAGTCCTCGGGCACATACGCTGGAAACCAACAACGGGCGGCCAAACCGATGAGGAGGCGACAGTGGGCAAACTCCTGATTGTAGGTATCGACGGAGGCACCTGGGACATTGCTGCTGGGGCGGCTCGGGCAGGCTACCTTCCTGCCATCGAGAGCTTGATGACGCAGGGCTGCTGGGGCGAGTTGATGACCACGTACCCGCCCATCACTGCTGCCGCCTGGTCGTCTTTCATGACCGGCTGCAATCCCGGCAAGCACGGCGTGTACGACTTCCTGGTGGCTGATCCCTCATCCGAAGAAGTGGTCGACGCGAGCGCGATACAACAGCCGACGCTGTGGCGACTTCTCAGCCGTGCCGGTCTCCGCGTTGGGGCTGTCAATGTGCCTGTTACTTTCCCCCCGGAGCCGGTCAACGGCGTAATGATCGCGGGCTGCCTGAGCCCTTCCGACCCCGACCGCAGCGCGCATCCCGTGGGTCTGATTCAGCGGCTGGAGCGGGCTACGGGGCGGCAATGGTGGCAGTGCGACCGCAAAGACTACCGACCTACACGTCCGTTGGAGTTCCTGGACGCAGTTGAACACAGTAACCGCACCGTGGCGGCGTTCTCCGCCCAGCTCTGCCACGAACAGGAGTTCGACGTTTTCATGGTCGTCTTCGACATTGTCGATGTTGTAAGCCACTTCTTCTGGCACTACATGGACACATCGCATCCAGCACACGACGGAGCTGATCAGCGTTTGCGGGACGCTGTTCTTAGAGCATATCGGACCGTCGATGAACTGATCGCGCAGATACTCCGGGTCACGGGTCGTGACACGGACGTGGTGTTGGTCTCCGACCACGGATTCGGCCCTGTCACCAGGATGGTGAACCTGAACAACTTCCTGATGGATCACGGTTACCTGAAGCTGAAAAGAAACGCTATCTGCCGCCTGAAGCGTCTGGCCCGCCAAGCGGGCATGACTCCTGCAACAGTAATGGCAATGCTTGAGCGCCTCGGCCTCGACCCTCTTGTGTGCCGTGCTCCGAAGGGGCTCCGCAATCGCGTGATCGGGACCATGGGCGGTTTCGGTGACGTGGACTGGGAGCGCACCGTCTGCTACTCGCGGGGCCACATGGGCCAACTGCACTTCACTGCACATGCGAAAGCCGACCGCCATCGCCTGCAAACCCTAAGGCAGGAGGTCGTCTCGGCTCTCCGGCAGGAACTGCGTGACCCGCATGCCAACGAACCGATGGTAACGGACGTGCTGTTCGGCGACGACATCTATCATGGGCCGCACACGGCTCACGCGCCCGACATGTTCCTCGTCATGGACGACTGGCGCACGATCGCCTACCCGCTGCTCTCGTCGGGACCTGAATTGGTCATCGACAACATCCAGAAGAACCGCTGGGCCAATCACCGGATGAACGGCATGTTCTGCGCCGCCGGGCCGTCATTCCGGAACGCTGGGCAGCTAAGGGGCTTGAGCATCGTTGACGTGGCCCCGACAGTACTGCGCAACCAGGGAGTGCTGGCACCACGCCATATGGACGGACGCGTGCTGAAGGAAGCCCTGCGTGAAGGACGACTTGCGGACGCAGGTCGGGAGCCGGTCTGCTGTGGTCAGTGGGAGCCCGGCCCTGCGCGGAGCAGCGACCTGACGGAGCAGGAGCAGCGAGAACGTCGAGAGCGATTGCGGGATATCGGCTACCTGTAGGTGAGTTAGATGGAACTTCAGGCTTCAGCCACTGAGCCCCGGAGGAGGTTCCGAGCATGCATTCGTGCTCTGTTCGGCCTGGCTCTTCTCATCCTTCTGTTGTCCTGGGTGAATCTGCGCGAGTTCTGGTCAGTGCTCCAACGAGTCTCTGTGCCCACGCTCGCAGCCGGGTTTCTGCTCAGCTTAGGACTCGACCTTCTGTCCTCCGTCAAGTTACACGCGCTGACGCGTGACCACGCGCCAGACATGGGCCTGCCCGAGACGGTGCGGCTTTACTTGGTAAGCGGCTTCTTCAACAACTTCCTGCCCACCAACATCGGCGGTGACGCTGTCAAGGTGGGCGCGCTTGCGAGACGTGGCGGATCACTTGCCTCAGCCGGGACTGCGGTCGCTCTGGAGCGGGCCAGTGGTTTGGGGGCCGTCTGGGCGATGGCGTGGACGATTGCACTGCTAGCGCCCCGGGTACTGTCCGATTTCGGCATGGTCTGGCTTCGCTGGCCCGTCATCGCCGGCAGCGGCATTGCCTTACTTGCATTGCTTGCGGCATACACATGGATGGCCGGGCCCATCGGCCTGTGGCTGCGTCGACGCCGCCGGGCTCGCCCGAGCTGCTTCCTATGGCGCGTCTGGCAAAACCTGAGGGCCTACGGCGAGAGGCCAGCCCTGATGACTTCTGTTATGGCTATCTCGTTTACTTTCCACGTGCTGCGGGCTTCTTTGTTCATGCTCCTGGTCGCCAGCGTGGGCCAGAGCGTGTCTTTAGCCCCTATGCTCTGGGCAGTGGTCGTCGTCAGCGTCGTCAGTTCAGTGCCGATCAGTCTTGGGGCGCTCGGACTTAGAGAAGGGGCGATTGCCTTCTGCCTCACGATGGTGGGCATCTCCCCTGCCGAGGCAGTGGCCGTGGCGCTGCTTGCACGGTTGCTCACATTCGCGAAGGGGACGGTCGGAGGTATTCTCTATGCTCTGGGGCCGGGCTTCGCGCGGTCCCAGAGGACACTGGCAGGGGAGAGTTCATGAGCAGAACCGCCAGCGCGGGCAGCAATGGACGCGGTCATCGGAGACACGCGCTGCTACTGACAGCCGCCATAATGGCCGTTCTGCTGGGGCTGACGCACCGCAGCATCCAGGGCCAGAACGCGCTGTCGCGATTGGTTGCTGTAGATAGCCTTGCCCTGCGTGGCGAGTTCCACATCGACGGCAGCCCCCTGACGCACCGACTCGTCGAGCGCGAAGGGCACGTCACGCATGCGCTCGTTGATATGGTCTACAACCGGGATGACGGCCACTTCTACTCATCGAAGCCCCCTGTCTACACTATGATCCTTGCCATCGGGCCGGCGCTCGCCCGCGTGCTGGGGGTCGAGTTCAGCCTGACCAACCCCACCAATCCGGTTGCCCTCGTATTGCTGACATGGGTGGTGGTCGGTGGCCTGACGGGGTGCACGTTCTACATCTTCCGGCGCTACGTCGGCCAGCACGTGGCGCCACTTAAGGCTGACCTCGTAACCTTGCTTACCCTGGGCGGAACCCTGTTCCTCAGCTACTCGACCAGCATTAACCATCACACTGTCACCGCTGCGCTAATCCTGTTTGCCTTCGTCGGGCTGCGACTACCATCTGGTGCGGGCCGTATTGGGGACGGCCAAGCTGCATTGGCCGGCTTTCTGTTGGGGCTGGCGACTGTCGTGGACATCGGCCACGGCGTCTTCTTCGGGTTCGCCGTGGGCATGTACCTGCTCTGTTTCAACCGCTCTCTACGCCCGCTCCTCTTCTTCGCTCTCGGCAGTGTGCCGCCGCTGGCGACGCACTGCATAGTGCAGTACGCTACGTGGGGCAGCATCCTGCCGGTGCAGATGATCCCTGGCACGAGGGACTACACGCACAGCTACTGGGCAAACTGCGCTGGCCCTGATGCCTGGGATATACCGCGCTCCCGCTACTGCTTCTTAACGCTTTTCAGCATGCACGGCATGTTCGTGCTCAGCCCCATACTGCTGGTAGGCGTTGCCAGGATTCTCGCGGACGTAGGTTCATCGCTGAGCCGCGAATGGGAACAGGCGCGCAACAGCCGCCTGATCCTGTTGCGCCCGGTTACGGGTAGTGGCCAGGGCTATGCCGCGTTGAGCGTGCTCTTCGTGGTTTGTGCCCTTGTAGCCTACTACTCGCTGGTGCCAAAGACACACTTCGGCGGGGCCTGCTACGGTATGCGATGGTACATCGGTTTTGCGCCAGTCCTCGCTCTCTACGCAGCAAAAGGTTACATGGCCTGGCACCGCAGCAAGGTGTTCCGCGTCGCATTCTACCTGGCCGGCGTCTGGTCTTGTTTCTACGCACTGATCGGAACGCAAGTTCTGTGGGTGCAGATGGAGCTTGTGGATCACCCCGCCTTTCGCCTGCTGTTGCCACTCCGCGGTTTCTGAATCCCGTTGCCTCCGAGGTTTCCCATGGCTAACAGCGCGGCGCCCGGTGCGGACTCCCCAGGTCTGACCCAACGGGGCGATTTGCTCTGCGCGGCCAGTATCGGAGTGTACTTCCTGTTCGTTCAAACCATCTGGCAAACGCGGGGCAGGTTCGAGCCGGGCTCATTGGTAGTCCTCACCCTGGTTCTGGGTTGTCTGCCATGGCTGGCAAAGCATCTCAGCGAGGTAAGGACAGGCAAGCTGACATCTATCATGGCTGTTGTTGCCTGCAGCTTCGTGCTGGCGGAGTTGTTCGCAGGGGAGCATCTGCTCTATGCACATGCACCGCCGCGGCCGTGGGCTCGTGCCATCGCACCCATAGCGTTTGGGCTCCTGGCGGCAGGTTGGGTAGCACGCTCGCGGCATGTGGGGTTCGTGTTGTTTGCAGCGGCAGCGGTGGCATTCGCCGCCTTTCTGGCCATCGAGCTCAGGGGCAGTCCCAACCCGGTGATGGACGTCTGGTCCATCAACACGGAGGCAACGCAAGCACTGCTGGATGGCGAGAATCCCTACAAGTTAGTCTACAGCGATATCTATAAGCAGGCAGGCCAACCGGGCTATGGTTACGAGCCGCGTTATATCTACCTGCCCGGGCTTCTGCTCCACCTGGCTCCGGTTGTTGCTATCGGGTTGGACCCGCGTTGGACCAGTCTGCTGGCCATCACGGCCGGCTTGCTGATGACCGCCTGGCATTTAAGGCGGTCAGGTGGCAACGCGCGACTTTCCATCCTCTGTCTTCCCGCCGTCTCGGCCTGCATCATCTTCTGGTTCCACGGCGGCCAGGTCTTCCTGCTGGAGCAGGCCTGGCCGGAATGCCTCATACTGGCCTACATCGTATTGGCTGCGCTTACGTGGTATCGCGCTCCGTGGGCCGCCGGCGTTGCGCTTACGTTGGCCCTAACGCTCAAGCAGACGACATGGTTCTGTGCGCCGTTCCTGGTTGCTCTTGCGATCAAGCAGCGCCGTTGGAGGCTGATCGCAGGAGTGGCGGCCGGCGTAGGCGTATTGACCTTACCCTTCTTCCTGTGGCATCCAGGGGCATTCTTCCAGAATGTGGTGATGGACCTGCTGCTTAAGGCGCCGCGCCCCGACGGGCTTAGCTGGGCCGCTGTGCTGCTGCGCACGTATCCGACGGCTTCTCCCCTGGCGACAGCAGTGAGCGTTTTACTCTATGGCGGCGCTGTCTGGCGGCTGGTGGTCATTCTGCGCGAGAGCAGGGGTGAGGCGGCCTTGCGTGCAACCATCATGTGGTCTGCCTTGGGGATGTTCGGCCTCTTCCTCTTTCTCAAGCAGTCATTCTACAACTATTACTACTTGGTGGCGGGGTTGCTGTCGCTCTATGCCGCCTTGGGCGCGCAAGAGCAGTCAGATTGCTTCCGTCGCGATGGCGGCGCTCCTGGCGAGCAATCAGCCTGGCAGAGCACTGCGGTAGGCCGGCACCGACTGGGTTAAGCCGCCTGCTCAAGTAACCCCCTCGAAGTGGAAGCGCCCGTTGCGTACGGTGAAGACCACCGTTCGTCCGTCCACCTCGAGCCGCAGTCCGCGTTCGTTTAGTTCACATATGAGCTGAGGGTCGCCAAAGGTCATCAGCGTCCACTGCACCGTGTGCACGCTGTCGTATGCATTCTTCCATGAAAACCGGTTGATATGAGGGTCCCGGCGCCGGCGTCCGCACCATTCGTCGCTCTCAAAGAAGCCGCTGTCGGTCAGGTGTATTATCCTTAGCCGGTTGTGCTCCCCCTCAATGCGCCAGCCTTCATCCGTCTGCCGGCGGGGCAGTCGCGTCTGCAGGTAGCTGCGGACGGTGGTGCGGATTCGGTCGCGGCCCTGCACGTCGTCACCAAGCAGAAGGTGTTCGTCGCCGAGCAGCAGCAGGTGCCGATCGTAGTGGACGGTTGCGTGGGGAAAAGCCTGCTGGATGTCGCAGCACACGTAGAAGCCCGCGTCCAGTTCTTCCATGCGCGTGATGCGGGCGGTTGCACAGTCCGTCTGTTCGAACCCCCGCACGGTGATGCAGTTGTGCTGGCTGGCGTTCTTCGGCCCGTAGCCCGGGTCACAGAGGAACCGTTCCCGGTCGATGCCGAGGATGAAGTTCCCCAGGTCGTCGTTGTCGTGATTGCCCCCGTTGAAACCGCTTCGGAAGGCTAACCAGGTTCTCTCCCCGCGCCAGGTCAGCCAGTCTATGCCCTTGAAGTGCCTCAACCTCTTCAGTTCTGGCGGGCGTAGCTCCGGAAACATCTCGCGGTACCAGAAGCTCTCCACGTCGCCGAACAGCCCGCCCCGTCCAGGGCTCCGGCTCATGCGCACGTCGTTGTCCCATGTCCAGTCCGGCCGGTCAAGCATCCGGGCCCACCAGTACACCTGGGGCAGTCCTCCGCCCGGGGCCTCGCTCATGTCGGAGAAGTTGTAGGCCCGCCCGTCGCCGCCCCACATGTACATCTTCCAGGTGATGGTGTCCTGCACGTCACGGTTGGCCAGCAGTTCCATGTCGTCGCCGCTCAAGCGGTGGTATGCCGAGACGAAGTCGGTCAGGTGCCCCAGAGCCGTGCAGAAGTACATCACCCCCTCGATCCAGCCGCCGTCCGGATAGAAGGCGTCGATCATGTACTGCAGCCCCCTTTTGGCTTCCCGCAGAACTCGCTCGGCCAGCTCGGGGGCCTCGTTGTGCACGGCAAGGGCGGCCAGGGCAGCGTTGCCGTGCAGGGCGGAGTTCCAGTTGAAGTCGCAGCGCACCCACCAGTCCTGCAGCTTGAGGCCCTCCAGGTAGGCGGCCAGTCCCTTCTCGACGATCGCCTCGACGCAAACCCGCTTCAGGTCATCGGGCAGGTAGGGGTGCAGGGCGTCGTAGCCGAAGGCGACGTTGTAGAGCAGCTCCCCCGTGGCCAGGTTGGCGGCACGGATCATCTGCACGCTCTCGTCGGTGACGCGCCATTGCTGCTCCTCGCGGCAGCAGGTCTCCAGTGCGTCCAGGGCCGTCTGCAGCCAGCGTTCCTCGCGGGTGAGGTACCAGCCGACAGTCGCCCGCTCCAGCCGGGACTTCAGCGCCCGGCGTCCGCGGGAAGGCTCCTCCTCGTCCGCGAACTGCTCCAAAGCGGCGAGATTGGCTTCATGGAGGCCCCGGAAGAACGGGTCTTCGAGCTTGCGGGGCAGCTCCTCCCAGCCTTCCCGGTCCAGAAACAGCTCGGGATGGGTCAGCGGTTGCACTTCGGGCTCTGCGGCACCCATGGTAACATCCTCGGTGTGTAGTAACGTTGCGGAAGACTCTATCGGCGCTGGGCAGTGGACCTCAAGGCGGGTTCCGCTCATCTGCCTCCGCAGGTTCCGTCCGTGACCGGCTCGGGCATCCAGAGGTCGTCTTTGGTGATGCCGATGCGGTCCAGGTCGCCCTCGATGGAGGCGAGCCGCTCGGGGCAATAGGCCGCGCAGTGGGAGTCCGAGCCGAGGGCGAACCGGACGCCGCGCTCCTTCATGCCGGCCAGGTAGCCCCAGTATTGCCGCTTGAAGGTTTCCGGGTAGCGGGGGTTGCAGAAGATGGCGCCGGCGTTGATCTCGATCGCCGTCCCGTGCTCGACTGCGGCCGCGCCCAGCTCGTCATGGAGCGAGTCCGGCACCACACCGAAGTCGCCGAACCATGGGGGGCCGCCGTAGTTGCCCTCCTCGTCCCGCCAGGCACCCGCCCACCAGAAGGGCGTGACGAACCACCAGGGGTGGGCGACCACGTCCACCTGCGGGTGCGTCGCCAGGAACATGTACTGCCGGTGATACTCACCGATGACTGCATCGCGATCGATCGGCGTGCCGAGGGGCCAGTGTACCCCGCCGATGACGTAGGCCGGCTTCAGCTTCGCCATCAACTCATCGGGCAGGTAGAGCGTAAGCTCCGCCCCCTCCGGCCCGCCGGGCTGGTAGGCGAAGGGGTCGCCCTCCTCTCCGAGGCCGTCGTTGCGCTCCAGGTCCCATTCCCGCAGACAGCTCGCCTCCAGCCCAAACAAGAACCCGTCTGGCAGCCCCAGCTCGTCGTACTCCCGGCGCGAGGCCAGCAGGTAGTCCCGGTTCAGGCGGCAACTGATGTGGTCGGTCACGCCGAACAGCCTTACGCCCGCCGCGCGGGCCTCGTCGCGGATGCGCGCCATCGTTGCCTCCGGCAGCCCGCAGGGCGAGTGCCGCGAGTGGATGTGCCAGTCGCACCTGACCCTCATATCCGCCTTCCTTCCATGTCTACCCGCGCTCCCAGCGGAGGCGACAGAGCGTGGTGCCCCCGGAGAGGTCGTGATTGCTGGTGATGTACTCCTGGCCCCGGTCGTCAACGACGACCTCCGGCGCAGCAACCGCGATGCGCCCCACATGCTTCCCGCAGGCGTCGCCGATGCCGAAGTCGAACGGGTCCTCGCTGCAGAACACGTGCGTGTTAGCGGTGGCGTAATCGACGGTGCGAAACAGGTAGTAGCGCCCTGCCCTCTCGACCACGTGGGGGCACTCGGTGTCCCAGGGTCCCGCCCCGTAGCGGAAGTCCTGGTGCACGAGCCGCCAGTCGGACCAGTGGAGCAGGTCCTGCGAGGTGCGAGCGTAGAAGCCGGGGTTATCCTTGCACCCATCGTGGTAGCCGGCGTAATACATGATCCACTGGTTCCCTATCCGGCGCACGCACGGGTCACGCGTCCCACCCGGGCCGACGAACACCCGGCTGAGCCCGTTCGCGTCCCGGCGCCGGAGCCAGTTGCGCCCGTCCGGCCCCGTCATCAGGCAAATCTGGCACTCGCGCCGCTCGTCGCCCATCTCGACCGGCTCGCCTTCGGCGTCGAGCCCCGTGCCGTAACCGCCGTAGAACATGTAGTAGGCCCCGCCTTCGGCGACGACGAAGGGCGACTGCAGCCACTCGTCGCCGTCGGGCTCCTCCAGGCACTCGCCAGAGGCACGGTCGGCGCGGATGATCTCACCGGTGCGCTCCCAGTGCTCCTCGGTCAGGCTGCCGGCCCGCCAGTGGTAGAGCAGGCGCCCGACGGCCGTCTTCCGGATGCAGCCCCACAGGTGCCAGGCGCCGTCGGCGGACCGGAAGACGTGATGGTCCACACACTCCTGCCCGTCGGCGTTCAGCTCGCCGAGGTCCGGGTTGTCGCCGATCATCCAGAATTCGCCATCCAGTACGGGCTGGAACATGTAGCGGGCCATTCGCGCTCTCCTCAGTGGCTGTGGCCCGGCTCGCGGCCGTGGCCATGCGTATGGTATGCACTGTTTTCGTGATGGTGAGTGTATCCGCCGCCGTCAACCGGGCCGGCTCAAAACTGAGCGCACCTTGTCGTGGCATCCGCCGCAGGCGGAAGATTCGACCTCGCCGTCCATTCGTCCTACCAGAACGCGGCCAGCCTCCAGGCAGAGCCCAGCCATGCGTTCCACACGCTCGTCCCCAGCCTTGACCCACCCGGCCTCGATCCATAATGCGCCGCACGGCATCTGCGTCCCTGGCGGCGTCGTACTCGGCTATTTCCATGTGGTTCATCCCTCTGCTCCGGGCAACCGGGTCGCAGGGCCTGTGCAGCCCTTCTGCGACCTAAGCGGTGAGGTCTTCGAACCGCTCGTAGATCTCGACCAGATCATTAGCAATGTCGCAGAGACCGGCATCACGTGCCATTGCTTCCAACCGCTCACACTCTCTCAGCGCCTGGGGCAACTCCACTGGCTTCGGCGGCTCCCCTGCCCACCGGCGGAAGTTGTCGGCGTAGATGGCCGCCAACACGTCCCGTGGCAGGGCGATGCCCTGCAGGTCCATACCCCACCACTCGAAGGCGTCGTCGGTCTCCAGGAACCGGCGCATGTTGCCAACACGGTCCCTGGAGCGCGATCCCAATTCCGGGGCAGGCTCCCAACCGCCCATGATATCCGTGCCGAAGAAGATGCGGTCGGCGTGGTCGATAAAGAACTCGCGCGCCCGTTCGCGCCGGCGGCTGAAGTTGGCGTACATCTCGCTGCCGGGGGTGATGTCCACATTCACCGTGGGATGCTCGCCCAGGAAGGCCTCCAGGCGGTCCAGGTCGGCCGAGAGGAAGTAGAAGTGGGCGAAGACGATGCGCAGGTCGGGGTGCTTCTCCAGCATCCGATCGACCTCGGAGTAAAGCTCCTCCTTCTCCGGGAAGGTGCCGTCGCCGTAATACCATCCACGCTCGTGTGCCGAGGGCGGCGCCAGCTCGGGGTCCCAGAAGGTCTCGGGGTCAGCCACGTGGTAGAGCACGGGCAGCGACGAGTCTTGGAGGTAACTGTACAGGTCATCGTACTGAGCCGCGTCCAGGGGACGTTCGAGCATCTTGCGCGTCGTCGGCTTCCCTTCTATCATCTTCAAGCCGTCGCAGCCCATCCCTACCAGATGCCGGGCCTGTTCGGCGTAAGGCCGTGCGTCGGGGACAGCGCCAGATTCGGGATGACGAATGCCTCCGAAGACATAAGCCCTTCCGGGATGCAGAGCTTTGAACAGCAGCCCGAGGAGGTTAGTCTTCAGCCCATGATCGTCCCGCAGGGCGATGCACATGAGAGCCATGGCATCGTACCCACAAGCCCCCATCAGGCCGTGTAGATTCTCCACGCTGGCCATGGCCCCGCGCATGTGTACGTGGCAATCGATCAGCGGCAGAGCGTCATAGTGCCCCATCTCTCAAACCTTCTGATCAGGATGACGTTCGGGTCCGGCGTGCAGCCACAGGTTCACGCAGGGGTCTCGCTCGTCGGAGACGAGATGATGGTCCTCCCCTGGCTCAACGACGAAGACGTCGCCGGTCGTGAGGTCGTGGCGGCGGCCGTCGCATTCCATAACGGCCTTGCCCTGGAGGATGACGAAGACCTCGTAGTCGTCGTGCACGTGTAGGTCACGGCCGGCCGGGCCATCGGCGGTGTGAGTGCGGAACCCTGGCGGCTTGAAGCCGAGGCCGCCCCTGTACAGGTATTCGCCCGGCACGAGAGCGCCGAGAAAATGTCCGCTGCGTGAATCTGGCAGGTCGGCAAGTCTCAGCAGTCTCACTTCAGGTTCTCCTTCAGGCGGAGCTTAAGGACATCACCCTCGCGCAGAACTACTCCCTCTCCGAGCGTGACGGTGGCCGGCGCCCCACCCCTGTCCAGGTTCGCTTCCACCGGCTTGCCGTTCAGTTCAGCCTTCAGATCGGACACCGCGCCATCGGCAGCCAGAACGATTCGAGCAACCGGCAGCTCACCCGAAACCAGGCGCATGGTGTCCGTTTGAACCCCTTCCGAACGCACCTGCGCCAGGCGGCCCCAGGCCCCCGGCAATAGGAAAGCTGTATCGAAGTCGTTCGCATCCATCCGAGGCGCGAAGCGCAGGGCGCCCTCGGCCCGGTCGTAGGTCAGCCCCTGCAGCGCCGGCAGCATGGCCCACGCCGCCAGAGGCCGGAAGTAATGCTCGCCGCACTCGATATGGTTGTAGACCATGCCGGCCCGTACGTGGCGGTCGTAGACGTTGCGGGCCACGTCGAGCGCCTCCTCGCAGAGCCCCTCGACGGCCATTACCGCGGCGACATAGTACTCGGTCCCCGTCCAGGGGGTCGGCCACTGTCCGCCGCGGGACTCGTCCTCACCGCTGCCGGAGTAGCGGCAGAAGTAGCGCCAGTCATCGCGCCCCTGCGGATCGGTCCCGTTCAGCAGGCCCTCCTCCTCTTTCAGGTTATGGCGATGGACGGCCCGCAGGGCGGTGCGCACGTGCCCCTCATCGTGGATCGATCCGAGCCCGAGCATGCGGGCGAAGAGCTGGCCGCTGACCTGGTCCGACATGCAGCCGTAGTCGACCACGTCCTGCTTAGGATCGTAGCAGAGGCTGTAGTACTCCCCGTTCCAGAGCAGCCGCTCGAAGCTCTCGACGCCCTTTCGGAGCACTTCACGGTAACGCTCGGCCGCCTCCTCCTCGCCCAGGATCTCCGCGGCTCGGGCGGCCGCCTGCAGCTCGCCCAGCCACATGCTGCACTTGTAACAGTTGGTAGCAGGCAGGAACCAGTGGTCATAGGTGATGAAGGAGATCGCTCCGTCCGGCAGCCCGTCGCCGTTCTCATCGGCCTCGATCTGCGCGTCGATGCGCTCCTTGAGGATCGGCCACAGCTCCTGGAGCAGCTTCCGGTCGCCGGTCCACTGGCAGTCCCGCAGGGTCTCGGCGATCCCACCCCAGAGGGCGGTCCTGCGGCCACCGGGGCCGGAACGGCTGAAATCCTCCCGTGTGTAGCCCAGGTCGCTGTAGCGCCCCTGTAGCCAGCCCCCGAACCGGTCGGTGCGTTGCTCCGCCCGCTCCTGGCGACGCCGGTGCCGAAGGGCGAGGAACAGGCTGCCCTCGGGCACTTCGTCGGTATCGAGCGGGAAGCTCGCCATCTTCCGGACCATCTGCACGTACACGTCCGGGAAGAACATCAGCGGCACCCACGAGGACCAGACCGTTCGGGCCGCCGAAATCACCTGGCAGCAGGACTGGCCCTCCCAGACGGCCATCTCGCCGTCGGCGGTCCAGAGGAAGCTCTTCGGGAAGGTGGTGAGCTGCGCGTTCAGCGAGGCCGCCAGCCAGCCGGGCAGCGTGCCCTCGTACAGGGCGTCGGCGAACCGGCGGCTCTCCCGGTGCAGCCGCTCGAAGTTGCGGATCCCGGACCGCGCCACCCCGTCGGCGCCCGAGAACCAGTTTTCGTACATGTGGCCCAGGCGTTCGTCCGGGAACTTGAAGTGGTAATGGTTCGGGTAGAACCAACTCATCACGAAGACGAACTGCCGCCGCTCGCCCGGCCCGAGGGTGAGCTTGCGGCAGACAGCGCCGCGCCACGACCAGCCCACGCGATGCTCCGGCGCGTGGAGGGTGCCCGGCTCCGCCGTGGGGTGGCGCTTCTTGATCTTGCGCTGCCACTCCTTTTCCTGACCCGGCAGCTCGCCCGTATCGCGGAAGGGATAGAAGACCTGCGAGAACGCGGGCGTATTGGTGGACTCGAAGCCCTCCAGCCCCCGGCCGCCGGTCCACGCGGGCACGTGGCTCACCCCGTCGCCCATCACGCCGACCGCCATCGAGCCCGCCGTGCGGTGCGCAGGTTCCAGACCCTCGGCCCCCATCAACACCAGCCGAGTTCCGTCGGTGTCGATGACGCGGTGGTTCAGGGTGATCTCTTCCCGATCGTAGCCCGTGCAGTTGCGCAAGCTGAACATCAGCGAGGTCTCGCAGGGCGCCTCGCTCGTGTTGCATACAGTAAACACGAAGAACGCCAGCGGCAGGGCCGAATCCTTCGCGTTGTGGGGGATGAATGGACTGAAGGCTTCCATTTCCACCTCGACCGGTAGCGTGTCGTCTTCGTAGCGCAAACTCGCGAAGGGGTAGCGACCTGAGTAGGTGATGCCGGCGACGTTGCGCAGGAACGGGTAGTTGTAGATGTAGGCGTTGTCGTGGGAGGGCGAGACCGTCCGGGTCGGGTCGTCCTCGAGGTGGAGCAGGCGCACCCGCGGCGGCCCCTCCCCGGCCTTCACGCGGAGGGCGAAGAAGGCGTCCTCGTTCCACATCTCCGGCCGCGTCTCCTCGCGGTTGCCGCTCCACTGGTAGTTGTTGAAGATCTCCCAGTCGTTAAACCGGCCGTCGTCCATCAGCTCGACGCTCCCGGTGCCGAGTCCGCCCAGGGGGATGCCGGAAGCCAGCGGGGTGTTACGTTTGAAGATCGGTTCGTCCATCGCGTCGTTCATGTCCTGATACTCCAGTTAAGCCGTCGCCATTCATCTGAGGAACAATTCGACCACCGGCACGGTCACGTTCGGCTTGCGCACGGGCAGCTCGAGGGTCAGCAGCGTCTTCTCTCGCTCCTCGCCCTCCATGGCGCCGTAGGACGCCTCCGGAACTCGCCTGAGCATCTTGATCTCTGAGGCATCGTTGAGCAACTGCGCGTATTTCACCTCCCTCCCCATGCCGTCGAGGTGCAGGTGCTTGAACGGCCAGCTAAATACGTGCAAGTAGAGCCGGTTGGTCTCGGGATTATAGGTGTAGCGGCAATCCTGGGGGCAGGCGAACTCCTCCGGTGCCTGCGTGCAACCGTATATCGAACGCCCGTGCCGCCTCATCCACTCGCCGATGCCCCGCAGCCGCTCCTTCGCGCGCCGGTCGAACTCGCCCCGGCCGGTCGGCCCGACGTTCAGCAGCAGGTTGCCGCCCTTGCTGACGCACTCGATCAGCATCTTGACGAGCTGGTCGACGCTCTTCCAGGTGTATTCGTCCCGGTAGTAGCCCCAGGAGCCGCTGAAAGTGTGGCACGCCTCCCAGACGACCGGCTCGCCGTCGACCCGTACCCACCGGCGCGGCAGGAACTGCTCGGGGGTCTTGATGTCCTGCTCGACCTGCAGGCGGTCGTTGATGATGATGCCCGGCTGGAACTCGCGCACCATCTCGATCAGCTCTTTGCTGCGCCATACCCCCTTGCCCTTGCCCGGGAAGCTGTCCGACGGGCCGACGCTGAAGTCGAACCACATAATGTCGACCTTGCCGAAGCGCGTGACCAGCTCGCGCGTCTGGGCGTGCAGGTAGTCGACGTAGCGGTCGAGGTCCCGTTCAGCGTCCTGCGCGATGTACTCCTCGTTCTCGCGCATGGGGTGGTGGCGATCGACGGTGTAGTCGGGGTGGCGCCAGTCGAGCAGGCTGTGGTAGAAGCCGACCTTCAGCCCCCGCCCCCTGAACGCCTCGACCATAGGCTCCAGCAGGTCGGCGCCGTAGGGCGTGTTGGTGGCCTTGTAATCGGTCTCGTCGGAGTCCCAGAGGCAGAAACCCTCATGGTGCTTGGTGGTTACAACGAAGTATCTCATCCCGGCGTTCGCGGCCAGATCAGCCCATTCCTTCGGGTCGTAGAGGTCGGGGTCGAAGTACTCGAAATACTTACGGTAATCCTCGTCGTTGATCTGTTCGCGGCTCTTGACCCACTCGTGCCGGGCGGCAAGTGCGTATGTGCCCCAGTGGATGAACAGCCCGAACCGATCGTGCGTGAACCACTCCGTGTTGCCCGGTGTCGGTCGTGTCTGCAGAACCATGGCGGCTCCTCCCCGCTGTCGTCAGGTTCGTTCGTATCCGGCCCAGAAGGTGCGTCCCCATTCGGTGTCCTCGTCGTCCCACTCGTCCCGCAGGCGGAACATCTCCGAGCGCAGCTCGCCAAGCTCGCTTCCGTGCCGGGGATCCTCAGCCAGGTTGTGCAACTCCCACGGGTCCTGCTCCACGTCAAAGAGCTGCGTCATGACGCGACGGCCTCCGACGACGTACTCGAGCAGCTTGTAGCGTCCGCGCCGAACGCCCCGTTGCTTGTCCGTATAGGCCAGGTAGAGCGAGTCGCGTACGCGCTGCGATGAATCGTGCATCGCCGCCAGCAGGCTGCGCCCTTCGACAGTAACCAGCATCTCCACGCCGGCCAACTCGCAGAGCGTGGGGTAGATGTCGCTGAGGTAGACGAGGGCGTCCGACCGCTCGTTCTGCGGTATGCCCGGCCCTGCGAAGACAAGCGGCACGCGGATGCTATGCTCGTAGAGGTTCTGCTTGCCGAATAGGCCGTGCCGCCCGAGCGCCAGCCCGTTGTCACCGGCCAGGACCAGGACGGTCGAGTCGAGCCGTCCCTGCTGCTCCAGTCTGTCGAACACGCGCCCGATCTGGCAATCCAGGTGGCTGATCATCGCGTAGTATTCGGCGATGTGCCGCCGGGTCTCGGCGGGAGTGCGGGGGAAGCTGGCCAGCATCTCATCCCGTATGTGCAACTCGCCGTTGTCGAACGGATGTCCGCCCATGAAGTTCGGTGGCAGTTCGACCTCCGCGGGATCGTACATCCGTCGGAATCGCTCCGGCATGGTCCGCGGATCGTGCGGCGCCAAATAGGACAGGTACATCAGGAAGGGCTCGTCAGCCTCGTAACCGTCCAGGAAGGCGAGCCCGGCGTCGGTGATCAGTTCGCTGGAGTGCTTGCCGGCCGGCACGTGGTCGCAACGCCGCCGGCGCACCTCGTTCGAGCGGTGCGGATCGTCGACCACCGGCAGCGTGGTCTCATAGCGGCCGGTAGGGTCAAAGTGATAGGCCGGCACGTTCCAGTGGTCGGCCATGCCGCCGAAGAATATCTCATCGCCGTCGCTGAAGCTGCGCTGATAGCTCTCGGCGCCGTTATGCCACTTGCCCGCGCCGAAAGTGCGATAGCCAGCGCGGCGGAACGCTTCCCCGAGCGTGATGTGTTCCGGCGGGATGCTCTCACCTGCGCCCTTAATGTGGAAAAGCGTGCGCCCTGTGTGAAGCATCGCGCGGCTGGGCATGCAGACGGCTCCGCTCGTCCCGCCAGGGATGTGCGCCCGGGTGAAGCTGCACCCGCGCCGGACCATTTCGTCCAGGTTGGGCGTAAGGATTTCATCATTGCCCAGTGCGCGGATGGTATCATAGCGCTGGTCGTCTGCGAAAATGAAAAGGATGTTGGGGTGTGCCTCGGGCATAGCTCTCCACCGCTCAGTCCGCGTCCCATTTTGCGGGGACTCTACGTTGCGTGCGGCCCGCTGTCAACGCCAAAAGGCAAGCGGGGCATTGCATTCTGAGGGGATTCGAGGTTAGCGAGACAGTGGCGACTGGTGGCGAGAACATACCGCTATTGCCTGCGGGAGACACTTCGAAGACATGGTGACCGGTTGCCGCCATGTTCGCCTGTCCCGGAAAGGCCCCTCACAAACGGGTGTTTTGAGAGCAGGTCCGCGATCATCTGGCAAGCTCGCAGCCTGTGACGGAGGGCTTCACGCGTCTTGTCCCGAGGAAATGTTTGGGCGCAGGTGTCATTTGCATCGGCGCTCCTTCCAACGACGTGAAGCTCAACGAGCGTCTTCATGCTCGGGGCGCAGTCGGCCGTCCTCCCACCGCATCGGCACCAGGGCTGGTCGCTGGCAGTATGTGCGCTCCGGGCTCATCTGGCCGCCGGGTCGGCCGAGCGCCAGACGTGCACGCCGTCGTTCCAGACCCATGCCCCTCCTGTCGGGCCGCACTCCGGGCGAGTAGTGCCGGTCTGGTAGATTAGCCGTCGCCCGTACGGTAATGTGCGGGTCGCGCATCCAGTGGTCAAAAAGCGGTTCCAAGCCCTCCGGCAGCTTCGCGCGGGGGTCGTCGATGTCGACAGTGCCGTATTCGGTCTCTTCCTTGACCACTCAGTAACCTTAACCTACGTGGGGATCAGCGTTCGAAGCACGCGTCAACGATGTCCTGCAGGTCGCCGGTGGCAAGGCACTCCACATAGTCGGCAGCGCCGTAGTAAACCTTGACCGATCCGTCGTCTTCAACGATCAGCGCCTGCGGGAAGATGACGTTCGGCACCTGCCCGATCATCTCGTAAGCCTCCTGCACGAAGAGCAGAGCCGAATCCGTGCGAGCCACAACCTTCCACGGCTCCTGAAGGTCGAGCAGCATGGCGCCGACGGAGTAATTCTTGCCGTTAGAGTGGGGAAAAACGCCGTGGTAGATGATCAACCAACCCTCGTCGGTTCGCACAGGGGGCGAACCTGCCCCAATCTTCTCTTCCTCCCAAAAGTGCTGCGGCGTGGCGACGGGGCGGCAGTTGCCCCAGTGGACCAGGTCCGGCGAGGATGCGATCCAGATGCACGTCGGGCCCCATCGGCCTACTGGCCGGTGCAGCATCCAGTACTGGCCGTTGATCCTCTGCGGGAAGAGCACCGCATCGTAGTTGTGGATGGGGAAGGGAAAGCTGATGGGCTGTGCCGTCTTGAAATCGTCGGTGCGGGCGATACCGATCCGCACGCCCCAGCGAGAGTTGGCCGCGAAGGTCAGGTAATAGGTGCACTCGAGCGGGTTGATGCGCGGATCCCACCAGGCGTTGAGCCCCGCTTCTGCAGGCGTAGTGAAATCCCTGAAGTCACGCATAAGCTCGGCGTCGCCGTCGAACTCCAGTGGTTGCGCATCAGGGGTAAAGTGTACACCGTCGCGGCTGCGCAGGATCCAGATGTACTGAACCTTGTCAGCGGACTCAAACCGGCTCGCCATCACGTATTCGCCGTCAGGCGTCTTGGTTACGCCCGCGTTGTAGACGGCCATGCACGCCGACGGCATATCTTCTGGTTTCACGATGGGGTTGTCCGGGTGCCGCTTCAGCACGTCCAGCTTAGGGTAGATCACCGGTCATAACTCCTTACAGTAAAGGTGCGTAGAGAGAAACCATAACGCGTCGTCGACTGCTCGCGTTCGTTCGCCCGCCTTCGTGGCGGCAGCCGCCCAGCCAGTCGCCGGTATTGTGCCGCTCGATGAATCGACAGGCCTTTCTGTAAAACACATCGATCACGTGCTGGGGCGTCTCGAACGACTCTCGGTCGCGGCAAATGCAGACGTCCGGCCAGTGGCCGTACATGCACCTGGCGATGCCCGCGCACTCATCGACGTCCCCCTCCGAGCGACCCGGCTGCGTGCGCGGGTGGCAGTTCCGGGGCTCCGCCACTTGTCGACGAGTCGAAGGCGCACCTGAACCCGCCCCTGACAAAGGTGTGGGCCAGGCGGGGCGAGCCGGCTGGTGATGGTGATAGACAACACCGGCTACCACCGGGCCCGGAAGTCGGCGAGGTGGGGCAAATGGAGGCGGCGGTGGCGCAGGCGTGCCGGCGACTGAACTCGACCGCTGACTCACCGATCCAACTCCATTCCCGAACCTTGGCAGGCTTCTGTACGGCCGCTTAGCACTCGCGGCACTGTACCAACCGCCCCGAATGTTTCAAGGCGCTTCACTTCCTCTACCACGACACACCGTCACCCTCAGGGGCCCTCGCACAAGACTCCTGACATCATGTTGAGTCGGGCCAAGGCTTGCGCACAGGCGCACAGCGGGTATAATCCGCAAGCGGTGGCGCGCCTTCCCCCGACTGGAGGACGACCCTATGGGTGGCTATTGCGGCAAAGTGCTACGTGTCAACCTATCATCAGGCCGGACATCGGCAGAACCACTCGATCTGGGGGCCGCTCGCAAGTACATCGGCGGACGCGGTCTGGGTACGTATTACCTGTCGCGGGAGGTGTCTGCGACGGTGGACGCCCTATCGCCGGAGAACAAACTGATACTGGCCGCCGGCCCTCTGACGGGGTCCCCTGCGCCGGCCGCGGGCCGTTACATGGCCATCACCCGCAGCCCCCTGACGGGCACGGTTGCTTGCAGCAATTCAGGGGGTGCCTGGGGCCCTGAGCTCAAGTTCGCCGGTTGGGACATGGTCATCCTGGAAGGCAAAGCCCCCCAGCCCTGCTACATCGGGATCCGTGATGATGAAGTCGAACTGCGGAACGCCGAGCACCTATGGGGATCGCTGGTCAGCGAGGTGACGGATACGCTTCTACAGGAGTTTGGGGACAGCAAGGCCCACGTTCTGACCATCGGCCCGGCAGGCGAGAAACTGAGCCCGATAGCAGCCATCATGAACGACAAATACCGTGCCGCCGGCCGCAGCGGTGTGGGTGCAGTCATGGGCAGCAAGAACCTGAAGGCGATTGTCGTTCGCGGTTCGGGGGCTGTGGAAGTGGCTGATGAAAAGGCAACTCGCCAGGTCAACTCCGAACAGCGGAAGAAGATTCGGGAGCACGCTGTGACAGGCGAGGGGCTGCCCACCTACGGGACGGCAATACTGGTCAACATCATCAACGAGTCGGGCGTCTACCCGACCAACAACTTCCAGAAGGCATACTTCGAGGCGGCCGAAGAGGTTTCGGGCGAGATGTTGGCGGAGAAGTACCTTGCTAAACGCGACGTCTGCTACGGGTGTCCCATCGCCTGCGGCCGCTACACGAAGGTAGGCGATGTCGAAGGCGGTGGGCCGGAGTACGAAACGCTGTGGGCGTTCTCGGCCGACTGCGGCGTGTCTGACCTGGCCGCAGTGATCAAAGCCAATAAGTGGTGCAACGAGTACGGACTGGACACCATCAGCGCCGGTGCCACCATCGCCTGCGCCATGGAGCTAAACCAACGCGGTCTGCTGGCTGATGAGGACCTGCAGGGGCCGCCGCTTGAGTTCGGATCGAGCGAGGCCATCGTGGAGTGGGCCCGCAAGATGGGGGCCGGCGAGGGCTTCGGCGCAAAGCTGGCCCAGGGCTCCTATCGCCTGGCCGACAGCTACGGAGCAGCCGAACTCTCCATGAGCGTGAAGAAGCAGGAACTGCCCGCCTACGACCCGCGGGGCGTGCAGGGACACGGCCTGCAGTACGCCACCAGCAATCGCGGCGGTTGCCACGTGAGAGGCTACATGATCTCGCCCGAGATACTCGGAGTGCCCGAGAAGCTAGACCCACTGAGCCTGGAGGGGAAGGCCGCCTGGGCCAAACTCTTCCAGGACCTGACAGCTGTGATCGACTCGCTCGGGATGTGTCTGTTCACTTCGTTCGCTCTGGGTGCCGACGACTATCGGGACCTGTACAACGCAATTGTCGGCGATGAAGTGAGCTCAGAGGAGTTGCTCAGAGCCGGCGAACGCATCTGGAATCTGGAACGCATGTTCAACCTGGAGGCTGGCATAGAGCCGGAGCAGGATACGCTGCCGAAGCGCTTGCTGAAGGAGCCCATACCCGAAGGGCCGTCAAAGGGCAACGTGCACCACCTGGACGCACTTCTGCCGGAGTACTACAAGGAACGCGGTTGGGCCGAGGATGGTCGGCCGACCAGGGAGAGACTGGCCGAACTCGGCCTTCGTTAGATCAACCAACGCCGGAGCCCAGGATGAAGGTAGAGGTGCGCCTGTTTGCGGGGTTGCGCGCCGGGCGGTTCAAGAAGCGCTTGATGGAGTTGCCCGAGCGTGCCACGGTAGCGGACGCTCTCCGGCACATTGACATCCTGCCCGAGGAGGTGTCGCTGCCGTTGATCAATGGGAGATACTCCGAAATGGACGACGGCCTGAGCAGTGGCGACGTGCTTTCGGTATTCCCTGCCGTCGGGGGTGGTTGATCGTCTGTGACCTCATCGGCCATACCTCGCTGACGGGGATGCCCCACATGCTGAGCGAAGAGGCCAAACAGCGCCTTCGTAACCGGCTTCAAGAATCGTGCGAAGAGACGGCCCGGCTACCGCTGCGGCAGGCGCAGAAGATGGCACACGATCTGGGCACCACCCTTGCCGATGTGGAAGGCCTGGCCCTTGAGGAAGGAATTGTGCCCCTTCGCTACGACAGAAACGTCGGCACGCTCGGGGTGAGCGGCCAATCCCGCCTGCTATCCAGCAAGGTCGCCATCGTCGGTCTGGGCGGCCTGGGGGGGCATGTATTGGAAGCGATCGCGCGCCTCGGCGTCGGTCACGTGGTCGGCATCGACCCCGACCAGTACGAGGAAACCAACCTGAATCGCCAGACGCTTGCAACCCTAGAGGGGCTCGGCGCCCACAAGAGCACTCAGGGCGCCTTGCGGGTTGCCTGCATCAACCCCGCCGTCCGCTTCACCCCTTGCGCCAGACCGTTAAGCGAACTGCCGGACGATGTGATGCGCGATTGCGGAATCGTCTTTGACTGCCTTGATTCCGTCGAAGCGCGCTGCAACCTGGCACAGAGGTGTGCCCGCCTGGACTTGCCGCTGGTGCACGGGGCCATAGCCGGCTGGAACGGCCATGTCGCCGTCTGCTGGCCGGGCAGCAGCGTTCTACACAAGCTTTACGACAACGCGACGGTGGGTCTGGAAGATCGGCTCGGCAACCTGCCGTGCACTGCAGCGGTGGCAGCCAACATCATGGTAGCGCGGGCGGTACCGATACTGCTGGGCCTCGCCCCGTCCGGACCGGACTCCGTCCTATTCTTCGATCTGAAAGCCGACGAGTGGGAACGGGTCAAGCTATGAGGCTGTTGCTTTGCGTCGTGCCGCCCCGTCCAGCCCCGCCGTGACGAAAGCCAGCCCTTGGCGCACGAACTCATCGCCGTCGGGGCAAATGTCGCGGAATACGCCGCGGCTGAGCGCGAATTCGCCGCCCCGCACGGAGGTGTTGTAGCTCTCGAACGCCACGTACCCGTCAAAACCGGTCGCAACCGCGGCGTCGAAGAGCCCGTCCCATTCCACCAGGTCGCCGCCCGGCACGCCACGGTCGCTGCCGCAGGCGTGAATGCCCCACAGGGACTCGCCGTACGTGCGCACTGCACGCCCGTAGTCGCGCACTTCGTTGACCATGTGCCACGTGTCAAGCAACGCCGCCAGGTTGCTGTGGTCGCTCATCTCGAGCAGGCGCATCATCTGCTGCGGCGTGTTCACCATGTGGGTCCGGAACCTGCTCATAGGCTCAAGGACCAGTCGCACCCCAAGCCCGGCCGCGTACTCCGCCAGCTCATGCAAGCATTCGGCCGTGGTCTCGTAGGTGGCGTCATGCGGACGGCTGCGGTCCACGTTGCCGGGGTGCCCGTACATCGCCCCGCAGTATGCCACCGCCCCGACTGCGGCCGTCAGGTCCAGCGCGCGGTGGTGCCATTCCATACCCTTGCGGCGATTCTCGGGATGTTGACTGCCCACGTCGCAGTCCATCGGCCAGACGCCCCCTGGGCTCATGGTCAGCTTAAGACCCAAGTCTTCTGCGTGCTGGCGGGTAAGCGCCGCGCTGAAATGCACATCACCGCCGCAAGACAGCTCCACGAAGTCGAGCCCCAGTGACTTAGCGCGCTCAAGTAAGCCCAGGCAGTCGTCTGACCATCGGTCGGTCCAAATGTAGATGTGCGCGCCGAACTTCATCAGCCCGTCTTGCCATCCCGAAGTGGTGTTCATGGTAACTGAACACCACAGACTAACGATTCGCCCATCGACGTCAAGTGCTCGTCCCGAGGGACCTCAACCAGTTGTTCAGTCTGAGTCCCAACGCTGCCGCGGATTCGGGAGCATTGGGTTGCGGGGCATAACGCGGCGTCATCGCGGGTGGTGACCTCGGCCCTCCGACCCGAAGAACATATGCATCGCGCTGCCCTCGCACTCCTCGCCGTAGCCACGCTCGGAACAGTTTGCCGGTCCCTGCGTACCGCGAAGGCGAAGTTGGCATTTGCGCAGTTGCCGTTTGCTGTGTAACTTCGCGTCGAGATATTCCTTAAGGAGTGAAGGTGCATGGAGGCACAGGCTGTTTACTTCACCGGGCCGCGCGAAGTGCAGATTCGCCAGATCGAGGTGCCCGACCCCGAGCCGGGGCAGGTGCAGATCCGCGTGCTGGCCAATGGCATCTGCATGATGGAGGTCGTCCAGTACGCAGGCATTGAGCCGATGGACTATCCGGGCCATGCCGGCCACGAGGGCATCGGCATCGTGCAGAAGGTCGGCAAAAACGTGAAGACTCTCAAAGAAGGCGACTACGTTCAAGCCTTCAAGTGGAGCACGCTCGAGAATCGCTGGGAAGGGCAGTTGAGGCCATTCGTTCCGCCACCCGATGACCCGGCTGCGTACCTGACCGAACCGCCGAGCTGCGTTGTTACTGCCTGGCGTGAGTACGGCATCGACCCCGGTGACCGCGTTCTGGTCATCGGTGCCGGCTATATGGGGCTGCTGAACGTTCAGATGCTGGCCCACTCGCCGATCGCTGAACTGGTGGTTGCCGACGTAAAGGAATTGAACCTGAAGCTGGCGGCGCAGATGGGCGCGACCGAGACCATCCATGCCGGAACGCCCGAGGGCGACGCCCGGCTGCAAGAGCTGGAGGCCAAGCCCTTCGACCTGGTCGTTGAGGCAGCCGGCGTGGAGAGCTGCCTCCAACAGGCCGGCTCGCTGACGAGGGCCGGAGGGCGCATCGGTGTCTTCTCATGGCACCATGAGCCACGCACGATCGACTTCGGCCAGTATCACGTCAAAGGCCTGAAAGTGATGAACGTTGGCCCGCGCATCGGCACGGACTGGTCGGGCAGCGCCTTCCACCGGGCCATCGCCCTCATGAACGCAGGGACCATCGACCAGCACCAGCTCATCACCCATCGCCACCACTTTACGGACGTCGAGGAAGCGATGACGCTCGCGCTCGAACGCCCGGAGGGCTACATCAAGGGGGTACTGACCTTCGATGACTGAACCGAGGGCGTGCGATGCGCAGGGCGCTGCCCGCCCCGCCGGTTGACACAGCAGAGGCGTAGGCTTAGCCTGCCCTTCTGGGGTTGATCAGAAGGGGGGAGGCCATGCTCAAGGCTACTATCGCTTTCGTCCTGCTCATCGTCGTTGGTTTGCTGATCTGGCGCTCACCGGGTTGCCGGCAGCGGGTGTCTGACATCTATGAACGTCATGGCGGCTGGACCGAAGAGGCACGCCGGGTTGATCCTGTCGGGTTCATAGAGTACGCCGAACGGGCTTTGAGGGCAGATCTGGAGGCCCTTACCCGAACGCGTAGAGATCTCGCCGCCGCCCGCCAGGCGATATCGGAGGAACTGGAGAAGAACCGCGCTCTCCTGGACTCCGCCGAGGAGTTGGCGCAGGACTTCCGGCTGGCATACAGGGCCGCCGAAGCCGAGGGATCTTGGCCGACAACCGTGCGCGGAGCACACTACACGCGACAGGAGCTGATCGAACAGGTACGACTGATCCTAACGCAAAGAGAAGATTACTCAGCGATCATCGGCCAACTGCAAGAGACTTCCACACTCGCGGAAGCGAAGGAGGAGCAACTGGTCAGCCAGATAAGTCTGACAAAGGCTGGTCTGGCAACGTTGCCGTCGAAACGGGAGATAGCACGGGTCAACCAGCTAACCGATCGTACTGAGGATCTGCTGGAGCAGGTGGACGACCTGATCGGCGAGAACGAACAGGTGTTGAGCAGTGCGCCGGTCAGGACCGTCGAAGAACTCACGGCCCGCCCAGAGCCGGCTTCGAAGGAGGCTGCAGTCGACGTGCAAGCCTTCCTGGAGGGGGCGCGATGAGCACCTTTTCGTGGGCGCTGCTTGTCGTGGGCTTGTTCCTCGTACTCTACGCCGCGCTCACGTTGGCACGCGTGGGCAGAGATGGCAACGGGCGCAGGCAATCGCTGGGGTGTGGCTTCGCCCTGCTGGCCGCTGTGATATGGGGGCTCGCGTTTGCCAGATACATTGGTGACTGGTGGGCGGGAGTCCGTCTCGGCTTCGCATTCGCCCTGCTGTTGCCGGCGCTGGTGACGCTCTTCAACCCGGGCAGAGGGGGCATCGCCACAGCAGTTGTGCTGCTGGCTTTATCCGTCATTCTGGGTGCATCGGCCGTGCCCGCTCTCTGGGCGCGGGTGCAGCCTGGAGTCGCGAGATCGCGCCTGCAGCGGGTCGAGGATGCTATTCACGAAACTCGGAACTTCCTCGCTGCGACGCAGGCGCAGATAAGTGAACTCCATGCGGAGGAGACCCAACTGAAGGAGCGCATCAAAGATAGAGGGCACAAGGACTTCGATGCGCTGGCCGAGGACCCCGTGGCCTACGGCCTGCTGGAGGAGCTGGCCCAGGTGAGGCAACTCAGCAGAGATGCCGAAGCCCGGCTCGAGGCGTTGGAATCGGACCTGGCCCGCCTGCAGGCGGTTCGCCGTCGGCTCGAGCGCATGGCCGAGGCCCGCCACGCCGGTGCTGACATCTCCGACGAGGAGGTGGCCAACATACTCGACGAATCTCCGTCCGGCCTTCGCCCGCCGCAGCGTACAGTGGAGGAGCACCTTGAACGTGAGGAACTGAGAGATCTGTTCGAAGAGCAGTTCTGAACGCGCCGGTCTGCTCGCCCAATGGACCCAGAACCTCGCTGTGCGCTATGAGATCGATACGGTGCAGGAATCTCCTGCGTTTGACAGGGAAGCCGACGTGGGATAAGCTATGAGTCCGGAGAGCGTCCGCCGGCGGGTCGCGCCATCTTGCCGGACCTCCTGAACACCTCCCCGCGCCGGAGCTGCCGTCTATGCAACTGGACGAATTGCGCCGTAAGGTCGACGATATCGACGCAAAGATCGTGCGCCTTATCAGCGAGCGCGCTCTACTGGCCCGGCAGATCGGAGAATTGAAGAAGGGCAACAATGGGCCTTTGTACGCGCCTGCCCGCGAGGCGGCGGTCTTCGAACACGTGGCGCAGCTGAATGCCGGGCCCCTGCCGGACGATGTCCTGAGGGCCGTGTATCGGGAGATCATCGGCGGCTGCCTGGCGCTGGAGAAGGCACTTACAGTTGCCTTCCTCGGCCCGGAAGGGACGTTCACACATATGGCAGCACGCGCAAACTTCGGCCAATCGGCAGACTACCTGCCGGTGAGCACTATTGACGAAACGTTCGGCGAGGTCGAACGGGGCCGGGCCGACTATGCGGTGGTGCCGGTCGAGAATTCCACCGGCGGCGGCATTCACGAGACGCTGACCCGCTTTCTGAACAGCCCGCTGAAGGTTTGCGCTGAAATCGTGCAGGAGATACACCACGCCCTTATGGCAACCTGCAAGGCGGAGCAGATCGAGCGGGTCTACAGTCGGGGGCAAGTGTTGGGCCAGACCCGCCACTGGCTTCAGACACACATGCCGCACGCTGAACTGCACGAAGTCTCCAGCACGAGTGTCGCAGCCAAACGTGCCGCCGAAGAGGCCAATTGCGCCGCCATCGGCAATGCCAGTCTGGCCGAGCAACACGGGCTGCGCGTGCTGTTCGACCACATAGAAGATTATGCCCACAACGTGACGCGTTTCTTCGTGCTGGGCAAGCATATGAGCGAACCAACGGGGGACGACAAGACGGCACTGCTCTGCAGCGTGAAGGACAAAGTGGGTGCCTTGCACGACCTGCTCGCGCCGTTCAAAGAGCACAGCATCAACATGACTAAGATTGAATCGTTCCCCTCGCCCGATGCTCCGTTCCAGTACTACTTCTTCATCGACCTCCTCGGCCATCCCGAGGACGCCACCACGCGGCGCGCCTTGGAGCAGATGGAAGCGGAATGCATGACGCTGAAGGTGCTGGGCGGTTTCCCCCGCTGCGAAACATGACGATGCCTGTTGGACAGTTGACTCTCGACCGGGAATGAGACCATGCGACAGTTGTTTGTGGCTGGGAACTGGAAGATGAACCTCGACGCGGATACGAGCCGGCGGCTCGTGATGGCACTCAGGGAGAGCCTCGCCGAGGTGGATAGCGTGCGCGTGGCCGTCGGCCCGCCCTATGTGTATCTGCAGCAGGTGGCCGAAGCGCTTGCTGGCTCCAACATTGGTGTCGCTGCCCAGAACATGTACGTCGAAGATCAGGGCGCGTACACCGGAGAGATCAGCGGCCAGATGCTTCTCGATGTCGGTTGCGATCTTGTCATCCTGGGTCACAGCGAGCGCAGGCATGTGATGGGCGAAGGCGATGAGTTCATCAACCGCAAGGTGCTCAAGGCGCTCGAGATCGGCCTGGAGCCTATCCTTTGCCTGGGTGAGCTGTTGGAACAGCGCAAGGAGGGGCGCACCGAGCAGGTAGTTAGCGACCAACTGCGGGCGGGCCTGGAGGGCGTCAGCGCCGGGCAGATGGACGATGTGGTAATCGCGTACGAACCGGTCTGGGCCATTGGCACGGGCGAGACGGCGACGCCCGAGCAGGCCGAGGAAGTGCACGCCCTGCTGCGCGAAGTGCTGGCCGAAGTATACGGGCATGATGTCGCGGCGAAGACGGCCATCCAGTACGGGGGCAGCGTGAAGCCCCATAACGCCGCAGACCTGATGGGCATGCCCAACGTGGACGGCGCCCTGGTGGGCGGCGCCAGTCTGGAGGCCGATCCCTTCGTCGCGATTGTGCAAGCGGCGTCGGCAATCGAGAAATAGGCATCTCGCAGTACAGGTGAGACATGGACGAGGAACTGCGCGCAAAGATCAAGAAGTGGTTCGTAGTCGGTTCGTTCTTCGCTCTGGCGGTTCTGTTTTACGCCATGGGATGGCGAACGGCCCTGGTGGCTTACGTGATCGTGCTCGGCGTACTGGCAACGCTGGCCATACTGATCCAGAGCGGCAAGGGCGGCGGGCTGGCTGCCTCCCTCGGCGGGCTCGGCGGAGAGAGCGTGCTGGGTGTTCGCTCCGCCACGCCAATCGCCAAGGCCACCTACGTTATGCTCGCGCTTTTCATCGTCAACTGCATGCTGGTGGCCCGTATGCCCGTGCGCGCCGCCGCCGGCCAGGGGGTGCTGGATGTGGAGCAGAGCCGGCCGGCACTGGAGCAACCCCCCTCGCCGCTGCCGGAACAAGTGCCAGAGGAGACCAAGACCGAAGCGACCATCGATGCTCCTGTGTCCGGCGAGGAGGCCACAGTCGAGTGATCCGTAGCATGACCGGTTTCGGCAGCGCCGAATGCACCCACGGCGAGTGGATTCTGCGTGCCGAGGTGCGCTCGGTCAACCAGAAGGACCTGCGAGTCTCGTTCCGCATTCCGGAAGCGCTGCGTGCGCGCGAGATCGAGCTTAAGAAACTGGTGGAGTGCAGGCTCAGCCGCGGCCACGTCTACGTGAGCGTAGACTGTGCGCTGCGAGGTGGCGGGTCCGCTGCACTGGTGGACCGTGGCCGGCTCTCCACTTACTTGCGTGAACTGCAGGAGCTCTCTGAAGAGCAGAACGTTCCCCTCAACGTCGACCTGGGCGGCCTGCTGCGATTGCCGGACGTGCTGCGGAGCACGGCCTCCGACGAAGAGCTGCAGGAGCAGCTCTGGCCGGGTATGGTCACGGTAACGCAGGACGCGATCCAGGGGGTGGTGGCCATGCGAGAAGCCGAGGGCGCTAGCCTGGCCGAGCAGTTAACAGAGATATGCGAGAACATCGAGTCGATCGCGGGCCGCATATCGCACGAACAGGGCGGTTTTGTGGCTGCATACCGGCGGCGGCTGCGCGAGCGCATTGAGAGACTGCTGGAGGGGACCGACGTGGGTGTGGACGAAGATGCGCTGGCAAGAGAAGTCGCACACTACGCAGACCGCTGTGACGTGAGCGAGGAACTGGCCCGCCTGCGCAGCCATCTGGCCCAGTTCCGTGAAGCGTTGACAAACGAGGATGAAGAGCCTGTCGGACGGAAGATGGAGTTCATTGGGCAGGAGATGCATCGTGAAGCAGGCACCATCGGTGCTAAGAACCCGTCCGACGAGCAGGTGCCACAGGTGCTGGAACTGCGCACGCAGATCGACCGACTGCGTGAACAGGTGCGCAACGTTGAGTGACAAGGCCATGGCCTGAAGCCTGGGCGATCCCCGGGAGGACAGTTGACCAGCGAGGAACTCATAGACCCTCGGCAACTCTTCGTGATCTCCGGCCCGAGCGGGGTCGGCAAGAACACCATTGCACGCGATCTCTGCGCGCGCGGGCTGGCGACTCGTGCCGTGACGGCCACCACGCGCCCACCCCGTCCAGGCGAACAGGACGGCACGGACTACCATTTCGTAAGCGTTGAGCAGTTTCAGAAATGGATACGCAGTGACGCGCTGCTCGAGCATACGCAGTACGTGGGCAACTACTACGGCACGCCCGTCGATTCGGTCAAGCGCGCGGCTGCAAGCGGCCTGCCCGTGCTGCTGACCATCGACGTCGACGGCGGTCTGCAGATCAAACGGCGGTGGCCTCAGGCAACGCTCATCTTCCTGGAGCCGCCGTCGGAAGACGAGTTGCGCCGGCGACTGCGGGGCCGGGGCCGTGACGACGAAGAAGAGATAGACCGGCGCATCGAACGCGCTCGCGAGGAGATGGACTATGCGGACAAGTACGACTTCCGCGTTGTGAACAACGACCTGGAGACAGCCGTGGTTGAGATTGCACGGATAATGGCCAAGCGTTACGAAACACACGGCGAAGAATGACACTACCCCTGGTGAGGTGGGTCTATGAATGAAAGCGAAGAAGGACGCGTGGAGGAGCTGAGTCGCAGGGTGGGCGGGCGGTTCAAGCTGACTGCATTGATCCAGAAACAGGCACGGGAGTACTACCGCGGTGGCAGGGCGTTCATGCCGAACGTGCGGAACTTCGATGAGCTGTTTCGCTACATCCTGGATGAGGTCCAGGAAGGAAGGATCGAACTGCTGATGCCCGGTGAGGAGGGCGAGCGCAACGAAGCGGAGGGCACGGAGCAGGCAGTCGAGGCTGAAAACGAATAACCAGGGGGGCGTCATGAGTGCTCAGGGCCGCAACGTAATACTCGGTGTCACCGGCAGTATAGCAGCCTACAAGGCATGCGAAGTGCTGCGCGGACTGAGCAGGAGGGGCCACTCCGTACGCGTAGTGATGACCGCTGCGGCTCAGCAGTTTGTGACCGCTACTACCTTTCGCGCGCTCTCTGGCCTCCCCGTCATCACATGCATGTTTGTCGAGGATGATCAGGCCTCCCTGCAGCATATTGAGCTGGCCGAATGGGTGGCCGGGACGGGTGGAAGCGACGCTGGCGTTCTTGCGCTCGTGCCTGCCACGGCAAACTTCATCGGTAAGGCTGCGGCTGGTATCGCAGACGACATCCTCAGTTGTACCTGGATGGCCTGCCCCTGTCCCAAGGTGGTCGCGCCCGCGATGAACGATCGCATGTGGCGCAGCGCCGCCGTTCAGCGCAACTGTGACTGGTTGCGCAGGCAACCGGAGGTGACCTTCGTCGAACCTGTCGAGGGCAGGCTCGCCAGTGGCAGAGTCGCCGTCGGCCATCTGGCACCCGTGGAGCACATCGTCGATGCCATCCTCGATGCCGGCCCGGGTTCGTAGTGGCTGCTCACATTACTGACGCCGCCTGTGCAGAGAGGATTCTCCCATGTGCAGAACGGACGAAGGAATCAGGATGCAGGTTCGCCGCAAGGCTGGCTGTGAGGACATTGAGCTGCCGCGCTATGAGACGCCCGGAAGCAGCGGCATGGACGTGCGCGCGGCGGTCGACGAGGAGCTAACCATTGAGCCCGGCAAGGTCGCACTGGTACCGACTGGTCTCTTTGTGGCGGTTCCTCAGGGCTACGAGGTACAGGTCCGTCCCCGCAGCGGCCTTGCCCTGCGCAACATGCTCAGTGTTCTGAACGCGCCCGGCACCATCGACAGCGACTACCGTAATGAGGTCGGCATCATCCTTGCCAACTTCGGTTCGGAGCCCTTCACCGTTAAGCGAGGCATGAGGGTCGCACAGCTCGTTGTCTGCCGCGTATGGCAGGCTGAAGTGTTCGAAGTGGACGAACTGGGCGACACGGAGCGGGGCCTGGGCGGCTTTGGCTCGACCGGCCTGCACTAACCGTCAGCGCCTTGCATCCGTAACGCCCCCTGAGTAAAGTGTAAGCAACGGCCTTTGGGCCGTAGAGACCCTCCCGAACGACCCTCCGGAGCATCCCTGATGGGCAAGAGCCTGACCTACAGCATCATGGAGTCGCACCTGGTCGACGGCACGCTGGCGCCGGGCGAAACGGTCGCTCTGCGGATCGATCAGACACTGACCCAGGACGCCACGGGGACGGCGGCCTACCTCCAGTTCGAAACTATGGCGGTCGACCGCGTGCGGACCGAGCTGTCGGTCAGCTACGTCGACCATAACATGCTGCAGTCCGGGCCGAACAACGCCGATGACCACCGTTACCTTCAGTCGGTCGCGGCGCGCTACGGCATCGTCTTCAGCCGGCCTGGCAACGGGATCTGCCACCAGGTGCACCTGGAACGTTTCGGCGTTCCCGGCAAGACTCTGCTGGGCAGTGACAGCCACACCCCGACATGTGGTGGCCTGGGGATGATCGCTATCGGCGCCGGTGGCCAGGACGTAGCCTGTGCTATGGCCGGCGTGCCCCTTCGCCTTGTGGCCCCCAGTGTAGTCAATGTGAAACTAACGGGTGAGCTGGCCCCCTGGGTGAGCGCTAAGGACGTGATATTAGAACTGCTGCGACGCCTGAGCGTGAAGGGCGGCGTCGGTAAGGTGTTTGAGTACACGGGGCCGGGAGTCGCGACACTCAGCGTGCCCGAACGCGCGACAATCACGAACATGGGCACCGAGCTCGGCGCCACGACCAGTATCTTCCCTTCCGACGGTCTCACCCGGCGCTGGATGGAGGCGCAGGGGCGTGCAGAGGACTTCGTGGAGCTGACGCCCGATCCTAACGCTGTCTATCCCGAAGTGATGGAGCTGGACTTAGCCGCAGTCGAGCCGCTCATCGCGCTGCCGCACAGTCCGGACAACGTCGTGCCAGTGCGCGAGATTGCCGGCAAACGCGTGGATCAGGTTTGTGTCGGTAGCTGCACGAACTCGTCGGCACGCGACATGATGCTGGCCGCGGCGATGCTCGACGGCCGTAAGGTCGCCGAGGACGTCGATCTTAGCATATCCCCGGGCTCCCGAGAGGTGTATCGCATGATGGCCGAGGCGAGCTCGCTGGGGGCGATGGCTTCCGCTGGGGCGCGCATACTGGAACTTGCCTGCGGTCCGTGCATCGGCATGGGACAGTCGCCGCCGAGCGGGGCCGTCTCCCTGCGGACGTTCAACCGCAACTTCGAGGGCCGCAGCGGCACACCCGACGCCGGCATATACCTTTGCAGCCCCGCCACGGCACTTGCAGCGGCGTTGACCGGCGTCATCACCGATCCGCGCGACATGGGCGAGCCTCCGTCGGTCGAAGAACCCGATACCTACCTGCTCGACGACGCGGGATTCATCTTCCCACCGGAGGATGGCTCAGGGGTCCAGATCATCCGCGGGCCGAACATCAAACCCATCCCCAAGCGTGCGGCGCTGCCGGAGCAGCTCGATGGGGAGGTGCTGCTTAAGGTCGGTGACAATATCACGACCGACCACATCATGCCGGCCGGGGCCCAGATATTGCCCCTGCGTTCCAACGTCCCAGCCCTCAGCGAGCACGTATTCGAGTCCGTAGACCCGACATTCGCTGAACGAGCAAAAGAAAAGGGCGGAGGGTTCATCGTTGCCGGCGAGAACTACGGGCAGGGGTCGAGTAGGGAGCACGCCGCTTTGGTGCCGATGTACCTGGGTCTGATGGCGGTCATCGCCAAGAGCTTCGCACGGATACACCGTGCCAACTTGATAAACTTCGGCATCCTACCGCTAACCTTCGCTGACCCCGCCGATTATGCTGCCGCCGAACAGGGAGACCGACTCGTGGTCAAGGATGTCCATCGCGCGCTGGAGGACGGTCACGTCGTCTTTTGGAATGAGGCGCAGAATGCACGCTTCTGCGCCTCGGCCGACCTGGACGGGCATGACCTGGGCATCGTGCGGGCGGGGGGCCGACTGAACTTGACACGCAAGCAAGCCTGACGGACAGAGACCACTGCCTGAGGGCGAAAGGTACTCATGAGCCATACACCATTGAAGGTCGGCGAGATACCCAGCCAGGGCGAACCCATTACGTGGAACGGCGAAACGTTAAGCGTGCCGGACAGACCCATCGTGCCATTCATCGAGGGTGATGGCATCGGGCCGGACATCTGGCGCGCGACGCACATGGTCGTCGACGCGGCCGTTGACAAGAGCTATGGGACCGACCGGGAGATCTGCTGGGTTCAGGTCTACGCCGGCGAGCGGTCGCTGATGCTTTTCGATGAATGGATTCCCGAAGAGACGTTTGATGCGATCCGCCGGTTCCGCGTGGCGATCAAGGGGCCGCTCACCACGCCCGTGGGCGGAGGCATGCGCAGCGCCAACGTGAAGCTGCGCCGCCAGCTCGACCTTTACTCATGCGTGCGCCCGGTCTTCTGGGTACCGGGCGTGCCTTGCCCCGTGAAACAGCCGCAGAAGCTGGACGTAGTAGTCTTCCGCGAGAACACGGAGGATGTGTACGCCGGAATCGAGTTCCTCGCCGGCAGCCAGCAAGCAGAGAGACTGCGCGACTTCCTGCGGGATGAGCTCGGCCAGCAGGTGCGCGAAGGCTCGGGCATCGGCATCAAGCCTATCAGTCGGTTCTGCACGCGGCGACTCATGCGCATGGCGGTTCAGTATGCCCTGGACCAGGGCCGTCAGAGCGTGACCTTGATGCACAAGGGGAACATCATGAAGTACACCGAAGGTGCGTTCAAGGAATGGGGGTATGAAATCGCGCGAGAGGATTTCCCGGCGCTGACGTTGACTGAAGATGAGCTGTGGAATGAGCACAACGGCCAGCTTCCCGCGGGCAAGCTACTGATCAAGGACCGCATAGCCGACGCCATGTTCCAGCAAGTGCTCTTGCGCCCGGACGAGTACGACGTTATTGTTGCGCCGAACCTGAACGGAGATTACATCTCGGACGCCCTGGCAGCACAGGTTGGCGGGCTCGGCATTGCCCCTGGGGCCAATATCGGTAACGGCATGGCGCTGTTCGAGGCAACACACGGGACCGCACCTAAGTACGCCGGCATGGACAAGGTAAATCCCAGCAGCCTCATGCTCAGCGCACGCATGATGCTCGACTATATGGGCTGGACGGAAGCCGCCGACTTGATATTCAGGGGCATCCGGGACGCGATTGCCGCCAAGACGGTGACCTACGACCTCGAGCGACAGATGGAAGGTGCCACGTTGCTGACGTGCAGCGAGTTCGCGCACGCCGTCGTGGACCATATGTAGTCCCCGCCTGGGACTTATCGTCAGATTTACCGGAAGGCATCCGAAGTGGACACGGTTACGATCGGTGGCGTGTCGGTGAGTCGGTTCATCCTGGGCAGCAACCCCTTCAGTGGATTCTCGCACCAGGGCCACGAACGCGATGCGGAGATGGTGCACCACTACACGTGCGCGCGCATTAAAGACCTCTTGTCCCAGGCGGAGCGGCTCGGCATCAACACCGTCATCGCTCGTGGAGACCATCACATCATCCGCGTGCTAACTGAGTATTGGGATGAGGGTGGCAAGCTACAGTGGTTTTGCCAGACCTGCCCCGAGGTCGGCCATCCCGACCGTACCATTCGCAAAGCGGCAGATGTCGGCGCCAGCGGGCTGCATATTCATGGCGGTTATGCGGACCATCTGTTCGCACATGACCGCCAGAACGAGCTGAAACCCTCGGTCGAGCTGGCTCAGGAGCTCGGCCTGGTAACCGGCCTGGCGGGTCACAATCCCGCAGTGCACGAGTGGGCGCAGAACGCGGGGCTGCCCCTCGACTTCCATATGTGCTCGTACTACAACCCGATCCCCCGCGAGAAAAGCGCCGAGCACCGCGCCGGCACACGCGAGCGCTATCGCGACGAGGACCGCGATGCGATGGTGCAGACCATCGAGCGCATGTCCACCCCGGTGGTGCATTACAAGGTGATGGCCGCCGGGCGGAACGATCCGGTCGACGCCCTCACCTACGTTGCTGAACACCTGCGCGAGAGCGACGCCGTCTGCGTTGGCATCTTCACCGGGGACAACCCTGACATGCTTGTCGAGGACGTAGACATCCTCGAAGGCGCGCTGGCCCGCCAGGCCGACCTATCGTGAGCCGTTCGCCTCGGCCTACTCCCACTCGAAGACGCAGGTGAAGTGCCGCTCGGGATGCTCCAGAACCTCCCGGAAGGCTTGATCGGCATCCTGCGGCTTCGCCTTGAGGGTGATCAGGTCGGAGACGTCAAGGCCCCTGGCGCCGATCATGCACGCAGCGCCGACCAGGTCGCGCGGGTCGGTGTCTCGGCTGTTCACCACCCAGAACTCCTTGCGGAAGATCGTCAACGGGTCGAGCCGTATCGTCTCCGGATAACTGCCCTGCAGCATGAGCACCGGCATGCGATCATCGCCGCCCCACTGCCGCTCGCGAAGCAGCGCGACACACTGCTCGATCCCTGCCTGCCGGGCGCTTGCCTCGATCGCCACCTGCGCGCCCTCAGGCCAGACCCCGCGCACGGCCCGTTCGACATCCTCCTCCCGGGCATTGATCGTGAGTAAGGCTCCACCGGCTCGCGAGCGTTCCAGGCGCCACGGTATGATGTCAGTCGCGATGACACGTCGCCCGAAGGCTGCCTGAATGCGCGCATGGAGCTGGCCGATGAGTCCCTGCCCGACAACGACCACTCGGTCGCCGGGTTCGGTCAGAGTGCGGCGTACGCCATGCAGCGCGATACCCGCGACCTTGCTGAACACGTACTCCTGGGCCGGGCGCCGATCATCGAGTTTCAGTAGTTCCGAAGCCGGCTTCACGCAGCGGGCAACCTGGGCGCCCCAGCACCGCGTGATGCCGACAAGACCCTTTGGTCCGCCGCTGAAGACCAGATCGCCCTCCTGAACGTGTCCGGTCTCTCCATAGGTCTCCTCAACAATTCCCAGGGCGCTGTAGCTTGGCACCAGGGGGAAGCTTCCGCCCGTCTGGCCGCCGAGCAAGGTGCGCGTGTCCGTGCCCGTGCTCAACACCGTGTGCGTGGTCCGGACGACGGCGTCGCCTGGCTCGGGCTCCGGCAACTCCACCTCGCCGAAGGTGATGGTGTCGGCTTCCGGGAAGATGATCGCCTCTGTCTTCACGCTTTCTCTCCGCTCGGTATTGGTCTCGCCCGCGATTATAGGGGGCGGCGGTGGGGCGTCAACGGCGCGGGCAGCTTGACTTGCGATTGGCCGAATCTACAATGGGCAGAGCAGGCGGAGCTCGCTCAAATGACTCAAGGAGCGAACAATGCGGCGCATGTTGCCGATCGCAGTCCTATGGATGCTGACAGCGGTCGTTCCGGCGATGGCAAGCACAATGTACGCCCGGTTCTCGGCCCCCGTGCGTTCCGGCACTGCATTCTCGGCCACGACCCTCGGCATGCTGCAGCAGGGGGAAGCCATTCAGGTGGTCGGCCGTGAGAACAGCTATTACCGCGTCAGCTACCGCGACCAAGCCGGCTATGTGTACTTCAACAAACTGACCGCGCAGAAACCTCAGGATGTTGCCGCCCTGCTCGGCGGCTCTGGCGTGTCAGACGGCATTCAGCTTACGGAACTGGAAGCCGGTGGAGCGTTACGTGGTCTGTCGCCCATGGCGGAGAAGTACGCAGCCTCCGGAGAGGTCCCCGGATGGGCTGTTCAGGCTGTCGAGGATATGCAGGGCCGGCACATTGACATGTCCGACCTGGAGGCGTTCCAGCGCGAGGGCGGTCTGGGAGAGTACGCCGGAGAGGAGTTACGATGAGGGCCAAGGCCATCCTCTGTACCTTGCTGATCGTCGCCCTCGTGACGGGCGCCGGATGCGAGAGCATGCGCCAGACTTTTGAGCTTGCGACGGACATCGTTGAGCAGAATCCTGAGCTTATCCAAGACGAAGAGGACCGTCAGAAGTGGCTCGCCGGCGCTTCGGCCGTGAAGGCCTGGACCGGCAAGATCGACGTGCCCGAGGAAGTCGCCATGGGCCAAAGCCTGGCTGTGCGAACCTTCGCAGGCTATGGGCCGCCTCACTCGGATGCCGAGCTACAGGAATACGTCGCCAGCATCGGCGAGCTGGTGGGACTGCAGAGCGAGCGCCCCTCGCTGCCGTATTCGTTCGCCGTCGTTACTTCCGATGCGCCGAATGCACTCGCCCTGCCCGGCGGCTACGTTTTTGTGTCCACAGGGCTGCTCAGGATGCTCGAATCCGAGAGTGAACTGGCGGCAATCCTCGGCCACGAGATCGCCCACGTGGCCCAGAAACACGGTGTTGAGATCGTCGGGCGTGACCGCAGGATCGCCCGGCTGGTCGACTTTGGCGCCCTGCTCGAGGAGGAAGTGGCGGAGTACCGTGAGTTCATCGATCGCGTGTACGAGAAGCTGACAACCGAGGGATACGACCGGCGCTACGAAGTGCTGGCTGACGAGGCCGGTACACGCTACGCGTGGCGGGCGGGCTACCACCCGGAGGGATTGTTGCCCTTCCTGCAAGCCGACCTCGCCTCACCTGAGAAGCTTGCTTTCGAAACATACAAAACGCATCCCGATCCTGCGGAGCGCATCGCGGCTGTGCGCGGCGTACTTGCCGGCCTACCGCACTACGGGAACATGCCACGGCTGGCCGACCGGTACAAGAGGGAAGTGCTGAGCAAGCTCCGTTGAGGCCATGCGTGATGCCCCTGACATCCACCGCCTTGCTCCGCCCCTGAGTTCGGCCGACGTGCGGCATCTGCGTGTTGGCGACCGAGTTCTGATCACGGGCATCCTCTATTCTGCTCGCGATGCCGCCCACCGCAGGATGGTGGAGGCCCTCCAGCGCGGCGCTGACCTGCCCTTCGAGCCGACTGGCCAGATCATCTACTACATGGGACCGTCGCCAGCCCCGCCGCGACGACCTATCGGCGCCGCCGGGCCGACGACGAGCTGCCGCATGGACGCCTACGCGCCCGCGCTCTACGCCGCCGGCATCAAGGCCACTATCGGCAAGGGCGCGCGTTCGCAGCGTGTCATCGACACCCTTGTCGAGCAAGAAGCCGTCTACCTGGCCGCCGTCGGCGGTGCCGGGGCGCTGCTTAGCCGGTGCATCAAACAGGCTGACGTAGTCGCCTACCCCGAGCTGGGGCCGGAGGCCGTGCGCAGGCTGACCGTCGAGGACTTTCCCACCGTCGTGGTCAACGACACCCGGGGCGAGGACCTATACCGGATCGCGCTTGAGCGCGCCGAGGAGCGCTGAACTTGGCTGAAATGCCCCACGAGATGTCGCCGCCGGAGAAGATTGGCCCAGTACTGGACGCGCTGCGCGATAGGTACGGACCGAAGAGGCGAAGCGAGCCACGTGACCCTCTCGACGTGCTCGTGCGAGGTGTTCTCTCACAGAACACCAGCGACACGAACAGCGGACGAGCGTGGCATTCGCTGATGGATGCCTTCGAAGACTGGGAGACGATGGCCCAGGCGGAGCCCGAGGAGATAGCCGAGGCGATCAGGAGTGGTGGCCTCGCCGATCAGAAAGCAGCCACAATCACGGCTGTACTGGACTGGCTGGGGGAACGGGGCGATTACTCGCTGGAGTTCCTGCACGAACTCGGCAACCGCGAGGCGGAGAGGAAGCTGACAAGCATCAAGGGGATTGGGGTCAAGACGGCACGTTTGGTCTTGTTGTTCGGACTGCAGAGGCCGGTCTTCGTGGTCGACACGCATGTGCACCGCGTGAGCCGGAGGCTTGGGCTGATTCCCGACAAATCCTCGCGCACGAAGGCTCACGATCTTCTGGAGGGCATCGTGCCGGACAGCCGGAAGTACTGCGGCCATCTGAACATGATCCAGCACGGACGGCGCACGTGTCGTTCGCAGAACCCGCTATGCGGGGGATGCTGCGTGCGCGACTGGTGCGTGTACGTACGCGAACCTCTGGGGGACTGACACCCATCCACGGGCCCGTCAGTCCTCGCTGGTACGATCAGCCGCGCGCCG
>CAYQXJ010000005.1:117296-229903 GCA_964421565.1 uncultured candidatus Brocadiaceae bacterium
CGCGCGCCGTAGGTCATAGAACACATGATGCGTGACGAATATGCGGTCCAGGTGGGCCAGCTCCTCCACCTCGTCTTCCAGGTAGTCCATCTGCCGTGCCAGCAGAGCCAGATCGCGCGACATCCCGCGCGCCTCCGCACTGAGCTGTGCCAGTTCGCTGGTGAGTCGCTGCATGAGCTGCTGCTGATCAGCCAGTTGCTGCTGGACTCGCTCCAGGGACGCAAGCTTCCGCTCTGCTAACTCCCTCCCCAGTCGCGCCGCCTCGGTTTCCGCCTCGGCTCTCGCCAGCTCGTCACGGCGCAGCTTCTCCTGCTGCCATGCCTCCCTCTCGGCTTCGAGCCGGGCCACCTTTTCTTCCAGGCGTTCCTGCGCTCCGGGTGTCGGTGCCCTGTCGTGCGCCTCGGCGTACGCACGGCGGGCGCGGGCAAAAAGCGACGGTGCGTCGGGCGAGTCCCACATTCGCTCGGCGTAGTGGTCACCTACCTGCTCCAGGTAATCGTGCGCCGGCACCGTGAAGCGCCGCACGTCTTGGACACTCTCCTTGCTGTACCCTATCGTGCCCGCCCCGGGCGCCTCGACGCGGAGGGCGTCGTCCGATTCCGCCATGAGCCGCCCGCGCACAGTGCGACCGCTCAACTGAAGTTCGACCACGGGCACGTGGTCCGGCAGGTGGCGCTCGCTGCTGAAAAGTCTCACTACGTCAGGTGTAGACTCTTCCTGTGCATCGATAATCGGGGCTAACGCCACCAGCGCAACGATGCCAGCAACGGCGATTCGGGATCCCATGGGACTGCCTCCCTTCCCCCCTTGTTCATCGGATTACGTGCCTCCCATTATAGCATACGGGTTGCGTGCCGGCTCATGCAGCCTCGGCGACGAAGATCATCTGCGGTGACTCGTCGGCGTAGGGGATCGGTCGAAGTTACCCTATACCCGCACCATACTCAGGCCTGCACGGGCCAGGAGATGCTCCATCTCGCACCGATAGAAGTAGCGGAAAGTAAAGGCGGGCAAATACTTATAAAGCTCGGCCAGCCATGCTTGATCGGCATACACGCCGGCACAAGACATCTCACCTATTACCCGATCATCCGAGCGCGAGCTCGTACACCCCATCTGCTTTGGTAACGCGGATGCACTGCCCCGCCCGCAGGCCCGCCCATCGGATTCGATAGTGCTGGTGGGGTTTATCGGCTCCCCGGCACGTGCAATCCACGGCCTCGAGCGCGACGCTCTGTCGCTTGCCGGCGTGGACGAGTGGGAAGCTCTCGCCGACAGCCGGGAAGACGCCAAGCCCATCCTTAGTCACCATGATGAACCCCTCGCGCGCCTCTGTTGCCGAGACTTTCCGCTCGTAGCTTGTCTCTGCCACCTGGCGTACCCTTCAGGAAGATGACCAAGTCCGTTAGCGCTATCGCGGCGCGGGCAAGCGGCCACGCGCTGCGACGGACGCGCCGTGCTTCGCTCCGCTTCACTCGGACTCTCGCCTTGCGGTTTGCTTCAGTGCGGAGTTGATCTTACCGGCGAGGTCGCGAGAGAGCTGGTTCAAGTCTTCACCGAAGGAAGGCTCGCGGAGCATCTCGGTGCAGGCGCCCGCAAGCACCAGGTTAACGCCCCGGTCCTGGCTCTCGCGGAAGTCTGTGCGGAGTCCCACTATCGGTATGCCCCTCTCGTAAGCAACGCCGACCTCCAGCGCCGTGCCGCTGTCCACGTCCGGGCCGTCGAGAACGGCCACGACCACGTCCGCCTCGTGCACTGCCTCTACGCAGGCCTTGAAGATGCGGGCAAAGTGCTGCGGAACGTTATAGGACGCACCGACCTTGAAGTCTTGTGGAAGGATGACATGGGCGCCGGCGATGCGCTGCTCCAGGGCTTCAGCCAACCGACGGTTCCAGCGCCTTTCAGCCTGGGTGAACAGCGGTCCCGAGAGGTATATTCGCATTTTAGCCCTCCTCCGCCTGCCATTCGGCAAGCTTATGCTCGATCGCTGTCCGCGGAATGCTTATCTCCGCCACCTCCACTTCCCCGGTATAGTCGGCGGCGCCCGGTTGCCTGAAGCCCCGCTTCGAGAACACGAAGGTCACGGTTCGCGTCGCGCGCACGGCCGCGCCGAGGGGCTCTCCGGTGTCGCAGTCGAGGCCGGAGGGAACGTCTACAGCGAGGACGGGGCTGGTGCAGCGGTTGAGGGCCTTGATCGCCGAGCCATAGGGTTCTCGCAGCTCACCAGTAACTCCCGTGCCAAGCAAAGCGTCGATCAGCAGATCGTCGCCGGCGTGGGCTTCCACAGCCGTCACGGTGGTTCCGGAATCCTGGGCCTCGGTAACGGGAATACCCATATTGTGGGCGATGCGGGCATTCATCGCGGCCTCGCCATCGTCCCGAAGCACTTCGCCCAGCGGCGCGAGCAACACAATGTGCACCTCGGCGCCCCAGTTCACCAGGTGGCGCGCAACGACGAAGCCGTCGCCGCCATTGTTGCCGCGTCCGCAGAAAACGGCAACTGTTCTGCCCTCGGCGGCCCCGAGCATTCGCTCGGCCGCGCGCGCGCACCAGCGACCTGCATTCTCCATCAGGATGAGGCCGTCCATACCGTATTGCTCAATGGCTATACGGTCGAGTTCACGCACCTGCTCTCGCGTTGCTGCGTAATCGATTCTCATGGCGGTGCCGGCCTATAGAGTCGGCTGCTCAGAGCATGCTGGCGAGCACGGCAGATTCGGAGACATCGCCCCGCAATCCGGCTACGAGCGCTCCCGCCTGCTCAAGTATGGCCTCCACCTGTCGCGCTACCGCGTCCAGCCTGTCCCGCACGGCGGCGACGTTCTGGCTTTCGTGCTCGGAGACCCGCGCGCGCTCCATTTGGTCTCGAGCGGTGCGATGCTCCTGGAAGGCGTCGTCCAACTCCTTCCTCAGATCAGCCATTCCAGCGGCTGCTTCCTCCAACTCAAGACGGCCTCGCTCGAACTCACGCAGTGTGACCTGTTCCTCGTTATGCTGTTGGCAGATAAGCTCAGACATCCCGGCGAGCGCCCGCACATGGTCATTCCACCTCATCTGGGCGTTCAGCACGAAGCCCTCGGCCGCTTGCTGGCGGCCTTCAGCGTAACCGAGAGGAGGGCGCGCCGGGTAGAGCAGGCCTCTCCACAGGTCCTTAAACTGCTCGCAGGACACCGGATCGCGCCAAACAAAGCGGCTCGAATGTTCACTCACCCTCAAGCGCAACTGACCACCATGGCAGCCCGCGAGGCAGAGAACGAGACAGAACATACATCTCAGCGCTGCGACACTCTTCGACACCGAGATCTCCGGTGGGTCGGGTCAGACCGATCAGGTGACGACCTCTTCGGCCATGTCCAGTTCATCCAGGTCGAGCCCGCGCAACGCCCTGCCGTGACCGTGGTCGCGCAATCGGCGGATCATATCGTGGCGGAAGTAAGACTGCCTGACAGCCTCGACCGGGTCCAGTTCCCGGTCTTCCACCTGGGCGAGCAGGTAGTTGTTGACGCGGTCGTTCATATCCTGCTTGTCCACGGATTTGCCGTAGGCCTCGTCCAGATCCACGAAACCCTCTTCCACGAGGCCCATCAGCGACTCGTTCATCGTGCACATGCCGTACTTCTTACCGGTCTGGATAACCGACGGAAGCTGATAAGTCTTCTTCTCCCGGATCAGGTTAGCCACGGCGCTGTGGACAACCAGGATCTCGAAGGCAGCGATGCGACCTTTGACCTTGCGGCGGCAGAGGGTCTGCGCAATGACGGCTTTGAGGGTATTGGACAGCATGACACGTATCTGGGCCTGGCGGTCGGGGGGGAACTGGTCGATGATACGGTCTACCGTACTGGCTGCCGTGGTCGTGTGTACGGTAGCCAGCACCAGGTGCCCCGTCTCGGCGGCGGTGATAGCGAGGGCCGTTGTCTCCAGGTCGCGCATCTCTCCCACGAGGATGATGTCTGGGTCCTCGCGGAATGCCTGACGCAGGGCGCGTTTGAAGCTCTCGGTGTGGACGCCGACCTGGCGGTGGCTGAAGATGCAGTTGATGTTATCGTGCACGAACTCGACCGGGTCCTCGATCGTGACAACGTGGTCGGTTCGATTCTCATTCGCGTAGTGCAGCAACGCCGCCAGAGTCGTGCTCTTGCCGCAGCCGGTGGGGCCGGTGCAGAGGATGATGCCCTTGGGCAGCATGACCAGATCGATCACCTCCTTGGGCAGCCCCAGGTCGTCCACAGTCATGATATCGAACGGGATCAGGCGTTGCGCCATGCAAGGACCGTTGATGTCTCGGTAGACATTCGTGCGGAAACGCGCCATCCCGCTCAGCTCGTAGGCGAAGTCGGTGTCGTTCACCGCTTCGTACTCTTTGCGGTTGCGCTCAGGCAGAATACCGTAGATCAGGGACTTCACCTGGTCGGCTGTCAGCGGCGGCAGTTTCATCTTCTGCAGCGTGCCGTCGATGCGGACGATCGGCGGGGAACCGGTCACCAGGTGGAGGTCAGAGCCGCGGTTCTTGACCAGAAAGTTGAGGAACTTATCTATCTGCGCCATCAGCACACCTCCGCAGTGGTTTCCGGATCTTCCCGGGGGTTCCGTAATCGTAGCACTCCGGGCTCCGGGCGTCAAGTTTGACAACGCCATGGCAATCGCCACCCAGTGATCGGTGGTGGGCAGATCGTCTGGCCCGAGATGATGGCACTATGCCTGAAAGCGTGGTTGGGGTTGGGGGCTGCGCCCCCGGTGCTTCACTACAAGGAGGGGCGGCGGGCTGGGCCGGTATCTGTTCACAGGAGCACGGCCCAGACGGCAGCGGCTTTCATGCTTCGGCAGGGAGCACATTGTGACAAGGTGCGCCTTGCCGTCCGCATGGGCAGCCGGTAGAATGACCAGACGGTGACTGCAGGCGGAACGGCGACGCATGGAGCATTACGGCGGCACAGTGGATGTATCGTCGAAGGATGTCGTCTTCCGGCGCGCCGTGGCGTGTAGCGTTCTGGAGGCGGAACCGGGAGTGATCCGGCGCCTGCGGAACGACGACCTGCCGAAGCAGGGCGCGCTGCAGACGGCCCGTGCGGCGGCGCTGCTGGCAGCGAAACATACGGCCCAAACCATACCGCATTGCCACCCCATACGCCTGACATCAGTGGAGGTGGAGTTCGCCTTTGAGGAGTCTTCGGTGACCGTGCGTTGCGCCGTGTCAGCACAGGACCGCACCGGTCCGGAGATGGAAGCTCTCTACGCAGCGGCAGTCGCCGCCCTCACCCTCTACGACATGGTGAAGGGGGTTTGTACGGGTGCGGCTGTCAACAAGACGCAGCTATTGGAGAAAGAGGGAGGCAAGAGTGGACACTGGATCCGGCCAAGGCAAGACGGCGAAGACCGGTAAGGTTAAGGCCGTCTGCACCTCTTCCAGGAAGGGCGTCAGCAAGGAGCCCGTGGCCGAGGTGAACCTTGTGGTCGGAGTCGGCGTTGAGGGAGATGCTCACGCCGGCACAACGAAGCGGCAGGTCAGTCTGTTGTGTGGCAACAGCATTGAGAAGATACGCGCCCTCGGCGCCGAGGTGGGTCCGGGCGATTTTGCTGAGAACCTGACCGTGGAGGGCTGCACCTGGCGAGACTTCCCCCTGGGTGCGCGAATCCAACTCGCCCGCGGGCCCCTGCTGCAAGTCACGCAGATCGGAAAGGAATGCCATACCGGTTGCGCCATCGCGGAACAGGTCGGCACATGCGTGATGCCGAAGGAAGGCATATTCGCCCGCGTGCTGAAGGGTGGGCCGGTTCGGCCCGGCGATGAATTGGAGGTCCTTGCCAATGAGGCCTGAGGCCGCTGTGCTGGTCGTCAGCGACCGAGTGTCTGCAGGTCTTAGAGAGGACAAGAGTGGGCCTGCTGCGCGCAAAGCGCTTGCGCCGTTCGCCTCGGTGGTCGCACTGGAGGTCGTCCCTGACGACCAGGCCCGTATAGCTGAGAAGATGCTGGAATGGTGCGCGGGTGGCCTTGACGTGGTTTTGACCCTGGGGGGGACGGGTTTCTCTCCCCGCGACGTTACGCCGGAGGCCACGCGGCTCGTCATACAGCGCGAAGCGCCGGGACTTGCGACCGGTCTGCTGATTGACGGTTTGCGCAGTACCTCACGAGCCGTGCTCTCTCGGGCTGTCGCTGGCATCCGAGGCCAGACCCTCATCGTTAACCTGCCCGGCAGTCCTATGGCCGTCAGGAGTGCAGTTGGCTACCTGGGCCCATTGCTGGAGCACGCGACCGCCATGCTACGCGGCGAAGGGCACGAAGGCGAGCACGCGGATTCGTGAGGGTCCTCTCACTGAGTTGAGGAGTTGAGGATATGCCGCAGGAGGTTGTCGATATCCTGTCACGCTACGGTGGGCGCAGAGAGGAGATCGTGCCCATACTGCAGGAAGTGCAGGAAGCTGTTGGATATGTGCCGCAGGAGGCGATGAAGCAGGTAGCGGACTTCCTTGGCATCCCGGCAAGCGCCGTTTACGGAATCGTCACCTTCTACTCGCAGTTCTACCTTACCCCCCAGGGCCGACATAGGATCAAAGTGTGCCAAGGAACGGCATGTCACGTCCGCGGGGGTAAGCGCGTGCTGGAAGCACTGCAGGATTACCTGGGTATTAAGCCCGGGGAGACCACAGACGACCACCGGTTTGCCCTGGAGAGGGTGGCCTGCTTCGGCTCTTGTGCGCTGGCTCCGGTGATGGTTGTTGATGGACGCGTGCACGGGCGAGTGACGCCGCGGAAGGCGACCAAGTTGATGGAGGGCCTGGAGTGAGTCTGAAGGAACTGCGAGAGGAAGCCGAACGGCAATGGGACGAGTTCGCCGGCGCCAATGCGGCGAGGATACTTGTCGGGGCCGGCACCTGCGGCCTGGCAGCCGGCGCGCAGGAAGTGGCGGATGCGATCACCGAGTGGCTCTCAGATCACGATGTTCCGGGCCGTCTCTGGCACGTGGGCTGCCTGGGTCTCTGCTACGCGGAGCCTCTGGTCGAACTCGGGCGGCCGGGCGCGCCCGGCATACTGTGCGGCGAGGTCGAACCGAAGCACGTCTCGGACATCCTGGAAGCATACTTTTTGGAGAAGGCCGGGACGCCCGAATGTACTCTGGCGATCATGGACGGGGAGTCGTTTGACGACGTTCCCGCGTTCGAACAGTTGCCGGTTATGCGGCCCCAGGCGCGGATCGTGTTGCGCAACTGTGGGCGCATAGACCCCGAGAACTTCTATCATTATGTCGCGCGGGGCGGCTACGCCGCTTTGGCACGGGCAGTGGAGATGGAACCCGACCAGGTGATCGGCCAGGTCAAGCAGAGCGGTCTGCGCGGCCGCGGAGGCGCCGGATTCCCCACGGGCACGAAATGGCAGTTCTGTCGCGAAGCACCAGGCGAGCAGAAGTACATTATCTGCAACGCTGATGAGGGCGACCCCGGCGCGTTCATGGACCGTTCTGTGCTGGAAAGCGACCCGCACTCGCCCCTGGAAGGGCTGGCCATAGCTGCATACGCGATCGGTGCTACCGAAGGTTACTTCTACGTACGGGCCGAGTATCCGCTGGCCGTGAAGCGGCTCCGCAAGGCAATAGCGCAGGCGGAGGAACACGGCCTGCTGGGTGACGGGATTCTGGGCTCTCCATTCAGCTTCCACGTGAAGGTCAAGGAAGGAGCGGGCGCGTTCGTGTGCGGGGAGGAGACGGCGTTGCTGGCTTCGCTGGAAGGCAGGCGCGGAATGCCACGTAGCCGACCTCCGTTCCCCGCCCAAAGCGGGCTACACGGCAAACCCACCAACATCAACAACGTGGAGACACTGGCGAACGTGCCCGTCATCCTGGACCGGGGCAGCGAATGGTTCGCCGGCTTCGGCACGGAGAAGAGCCGGGGCACGAAGACCTTTGCGCTTGCTGGCAAAGTTAACCGCACCGGCTTGGTCGAAGTTCCCCTTGGGACTACTCTCGCCGAGATCATTCACACCATCGGTGGCGGCATACCCGATGGCAAGCAGATCAAAGGCGTGCAGACCGGTGGCCCGAGCGGCGGCTGCATACCCGCATCGATGCTGGAGATGCCGGTCGACTACGAACGGCTGGCGGAGGCCGGCTCGATCATGGGCTCTGGCGGCATGATCGTGCTGGACGAGGAGACATGTATGGTCGACCTGGCTCGCTACTTCCTCGAGTTCACACAGAACGAATCCTGCGGCAAGTGTGTTCCCTGCCGGCTCGGAACAAAGCAGATGCTTCACCTGCTGGAGAAGATCACCGGTGGGGATGGCACGCAGCATCACGTTGAGCTGCTTGAGGAGATCGCCGCCACGGTCAATCAGGCCGCGCTGTGCGGCCTCGGCCAGACGGCGCCGAATCCGGTCCTGACCACCCTCCGCTACTTCCGCGATGAATACCAGGCTCACATCGCGGACAGATCGTGCGCAGCGGGAGTCTGCACGGCACTTCTGAGGTTCTCGATCAACTCCGACGAATGTATATGCTGCGGGCGGTGCGCGGCCGACTGTCCGGCCGACTGCATCACGGGCCGCAAAGGCAAAGCGCCCGCGAGGGCGACCGGTCAGGATGCGGAAGAGGGCAAGGTCGGCGAGCCGTTCGTGATCGACCAGGAAGCCTGTGTGAAGTGCGGCACCTGCCTGGAAGTCTGTCCGGTAGGGGCCGTCCAGAGAGTGTAGCGCCGACCCGCGCCGGGTGGCGCCGAGGTATATGAGAGGTCTACAGAGTGAGTGAATTCACCCTAACGATCGACGGACAACCGGTCGTTGCTGAGCAGGGAGCAACCGTTCTTGAGGCGGCGCGTTCCGCAGGTATCTACATCCCCACGCTCTGCCACGACTCCCGGCTGGAGCCCTATGGGGGGTGCCGGCTCTGCATCGTGGAGATCGACGGAATGCGGGGGCTTCCCACAGCGTGCACGACCACGGCGAGTGAAGGCATGGTGGTGCGCACCGAGACCGATCAGCTCATGCGCGTCCGAAGGATGACGTGCGAGATGCTTATCGCAGACCACCCGTCGGACTGTCTGACCTGCTCCACAAACCAGCGATGCGAGCTGCAAGAGGTGGCCTCATACCTTGGCATTTCCGAGCAGCGCTTGCCGAGAACCGCCCAGGAGAGGCCAGTTGATGAGAGCAACCCTTTCTTCGCGTACGACCCATCCAGGTGCATCCTCTGCGGTCGTTGCTGGCGACTGTGCCATGAGCTTCGCGGAGTGGGGGCTATCGAGATAACCGGACGAGGGTACGAGAGCCGTGTGGCCGCCTTCGCCGATATGCCGCTCTCCGAGTCGATCTGCCTCTCCTGCGGAGAGTGCGTGGATGCATGCCCCACCGGCGCGCTCACCGTGAAGAAGGAAGCCTTACCCGCGGTTCATGAGGTCGAGACGACTTGCCCCTACTGCGGGTGCGGGTGCGGTTTGACGCTCGGCGTGCGCGGAGGCCGGATCGTCCGCGTCCGCGGTGACCGAGACCACATCGTCAACCAGGGCAGCCTCTGCGTAAAGGGCCGGTTCGGGCTTGACTTCGTGCACGCGGCCGACCGTCTGAAAAACCCCCTGATCCGTCGTAACGGCAAGTTGGAGGAAGCCACCTGGGATGAAGCACTGGCCCTGGTGGCCGACCGTTTCCGCGCGCTGCGCGATGAGTATGGCGCAGATGCCCTGGCCGGTCTGTCTTCGGCGAAGTGCACGAACGAGGAGAACTACCTGTTCCAGAAGTTCATGCGCGCCGCCCTCGGCACCAACAACGTGGACCATTGCGCTCGGCTCTGCCATGCCTCAACGGTCGCCGGGCTTGCCCGTGCCTTCGGAAGCGGGGCAATGACCAACTCCATCGCCGAGATCGAACATGCGGACTGCATACTGGTCACCGGCTCCAACACGACGGAAGCGCATCCGATCATAGCCCTGCGCATTCAGGAGGCGGTCACGAAGCACGGCGCCTCGCTCATTGTGGCCGACCCCAGGCGCATTGACCTGGTGCAGTTCGCCGCGCTGCACATGCGACAGCGCTCGGGCACAGATGTGGCGCTATACAACGGCATGATGAATGTCATCCTTGAGGAAGGTTTCTGGGATGAGGATTTCGTGGCCGAGCGCACGGAGAACTTCGAGGAGTTCCGTCGTGATCTGGAACGCATGACGCCGGAGCGGGCTTCTGCGATTACAGGGGTGCCGGCGGACGACATTCGCAGGGCAGCCCGCATTTATGGCCGCGCCGACCGCGCTTCCATCATCTACAGCATGGGTATCACCCAGCATACGACGGGCACAGACAACGTCCTCACCCTCGCCAACCTGGCGCTGCTTACCGGTAACGTGGGCCGGCAGTCGACGGGAGTCAACCCGTTGCGAGGGCAGAACAACGTGCAAGGCGCCTGCGACCTGGGAGCGCTGCCGAACGTCTATCCCGGCTACCAGAAGGTGGACGATCCGGCAGTGCAGGCGGAGTTCGGGGCCGCTTGGCACGCTGCGCTCTCGCCTGAACCGGGCCTGACCGTGGTGGAGATTATGAATGCAGCGCGCGAGGGCAGCGTGAAGGGCCTATACGTGATGGGTGAGAATCCCATGCTCAGTGACCCGGACATATCGCACGTCCGGGAGGGTCTGCAGAAGCTGGAGTTCCTGTGCGTGCAAGACATCTTCCTGTCGGAAACCGCTCAGCTCGCCGACGTTGTGCTGCCGGCAGCCAGCTTTGCGGAGAAGGACGGCACGTTCACCAACACCGAACGCCGCGTTCAGCGGGTACGGCGGGCCGTGCCCTCGCCCGGTCTGGCGCGCCCTGACTGGCTGATCATCTGCCAGCTTTCCGAGAAGCTCGGCTACGTCATGTCTTACGCGAATCCCGCAGAAATAATGGACGAAATAGCTTCCGTGACGCCCATTTATGGGGGAATCCACTTCGCAAGGGTGGAGTCCACCGGGCTGCAATGGCCGTGCACTGATGACGAGCACCCGGGTACCGTATTCCTGCACCGGGGCCAGTTCTCGCGCGGCCGGGGCAAGTTCCACGCACGCCCCTTCCTTGAAGCTGATGAGCTGCCGGACGATCAGTACCCCTATCTTTTGACCACGGGACGAGTGCTTCAGCACTTTCACACAGGCACTCTCTCCCGCCGCACAGAGGGCTTGGAACAGATCGCGCCGCCGGCTCCGGTCGAGATCAGCCCCGAGGACGCGGCACGCGAAGGGATACGACAAGGCGAACGAGTGCGCGTTACGAGCCGGCGCGGTGCGATCGAAGTGCGCGCCGAGGTGACCGACCGCTCGCCGAAGGGCACCGTTTTCGTGCCGTTCCACTACCGCGAAGCGCCCGCCAATATGCTGACCAATCCGGCACTTGACCCGGTGGCGAAGATACCGGAACTCAAGGTATGTGCCGTACGCTTGCAGAAGGTAGAAACATGAAGTGGAGAGCCGAACAATGCGAGGCGTTCGTGCTCTGCGGTGGCAGCAGCCGGCGGATGAGCTATCCGAAGGAGATGCTGCGCGTCGAAGGCCGGCCGCTCGCCGTTGCCATGGTGGAGCGCCTTCAGCAGCTCTTTGAGAAGGTGTCGTTGGTTACAGACCGGCCATACTTCCTGCGCCATCTTACCGACGTGCCTATCTGCTCTGACATCTACAAGGACTCCGGTCCTTTGGCGGGGATCCATGCGGGCCTCAGTGCGGCCACAGCGAGCAGAGCCTTCTTTTTGGCATGCGATATGCCCCTGGTGCATAACGACTTTGTGCGGCGCCTGGTCGAGCAGGCTCAGGCTGCCAGGGCTCATGCGCTTGTGCCGTACGCCTTCGGCCGCAGGCAGCCGCTTTGCGCCGTCTACGACCGGTCGCTGCTGGCAGCGGTCGGGGAGTACATAGAAGCTCACGACCACTGCGTAGTGAACCGCTTTCTCGACAAGGTCCGCCTGCAGCAAGTGCAAGTGACTGCTGAAGAGGCACGCGCGCTTCGTGACCTAGACCGCCCGGGGGATGTCGACCTTCTGCATGGGCCGTTCGCCGACGTGGAGCCGTTGCCCGTGGCGCGCCTGCAGCTTCAGGGGCCGGGCAGGCACGAGGACACGGTGGCTCAGGAGTGGCCACTGTCAGTGTTCGTCAACGGGAGAAAGCTGGTCACAGCGCTCTGCTTGCCCACGGCCGTGCGCGAGCTGGCCGTAGGGATGGCGGAGTACCTGGGGTTGGCAGAAACAGCGGCTGATGTGCGCAACGTCGATGTCGACTACGCGATGAAACGTGTGGATCTGCATCTGAACGCTGACGACGATGCCATCAACCGTGCGGCCATGCTACTGGTAACTTCGACCTGTGGCGCGAACGTCTATGGGCCACGTTTGCCGTCGCTCGATTTGCCAGAGGTGGCAGAGCACTTGCAGGTGCGCCGCAGCGAGGTGCTGAGCTGCTTGCGTGCGATGCGGCCCATGGCACCTGCGTTCAGCGTGACCGGGGGCACACATCAGGCAGCGTTCTGTATCCCGGACGACGACCAAGCCGAGATTCGTTACTTCTTCGAGGATATCGGGCGGCACAATGCGCTGGACAAGGTTCTTGGCCAAGCGCTGCTGGAGGGGACGGACCTCTCGCAGGGATTCCTCATATCGACAGGTCGGCTCAGCTCAGAAATGGTCGTGAAGGCGGTCCGGGCGCGAGCGCCGGTGCTGGCTTCACGTTCAGCGGTGACGACGAACGCTGTTCGGCTTGCCCGCGCGCACGGTCTCACGCTGGTTGGGTTCGCACGGGGGGAACGGATGAACACCTACTCGGGAGGAGAGCGAGTGATCGATGCCTGAGACAAAAGTCATCCTGGTCTGCGGTTCACGCAGTGGTTGCGGCAAGACACGACTGATGGAATCACTGCTGAAGTGCTCGGAGAACGCAACCGCTGTCAAGGCGCGTGTACGGGAAGGCGCGGCGCTGGAGGTCACCGAAGAGAGCACCGAACCCAGCAATGCGCAGAAGGACACGGCGCGCTACCTGGCGGCCGGCGCCCGGCGGGCGTACCTCGTCGACGGCCCGCTTGACGCCGTCACGGAAGCAATCCGCGCTCTGATCTCCGCCGCTGACTGTCCGACTGTCCTGGTGGAATCCAACGCCCTTGCTGCCAGCTTGGAGCATGATCTGTGCTTCTTCGTCGAGGCGAGCGGCGATCAGAAGCCGAGCGCTGAACGGAGTCGTCTTCAAGCAGACTTCTGCGTGTTGCCAGCCATGGACGAAGGGCGGCAGGAGGGCAAAGGCGACGAACTGCGCAAGCAGATGCTGGCGGCAGCCACGGATGGCCGCATCGCCTGTGCAGATGCAATGCGCATGGCGGACCGCCTGGCGCTTTCGCGCTCCCGTGTGGGGCGGATTGCGAACGAAGAGGGTTTGAGAATCTGCTCGTGCCAACTGGGGTGTTTCTGAATGGAACTGAAGGTGAAAATCTGGTTAGAAGAGGACGGCGAAACGGTATTCGGCAGGGGACGTGCCCAACTGCTTGACGGCATCTCGCGGACTGGTTCCATCAGCGCAGCGGCGGAGCGGATGGGCATCTCCTACCGGCATGCCTGGAGTATGCTGAACGCCAGCGAGGAGCGCTGCAGACGCCGATTCGTGGAGCGCACCCGAGGCGGCGCGGGCGGGGGCGGGGCGCGATTGACGCCCTATGGCCAGCGCGTGCTCAGGGAGTTCCAAAACGTCGAGTCGCGGTTGACGCGTCTTGTGGAGGAAGAGACCAATGCTTTGGAGACTTGTCTTGATTAGCTGCGTCCTGACAGCCGCTGCAAGCTGCGGCCGTCAGCCCGAACAGACGTTCGAAATCTACCACGCCGGTAGCCTCTCCGTGCCCCTCGGTGAACTGGAGAGCCTGTTTGAGAGCCAACACGCCGGGCTGGATGTGCGCCGGCATGCACATGGCAGTGCGACGGCCATCCGCCAGATCACCGAGCTTGGCCGCCAGGCAGATGTGATCGCTTCGGCCGATTACAGGCTGATCGACCGGCTGATGATCGAAGCAGAGCTCACCTGGGCGGATTGGAACTTGCTCTTCGCCCGCAACGCCATGGGCATCGCGATGGCTAAGGACGCGCCAGACCTGACGCCGGACAACTGGGCGGACGTTCTCAGCCAGCACGACACCCGGGTCGGCATTTCGAACCCCAACCAGGACCCCTGCGGTTACCGGAGCCTCATGGTGCTCGCCCTGGCGCAGGAGGTACTCGGCCTCGGACCCGTTTATGACCGGGTCGTTGGCCAGAACTCCAATCTATCACTGGGGACGAAGAACGGACGGATACAGGTCCGAGCACCGTCGCTTGTTGAGGCTCAGCCTCCGCTGTTTATGCGACCGAAGGAAACCGACCTGGTGGCGCTGCTGCAGAGCGGTGCGATCGACTACCTGCTCATATATCGCAGCGTGGCCCATCAGCATGAGTTACCGTTCTTCGAACTGCCGGATGACGTCAACCTCAGCCGTGTCGAGCGGGCAGAGACGTATGGTAAGGTGTCCGTGACGCTTTCGGCGGACATTCCGGAGGCTGCAATCGAACTGGACGGCGCACCCATAGTCTACGGGGTCAGCATACCAACGACGGTTCGCGACTCCGCCCTTGCCAGGGTTTTCATCGAACTGCTGCTCTCCCAGCAAGGGGCGCAGGCACTGTCTGCGGCGGGGCAGCAGCCGATCTCGCCACCACAATTCTCCGAGGTGAGCCATGCGACCCCGCCGTTTCTGCGCCGCTGAGGGACAGGCGACGACCCTGGCGCCCCGGTCGTTGATAGTTGTCTTCGCAGTGGTCGGGGCGCTGTTGGTGCTGTTTCTGGCTGTGCCTATCGTCGCGATGTCAGTCTCGCAGAGCCCACTGACGCTCTGGCAGGCTCTCATACGCACGGAAGTGCGCGGAGCCCTTTGGCTTTCGCTCACGGGTGCGGCACTGGCGACGGCACTGGCAGCGTTGCTTGGGGTACCTCTCGCGTATCTACTTGCACGCCGGCCGTTTCCGGGCAATGCGCTGGTGCAGGCCGTCGTGGATCTGCCCATCGTTATCCCGCATATCGTGGCGGGCATTGCGCTTCTCACAGTGCTCGGGCCGAGGGGTTTCGTCGGCGGGCCGCTGCACGGACTGGGCGTACGCTTCGTGGACACGTTGGCCGGGACGGTGGCGGCGATGTTATTCGTTTCAGCGCCCTTCATGGTCAATGCTGCGAGGTCGGGTTTCGAAGCAGTAGACCCCCGCCTGGAGGATGCCGCCCGGAGCCTGGGCGCCTCGCCGCTTAGAACGTTCTTTCTCATCAGTCTGCCGCTGGCGAAACGGTCGATTGTGTCGGGCGCCGTGATGTCGTGGGCGCGCGCCATTTCGGAGTTCGGGGCCGTTCTGATCATCGCGTACTACCCTCGCGTTGGACCGGTGCTGATATACGAATGGTTGACTGCATACGGGGTGGACAAAGCCCGACCAGTGGCGGTCTGCCTGTTGCTCATCTGCGTCTTGCTCTTCGCCGCCCTGCGTTTGATTGCAGGTCGCCACATACCGGGAGAGCCTGAGAGCAGTGCTTGAGCTGGCCAACATCAGCAGAAGTTGGGGTAGTTTCCGGTTGCGGAACGTGAGTCTCACGGTTCGGCGCGGTGAGTTGTTTGTGCTGCTCGGCCCCAACGGGGCGGGCAAGAGCCTTCTTCTGCAAACGATTGCCGGCTTCCATCGGCCCGCAGTCGGCCGCATTCGTATAGGCGGCCGCGACGCAACCTTGCTGCCTCCGGAAGAACGGAACATCGGGCTCGTATTTCAGGACCCCATGCTGTTCCCGCACCGGAACGTGCGGCAGAACATCGCCTTTGGGCTCCGTGCTCGGCATGTCGGCCGACGCGCCACCGAGAAGAGGGTCGCCCAAGTCGCCAGGATGCTTCGGCTAGAGAAGCTTCTGAAGCGCTCCGTCATGCACTTAAGCGGCGGCGAGCGCAAGCGGGTGGCGATCGCCCGCGCGTTGGCCATCCGCCCGGACGTGCTGTTGCTCGATGAATGTTTCAGTTCGCTCGACGTCCCACTCAAGGAAGCCCTTTGGCAACAGCTACGAGAGCTGCACGCGCTGACAGGAGTTACCGTCGTGCATGTAACCCATGACCGCGCCGAAGCCCGGGCTCTCGCGCAGCGGATGGGGATCATGCGGGATGGCCGTATCGTACAGGTCGGCACGGAAAAGGGCATCTTCGAACAGCCGGCAAACCGCTTCGTGGCGGAGTTCACAGGAGGCTGCAACGTCTACACCGGCGAAGCGGCCAGGAACGGCGAAGTGACGATCTTCCGTGCTGGCGGCATGAAGCTGGTTACCACCGCAAAATGCTCGGGGCAGTGTCGCGCCGTCGTCAGGCCGGAGAACATCGTCCTTTCGCCGCAGGCCGTGCGCACCAGCGCCCGCAACCAGATCCGCGGCAAGGTGCAGGCGGTGGAGCGCGCGGGCGAGCTGTTCCGCGTGGCAACGGATATCGGAGACCACAGAATGGTGTGTGTAATCACACCTCAATCGAAGGACGCCCTCGGCGTGGAGCCAGGCCGCGAAGTCTACCTCTCGTTCAAGGCTGGCAGTGTTCACCTTTTCCAAGAGGAAACCCCAGACGGAAGGCAGATATGATCACTCACGAGGAAGCGCTGGCCCGCATATGTGAGCACGTCTCGCCTCTGGGGCCGGAGGAGGTCGACACGTACTCGGCAGTCGGCCGGGTACTTGCAGGTGATGTACGCGCGATGGTTGACAGCCCCCCCTTCAACAAGGCCGCTATGGACGGGTACGCCGTGAGAGAGGCCGATGTCCGCGCACTGCCCGCCGATCTGGAGCTCGTGGACAGTAGCTTCGCGGGGCAGCCCGCGGGACGGGACCTGGGGGCGGGCAAATGTGTTGAGGTCGCAACTGGCGCGCCTGTGCCCGCAGGGGCTGATATGGTCGTCATGGTGGAACACACGCAGGCTCTGCCCGAAGGACGCATCCGGGTGAAGAAGGTTTCGGGGCATAACATCTGCGCGCAGGGCGAGGACGTGCAAAAGGGACAGCTGATCGGGAAAGCGGGTGAGCCGCTAACGCCCCTGCGCGTAGGTGTGATGGCGGCCGGAGGGCATGATCGCCTAACTGTTTACCGCCGGCCATCCATCGCCGTTCTGTGCACAGGAACGGAGGTGCGAGAGCCCGGCGAGACCCTTGCCCCAGGACAGATATTCAACAGCAACGGCCCCATGCTCTGCTCCCTGCTGCGACGACATGCCCGTGAGTTGCACTACCTGGGCATAGCCGGAGACGTGGAAACAGAACTTCGCCAGGCAGTTCGCCGCGGGTTGCGTAGCGACGTGTTCGTGTTGGCAGGTGGGGTCTCGGTGGGGAAGTACGACCTCGTCCCCGACGTTCTGTCCGATTTCGAGGTCGCAATCGCTTTCCACGGTTGCGCCATCAAGCCGGGCAAGCCGACCTTATTCGGCGTCGCCGACGGCTCGTATGTCTTCGGCTTGCCCGGCAACCCACAGTCGGCGTTTGTGATCTACCATGTCTTGCTGCGGCCGATGCTTGCGCGGGTGTCGGGCAGGACCGATTTGCCGCCGGCTTACCGGCGTGCGAGAATGGCCGAGGGTTTCCGCGCCAAACCGGGCCGCAAGAGGTTCGTGCCTTGCCGCATGGAGACGCCGGGCGGAGAACTTCGCTTGAGGCCGGTGGAATACAGCGGCAGTGCAGACATAACAGGCGCCAGCGCGGCAGACGCTTTCTTCGTTGTGCCCAGCGGCACCGATGGGGTGAAGGAGAGCGAGGTCGTGGAGTTCTTTGAGGTCTGTGCATGAGTCGATTGCGCTATCTGAGGATTGCCGTCACGTCGCAGTGCAACCTGCGTTGCGTCTACTGCAGCCCTGAGGGCCCTCCTGCCAATTGCCGGCAGCTTGTGCCCGCGGAGCAACTGGGCCTTCTCGTCAAGTGCGCTGCGCAGGAGGGCGTGTGCAAGGTGCGTCTGACCGGAGGTGAGCCCCTGCTGCGCGGCGACATCGAAGACATGATACAGCGCGTAAGCAGCACGCCCGGCATCGAAGAGACGGCACTGACCACCAACGGAATCGGCCTTGCTGACAGAGCCGTTGCGCTGCGGCACGCGGGCCTGGACCGGGTGAACGTCAGTTGTGACACGCTCTCGGCCGAGCGCTTTCGACGCATCGCGGGCTATGACTTGCATTCCGAACTCATGCAGGGCATCGAATCGGCCCGTAACGTCTTCCCGGTCGTCAAGCTCAACACGGTCGTTATGAAGGGCTACAACTCGGATGAAATCGAGCCCCTCGTTAAGTTTGCGGCCAAGGGAAAGCTGTGGATTCGATTCATCGAGCTATACTCCTCGTCCTGCATCGGGTCTGCCGATGGTGCATTCATGTCCTGCGATGAGGTAAAGGGCAGACTGGAGGCCGAGTTCGGCACACTGCTCAGAGCAGACGCCGCGGACTGGTCGGTTGAGGAGTCTTACGTGTTGCCTGCGCTCAACGGAGTTCGCATCGGGCTTATACGCAGCGCCACCAGGCCGCCATGCGCTCGATGTGCGAAGCTTCGTTTCACCGCCTCGGGCGAGTTACGCGCCTGCCTGTTCGGGCAGGAGGGGGTGAGCCTGACAGGCCCTCTCGCGGCAAAGGACGGGGTTGCGGTGCGCGCAGCGATTCGAAGCGTCTTCCGTTCGAAGGATCGCACGGGGTGTGGTCACGCGCCAAGCGTTCCGGCCCCCATCGCCTGCATCGGAGGCTGATCCATTCCACGCCCGGGGCTCGCTCCATGTCAGAGGGAAGGGCCGGTCGAGGGGACGGGCCTTCCAAGCTGGTCTCCACCAGGCCCCCCAACCCGGTGATTGCCAAGTGGCCGCCGCCTACCACATAGGATGCTAACCCGGCGTCCACCTCGACCGGACTATGGCCATCTTACTACCTGCCCTGTTGAGCGCAATCAGAATAATCCTGACAATCGGGGGGCGAATCCTCCACATGTGGGTTAGAGCAAAGCGCCTTTTCCGCAGGCGCGCTCCCAGTTACGTGTACCGGATAGCCCCCGAGCACGGCACGCGCAGGCCGGTTGCGGAGAGACAGGTCGCTGCATGCGAGCAGAGCGCCCCGCTAAGGACTTGGCCTCGAGTCCTTCACTCCCCGAGGCCAGTGAGACCATGACGGACGGCGTATCTGGTGAGCTCCGCCAGGCTATGGATCTCCAGTTTCTCCATGATGTTATGCCGGTGTGTTTCGATTGTCTTCACACTCACATCAAGTTCCGCGGCCGTCTCGCGCGTGCTCTTGCCATCGGCAAGTTCGGCGAGCACTTCACGCTCTCGCGGTGTTAGTTGCGGCGCTTTGCTCACCTCGCTGCTGCCCAGTTGCTCCAGGTAATCGTCCACGACAATATGTGCGACGGCAGGACCGAGGTAACGCCGGCCGTTCGCCACGGTACGTATCGCGTCGGTCAGTTCTTCGAAGGCGCCGTCCTTCAGCACGTAGCCGGCCGCACCAGCCTCCAACATGCGCGCGATGAACTGGGCATCGGCGTGCATCGAGAGCGCGATCACCCTGGTGTTCGGCTCATTCTCCACAATGCTCCGCGTGGCTTCGATACCGTTCAGGTTCGGCATGGCAACATCCATAATCACAACATCCGGATGGGTCTCGACGGCCAGCTTCACTGCTTCGCGACCATCCCGCGCCTCCGCCACAACTTCCATGTTGGTTTCACGCTCAATCAGCGAGCGCAACCCCTGGCGCATGATCTGGTGATCGTCAGCGATCAAAACACGCACGCGCATGGTGCTCACGCCTTTCCGCCAGCGGGTTCCTGCCCGTTACTGATCAGTGGAACCACCAACGACACCGTAGTGCCGCATCCTGGTCTTGACTCCAACTCCATTCGACCACCAAGGTGATCGAGCCTTTCCCGGATGCTAAACAGCCCGAAGCCACCGTAGCGGTGCTTGTGGAAGCCGGCTTCGGAATCATCAAACCCCATTCCGTCGTCCTCGACGGTTATGCGCAATGTGCCCTGCCGCTGGCTGGTGCTGACCACTATGCGCTGTGGCTGCGCATGGCGGACCGCGTTGATGAGCAGCTCCTGTACGCAACGGTAGAGCATCATGCGCAGATGCTCGGGAACTGAGTCCGACCGGGCATCGCTGTGGTAGTGAACCGCGATTCCGTGTTGCTCCTGAGTATTCCTGGTCAACTTCTCCAGCGCCGGCTCGAGCCCCATCTCGTAAAGGATCGGAGGACTGAGCTCGAACATAAGCGATCGGACGTAGTCGATCGTTCCCTGGATGGTTTGGCGCACGTCGCTCAACTCGCCGCTCAATCGTTCGTCAGCCAGGTCCTCCTGCACAGCGCCCAGACGCATCTTGGAGAGTGCCAGGGACTGGCCGATCTGGTCATGGACCAGCGTGGCCAGGCGCCGGCGTTCTTCGTCTTCCACATGCACCAGTTGGGCAGTCAGCGAGCGAAGTTCGTTCTGATAGGTCCGGATCCGCCGTTCTGCCTCCTTGCGTTCAGTGATGTCGATTCCAATGCCGATGCTGTGGTCATCGTCGAGGCTGACCACCGCCCAGCAAGTCTCGCGAAGGCGACCGAAGCGCCCCAGCATTTGCACGTCCCACCACCCGGGTTCCCCTCCCATCAGGTGCTTGCTCAGCCGACGGGCGGTTTCCTCGTCCGGCAAGCTTTCCGCCAGCTCGGATAGATGGGTGAGTTCGCCGGACGACCATCCAGTAAGATGCTCCATCTCTCGGTTGACGAGACGTACCTTGCCCGATGATGCGAAGAAGACGAGCATGATAGGGATGCTGTCGACGATCGTCTGCAGCAGCTGCCTTTGCTCCTCCGCGCCCCTGCGGGCTTCCTCACGCTCCGTAACGTCGAGCAGGCAGAGAAGCAGGCCCTCTATGTGCCCCTCGCTGTCGTGCACGGGTTGAAGGCTCCAGTCCCAGTATGTCACACGCTCGTCAGGGTCATCCGGGTAGACGAAGGGCTTGCGATGAACGAAGGCAGGCTCACCTGTGTGCAGGGCTCGCCTGAAGATAGCTTCGTTCTCCTCATGCGGGTAGAGGTCGAAGTGATTCCTCCCGACAAACTCCTGCTGCGACAGCCCCCCAGCCCTCGCGTAGGCCCGGTTGACACGGATGAAGTTGAATCCGGTATCGAGGTAGGCTATCAGCATGTGGGTCGTGTCGAATATCCGCTCCAGAAGCGCCATGGTCTCCTGCAGCTCACGCTCCTGCTCCCGCTGCTCGGTGATGTCGCGTACAGTGCCCAGCATCCGCACAGGTTGGCCCGAGTCACCGAGGGTGACCTCCGCTCTCTCCTGAACGGTGCGCGTCTGACCGTCAGGACGCACAATCCGGTGATCTACGTCATAGGGAGCTTGCTTGCGGAGGGCCGCATCCACGGCGGACTCGACCCGGGCACGGTCATCGGGATGTACGCACTCCAGGAAGGCTCGATAGCTGGGCTCGAAGCTGTCGCGTCTGCGGCCAAAGATGCGGTAAGTCTCATCGGACCATTTCAGATGATCTTCGGGAATGCTCCACTCCCAATTGCCCAGGTGGACCAGCGCCTGTGCCTTGGCAAGTCGCTCCTCGGCCCGGCCGCGCTCCCGCACCTGTTCTTTGAGTGCTTCGTTGGCGTCGCGCAGCAGCGCTGTCCTCTGGCGCACGCGATTGGCCAGATTCCTCTGCGCGGCGAGCAGTTCCCGTTCAGCGTGCTCCCGGGCTGTCAGGTCCTGCACCTGAGCCAGGAACCCGCGCGGTTCTTCGCCCGTATCGTCGTTCAGGGGGGTCAGAGAGATATCAAGGTACGCGCGAGTGACGGGCAGAGCGCAGCCCTCAGCATAGTTGTCCACTGCCCGCTCGTACCATGCCTGAAAACGGGCCCGCTCGCCCTGGCGAAGCTCCTCCCTCACGGTTCGGGGCATGTGCGGGTCGGTAAAGAGGTCAACGGACGGCAGGGGGGCTTCGGGTTCGAGTCCGAACGTCTCTCGCCAGGCAATATTCACCTCCTGCAACTGCCCTCGTGCGTCATAGACCGCCATGCCGATGGGTGCCTGCGCGAAAAGTTCCCGGAACTTCGTCTCGCTACGCTGCACGGCTTCCAGCAACTCCGTGCGGGCGGTCACGTCCACGGCATAGTGCAGGTAAACGCCGCCGTGAAGCGGAATCCAGTACGTGTCCCAGACCCGTCCAAACGCATGCACTGACCCGTCATTGCGCGGTTCGCCAGCTTCGAGAGCGTCGTCGGCCAGGCAGTGAGTGCACCTCGTGCCGCCGGGGGGAGGAGCGCCATGCTCCTCCACGTAGTGGCGATCCTCAGCCGGAATGTACTCGCACTTGCCGAAGTGCTCCCAGCAATACCCACCGATCTGCGCGCCCGCTTCACGCGCTACCTGGTTGGCAGCAAGAACGACGCGGTCAACACGCACGAGCATGGCGGGATGAGGCAGGCTGTCCATGAGCAGCTCGTTGAGCTGAGAGCCGCCGGCGAGATCAACTGCAAGGTGTGCTCCTTCTTCCCCTGCGGGACCTACGTCAGAGCGCATCACAAGCCCCCTCGGCGCGCTACATCCCCGGATGACAGACGACAAACGGGTTTCAGGTGGAACGCTTTCCCTCCTTCGGATACTACCGCTTCGACGTGGAATTGCAAGCGCGAGGTCCCGGAAGGCCCGGTGCGACAGCCACCCTTCGCCAAACCGTGCTTCGGCGCCTCCCCCGTGCCCGCGTGCCGTCCCCGCCGGTGGGTACCATGTTTTGCCAAAGAAACTCGCAGTGTTTGACCTCGTCCCGGCGGCCCGCTACGCTGTATTCAGCAGCGCACCGAAGTGGTGAAAGGAGCTGGCATGCCCGGACCTTTCCGTTTATCCGTTCAGGCCGAATGGCCGTGCGTGAGTCCCCGAGCTCGAGCCGACAGGCCGCTCGAGCGGGAGCTGGCATTCACCGAGACCTACCGCGCCTGTGCTGGCGAACACATCGCCGTGCGCGAGGCGAAGTGCCTGCGGCTCGGGCGCAAGTTCCATCCCCTCGCCGAGGGCGACCTGTTCGCCGGCAGACGGTTGAAGGCGGCCCTCGACCCCGACGGCCTCCTGGTCGGGTTCGGGCTCGAGCACGAGGACTGCGGCTCCTTCTACTACTGCGAGTTCGAACGCATGCGCCAGGCAATCGAGGAAATGGACTCCTCGCCCGGCTATCGCCGGCGCTGCGAACAGATGCTGGCGTTCTGGGAACAGGAGGACACCACGCGACGCTACGTGCGCGCCCTGCCCGAGCAGGTGCGGCACGCCACGCGCGAGAACCGGCTCAGCGGCAAGGGCATCCGCCTGGCCGGCGCGCTGATCGACTTCGACAGGCTCATCCGCCTCGGCGTCCCCGGCCTCATCCGGGCCGCCGAGGAGCGCTGGCAGAGCGCGCGCGATGGCGACGGCCTCGACCCGGAGTTCTTCTGCGGCATGCGCATGGCTCTGGACGTGCTGGTTGACCTGTGCTGCCACTACGCCGTGGAGGCGAGGCGGCTGGCCGACAGCGCGGGCAACGCCGGCCGCACCGAGGAGCTGCGGTTGATGGCCGACGACCTGGAACACCTGACCACCAGCCCGCCCCAGACGCTTCGGCAGGGACTGCAGCTCTTCTGGCTATACGCCGGCCTGGCGGGCATGACGAACTACGGGCGGATGGACGAGTACCTGGGCGACCTGTACGTCGCCGACCTGGAAGCGGGCCGGCTCACCCGGGCCGAAGCTCTGAGGCTGTTGTTGGGAATGTGGCAATTGATCGCCGAGGCGCGCTTCCACTTCAACAGTCGCATCATCGTGGGCGGGCGGGGTCGGCGCAACCCCGCCTGTGCCGACAGGTTTGCGCTGCTGGCGATGGAGGCGAGCAGGCTTTCCGCCACCACGGAGCCGCAGCTCAGCCTGCGCTTCGGAGACGAACAGGACCCACACCTTCTGAACTTCGCGCTCGACTGCATCGCAGACGGCGGAGTGTACCCGATCCTCTACAACGACGACGTCAATATCCCCGCCGTAGCGAATGCCTTCGGCGTGAGCCACCAGGAAGCGGAGCACTATCTGCCCTACGGCTGCGGCGAGTACGCGCTGAACCATCGCAGCGTCGGCTCGCCCAACACCGGCTTCAACCTGCTGAAGTGCGTCCAGGTCGTCATGCACAACGGCGTCGACCCCGACACCGCCAAGCCGACAGGGCTCGAGACCGGCGATTTCACAACATTCGCTACGTTCGAGCACGTTTGGGAAGCCTACACGCGACAGGTTGAATATCACATGGCCCAGGTGGCCAGGGCGCACGCGGTCGAGTACGAGATCGAGCGCACGACGGCTTCCTTCCTGCTCTGCAGCCTGCTGTACGACGAGTGCATGGAGCGCGGGCGAAGCCTGGTGGACGGCGGAGCGCGCTACCGCGGCGCAGTGGTCGAGTCAATGGCCCTGGTGAACGCCGCCGATTGCCTGAGCGCCATCCGGCAGCTGGTCTACGAACAGAAGCGGTTTTCGCCGGGGCAGTTGCTGGCGATGCTCGAAGCCGATTGGCAGGGCTACGAGAGGGAACGCCAGCTCTTCCTGAACGCGCCGAAGTACGGCAACGACGACGCGGAAGCGGACCAGATGCTCTGCCGTGTATCCGAGCACGCCTGCCGCGCGGCAATCGAGCAGGCGAAGCGGGTCGGGTTCGATTACAACCTGCTGGTCTGCATCAACAACTTCGCGCACATGACCATCGGCAGCCAGACCGGCGCCACGCCCGACGGGCGCGCTGCGGGCCAGCCCATCGCGAACGGCAACGGGCCGACCGCCGGCTTCGACCGCAGCGGCGTGACGGCTTTCCTGAACTCCATCGTCAAACCCGACCCCCGCATGCACGCCGGCTACGTGCACAACATGAAGTTCAGCAAGCGAATGTTCCGCCGAAGCCGCCCCAAACTGCGCGCGCTGCTCAACGCCTACTTCGCCAGCGGCGGCACGCAGGCCATGATCACCTGTGTGGGACGCGAGGACCTGGAGAACGCCATGCGCGAGCCGGAAGACTACCGCAACCTGATGGTGCGCGTCGGAGGGTTCTGCGCGCGGTTTGTCGACCTGGCGGAGGAACTCCAGCACGACATCATCAAGCGCACGTTCTACGGTTGAGTCGCGGGTCACTCGGGCACCGGCTGCGCCCATGCGGCCCGTGCGACGGCCTGCCGCAGTTGGCGGTGAGCTGTGCCTTAGCATTCCTGTCACGGAGATAAGATGCGCAATTCGGGCGTGCGCTGGCTCTGGTTGATGGTGGCGACGGGTGTAGTCTGTGCCGCGTCCGCCGCCCCGCGCAGCCGCATCGGGCCCGCGCCGCCACCTTCGCAGACAGCCTACGACGTGCAGGTGAGCTGGGCTCTGACAGGTGAGACCCGCTGGCTCAATGTGCCCGGCCGGCACGAACTGACCTTCCACTGCGCGCACGCTCCCGGCAAGCAGGCCACAGTGGTGGTCTGCGTCCATGCAGCCGATGCGGAGCCCGTCCCGGAGCCGCAGGATTACCGCGACTGCTCGGCGTCGGAGGTGTTGCGCCTCGCGTTTCGGGGCCGGGCGGAGCAGGTGCGCTTCGCTGATGATTTCGGGGGCGCCGTTGACTGGCCGAGGGACGTTCGGGCCGAGCTGCCGGACGGACAGCGGGTGCCGGTCGCCTACGCCTTCAGGACGGTGGCGGGCCTGATGATCATCGTGCCGAACGGCCTTCCGGACGAGGAACTGGCGCGCACGGCGCTGCCGGGCGATACGCTGCACATCCGTGGGCAGGCGCTGCCGCTTGCGGGCGTCGGGCCGTGCGTGGTGGCCGACCGGGTGGCACTGGACGACGGCGGGTCTCCTGTGCAGGCGCCGCCGTGGCGGCTGAAGGTTCGGTGGCTCGGGCAAGAGGTCGCCTCGCTGGATGAGCTCGGCCGGCGAACGGTGGAGGTGCCATGCGCTCACGTGCGAGGGGCGCGCGAGCAGCTAAACGTGCGGCTGCGCGAGTATCGCGTCGTGCGGATCGACGCCGGGGGGGAGACCATCGAGGCCGAACTCGCCGTGACACCGCAGCAGAAGAGCTACGGCCTGCAGGGGCGCGCTGGACTGCGGCGGAACGCGGGCATGCTGTTCTTCTTCGAGCAGCCTCAGCGGCCCGTGTTCACAATGAAGCATGTGCGCTTCCCCCTCTCGATAGCATTCGTGACCGAGGAAGGGCTGATCGTCAACATCGAACACCTGGCGCCCGGCAGCCGCCGCCAGGTGAGCTCACCGGCGCCCGTGCGCTACGTGCTGGAGATGGAAGAGGGATGGTTCGGGCGGCACGGGCTGCGAGCGGGCAGCCGCATCGGCATTCCCTAAGCTCTGGACCCCCGGGATGGACGCAAAGGCATTCCTACACGAGTTGCGCGGAATGGAGTGCTACCGCGGGCAGATCGTGTACGAGCGGCGCGTAGCAGGGCGCCGCGGCGTTTGCGGGCCAAGGCCCGGGGCGCTCGGGTCGGTCGGGGCCGAGGTGGCCCGTGCGCTCGGCATCGCACGCCTATGGCCTCATCAGTTTGCGGCGCTCGACACGCTACGGGCCGGGGCAGACCTGGTGCTCAACAGCGGTCCGGCTTCGGGCAAGTCGCTCGTCTTCCAGGTTTCCACCGTGGAGCATGCGTTGGCGGAGCCCGCCGCCGGAACACTTATAATCTGCCCGAACAGGGCCGTGGCGGAGGCCCAACGTCGGAAGCTGCTCACCATCGCGGAGCGCGTGTGCGCCGTAGGCGACGCGGTGACCCGCTACGACGGCGACCTGAACGGCCCGCGCCGTCGCGCCGAACGGCAGCGCCCCATCGTCGTGACCAACCCCGATATGCTTCATCGCGGCATTCTGCCCAATCACCCCCGCTGGGCGGACTGGTTCGGCCGCCTGGAGCTGGTTGTGCTGGAGGAGCTACACGCCTACAGCGGGCTGTTCGGCTCGAACGTGGCAGGCCTGATGCGGCGCCTGTGGCGCGTCTGCCGGCATTACGGCAGTTCGCCACGCTGCGTATGCACCACCTCGACGATCGCCAATCCTGCTGAGCACGCGCAACGGTTGCTGGGACGGACAGTGCGGGTTGTGGGCGACGACGACTCGCCGCGTGGCATGCAGACCCACGTTTTCTGGAATCCACGCACGGAGCCGCCCACGGCAGAGGCCGGGCGCATCATGGCGGAGCTGCTCGCTCGGGGCCACAGCGCCATCGCCTTCAGCCGGGCGCGCGTGGCCTGCGAGCTGATCGCGGAGTATGCACGTCACCGGCTGGCCGAGGGGGGGCTGGCCCCCTCGTGCGTGCTGGCCTACCGGGGCGGCCTTCGGCCCGAGGAGAGGGCTGAACTGCAGGAACGCCTGCACGCCGGCCAGACGGTCGGCGTCAGCAGCACCAATGCGCTGGAACTTGGGCTCGACCTGCCGGCCATCGACGCGGCGATCGTGTGCGGCTGGCCGGGCGCGCTCTCCTCATACTGGCAGCAGGCTGCGCGGGCGGGCCGCGCCGGGCAGCATTCCGCCGTCTTCTTCGTCGGTCTGCACGATCCGGTAAACGCGTTTCTGATGGCGCATCCGGACTACGTCTTCGACCGTCCTGTCGAGCAGGCAGTCATCGAGAGGGAGAACCCCCACGTGGTCGCCTGTGCGTTGCGCTGTGCGGCGCAGGAACTGCCTGTGCGCGGGGGGGAGTTCCCCGAGTTCGGTGCGGCAGCGGCCGAAACGGCCCGTGTTTTGGTCGACCGCGGCAAGCTGTACGAACGCGACGGAGTCTGGTACAACGCCGCCTCGGAACGCCCCGCGCAGGAGATGCCCCTGCGCGGCCACCTGCGGCGCAACGTCATAGTGCAGGACGCAGATAGCGGCCAGTTGATCGCCAAGGCGGACTGGATCGGGGCCCATAACGTCGTGCACCCCCAGGCCATCTACCTGCATCAAGGGCGGCAGTACCGCGTCATGCAGTTCGACCGCGAGCGGCGCCATGCCTACGTGGAGGAAGTGCAGGTCGATCACTACACGAATCCGCTGGGGCGCTGGTTCGTGCACAGCGTGGACCGCTGCCTGCGCCAGCGCGAACTGGCCGGTGGGGCAGCCTTCTTCGGCGAGGTTACCGCCGGCTGCATCGTAACCGGTTACGAGGAGCGCCGCTACGCCACGAATGAACTGATCCGCACGGTGCCGCTTCAGCTACCGCCCGCGCTTTACGAGACGATGGGCATCTGGCTCTGCCTCAGTGAGGAGCGCGAAGCCGAACTGAGCGCGCTGGGGCTCAACGCCGAGTTCCGTGGCCTGTCCAATGCCCTGCGTATCGTGCTGCCGCTGTTCATGACCTGCGACGTGCTGGATCTGCGGCCCTGGGCGGGGCAGACGAACTTCCCCTGGCTGGCCCTCTACTTCTACGAACGCTACGCCCGCGGCCTCGGCTACACGGAGCGGCTGTTCGACTCGATCGCAGCCGTGCTGGCGGCAGCCGTCGAAAACCTGCGGGACTGCGATTGCGACGATGGCTGCCCATGCTGCGTCGGCGACATCCCGTGGCCGTTCATAGCCAACAACCCCGAACTCGAGACGGACCTCATACCGTCGCGGCGGGCCGTGCACCTGCTGATCGAGGCGCTACGCTCGGCCGATCCGATCGAGGATCTGATCGTCTCCCTGTACGACAGCGAGGCTGCGGCGGACCTGCTGCAGGGGCGGGGCGACCTGCTCAAGCGCCGCCGCGCTGAGGCCGCCGACGCGCCCATGCGGCGCCTGCCTTCCGACCGGAGCGCCGGAAGCAAGCGCGCCGAACTTCGCCTGCCGCTGGCGCTGGAGCGAAGCGTGCGCCGGCGCATCGACAAGATGCGCACGGCCGAACAGCCGCAGCTCGTCCGCCCCGTGCAGCAGGCGACCACTCCTGCGCCCGGCCGGGCCGATGAGCTGCCGCAGGCCGACCCCGCAATGCGACGTCGCGACCAGGCGCGGATCGATCGGGAAGCGTTGCGCAGGCTGGCGGGCCGACCTGCCGGAGACGACGCGGCAGGACCGCACTCGCGGGCGGAAGCGGGGACACTGCCGGACGCTGCCGATCTTGGGGCCGAGGCCGTGCGCCGCCTGCGCGAAGCCCGAAGGCCCGACAGAGGGTGACGGCGTTCGGCGCCGGCGTCAGTCGCTCACCGCCTCGTCCTGCGGGCTGTCCGGTTCCGGTTCTTCCGGCTCCTGCGGCGGCGTCTCGTCAGCGGGGGTTTCTGCCTTCTTCTCCGGCTCGGGCAGCTTCACCTTCTCCAGATCGTCGGCCCTGACCAGTATGCGCACATCGTAACTGCGCAGGGGCAGGTCGCCGCCGTGGGTGCGTCCGCTCAGCAGGTCGCTGTAGAGCGTATCGCCCAGGTTGACGTAGGCCACTTCGTCATTGTGGTTGAGGACGAAGAAGAAGTCGACGTCTTTCTGCGAGCGCACGCGGGCCTCGACGCCGTCGCTGCCCTCCATGACGGGGAATACGCCGCAGTCAGCGCAGATTGTGCGGTAGAAATGCTCGAGGAACTCCGGCTCCGGGCAGGTGCCGATATAATAGGCGAAACCCTTGCCGAGCCGGTTCTCGGTCACCACCGGCCATCCCGCGTAGAAGTCGTCGCCATAGGTGCCCAGCACGCTTGCCTTCTCCGCCCGCAGCAGCTCGCACAGACGGGAGCACTGGTAGTTGCCGCGACAGGGGCCGAAGGACTGTTTCATCAAGATCTTGTTCTTCTGCCCCTCGAAGAGAGCGTCTATTTCCTCGACCCAGACGCCGAGCGTGTCGCGTAAGGGGCCGGGGTAGCCCCCGGTGTAGGCGAGGTCGGTCCCGTCCACCCAGCCGGTCATGCAGGTCGCCACGAAGCGCCCGCCCTGGCGCACGAAGTGTTCGACCTTCTCCGCCCAATCCTCGCGCACCATGTAGAGCATGGGGGCGATGACGGCCCGGTAGCGGGAGAGTTCCGCCTCGGTGCCGATGATATCGACCGGCACATTGCGCTCCCACAGTGCGCGGTAGTGCTGGCAGACCGTCTCGACGTACTTCTTGTCGCGAACGGGCCCGCTGGTGGCGTCGAGCGTCCACCAGTTCTCCCAATCGAAAACCAACGCGATCTCGGCCTCGACGCCGGAGCCGAGGATGCAATCGCCCAAGCCGGCCAGCTCTGCACCGAGTTCGGCCACTTCCTGGAAGACGCGGGCATCCTCGCGGCCGGCGTGCTCGACGACGGCGCCGTGCAGCTTCTCACAGCCGCCGCGCCCTCGCCGCCATTGGAAGTACATCACGCTGTCGGCGCCGTGCGCAACGGCAAGGTAGCTCCAGAGCCGCATCTGTCCGGGCCGTTTCAGGGCGTTTACGGCCTGCCAGTTCTGGCTGCTCGGCGTCTGCTCCATCAGTAGGAAAGGCTTGGAGTTGTGGAGCGATCGCATCATATCGTGGTGGAACGCGGTTTCGGCGATGTCGCCTCGGATGCTGGGATAGCAGTCCCACGCGACCACATCCACGTGAGGCGCCCACTTATGATAGTCGAGCTGCCGGTAGGCGCCCATCATATTGGTTGTGACGGGCACCTGGGGCGTGAGCCGACGCAGAACGTCGGCCTCGTTCAGGTAGCAGTCAAGCAGGGACTGGTTGCAGAAACGCCCGTAGTCCACCGTCAGGGCGGGTATCGAGCCTTCGCCGTGGCTGTACGGCGGTTCGACCTGCGTCCAGTCCGTATAGGTATGGCCCCAGAAGGCGGTCCACCAGCGGCGGTTCAGTTCGTCCAGGGCGCCGTACTTCCGCCTTAGCCAGTCGCGGAATGCGTTGGCGCACTTCTCGCAGTAACACGCCCCTCCGTATTCATTTGAGACGTGCCAGAGCGTCAGCGCGGGGTGTTCGCCGTATCGCTCGGCGAGCCGGCGCGCGACCTCGGCGCATGCCTCACGATAGACATGTGAGTTCGGGCAGTAGTTAACTCGCCCACCGTGGCGCCGTCGCTGCCCGTCGGGACGAACGCGCAGAACCTCCGGATGGGCGTGGCTCAGCCATGCCGGTTGGGCAGCGCTGGGGGTGGCGAGCACTGCGCAGAGGTCGTTCTCGTGAAGCTTATCCATGACGGTGTCAAGCCAGCCGAACTCCCATCGGTCGGGCGCAGGCTGCAGACTGACCCAACTGAATACACCGACGGTGGCGCAGTTCCAGTGGGCGAGCTTCATCAGCCGCATGTCCTCATCCCATGTCTCCGGCGGCCATTGCTCCGGATTGTAGTCTCCGCCGTGAAGGAAAAGGGGTAGACGTTCGGTGACCATGGGGTGCATACGTTCCATCGCGCGCCTCCGATGTGCGTGCCCGCGTAGGGTAAGCGAGTATATAACAGAGCCGCGGCCCAAAACAAAGCATTTCTTCTGTTCGCCCCCACAGTCCACCCGCCGTCGCGGCGTCATCAGGGCGGCCTCGGGCAGGATGCGCAGGTGCTGGCTAACGGCCGCACAGAGAATGGCCGAGCCGGGGCGCGGCCGCCCATCGCGGCCGAAGTGCGCGCAAGTCTGCTCACGCCATCTCTACGGTGACGATGCAGACGTCGTCTGGCCGCCGGGGCGCGGCCATGAACTCCTCCGTCTCGGTCACCAGTTTCTGGATCAGGTCGCGCGGGATGAGGTGCGTGTTATCGGCGACCAGAGCACGGAGCCGGTCGAGACCGAACATCTCGTCTTCGGCATTCAGTATCTCGTATATGCCGTCGGTGAAGGTCAGCACGGTGTCGCCCGTGGTCAGCTCGCGCTGAAAGGTGGGGTAGTCGGGGTCGCTCAGGAAGCCGAGGGCGGGGCCGGTATCTTCCAGCCGCATGATCGGTTCGGCCGTTCCGTCCTCCCGGCTGATCAATAGGGGACACGGATGCCCCGCGTTGGCCATGGAGATGGTGCGGGACTCGCCTTCCACCAGGATAACGACGCCGGTGGCGTAAATCTGCGGAGCCAGCGGTCCCAGCACGCTCCGGAAGCGCGTGTTGAAGTCGCTCAGCACGTCGGTGGGCGTCTTCTCGGTCACGTCGATGTAGTCTATGACGGCCTTGACGATGCTGGTGATCAGCGCGGCGCGGATGCCGTGGCCACTGACATCGGCCAGGAAGATAGCCGCCCGTCCGCCGGGCAGTCCGTCGATGTGGAATATGTCGCCGCCGACGGCTTCCGCCGGGCTGTAATAGTGCGAGAAGTGGACGTTCTCGACGCGCGGGTATTTCTGCGGGAGCATGGCGCTCTGGAGCCGGTGGGCCATCTCCATGCTTTGTTCCAGCTCACGATTGCGCGCCATTAGCTCCTGGTTAATGGCATCCAGGCGCGCGTTGACTTCCAGTAGCTTGCGGTTCTGCTCGGCCACCTTCTCGTGCCACTCTTTCATTCGCAGCAGCGTGCGCACGCGGCTGCGCAACACGGCTTGCCGGAACGGACGTGACACGAACCCGTCCGCCCCCATTTCGAGCATGTGCTCGGAAACCTCGGTCTCACTGTCCACAATCAGCACGACGGGCACCGCATCCGTCTCCGGACTGTGGCGCAGGGCCTGGCAGAACTCCAGGCCGTCGGGGTCGGGGCCCGTCATGTCCAGCAGCACTAGGTCCGGCTTCTCGCTCTGCGCGCGTGCCAGCGCACGGTCGGGGTCCTCGGCCTGGCGCAGATCGTACTCGTTGGCGCCCAGCTTCTCGCGAAGGGCCTCCAGGTCCGCGGCATTCTGGGTTACCACGAGAATGCTCTGTCGGCGGAGGTCGTTATTGGTGGGATCGGGCATGCTATGGGGGTCTTTGCGGTAGCTATAGCGTTCCGCCACGACTCGCCATCATATACGCTGCAGGCGGGCCAGCACAATGATAATCGCCCGGTCGAAAGTATCCGCGGGCGCTACGGCAGGTGAGGGCGGGGGTCGATGGGCCGTTCATCCCGGAAAACGCGGAAGGCCAGCGTCGGCTGCCCCACAGCGCCGCTTGCGCCGACTGTGCCGATCGGTTGCCCCTGATCCACGTGCTCTCCTTCGCGCACGAACATATCGCCGAGGTGAGCGTAGGATGTCGCACTGCCCAGGCCGTGGTCGATGACGATGACGTTGCCCCAGGCCGAGCCCGGCACGTCGGCGCCGTACGTGCAGGTCTGCACCGTGCCCGCTGCCGCTGCGCAGACCTCGGTGCCGGCGGAGGCGGCGATGGCCAGGCCGGGCTCCGCCATCCCGCGCCAGGGCTCGCCGTAGGTGCGCACCAGGCGACCGTCCGCCGGCCACCAGAGCTGGCTGGAAGGTTTGCCCCGATGCAGCCGGCTCTTCGCAACGGGCCGGCGTGCCGGGGAGGGGAGGGGGCGTTCGGGCGCAGATTCGGCGGCAGGCGGCGCCCCAGCGATGCGTCGTATGAGCAGGGGCGTATCGACGCGAAGTTCATCGGGCGAGGCAATGCCGTTGTCTTCAGCGATCTCGCTCCATGACACACCGAAGCGACGGCCTATGGAATAGAGCGTGTCGCCCTTATTGACTTCATAGACGAAGTAGCTTGGGGGCTCGGTTCGCGCGAGCGCCTGCAGGCGGGGGGCTTCCGACGGTTCGTCCGTGACCGGCATGGAGGCGCAGCCTGCCGTGATCAGGCAAAGGCCGACCGCCGCTGCGATTCGCCGATGCAGGATGAGCAACATTGTATGCTGACCTTCCGGGCCTGGGGGCCGTTCCGCAGATCGACTCTACTGCTCGCTTCGGCGCTCCAGGCGTTCAATGCGCAGCTTCAGCTCGCCGTCCATGGTCTCGCCGGCCGCCTGATCCACCAGGCTCAGCACCTGGGCTCCCGCCTCTTCGTGTCCCTCAAGGAACATGCGCTCGGCCGCGCTCAGCGCCAGTTCAATCAGCTCGCTCGGCGGGGCCTCCGGGGTGCCGAGCCAACGCTCCAATGCGGCGGCCGTGCGGGCCGGCTCGCCCGCCTCTAGCCAGTTCCTCACGGCGTTGCGCCTCACCTCGATGGAGCCTCCCAGCAGATCATCCAATTCCTGCCAGGTGGTGGAAGCGGCGCTGTAGTTGCCCTGGGCGCGTTGGGACTCTGCCAGGCTGCGGTGCGCCTCCACCACGCGGTTTTGCATGGCGGCTTCGCTGCCATATGTTGCGATCACGCGGCGCCATATCTCCTGTGCTTCCGCGTGCAGTCGCTGCTGCTGAAACGCCTCGGCGATTACGGCCATCCGCTCGTAGCTGCCGGTGGCGAGTGTCTTCAGTGCTGCGGCCGCTTTCTGTCGCACGCGTTCATTGGGGTCGCGCAGAGCCTGGCGCAATGCGGGCACGCCGGCCGGCTGGCCCAGCTCGCCCAGCGTGCTGGCGGCTATCTCCCTTACCCTGGCGCTTTCATCGGCCTCCAGCAACTGGCTGACGCGGGGCACAGCCTGCGTTGCCTGCAGCTTGCGCAGCCCCTCCACGGCGAACCAGCGGACGTTCGGTTCCGCGTCGTCGAGCGCCGCCATGAGGGCGGGCACGCAGTCCTGCGACCCGACACGCCCCAGCACGTTCGCGGCTGCTTCACGCACCCTGGCGTCCGCGTGTTTGAGCAGTTCCTCCAGCCGGTGGACGGCTTCGCTCCCCATCTCCGCCCTGACGGCCTCGACGGCCGGCACCAGCACGGTGGGGCTTTCGTCCCCAAGGGCCTTCATCACCAAGCGGTCCCGGTAATCGCCCTCGGTGTTGAGCACGAAGCGCAGCACGTTGCGCCGCACCTGTTCGGAGGGATCGCCCAGCGCCTGCGCCAGCGTGGTATAGGTCGCCGCGTCGTCGATTCGCACCCCGCTCAACTGCTCGGACGGCAGCTGGGCCAGCCGGTGCGCTGCGTACTCCCTCACCAGATCGTAGTCGCTGTCCAGCGCCTTGACCAGAAGCGGGACCGTGTCCGACTGCACCGAACGCACCAGCCGCATCAGTTCCTGTTGCTGCTGCTCCAGGTTCTGCAGGTCACGGCTGCGGGCTTCGAGCCGCGTGGACATGGCGCGCAGGTGTTCCTCCAGAACATCTTCGCGCGTTCTGTGGCGGTTTGCCGCCCACCACTCCTGCCACCGTTCGGCATCGGCGGCAAAATCTCGCCCCGAAATGCGCCGCAGCGCGGCCAGGGCTGCCGCCTGCACTTCCTGCTGGCGCGCTCCCAGGCCCTCGATCAGAACGGGCACGGCGTTCAGCGCCAGCCCCTCGCCGAGGGCTTCGTAGAGCAGTTGGCGCTGCTGCGCAGGCACATCGCGCGTGCGCTCCATCATAGCTTGCACCTGCTCGGGGTCGGTGAACCGGGCAAGCGCAAGGGCCGCCTGCCGTCGCACGGTGGCATCGGGGTCCTGCACGGCCTCCAGCACGGCGTCGAAACACCGGGGGTCTTCGGCGAATGCTACCGCCTGGATCATGCTGGCTCGCACCGCAGGATCTGATGAGCGGCGCAAACGGTCGAAGACTGCCTGCAGGGCATCCGGGTGGTTCATCGCCAGAAGGGCCGTCGCCGCCTGTTGACGCACGGAGGGCTCGGGCGAGTTGAGTCGGCTCTCCGCCTGGGCGTAGCGCGCCTGCTGCTCCGGGCTCGGCCCGGCCTGCACGGGTGGGGGCGGCTCTTCGCCGGTGAGCATGGCGCAGCCAGCCAGCGGCAACAGCACCAGCGCCAGCACCACCACCGCCGAAGTGGCTCTCAGCGGCTTCATGGGAGTTTCCATTGATAGAAACAAAGCAGGGGGCTAAGCTGCACGCTCGACGGCCCGCACCTGCACGATCACTTCGCCGGGAGTGGCTATGATACCCTATGCATCGGGGCACTTCAAAGCGTCGGGCGCCGCGCCGCACCGGCGCGCCGCGGCGCGTAGCTGCCGGGGGCCGAGGTGAACGCCCCTCATCGGTTCCCACGCGCTGTCGGCGTGCTGATACTGTGCGCGGCAGCCGTGCTGTTCGCCTTCTTGCTCAGCCCCGTGCCGGGCGACCCGCTGCCGACGGACACTGGCAACGGCGACGCGCTGCAACGGGCGGTGCCGACGGACGAGACGTGCACCTACACCGTCATGCTAAACGGCGTGGCCCTGGGGCGCGCCCAACTGCGCCTGGAGCCGGCGAACTGGGCGGGGCGCGCGTGCCTGAGGGCCGCCTGGGCGGTGCGATCGCTCGAAGGGATCGGAGCCGTTTGGAACGCCCGGGCGTCTGGGGTGACGCTGGTAGACAGGGAGAGTTTGACCGCCCTGACGGCCGATGTCAGCAGCACGACCCCCGAGCGCACGAAGCGCACGTTCGTCCATTTCCCGCCGGCTGGCGGACACGCGAACTTGATCATCGACCGAACGGACAAGGAGGGCACACGCCGCAAGCGCCTGCCCGTGGCCGACGCCATGGACCCGCTTTCGCTTTTGCTGCGTTTGCGAGCCCGCGCAGTGGGCAAAGGACCGATCGAACTGCTCAGCGGCGACGACTTGCTGCGCGTAGCCGTTCACAGGCAGGGGACGGCCCGCATCCAGGTGCCGGCCGGTCGGTTCGAGGCAACCGCTTACACCATCTCGGGCGAGAAAATCGATCCGGACGAGCCGGACGAGCCGCCCGAGAGGCTGCCCGCCATCACGGCATGGGTGGCGACCGATGACGGACGCCTGATCAAGCTGAGCGGCGGCTTCATGCTCGGCCGGGCCGAGGTGGTATTGACGGAGTGCACCGGCCCCGGTCAGTAGACGCGATCGCGGCGCTCCAGGCCGAAGATCTTGCCCAGGCGCTCGTCTATCTCTCGCTTCTGTGCGGGCGTGACCCCTTCGGTGTCCCGCAGGGCGATCAGGGGCGAACGAACGCCGGTGTAGCCGTCGCGCAGTCCCCGGAACAGCGCCTCCAGCGTGCGCTCGCGCAGGTCCTGAACGGCTTCTGCCTCGGGGTCGAGCGATGCGTTCGCGGCGATGGCGCCAGCCGCCTGCAGCAGGGCGAGCCGACGCTCGTCGTCCTGCACGTCGGCCGCCTCCCAGTTGTCAAGCAACTCGTTACCGACGCGGACGGCGAGCTTGTGCAGCTCGCGCTCCTCGGTCTGCTGCGAGAATATGCGCCCGATGCTGCGCACGACGCTAATCTTGTTCAGGAAGCGCAGCAGCGACTCGCCCAGGCGTGTCTTCATCTGCACCGTTGCTGCGGGCAGGCACGCGGCGCTGCACATCGCCTGCACCAGCGCCTCGATGGCCGCCGGCCCCCATATCACCCGCACGTTCGCCACGCCTTCCCACAGCACCAGCAGGCGTCGCACGATGGCGGTGCGCATCTGGCCCGAGGCCTGCGGGCTCACACAGATGCGCTCCAGCCCCCGCACTGCGGAGGGCACGATGCGGATGTCAAACTGTATCTCCCGTCCGAAGTGGTAGACGGTGCCCTCATCGGTCTCCTCCACCGAGCCGACGCCGGAGCGGGTCTGGTAACGCACGATAGCGTCGAAAAGCTCGAACATTTCCTGCTGATGCTCCGGCCTCGCGTTGGGTGAGCCTGCCATCACGGCGAGGGCGTCGAGCGCGTCGGTCGTGTAAGGCAGGCTCCACAGGTTGTCGCGCAGCTCCTTCAGGCACTCTTCCAGGCTTTCGCTGCCCTCGCGGGTGTAGCCGCACACCGCGGCCAGTGTCAGCGTGAAGGCGCCATGCTTTACGGAGTCGTCGGCGAGCAGTTCGCGGCAGAGCTGCAGGGCCTTGCGCGCCAGTTCGCCGGGGACTTCGCCGGCATGGTTCTCCACGATATTGCCCATGGCGAGGGCGGCGCGCTCGGCCGCAGCACTCGGATAGTTACGCCGCAGAAAGGAATAGGAAGGGTCGAGCGCCGGTGGCCCGATCTTCTCCAGCGTCGTGCGTATCAGCTCCAGGCTGTCCGGCAGATTGAGCTCCGACATGAGGGTGAGCAACTCGCGCGACATCTCGCGCTGCATCGGCGCCGGCACGCGGGCGTCGTCCAGTATGTCCGCCTCAAGTATGGTGCGCCGGGTCAGTGTGTCGGCCAGTTTGAGCTGCTCCAGGAAGGCATTGACTGTGCGGCGAACGGTCTCGTCGCTGACGTCGCTCTCCGTGCAAACGACATCGAGCACGCGGATTAGGTCGGTTCGCTGCTCGGGGCTGGCAGCGGCAAGTCTTTCGAGCGCGACCCGGGCGGCCGGCTCTCCCAGCCTTACCATGCTATAGCGCAGGCCGGCCTTCTCGCTCTCCGGCAGCCGCGGGTTCAGTATCTCGGCGACGGCACGTCGCGCGATCTCTTCGATGCGCTCGGCGCCTTCGGCGATGCCCTCTACCATGCTCAGCAGCAGGCTTCGCACTCGGGCGTCCTCGCTGCGCTGAAGCTCCACCCATATCAGATCGGCCATCAACTTCGGCGCCCGCTCGGTGCACGCCCTGAAGGCCCTCTCCACTTCGAAACGCACTTCGTCGAAGTCACGGCTCAGGCACCGTAGCGCTGCGCGCACGAATTGCTCGGACTTCTCGAAGTTGGTCACCAGCGTCGTGGCGGAGCGTCCCATCAGTTCCAGCAGGGCGCGGGCGATGGCGGGCGGGGGGGCCTGGTCGAGCACCTCGAGCACCACGGCCAGCGCCAGTGCGGATTCGCCGGGCTCGGCCTCCTGCAGCAGGGCGCTCAGCCTCTGCGCCGCGTATACGGCGCTGTCCTCATCCTCCGACAGCACGCCGCGGACCGCCTCCGCCATGTCCTGCCGGAATCCGATCTGCTCCAGCGCCCGCACGGCCTCCCGGCGCACGCGCAGCTCGGCCTCCCGGTCGGTCAATACGTTCAGCAGCACCTGCGCTTTCTGCGCGCCTTCCATCGGCGCGAACACCAGCTTGCGCAGGGCTTCCACGCGTTCGTCAGGGTTCTGGCTGGTGAGCACCAGCAGCTTGAGCCGGGCCACCTCCTCGGGGCTGAATAGTTCCTGGGTCTCGCGGCTGCTGATCTCACCCGGCCGGCGGCGGGCGAGCGCCATCTCCCCGGTGCCAATGCCTTCCGCCGGTTCGCCGCCGACTTCGGCCACCAGCAAGTCGTCCTCCAGCGCGATGGTGCGCCATGCGCCTTCGGAGTCCTCCACCAGGCGCAACAGGTCGGCCTCGGCGTAATCGAGCTCGCGTGCCCGCTGCCGTAGCCACTGTTCGCTCACCTGCTGGGCACTGCGCAGTAGTTCGGGGGAGAGCAGCAGCCGTGCGCCGGCCTCCTCCTCGGCGGCGGAGGCCAGAACCGTGCCTGTCACGTCGATGTTGCGGGCAAGCAGCGCCGCCACGCGCGCGGCCAGTCGGCGACCTATGCCGTAGCGGGCCATCAGCGCTTCGGGGTGCCTCTCGCGTTCGCCTCTCATCGACCTTTCCGGTGCTGCCTCGGTCAGCGGATAACGACGGGGCGTTCGGGCGCTTCAACGACCCGGCCGATGCGCACGGGCTGCTGCCCCTCGCGCCGCAGCGCCCGCATGATGCTCTGCGCGTAGTAGGGCGAGACGACCAGCGCCAGGCCGATGCCCATGTTGAACGTGCGATACATCTCCCCCGGCGGCATGTCGCCGAGTTCGGCAAGGATGTCGAATATGCGGTGCCGGCGCCACCGCGAGCTGTCCAGCTCCACCCCCAGGCCCTGCGGCAGCACGCGCGGGATGTTCTGCAGCAATCCGCCCCCCGTGATGTGGCATATGGCGGTGACCACCTGCTTCACGCTATACCTGCGCAGCACGGCGCGCACGGGTTTCACGTAGATACGCGTCGGCTCCAACAGCTCCTCCGCGACGGTGCGCTCTATGCCGTAGGGGGCCAGCGAGTCATTGCAGTCGAGGCCCTCCTGCTCGAACAGCAGCCGGCGGGCGAGCGAATAGCCGTTGGAGTGCAGCCCGCTGGAGGGCAAACCGATGACCAGGTGGCCGGGCTCTACCTTTGCGCCGGTGATGATGCGGCTCTTCTCCACCACCCCGACCGCGAAGCCGGCCATGTCGTACTCGCCTCCCTTGTAGAAACCAGGCATCTCAGCGGTTTCCCCTCCGAGCAACGCGCAACCCGCCCGGCGGCAGCCCTCGCTGATTCCGCAGACGACCCGCTGCAGCGTCTCGGGCTGCAGCTTGCCCGTGGCCAGGTAATCCAGGAAGAAGAGAGGTTCGGCGCCCTGCACCAGGACGTCATTCACACACATGGCCACCAGGTCGATGCCGACGGTCTCGTGCCGACCGGACATGAAGGCGACCTTCAGCTTCGTGCCAACCCCGTCGGTGGAGCTCACCAGGATCGGATGGCGGTAGTTCCTGCGGAATATCCGTTCGTCGTAATCCAGGCTGAACAGCGCCCCGAACCCGCCGGGGTTCTCGTGAACGCGTTCGGTGAACGTTCTCTGCAGCAAGGGATAGATGTCGCCAGCGAACTGTTCGCCCTTCTCTACGTCGACACCGGCATCCCTGTAGGTCAACGGGCTCATGCGGGGCCGTCCGCCAAGTACGTGAGGGCAGCGCGTAACCGCCGCGAGACGCCCCGCGACGGGCCGATTGTGCATTATAGCCCGTGCTCGAAAGGTGTCAATCAGAGCGAGCGCCGAGCTGCGGGCCCGCCGGCCAGGGGCCGACTGCTGAGGGTTGATTCGCGCCGCATCTGCGCTACCATGGAGTGGAGGGTCTCATGTGCACGCCGGGGCGCTGAGTGGGGACCGGCTGTCGGGCGTCACAATGCACGGGGGAGGAGCCGATGCAACCGGATAGGCTTTTCGACGAGTTTCTGGAGGGCGCCATCGATCGGAGCAGCCAGGTGGCCGAGTGCGGCGTTCATCTGACGGTGCGCGACGTCCACCGGCTGCATTCGCACGGGGACCTGGACTTCGGCGGCAGCGAGTATCGGCCGGCTGCGACCCGAACCGTGAGCGTCATCGAGCACAAGCCGGGCGATCAGTACGGCTGGTGGCGGCTCGACCAGGGGGTCTACATCGTCAAGTTCAACGAGCGGGTCAGGGCCGGGGCACCGAGCATGCTGATCGCGCCCAACGCGCGCCTGCTGGCGACCGGATGCAGCATCGCGCCCACCGTCGCCGGCGCTGGCGAGCTGCAAAGCGTGCTAACAGTGCCCTGCTGCGGCGCGCGGCTGAAGGAGAACGCCCGAGTGGCGATCCTGCTGGGCTGAAAGGGCTTGGCGCAGAGCCGCGCCTGCGCTACAATGCCGTGACGACCCCAGCGGAGGGCGTCCGTGCAGCAGAGCGCAGTCGTCATCATCCCAGCCCGATACCACTCCACGCGCCTGCCGGGCAAGCCGATTCTTGAACGCGTGCGCGAGGCGACGGGCAAGTACCTGATTCACCACGTGTACGAGCGCGCGGCGCATGCCCGCTGTGTGGAGCGCGTGATCGTTGCCACGGACGACGAGCGGATACTGGACGCCGTGCGGTCCTTCGGCGGGGAGGCCCGCATCACCGACGTTCGGCACCGCAGCGGCACCGACCGCGTCGCCGAAGTCGCCGAGGATCTCGACGCGGACATCGTGGTCAACGTGCAAGGCGACGAGCCGGAGATAAGGCCGCAGCAGATCGACCAGGTCGTCAGCCTGCTGCAGGACGACGACGAGGCCGCGATGGGGACCCTTGCGCATGCGATCGCGGACGAACGGGAGTGGCGCAACCCCGCCGTGGTCAAGGTCGTCTGTGGCGGCGGCGTGGCCCTCTACTTCAGCCGCAGCCCGATACCTTTCCCCCGCGACTACGACGGGCCGCCGCAGGGCGCGCCGTCGCCGCCCCTGCGGCACCTGGGCATCTACAGCTACCGACGCCAGTTCCTGCTGCGCTACAGCGACCTGCCGCCGTCGCCGCTGGAGGACTGCGAGAAACTGGAGCAGTTGCGGGCATTAAGCGCCGGCTGCCGCATCCGTGTCGGCGTCACACCGTGGCGCTCCCGTGGCATCGACACTCCGGAGGACCTGGATGACTGGCTTGCGACGTTTGTCGAGGACTAACGTGCCGCCCAACTCGTGATGTGAGGCTGCCACATGCAGAGGATGCACGACCATCGCTTCAGCCAGAACGGGCGCCGCATGAAGGCGTCGGAGATCCGCGAGCTGCTGAAACTGACCCAGCGCGAGGAAGTGATAAGCTTCGCCGGCGGCTTGCCGAACCCCGATGCCTTCCCCATCGAGGGGCTTCGGCCCTGCATCGACCACGTGATGGAGGAACACCCCCGCGAGGCCCTGCAGTATGGGCCGACCGAGGGGCACAACAAGCTGCGCGACGCCATCGCGCGCGGCATGGGCCGCGTGCACAAAACGCCGCAGAAGCTGCATAACATCCTCATCACGCACGGCTCGCAACAGGCACTCAGCCTGCTCAGCCACGTGCTGCTCGACCCGGGGGACGCCGTTGTCGCCGGCGCGCCCACCTACCTGGGCGCCGTGCAGGCATTCGGGGCATTCGGGGCCCGCATCGAGTGTGTGCCGCTCGACGCCAACGGCATCCGCACCGACCTGCTCGAGAAGAAACTTGACCAGCTCGCCGAACAGAGGCACCGACCGAAACTGCTCTACGTGATGCCGACCTTCCAGAATCCCACCGGCGCCACGATGCCCCTCTCGCGCCGACGCGAGCTCTACCGGCTGGCCTGTGAGCACGACCTGCTGATGATCGAGGACGACCCCTACGGATTCCTGCGCTATGACGGCGGGGACGTGCCACTGATCAAAAGCCTCGACGAAGAGGGCCGGGTAGTTTACGTCAGCTCCTTCTCGAAGATACTGGCGCCGGGCTTCCGCATCGCGTGGATCGCCGCGCCTGAAAGCATCGTCAACAAGGTCTGCCTCGCCAAGCAGGCCCAGGACCTCTGCTCGAACACCTTCGCCCAGTACTGCATCTTCGAAGCGATGTACCACGACATCCTGTTCCCCCATATCAACGACATCATCACTATCTACCGCACCAAACGCGACGCCATGCTGGAGGCGATGGAGCGCCACTTCCCGCCGCGCGCGAAATGGAACCGCCCGGAGGGCGGCCTCTTCGTGTGGGTGGTGCTGCCCCCGTTCGTGGACACGCGCGACATGTTCGCCAAGGCGATCGCGAACGACGTCGCCTACGTGGTGGGACAGGCGTTCTTCCCCGACGGGGGCGGGCAGAACACCATGCGGCTGAACTTCAGCCACGCCAGCGACGAGATGATCGAGGAGGGCATACGCCGGCTGGGAAAGGTCATTCACGAGGAGATCGAGCAGAAGGAGCAAACGCTCGAGGACGAGCTGATCGGCGGGTTCTGAGCCCCCTGAGCCCTACTGGCCGAGTCGCTGCTGCCATGATTCGAGCTGTCGGTCCACCTCGGCGGGCGAGGAGGAGCCGTGTGAGCGGTAGTTCTCCACGCAGTTCTGTGTTCCCAGCGCGCCGTAGACGTCGTCGGCGATGACCGGGCTGAAGGAGCCTAGCTCCTCCAGGCTCAGCTCGCGCAGTTCGACACCGTCGGCGGCCGCCCGGCGCACGGCCCGGCCCACGATCTGGTGGGCTTCGCGGAAGGGGATGCCCCGCTTGACCAGGTAGTCCGCCAGGGCAGTGGCATCCATGTGCCCCTGCTCGGCCGCCGCGCGCATGTTTTCCCGCTTGAACTCCGTGGTCCGTATGAGGCTCGCGGCGATCGACAGCGATGCGCAGACGGTGTCGACTGCGTCGAACAGGGCCTCCTTGTCCTCCTGCATGTCACGGTTGTAGGCCAGGGGCAGGCCCTTCATATGCGTCAGCAGGGCCATCAGGTCGCCATAGACGCGCCCGCAGCGCCCGCGGATAAGCTCCAGCACGTCAGGGTTCTTCTTCTGCGGCATGATGCTCGAGCCGGTGCAGTAGGCCTCGTCCAGGTCGATGAAGTCGTGCTCGCGCGTGGACCAGATCAGCCACTGCTCGGCCAGGCGGGATAGGTGCATGGCGGCTATGGCCAGGGCCGAGACGAGTTCGATCACGAAGTCGCGGTCGCTCACGGCGTCGATGCTGTTGGAGAATACCGCGTCGAAACCGAGCTTCTCGGCCGTGAGTTTCGCCTCAATCGGCAGGGCCGTGCCCGCCAGCGCGCAGGCGCCCAAGGGGCTCACGTTCGTGCGCTCGCGGCACCCTGCCAGGCGCTGCCGGTCGCGTTCCAGCATCTCCACAAACGCCAGCAGTTCGTGCGCGAGCAGCACCGGCTGGGCATGCTGCATGTGCGTGCAGCCGGGCATGATGGCGTCGCGGTAGTCCTGCGCCTTGCCCACCAGCGCGCGCTGGCACTCCTGCACCAGCATGCCCGTGCGCTCTATGGCGCCACGGCACCAGAGCCGCACGTCGCAGGCGACCTGGTCGTTGCGGCTGCGAGCCGTGTGCAGCTTCCGGCCCACGTCGCCGATGCGCGCAATCAGCGCCGCCTCGATGTTCATGTGCACGTCTTCCAGTGGCACGCTCCACTCGAACTGACCGTCCTCGATCTCGCGCTCGATGTCCCGCAGTCCCTCGCGAATCAGCACCAGTTCGGCCTTCGTCAGCAATTCGCATTCGGCGAGCATCTCGGCATGGGCTACGCTGCCGCGGATGTCCTCTTTGTAGAGCCGGCAGTCGAAGCTGACCGACTCGGCGAACTGCTCCACGGCCTGTTCGGTGTCCTTCTCGAATCGGCCGCCCCAGGGCTTCTTCATGGTCATTTCCTTTTCGGTCGGGTAACAAGGGCCTCTGTGGCCGGATAGCCATAATCTACGGGACCGCCACCGGCGGTTGCAATCGCTGAGTGCGGCTCAGCGGCGCAAGCACCTTTCGCGGCAGCACGGTGCGGCTATAATGGCGCGTCGGTGTGAAACTGTAGAGACATCAGTCAGGAGCCGCCCGTGAAAGAACGTTACTTCTCCCCATCCGAGTACCACCGCAGCCTGCTGCAGAAGACTGAGCGCGAGTTCGCCTGGCGGGGACAGGACTTCGAGCCCTGGCAGAGCGCCCTACGGAGCCGCCTGCTGGACCTGCTCGGGGGCTTTCCGCAGAAGAAAGAGCCCCTCGAAGTCGAGGAGGTCGAGCACGAGCGGACCGATGAGTATGCGCGCATCAAGCTGGTCTTCACCGCTGAGGAATGCGCCGACGTGCCGGCGCACTTGCTGGTCCCGGCGAGGGGCAAGCCGCCCTTCCCCGCCATGGTATGCGTGCAGGGCCACTCCACCGGCATGCACCTCTCGGTGGGCGAGGCGAAGTCCGACGCAGATGCCGAATCGATCGCTGGTGACCGTGACTTCGCCCTGCAGGCCGTACGCAACGGCTTCGTGGCCCTCGCCATAGAACAGCGCTGCTTCGGCGAGCGCGAGGAGCGCAAGATGCCTCGCACCTACGACAACCGTTGCGTCGCCGCCACCATGCATTCCCTGATGCTCGGCCGCACGCTGATCGGCGAGCGGGTCTGGGACATCATGCGCGGCATCGACCTGCTGCAGGAACAGCCGGAGGTCGACGCTGATCGCATCGCCTGCCTGGGCAACTCCGGCGGCGGCACGGCGACCTTCTTCGCCGCGTGCGTGGAGCGCCGCATCGGCCTCGCCGTCCCCTCCTGCTACTTCTGCACGTTCGAGCGCTCCATCATGTCCATACCCCACTGCGTGGACAACTACGTGCCGGGGCTGCTCACCGTGGCGGAGATGGGCGAACTGGCCGGCCTTATCGCCCCCCGCCGCCTGCTCGTAGTCGCCGGCCAGGATGATGAGATATTCCCCATCGACGGCGTGCACAAGGCGTTTGAGACAGCGCAGTCGATATTCGAAGCAGCCGACTGCCCGGAGAACCTGCGGCTCGTCGTGGGGCCAGCCGGCCACCGCTTCTACGCCGATCTCGCCTGGCCGCTCATCCACCAGATGATGCCATAGCAGCCTGCGACCGTCACAGCCATGGATGCCGGTGAGGGCCGCCGAGCTGCAGCCCGAGCCAACGCTGGCGTGCCGTCCAGCCCGGGGGGGAGACTTCGTCCAGCCTGTCCATATCCTGCTGCGTCAGCTCCACGTCGAGCGCGCCCAGGTCATCTTCGAGCTGCTCCAGCCGGCTCGGACCGGCGATGGGACAGGTGATGCCCGGCCGCCGCATGCACCACGCCATGGAAAGCTGCGTGGTGGTGCAGCCCTTCTCGCGGGCCATCCGCTGCGCGGCCTCGAGCACACGCCATTCGCGCTCGCTCAGCTCAACATGCCCCGGCGGGCTGTCGCGGCGAAAGCGGTCCTGCAGCACCCCCGCCCCGAGCGGAGACCAGACCATGAGCCCCACTCCGTAGGTCCGGCACATGGAGACCACCTCGACCTCGATACCCCGTGCCAGCAGTGAGTAGACCGGCTGCTCCACCGCGAAGCGGTTCAGCCCGAGTTCGCGCGAGACCCAGAGACCCTCCAGTATCTGCCACGCCTTGAACGCGCTGGTGCCGATGTAGCGCACCTTGCCGGCCCTGACCAGGTCGTCCAACGCGCGCAAGGTTTCGTCGACGGGAATGTCGGGGTTCGGCCGATGAAGCAGCAGCACGTCGATGTAATCGGTCCGCAAGGCGCGCAAGGACTGCTCACAAAGCCGCAGCACCGAAGCGCGATCGTTGCGGGTCGGCGTGATCTTGGTGCAAACCACCACATCATCCCGGCGTCCGTTCCGCTCAAGCGCCCGCCCGACGATGGGTTCGCTCTCGTAGGCACGCGCCGTGTCTACGAAGTTTATGCCCGCGTCGAGTGCGCGGTCGATGATGCGGCAGGCGTCCTGTTCGCCGGTTTTGCGGCCGAACTTGACCGTCCCCAGACACAGGACGCTGACCTTCAGGCCGGTGCGGCCCAGGTTCCTGTATTCCATGACGTCACCCTCAGTGACGCTTCATGTTCTCCCGCGCAGCGGCCAGGAAGGAATACGGCCATCCCTTCTGCGGCTCCACCTTCATTGCCAGTTCGGCCAGGTCGCGCACCGCCCGGGCGACGGGCATGCCCCCGGTGCGGACCGCGCAGTTCATGTCCTTCAGGAACAGGCGCGTCCAATGGGTCGGATCGCCGTGGGCCTCCTGCTTCTTCGCCGACTCCGCCAGCCAGCCGACGGCTCGATCGCGGCCACCGAGAGCCTCGTCTGCCTTCTCCAGCGCGACCCCCATGCTCTCAGCGTAGGCGATCGCTTCGGCCTTGCACGCCATCTGCGCGCAGGCGATGGTCTGGTTCATCAGCTTCACCACCTCGCCGCAGCCCGAAGGTCCGACGTGAACGACGTTCTTCGCCACCGTCTCCAGCAGGGGGCGGCAGCGGGCGAAGGCTTGTTCGGTGCCTCCGACGGGCATGGTCTCCGAGCAGCCCTCGCTGTGCCCGCCGATCAGCGGCGCGTCCAGGAAGTCCGCCCCCCGCTCGCAGAGCCGCCCGGCAAACTGGCGGCTTCGCTCCGGCGGGATGGTGGCGGTATCGACGAACAGCTTGCCGGCGCACTCGCCCGTCCCCGCCCCGTCCTCGCCGAAGAGCACTTGCTCGACCTGTTCGTCGTTGACCAGCGCCATGAACACCACACCGCACGCCTCGGCCACAGCCCGTGCCGAGTCGCAGAAGACGGCCCCCCGCTCAAGCAGGTCCTTGGCCCTCTCGGGATGGATGTCATGCACGTGGAGGGCATGGCCGGCCGCCAGCAGGCAGTCGGCCAGCCCGTGCCCGATGAAGCCCGTTCCGATCAGCCCCACTGGTTCGGATCCCGCCATCGTCAGCTAGTCCTTTATCGGCGGCAGCGCGTCGAACTCCGGCACGTCGGCTACGTACAGGTTCCCATAGCCGGTTGCGTCGCTGGTGTAGAGCACCCGCTTGCCGTCCGGCGTGAAGCGCGGATGCACGTGTACCTGCTGCACGTGCTTGCTGGAGCGGTGTTCGCAGAGGGCGCGCGGCCCGTCAAAACCCTCCCCGTTCCACTGCCAGATGCGCACGTCCTTGCCGGCGTCGCCGACGACCTGCGCGAAACCGTTCGAATGGATGTGGCCCGTCTCGAACGGGAAGTCGACCTCGAAACGTTCAGTATCGTCATATCTGACACGGCCGAAGAGCTTGCGCCCGTCGGCCTTTGCGCCGTGGTAGCCGATGTGCACGCCGTCGGCATGCCAGTATTCGTGGCCGACGACCTCGCCCTCCTGCTCGCGCGGGCGGATCTTCCACACCTCACCGCTCTCGATGTCCATACCCCAGATGCGGTTATCCACCAGGTTCCAGGGGCCTTCGTGACAGAAGGTGAGCAGGTTGGGCCGAGTGGGGCTGGTGTTGACGTGGCCGATCCACGTCTGCTCCTGCCACATCATCTCGGCGCCGCCGCCGTCGGTGGCCACGGCGTAGATGCGGCTCTCAGGGTGGGCCTCCCAGCGCTCGCGGAACCCGGCGTAGATGTATTTCAGCGGGGTCTTGATCCTGTCGGCCATCTCTTCGAAGACACCGGCACAGACCAGAGCGCCGTCGGCCGTGCAATTGATCATGGAGCTGAGAAAGCCCTCCGGCACCGTGAAAAGAACGCGCACCTGGTAGCTGTGCAGGTCAACCGACTTCAGCTCCGGCCCGTGCCAGAAGTAAGCCTCAGCGCGCGTCGGATTTACGCACGCGGGTTGGAACCGCGTGTCCGGCGGGCCGAGGTCGGTAACCTGCGTGATCTCACCCGTGGCGAGCTCAACGCTGAAAAGGTTCGTGCGGTTGTTGCGGTCACTGCCGAACAGCAGGCGCCGGCCTTCGTCCCACCAGCCGGGGTTGGTGAAGTACAGGTGATAGCTGTGACAGCGGTAATCGGTGAGCCGGCGCACGTATGCGCCGGTCGTGGGGTCTTCGTACTCGTACGTCTCGGCCGGGAAAGTCTGCCCTGCGGACATGCCAACGTCTCCCCGCGATGAAGTAGTCGCGCAGGGGAGTCTACCGGCTCGCGAGAGCGGCCGCAACCTTGCGCCGGGCGCCCGCTATGCTGCCGGCGGCGCCGTCCCCTCCGTCACAACTGCGGGCTGCTGGTTCGTCAGGACCAGCCAGAGCGCGTGTATTGTCCCCGGCAGCCAGCCCAGTAGGGTCAGGCCGAGGTTGACCCAGAAGTGCGTAGTTATGCCCACCTGCAGGGCTGCTGCGACCGGCGGCAGGAATATCGCCAGTATGAGCTTGATGATCACCATCCCATGCCCCTCCAGCAGTAGTGTCCCCTTCTACGGCACCATTGCAGCGTAACGCCGCGCCGGCCGCGAAACAAGGGCTGAGCCGACATTGCGGGCCCAAGTTGGCCCGCCGTTCCGTTCGCGAGGCGCGCAAAGCCAGCCCACCTAACCCGCGTTGACCCCACCAGAACAGCCGGCGCCGAACTGGGCCGGCGAAGATTGCGGTGTCTGGCCTGATCACGGGACTCCTTCCGTTCCGGATGGGGGCTTATTGCCCCCATAGAAAAGGCCCGCTCCGGGGAGCGGGCCACATGCATGATAATGGACGTATAAAGGGTCCTAATGATGCAGTAGCTCGCCCCGCGGCAGGTGCGCCGGAGCATGTGCGTAGACGCACTGCCCCTGCGCCCCCGCGTGAGCGGCCGGGATGAATGCGCGGGACGGACCGGTAATGCAGCGATCCATGACGGCGGGATTATAGCCCGGCGCGCGCGGCCCGTCAATACTGAACATCCGGAGAGCCCGCCGGGACTGAACCTGCGAGGGCATATGCGCACCAATGGGGAGCGTCCGGCCGACTCCGCGCGGGTTGACAACCGGGCCCGGGCAGCCGACAATTGCCGAACGCTGACCCCCGTTCACCCGAGACGGAGGCCGCCCCACGTGGCAGAGGCGCAGAATACCGAGCCATCCGTAGCAGATGCCGAGCCGGCCCCCAGGCGCGCCCTGCTGCTGATGTTCTTTCTCTCGGGCATCAGTGCGCTCATCTACCAGGTGGTCTGGGTGCGCATGCTCGGTCTGGTCTTCGGCGTCACCACGCTCGCCGTAAGCACCGTGTTGAGCGCCTTCATGGCAGGGCTCGCGATCGGCAGCTACCTGGGCGGGCGTTTCGTGGACCGTCGGGACGACCCGCTTCGCCTCTTCGCCGGGCTTCAGTTCGGCATCGGACTGTTCGGCCTGCTGTTCCCTGCCCTCGTGTGGTTGCTGACCGCCCTTTACGTGGCGGTCTACCGGCATTGGCAGGCGGACTTCGCCGTGCTGAGCCTGCTGCGATTCGTGTTCGCCTTCGGCCTGCTTCTGATCCCCACCACACTGATGGGAGCCACGTTGCCCGTGATCGTGCGTGGCTACGTGCGCCGTCTTGACAGGCTCGGCGCAGACGTGGGGGCTCTATACAGCATGAACAACTGGGGTGCGGTGCTCGGGGCGCTGGCGGCTGGCTTTCTGTTGATGGAGCTGGTCGGCGTGCGCGCGACCGGCTGGCTGGCGGCGCTGGTGAGCCTGAGCCTCGGCACGGCCGCACTGAGCATGCACAAGAAGCGCGCGCCGGCTGCCGAACCGCTCGAGCGCGCCGCCGGGGAGGCCAATGAGGGCGAGGGCATTGGTGAAGATGCCTACCCTCGATACGTGCTGCCCGTGGTGCTCGCCGTCTTCGCGCTGGAGGGGTTCACGTCCCTTGCGTACGAAGTGGTGTGGACAAGGATTCTTGCGGCACTCGGCATCGTCATCACTGTATACGCCTATGCCCTGGTGGTGGCGACGTTCATCGCAGGGCTCGCGGTCGGCAGCTTCCTGATCAGCAGAATCCTGGACCGCCGTCGCGACCTGCTGGCGTGGCTCGCGGGGCTGGAGTTGGCCATCGGCGCGGCGGCACTGGCGCTTTTGCCGCTGTTCCTTCACATGCGCGATGCGGCCGTTGCCGCCCGCATTCCCCAGGGCGCGCCCCTTTCAGCCTGGGCGAAGCTTGTCTCCACCAGCGCCCTCTGGATCGGCCTGGCACTGCTGGTGCCGACCACCCTGATGGGGGCCACAATGCCGCTGGTGAGTAAGATTTACACCACGAGCTTCCGCGACCTGGGGCGTCGCATCGGGAAGATCGGCTTTCTGGACACCGTCGGCTCCATCTTCGGCGCCTTCGCAGGGGGCTTTATCCTCATCCCACTGCTCGGCATGCAACCCAGCATAGTGGCCCTGGCTATCACGAACGTGGCGCTCGGCCTCGCCATTCTCATCGTGCATCCGGGCCTGAGGGGCCGCTGGAAGGCCGCCGTCTGCGCGGTGGTGCTTGCCGGGACGCTCGGCGCGTCAGCCGCGCTGCCCGCCCGCGTGGTGTATGCCCCGCGCTTCGAGATGCAGAGCCACGTTTTGGACTACGAAGAGAGCGCGGACGCCACCGTGGTGGTGCGCCGATACGTGGACGGGGCGAAGACGCTGGACATCAACGGGGTCGCCGTCGCAGGCACCGGCCCATCGCTTCTTCCCAGCCAGATCATCCAGGGCCACCTACCCGTGCTGCTTTACGAGTCAGTCTTCGGCGAGCGACCCGGCCGGATCGCGACCATCGGCATCGGCAGCGCGCATACCAGTTGGTGCCTGAGCCGACACGGAGCCCCGGTGCGGTGCATCGAGTTGGTGCCCGCAGTCGTGCGCGCTGCAAAGGAGCATTTCCGTTCGGTCAACCACAACGTTTTCAGCGAACCGAACTACGAGGTGATCATCCAGGACGGTCGCAACTACGTTCTCGCCGCGCCCGAGACCTACGACATCATCACCGACGACAGCATCCACCCCGGCCATGCCGGCAGCGCCGCGCTCTACACGCGCGACTTCTTCGAGGACGCACGCAGCTGCCTCGGCGGGCAGGGCATGGTGTCGGTCTGGGTGCCCCTTTACAAGCTGAGGGCGGACGACCTGAAGATGGTCTTCCGCGGCTTTCAGGATGTCTTCCCGCACACCAGCGTCTGGTTCCTGCCGAAATTGCGCAACCAGCATTTGCTCCTCGTCGGCATGACGTCGCCGCTGCGCATCGACTACACGCGATTCACCGAGGGCTTCACGCGGCCGGCGGTCGCGGGCGACTTCGCGGCGATCGAGCTGCGCAACTCGCACCTGCTGCTCAGCTCCCTGATGCTCGACGAGGGAGCGGTGAGGGAGTACTGCGGCGAGGGGCCGCGCCACACCGACAACCGCCCGCGTCTGGAGTTCACCAGCGCCCGGGCCCGTGTACTTCGCGACGAGACAACCGGCACGAACCTTGCCGAGCTGCTGCTCTATCGGGCCGACGTCACCGACTCCCTGATCGGCCTCGGCGAACTGGCGGCCGCAGCGGAGGTCGGCCAGGAGCTGGACCGCCAGCGAGCAGCCACCGACTACCTGCTGCAGGGCCTTGTGGCGGACTGGGTGGCGCAGCCGCGGCTGGCGGCCCAGGCGGCAAGGCAGGCGCTGGCGGTGGACCCGCGCAGCGCCTACGCACGTGAGCTTCTCGGCTCTGCCTATGCCAACGAGGCCCAGATGCTGTATTGGGGGGCCGGCCGTGCCGCACAGGCATTGGAACGCTGCGAGCAGAGCCTGCGCGCCAATCCGCATAACCCCCCGGCGGCGGTGCTGAAGGCGAAGATCCTGGCCGACGAAGGACGCCTGCAGGGGGCGATCGACGTGTTGAAGGAAGCCTTGCAGCATGACCCCTCGTACGTCGTTGCCCACGTCCAACTGGCCCGCCTCTACGAAGCCGCCGGGGCCCTGCAGCAAGCCAGCCGGCAGGTGCGGCGCGTGCTCGAACTGATGCCCGGCGAGCCGCAGGCGGAACGCAAGCTGCGCGAGCTGCAGTCCCGCATGCACGCGCCGGCCGGTTGAGCCTGCCAGCGCCGGCAGGCGGGCCACCAACCCAAACGGAGCAAAAGATGCAGATCGCCGGTCGCAATCAACCCCTCTCCGAGATGTCGCTCGCTGACGGATTCTGTGCTCTCAGAGACGCCGGGGCCGACGCGGTCGAACTCTGCCACGAGCACCCGGCCATGGCCCCGCAGCTCATGGACGAGGCGGTCGCGCGCAAGATCGCTGAATCCCTCACCGAAGCGCGGCTCAATGCATCTGCCGTCGGCTGGCACTGCGACTACATTGCCGACGATGAGAACTACCGCCGCATCCAGCAGATCATCCCCCTGGCGCCGCTTTTCGGCACCGACGTTTTCATCACAGCGTGCGTGGCACGCGGCGGAACCGCTGACCCGCAACGGCGCCTTGTGGAACGGACGCGACGGCTCTGCGAACTGGCCCGCAGCGCCGGCGTGCGACTCGCCGTGGAATACGAGCCGAACTTCATCATCGACGATGCCGAATCGCTTCTGCGGCTGATGGACGCCGTCGGCAGCGACGCCCTGGCAGCGAACCTGGACCTGGGGCACGCCTTCCTGCAGGAGAGCGACCCGCTCGATGCCATCCGGCGCCTCGGCAACCGCATTGTCCACTGTCATGTGGAGGGCATGGCAACCGGCGTGCACAGGCACCTGCTGCCCTGGGAGGGCGAGATGGACCTGCAGGCATGCGTCTGCGCGCTGCGGGAGGTCGGCTTCGACGGAGCGCTCGCGCTGGACCTCTACGGCGTGGACTACGCGGCGGTGGCGCCCCGTTGCTTCGAGTATCTGAGACGGTTCACGGGCTGATGGCCGCAAGGCCGGACGGCGTGAAACTTTACTGCCGGGGTGCGTGATGGGGTAGAATGGCCCCGTTCAGGCAGAAAGCCACAACATGAGCGCCAGGCCACCGAGCATACTGATCGTTGACGACGAGCTGCAGGATCGCGAGACTATGGCGCGCGCCCTGCACGAGGCCGGTTACAGCGAGGTCGTGCGGGCCGAAAACGCGAGCATGGCACGCCACTGCCTGCAGAGCGTCGGCCCGTTTGCCCTGGTGATCTGCAACATCCGCATGCCGGACGAGAGCGGCCTGAAGTTGCTGGAGGAACTGGCGCCCATGGCGCCGGAGACGGTCGTGATGATGGAGACATCCGGCCACGGGCTGATGACGGCGATCGAGGCGCTCAAGCTCGGCGCTTACGATTACCTGCTCAAGCCCTTCGACGTCGAAGCCCTCCAACTGTCGGTGGGCAACGTCCTCAAACGCCGCCAGCGCGAACTGGAGGAACGCTCGGACCGACACCGCTTCGAGGAGATGCTCGAGGCGCGCCTCAACACGCTGCAGAAGACCCGCAAGGCGCTGCTGCGGGCCATCTGCCGACTGGCGGAGTTCGGGCGACCCCAGGCGCACGTGCACCCCGAACGCGTAGCGCGTTACAGCTACCTGATCGCCGAACAGCTCGCTCACAACTCGCCCTACGCGCCGTTCGTGACCCGTGAGTTCCTGCACAATATCAGCGAGTGCGCCGTGCTGCACGATATCGGCAAACTCGCCCTGCCCTCGAGCCTGCTGCAAAAACCGGCTGCCCTGACAGCCGAGGAGCGGCAGAGCGCCGAACAGCACGCCGAGCTGGGTCGCGAGATATGTCAGTCCGTCCGTGAAGAGGTCGACTCAGAGGAGGGCGATTTCATCCGCATGGCCATCGAGGTCACCGGCAGTCACCACGAGCGCTGGGACGGCGGCGGCTATCCGGACGGGTTGGCGGGCACCGACATACCGCTCAGCGGGCGGATTGTCGGCGTGGCGGACTTCTACGACGTGCTGCGGCGACCGATGGTCTACCGGCCTGAGGTCTTCCCCCGCGAGGAAGTTGCCGCGAAGATCCAGCAGCAGGCGGGCAGCAAGTTCGACCCCGTCGTGGTCCGGGCCTTCCTGGACGTGGCCAGCGCCGTCTCCGAGGCGGAGGGGGCGGAATAGGGGGCCGGCGATCACTCCTCGCCGCTGTGGCCTTGCTCCCTGCCGTTTGAGGTCTCGGCCTCTTCCTGCTGCCGCATCAGGTGAACGCGCAGCATCTCGCCGCGCTTGCCGAGCTCAGCGAGGTAGTATCCGACCCCGGCGGTCACGTACATGCGCGTGCTGCCCCTGCGGAACAGACCGCGCTCCATGAAGCGCCCCAGCAGGCCGGGCACGAAGACGGAGCCGAGGCGAGGTATCTTCACCCGCCCGCCGTGGGTGTGCCCCACGAAGCCGAGGTCGACGCCGAGCCGCTCGAAGTGCAGGATGTTATCCGGTGTATGGCCGAGGCCGATCACAAACCGGTCGCAGACGGGATCGGGCAGCGGCGCTTTGTCCCATGGCAGTTCCAACCCGACCAGCGTCAGCCCCGTGCCCGGCACATCGTGGAATTCGTTCGCCAGCAGACGCACTCCGTGGCGCTGCGCCAGGTGCGCGACGAGCGCGGCCCGTCCCTTTTCAAAGTCGTGGTTGCCGCGCACGCAGAAGACGCCGTACCGCGTGCGTACCGCCCCGAGAGCGCGCATCACCTCCGGCAGGCGGTCGCTGTCCTCCCCCAGGTCGCCCAGCACCAGCACTAGGTCGAAAAGCTCCTCCTCGTCCAGCTTCTGCAGGGCGTCGGTGAGCGTGCGCAGCCGCTCGTCCGTCGTGCAGTGCAGGTCCGAAAGGGCCACCACGGCCAGCCGGTCGCAACCCTCGGGCAAGCCTTCCATGTGCAGGTGACAGTCCTGCAGCACGATCTTTTCGCTCAGGGGGCGCACGTCGTGTTCATGATGCGACTCGCGGACGCGCCTCACCCCCCATTTGTACGGGACCAGGAAGTGGAGCACCGTTAGCCATCCGACCACCCCGGTCACCATGCAGAGCACCCACACGGCATCCGTGCGCAGCTCGAAGACGTGATAGATCAGCGCCGGCGCCGGCAGCAACAAGACTGGTGGCAGCGCCAGCGCCAACCGCGCCGCCGTGCCCGTCAGTGTGCGCGAGTACGAGCCGAAGAGCCGGTTTATGGCCTCAAAGACGAGCACTGCTTCGCCCAGAATAACCCCGATCAACACCAGTGGCATGTGGCCTCCCCGGTGGCGCGTGGCGCTCGGACCGCATCCGACGGTCAATGACTCTTAGCACTGATCCATTCTACCCCCATGCCCCAAGCGCAGCCAAGGCATGCCTTTGCGCGCCGCTTTGACACACCCCAGCGGGCCGCGTAGTATGCTCTGTCGCCGCCTTGCCCCCACACGCCAGAGACATGCCATGGATGCCCTCACCCCGCGCGAACGTTGGATTCGAACACTCAGGTTCGAGCCGGTCGACAAGGTGCCCTTCAGCCCGGGCTGGCCGCGCCAGTCCACGCGCGAGCGCTGGCGCGGCGAGGGGCTGCCCGAGCAGGCGGACTGGTTCAGCGAGCTCTGCGACCGGATCGGCGTGACTCCCGAGGCGAGCCGGCCCCACATCGCCCACGGCATCAGCTTCCGGATGATCCCGGAGTTCGAGGAGAAAGTGCTCGATCATCGCGACGGGCACTATGTCGTTCAGGACTGGAAGGGGAACATCTGCGAGATCTCCGATGAGTTCGACGTCACCTACCTGCGCAACGCCATCGACTTCGTCACGCGGAAGTGGATCAAGCTGCCCGTTGAGACTCGCAGAGACTGGGAGGAGATGAAGGAGCGCTACGACCCCGATGTGCCGGCTCGCTCGCCGGACGACTTCGAGGAGCGCTGCCGCCGCCTGCGCGAGCGGGACTACGTCTCCACCGCTGCCTTCCCCGGTCCTTTCTGGCAGATCCGCGAGTGGGTCGGGTTCGAACGCCTGTGCACCATGTTCATTGATGAGCCGCGCTGGCTACGCGAGATGGTGGAGTTCTGGACGGAGTTCGTCTCCCGCACGCTGGCCCCCCTGCTGAGGGCCGAAGCGCTCGACCACTTGATGATCAGCGAGGACATGGCCTACAAGCAGAAGCCCATGATCTCGCCGGCCATGGCCCGTGATTTCCTGAAGCCCACGTACGACCGATGGACGGCCGAGGCCCGCGCCGGGGGCGTGAGCATCGTGAACATGGACAGCGACGGGCGGATCGACCAGCTCATCCCCATCTGGATCGACGCCGGCTTCGACGCCTGCAACCCCATCGAGGTGGCGGCCGGCAACGACATCAATGCCATGCGCCGGCAGTTCGGCCGCGATATCGCCTACATCGGCGGCGTGGACAAGCGCGCCATCGCCAAGGGCGGACGCGTCATCGAGCTGGAGCTGGAGCGCGTCTCGCCCGTCGTCCGCGACGGTGGCTACATACCGAGCTGCGACCACGGCGTCCCGAACGACGTCTCGTGGCCGGACTTCGTCCACTACTCGCGCCGTCTGGCGGAGTGGACAGGCTGGCTCTAACGACTGAAGTGGAAGGTGATCACGTCACCGTCCTGCACCTCGTAGTCCTTGCCTTCCATCCGCAGCCTGCCGGCCGACTTCGCTTCTTTCAGGCCGCCCAGCTCCAGCAGTTCCTCGCAACCAACGACTTCGGCCCGGATGAAACCTTCCTGGATGTCGGAGTGTATCTTGCCCGCCGCCTCGGGAGCCGTTGCGCCGGCGCGCACCGTCCAGGCGTGCAACTGCTCGGAGACGTATGTGAAGAACGTGCGCAGCCCAAGCGCGTCGGAGCAGGCGCACACGAGCCGCCCGCTGGCGGGCTCCTCCAGGCCGGCGTCGTCCATGAATGCGGCACGATCCTCCAGCTCCAGTTCGTTCAGCTCCAGTTCGAACTCGGCGGCGATGCGCAGCGGCGGCGGCTCCACAGCGTTGAGGCCGGCGTGGTCGGCCGGAGCGCCGATCCGCTCTTCGTCGATGTTCAGAACGCACACGCGCGGCTTCAGCGTGAGGAACGCGTAGTTGCGCAGCCGCTTCTCCTCCAGGGCGTTCATCTCGACGGCGCGCAGGCCGTGCTCCTGCTCCACGGCGGCCCGGCAGCGCTCCAGCAAGTCCCGCTCAGCCTGCAGGGCTTCTCGGTCTGCGCCCGCGCGCTGCACCTCGGCCTCGATGTTCTCCAACCGCTTCTCTATAACCGCCAGGTCGGCCAACAGAAGCTCTTCGGACATGGCGCGATACTCGCGCGCGGGGTCGACCTCGCCGAAGATCTCCGCCACGTAAGGCGATTCAAAACCGCGCAGCACCATCACGACGGCGTCCGTGTCCCTCAGGGCAGCCATGGCCGCGCCGCTCGGCTCGCCGCCCGTCAGATGGGCGAACACGCCGCCGATGTCTTCGAACTGGAGCGTGGCGGGAACGATCTCCTCCGGCTCGAATACCTGCGCCAGGGCGTCCAGCCTGCCGTCCGGCACGCGCACCACGCCGACGGCGACCTGCCCGCCGTGGTAGGCCCCGGTGTCTCCATGCGCGCCGGTCAGCAGGTTGAACAGCGTCGTCTTGCCCGACTGCGGCAGCCCGACAATGCCGATGGCCATGGTCGTCTCCGGTTCTGTGTCGCCCTCTTGCTCAGCACAGCATACCGGCCCCCGGCCGCTACGGCAACAGGGCCGATGCAACCGGCCCACACACCCGCAAGGCGGAGCGGGCAGGCCTGTCGGGGCCGCGCCGGGCAGAGAGGTTCCCTTGACATGATCTGAGCGATATGTTCACATCACGTCATGTTCGCTCAACAACGCCGGCACAGGCTGCTGGAGCTGCTCGCCCGCGAGGGGCGGCTGACCGTAAGCGACATCCGAGAGGCGCTCGACGTCTCGCCCGCCACCGTGCGCCGAGACCTGGCCGAACTGGCCGACCAGGGAGAGTTGGTCCGCGTGCACGGCGGCGCCGTGCACCCCGCCGCACTGCACGGAGAGCCGCTTTTCCGCCAGCGCGCACACGCCGCGCCAAAGGCGAAGAAGGCGATAGCCGAGCGCGCGGTCGAGTTCGCGAGCGAGGACTGCGTCGTGTACGTCGACGCGGGCACTTCGGCGCTTGCGGTGGCGCAGTTGCTGCTGCCGCGACCGGACGTGACGATGTTTACCAACTCCCTGCCGCTCCTGGAGGCCGGCGTGGAGGGCAGCGCGCGCCTTGTGGCCACCGGTGGCAACCTGCGTGTGCCCAGCCAGTCGCTGGTCGGCGCCCTCGCTCTTGACTGGATGGAGCAGCTTCGCTTCGACGTTGCCTTCATCGGCGCCTCCGGGCTCGATGCCGAGCAGGGGGCCACTGTCACCTCGCTGGAGGAAGCCGCCATGAAGCAGGCCGGCATGCAGCGCTCGGGCAAGAGCGTGCTTGTCGCCGACGGGCAGAAGTGGAACGCGCCCGCAGCCGTGAGGTTCGCCGAGTGGGGGCAGTTCGACGCCTGGGTAACTGACAAATCCCTGAGCCCGGCCGAGCGGAACGGCCTCACCCGCCGGGGGGTGGAGGTCATCACCGTGGAGGTGGACTGCTGAACGCATCTGCGCCCATCGTCGTTTTCGGCGCCGGCTGCATCGGTCGCGGGTTGCTGGCGGAGCTGGCGGCCCGGGCCGGCCTGGAGGCAGTGTTCGTCGAGCGCGACCTTGACCTGGCCGAAGCGTTGCGATGCTCGGGCGGCTACACCGTCCGGCTCGTGGGGCGTGAGCGACGACGGACGCGCTTTCGTCACTACAACGTCCTGCCCGCAGTAGAGACGGACCAGTTGCGGCGCGCCGTTGAACGATGCGCCTTCGCCGCAACGGCCGTTGGCGGGCAGAACCTGCCCGCTGTGGCGCAGTTGTTGGCGCCGGCCATGGCCTGCCGCCGGACGGTGCTCAACGTGCTGGTATGCGAGAACTGGCCGCATGCCGACTCCGTCCTGCAGGGGCACCTGCAGCGCCTCGGCACGGACGCCTTCCGCTGCGTGCCCGCTTCGGTGGAGCGCATGGTTCGCCCTGCGCCGGACGGCCTGGACCTGGTGGGCGAGGCGGGCCAGTCGCTCTACTTCGACGCATCGCAGTGGGCGGGAGAACCGCCATCCATCCCCGGCTTCACCGCATGCGGGGATATCCAGTTCTACTACGCCCGTAAGCTGTTCACCAACAATGCGGGCCACGCCGCCCTGGCCTATGAAGGCCACCTGGCCGGATACGAACTGTTATGCGACGCCCACGCCGACCCCGCCATCCGCGCCCGGGTGGAGGCGCTTCTCGATCCGGCGGCCGAGATGCTCGCCAGGCAGTTCGGTGCCGACAGCGGCGCCCTGCGCGAACACGTGGCGGCGCTGATGGAGCACCGCTTCCCCAACCGCGAGCTTGCGGACCGTGTGCGTCGCGTGGCGCGCGATCCTTTGAGGAAGCTGAGCCCCGATGAACGGCTGGTGGGCCTGCTGCGCCGCCTGCAGAAGCACGGCCTGCCCTTGAGGCCCGTCTGCCGCACGATCGCGTGCGCCATGCACTACCGCGATCCGGACAATACCCAGTGCGCCGATCTGTCCGACCTGCTGCGCCGCGGCGGGCCGGAACTGGTGCTCACACAGGTCTGCCGCCTGCGCCCCGAGGATGAGGCATACGGCGAGTGCCTGCGCCAGTGGGAGTTGATCGAGGCGAACACGGCATCCGGGACCGGGGGTTTTGACAAAGGAGGAGAAACGAGATGAGCGCTGTCCGCCTGTATCTGGATACGGCCGAGCTGGATCAGATCAAGGACGCCGTCAGCACCGGCCTGGTCGATGGCATCGCAACCAACCCGAACAAGATCGCCCTGAGCGGAAAGTCCTACGGGCAGGTGCTTGAGGAGATAAGGGGTGTCTTTGACGGCCCAATAGCCTTTCAGGCCATGGGCGCGACCACCGAGCAGATCATGGACCACGCCCGGCAGATCCACGGCATGGACCCCAAACTTGCAGTGAAGGTCGTGGCCAACAAGACGGGGCTGCCCGCGATCAAGCCCCTGGTGGCCGACGGGGTCCGCACAAACGCCACATTGATCTTCAACCCCGCCCAGGCGCTGATGGCCGGACTGGCCGGCTCGCCGTTCGTCAGCCCTTTCATCGGCCGCGCCCGGATGACAGGCAGCGACGGTATAGAGGCGATCGCCCGCATGCGCCGGCTCTTCGACGCGTGGCAGATCGAGCGCACCTGCATCGTCGGCGCCAGCATCAAGGACGTGCAGCAGGTCATCGACGTCATACTGGCCGGGGCGCACGCCGTGGCCGTCCCGTTCACCGTCTTCGAGGGCATGATGGACCACCCCATGACCGAGCGGGGCCTGCAGAAGTTCGCCGATGACTTCGACGCACTGAGAAGCCGATGAAGAAACCCCGAAAAGTGCCCCTGCACGGCGAGTGGGCCCTCTCGTTCACAGACCCCATTACGGGCGAGCAGCGCTACGTGGCCGCTACCGTTCCCGGGAACGTGGAGGTCGATCTGATGCGGGAGGGCCTCGTTGACGACCCCTATCCGCCGGATGACGTGAGGGCGATACGCCAATACGACCTGGTCGACGACTGGACCTATCGGACCGAGTTCTCCGCTCCCGAATGCACCGAGGAAGAGCGCGCCGAGCTGGTGCTGGAGGGCGTCGACACCATCGCCGAGGTATCGCTCAACGGCGAAGAGGTGCTTCGCTGCGAGAATATGTTCATCCCCCACTCGGTCGACGTGACCGATCGGCTGCGGCCGCACGGCAACGAGCTCCTGGTGCGTATACGGAGCCCGCTGCTCCATGCGCGCCGGTTCCCCTACCCCGCGTGTCAGGTTTCCAGGGAGTACCGCAGATCGCAGGCATACCTGCGCAAGGCGCGCCACATGTGGGGGTGGGACAACGCCCCCCGCCTGCTCAGCGCCGGGCTCTGGCGGCCCGTTCACCTGCGCGTGCTCCCGCCGGTGTGGTTCGGCGACATCTACGTCTACACGGAGAACGTGGGCCAGGAGGCAGTATCCATCGGCTGCAACTGGTCGATCCATACGCCGGCCGAGGACTTGTCCGACTATCGGGGCCGAATGGAGCTACGCAGGGACGGGCGGCTTGAGCATGCCTTTGACTTCGACGTCGACTTCACCGTCGGCCGCATCAGTTGCAATCTGCCCCGCTCCGAGGTACGCCTCTGGTGGCCCCGCGGCTACGGTGAGCCGAACCTGTACGACCTGTGCCTCACCCTGTACGTAGCGGACCAGCCGACGGCCGAGTGGAGCAGACGGTTCGGCATCCGCCGTATCGAGCTGATCCGTAGCGAGGTGACGAACGCCGAGGGCGAGGGGGAGTTCCTCTTCCGCTGCAACGGGGAGTCCATCTACGTCCGCGGCACGAACTGGAAGCCCAAGGACGCCCTGCACTCCCGTGCCGCCAGCAGGGTACGCGACGCCCTGGGGCTGTGCGTGGACCTGCACTGTAACATGGTGCGCGTCTGGGGCGGCGGCATTTACGAGGACCACGAGTTCTTCGACTTCTGCGACGAGCACGGGCTGCTGGTCTGGCAGGACTTCATGTTCGCCTGCGAGTTCCCCCCGCGGGACGAGTTCTTCCTGCAGGCCGTCGCGCGGGAGGCGGAGGCCGTTGTCAAGCGCCTGCGCAACCATCCCTCGCTGGCCATCTGGTGCGGTGACAATGAAGTGGACGCAACGTTCTTCTGGGGCACGCTGATCCCCAACGGGCTGGTGCCCTCTGACAACCGGGTCAACCGCCAGGTGCTCCCCGACGCCGTGAAGTCCCACGACCCCTACCGGCCGTACGTGCCCAGCTCGCCGCACAAGGCGGATTGCCTGGTCACTGAGCGCTATCTACCTCCTGCAGAGCGCTCCGGCCTGTCGAGCCCCGAGGAGCACCTCTACCCCGGCAATGAACGCTTCCGCGAGGCGTACCGTCACTCCGCCGCCCACTTCATCGGCGAGACGGGACCGTTCTTCATAAACGCCATGTCCCAGACGACGCAAATAGTGGAGAGGGATCTTGCCCGCGCCCGCCGGCTCTGGGATGCGCCGGTGAATCCCGCAGACTACACCCTGGACCGCCACCAGACGGACGAGCACTTCCTCACCTGGAAGGACGCCGTGCGCAAGCGGCTGAACCACTTCTTCGGGCGCGACTTCGCCCTGGAGCCCTGGCAAGAGCTGGCCGAGGCGATCAACATCGTCTGCGCCGACATGTTCAAGTTCGCCATCGAGCACTCGCGCTGCCGCCGCTGGCGCAAGACGGGCGTCCTGTGGTGGTCGTTGATGGACATGTGGCCGATGATGTTCAACTACTCGGTGGTCGACTATGCCTGGCAACCCAAGCAGCCCGCTTACGACTGGATCCGCCGCTCGCAGCAGCCCGTCTGCCTGATGGTCCACGACACTACGGGCAGTGGAGCGCGGCGGCTCTTCGCTGCGAATGATACACTGAAGGCGATGCATGGTCCCTATCGCATCGTGGCGGTGGATGCCGAGGGTCGCGAAGAGGAAGTCCTGTCCGGCGAGTTCTCTGTCGAGCCCAACTGCACGCTCGCCCTGCAGGACCTGAAGCCACCGGCGAAACCGACCCTATGGCTGCTCGAATGGCAAACCGGTGGTGCCGCACTCCGCAACCACTACGTCTGGGGCGAGCCGCCGCACCGTCTCGACGTATACCGGCGATGGTGCGCTCGTTTGAACCGCTGGCAAGCGGCAAACCGCTGAAATCAGGAGCCTTGAGATGCCGAAAAGAAAAGGACATGCGCCCGCCACGCGGCCGACGTTGGCCCGGCCGCTGCTGATCGGCGAGTGGGCCGATATGGCCGTCCTGAAAGACGATGATGACTATTACCTGATCCATTCGAGCGGATGGTACCGCCCCGCGATACTGATCTGGCACTCGAAGGACCTGCACACCTGGCGGCCTCTCCACTACGCCGTGCAGCACTTCGAGGGGACCATCTGGGTGACTGACCTGGCGAAGGTGGATGGGCGCTACTACATCTTCTTCCTCAGGGACTGGGACCGCGAGACGGGCTGCCAGGTGCTGATGGCGGATTCCATGCAGGGGCCCTGGTCCGAACCCGAGCCGCCGGGGCTGCCGCCCGACGCCGTACTGGCTCGGGATGATGACGGCGCGCGCTACCTGTTCACCGGTTCGGGATACGTGAGCCGTCTGGGGCATGACCGCCTGGAGATTGATCGTGGCCCGGAGAAGGCCTACGGCGGTTGGCCGTTTCCGCAGGACTGGGCCGTCGAATGTTACCCCTGCCTGGAGGCGCCGAAGGTGCTGCGGCGCGGCGGTTGGTGGCACCTGCTGGAGGCCCAGGCAGGCACCTTCGGGCCGTCCACCAGCCACATGGTGGTCTCCGCGCGCGCCAGGATGCCTTTCGGCCCGTGGCAGAACTCGCCCCACAATCCGATCATCCGCACCTGGAGCCGCCATGAGCCCTGGTGGTCGAAGGGGCACGGCCAGTTGATCCAGGACCCCCGTGGGAACTGGTTCTGTATCCAGCACGCCATCATGAAAGACTTCCGCTCCCTGGGCCGCTGCACGGTGATCGAACCGATCGAATGGACCGGCGACGGCTGGTACCGTGTGGCTGACCGCTGGCCCGAGGGGTGGGAAGAGCCTGTCAGCGTGGAGATGCCGATGAGCGACGAGTTCGACGGCGACCGGCTCGGCATCCAGTGGCAGTTCCACCGCGAGTGGGACGCCGACCGGTTCAGCGTGGATGACGGGGCGCTGACCCTGCAGGGGCGGGGCCGGTCGGCGGGCGAGTCCATGCCGCTGACCATCCAGCCCATGCACCGGGCTTACGAGATAGAGACCGAGGTGGAGGTAGAGGGCGACGCGACGGCCGGGCTGATGCTCTTCTACAGCCCGCAGTCCTGCATCGGCTCCGGCATCTCGCGGGACGGCGCCGTGCTGCGCATCCAGGAGGGCTACAAGCGCTACCGGTGGATGAAGGAGCCGTCCGTCGGCCGCTCGCGCGTCGCGCTGCGCATCGTGAACGACCGCCAGGACGCCCGCTTCTATTACAGGGACGAGACCGGCTGCTGGCGCATCATGCAGCCGAGCGTGGAAGTCTCCGTCGGCACCTCCACGATATGGAACCTGCGGCCGGCGCTTTTCGCCTGCGGCGAGGGGCAGGCACGGTTCAGTTACTTCCACTACCGGCCCCTGGAGAGCGCCCGGGAACTGGAGCGCCACCTGGAGGGGCAGTTCCGCCTCTCACAGGAAACCGATGCATAGAAGCAAGGGCAAGCCATGACTACGCAGGAGCTTCAGATGGCGAATTGGCCAGACACACGCTCCCCCCTTGAGGAAGTTCAGCCAAACATGAATACAAACATACCATTAATGCTGGTCCTCATGAGCGCCCTGGCGGGGCCGTCCGCGTACGCCTCCGCTGCAAACGCCGTCCGACCCGGCGAGTTCACCATCGACCCTCCCACCCTGACTTGCCTGGGTTTCGCCTGGGAGATAGAAGGTGACGAGAACCGAAACGCGACCGCTACAGTGGACTACCGCCAGGTCGGCCAGCAGAGATGGCGGCAAGGGTTGCCCCTGCTGCGGGTCGGCGCCCACCACTGCGGGCGCAGCTCCGACTGGCTCGACCACAAAGTGCCGCACATGCTGGCGGGCAGCATTCTGGATCTCCACGAAGATACCGAATACGAAGTACGTATCACCATCACGGACTCGGACGGCGTCGAGGGCGAGTCAGTCCAGATCGCCACCGTGCGCACGCGGGGCGAGCCGAAGACGGCCGAGGGCGGCAGCGTCTACCACGTCTACCCGCCCGGCTCCGACGCCAAATGGCCTCAGAACGAGTTCACCAACCTCTACAAGGCATACTACGGCGGCGTGGGCAACCTGGGCGACTTCAACATGGTGTGGGAGCGCATCGTCCAGCCCGGCGACACCATCCTCGTTCACGCCGGCGTCTACAAGGCCGACCTCGACCACTACACCGACAGGATGGGATTGGTCTCCGACGGCACCTACTGGCTCACTGCAAAGGGCACTCCGGAGAAGCCGATCACCATCAAGGCCGCCGGCGACGGCGAGGTGGTCTTCGACGGCAGCGGGGCGGACGTGCTGTTCAACGTAATGGCCGCCGACCATCACATCTTCGAAGGTCTCACCTTCCGCAACTGCGGCACGGCCATATTCGCCGGCCAGCAACGGGTCGAGGGCTGTAAGGGACTCACCGTCCGAAACTGCCGGTTCGAAGATGTCCGCGACGGAATCTTCACCCTCTACAACGGCTGCCAAGACTTCTACATCGCCGACAACGTCTTCCTGGGCAGGAACAGTCGGCACGGGCTGACCGGCTGGGGCGGGCCCGAGGACGACCGCCTGAAGAGCAACACGGCGATAACGCTGCAGGGCACCGGCCACGTGGTCTGCCGCAACGAGATCGCCTACTTCTGGCAGGCCTATCATATGGGCACCGCCTTCCAGGGGTGGGATCGCGGCGGCGTGGCCTGCGACATCTACGAGAACGACATGCACATGCTCATCGACGATGGCGTCGAGGTGGACGGATGCGTGCGCAATGTGCGGGTGCTGCGCAACCGCATCGTCGATGCCGGCTCGCCTATGAGCGCCCAGCCGGTCTACGGCGGGCCGGCTTACTTCATCCGCAACGTCACGTACAACGCGCGGACGTCGCTGAAGTTCCACGAGGCGTGGCCCTCCGGTCTGCTCGTCTATCACAACACCATGATCGGCAACAAGATGATACCCCGTGGCACCTACACCAACGCCCACTTCCGCAACAATCTCTTCCTCTCCGCCGCCGACACCCGGACCCTTGCGGCATTTCCGTCCACGGGCAACGCCGTGACGACCGACTACAATGGCTACGAGCCGGACACCGTCTTCCGGATCACGGAGATCGACGGCTTCGCCCCCATCATGGACAAATCCCGCGACCCCTACTGGCCGCTGAAGAAGTATCCGGGGAAAGAGGCGAACACGGAGTTCGTGTCGCTCTCGGAGTTTCGCGATGCGACGGGCCACGAGCAGCACGCCGTCGCGGTCGACTACGCGGTTTTCGAGAATCTTGAACCACCCGAGGCGCCTCGATGGAACACGGCGGCCGAAGTGCATCCGCCCTCCACTCTGGACTTCCGGATCAAGGCGGGTAGCGCGGCCGTCGACGCCGGCATGGTGCTCCCAAACGTGAACGAGGGCTTCGCCGGCGAAGCGCCGGACCTGGGCGCCCGCGAACTGGGCGCCCCCTTACCGCATTACGGTCCGCGCCGCCGGGAGAACGAACATGAGTCCCCAGAGTAGCATCGGCTGGCGGCAACAGAACGCTCTGACAGATAGCTCAAGATGAAGGGTCCCGAAGTGAAGACGAAAGCAAGGCTTACGACACTGCTGATTCTCGCACTCTGCGCGACGACGGTTCTGGCGAATAGTGCACGGGAGACCAAGGAGAGACCTGAAATGCCCGAGAAAAAGGCCTCGTTCGAGACAAAACGGATGAAGGAATGGCTCCGCCCCTACCTCGACCCGGACTACGTGCCCGAGGAGGGGCCGGATCGGGACAAGGAGTTCATCCGGGAGTATGCCGGGAAGATCGCCGAGGCGCTTCCGCCAGAGCTGTCGGCCCGGCCGGAGCGGCCCGCAAAGATACTGGTGATCACGCGGGGGACCTACGGCATCCTGCACATTCCCGGCGCGGCGGGGTTGCTGATCATGCTGCGGGCGGCGGAGCAGAAGTACGGCGCCTTCGAGCTGACCGAGCTCTACGACGACGACGCGGTGGAGCCGGAGATGCTGAGCGAGTTCGACGCCGTCGTGCTCAACAACGTCGGCCGCGCGGGCAACGACGCCGTCTACAACGAGATGCTGCCCGAATACGTGCGCAAAGGCGGGGGCCTTTTCGCCGTGCACGGCTCTGCACTGGCCTTCCACAAGGAACCGCAGGCAGAGTACAATCGCCTCCTCGGCGCCTACGTGGACAGCGTGAACACCAAGTACGGTCACCCGTCGAAACAGGGCAAGCCCTTTCCCGTGCGGCTCCCTGATCCCGACCATCATCTGGTCCAAGCGTTCCGGGGCGACGGGACCCCGCTGACGGTGACTCACCGCTGGCTCGACGGCCAGGAGCGCCGGAAGTACCACGTCGCAATACGGCCGCCGGAGACGCTGGCCGATGAGCTCTACGTGCTCATCAAGGTACCGGGGCAGGAGAGCAGGCCCCGCGTCCTGGTGGAAGTGGACCGGGAGAAGGCGAAACAGGAGTATCCCCAGACGGCGGGGGACTTCGCCTATGCCCTGACCTGGGTCAAGCAGCACGGCCAGGGCCGTGTCTACTACACCCAACTCGGCCATAACATGGCCGTCTACGCGGTGCCGCATGTCGCACGGGCCATGCTGGACGGGCTGCAGTACGCGGCCGGCGACCTGGCCGCCGGCGAGTCCACCGGTGCTGGCTCCGGCCGAATCACCGAGACCGAGTGGGTGGTCTTCCGCGACGCGAAAAGGTCGCGCGAACTCCCCGCTCTGCGGATCGCGACCGAGGACGGCGCGGAGGGCTACTGGGTGGGGGACTACCCGGAGCGACAGGCGCCGGAGGAGGTCAGAGCCATGCTGGCGAGAATCCACGGGGAGGATGCTTCGGCGCCGGAAGAGCTGTGGGATAAGATGCCCGAACTCGGCGTTGCAGGCCGCATCCGAAAGGCCGTCGACATCGCGGTCTGGGACCGCCTCGGCCGGGCCGCGGGGAAGCCGGTCGCTGAACTGCTCGGGCCGAACGTGCGCGACCGCGTTGCCCTGTACGCCGCCGGCGTACCCAACATGGACCTGGAGCAGAACGTTGAGGCCGCACGCCAGTGCATTGGCCGAAACATAGGCGGCTATAAGGTCTACGCCTACCTGAAAGGCCATGGGCCCGAACGCGACCCCTCGAGCCCCGAAGCCGAGACCTGGGTGCAGCGGGACATCGCCCTCGCTCGGGCCGTCGGCGAAGCTGTCGACGATTCCGTCGCGCTCATGTTCTACCCCGGCAACAGTTACAACCTGGAGCAGGCGACCAGGGTGGGCCGGGTCCTCGACGAACTCGGCTACGCTATCTACTTCGACCCGATGCCGCAGGGCGAGCCCGACAGCCTCTCCAACTACCAGGCCCTGCAGGATTCGGTCAGCACCCCCATCTGCGCGCCGATCAAGGGTGGGGGCGTTGAAATGCGCCTGGAGTGGATGCGCGAGGACGCCGTGGACATCAACGAGATCGACGTCTACGCCGGCTTCACCCCCTGCCTGCGGGTGGTGCGCGCCTGCCGGGAAGCGGGAGTGCCGCTCGACCTGCACGGCGGCTTCCCCAACGACTTCTACCAGTTTCCCCTCTACCCCATCGTGAAGGGCGAGATTCTGCCCTGGCTTGGCCGGCACCACCGCACCCCCCAGCACATCCCCGTCGCCACTGAGTTCGACGGTATCGAGCCGGGCGACCCCAGGTGGCCGTGGATCAAGCGCATCCAGGCGCGACCCGTCGACGCCGAGGGCTTCGTGCGCCTGAGCTACGAACTGCCAGGCATGGGGGTGGAGTTGGACTGGGGATGGATACAACGTCACTCGATTGACTGATCGGCGATCACGGAGATGGCTGCCGTCATGGATCATGCGGAGAGATTTCGCGCCGTTATGGACTTCCAGCCTGTGGACCGACTGCCGCGCGTCGAGTGGGCGACCTGGTGGCACGAGACCATCGCCCGCTGGACCAAAGAGGGTCTGTCACTGTCGGAGCCGTACGAGGGCTGGCAGAAAAGACGGGAACTCGTTCCCGAGATAACGCGCGGCTTCGGGCTCGATGTCTATCAGCAACACTGGTTCCGTCCCTGGAATGAGAAGATGCCCGCTCCGCCTTCCCATGGGGCGGGGCTGCTGAAGGACGAGGCCGGCTATGACGCCCTGCAGCCCGCTCTCTATCCGCCGGTGGACTGGTACGACTGGACCTGGAAGCTCCTGGCCCGTTACCAGCAGCAGCAGGAGGGCGGGGAGGTGCTTCTCTGGATCACGCTGCCGGGCTTCTTCGGATGGCCGCGAACCCTCTTCGGCATCCACGGCCACTTCCTGGCCTTCTACGATCATCCGGACCTGATGCATCGGATGAACTCAGACGTGGCCGAGCATACCATCTCCATCCTGCACAGAACGAGTAAGGTGGCCGAGCCGGTGTTCGCCACGATCGGCGAGGACATGAGCTACAACCACGGCCCGATGCTCTCCCGGAAGCTGTTCGACGAATTCCTGGCGCCGTACTACCGGCGGGTGGTGCCGGTGATGAAGGAAATGGGGCTGCGCGTCTTTGTGGACACGGATGGGGACGTAACGGAAATGATTCCCTGGCTGGAGGATGTCGGCGTTGAAGGCGTGCTGCCGCTCGAGCGCCAGGCCGGGGTGGACGGAATGGCGATCCGCGCGAAGCATCCGCACTTCCGCATGATCGGGCACTTCGACAAGATGACGATGACAAAGGGCGAGGAGGCCATGCGGGCCGAGTTTGAGCGGCTGATGCCACTGATGCGCGGCGGCGGCTTCATCCCGAGCGTCGACCACCAGACGCCCCCCGGCGTGTCGCTGGAGCAGTACCACGTCTACCTGCGCCTGCTGAGGGAGTACACCCGGCACGCGGCGCAAAGATAACGAGGAGTGCGCATAATGGACGTTCCTGAACCGAAGCACCGTGATGCATCGTGGAATGGCGAGTCAGTCGTGCCGGAGAATGAGCACCTGCGCCTGGTTGTCTACCGCCGACAGGGCGGATGGGGGGGCGGTCGGCGCGGCGGCGGACCGGCGACGCGTGGATAGCAGGAACCCGAACAGACGCTGCCGGCCGGCGGACGCGAGCGCAACTCGAAGCCTGGCGCGACGCGCTGCGTCTCAATCGACCCCGAAAACCCCGACTTCATAAGGCTGAGCGAGGTGGCCGCGCAGTGACAATGAGTGACATCGGGAAACTGGTGGTCGATGCCCGATCCCTTCGTGAAGCTCTCCACGCGGACCCGCACCGGCCGCGCTATCACCTGATCGCGCCGGAGGGATTCATCAAGGACGTGAACGGGGCGCTGTTCTGGCGGGGCCGCTACCACGTGTGCATGCTCTCCATGACGCCGGTGGCAGCCCCGGAGGCGCCGCAGGGGCACAACTGGCGGGGCCGCACCTGGTTGCACGCCTCGAGCGCCGACCTCGTGCACTGGACTCACCACCCGCCCGCCCTCCGCGCCGACGCCCTCAACACGGATCCCTGCTACGTCGGTCCGCAGAGTGGCGACGCCGTCGAGAGCGCGCCTGTGCCGACCCTGATCTACCACGATGGGCACAAGATCGGACCCAGCATCGCGATCGCCCAGGATGACGAGTTGATCCGGTGGAAGACACTGCCGGAGAACCCGGTGATCCCCTATGGCGTGCACGAGGAGGTCATCGTCTTCGACCCCTGTGCCTGGTATCAGGCGGGCGTCTACTACGCGTTGATCGGGAACAGGAACTTCCGGCCCGGCTTCGAGGGCGACAGCACCAGTTTGTTTCGTTCGACCAACTTGATCGACTGGGAGTACCGCGGTCCCTTTTACAAGTCGGACCGCAAGTGGACGACGGAAGACGCGGACTGCGCCTGCCCGGACTTCTTCCCGCTCGGCGACCGGCACATGCTGCTCATGCATACGCACAAGCCGAGCCCATTCGTGCAGTATTACCTGGGTCGGTTCGAGGACGAACGATTCGTCCCCGAAGAGCACGGCCGCATGTCCTGGCCGGGCGGTTCGCTGGCCGGGCCGGAAACCTTGCTCGACGGCCAGGGGCGACGGCTCTTCTTCGGCTGGATTCCCGAAGGCCCCGGCGGGAAGGACTACTGGAAGCAAGAAGCCTACTGGGCTGGCGTCGTCAGCCTGCCGCGCGTCCTCTCCCTCGACACCGACGGTTCGCTGCGCATCGATCCCGCGCCGGAACTGGAGGCGTTGCGCATCAATCGGCGCGAGCTGACGAACATGGCCCTCGAAGAAGGCGTCGAAACAACAGCGCCCGGCGTCCAGGGCGACGGTCTCGAACTGGATGTCACGTTCGAGTTAGGCAATGCACGCCAGGCCGGCCTGGCGGTTCTCTGTTCTCCGGACGGCGAGGAAACCACCCGGATCCTATCTGATGTGCCCAACCAGACTCTGGCGGTGGAAAGCAGGACCTTACGGGAAGGCCAGGAACCGTTAGTCAACCGCCAGGAAGCGCCGTTCGTGCTGCAGTCTGGGGAAACCTTGCGTTTGCGCGTCTTCCTGGACCGCTCCGTGCTGGAGGTATTTGCCAACGGGCGACAATGCCTCACGCAGAGGGTCTATCCCTCCCGGGCGGACAGCCGCGGAGTGCGCCTGTTCGCCCGCTGCGGCGACGCGCTCGTGCAATCCGTCCGGGCTTGGGACATGATGCCGGTTGTTGCCATATGACCAGGACACTATGATGGATTCATCCCAACGCGAATGACCGAATATCCTCGTGTTCATCACCGACCACCCGTCGACGGAGGCGATGGCCTGCCGCCAGGGCAGCGACCACATCCACACGCCGGTGATGGACCGATTGGCGGCAGGAGGCATGGCGACGCATCCGAACGTTTTAGCGCCGCAGGATCGGAAACTGCGGATAATGGAGACGGGGAGCGTCACCCCACGTCGTCCTGCGCAGTCGAGGTGGTAACCTTGCGGGAACGGACTAGCGAGAGCTGATCCAACGCTGCGAGACCCCGTGAGGGCCGGGACGGAACGAGCCGAGGAAAGGAGCCCACTATGAAGTACCGCAAACTGGGGAAGGCAGGCATCAAAGTCTCTGTTGTCGGCATCGGCACGGCGCAGTTCGGCGGGGAGTGGGGCAAGGACTTCGAACAGCGGGAGGTCGACGCCATGCTGGGGCGGGCGCGTGAGCTCGGAGTCAATCTGATGGACACGGCCGAGTGTTACGGCAATCACCTGTCCGAATCGCTAATCGGTGCGGCCATCCAGGGAACCCGGGCCGAGTGGGTCGTGGCTACCAAGTTCGGCCACAGGTGGGTGGGTCACCTGGACCGAGAGGGTCACTGGTCCCGCCGGGAGGTGGCGGCCCAGTTGGAGGCGTCTCTGCGGGCGCTACGCACCGACTACATCGACGTCTACCAGTTCCACTCGGCACCGGAGGAGGCCCTCCGCGACGACGCGCTGTGGGAGGAACTGGAGCGCCAGAAGCGCGAGGGTAAGGTCCGGCACATCGGCGTGTCCGTGGGCAACGAGGAGCAGGCCGGCAGGCAGGTCAGGGCGGCCGCTGAACGGGGAGCCGAGGTTGTGCAGGTGCTCTACAACCGGCTCAGCCGCTCTGCGGAGCAGTGGGTTCTGCCCGTCTGCCGCAAGCACCATCTGGGCGTGCTCACGCGGGTGCCCCTGGCCAGCGGCTTCCTCACCGGCAAGTATCGCCCCGGTGACGAGGACCGCTTCGAGGAGGGCGACATCCGGGCCATCTTCGGCACGGAGAACATCCGCAGCCAGTTGGAGGAAGTGGAGCGCATCGAGCGGGAGGAGGTGCCCGACGGGACCGAGATGCCGCAGTGGGCGTTGGCCTGGTGCCTGCAGCATCCGGCCGTCACCAGCGTGATCCCCGGTTGCAAGAGCGTCGGGCAGGTCGAGTCGAATGCCGGGGGCGCCGAACTGGAAATGGTCAGCCAGGGCCACCCGCTTGCGGTGTAGGCGCCCGCAGGCCCTCAGAAAACCATGTTGCGCTGGCGGTATTGGGTCGGGGTCATGTTCCGGTAGCGGCGGAAGAGCCGCGAGAAGTAGTAGGGGTTCTCGACGCCGACCATCCTCGCGACCTCGCCGACATAGCGGCGACTGGTGGCGAGCAGCCTGCAGGCTTCCGTGATGCGCGTTTTGTGTATGCACTCGGTGGGCGTCTGGCCGAGTTCGCGGCGGAAGTGTCGGGTCACTGTCGACGGGCTGCACTCCAGGTGGCGGGCCAGGTCGCGCGTGGATATGGGGTCCGCGTAATTCTTCTCGATGAAGTCGAGGGCCTGCTGGAGGAGCTGTGAGAGCTCCCGGCGCTGGGTCTGGCGGGAGAAAAACTCGCGCATCTCCCGCAGCAGCAGCCGCGCCATCTGCCGGGCCTCCCACTTCTGCGGGTCGCCCTGTCCGTAGCGCGTCGCAACGTAGTTCGTCAGGTAGAGCAGCGGGCTGTCGTTGGCCAGGTAGCCGGTCAGAACGCCCTCCAGGCCATCGAGCGGCACGTCCCGCCTTTGCCCTCCCAACTCGGCCTGCTCGCTTTCGTTATGGGCCACCTCGTATGCAAAGTCCTGCCCGTCGCAACGGAAGTCGGGCACAATGTGGCAACTCGACAGAATCATCGGTTGGTCCGGCGCCGTGCGGTAGCTGACGCGCGATTTCCACGGCATCAGCACCACAGCGCCCTTTCTCAGCCCATAGGTTTCGCCGTTGACGGTGACTTCGCCGGCGCCGCCGATGCAGCGCACGAGCGGGCGGCTGTATACGGCCGGGAAGTCCTCGCGCTGGCCGGGCCCGATGTAGAAGAACCCCGCCTGTATGATGATCGGGTCGGGTGCGGGGTCTTTCACGTGACCGATTCCTCGACAGGTGCTGGTGGCGACCGCACGAATAGTGCAAGCATCGCACGTTTCATCCATTGTATGCTGGCGGGCCGGCCTCTACCATGAGAAGTTGCAGTCGTGTTTCTGTACCTCCCCGAGGCGCCGGATCCCACATGCCCGCCAACCACCGTTGCAACGTTCTCATTTTCGTCACCGACCAGCAGCGCGCCGACACAATCGCCGCCCTGGGGAACTCCGTCATAAAGACCCCCGCGCTCGACGGGCTTGTGCGCGCCGGGACCGCCTTCACGCGCGCCTATACCCCCGCGCCGATCTGCTCTCCGACGCGCGTCTCGATGGTCACCGGCCTGCCGCCGCACGTCCACCGATTCACCGATCATGATTGGTGGCACCACGAGCCAGAGGACGGGCCACCCAGCCCTGCGCCGCACGACAGCTCGTTCATGAAACTGCTGCACGAGGAGGGCTACCAGACCTTCATGACCGGCAAGCTGCACCACAGTGGTCGCGGTTGGCTGACCGACGGCGTCGAGCAGTACGCCGGGCGCGAACCGGTGGTCAGCAGCAGCACGAAGCTGCTTCCCGGCTACGACGGTTTCGTGAAGGAGAAGGGCTACCCCGCCTGGCTGCCGCCCAGCAACGGCATGGGCAGCGAGTACTACATGGTGCCCCAGGCCACCAGCGCGCCGCCGGAGCATAGCCGCTCGCACTGGCTGGCCGACCAGTGCATCGACTTCCTGGGCCGGCGCGACGCGGAAAGGCCCTTCCTGCTGCAGTGCCACTTCCCGGAGCCGCACCCGCCGATCTGCAATCCGTTCCCGTGGGCGCTGCTCTACCGGGCCAACGAAATGGACGCACCGGTGCGCCCGGACGATTACGAGAGCTATCAGTCACGCACGAACCGCTACCAGAATCGTTACAAATGCCGGGAGACCGCCCAGGAAGACGACATCGGATACCGCATCCTCCGGGCCGCCTACTACGGCAGCATCTCCCTGATCGACCACAGCATTGGACGCGTCCTGGACGCCCTCGGCGACGAGCGCGACAACACGCTGATCCTCTTCACCAGCGACCACGGCGAACTCCTCGGCGATTACGGTTGCGTCGGCAAGCGGTGCATGCTGGAGGCCGCGGTGAGGATCCCCATGATTGCCGCGTGGCCGGGCAGGTTGCCGCAGGGGCAGCTCTGCGAAGCCCCCGTCTCCCTGATGGACATGTACAGGACGCTCTTGGAGGCGGGCGGAATCGAAGGTTACCCGAGGAGTGAGGAAGGGCGCTCCCTCCTGGAGACCGCGCGGCGTCCGGACCGCGACCGCATCGTCTTCAGCCAGTTCTCCAGCGCATGGTGCGGACAGTACGGCGCAACCGATGGGCGATGGAAGTACGCCTATTCCGCCCCGGACGACCGCGAGTGGCTCTTCAGGGTGAGCGACGGGCTGGGCGAGGGCCCCAGCCGCATCGACGATCCCGCCGCGGCTGAGCACCTGCGACGTCTGAAGGGGGCGCTGTTGCGCCGCCACGGCCCTGCCGTGGATCCCTGGTCCGACGCGGTCGAGGACGGAGACTGGAAGAAACACGATCCGCCGCCCGAGGGCTACCTGGAGGAGCCCACCTACGGTTTCCTGTGGCAGGAGCGCGGGCCGGAAGAGCTCCAGGCGGCCGTTGACGCCCTGGGTCCCGGATATGCCCGCAAGGTCACCCGCGACCAGTCGGAGAGCCTGCACGCAGCCCATGCGGTCTGCGGTGGAAAGTCCCCCTTCGAGTGATGATGGCCGCCGGCACCGGAGATTGACCAGAAGGGATTGCGTGGAGATGAGCAAGATCACACGACGCCGGTTTGTAGGCGGCGCAGCGGCGCTGGGGCTTTCGTCCCTCGGCTTGCCGGCTCTGGCACGGGAAGCAGCGGGAGCGAACCCTCCGAACATCCTGCTGATCATCAGCGACCAGCTTAACGCCTACACCATCGGGGCGGCTGGCTGCGATGTCCAGACGCCTAACATCGACCGCCTGGCCCGTGAGGGTACCTGGTTCCGTAACGCCACGTGTACATATCCGCTCTGCGTGCCTTCGCGCATCTCGATGTTCACGGGCGTATACCCGCACCAGCGCGACTACTTCGGCAACCGGTACGGCGGCAAGCCGGAAGATGTCCGCGCGGAGTTTGCCGAACGGAACGAAGCCACTCCTCTGCTGTGGACGTACTTCGCCGCCGCCGGCTACGGCTGCAGCTACGCCGGAAAGTGGCATCTGCCCGTGGACCCGCACGACGCGGAGGCCACCGGTACCCGCTACATCGATGAGAGGTCGCGTGACAGGATTACGGACATCGTGGCGGAGCAGTTGCTCGACCAAATACAGGAGCACCCTTTCTTCCTCACCGCCTCCTACGACACGCCCCACGAGATATGCGGCTGGGCCCGCGGGCACACCGCCGGGGACTACAAGTACGTCGAGCAGTTCGTCCCCCCGCCCCCGGAACAGTGTCCGGCCCTCCCGCAGAACTTCGCCGAACCGGCAGACATGCCCGAGGCCCTCCTGCTCGCAAAGGAGAAATCGCGGGATATCGCCTATCCGACTGCCGGCTGGCACGAGGGTGACTGGCGACAATACGTGTGGGCTTATCGCCAGTTCACCGAAATGCTGGACGGATACGTGGGGCGCCTTCTGGACGCTCTGGACCGGAGCGGGGCGGCGGACAGCACCATTGTGGTATTCGTGGCCGACCATGGCGACGGGGCGGCCGCCCACCACTGGAACCAGAAGACGGCCCTCTGGGAGGAATGCATCCGCGTGCCGTGGATGATCCGTGTTCCGGCCGCGCCGCAGGGGCTGGTTAACGAGGCGCCCGTGTCCTCGGGCATCGACATGCTGCCGACGATGCTGGCTCTGGCCGGCCTGCGGGTGCCGTCCCATCTGGACGGGCAAAGCCTTCGGCCGGTTGTGGAAGGGAAGGGCCCGCGCCTGCGCGAGTTCAGTGTCTCCGAAACTCTCATCGGTGGGGCCCACGGACGCTGCGTGCGCACGGGGCGCTGCAAGTACGTCGCCTACGACAACGGCGCAAACGGCGAGCAATTCTTCGATCTGCGAAATGACCCCGGCGAGGTGAACAACTTGATCGGCGATCCGGACGCCGCTGAGGATGTCGAGCTGCACAGGCAACTGCTGCGCCGATGGTGTGCGAGGACAGCGGACCAGGCTTTCGACATGCCGGCCCGCCCATAGCCCTAACGGCGAGCTGGCCGCCCGCCTCTTTCCGCAGCGTTCAGAAACCTGACTTATGTAGTAAAGAGGAGAGGAACCTGTCATGCCGCCCAAGATCGGCATTATCGGCGCCGGCGCCTACATATTCCCCCTGAGGATGGTAACCGACATCCTCTCGTTTCCGGCGTTGCGCGAGTCGCACTTCTGCCTGATGGACATCGATGCCGAGCGTCTGGCTCGCACGGAGAAGGGCGCCCGACAGCTCGTCGACCTGGCGGACGCTCCCGCCGAGGTCAGCACCACTCTCGACCGGCGCGAGGCCGTGGAAGGAGCCGACTTCGTCATCATCACGTGGCAGGTCGGCGGCATCGAGGCATATGGGCTCGACGTAGAGATACCCCGCGAATACGGCCTCGACCAGCCCATTGGCGACACGCTGGGACCGGGCGGTGTCTTTCGGGGGCTGCGCACGATCGAGGCCCTCAAGGACCTCTGCGCGGACATGGTGGAGCTGTGCCCCGGTGCCGTGGTCATGAACTATGCCAACCCGATGGCGATCAACACCTGGGCGAGCTACGAACTCGGTGTGCGCTCCCTGGGCCTTTGCCACAGCGTGCAGGGCACAGCCGGCTTGCTGGCCCGGCACGTCGGCGTGCCGATCGATGAGGTCAACTACCGCGCCGCGGGCATCAACCACCAGGCATGGTACATCCAGTTCGAGCACCAGGGGCGCGACCTGTTGCCCGCCATACGCGAGCGGATGATGGCGCGCCACCTCCCCGATGGGGAGGATAAGGACGAGAAGGAAGGGCTGCCTTACGCCGGCAAGGAACGCGTGCGCACCGAGATCATGCGGCTGACCGGCCACTTCCACTCTGAGTCGAGCCACCATGCCTCGGAGTACACGCCCTGGTTCCGCAAGGACCCCGAAACCGTGCAGGAATACATCCCCGTGCGGGGCGACTTCTACCAGCACTGCCTCAGCCACGACGACGAAGGCCGCGCCGAGCAGTTCGTCCAGGAGGTGCGCGAGAAAGGCATCCACCCCAGCAGTGAATACGGCGCCCGCATCGTGGACAGCGTTGTGAGCGGGGAGCCGCGCGTGGTGCACGCCTCGGTGCGCAACGACGGGCTGATCGCCAACCTGCCCCAGGGCTGCGCCGTGGAGGTGCCGGTCCTGGTGGATGGGAACGGACCGCAGCCGACCGCTGTAGACGATCTGCCGCCGGCCTGCGCCGCCATCAACCGCTCCAACGTCATCGTGCATGACCTGGCGGTGAGGGCCGGCCTGACGGGCGACAGGGAGCTTGTCCACGCGGCGGCGGCAATGGATCCCTACACGGGCGCTACGCTGACGCTGCCCCAGATCCGCGAGATGGTGAACCGCATGTTCGAGGCCCAGGCCCGCTGGCTGCCGTCTTTCGGCTGAACGGGCGGAAGATGACGCGACACAGGAGAACCGGACTGATGCACATACAGATGATGATGGGTTTTGTGGCGATGGCCATTGCGCTTGGGGCGCTCTGCCAGGTTGCCAGTGCAGGGACGTACTACGTCTCAAACGCCGGGAGCGATGAGGCCCCGGGCACCGACGAATCGCAGCCCCTGCGCAGGATCGCGGAAGCGGCCGGACGGGGCCGGCCGGGCGACCGCATACTGCTCAGGCGAGGCGACGTGTTCCGCGAATCAGCCGAAATTCCCGTGCGCCACGTTGAGGTGAATGCATACGGACCGCCGGAGGCCGACCCGCCGGCGATCAGCGGCAGTGTCGAGTTGACCGGCTGGCGACGCCATCAGGGGGCCATCTATGTCAGCAACGTCGAGCACGACATCGGCTACCTGTTTGTTGACGGCACTCTTATGACCATCGCGCGCTACCCAAACGAGGGATGGCTGCGCACGAAGGTCTGGCGGGAACTCAACCCGGTCCGGCGCCGCAAGGGCATCGGCCGTATGGACCGCGAAAGAGGCGGCGGCGGGCCCATCGTCCTCGTCTGCCCCGAGCTGGCCGAGCATCCACGCAACGCCGATGACTACTGGGTCGGCGCCAGCATCCGCTGGCGGCATCATAGCTGGTGGTATGAAACCCGACCGATCGTCGAATACAAAGCAAGCGGCGAACTGACGCTCGGCGACGTCAGCGACTGGGTGACCGGCCCGTTCGATTGGGACGAGAAGGGATGGGGCTTCTACCTGGACGGCAAGCTGGAGGAGCTGGACAAGCCGGGAGAGTGCTACTTCGATGCCGAGGAGGGCAAGGTCTACCTTTGGGCTCCCGAGGGGGCGGACCCCAACGAGCTTCTGGTGGAGGCGTCGCTGCTGTCCTCCGGCCTGAAGGTCCGCGACGCCGTGGTCAAGAACGTGTGCTTCCGCCATCAGAAGGACATCGGGCTCGAGATCGCGGGCCGTTGCGTGGTGAAAGGCTGCCGGTTCGAGTCGATCGGGCGGGATGCCCCGCCCAGCGAGTTTGACGCGGGTGGCGCCGCACTGAAGGCCGGCCCGTCGGTACGTGACGCCAGGGTCGTGCGCAATCAGTTCCGGGGCAACCTCAACCTCGGCATAACCTGGCACGAGGCCCCGGAGGCGCCGAGCTCGTCGGTCATCGAGCGCAATGAGCTGACGGACACCGGGATGGTGGCCGGATACGGGGGCAGCGGGCTCTGGCACGCCGTGCCGATCCGGGTGGTCAGCGGCGCGGGCGTGCACGTACGCCACAACCGTATTACGCGGTCCGGCTACTCCGGCATCCTCTTCCTCGCCGACGGTAATTTCGCCGAGTACAACGTCGTCAAAGCCGCCGTCTCCACCACCAACGACGGCGCAGGCATCATGACCAACGCCTCCGGGAGCACCTTCCGGCACAACATCGTGCTCGACTGCAAGGGCGAGATGGAGTCCTCGGGCACGTGGAAGAACCTGGCCCAGGGCATCTGGCTCGATTGCTATCCCGAGGACAACCGGGGCCAACTGGTTGAGGGCAACACGGTCGCCGGCTCGGGCGCGTGCGGCCTCTTCGTGCGCAACAACCACGACTGCCTAATCAGGGACAACATCTTCTATGACAACGGTTCCCAGATGGTGCTGACCGGCTCCGGCCAACTGATCGTCAACAACGTCTTTTGCGCGTTGCAGGAAGGGCAGAGCGCCATCCGGTACGAGGCCGGCGGGGACTTCGGGACGCTGAAGGACAACTACCTCAGCGCCCCCAGCACCGGCAAGCCGTTGCAGGAGATGGGAGGAGGACCGGCCCTGTCGGTCAGTCAGTGGCAGCAGCAGTGCCCCTGGGCCGACAGGACGGCCAGGACGGACACCAACCGCGCGCGCGGGCGGCCCGAGCTGTTCATCAATGATGGCGACACGACCAGAACCATCCCCATGGAGGGCGCCTACCGGGACCTGAACGGCCGCACGGTGACCGAAAAGATTGAACTGGAACCCTTCAGCGGCCGGGTGCTTGTGCGCGTGACCGAGGACTGAGACTGCCCCCTGTGCACGCAAACCTTCACGGCGAGGAACCAAACGAATGCAGCCCTGAAAGTCACATAACCCCTGCCATGCGTTCGAACCGCTGAACTTGTAACTTCTACGGAAGAAGATCACAACATGCCCGACCGACACCCGAATGTGCTGATGATCGTCACCGACCAGCAGCGCGCCGATACCGTCGCCGCACTGGGCAACCCCATCATCCGCACGCCCAACCTGGACCGGCTGGCGCGGGAGGGGGCAGCTTTCCGCCGCGCCTACACCTGCTGCCCGGTCTGCGGGCCGACGCGCCACGCCATGTCGACGGGCATACCCCCCCACGCCGGCCTGATGACCGACAACTTCGGCGGGCCGAAGATGGACGTGCCGGACTTCGCCGCCGTGCTCCACGAGGCCGGCTACCAGACCGGCGGATACGGGAAGCCCTACGAGGCATTCGGCCGCGCCAAGACGCATACACCACCGGATGTGCCGTCCTCGCTGGACGCCTTCGACGAGTTCCTCACCACCCCGGAGGACTACAAGCCCTGGTTCGCCGAGCAGGGCCTCGACTGGGTGGAGGCGCCACGCAGCGTCGGCACGGAGTATTACTACATCCCCCAGGCCATGCGCTATCCGGAGCGCTATTGCCTGACACACTGGATCGCCGATAACAGTGTCCGATTCCTCCAGGAGCGCGACGCGGACAGGCCGTTCCTGCTCTGCGCGCATTTCGGCGCGCCGCACCCCGGCTGGGAGCTGCCCTACCCGTGGAACTACCTCTACCGGCCCGACCAGATGGACCACCCTCTGCGGCCGGCCGACTACCGGGACTACCGGTGCCGCGCCAACCGCTTCCAGAACCGCTACAAGTGGATGGAGGAGGCCTGCGAGGGCGACGACATGCTGCTGCGCCGCATCCGGGCGGCCTACTACGGGACGGTGAGCTACATCGACTTCCACGTCGGCCGGATATTGCAGGCCCTCGGCGATGAGATCGACAACACGCTGGTCATCTTCACCTGTGACCACGGGGAGATGCTCGGCGACTACGGCTGCGTCGGCAAGCGCTGCATGCTCGAGGCGGCCGTGCGGGTACCGCTGATCGCCCGGCTGCCCGGCTTCATGCCGGAGGGCCGCGAGTGCCGCGGGGCGTCCTCCACCATGGACCTGATGCCGACGGTGCTGGAGGCGGCCGGGCTGGAATGCCCTGAGCTGGCTGAGGGCCGCTCCCTGCGCGAGGTGGCGGAGCTGGAGCCGGGAGACCGAATCGTCTTCAGCCAGTTCAGCCGCTCCTGGAACGGGCAGTATTTCGCCGCCGACGGCGAGCGCTGCTACTGGCATTCGGCCGCCGACAAGCGGGAGTGGCATTTCGCCGTCGGCGACCGGGTGGCCCAGGGCCCCATCCTGGAAGAGGATGAACGCAGCCGGCAATTGCGCGCCGCCCTCATCGAGCGGCACCGCGATGACGTGTACTCGGATGCCGTGGAGGGCGATGACTGGAAGGACCACGACGTGCCGGCCAACCGCCAGCATAGCCATCCCGACTACGGCTACCTCTTCGTCGAAAACTCCGAGAAGATCCAGGCCGACGTCGACGCGCTCGGGCCAGGGTACGCCCGGAAGGTCACCGGCCTCGCGCGGGGGCACCTGATGGGCGAGCATATGGTCGTGCCCACCGAGGAAGAATGGGAACAGATGGGCTACAAGGCGCCCTGGCTGTGAGCATGGCCGAAGAATTGCGCAGCCCAGAATGGTCAATAGACGGGCAGGAAAGATGAATGCATTGCAGGTGAAGCAGAACGGGATTGCCGAGTGGACGCTGACGACGCGGCACCATTATGCGGATCCATTGGGACTGGAGCTGACCGCTCTCGTCACCGACCCGGAGGGGATGACGCGCCACGTGCCGGCCTTCTGGTCGGGGCAGGGGACCTGGCAGGTCCGCTACGCCTCGTCCCTCGTCGGCCGGCATCGGTTCCGGATGGAATGCTCCGACCAGGGCAACCCCGACCTGCACGGGCGCGAGGGCACGATCGCCGTCAGCGCCTATTCGGGGGTGAATCCGCTGTTCCGACACGGTCCGGTGCGGGTCGCGGGTGACCGCCGGCACTTCGAGCATACGGACGGCACGCCGTTCTTCTGGCTCGGCGACACGTGGTGGATGGGGCTCTGCAGCCGGCTGCGCTGGCCGCACGAGTTCCAGCGGCTGGCGGCCGACCGGACCGATAAGGGCTTCACCGTGGTTCAGATGGTGGCGGGCCTATACCCCGACATGCCGCCGTTCGACCAGCGGGGGGCCAACGAGGCCGGCTTCCCGTGGGGCGAGGAGTACCGAACGATCAATCCGTCCTACTTCGAGATGGCCGACCGCCGCATCGAGTGGCTCGTCGAGCAGGGCCTGGTGCCCTGCATCACGGGGTGCTGGGGCCACTACCTCCATTACGCCGGCGTCAAAGGGGTCAAGAGGCACTGGCGCTACCTTGTCGCGCGCTACGGAGCTTACCCCGTCGTCTGGTGCGCGGGCGGGGAGACGATGAACGCCGCCCGGACGCGGGCAAGGTCGCTGGGCGAGGAGACCGAAGCGGCTTCCCAGGAACTGCACCAGGAGTGCCGGGAATGGGCGAAGGAGGGGTGGACGGACGTGGTGCGCCATATCCGATCCGTCGACCCGTTCGAGCGTCCCGTGACCATCCACCCCACCACGATGGAGTCCTCGCAGGCGATGGTCGGCGATCCGTCGGCGCTCGATTTCAGCATGATCCTGGGCGGCCATAGCGGCTGGCACAGCCTGAAGGTGATGGCGGGGGTCTTCGAGAAGGTGATGCGGGAGGAGGCCCGGATGCCTCTGCTCATCGGCGAAGCCTGCTACGAGGGCATCGCGGGCGACTGCGGGCCGGACGTGCAGCGGTTCGCCTTCTGGTCCAGCATGCTCAGCGGCGCGGCGGGCCACACCTACGGCGCCAACGGCATCTGGCAGGTAAACCGGCGGCAGGAGCCTTTCGGCGCCTCGCCCAGCGGGCTGAACTGGGGCACCACGCCATGGGAGGAGGCCATGCGGCAGCAAGGCAGCGGCGACGTGGGGCTCGGCAGGGAGCTGCTGGAACGTTACGAGTGGTGGCGCTTCGAGCCGCATCCCGAATGGATCATGCCCCACGCCGACGCGGACAACCGCGAGTCGGCGTACGCGGCCGGCATCCCGCGCAGGGTGCGCGTCATCTACATGCCTCACGCGTACACCTTCAGCCCTCACCTTAGCGGGTCGGATCGCCGATTGACGAACCTGGAACATGACGTAGTCTACAGGACCTACGCATACATACCGTCCAGCGGCGATGAGTACGAACTGGGCGAGCGGCGCGCGGATGAGAACGGGGAGGCGCCCATCTGGACGGCCTGCCCGCCCGTGTTCGCCGACATGGTTCTGGTCCTCGAAGCCGAGCAGGGGGAGTAGCCGGGTGGAAGCCGCAGTTGGGAAGGAAGGGACAACATGAGGATGATCTTACTACTGGCGATCGCTTTTCTGATGACGCTCGCGCCGCTGACGGCTGGCGCGGTGGACTACTCCTGGCAGAAGCCCCACGTGCGGGTGCTGCCCAACGGCGACCTGGAATGGGCGCCGGAGCCGTTCGAGTTCGTGGCGGGGGACACCGTCCGCTACATCGACTACGTGAGCGGCGACGACGCCAACGACGGCGCGACAAAGCAGACCCCCTGGAAGCACCACCCATGGGACAGGGACGCTGCGGGCAATGCCGCCGAGGCATCCGGTCCGATCACCTATGTGTTCAAACGCGGCGTCGTCTATCGCGGCCAGCTCTACGCCGACGAGTCCGGCGAGCAGGGCAACCCGATCCGCCTGACCAGCGATCCGGACTGGGGCACGGGCGAGGCCCGGTTCATGGGCTCCACCCGCCTGCCGCGCGAGTGGCTGCCGGCGGCCACCGTCGAACACCCCGACCGCCTGCCCGAACCGGGGAAGGTGTGGGCGCTCGACCTCAAGGCAACGGGCCTGCTCGACGCCGACAACGCCGTCGCCTACAGCGGCCCCAATCCGCACGGGCGCGGGGCTGGCCGGCCTTCGCCAGCGTTCACCGCCCTCTACGTGGTCAACGACGATGGCACGGCCTCCCGCCAGCACCTGGCCCGCTGGCCCGACTGGCAGCGCGGCAACGACAACTTCGCCATAGACTACTGGAACACGATCGACGGCCCAAAAACGGTGACCGGAGGGGACGGGCGATGGACAGCCTCCGGCATGTACGACGAGGCCCTGAAAGGCTACTCCAAGGACTACTTCACCGGCGGCTTCATCTGGAAGCAGTACCGCAGCTTCATGGGCACACCCACGCCCTCGCAGATACCGGCCACGCGGGAGGTCCGCACCGAGAGCGGTGAGGCTATCGAAGTGCCCATGTACCACCCCGATGAGGGCGTTCTGCTGAAGGGCGGCCAGGGCGGCTACGGCGCCGGAGGCCTGCGCTACATGATCGACAACCTGCCCCAGTTCCTCGACTCCGCCGGCGAGTTCTACCTCGACCCCGACACCGGGCTGCTTTTCTACCGGCCGGCCGACGGCATCGATCCCAACGAGTTGCACCTGGAGCTGACGAACAGGGTCGTCCAGATCAGTATCCCCAGCCAATCCCACATCGAGATATCGGGCCTAAAGTTCAGCTTCTGCCACGGGGCTACCATCGAACTGGAGGACAGTACGACCGACGTCAATATCCACCACTGCACGTTCCACGAGCTGCCCGACACCGGGGTGGCGGGAGGCGTATCGCGCAGCGACGAGGTGATGCACGTGATGGACCGTATCCGGGTAGCCGACTGCGACTTCCGAAACGTGTTGACCACCGCCATACGGCTGAGCGGCACCTGGAAGTGGAACGAGGCCAAGTACCGGGGCATGCTGCGGCACGTGGAGATCATGCGGAACCGCACCTTCAACACGGGCATGCGCCACACGGGAAGCCGCTGGTCCAACGTGCCGGCCATCGCCGTCACCATGCTGCAGACCGGCGAGATTGCCGGCAACGTGGTGCGCCGCAGCTTCGGCTCAGGCATAGTGGTGCTCGGCGGCAAGGAGGGCAACCTCGGCCATCACGAGGCGCGCGACCTGAACCTGCCGCTCATCCGCATCCTGGTGCACCACAACAAGACCGAGGACACGGCCCTGGGCGTGAACGACTACGGCGGGCTGGCCTTGTGGCAGGGCGGGCCGATCTACTGTTACAGCAACAACATCGGCAACTCCCCTGGCCACATGCCCTCCGGCTTCTTCAACCGGACGTCGCCGGTCAACCTGTCCTATCCGCTTTACCTGGACGGCGCCTTCAAGCAGTACTGCTTCAACAACATCATCTGGGGGCGCACCACCGACCCGGACGACCCGTTCGCCAACACCACGCCCGGCTACTTCATGGTGTTCGGATTCCTCAACCAGTTCACCAACAACACCATCTATCGCAACGCCGTGGGCATCGGCGGTAGCTCCGGCAACCGGAACGACATCGTCAGCAACGTTTTTGCGGAGATCAGCCGGCAGTTCCTGCGCAACAACCGCGAGGGCGACCCGTCCCTGGTCGGCGGCGGCGACGACGCCTCCTCCGGTATACGCGGCATTCCGTCCCTGGCTTTCGCCCACAACTTCTTCCACGGCACGGCCGAGGCCGGCAGCCTGCTGCGGGAGCGGGACGAGCGGGAGAAGTACATCGAGGCCGCCGAGATCGACCGGCTGGCCGAGTTGATGCGGCAGTATCCTATCCGCGTTGCCGACCTGGGTCGCAGGGTGAGCCAGAAACCCATTACGGGCAAGCCGGGAGGAGGCCCCCTGGACGAACTCACTCCCGAGGTGCACTTTCATCCGACGCCGGGCTCGCCGGTCGTTGACGCGGGGGCCACTTACTTCATCCCGTGGTCGCTACACGGCACGGTCGGCGAGTGGCACTTCAACGAGAATCAGGCCCGCCCGCAGATGGTCACTGACTACCACTGGTACATGAGCCAGGCCCACTTCCACCGTTCCATGTACGAGTACGTCCCGTCGTTCGACCTGCGGGTGAACAGGGCCAAGCTCAGCGACTACGTGCCCTCTCCGTCGGAGGACTGGGTCCAGGGAGCGCTGCAGTTCGATGGCAAGCGCTTCGCCAGCTATCCGGACTCCTTGCTGCGCAAGGACGTGGTGATAAGCATCGGCTCGTGGGACCGCAGCGGTCGCCGCACCGCCCAGGTGCCGGAGGAGCCCTGGATCGTCGACGAGCCCTCCCGCAAAGGGACGGCCCAGCAAAACACCCCCTATGCCGAAGACGATTACATGCGCTACCCGGCGGAGCACCGCAAGACGCTGATCATCACCACCCAGAACCTGCTGGTGGAAGCCAACCTGAAGGTGGCCGAGGGCACGAGCGGGCAGATCATGGGCAAGCACGACGGGGAGAGCGGATACCGGCTGTTCGTCAACGACGCGGGCGCGGCCGAGTTCCAGATCAGCTCCGGCGGCGTGCACGGCGCGGTGGCCACGGGGGCCGCGATCAACGACGATGAGTGGCACCACGTGTTGGCCGAGATCGACCGCGCCTCCGGCCGCATGACCATCTACCTGGACGGGCGTCGGTCGGCCGGCGCCAGGGCGGCTCTGGCGGCCGACGCGTCGCTGGACTGTCGGTCTGACTTCCTGGTGGGCAGGGCCCGGGACGGCGCCGCTGGCTTCGAGGGGGCCATCGACTTCCTGCGCGTCGCCCGCGGCACGCTCGCCGACGCGCACACTACGATAGAGGAACTCTACGAATGGCAGTTCAACGGGCCGCAGTTGCGCGACTTCGCCGGTCGGCAGCCGGTCGGCCGGCGCGACGCCGGCGCGCTGGAGCACGACTGAGTGGGGCGAACAGGGAGCCGGCATGATCCGGGACTCAAGGGAGGCTAAGATGGCAGGTGTACTGTCGGTTCGGTGTCGGTCGGCTTCGCCGCTGGACACACAACACGTTGCCCACGACAGGGGGGACACGGCGCTGATCCGCGTCTACGACGCTGCCGGGCGCCTGTACGTGTGCAGCCCAGGGCCGGAGGTGGAGTTCCCGGTGTCCGGCGCGCTCGGAACGCACGTGGTGACGCTCCACGACGAGAGCGGGGCCGAAACCGAACGGGCGACCTTCAGCGTCGATTGCCGCACCGAGATCGACGACGAGGGCGGCCGCTTCAAGAAGCTGCTATACCTCCTGCGCAGCACCCTGGAATTGTTCCACGCCAAAGAGAAGCTCCGCGTCTTCGACGGCGAGAGGGTATATCGGATGCAGACGATCACCTCGCGCGGCAGCGTCCACGGGGTCAAGGGCGCGCGTTACTTCATGCGGCACCTGAGGGACAGCCCCGACCTGTTCGCCAGGCACCAGCGCGAGGACGGGATGATCTGGGACTTCGGCACTCCGGTCGACCCGAACACGAAATGCCACTTCGAGTGGCGTTGGGGGCCGCAGTTCTCCAAGCGCATCTATCACGACACCGTGATCTTCGCCCGCCAGCCGGTCATGAACGACGTCGAACACGTCTTCATCAAGGGCATATACCTGGCCTGGCAGGCCACGGGGGACGACGAGTGGATGGCCGGAAAGCTCGACAGCGCTTTGAGGGCCGTCAAGTGGACCCGTACGAGTCCCTACGTCTGGTCCGACAAGTTCCAGTGCATGCGCCGGCCCTACTGCCTGGACCTGTGGGACTTCCAGAGCGAGTTCGACAGCGCCCTGGTCGGTGGCGACATCATGGACGCCAAACCGGGCGTGACGAAGTACGGCATCTTCTACGGTGACAACATCTGCATGATGGACGCCTGCCGGAAGCTGGCCGCCATGCTCGAGCACTGCGGCCGAACCGAAGAGGCCGAGGAGATGCGCGCCTTTGCCGACCACCTGCTGGCGCGCATGAACGAGCTGGCCTGGAACGGCGAGTTCTACCGCCACCACGTCACCGAACATCCGGAGTTCGTGCGTGATTTCGGCGTGGACGAGGCGAGCCAGGTGTCCCTCTCCAACACCTACGCCGCCAATGCCGAGATCGGCCACGAGAAGTCCGTGGCGATCATCGAAACCTACCGCCGCATCCGCCGCGAGATGCCCGAGGGCTGCCCGGCGGAGTGGCTCACCATGTACCCGCCGTTCCCCCGCGGCTTCCACGTGCTGCCCTGGGTCTACTGCAACGGCGCCTGCACGGGGATGGTGGCCGGCGAGCTGGCGCACGCTTGCTTCGAGCACGGTTACGAGGAATACGGGGCCGACATCCTGGACCGATTCCTCGACCTCTTCTGGGTTCCGGGGGCCATGACCATCTCCGGCCTGTGGGGTAAGCGGCCGGAGGAGCCGGAGCGCAGCTTCGGGCCGCTGGACCTGAGCCGGGCGGCCAATGCGGATCTGGTCTGCGAACACGGCAGCGACCGCCCCGGCTGGGGCGGCGAACCGGGGGTGGACATGCGCGAGCTGCCCACGGGTGAGGGATACTTCCGCAAGGTGCGTTTCCGCGTGATCGCCCCCGACTCCAACGGCGGCCGGGCCATCGTGCGGCTTGCGCGGGGCCGGGCAGGCTGGGCCGAGTCCGTCCAGATACCGATAGGCCGGGCGGCAGCGTCCGTCTACTTCCTGCACGCCATGGGCACGTCGGGCCAGGTGGCGGGGCAGTTGTCGGTGGACTACGAGGACGGCAGCCGGCACGAGCAGTCCATTCTGCGCGACAGGCACGTGATGGGCTTCTGGAACCCGGGCGAGCCGCCGGGCTACGCGCGCGGGCGCACCATTCCGAGCACCGTCCTGGGCTGGGCCGGCCCGACGAATAACGCTCCCCGCGTGGGCCTGACCGCCTGGGGCTGGCAGAACCCCCATCCTGAGAAGGTGATCGCCGGCCTGACGTTGCACGCGTCGGTCGACGGGGAAGCATGGTTCGTCGTGGCCATGAGCCTGAGCGACGCTGCGCCGTGGTTCGAACCTTCAGAGAACGCCGGGGGGCCGCCCCCTTTCTGGAACGCGGGCTCCCTGACCTACGCGTTGATGGAAGGGCTGGCCGGCGTCGTCGATACGGATCGCAACATGCGATCCGTGACCGTATCGCCGCGCTGGGAGGCGGCCGGAGTGCGAAGGGTGACGGCTTGTGCGAAGTACGAAGAAGGCGGGGGATACGTTCGCTACAGATACGAACGCTCCGAGCACGCTCTGCATCTGCTTGTCGCCGGCAGCGACGAGCGACGCAGGCTGGAGGTCCTCCTGCCTGAGGATGCCCGCGTTGCGGCGCTGCGCATTAACAGGCAACCCACGCCGCATGAGGTGCGACGGATGGAGGACTCCCGCTATATCTGTGCGGACCTGGAGGGGCCGGGCGCACACGAGATGAGGGTGGACCTGAAGTGACGAGGAGTGGCCGGAGGGCTACGGCTCAAAGAGACCCCATGCGATTGAGGACGAACATGAGAAACCTGAGAAGAGGTCTGCTGGTGACGGTCTTGGTGCTCGTGATGGCGTCGGCCCAGGCGGCCGAGTACTCGTGGCAGAGGCCGCACGCACGGGTCATCGAGACCGGTGACCTGGAGTGGGCGCCGGAGCCGTTCGAGTTCGTGGCGGGGGACACCGTCCGCTACATCGACTACGTGAACGGCGACGACGCCAACGACGGCGCGACGAAGCAGACCCCCTGGAAACACCATCCCTGGGATACCCGCGCCGAGGGCAAAGCCGCGGCGGCCTCCGGCCCGATTACCTACGTCTTCAAGCGCGGCGTAAACTATCGGATTTACTCCTACGACGGCGAGGAGGCGCTCTGGCGGGCCGACGAATCGGGCGAGCCAGGCAACCCCATCCGGCTGACCAGCGATCCCGACTGGGGCAGCGGAGAAGCCATCATCGCCGGCTCAAGGCCCATCACCGGGCAATGGAAGAAGGCATCGGCCGCCGACGCTCCGGACCGGTTGGATACCGCGAACCAGACGGTCTGGTATCTCGACGTGAAACGTCCCCTTCAGCCGGACGGCCGCCCGGGCAGGATGCAGGAGATGGCCCTCTATGTCGTAGACGAGGCCGGCAAGATTTACGATCTGTACCTCGCCAGCGACGTCGGGTGGGCGATGACAAATCCCAACTTCGCCATGCATCACTGGAACACCTGGGACGAATACCGACAGCAGGGCAAGGGCGGAGGCGGCTACCGGGACGAAGCCCTCAAGGGCTTCCCGCCGGACTACTTCGAAGGCGGCACGGTCTGGAGCCAGTACGCCTGGGTGATCGCCAATCCCACGCCGGACCGCGAGGCCATCGGGAAGGATGACTACGACCCCGAGAAGGGTACGCTGCTCTATAAGAACGGCACCGACCCGGTGAATCCCGGCACGCGCTACCTGATCGAGGACCTGCCGCAGTTCCTGGACGAGGCCGGCGAGTTCTACTACGACCGGCAGCGGGGCCGCCTGTTCGTCCGGCTGCGGGAAGACAGGGACCCGAACTCTGTCCGCATCGAGCTGGCGACCGCCTACGACACCCTCCAGATCACCAACCAGAACTACATTGAGGTCTCCGGGCTCACCTTCCGGTTCAACGGGCGGCGCCCGTTCCCGTCCAGCAGCAACGTGATTGAGCTGGACCGCAACTGTCGGAACATAACCATCAAGAACTGCCTCTTCGAGCACATCGCCAACGACGCCATCTGGGCCGAGGTCGAGGCCAACGAGGTGATGGACTACATCACCGTGCAGGACTGCGATTTCCACTGGATCAACGGCGGCACCGCCGTCCACATGCGCGGTTCGGCGGGCAAGGTCCAGGCCGGCCAGCGGCCGGGTCTGCTGAACCACGCGAAGTTGATGCGCAACCGCGTCCGCAACAGCGGCCTTTACCGTCACGACGACCACCGCTGGTCCAACGTGCCCGCGCTGACGTGCGAGTATCCGCGCCTCGGCGAGGTAGCCGGCAACATCGTCGACTCCTCATGGGGATCGGGCATCGTCGTCCAGGGCGGGGCCGGCGGCAAGGGCCAGCAGGGCTATGACCTCCCGCTCTCCCGCGTCCTGGTCCATCACAACAAGATGGAGAACCAGGCGCTGGGCGTCAACGACTACGGCGGCATATCGCTGTGGCAGCACGGGGCCATTTATTCCTACAGCAACATCGTGGGAAACTCCGTCGGGCACTGGCCGGGCGGTTTCTACAACAGTGGCGACACCAACCTCTCCTACCCGATCTACTTGGACGGCGGGTTCAAGATCTTCAACTTCAACAACATCTCCTGGGCCCGCCCCTACGACAACGATGATCCGTACTCGAGCGATCGGTCGGTCTACTTCAACGTCTTCGGCTACCTCAATCCGTTCGTCAACAACACCGTATACGGCTCCGGCATCGGTTTCGGCGGCACCTCGGGCAACCGGAACGACTATCTGGGCAACGTCTTCGCGGACGTGCGGCGCAAGTTCATCAGCGTCAACCACGGCGGCAATCCGTCGCTCATCGGCGGCGACGACACCGCCGAGTCCGGCATCGACGGCGCAACCACGCTGGCCTACGGCTTCAATGTCTTCCACGGCCCGGCCGAAGCCGGCGTCGTCGCCACCGTTAAGCGAGGCGCAAAGGCCGACCTGATGGCGGAAGACCTGGAAAAACTCGGCGAGCAGATGCGGAACTATCCCCTGCGGTTCGCCCAGTTGGGGGAGAAGACCGACCGGATGCCGATCACCAAACCTATCCCCGCCGACAAGGAGAAGCCCAGCGCCTCGGACGCCGACTTCCGGCCCACTTCCGGCTCGGCTGCCATCGACAGCGGAGTCGACTACTTCGTGCCGTGGTCGCTCTACGGCACGGTGGGCGAGTGGTTCTTCAACGCCAACCACGCCGACCCATCGCTGGTGCTCGACTACCATTACTACCCAACGCTGGCCTACTTCAACCGGAGCATGTACTACCGCGTGCCGGTCTCCGAGCTGAGGGTCAACGCGGCCTCGCTCGGCGACTACGTCGAATCGCCGTCGGAGGACTGGGCACCGGGCGCCCTCCAGTTCGATAGCAAGCGGCTCGCCCGCGTGCGCCACGAGAAGATGGCCTCCGACATCGTCTTCGACTGGGAGGACCTCCGGGTGGACAGGAAGAAGATGCCGCCGGCCCCGTGGATCGAGTCGCAGGGCAAGCTCATGTTCCCCGGCGAAGAGCGCAAGACTCTCGACATCGGGACGGCGAACCTTCTCGTGGAGACGATCCTGAGGACCGAGCCCGGCCACGCCGGCAGCACGGTTCTCGGCAAGCACGATGGCGACAGCGGCTATCGTCTGGTGCTCGATGGGGCCGGGCGCGCCGTCTTTGAGGTGGCTTCCCGGGGCAACGCGGCGCGGGTGGCCACCGCCGAGCCGATTGACGGCGGCGAGTGGCACCACGTGCTGGCCGAGGTCGACCGCGAGAGCGGACGGATGAGCATCTACCTCGACGGCGAACTGTCGAGCGAGAGCATGGCCACGTCGCTCTCCCGGCAGGACTCGCTCTCGAACGGGGCGGACTTTATCGTGGGCGCCGACCACGACGAGAGTGCCTTCTTCGTCGGCGCGATCGACTACGTTCGCGTTGCGCGCGGCACTCTCGCCGACGCCGAGACCGACATCGCCGAACTCTATGAGTGGCAGACCAACGGTCCGGTCAAGTACGACTTCGCCGGCCGCGAGCCGGTAGGCAAGCGCGACGCCGGCGCCCTGGAGCGAGTGGAGTAACGTCTGCTGACGCCGCGCGAGAGGCGGCCCCCGTCGGGGTTGCTCACATGACACGAGCCGGAGCAAAAGCACGATGCTCACTGTGGAACCGAAACGGTGTAAGCCGCTCGATGAGTTGACGGTCAGCACGGATGGCGTCGGCGAGGTCCGCATCTTCGACGGCGATGGCAGACACTACGATACGCTGCATGGCCCCCAGGCGACATTCCGTGCGTCCGGCGCGCTCGGCACCCACGTCGTGACGCTCCACGATGAGGGCGGGGGCGAAGTCGGACGGGCGACCTTTCGGGTCGATTGCCGCACGGAGATCGACGACGAGGGCGGCCGCTTCCGGCGCCTGCTCTACATGCTGGAGCACACGATCGCCAGCTTCTTCCGCGGCCCGGATTTCGTCGTAGGCGACGGGGAGCGCATCTACCGGCTGCACAGCATCACCAGCCGCGACACCATCCACGCGCTGAAGGGAGGGGTCTACTTCCGCCGCCACCTGAAGGACGTCATCGACCTGCACGCCGCCGAGCAGCGCGACGACGGCATGATCTGGGACTTCAGCAAGACCGCCGACCCGCGCTATCCCCGCCACTTCGAGTGGCGCTGGGGGGAGGAGTGGAGCAAGCGCATCAACCGCGATCAGGTGATCTTCGCCCGCCAGCCAGTGATGAACGATCTGGAGCACATGTACATCGGCGGCATCCACATGATCTGGCAGGCGACCGGCGACGACGAGTGGATGGCCGGGAAGCTGGACAGCGCGCTCGCCGCCATGCGCTTCAGCCGCACAAGTCCCTACTTCTGGTCGGAGAAGTTCGATCTGCTCAAACGCCCCTATTGCATCGACCTGTGGGACTACCAGTCCGACTACGACGCCGCCCGCGTGGACGGCGATATCATGGACGCAAAGCCCGGCGTCACGGTCTACGGCGTCTTCCACGGGGACAACACGGGCATGGCGGACGCCTGCCGCAGACTGGCCGAAATGTTGGAGCACGTTGGCCGCGACACGGACGCGGAAGAGGCCCGTCAGTTCTCCGAGCACCTGCTGGAACGGCTGGAGGAGGTCGCCTGGAACGGGGAGTTCTACACTCACCACGTCAGCGAGGATCCGAGCTTCGAGCGCGACTTCGGCGTGGAGGAGTCCGAGCAGGTGTCGCTCTCGAACGCCTACGCCACCGGCCGCGACATCGGACACGAGAAGGTAGCGGCCATCGTGCGCACGTATCAGCGCATCCGGGAGGAGATGCCCGAGGGCTGCCCCGCCGAGTGGTTCGGCATTTATCCACCGTTCAAGAAGGGGTGGCACCTGCCGGAGTGGGTGTACACCAACGGGGCGGTGACGATCATGACCGGCGGCGAGCTGGCGCACGGGGCGTTCGAGCACGGCTTCGAGGAGTACGGGGCGGATATCCTGAGCCGCTCCCTGGACCTGTTCTGGCCGCACGGCGACACATTCGTCCCCGGCCTGCGAGGTCGCATGCCGCAGCCGCCGGAGCGGAGCTTCGCCCCGCTCGACATGCGCGATGCCGCCAACGCCGACCTCATCTGCACCGAGGACCAGGACCACCCCGGCTGCAGCGGGCAGCCGGGGAATGACCTGCGCGAGCTGCCCCTCGGCCGGGCGGACTTCGAGGGCGTCCCGTTCGAGGTGATCGCCCCGGAGGAGAACGCCGGACGGGCCTGCCTGCGGCTGGCACGCGAGCGCGAGGACTTCGCCCAGGAGGCGCGAGTGCCTGTGGGAGGCCGCTTCCGCACGCTGTACCTACTCCACGCGACGGGCGGGTCGGCGGAGGTCGCGGGGGAACTGCGCCTTATCTACAGCGACGGGACCGAACACGAGCAATACATCCTGAAGGGACGGCACGTCCTGCCGATGTGGAATCCCCAGCCGCCCGACCAGTCCCGCAAGGAGCGCCGCGACACCGTGGTGGCCTGGACCGGCGGCAACGAGCGGTTCTGGCGGGTCGGGCTCACCGCCCACGGGCTGGAGAACCCGCATCCGGACAAGCAGGTCGAATGCGTGGAACTGCGCGCCTCGCGGGACGGCGCCCTCTGGCTGATCGTGGCCCTGACCACAAGCGACGCGCCCCCCTTCTTCATGCCGGAGCCGACCGACGGCGGCGTGCCCCCTGCGTGGGGGGCCGGAGCGCTAACGCATGCCCTGGTGCGTGGGCTTGTAGGCGTCCACGACGTGGGACGAAACATGGACACCGTGCGGGTGACTCCGCGTTGGGATGCGGCCGGTGTGGCCGAGGCGACCGCCTGCATCAGGTACGAGGAGGGCGGTGGTTACGTCCGCTACCGTTACCGGCGCGACCAAGACTCGCTGCGGTTGTGGCTGGCAGCGAGCGCTGAGGACAGGACGCTGGAGGTGCTCATGCCGGAAGGTCGCGATCCGGCCGCGGTGACGATCGACGGCGAGCCCGCGGAGTTCGACACCAGGGAGATCGAAGGGTCGCTCTACGCCTGCTTCGAGGCTCACGGGCCAGCGGCCCGCCAGATCGTCGTGGATCTCGAATAACCGTAGTGGCAGGAGGAAGTGCGACATGGAGCTGTGGCTGTTGTGTCTGCTGGTGGGATCCTCGGCGTTGATCTGTCTGGCCGCCGGCGGAGCCGTCTTCTCCCCGCTGCTGCTCCCAGAGGATATGGCCGAGCGCGAGCTGGACGTGCCCGGCTTCCCCGCGGGTGAACTGGCCCGGGCCGGGGTTGAGTGGCGCGTGCTCGGCGAGGAGGGCCGGCCGCGCTGCGTCGAGGTCGCTGCCGGGGGGGCCGCCGGCCCGATCCCGGCCGGCCGCAAGGCGACCTCGCTGCACTTCCTGCACGCCTGCCGCCCGGGCAACGGCGTGCAGAGCTGGCGTCGAGCCGCCCGTCACAGCGTGGGAACCGGCGCGCCACGGCCCGACTACCTGACCGTCCTCCGCTACCGGGTCCTTTACGCCGACGGCAGCGAGCTAACCGTGCCTGTGCGCTGGGGCGAGGGCATCGAGGGCATCGCGCGGCGGACGTTCGAGCCGGTCAGCCGGTTCATCGCCGACATGGCTTGCGCCCGCGTCGCCTGGACGGGAGCCCTGGACCGGGAGGCCGACAAGCGCCCGGTCCTCTACGCCATGGAGTGGCCCAACCCCTACCCGGAGAAGGAGATCGACCGCATCGAGGTGATCGGAGGGCCCAAGGACGCCGGAGAGGCACTTGTCTTTGCGATCACACTCGGCCATGAGGCGTCGCCCGGGCGCCTCTTCTACGTGGCCCCGTGGGGTGATGACGACGCACCGGGAACCTACGACGAGCCCTGGGCCAGCCTGCGCAAGGCAGCCGAGGTCCTGGAGACCGGCGACACGGTCTACGTGCGGGGTGGCACCTACGAGGTGCGGGACGTGATCAGCCCGCACAACTCCGGGCACGAGGACGCGTGGATCACCTACGTCGGCTTCCCCGGCGAAACGGCCGTCCTGCAGTGCGACCAAATCCACTATCCCGGCCCGAAGAACAGCGTGGTCATCGACAACGGGCAGCAGGTCACCGTCGTGGCCTCCCGCTCGGGCGCCTTCCACATCTACAACCGCTCCTACATCCGCGTGCGTAACCTCTGGTTCCGCGATACCGCCTACGAGGGCATCGCCGTCGGCGCCCATCCCTGGCGGCCCGATGGCGCGGCAGATGACTACGAGCCGAGCCACCACATCGAGATACTCCACAACACCACCGAGCGCAGCGTCACCACCGGTATCGGGGCCTGGGGCTCCCCCGGCGCAGAGTTGCGCGACATAAAGATCATCGGCAACCGCGTGCTGAACGCCTTCGACCCCCGGCTCATCCTTGCCACCACCGATGCAGGCTTCCAGGCGCGCGAGCGGCGCGCCCTGCGCGACGGGACTCCCGTGGGGGAGGAGAACCTCGACGTGGTCTGCGTCCACGGCTTCGAGGTGGCGCACAACGAGGTCTCCTGGGGCGGCAAGGAGGGGATCGACTGCAAGGAATCGGTGCGCGACGGCGACGTGCACCACAACTACTGCCATGACATGTTCGTGCTGCGCGACTTCCCTGGCGGCAAGGTCGGCATCTACATCGACTCCTGGCACGATGACCTCTGCCGCATCGACGTCCACCACAACGTGTGCGAGCGGAACGGACACGGCATCTGCCTGATGAACGAGGGCGGCAGCCCAATCTACGATGTCAGGATCCGTAGGAACCTCTGCAAGGACAACTACTGGTGGGGCATCTGCCTGCGCTGCAACGTCGAGAGCGAAGAGTGGGTGCGGGACGTCGAGGTAACAAGCAACACTATCTACCGCAACGGCTTCCAGGCGGGGAACCGCTCCGGCCTGGGGGGCATCGCCCTGACCAGCAGCACGCGCCGCTACAAGAACCTGCTCATCCGCGACAACATCTGCGTCGGCAACCGCGATTTCCCGCTCGCCTACCACCGCGAGGCCGATCTCTACGGGCATAACGTGCGCATGGAACACAATCTCTGCTGGCCGCTGGATTTGGCCTGCCGGAGGGGGCAGACGTTCCTTCCGACCTTCGGCTCGCTGCCCGTGCTGGAGGAGCCGACGTTCATCGACCCCGAAGCCTACAACTTCCATCTCCGGCCGGACGGCACCCGGACCGACCTGGGCGCCTTCCCTTTCAACCGGTCAAGGCAGTGAGCCGGGCCGCAGGCGAACGGTCAACTGCCGCCTTGCTCCGCCGGACCTATGCTGCATTGGTTCCCTCTCCCCTCAACATTGGGAAGCGCTCTTATGTCCGATGAAACACCGTCCCGAGAAGAACGCCTCAAATGGTTCCTCGATGCCCGTTTCGGCATGTTCGTACACTGGGGATGCTACTCCGTGCTCGGCCGCGGCGAGCAGATCATGTCGCGCGACGTGATCCCATTGAACGAATACGAGCCGATTGCCAACGAGTTCCAGCCAGCCGACGATTGGGCGCCGCGTCTGGCGCAGACGGCCGCCGACGCCGGCGCAAATTACATGGTGCTTACCACGCGCCACCACGATGGCTACTGCCTGTTCGAGACAGAAACGCACGACTTCACCGCCCCGGATACAGGTCCGGGCCGCGACCTGGTGCGCGAGTACGTCGTGGCCTGCCGCGAGGCCGGGCTGAAAGTCGGCTTCTACTACTCCGTGATGAACTGGCGGTGGCCCGCCCTGTGGGACGCCGAAGGCCACCCCGAGGACCTGCCGAAGATGGTGGACGAGGTCCACACGCAGGTGCGCGAGCTGATGACCAACTATGGCAAGATCGACATCCTGTGGTACGACGTCTCCGCCCCGCCCGGCCGGCGCACGCCCGGACGGTGGAAGGGCACCAGCGATTACAACGCCGGCGAGTTCTACCGCTCCGAAGAACTGAACAGGTGGGTGCGCAAGACCCAGCCGCACATCCTGCTGAACAACCGCAGCGGCGTCGAGGGGGACTTCTCCACCCCCGAGCAGTCCACCCGCGCCCAGGAGGGTGCCTGGGAGACCTGCATGACGCTGAACCCGGCGCCGTGCTGGGGCTACCTGCGCCATTGCAGCGTGAACAAGACGCCCGCCGAGGTGCTCTACTACTTTATGGACGCCGTGCGCCAGGGAGGCAACTTCCTGTTCAACGTCGGCCCGCACCCGAGCGGTTACGTGGACATGCGCGAGACGAAGGTGCTCCACGAGATCGGCCGCTGGCTGGGCCGTCACGGCGAGGCCGTCTACTGCACCCGTCCGGAGGGCATCTACCAGCCCGGCGACCCCCAGGGGCCCATGTATTACTACGGCATGTGGACCTGCCGGGGCGCGCAGGCTTACTTCACCATCTTCCGCTATCCCGGCCCGGAGCTGGTCGTCAGCAAGGTCGGCCCGCGTATCAAGAGCGCCGAGCTACTCACCACCGGCCAGCAACTGGAACTGGAACCCATGAGCAACAGCCGCACGAAGCTGAAGGGCCTGCCCGCCGACCCGCCCGACCCGCTGGCGCCCGTCCTCAAGGTCGAGTTCGAGGCCCCGCCCTACGCCATCGAGACAACCGGCGCCGAGTGGCTGCGGGGTGAGTTTGCAGGGGAGTAGACGTGCCGACGGTCACGGACGGCGATAGACGAATACTGCAGGATCTCGGGCGCAAGCTGGCAGAGGTCGCCGCGCTGCCCGTGCAGAGGGAGAAGGCGGAACTCTGGCGCCGCCTGAACGCGCTGGACTCCGTGCGACCCATGGTCTGGATGAACCAGTTCCCGTGGGAGGAACTGGCCGGCCAGGAGTTGCGGCTCCGCACGGAGGACGAGTGGTGCCGGTGGATGGAGCGCTGCCTGCGACGCGAACTCTACCGCTGGCGCCACTTCCCGGTGGATCACACCGTCATGGCCCGGCTGCCGCAACTCCTCGTGGTGGACTCCACCGGCTTCGGCGTGCGGACGCAGGCCGTGCGCTCCGGCCCCGGCGGGCTATACAGCGCCGCGCACTACGAGCCCGTCATCAGCACCATGGAGGACGTGGAGAAGATCCAGGCGCCCCGACTGGGCATCAACGAAGAGGCCACGGCCCGCAACCTGGAGCGGGCCCACGGAGTGTTCGAGGGCATATTGCCGGTCGAGCGGGGCGGCGTCAGGCGTCACTACTTCGCCCCGTGGGACCGCCTGGTGATGTGGACGGGCATGGACACGCTCTTCTGCGACATGGTCGACCGCCCCGAATTCGTCCACGCCGCCATCAGCCGCTTCACCGAGGCGCTCATCATCGAGGTGAAGCAACTGGAGGAGCTGGACGCCCTGGCGCGCAACGACGCGGGCGTCAACGCCGGCACGGGCGGCCCGGGCTGGACGGACGAACTGCCGGCGGACGACTTCGCCGGCCGTGTGCGAATCCGGGACATGTGGGCTAACTCCATGGCCCAGGTATTCTCCGGGATCTCACCCGCCATGCACGAGGACTTCGCCCTGCAATACGAGGCGAAGTACCTGGCGCTGTTCGGCCTGAACTACTATGGTTGCTGCGAACCGCTCGAGCGCAAGGTGGACATCTGCCGGAAGCACATACCGCGCCTGCGCAAGATATCCATGAGCCCGTACGTGGACCACGAGCGGGGCGCCGAGGCCGTCGGCAGGGGCCTGGTCTACAGCGCAAAGCCGAACCCGGCCGTGCTTGCGGCCGACACCTGGCAGCCCGAGCACGCCCGCCGCGACATCCGCGACATCCTGCAGAAGACCCGGGGCCTGCACGTTGAGATCGTCATGAAGGACATCAGCACCGTGCGCGGCGAGCCGCACCGGCTGGACGAATGGGCCCGCATCGTCATGGAGGAGGTCGAGCAGTTCCCACTATGACCCACACACCGGTAGATGAGAAAGGGACCCGCGGCCCAAGAACCTGATCGTCATCATCTCCGATACGTTCCGCGCGAATAGCCTGACGGCCTACGGAAACGCCGACGTCAAGACGCCGAACCTGGACCGGCTGGCACGGGACGGGGTGGTCTTCAAAAACTGCTACGCCGACGGCCTGCCCACCATCCCCGCCCGGCGGGTGTTCTTCACCGGCAGGACCATCATACCCATGGCCCGGCCCGGGGGCCGGACGCCGATAGGGAAGGGTCACCTCACGCCCCCCGAGGTGGCACAGGTAGGCGGCGGCCACCTCGAAGGGATTGCCATCTTCGCCGCCGCCCTGCGCCATGGCGACGGGCGAGTTCCAGAAGCGGCACACATTCCTGCACAGATCCCCGAGCGATACCGAAGAAGTTCTTGCGGTCGGCCTTCGTGAAACGACCGTTGCCCGCCGCGAAGACTCGCGGAAGCGATGTTAGCGGCAATGGCGAGGGAGACGCGGTTCAGTTGGTCGGCGAGAAACCAGAAGCCGCGCGGGAAGTCCTGTGTGAGGGCGGCCACTTGGTCGGCGAAGTCAATGGCCTTCTGGTACACCTTCAGTTTCTCGAAGGCGAAGGCCATGGGCGAACTCCTGCCGGAAGGCCAACGGCAGAAAGTAGAGAGTAGAAAGGAGACCGCAGGAGAGCGGACTTCGGCCTTGCTGGCGCGCCTTGGCCGTGCCGCCGTTCTTTGCCATTCTCTACTCTCTCCTCACCACTGCTCTCCTGCTCTACCATCCTTTCGCTGTCGCGAAAGGATGGTCGGGGCGCCCGGATTTGAACCGGGGACCTCCGCGTCCCGAACGCGGCGCTCTCGCCAGACTGAGCCACGCCCCGACTATGCCCATACGCTAACCGCACCGGCCCAAGCTGTCAACCGCAGGGGCCCCTGCCCGACGTGCTTCACACCCCGCGGCGCAGACGTTATACCGCCCAAATGGGGACATGTCGGACGGCGCGGCGAGAGGGAACGGGTAGGATGGCCCCCGCTATGACCAGTCGGACTCACCACCCCCGGAATCCCGGAAACCATCCGGACGCGGCGCCCCCGCCGGCCGGGGCAGGGCCGCCCCCCGACCGGCATATGGCGGGGCCATTGCCGGCGGAGGGCCTCGCCGGACGCCACACCCCGGGAAACCCGGCCACCGTCCGGCCATGTCCGCCGCCCCGTCCGGGCCGCACCACGAGACCGGGGGCGGCATCCGCGAAATGTAAGACACAAGTGCCGCACATCATGAATGGCGCGTATGCTGTGGTGTGATGTTCCGGTCCTGGTAGTGGGGCTGCGTGCCCATTGCAAAACGAACCCATTCCGTCACAAGGCGTTCTGGGAAAGGCCCTTATGATATGATTTCACAATGTGCCTCTGAGGCCCGATGATGCCCGGCATCCTGCGCAGCAGGGGACCTGTGAGTCGAACTCGACGCGCACCGCCCGCGGCCCGCCGCAGAAGCCCGACCTCCCCGTGCACGGCGATCAGGGGCCTACTCGTGTTCCACGTAGCTGCGCAGGGTGTTGACGGCGATGCCGAGGATCTTTGCGGTGCGGGTCCAGTTGCCATCGTGCAGTTCGAGAGCACGGGCGGCGTAGCGGTCGCGCACCTCGCGAATGGGGCGGACGGCTCCGGGTGTTTCGGGCCAGGGGATGCCCTCCTGCTGGCTTGCCTGCGCGCCGAGCGCACTCCGCCTCTCCTCGGCGAGAACATCGGGTATGCTGCGCTCGAGGCAGAGCGCGCGTTTGAGCACCTTGATGAGCTGGCGCACGTTGCCGGGCCAGCCGTATTGCTGCAACGCGTGCAGGTCGGCGTCCGTCGGCTGGAAGTCGGCCGCCCCCTGCAGGGAAGGCAGCACGTGGGTCACGATCTCGGGCACGTCCTCAATATGCTGACGCAGCGGGGGAACGTGGATGCGCAGGACATCGAGGCGGTGGTAGAGGTCATCGCGAAAGGCGCCGCAACGCACCAGGCCCGGCAGGTCGCGGTTCGTGGCAGCGATCACACTGACGTCGACCCGGCGGGGGGTGTCGGCACCAACAGGCGTAACCCAGCCGTCCTCCACAACCCTCAGGAACTTGGCCTGCACGTCGGCCGGCAGTTCGCCAAGTTCGTCGAGGAACAGGATGCCGGAGTCGGCTGCACCGAAGGCGCCTTCCCGATTCCTTAGCGCTCCGGTGAAGGCACCCTTCACATGCCCGAAGAGCGTCGAATCGGCGAGGCCGGCGTTGCCGGCGAAGAGGCCGCAGTTGACGGGGACGAAGGGGTCCATGGCGCGTTTGCTGCGTTCGTGCACGAGGTGGGCCACGTACTCCTTGCCCACCCCGGATTCGCCGAGGATGAGGACGGGTTCGTCGGCCTCGGCGCAGCGTCGGATGATGTCGCGCAGCCGGGCCATCGCCTTCGACTTGCCCCAGAGGACGTGCTTGAACCCCGAACGCCGAAACACGGCTACCTTGCGGCGGTCTGCGGGTTTCAACTCCCCCTGGGCCAGCCGATGCACAGCCTCGACGTAAGCAGCGGTGTCCTGGTACTTGAAGTAGTCGGCGATGGCAGCGTTCACGAGGTCGAGCCAGAGCTCCTGGCATTCACCGGCTTCGCCATCGTCGCCTTCCACGTTGGGGTCGTGACGGGCCAGCGCGACAAGCCTGGCGGCTCGGGCGTCGCCCTCCAGACCGATGTGCCGACAGACAGCGGCCGTGTTGGTTCCGGCGTCATGGAACACCGGCTCACAGAATGCCTCAAAGCGTTCCCGCTGCGGCTCCAGGTAGCCGCGCCCGCAGTACCAGGTGAGCGAGATGTCCTTCCTCGCCAGCAGTGATGCCGGGCGCAGCACCTCCTGCCAGTCGCAGTAGACGCCCAGTCCGCAGACATGGACGGCAGCCGACCTCGGGCAGCGGGATGCGAGCCCCGCCATAGCCTCGCCGACTCGCGCCGCGCTGGTAGGCAGGACCTCAGCATCCGGATGCTGCAGCAACAGGGCGGCAGCGGCGCACGCTCCGTCGATGCCGTTGTAGGTCAGCACTACGGCTGCGCCTCGGCTGGCCATCGCGCTCTCCGTGTGTGGTGTGCAGTGATGCGGGCATGCTATCGAGCGAGAGTGTCGCAAGTCAACTCTTGAGCGCAGGAGATCACTTCCTAACTTGTGCGCGTCGCGTTTGCCTGCAGCCCACCGTGCGCCCCACGGATGGCTGTGCGCGCCATAGCCTTGCCGCAGAACGGGTTACAACCGCCACTCCCCGACACACGCAGAAGTGGCACGCGAGCTGCAATGGAAGTAGCCGGAAACCAAAAAAACCTCAGGGAGCGGCTCCGATGACGCAACTGGTGATCAGAACGCGAAGTGGCTCGCACGATTCAGGCGCTGCGGCCTATGCCGTATGCGTGGCCCACGGCCGGGCCTTCGCCCATGCCATGCGGCCGGAGTGGCAGGCCACGGCGCAACGCGTTGAGAGGGCGCTGAACGCCGGCCGGCCCTGGGAGCGTCACGGCCGGAACGCGTCGGGGGCCGAACCCCCGCCGGGATGATCGCATGGGCAATATGCGTGCATACTCCCACGCCCATGCGCGAGAGGCCGACCGCCTCGCCGCCATGCGCTCGGAAAGCGCCGGGGGCGGGCAGCCGTGGCGGTGGCTGGCGGTTGGCCCTCACTTCCATCCTCGCCTCAGCGCCTGACGGGCGTTGCGCGGCTTCAGGCCGAGGACTACCATGGTGGTCTGAGGCCCTGTTGAGCCGTCCTTAGCGCAACCGGATTCCTATCGAGCAGTGCCTAATGGACACGAGCAATCCTGAACTGCTTCGCAAGAAGTACCGCTACCGCAAGCTGATCGTGACCGGTCGCCTCATTCTGTCGCGGCACGGTGCCCGTCGCCTGATAGGTCCCGACTGCGCCTATCACCTGTATGCGCGCCTTGCGGCGCGGCGGAAGGCCCGACCGATCGCCACACGGCCCGGCGGGCAAGATAGGCCCTGAAGCTGGATAGATCGGCGGCGAACGCCGCAGCCGCGCCCCTGTACTCGCCGGAGCGGGCCGGGAAGCTTGAGATTCGCATCACCCTCCTGCCGGCCGTCGCCCATCGGTCATTCCTTGACCAGCAGGCATGGGAATCGGGAGACGAAATCCTCGTTCAGTTCGACGCCGAGCCCGGGCCCGCCGGGCCGTCAGAACGTGATCGCCACGCGGAACGCCTCGCGCGACCGATTCAGCCGGACGGCCTGGGCGCAATCCTCGGCGGCAATCACGTGGGAGTAGAAATCGCCCGGCTCGATCTTGCCCTCAAGGACCATCTGCACTATCTCGTCGTGGACGTCGTGCTCGCCATGCGGCCAGTTCAGCATGTGCACGCAGGTGTTGTTCTTGAGGTCGAGCAGGGAGAGCTGAGCCTTCTGTTCGCTCAGCACTCCGTATGCCCCGACCTTGCCGCCGCGCTTGAGCAACTGCGAGCCCTCGGTAATCACCGCCCCTGAACCGACGGCATCGATCACCAGGTCGTAGCGCTGCTCACCCACCGCGACTTCGACCTCCTGCTCATGGGAGTTCACCAGCAGCACATCATCGACGACGCGGGCTATGCGCTCCAGGCGGTCTTCGTGGTGGCCCACACAGGCGAGGGCTCCAGCGCCCCGCGTGCGCAGAAGCCTGGCAAGCGAGAGACCCACCGGACCGTCGCCGTATACCAGGGCGTCCATGCCCGCGCGGAATCCGAAGTTGGTCAACGCGCTGTGTGCCTCTTTGAGAGTTAGGAGCACGGTGGCGTCGAGCGGTGAGATGGTCGGTGGCAGGCGGCGGATCCAGGCCCCCTGCCGTAGAGACTCGTCAAGCCCCAGCTCATCCATCGCGCGGTGGTCCTGAATGACCGCGAACTCCTGCATGTGGGCCCACATGCGACCGTATGGCGCTTCCGGCGCAACTCGGCCGATGACTCCCGCAAAGAGGTCTCCGACCTCAATGTATTTCACCGCCGGACCGGTTTCGACGACCTGACCGACACCCTCGTGGCCGAGGATCACCGGGTAGGCGATGTCCTGAGCGCCAAGGTGATTATCGATGATCTTCATATCGGTGCCGCAGAGCCCGCAGCCGCGCACCTTGACAAGGCACTCGTAGTCCTCGAACGGGGGGGCAGGCACATCCACACAATCCACCACGCCGGGGCTCAACGCCGCTACTGCCTTCATGGGATTCCCTTCGATCTTGTTCTCGGCTCAGACGGCAGGCGCCGTTTGGCCCATGGTCTCACCCCGCAATTGACGCTCCAGGCTGTTGAATTACTCGCAATACCCGGCAACGCGCACGACGAGGTTGCGGCGTCCCTCCGGATGCTGCTAGGCTTCGCGCGCCGCAGGGCCCTCGGCTCCCCCTGAGCACTGCGAAGCGACTCGTCAGCCCGCAAGTAGAACGTAGTGCGTCGCACCCCGGCGTCATGGAGCGTCTGAATGTAGGCTTCGGGCCGTTCGATGCGCTCTTCCATGCCTGCGCCTCCTTGCCGCACTGCTCATTCCGAGAAGACCGGGCAACCCTGCTCGGGCAGCGCCTGCACCGACGGCGGCACCTCCCCCAATTCCTCGGCCTCAGGCACGGGCTGGGAAAGGTCGGTCACGGTAAGCCCCCGGAATGCCAGCACGTCCGCAACATCCCGCCCGCTGTGGCCCTTCAACGCCACGAAGTGGTGAATGCCGCCGGCCTCGATGGCTCGCAGCACCTCCGGCAGGTTCGGAACGAAAGCCCAGCCGCTACTGCCGCGGTTACCCGCCCTGACACCCAGGAAGCGCCCCTGGAAAACCGTGGCCTGGAAGTCATCCGACGTTGTGGCTGCCGATATGGCCGTGAAGGGCACCTGCTGCAGCACGCCCGAGATGCTTCCCCAGCCGCTGACCTTGCCCGGCTCCACCAACCAGTTAGGCGGCGTCTGAGAGCAATGGAACACGTTGAACGTGTGGGCATCCCAACCGTTGTTGTTGATGTCCAGTATAACGCCCGCCTCATCCGTGAGAGCCCACGCCAACTTCGCCATTATGGCGTGGCATACGTCCTGCTCACAGACCAGCGGCCTGCGGAGCCAGGCGTTGCTGAGCATTGCCACCGTGCACGGAGCCATGCCGTAGAAACGGGTGAACTCGGACCAGCAGTGGATGGCCCCCGTGTCGATGCCGTCCCGTTCGAAGACATCCTTCACCCACAGGAAGCAACGCGCGATGGCGTCGACCTTCCAGTCGCTGTCGGGCAGCGCGTCGACCATCTCGGCGAGGCGTTGCTTGACGTCCTGCACCCGCTCGTCCCCGGCAGCGATGGGGCGCCAAAGGTTGATCTGTCCCAGCTCTCCCTCGTACTCCGTGGCCCCATTTGCGACCTGCTTCGCCAGAATGGTATCGCCCCAGAGGGTAAGCAGTTCGTAGGTGTGCAACGAGAAGCCGAGCTCGAAGAGTTTGATCTGATTCGTGAACGTGGTTGCGAACGACTCCGGGTTGAGCCCGAGCATCCCGATGCGCATGTTGCGCAGGCATTCGACTCCCTCCGCCATGCGAACGTACTGGCGCAGGAACCGCCGCAACACCTGGCCATCCAGCATGTTGATGCGGCAGGAGCGGAAGATGCGGCGCCCCAGCATGCGCAGATTGTGATGGACGGAGAGTGAGCCACAGAGCGAGTCGCCTGCTTTCCCCTCCTCGACCATCGCCCGCGGCTCGTCGTTGTTGACCATCAGGAACACGGGCACGTCGGCCGGCAGCAGCCGCGCGACATCCTGCACCACGCGTTCCCGCATAAAGTCGGAGCTGAAAGCAATCAGAGCCCTTACGTCGCCCAGATCGCCCTTCCACTCCGCGTAGTACTGCGCCACGTGCTCCACCTCGCCGAGCAGGCCGTCGTAGCCCACGTTCTGCGAGGGGAAGATGGCCGGCACACCCAGCCCCTGCGCCGCATCCCGCAGGGCTGCACTCACGGACCGTGTCCATTCCAGATCGTATCCCCGCCCGCGGACAACCGGCAGAAACAGCACCTTATCTCTCGGTGGAACAACAGCCATCTGTATGCTCCCCAGGCAAATCTCTATGTACCCGCAAAAAGCGGCCCTCGCCGGCTACCGCACAAAACCGTCCACTTCGTCCTGGTCCCACAGCACGCACTCCACCGGTCGGCCTGCCCTCAGGTTTCCAAAGCATCCTTCATCGCACTTCGTGCAGCGCAGGATTCCGTGCGTCCTGCCTTCGCGCACCTTCAGCGGCCATTCGGCGTCAGCGATGAGCTGGCGGCCGACAGCGATCATATCGCAACGGCCCTCGCGGAGGGCGCAAGCTGCCGCTCCGGCGTCCTCCATGCCGCCTACGGCGATGACCGGCACCCCGTAGCGGCCGGTGAACGGTTCGGCCAGTTCGGCCACACGCTCGCCCCGTGCCGGCGAGACATCCAGCGCATCCAGCCCTGCGCCTACAAGCTGCTCCACCAGCCGCAGGCTTTCCTCCATCGTGTAGCTCTCGCCCACTGGCGTGTGCCGGTAGAAGATGAGCAGCCCGTCGGCAACTGCTCTGCGGACTTTCTCCACGATCCGGCGCGCCAGCCGGCAGCGGTTCTCCAGGCTGCCGCCGTACTCGTCTGCGCGCCGGTTCTCATCCGGCATGAAGAAACGGTTCAGCAGGAAGCCGTGCGCGCCGTGCGGCTCAACCGCGTCGAATCCCGCGCGCAGGCATATCCGTGCTGCCCGCTCGTAACCTTCGAGAATCTGCTCCAGTTCGGCAGAGGACAGGTCATTGACGCTTGCAGAGACCGAGGGCGGTGTGGGGAATAGCTGAATGCCGGCAGCGGCGCCCTCGTGGTGGATGGCAGCCACAAGTCGCTTGAGCCCGTCCACCGTCAGGTCTTCTGCGAAGGCGGGCACACCCGTGCTCTCCACGATGACCATGCCTGCGCCCCCGGCGGCAAGCCGCCGGTACCAGGCGATCCCCTCCGCCGACGTGATTGGCCTGCGCTGCACCATCGGCGGCGCCACGATGCGGTTGTCGAGCCGCAGGCGCCCTATGCGAATCGGCCTGAACAGGTAGTCGGTTCCGGATGTCATGGGCGGCTCCGCCTCATCATGTTCTCCTTCCTTAGCCTCGTTTCCACGTCATTCTCCGAGCACGCTGCGGACGTAGATGGGCATGGATCTCATGGCCCGCACCTCATCCTGCAGTCCTGCTTCGTCGCCTTCGCTCAGAGCGGGGCGGTCGTTTTCCAGGCCGGCCTTTATGTGATCGAGCACCGGTTGCGCATCCCACCGCGGTATCAGCAGGTGTTCCCAGTATGCTTCGCTCTCGTAGGGCACTCCATGCGCAGCCTGCGCCCAATACTCCAGATTCAGCGGCACGTTCCGATCCTGGCGACGGATGAGGCCGAGGATGCCGGGCACGTCGACGAGCCCCTCTCCGACCTCACACCACACGATGCGGGCCCCGTCGGGATCGGGCAGGGCATAGGCGTCCTTCAAATGAGTGGAGAATATCCTCCCGGCGAACCTACGGGCGTACTCCATGGGATCCTGCAGGAACAGCAGCGGGTTGCCGGTATCGAAGTTCAGCCCAATGTAGGGGCTCGGGACGGCGTCCAGTATGCGAGCGACCTCCTGCAGGATGTAGTCGAGGTGATTCTCGAACGCCACGGGCATTTCGTACTCGGCGGCCAGTTCGGCCAGACGAGCGGTTGCCTGCGTGTCTCGCTTCACATATTCATCGGCGCTCGCCTGATCCCAGCCCTCATTCCACCGGGTATTCATCCCGGGTGACCACGTGGTGTTGACGCAGTGCGCCTCGAGCTGAACGGCCGCCTCAAATGCAGCGCGGACGTAATCACTATCGTCACGCATGATGCGACTCACCAGGCCGGCGGCCACTGTCGCCGTCATGCCCAGCTCGTCCAGGACCCGCTTCGTCTCGGCGACGGCGCCCGTGTCCTCGATATCCAGCGTGCGACCGGCCGAGAACAGGAAGCTGTTGTAGCCGTAGTCATGCGCCAGACGCACCATGTCCAGAGGGGACTGGACCTTGCCCAGCTTCTGGTGGCGCATGAAGCTGCCCCAGAGCACTCCGAGCCGCAGTTCGTTACTGGCAGGCATGTCGTCGCCCCTTCCCGTTGGGATCTTCGCATCGCCGCATCTCTGGCACAAACCGACTGCGCCCGCGAGTGCACCGAATGCATGCATCCACCACAGCCGCGCTTGCACACATGGCCCCATGCGCGCAAGATGAGTCGAAGCGCAAGTAGAGCGTCCTTACCACAGCAGTGCAAGGAGAAGCACGCTATGAGGGCCGATTCTGTGAGGAAAGCCATCCTGAGCGCAGTGTTACTCATGCTGGCGGCTCCGATGGCCGCTGCCCGCGCGCAGGTCGTTCCCGGGAGCCTCGCTCCCCTCAGAGACGAGGCCGGCAGGATCGCAGTGCGGCTCGAAACCGGGCTGATCGGCGCGCAAGGGGATGTCCGCTGCGAGGTGGAGTTTACGACAGAGGCGGCGACTTCAGTCCTGTTGCGGGACTATTTCTTCGAGCCCGGCGAGGACGCCCTGGATGCCGAGGCAAGCATCTGGAGCTGCCGCGCCACGCCCGGCGACGTTGACGTCGTCGTGGCATGGTTTGAGGATCCGAGCCCTGCAGAGCGCGCATGCCTGGCCCTGAACGGAGCCGCTACCGCTTTCAGCATCGGCAGTTTGCTCTCCCAGGGCGAGGCACGCCTGGAGTCCGAGGGGGCGTACGTGACGGCCAATCTGCTGCACCATGGCGAGGTCGGCCGGCTGGAGCCTGCCGAGGTCGGGATCGGGCCTGTGGGCGACGAGTTTACCATCGCCGTGCTCTGCGACACACACACCGATACGCCTGACAGCGAGTTCAACTGCTACTTGCGCAGGGCCCTGCGCGCAGCCGAAGCGGTGGAGCCGCGTCCGGCATTCCTCATCATCAACGGCGACAGCACGGGCGGTCAGGGAGAGCCCTTCCGCTTTGAGTCGCTGAAGGCGGACCTGGAGGGGTGCGACATCCCCGTTCTGCTGGAGCTTGGCAACCACGAGTCGCGCTACAAGAGCGAGTTCAAACCTGGCTACCGGATGGACGCCCTGGCGAACTTCTTCACGGGCCAGCGCGCCATCAACGGCGTCAAGAAGCTGCTCTACTCCTTCGACCTCGGCCGCTGGCACTTCGTCGTCTGGCCCGACCCGCTACGTCATCACTTCTTCCAGACGCATCCTCACTACTTCGACTGGCTCGAACGCGACCTCGCGCGCAACAAGGACCGGCCGACCGTCCTGTTCACGCACATCCATCCGTGGCCGCTCGGCATCAACCCCATGACGAACTACGTCAACGATTCGCAGCAGCGGCGGCGCTTCCTGGAGGTTGTCACCCGTCACGGCAACGTGAGATACGTGCTCTCCGGGCACACGCACATCCCGTTCAGGGCATCGTTCAAGACCGCGCGAAGCTACAGTGGCACGAACTTCGTCAATCTGCCGGCGACGTGGAGCCCCGGGCGCAGCTTCGGCGAGGCGGACTTCGATGGCGAGCCCGGTATGGGGGTCGCTGTGATACGCATCAGCGGTGAGCAGGCCCGCCTAATGGGGCACAAACTCACCGGGGAAACTTACGAATACCCGGCTGAACTGCCGGAGTTCCAGGCAGACGCCTGGCCACTCTGGCTACGCGACCCGTGGGAGCTGCCGGCGCGCGAGAGCATCATCAACGGCGGGTTCGAGGATGGCCTGGCCGGTTGGGCGCCGCGGTTCGTGTACATGGAAGACGCCGACCCCTCAAACATCCGGCGGGTTGACGCCGAGCTGTCCCACGGCGGAACGAACTCACTGCGTATGTTCTGCCGGCGGCGCGACTACTACGTACCCGGCGACAACCGCATGACGCAGACGCTCAACAACCTGACCCAGTGCGTCGCCCTGGCGCCGGGCGCCCGGCCAGTCGTCCGCGCCTCTTACCTGCTGGAGGGCGAGCATTACACGCCCGGCGACATCAGCGGCGCCTCCATCCGCGTGGAAGGTTACAGCGGCAGCGCGCGCAAGCTGCGCCTCGGCTACTGGATAGGGCGAGCCTACTTCCGCCCGCGCGGGCTATGGAGCGATTACGAACCGTATCATCACTTCGACATCACCGCCGCGCCGGACCAGTGGCACCGGCTACGGATCAACGTGGCTGACGACTACCGCCGCGCGGCAGATGGTGAAGATATAGCGATGCTGGGGCTCGACCGTCTCGCCGTCGTGCTACAGGTCTGGAACCTGAACCAGCACGTGGAGCGCAACGGGGTGCTGAACCCGATGCGGATCGGCGTGCGGTTCGACGACGTAGCGGTCGACACGGCGGACGTGTCGCAGGCCCCCAGCGCCCTCGACGGCACCCCGATCCCGCTCAAGCCGGAAGAGCAGGTAGAGTCGGAGTGGCTCATCTCCCCCATGCGCCCCTTGCCGTGCGAAAGGTGAGCGCGCTATGCGGTGGGGAGCAGGGCAAGGCCGTGGAATGGTGCGGATGGGGGGATTCGAACCCCCATGGACGGTTTAGGTCCACCAGGCCCTCAACCTGGCGCGTCTGCCAATTCCGCCACATCCGCACCGACGCGAAAACATATTATCAGACGCCCCCTGCAGGCTGTCAAGCTCCCGCAGCTTGCCCCGCCCCCCGCGCTATTCTGTCACGCGAGAACGCCCGAAGGAGTGCGTGGGCTTCAGTGGCCGATCGCTCGCTGCGCCATGGCGGCTTCCGCATGCAAGGCTACCTGCCATACGCCCGTGTGGTGAATCGGCCAAAGACACCGAGCGCCTGT
>CAYQXJ010000006.1:0-224718 GCA_964421565.1 uncultured candidatus Brocadiaceae bacterium
GATTGACTGGGCCAGCGTCGCACAGGATGGACACGCGCGGCAGGGCGCGCCGCAGCCCCCGGACTGTGTCTACGGCGAGCGCTTCCAGGAGGGCTGCTGCCACGAATGGAGCGTACACTGCTGGGCGAGCGGCGAGGGTCGCGTGCGCGGGGCCGACTCCTGCGAGGGTTGCCCACAGCGCCGCCCTCTTACCGATGTCCACATCGCCGCCGTGATCACCGCGTGGAACGAGGACCGCGACGAGGTCTGGGCCACCTGGCAGAGCCTGCGCACGTCGGTCCGCACGGCGCGGCTCACCATCATCCTGGTGGACGACGGCTCCACCAACGGCTGCTGTGACCTGAGCAGCACCACGCCGCCGCCTCGAAACGGTCGCTTCGACCGGCGCTACCTGCGCCACGACGAGCCGCAGGGCGTCGGCCGCAGCCGCAACGCCGGCTGGGCGCTCGCCGTCGGGGCCGACGTGGTCAGCTTCCACGACGCACACATGCGCTTCCCCGCCGGCGCGCTGGAGGAGCTGGCCGTCCAGGCCCTTCGCCGTCCGGCCGTCGTCAACGCCGCCAGTTGCGGCATCCCGTCGAAGGGCATCCTGCGCGGCTGCGATCTGCACTGGGGCGTGCGGGACGGCCTGCAGCCGAAGTGGCGGGGGGAGAGCCAGCGCGAGGCATGGGCGCGCGTGCCCTGCATGATGGGCGCCGGCTACGTGATCAGCGCCGCCACCGCCCACCGGCTCGCCGCACCGACCGGGCAGCTCTGGGAGGACACGGCCGGCCGGTGGGGCTTCAGCGAGCAGGCGCTCAGCGTGAAGGCGTTCCTGCTCGGCGTGCCCGTCCTCCAGAGCCGCGACGTGGTCCTCGCCCACCGCTACCGCGAGAAGAACCCCGTCCCGAACGCGACCGCCGAGATATGGAAGAACGTGGCCCGCTGCGCGGCGCTGCTGTTCGGACGGCACACCTTCGACCTGCGCTTTCGCGACTTCTGCACCGCGCGCATCGGCAAGGCCGAGACGGAGCGCTGCGCCGAGGCCGGATTCGAGGCCGCGCCGGATGCCTGGCCGGCGCACCTGGATCTGGTCTGGACGCACCTGCTCGGGGCGGGGGCCACGTGCACGGCGCCGCACCCCGACCACGCATGGCTGCCGGAGGTCGAGAAGACATGCCGCGCGCTGGCGACCGCCCACCCGGCCGGGAAGGGCCTGCGCATCCTCGTCTGGCGACCGGGCGAGGGCATGCTCGATGTGCGCCGATGGCTGCCGGCCGCCGAGATCCACGCCGTGGAGCGGCCCGGGCACCGTTTCCGCAACTGGCGCCATGTCTGCAGGCGGCTCGGCATCACTCTGCACCAGGCGGAGGTGGGCGCCGGCTACGTCGACTTCGACCGCGATTGCGGCGGCAGGGGCGCCGACCTGGTCCTCGTTGCGGGCGAGGTGCAGGAGCGATGCATGCAGACTGCACGGGCCGTGCTGCGGCGCGGCGGGCGCATCCTGTGCAACCCCTCCGCCGACCGGCACCAGGTAGCCACCGAGTTCCGCAAGGAAGAGCAGGAGCGCCTGAGGGCGCTAAGCGAGAATGCGGAGGCGCTGTGCTCCGACGCTGCTGCGGCCGGCGACGCCCCGGCCGCCACGTCCTCCCACGCCGGCGCCTCCCATCCCGACGCCCTGGTGACCGTCTGCCTGTTGAACTGGCGCCGCCCGAAGAACATCGGCCCGGTGCTGGACTCGATCGCCGGCCAGAGCGTGCCCGCGCGCGTGCTGCTATGGAACAACGGCGATCCGCTCTACTTCGGTCCCGAGCAGCGGCCGATCGCCGAGCACCCTCTGATCGACATCGCCGCCGGCAGCCGCAGCAACCTCGGCTGCTTCCCCCGCTGGTGGCTCGCCAGCCTGGCCACGACGGAGTTCGTCTGCTCGATGGACGACGACCTCGCCCTGGCGGACGAGCGCGTGCTGGCGGACCTGGTCGCAGCCTGCCGCGAGCGCTGCCCGGACGGCATTGTAGGTCTTTTTGGCTGGCGGGCGGTGGAGGGCAAGCCCTACAAGGGCGGCCGGCACATGCGCGCCGACCGGGACGAGGACGCCAGCGCGGACGTGATCAAGGGCCGCTGCATGCTGCTGCGCCGCGCCCTGCTGGAGCGCGTGCCGCTGGCGCCCGGAGCCGCCGGGCTGCTACGCCGCTGTGACGACATCTACGTCAGCCTGCACGTCGGGGGCGGGCTTGGCCACGCGCATCTCGTTCCTGGCGGCTTCGCCGGACGGTGGCGCGAGCTGCCGCGCCATGGCACCGCACTTGAGTGCGACCCGGAGCACTACGCCGAGCGCGAGCGCGCCGTGCGGGCGTTCGCACACCCAGAAGGAGCCTGCTGATGAGGATGACCACCTGCCTGACCACCGTTCTGTTGTTTGCCTCATGCGCTGCGCCGACGGCGCTCCGCACGGAGAGCGTGCCCCGTGCCTCTGCACCACAGCGGGTGGAGGCCGGCGGGGACGTGCTGCAGCAACTGCGCCAGAGCCAGCGAACGGCCACGCGGACGGATGCGGCGTCGCGAAGCCAGCGGGTTTCGCTCGCCGACCGCGTGCGGGATGTCGGCCGCGTCGAACAGGCCGTCGATGCGCCGATGTACGGTCCGTCGCCGGAGCAGCTCGAGCTGGAGCGCGACCGGCTCGGCAAGCAGGCGACGCTCGGTCTGGCGGGGGTCGGCGTGCTGGTGGGCCTGGCACTCTTCGCGCTCTGGGCGCCGTCGGTCGGCGGCGCGTGGCTCGCCATCGCGGCCATCGTGCTGATAACGCTCTCGGTGATCGCTCCGCTTGCACTTCTGCTTCTGTAGGGAGGTATGTTCCATGGCTGCACTGATCGGATGGATCGTCGTGTTGTCGGCGCTCGCGTTCGTTGTCGCACTCGGCGCCCGCTGGCTCTACCGCTGGTGGCATAGCTGATGGGCGGGGTGCTGCCTGCCGTGACCGCGCTTTGCCCCACGTACGGGCGCTTCAGCCGCCTGGCGCAGGCCGTGCGCTGCTTCCTGCGACAGGACTACCCGGCCAGGCGGCTCATCATCCTCAACGATGCCCTGGTGCCGGTCCGCCTCGGCGCCGCCTGCGGGGTGCCGGTCGCCGTGGTGAACACGCGACCGCGCTTCGCCACCCTTGGGCACAAGAGGCAGGCGCTGCTGCAGATGGCGGAGACGCCGCTGGTCGCCCACTGGGACGACGACGACATCTGCCTGCCGTGGCACCTCTCTCAGTGCGTTGAGCGGCTGCTCGCCCACCCGTCCGCCGCCTGCGCCAAGCCGCAGAGCGCGTGGCTCGGCGTCGGGCCGCCGGGACGGTGGCGGCTGCGCGGGGTGCGGCGGAACGTCTACGAGGCCCAGATGGTCTTCCGCCGCAGTCGCGCGCTCGAACTGGGGGGCTACGGGATGCTCGACAGCGGCCAGGCGAAGGTGCTGCTGGAAGCCTTTCGGCGCTGCGGAGAGCTTCACACCTGGGGGCCGCGCCTCTGCGACGTGAGCTACGTCTATCGCTGGGGCGATGAGAATGCGCACGTCAGCGCCGGCGGCGGGGGCCGGTTCGCGGCGCACAACCGCGACTTCGGCGCCGGGCGAGCGCTGCTCGCGCCTGCCGCAGGCCGCCCGTGATGCTTCGCCGCGGCGCTTTTGCACCCCGCCGGCCTGTGCTATCGTGGATGGGTGCAATCGGCGAACTGTTCTGTCGGATGCGCAAAAGGGGGCGGCTATGAACCGCGAAGAGCTGAAGCATGTGCTGGAGTCGCACCGCAAGTAGCTGGCCGGTCAACCGCAGGGCGAGAAGGCGGCCCTGCGGGCCGCCAACCTGAGCGCGGCCGACCTGACGGGTGCCGGGATCGAGAGCGCCGACACGCGCCTGGCGAACTTCACCGGCGCGAAGCTGGATCCCGGCCTCGACGAGGACTGACCGGCCGGTCCCAGCGCTCCCCGGCTGCTCCCGTTCAGGCGCCTATAGCTGCGCGATCACTTCGACCGCCTCGTAGACGGCGGCCACTGTCAGCACAACGGCGACCGCCACCGTGCCTTTCACGTTCAGCCCGACGGCGCGAACGTAGCGCTGCCAGGCCCTGCCCTGTTTGCCGGGGCTGAACAGGTAGATCGGCACCAGCAGCCCGAAGAAGGCGGCCAGGATGTAGCCCTCGCCCTCCAGAAACAGCGTGATCGTGTGCCAGGTCATCAGGCGTGAAAGGTCCAGCGTCGTCGGGCTCAGCAGCAGGCCCCAGACGCCGAACCGGAACGCCAGCATGAGCACGCCGACCCCGGGGATTACGAGCGAAGGCAGCGTGATGGAGACCAGCGAGCCGACGCCCAGGTTGACCAGAAGCGTCCGCAGGGCCGCAAGGGGTATGCTCCTTGCCACATACGCTTCGGCGGCGAAGGCGAGCGGCCCACCCCCCTGTTCGACGTTCGCCCGCACCGCCGTCAGCAGAAGCTGCTGCACCTCCGGAGCCGCCCATGCCGCCAGTGCGAAGAGCAGGTAGAGGCCGAAGGCCAGCCCATGCAGGCCGAAGAAGAGCCACGGCCGCCGCGCTACCTGCCCCAGCGCGTGGCCGCCGATGCCGCCCTCCCAACGTTTCGCCAGGGCGCAGATAGCCCGCCAGGCGAGCATTGTCGCCCCCGCCAGCAGCAGAAGGGTTCCGGCCACGTAGAGCCAGAAACCCAACGCGCTCGCGCGCGGGCTCCTGGTCACGGCCGCGTACTGGGCCCGCGGAAATGCCTCAGCGAGGCGCTTACGTTCAAGGGCCGTCGGGGCGTTGTGCACGCCGCGCAGCAGGTAGGCGGTGTGGATCTCGGGGCGCTCCGGGTCGACTTCCTGCGCCGGAAAGGCGTCCGCGCGCGTAATATACGAGGTGGCGAAAAGCGTCTCCGATGGCGCCAGCACGCCGACGATATCGAGCGGGCGTCCGTCGACCTCCAGGCGGTCGGTGGAGCTTGCGAGCGCGCCGGCGAGCGCCTCCGGCGCATAGGGGCGGGGCAGGCGCCCGGACTGGAGGGCGAGCTCCTGTAGAAGCCCAGAGCGCTCCTTCGCAATCACGAGCTGCTCGCGCACGGTCAGCCGGTAGGCGGTCTCGGACTGCCAGGGCAGTCCGCCCGGTATGGCCGCTGACGAATAGGGCGCTGCGGGCGTCGGCAGGCTGCGCACACGCAGAGGGGTGGCCTGCAGCTCGTCTTCGGGCTTGGGCGCGCCGGGACGGGCGACCAGGAGTACGGCATTCTGTGTATCGGGCAGCCGTGCCGCATTCATCGAAGCGCTCAGCAAAAGAAGGCCGAAGCCACACGCTGTGCACAGAACGGCGAAGTACCATCTCATGGGTTTGCCTCCGTCGGGTTGGCCGGCGTGCCTGAGTCCGGGAAAGATATGATGCCATAGAACCGAACCCTCGGGAAGGGCCACGCCGCGGGCCGAACAGTTGCCACGCGCCCACACAAAGGGGTAGGATACTCCACAAGTCAAGCTGGGGAGGCAAGTCGTGCGCTGCCCGGTATGCGAGGTGGAGATGTTCGTGCTCGAGTTCGAGCACGTTGAGGTCGATTACTGCTACGAGTGCGCCGGCGTCTGGCTCGACTCGGGCGAACTGGAGCTGATCGGTGAGCGGACGGGTGCGCTGGAGGCCGAGCTGCTGGCGGCCCTCGAACGCCCGGCAAGCGGCCGGCCGCCGGGCGGCAAGCGCCCGTGTGCGGTCTGCGGCAGGGCGATGGGCGAGGTGGCTACACGCACTGACCCGCCGATCGTGCTGGACCGCTGTCCTCGCGAACATGGCATGTGGTTCGACCACGGCGAGCTGCGGGCCGTGGTGCGGGCGGCCGGCGCGCCGGAGCGGAACGTGCTGGCGCGCTTCTTTGCGGACCTCGGCCCGGAGGACTCCGGCGCCGCGACGTGAGAGTGTTGCACCGGCGTGCCGCGCCCTGGGAGGCACCGATGGGCGCGGCCGAACCTGACAGGGAGGGAGAGCGATGGGCCCGGGACTGGTCGTTCTGATCGTGGTGGTGGCTCTCGTCGTGATTATCGTGCTGTGGCTGGTGATGACCTACAACGGTCTGGTGCGGCTGCGCAACCGGGTGAAGAACGCCTGGGCGCAGATCGACGTGCAACTGAAGCGCCGGCATGACCTGATCCCCAACCTGGTCGAGACGGCCAAGGGCTACATGAAGCACGAGCGCGAGACGTTGCAGGCCGTCACCGAGGCGCGCAACCTGGCCCGCCAGGCCGCCAGCCCGGGCGAAGCGTCAGAGGCCGAGGGCCAGCTCAACAGCGCCCTGGGGCAGTTCTTCCTCGTCGTCGAGCAGTACCCCGACCTGAAGGCGAATCAGAACTTCCTGGCCCTGCAGGAGGAACTGACCTCGACCGAGAACAAGATCGGATTCGCCCGCCAGTTCTACAACGACGAGGTGATGACCTACAACACGCGGATCCAGAGCTTCCCGGTCAACATCGTGGCCGGAATGTTCAACTTCGGCGAGCGCGAGTTCTTCGAGCTGGAGGTCGAGGCCGAGCGAGAGGTGCCCGAGGTGGAGTTCTGAGCGGCTGAGGCCACGCCGGCCCGACCAGCGAGCAGCAGGGGAGGCCACCACCGACCCTCAACCGCATCACATCAACTGCACGTGCCCTGACCATGTGGGAAGCGATACGCGCCAATAAGCGCCGTTCCGTGGCGCTCATATTTGGGCTCGCACTGCTGCTGATCGCGCTGGGATACGTGATCGGCCTGGCGGCCGAGGGCTACGTGACGGGTCGGGTCGCGCCCCGCTCCATAGGGGCCCTCACCGGGGTGGTCGTGGCGGCGTTTGTCTGGCTGATGTTGTGGCTGACGGCGCTGATGAGCGGGCGGCGCATACTGCTCTCGAGCGCGGGGGCGCGCGAGATCACGAAGGACGACTACCCGGTCGTCTTCAACGTAGTGGAGGAGATGACGATCGCGGCGGGCCTGCCGAAGATGCCGCGCGTCTACGTGATCGACAACAACGCCCCGAACGCCTTTGCGGTCGGCACGCGGCAAGAGGCGGCCGTCGCCGTCACCACGGGCCTGCTGATGCGCCTGAACCGTGACGAGCTGCAGGGCGTTGTAGCACACGAGATCGGCCACATCACGAACAACGATACGAAGTTCATGGTGCTGGCCGGCGTGATGGTGGCCGCTATCGTGATACTGGCGGACGTCTTCCTGCGCAGTGTGTTCTACTCCGGGCGAGGCAGGCGCCGTTCGCGCGGGAAGGGGGGCGGCGGAGGCGCGATCGTCCTGGTCGTCATCGCCCTGGTGTTCGCCGTGCTCGCGCCGTTCTTGGCGCAGTTGCTCTACTTCGCGTGCTCGCGCCGGCGGGAGTTCCTGGCGGACGCCTGTTCGGCCCGCTTCACCCGCTATCCGGCGGGGCTGGCGAGCGCGCTGCAGAAGATATCGAGCTCGGCGGCGAAGATGGAGGGCGTCAACCGCGCCGTCGCGCCGATGTTCACCGTGAATCCGCTGAAGGCGGGCGGCGCGGCGAGCCTGTGGAGCACGCACCCCCCGACCGCGCAGCGCGTGCAGGTGCTGCGCGCCATGGGCAATGCGGCCTACGCTGAGTACGAGAAGGCGTTCGAGCAGATCGCAGGTGAGAGGCTGATCGGCGAGCGCACGCTGCAAGAGGCGGACTCCGCCCCGATCCGTGAGCCGTCCGAAGAGCAGGAGAAAAGCGGGATGGAGAAAGCACGCGAGGCCGTCGACATGCTCCACCGCATGGACGGCTTCCTGTTCCTGAGCTGCGTGTGCGGGCTGAAGACCAAGGTGCCGCCGAGCTACGAGCGCGACGAGATTCGCTGCCCCCGCTGCGGGCGCGTGGTGCCGATACCCCGGGCTGCCATGCTGGCCGCCGCCGGCGCCGCGGCGGTCGGGGGCGGCAGCGCCGCGCAGCAGCAGGCGAACGACGGGCGGGCCCGCCCGTCGGGCCGGCAGGAGCCGCTTGTCGTTCAGCGTGAGGCGGGCACCTGGCAGTCCTTCCGTTGTTCGTGCGGCAGCACGGTGCAGCTAAGCCCCAGCTTCAGCGCCTCACAGATCCGGTGTCGCTCCTGCGGCCGGCGCATCGAAGTGCGGTGAGTTGCGCGGGCGGGCCTTCAACCCCGCGGCATCGCGATTACCTCGCGCACGGCCACGTCGAAGAAATGAATGCTGCAGGCCGGCCGGAGCACGACGGCGGTGTCTGCGCCGCGCCCCGTGCCGCCGATGGCGATGACCTCGTCGTCGGTCGGCACCAGCCCTGCATCCGCCGCGCCGACTGCCACCTCCACCGCCACTTTCATGCCCTGGCTGAATGTGTAGTAGGTGTGCGCGATCAGCTCGCAGGCGGGCACCCCGCCGAACTTATCGCGGATCGCCGTGCCCACGTTTCCCATCAGCGCATGGGTGGCGGTGAGCACCACGGCGCCGCGCGCCTCGGCCTCTTCGATCTTCAGCAGATCGGGTTGCTCGTAGACGTCCCAGTAGCCGGCCAGCAGCGTTACGCCGACAAGCGCACAGTCCGTGTCCTCGAACGCGTCGAGCGCCTTCACCAGCGTCTCACCGGTCGAGGTGGCGACCACGATGTGCTGGACGCCCAGTTCGTCCGAACGCTCGCGCGCCGCGTTCAGGGTCGCCTCGGTGTTATGCGGGCCTCCCGTCTCGAACAGCACCATCTCCCGTCGCATGGCGTGCCTCCCCGGATTCGGATGAGAAAACGAGCATAGCAGTCCGCGCCGCTGCCGGCAACCTAACTTGCGCGCGTCGTTGCCCGGCGATACCGTATCGTGACACCGGATGCAGACCTTCTGATGACACTTGCGAAGGGCATGCCCATGGGGCCTAACCTGGAGCGTTACAGCGGCATCGACCAGTTCGGTCCGGCTTACCGGCGGATGCTTGAACTCGATCCGCACGCACCGGGCTCCGTCGATCGGGAGTTGATGAAGAGCATGGTCAGGCTTTGTCGCGAGACGGCCGACTGGCTCTACGGCGAGTTCACGCCGACCAGGGTGCCGTACGACTACGGCTCGCGCGCGGAGCTGGAACGCTACGTGGAGGATGCGGTCGGGGCCGTGAAGGAGCCTGAGGACCAGGTGGACGGCATTGCGGCGTACTGCGCGGCGCTCGGTGACTACGCCCCTGACGATCCCGCCCGGATGCTCGTCGGCGGCACCGAGGAGGAGATCATCCGGCGCGGATCCGACTGGTGCACGGACGTGGCGCGCGTGGCCTGCGCCATGTGCCAGGTGCTGCGCATGCCCGCGCGGATCGTCTATCTGGCCGACACCGAGCGGGCCTACAGCGGCCATGCCGTTATCGAGGCTTACCGCGAGGACGAGTGGGGCGCCGTGGACGCCGTGGCGGGCATCGTCTACCGGAGCAACGCCCGACCGGCCAGCGTGTGGGATCTGATGAAACGGCCGGAGGTCATCCGCCGGCACGGCCCGCATCCCTACGCCGTGGCGGAGCAGTATCGGGCGGCCGCCGTCGCCAACTACTTCATCTGGGAGAGCCACCGCTACGACTACGCGGAGTCGCGGCTGAACCAGTACAGCCGGGACATTCTGGAGCACTCGCGGGCCGGCTGGCCGCAGGGCCTGCGCTGGCTGCACGGCGAGGGGGAATGAACCGCAGCGGGGTGAGCAGGGCGCTCGCTCACTCCGAATCCAGGCATTCTTCCAGGAAGCCGTGGGCGGCGCGGCGGACTTCGTCTCCGGTGCGCACTCGCAGGGCCTGCTGGGCCAGCTTCTCGCAGTCACCCACGTTGATGCTGCGCACCACACGCTTTACGTTCGGCAGCGCGCCGACGTTCACGCTGACCATGCGGAAGCCGATGCCCACCAGCAGCGGCAGGAAACAGGGGTCGCTGGCGACCTCGCCGCAGACGCTGACCGGCGTCTGCGCCTGCTGGCCGGCGTCGTAGATGGATTTCAGCGTGCGGATGACGGCCGGCTGGAACGGGTCGTATGCCTGCGCCATGCGGTCGGAGTTGCGGTCGGCGGCGAGCAGATACTGCACCAGGTCGTTGGTGCCGACGCTGGCGAAATCCGCCCTCTCCAGCAGTTCTGGCAGCATGGGTATGGCGCTGGGCACTTCGATCATGATGCCCTGCCGCATCTCTTCGCCGATGGCGTGCCCGGCTTCGCGCACCTCTTGCAGGGCCTTTTCGAAGAGCTCCAGGGCGGCGTCGAAGTCGGCTACGTCCGCGATCATGGGGTACATGATGGAGAGGCGGCCCTCGGCCGAGGCGCGGATCAGCGCCCGCAACTGGGGCAGCATCAGGTCCTCCACGTTCTCGAGCAGCAGTCGCAGCCCGCGCATGCCGATGAAGGGGTTCCGCTCATGGGCCAGGGGCACCGACGGGGGAAACTTGTCGCCCCCGATGTCGAGCGCCCGGAAGGCGACCCCCTCCGCGGCGAAGGCCGCGGTCACGCGCTTGTACTCCTCGGCCAGGGCGTCCTCGGCCGGCAGCGCTGTCTGCGTCAGGTAGTCCACCTCGGTGCGGTAGAGGCCGATGCCCTCGGCGCCGTACTGCTTGGCCAGCTCGACCTCCTCCAGCCGCCCGATGTTGGCCGGCACCTGCACGCGGACGCCGTCGCGGGTGACGGCCAGTTCGCAGGCGCGTGCGATGAGGCTGAGGCGCCGGTCGCGGAACTCCGCCGCGCGGCGCTCGTAGTTCGCCAGTTGCTCCTCGGTGGGCCGGGCGATGGCCAGGCCCTTGAAACCGTCCACGATCACCGTTTCGCCGTCGATCGCCTCGCGGGCGATGTTGGTCAGGCCCGTGACTGCCGGTATGCCCAGCGAGCGTGCCAGTATGGCGCCGTGCGAGGTCTCGCCGCCGTGCTCGGTCGCGAAGCCGAGCAGCTTGTCCCTGTCGAGGCGCACGGTGAGCGAGGGCACCAGGTGGTCGGCCAGGACGACGGCCGGCTCGGCGAGCCGGGGTTCCATCTCCCCGTCGGTGAACAGCAAATGCCCGAGCATGCGGCGGCCGACGTCGCGGATGTCGCTGCTGCGCTCGCGCAGATACTGGTCGTCGAGCGATTCGACCAGTTGCTCGAACCGTTCCATGACGGCGGCCACGGCCGCCTCGGTGTTCATCTGGTCCTCGACGATGATCTGCTCGACCTCGGCCACAAAGGCCGGGTCGTCGACCATCATGGCCTGGGCGCGGATCATGTCGGCCTCACGCTCGCCCAGGCGCTGGCTCACCCGTTCGGCCAGTTCCTCCAGCTCGGCGCGAGTCTTCCGGCAGGCGGCCTCGAACCTGTCCACCTCGCCCTCTATGGCCTCGCCGTTTATGTGGTAGCGGGGCACCCGGGCGGGGAAGTGGCCAGTGTCGCAGATCTTCGCCTTGCCGATCGCCACGCCCTCGGCGATGGCCAGGCCCTGATAGACGCGTGGTGCGCTCTGGTCAGCCATGCTATTCCTTCGGCGCCTCCAGCTTCCGACGGATGGCGGCGGCGTGCCAGCTCTCGTTCATGGCGAACTGCTCGAACATTTCCTGCAGCCGCTCGTCGTCGGCCTCTCGCTGGTAGCGTCGGTACAGCTTGATGGCTTTCTCCTCGTGTTCGAGCGCTTCCAGCAAGCGGTTGCGGTCGCCTTCGTTCACGGTCGGTCGCCTCCATCTGGTTGAGTGGGCGCCCATCTGCATCCACAAGGGCCCCCATCTATTTTGGGCCAAGAGGGGCCGGGGATTCAACAGCAGGACGACGCAAGCTTTGCCGATCGGGGCTCGGGGGGCGATGCGAGGCGGCATCAAGAGAACCTTCTGCGCCGCTCACGGAGACGCCGCCTATGCTTGCGGGGATGTCTCGGCGCGCTGGTGCTCGGGGCCGTGGCCGGCCGTGCTGAAGGACCGACACGCCGGCCCGGCTTGACTGTCAGCGTATGTGGCGGGTCACGGTCGGTGCTGGGCCGCCGTCTTGCGAGCCCTTCTACATCTCGGCCGGCGGTGCGACTCGCAGCACCTCCTGCACCGTGGTGATGCCCCGTGCCGCTTTCTCCAACCCGCCCATAAGCAGGGAGCGCGTGCCCTCCTCTCGCGCGGCGTGCGTCACTTGCTCCAGCGGCGCATCGGCGGCGATGGCCTCGCGCACCATGGGTCCGGGCACGAGCACTTCGTGGATGGCGGCGCGGCCACGGTAGCCCGTGCCGCGGCATTCGTCGCAGCCGACAGCCTCGTAGAACGTAGGGCCGGAGAGTTCCCTCGCCCAGTCGTGCGCCTCGGCCGGCAGCATGGCGGGGGCGACCTTTGTGGGCGTTTTGCATTTGTCGCAGAGCTTGCGTACCAATCGCTGGCTGATGGTGCCAGTCACGCAGGCGTTGACCACGAACGGTGGAACCCCCATGTCCAGGAGCCGTTTGAGCCCCTCAAGCGCCGTCTCAGCATGCAGGCATGCCATCGTCAGGTGGCCCGTCAACGCGCACTGCGCCCCGAGGTTGGCGCTCTCGGTGTCGCGCAGTTCGCCGATCATGATGACGTCAGGGTCCTGGCGCAGAATGCTGCGGATGGAGCGGGCGAAGGTTCGGCCGACGCGCGGATCCACCTGGACCTGGCAGACGCCCTCGAGCTCGTACGCCACGGGGTCCTCGACCGACATGGCGCATAGGCCGGGGTGGCTCACCTCGTTGAACATGGCATAGAGGGTCGTCGTCTTGCCGGAGCCCGTGGGGCCGGACATAAGGATCAGCCCGAACCGTCGGCGCAGCAGGTCCTTCACCTTCGCCAGGTCGTCGTCGAGGAACTCGATCCCTGGCAGGCTCAGCCGAGCGTGCTGCGGCTTGATGATGCGCATGCAGACGCGTTCGCCGCGGAGGACCGGCACCGTGCTGACGCGCAGGTCATAGTTCGTCATGCTTCTGTCCGGGCCGCCCCGCATCTGGATGCGACCGTCTTGGGGCAGGCGCCTCTCGGCCACGTCGAGGCCGGCCATCACTTTCACGCGGTTGACGACCTCCTGCTGCGGCACGGGGCGGGGGTCTTCCAGGGGTTCGGGCACGTCCTGGGGGAACTCCATCTCGTGCATCACGCCGTCGATGCGCAGCCGCACGCGGCAGTTGCCTTGCTGCCCCGGCTCGAAGTGAATGTCGCTCGCCCCGCTCTGGAGCGCCCACAGGATGCTGGTGTTGACGAGCGAATGGGCGGGGGACATCTCGGCCCCCACGAAGGTCTGACCCTCCATCAGGCGCCCCAGATCCCGCGATTCCATCGCTTCGGCGACTCTGGCGGCGGCCTCCGCCAATTCGCCGCGGCTCTCCGCCAGTTCCATTGTCTTGCGGACCTCATCGGGGAATATCTCGGCATGCTCGTCCATTGTGGAGGTGATGGCGCACCCGGCGAGCAGCGCTGCGTGCATCTCGCCCGTCGCGTCGGCCAGTTCGCCTTCGGCGAGGTCGTGGCGGAGGCACTCCAGCACTCTCAGCAGCGGAACGCCGCTGTTGAGCATGAGCGCCAGGAGCCGCCAGTAGGCCACCACCGCGTGCGGCCCTGCTGTCACGCCGGGCAAGGGCATGAACCCTCGCTCGATGCTCTCCAGGATGCGGCGCGCGACGATGTCGACGACCCCGCCGGACTCGCCCGCACGCATCAGCTCCACTTGCGTGCGCGTGAACATGTCGGGGTGCTCCGCCAGGGCCTGTGACAGGTTGGCGCCGCCTTCCACCGCGTCGGCGACATGGCGGACCCTTTCCGCGCTATCGGTCTCTGGCAACGTGGAACTCGTCTCGCGCAATGCCTCAACCAGCGGCAGGCCACGCTCCAGCCTCTGTGCGAAGCCACGCCAGAACGCCAGGTGTGTTTCGTGCTCGGTCATGCTCGTGCTCCTTTCAGCGAAACGACGAGAGCATTCGCGCGACATCGCTTTCAGCCCGCTCACGGGCGTAGCGGCATTCGCGCTCCTCGACCCAGGCCAGCAGCCGGCTGCGCCGCACGCGAAGCTTGCCGGCGATCTCGAAGAGCGGCAGCTCGTCGAGCACTTCGCAGGCATCGTCGGCGCGCACACGCAGGAACTCTGCGGCTTCTGCCAGTGTCATCACTTCGCGCGCGGGCACCCCCCGCACTTCGCCGCCGAGGGCCCGGCGGACCTCGAGAAGCATCGGGGCGGACGGAGGGGGCGGCGCCAGGGAGTTCAGCTCGTTGTCAACCTGTGTTAGCTTCGCCAGGCGGGCCCGGCACAGCTTGCAGACGTCGCTGTGCCGGTGTAGTTCGCCTTCCCGCTCCGGCGGCAAGTCACCGGCGGACAGTGCGGCCAGTTCCTCATAGGAGATGGTGCAGTTCATATCTCGTGTCCTTCGTCTTCCAGTGCCTGCGCGAGGGCGGCGCGGGCGCGATGTATGAGTGTCTTGACGGTCCCGATCGGTGTCTGCAGCGTCTCTGCGATCTCCCGGTACTTCATGCCTTCGAAGGCGTACAGCGCCAGCGCCTCGCGCTGTCGTTCGGGGAGCATCAGCAGGCGCCTGCGCAGCAGTTCGCGCGACTCATTCGCCGCTGCCAGTTGCTCGGGTTGCGGGCGATGGGAAGGCGGACGGCAGAACTGCACGGGCAGTTCGTCGAGGGCCTCGCGCCGGCGACGTTCCACCGCCAGGCGGTTCAGGCACAGGTTGCGCGCTATCCGGAAGAGCCAACTGCGGAAGCGGCCCCGCGGCTCGTAATCCCTCGCTGCACGGGCAACCGCCAGGAAGGTCTCCTGCAGGACGTCCTGAGCCGCGCCGTTCGCGTTGAGCATGGAGCACGCGAAGCCGTAGACCGACCGGTGGTAGCGGTCGAACAGCGCGTCGAACGCGTCCGCGTCTCCGTGCCGGTACATCCGCATCAAGTCATCGTCGGTCAGTTCCACGGACGGCTCCTCAACGTGCTGATCACGCTCTTACTATAGCAAACAGCGCCGCGCGGGTTTTGTTTCATCCGCGCTGCGGTTTCTTTGACGTTTACGGGCCGTGCGGTTAACCTGAAACGGGGCTTTGGGCCGGTGCGGCGGGGCGCTGAGCGCCACCGTTGCATGGAGATGCCCGGTATAGCGTGTCTGAAAGGGGGTTGAGCGATGGTCGGCGACCCGGCTGCGTTCGCCGCGGAGGCTGAGCCGAACGACTTCGAGCGGAGGCTGGCCGAGACGAAGGGGAAAGGGTTGCAGAGCGAGGGCATAGAGACTCTACAGGTAAACGTCGGCTTGCGCTGCAACCAGGCATGCATTCACTGCCATCTGGCCTGCTCGCCGGAGCGCTCGGAGCAGATGCACTGGTCGGTCATGCGCAAGGCGGTGGACGCCGCCCAGGAGGCCGACTGCGGCCTGGTGGACGTTACGGGAGGCGCGCCGGAACTGCATCCCGACCTGTTGCGGTTCATCCGCGCGCTGCGGCACAGGGGGCGCGCCGTGCAGGTGCGCACGAACCTGACGGTGCTGCTGGAGGAGGGCCTGCAGGATATGCCGGCGCGCTTCCGCGAGCTGGGGGTGCGCCTGGTGGCAAGCATGCCCTGTTACCTGGAGGAGAACGTGCGCGCTCAGCGGGGCGAGCACGTTTACGCGAGGAGCGTAGAGGCCATTCGTCGCCTGAACGCCGAGGGATACGGCTTCGAACCAGAACTGCAGCTCAACCTGGTATACAACCCCGGTGGTCCGTCGCTGCCCCCAGCCCAGGCGGAGCTGGAGCAGGACTACCGGCGCGAACTGGGCGAGCGGTTCGGCATAGGTTTCACGAACCTGCTGACCATTACCAACATGCCCCTCGGTCGGTTTCTGACGGAGCTGCGGCGAGAGGGGCGCGAAGAGGAGTATCGAGACCTGTTGCGCCGCGCTTACAACCCCACCACCGTGGAGCGGTTGATGTGCAGGCACCAGGTGAGCGTCGGGTGGGACGGCACGCTGTACGACTGCGACTTCAACCTGGCGCTCGGCTGGCCGGTCGACCACGGCGCCCCCGACCACGTGAGCCGGTTCGACGTGGCGACCCTGGTGGGACGGCGCATCGTGACGGGGCGTCATTGTTTCGGCTGCACGGCGGGTTGCGGCAGCTCGTGCGCGGGGGCGCTCGCTTAGGACGGCTTTCAGCGCAGCTTGCGCATAACGCCGACGACGGGCCCGTAGAGCGCGAATTCGGGGGAATCCTGATCGACGATGATGTCCTCGTAGGCGGGGTTCTCCGAGCGCAGCCTGACCCGGCCTCCATCCACGTAGACGCGCTTGACGGTGGATTCGTCGCCGATACGCACGGCCGCGATGTCGCCCCGTTTCACTTCGCCGTCTCCGTCGACGATGACGTAATCATCGGGCATGATGCCGGCGCCGGTCATGCTCTCGCCTTCGACCTGGAGGGCGAAGGTCATCTCGTCGACGTCGAACATGTCGGTCGTCGAGAGCGAGGTCTCGAGGTTTTCCACGGCCATGATGGGCGAGCCGGCGGCGATGCGGCCGACCAGCGGGATGCCCTCGGGGGCGAGTTCCTCGCGCACATCGATGTTGCGCGCCTTGCGGTCGCGGCGCTGTATGTAGCCCTTGCGTTCGAGCGCGTCCAGGTGGTCGGTGGCCGCCTTCGGGCTGCGGAAGCCGAAGTGGTCGGCGATCTCCCGTACGGTTGGCGGGCGGTGGTCCACCCGCATCACGTCGCGGATGAACTCGAAGACCTCTCTTTGCCGGTCAGTCAGACCCTTGGCCATCGTTCCCCTCACTATGTCGATGGAGTGGGGCGCGGATCATCTCTACAAATGTATGATAGCCATCCGTGCAGTCCCGATGCAAGTGCGCCGGCGCGGGCGTACATGCGAACAGCCCGGCCGGCGGATGCCGTCTCCGGGCTGTTCGCGGCGGCCTGTGCGCTCAAACGTCTTCCATGCCGAGGCTCTCGCGGATGGTGGCGGTGCCTTTGAGGCCGGGCTTCAGGTTGAGCGCTTCACTGAAGATCTCCTTGGCGCGCTCCTCGCAGCCGACGCGCACGTGGACCTCGGCGATCTTCTTCAGGATGAACGCCTTCTCGCTCTTGTCCAGGTCGAACTTGAGGATGCGCTCGTAGCAGGCGATCTCCTCTTCCGCAGTGCGGGCCTCCCGTGGCAGCTTACGGCTGTAGAGCTTCTTGATGCGGCTCTCGACGGTCTCGAAGAAATACCTCTGCCGGGGTGGTTCCTTCTCGCGTTCGTAGAGTTCTTCGTAGAGGGCGGCCGCCTCCTGGAAGCGCTCTGCCTTCTCGCATTGTTCTGCCAGCAGGAAGATGCAGTCCAGGTAGTCCTTGGGGTCGAGGAACTCCTCCAGCTTGAAGTCTCCGCGTTCGCGCAGCTCATCGTAGGTGTTCAGTGCTCGGCGGCTGCGCCCGGACAGCAGGTCGTTCAGGATGTCGGTTACGTATTCCTTAAGGGTGCGCGCCTGGGTGCGTCGCGCCTCTTCTTCGAACGTGGGGTTCGTCTGCATCAGCACGTCGTATCGGGCGCGCTCGCGTTCGTTACTCAGCACGCGGTATGCGGTGATCACTTCCTGCAGCTTCTTCGCCGCCGAATCGCCCTCTTTCGGGTTTGTATCGGGGTGATACTTCTTGGCGAGTTTGCGGAAGGCCCTCTTGATCTCGGGCTGGGTTGCGTCCTTCCCGACGTTCAGAACGTCGTAGTAACTGGCTCTCAGTGTGTTGGCCATAACTGGGATCATGCTTCGGGTAACGGTGTGGCTTTTCGCCCGTTGGCCCGGCACCGTCGGCGCCGCAACGGGTCCGCTTCGTCAGTACGGAACTTTTGTTCACCCCTCTACTATTTGGGTGCCTTTCGCGGGTGTAATGTTCAGCCCTCCATGCTCTCTGCGAGGAGCCCGACGCCCTCGGACAGCCGGCTCGGGTCAGTGCGGATCTCCAGCGGCCGGCTCTGCTCTGCGCACTGCAGTAGCAGCCTGGCGTAGGTGGCGTGCAGCGGCTCTGCAAGGGGCGGAGTCCACCAATGCATGGTTTCGCCGTTCGGACTTTTCTTCAGCCGGCCCACTGCCTTACGGGGCGAGAGCTGGTGGGTCGTGGTCTGTTCGCCTTCCCGGGTTGTCAGCAGCACCATTCGGGTCACGGGAAGGGGCTCGGCGCTCGGCGGCCTTGCGCTAATGGCGCCCTGCGGCAGCAGCGCCAGCACACCGGCATCGGCCCAGTAGCAGCGTTCGGCCCCTCTGTCCAGGGCGCAGGCGCGTTCCCCCCGTGCCACGTGGCGCAGGCACTCGAGGTTCGTGCAGCGCCGCTTGTGCCGGATCACCTGGGGCACTGTGGCGGCGTCCATCGCCCGGGCGATGCGTTTGTCGTAGAACGCGGCCTCTGCCGGCGCGGCGAACGCCCTCTCGGCCCGGTGCGCCAGAACGCGCGAGTCGCCGTCGCCGCGCAGCCAGCACCAGGTGAGCCCCTGCACGCCGCAGCCCAGATCGAGCGCCGCCATCATCGCGCACGCAGCGAGAACGGCCGCATCGGGGCACAGCAGCAGCGTGGCCCCCTGGCCACTGATAAGGGTTGCTGCCTGCAGGCCGACCCAGCGTTCGCGCACTGCCAGCGATGCGGCCATGCCGAGCGTCCATTCGCGGCACAGGGTGTAGTCGGCGCAGCCCAGGAACACGACATCCCCGGACTGAGGGCAGAGGTAGGCCTCCGGTTCGTGGCGCGCAACGCTCGCGGTCACCGTGACTCGGCCGCCTTCGGCGCGCGAGCCCTCGCCTTCGGCGTCGAACCAGTTCTCGTTCCACAGCCTCCAGAGTGCGGGCTCGTCGGTGCGCAGCGTCACGCGGGCAGGGCCCACGGCGCGCACGGTTTGGTAGTGCGCCCCTTCGCAGAAGCCCGTCTGTGCCACCTTGCGCAGGGCCTTTATCTTGTCCGGCGAGACGTTCTTCTCGCACCGGCAGGCGGCCTGCGTGGCCGAGCCCTCGGTCGCGGCGCGGTGTATTGTCAGCGTTCTTGCACTCATGTGTTGCACTACTGGAGATGACGTGCTATGGGTACGACCCCCCACAGTACCCAAGCTAAGACACCAGTATAATGCGGCCCGGCGAGAAAATCAAGCCTTGAATCCACAGGCGAACTTCACCTCGGCGCGTCTATGAGCACATAAAGCGTATATTGGAAAGGCGTTACGGAATATGCACACTCGCTCAGGAGGCGCTGCCGGCGGGCGGTTGCCCACCGGGGATTGGGCTGTGGTTGGGGGCGCCCACTCCCAGATTCTGGCAAGGGCGCGCGCGCCCGCCACACTTGACAGTTCAGGACCGGCAAAATAGACTCGAAACTGACCCATCAGTGCAGAATTAAGGAGAAAGCCGTGCCCATCCAGGTCACATGCCCCAATGATCAGTGCCGTCACAGCTTCAAGATCGGCGACGAGATGGCGGGGGATTTCGTGGAGTGCCCTCAGTGCGGCGAGTCGATTCATGCGGCTGAGGCAGCGCTCGATAGCGGAGTGCTCTCCCTCGCCGGGGTCGACGATGGTAACGACCACGAGCAGAACGAAAAGGGTCACGTCTATAATCCGGCCCGCACCAAGTGCCCCGCCTGCGGCGCCGTGCTCGGCGTGAGGGATGCCTACTGCCCCGAGTGCGGGGCGGACATCCGGACCGGAGAGGTGGCGGAGGCCGTCGTCGAGCGCAAGGGGATCAACTTCGTGCCGATACTGATCGGCGCCGGGATTGTGGTGGCGTTGGGCGTTCTGGTCGGGCTCATCTGGTTCGCCGTGCGACTGGCCGGACAGAAGGAAGAGCAACCCGTTCAGGCCCAACAGCCGCCGGCCGAGAGGCCCGCGCCAGCGGCGCGCCCCGCGCCGGCCGCTGCCCGGCAAGCTCCGCCAGCGGTCCAGCAGATGGCTTACTCCGTGCCCCAGCAACTGATAGCCGAACTGAGGCAGAAGCGAGAGGCGGCAACCAAGAAGGCAGAACAGTTCAAGACGCAACTCGCCCAGACGCTGGAGGAAGAGCAGGGGGCGGATGCCGATGCGGCCGCCGCGCACTGGGCCGAGCTGTATGCCTGGTGCCAGGATAATGAGCTGCCGGCCGAGGCGGAGATGGCATGGTATGAGGCGGTGCGCTTGCGCCCGCAGTCTGCCGAGACCAATGACAAGCTGGGGCGCACGGCCACATTCGCGGGAGTTCCGGTAACGCCTGAGCAGCAGCAGTTCCTGCAGTCGCTTCAGCCTGTGCTGCGGGTTGTGAACCAGAGCCCCGCACTGCCGAAGCACGTGGCGCGAGTTCGCGGTGCGCAGGCGAAGCCCATACCCCTGGGCGAGGCCGTGGAGTTGCAGGCGCCCGCCGGACCGTTTGTGCTGGAGGTGGCGCGCGCAGACCGCCCCGACCGGGTTGACTTCGCCTTCTCGCTTGTGGCTGAGCCCGGCATCGCTCAGACGGTTCACTTGAGCGCAGCGGAGGCCGCGCCTGGGCTGCCGTTCAACACCCTCGAACAGGCGTTCACTGCGCTGACACCGCAGGCACAGCAACCCGCTGCGCCGCCGCAGCCGCAGGAAGGCGAACAGCTCGAGGTTCGCCGCGACGCCCAGGGCAACGTGAAGGCAATCCTCGCGGGCAACCTGCGCATCGTCAGCCACGGGGATGAGCCGGTCCAGATGTGGGTTTCGCGCCGCGGCGACCAGGTCGGCGTGATCGGGGATATCATCATCGGCAACCGTTTCTCTCCAAGTGGTCAGCACCTGTTGAGCGGGTCCAAGACGCGCCCCCTCGGCCTCGCCATCACGGGGCGCGAAGTCCCGCTCTCGCTCGCCGGCGGCGGCTACTGCAACGTCCGAGCTGACTTCAGCAACGCGATGTGGGGGGTGGTCGGCACGGCATGTGGCGATATGGCGGCCGAGAGCAGGCGTTCGCGCCTGACTGACAGGCTGCAGCGCGAGTTGCTGGCAAACAAGCGTGACGAAGCCGCCGGCCAGTTGTTCGGCCCATGGCAGACGACGCAGCGGCTGTACGAGGAGATGAGGAAGCTTGACGAGCAGCTCGACCGGCAGGGCGAGCAGCAGAGGCTGGCGGCGATGGAGCCCGCCTACCTGAACCGCGAACGCGCTCTCGGACTCGGCAAAGGGGAGGCCACGTATCTGAACTGGCCCCGCTTCCGCACGGCCCTGGCCGCTGCGCTGCAGGGGGCGCACGAAGGCATACTGGAACGCATACACGCCGTCGGCGCCGAGCAGTTGCCGGTGCCGGATGCTGCGGCCGCCTTTGCCCCTGAGCCGCTCTCCATAGGCCCCGGCGGCAGGCAATATGCCATCGCCCAGGTGTTGCCGCTGTTGCCGGACGACGCCCTGATAGCCCTGGTGCGTTCCATGTGGCCGACCATGGACGCTGAAGAGCGGTTGCTGGGGCTGATGGCCCTCGAGCAGGCAGGCACGCCCGCGAGCGTGGAGTATATAGCGCAGCTTGCTCAGCAGTCGACGGACACGGAGCTGACGGCCATGTTGCTGGTCTCCCTCGGCGGCATCGGCACACCGGAGGCGTTGCGTCTGGCCCAGTTGCCCGCCGTATCGGCCGAGGTGCGCATGGCCGTGCACGTGGCGGAGGTCGTCGCCGGCGACATGGAACGCATACGCAACCTGCGGCAGTACATGTCCAACGCAGAGCCGGGCGAGAAGAAAGCACTGGTGAACTACCTGAGCCAGTTCAATACGCCCGGGGCGCTGCTCGCCATGGTGCAGCTCGGGGGCGTGGTGGAGAAGGACCTGACCGCGCCGGTCGCTATGGCCCTGGCCCGCATGGGCGGGCAGACGGCTGCGCTTGAGCTGTCCGCGCTGATGAAGCGCACGAATACCGTCTTTGCCGAAGCATTGGAGAATCTCGGCTCAGAGGAGTCGTGGGCGGTGCTCGAACAGGTAGGCGGCTTCGTCGTCGGGGAGAGTGACGACGAGGTGGCGCTCGGACTGCTGGTCCGGGACGGATCGCCGCTGGCTCACGCCTACCTGCTGGCCGCAGCCGCCAACCGCGAGAGCGAGCCCGCGCTGCAGACGTTGTTGGGCCAGGGCACAGCAAGTGCGCTGGAGAGTGCGCGCAAGGTCATCCCCCTGATCAAAACGAGCGTGCTGAAGTCGCTGCGTTCGCAGTGGTACTTCCACGACGCCGAGAGCGGCGAGGTGGATTGGGCCAGAGGCGTTGAGCCGGAGGCGGTGAAGAGGTTCCTGACGGCCGTCTTCGAAGAGGGTGGCGACGTGGAGAGCCGGCTGGCCGCGGCCACCATGCTCCACGAAGTCGGCCAATGGCCGACAGCGGAAGCGCTTGTGAAACTGGCGCGCGAGGGTGTCGCCCCCCCGCAGGTCGGCAGCGGCCTGCAGCCCCACGCTTTCGCCCCGCCCGAGGGCGCAGCTCTGCTGCCGGAGGGGCTTGAGTTTCCACAGGAGCACGCGCTCTACGCGCTCGGCCTCGCCCTGCAGACCGGGGCGGAGAGCCTGCCTGAGCTGATGCGGGCGCTCGCAGCCGAGGTGCAGGATAACTCGCTGCGGGCGGCGGCCATGATGGCGCTGGCCGAGCTGGGCAGCGAGCAGGACATAGCCTATCTGCGCGAGCTGGCCACGAAGAACCCGGAGAGCTACGGCAGCCCGCAGGAGGCCGTGCGCGCCCTGGAGGAACGACTGGCGGCCATGGCCGGCCTGGCCCAGGGCGAGGATGCGACCATGTTGCCGCGCCTTCTGGACATCCTCTCCCAGCCCGGCATGCCGGCGGCTGCGGCAGAGCAGGCGGGCAAAGAGGTCGCCAACTGGTGGCAGATGCGCCTGTGGCAGGGCGCACTGGACTGCCTGAGCGGCATCTGTCGGCGTCGCCTGCCCGTGGACCTTACGGCGGACAGCGACCTGCAGAGCGCGCTGACGGCGCGAGTGCAGGAACTGATAACCGAGCCCGGCGCCGACCTGCAGGCACTGGCCGGGGACCGGCGGAGCCTGCAGGCTGCGGCGGTGCGCGCCTTCGGCCGTGTTGCCGACCCCGATGTGCCGACCAATGCCTTCGTGCTGAGCCGGCTGGTGGTCGACCTGAAGGAGGACGCACCCGCCCGCGGCGGACGCCGCCAGCCGCGCCGTGGCCGCGATGCGCAGGCTTCGCCCACCGTGCAGCAACTGCGCCAACCGCTGCTGGACGCCCTGGCGCACGCGGCGGCCCGCGCGCAGTATCCGCAGGAGCATGTGGCTCACATCCGCAGCCTGCTGACCGGCGAGCAGGCCCAGGCCGTCTTAGCGGACGTTCTGCAGCAGATGGCGCACTACCCGACCTCCGGCACGTTTGCCCTGCTGGAGGAGGTGAGCGACCTGCTGCAACCCGCCACTCGAGAGGCGCTGCTGGTGGCCGTTTATGATGCCGACGTTTCGGAGATGCCGCGCTACGCCGATTTCGCCGCAGCCGTACTTGTCGCACCCCGTGCGAGCGTTGCCGCGTCGGGTCGCGCTGTTGCCTCTGCGGGTAGGGGAGCCGCCGGGGCCGTGCCGGAGGATTCGGCGGCTGTGGCGATGGAGACTGCCCTGGCCGGCATGCCGCCGGAATATGCGGCGATGGCAAGGGCCATGATGCAGGCCCAGGGCGGTGGGCAGGGCGCCGCGGGACCGCGGATGGCGCGCGGCGGCCGCCGGCGCCCGCCACGGCGCACCGGCCGAGCTGCACAGACCTCCGCCGCCTTGTCGGCGGAGGAATACTATCGGGCCATGCCGTATGAGACCACTACGTGGGTGTACGAGCCGGCTCAGGCGCGGGCGATCGTCGCCAGCTATCGGCATGGCTGGCGGGTGGCGCGAATGCTGCTGGAGGCCGGCAGCGCCGCGCGCGAGGCCCTGGTGGACAAGATGCTGCTGCGCACCTCTGACCTGGGGCCCATGCTGGCTGCTGAGATGGTGGAGAGCGGCGTGGCCGACCAGGAGGAGATGGTCGAGCTTCTCGGCCAGACGCTGTTGGCCGGCCTGCTGCCAGAGGCCCAGCCGCAGCAGATGATGGGGCCGAACATGGGGCCGATGATGCCCGGCATGATGCCGCAGTTTGGCCCGGACATGCCCGCCGATTCGCAGGCGGAGGGGCAAGAGAGTCTGCCCGTGCCGAACGACCTTGGCAGGCGGGCCGCGACCTGCGCCCTGCGCCGCATCGGCGGTCAGGCGGCAGTTCAGCAGCTTCATGCCGGGCTGGTGGGCCCCCGGATCGAGAGCCCGGCGGAAGCCGGCGTATCCGCGTCGCCGGTAGCCCCTCATATAGCAAGGGCGCTGGGGTCGATGGGCGAGTCCGTCCTCCTTCAGCAGGCGCTTGAAGCCACCCAGTATGCCCTGTTCGTGGCGGGACCGCAGGCGACGCAGCATGCCGCTGTGGAAGGGCTTGCGTACCTGCCGGCGGAGGAAAACCCCCTGGGCGCCCTGAACTGGCTGCTGGGCCGCAAGCCCATGCCCCCCATGCGCAGGGCCCTGACCGACGCCATTGAGACGATCATACAGCTTCGCATGTTGGAGTGAGCAGAACGATGGCACTGCGCGAGGAACTGGCCGCACAGATGAAGCAGGCCATGAAGTCGGGCGAGCGCGAACGCCTGCGGGCGCTGCGGCTGCTGCGGGCCGAACTCCAGGTAGCGGAGACCTCGGGCCGTGAGGTCGACGAATTGGGCGTCATAAAGTCGTACGCCAACTCATTGCGCAAAGCTGCCGAAGAGTACCAGGCTCACGGCCGGGAGGATAAGGCGGAGCAGATACGCGCCGACCTGGCCGTGATCGAGGAGTTTCTGCCCCGACAGCTCGAGCCGCAGGAGCTTGAGCGGCTCATCGACCGGATCATCGGTGAACAGGGCCTCGGGCCGGGCGACATCGGCGCCGTGATGCGCACGCTCATGTCCGAGCACGGCGACGTCGTCGACGGCCGAACCGCTCAGCAGATCGCGCGGCAGAGGCTCGAGCGCCGCTGAGGTCGGCGGTTGGTCCCCCGCACCGGGCGACCCCCCCGACCCGATGGCACGGCACCGGCTGGGCGGGCGGCAGCGGTCCGCGGCACTTGCTCCATTCCCTCATACAGGCCAGACGCAGGTTGTGGCAGATATCGATTTCAATGAGCTGGTCGAGGAGCACTACGACCGCTTGTTCCGAGCGGCGCAGTTCATGTGCGGCGACCCGCAGGCGGCGGAGGACCTGTTGCACGAGACCTTTGTCGCCGCCGCCGGTGCCCTGAAGCGCTTCGAGCAGCGTTCGTCCGTCTACACCTGGCTCTACGGCATCTTGCTGAACAAGTTCCGCCGCTGGATTCGCCGGCGCAAGCGGCCCGTCTACTCGCTGCAGCGGATGGGCGAGGGTCCGGACAGGAGGCCAGCCGAGGAGCAGGTCGAATCGCAAGGTCCTGGTCCCGTGCAACGAGTTGAGCAGTTGGAGGCTGCAGAACGCGTGCGCGAGGCCGTGGAGGAGTTGCCCCCCGAACACCGCGTCGTCATCACCCTGCGCTTCATCGAGGACCTCTCCTACCAGGAGATCGCGGACATCGTGGACTGCCCGCTGGGGACGGTCAAGTCCCGCATACACTACGCCCTGAAAAAGATCGGCGACCGACTGCAAGCGGCCGGCCTGGGACCGGTCTGAACAGTTGGCCGCATCTACGGTGAACCTCATCGACGCCCCGTGCACTAAGAGGTTGAGGAGGGCAGGAATGAACTGCAGCGAATGTCAGGATAGGCTGTTGGAGCTGGCCGAGGGCTGTCTGCCCGAACGGTTGGAGGGCGAGGTGTTCGGCCACCTGGCAACGTGCGGGGAGTGCCGCAGCGAGCTGGACGCCGTGCAGGCGGGCTGCCGTGCGCTGACCGAGGTGCTGCCGCATATAGCGCCCCGGCGGCATTACCTGACCGACGCGCGCCGGCAGGGATTGGCGCATGCCACCGTGCGCCGTGCCGGTGCCAAGGTCATTAGCCTGCGGCAGTTCGTCGCTGCCGTATGCGCTGCCGCGATACTGGCGGCTGCGCCGTTCCTGTTCCGTGACATCAGGGCCCTGCTGCAACCCCCCGGGACGGCGGCACAGCCCGCCGTGGCGCATGCTCCCCAGGTAGAGCAGCAGTTACCCGTGGTGCTGACGGCTGCGGGGCAGGATGAACCGGTGCGCGTGATCCGGCCCTTTGCGTTGCCGGACGGCGCGTTCTCTGCCGGTCGCGAGCGACCGAGTCCTCACCTTGTGAAGACAACCACGCCGGGGCTCAGCGTCCCGGTGCAGAACGCCTTCTACGACCCTGAAGAATCCTCCCACTGGTGGTAGAAATGGCGCTTCGTCTGACCGTCAGGGCGGCAATTCTTGCCGCCCTGTTCTCTTTGCTGATCGCGCTTGACGCCGCTCTGGTAGCGGCTCAGCCTGCGGGCGAGGCGGCCGCTGCGGCTGCCCCCGCGCTAGTTGCGGTGCGCGCCACCTTCTCCGCCGAGACGACCAGCGTGCAGATCGAGCCCGGACGGCAGAGCTTCTGCAACACCGGCTTCTTCGTCGACAGCGAAGGTCGCGTACTGACCAGCCTGCTGGCGGTGGCCGGCTGCCAGAAGGTGCAGGTGGTGACGGTCGGCGGCCGGCGGGCGGAGGCCCGGGTGGCTGCCGTTGACCAGGTGAGTCAACTGGCTCTGCTGGAGTCCGACCTCTCCGATACTCCCGTGCTGGAACTCGCCGGGCAGGTGCCTGCACCGGGCACCTGGGTGGGCCTGTTGGGCGTGGCGGGGTGCGAGCAGGTGCAGACCAACCTGCGCGCCGGTACCATCACCGGCCGAGACGGCTCTTTGCGTCTGCACGGCATTGTACATGAGGGGCTGTTGTCCGCCGATATCGACGTGCCGGTTGGGTGCGCGGCGGCTCCGTTAGTTAACAGTGACGGGCACCTTGTCGGAGTGGTGCTCGCCGTCCGCCACGGCGAAGAGCGCGGCCGAGAATGCTACATATTGCCGTCGGAGGGGTTGCAGCCGGTGCTGGAGCGTCTGCGTCGTGGGCAGTCGCGGCGCCTTGGCTGGCTGGGCATTTGCGTCGCCGACGAAGCCGGAGAGCGCGAAGGGGCAAGGGTCGCCGCCGTGCTGGAGAGCTCCCCCGCTCATCGCGCCGGCATCCGCCCCGACGACGTGCTGCTGGATGTCGGCGGAGTGACGATTGAGGAAGCATCGGTGCTCGCCGAGCAGATCGCCTCCGCCGGGCCTCGCTCTTCAGTCCGCATCGGGTTGCTCAGGGAGGGCAGGCTTCTGGCGGTCAATGTCGACCTTGCACCGCGCCCCTTCCTCATATTCGGCGGATTGCGCCGGCCGGGCGAGCAGAGCGTGAGGCTGAGCGCTCCGCTCCGTTCGGTGCGCGAACTGCTTGAGGAGAACCGGAGGCTGCAGCGCCGGGTGGAGGAACTCGAAGGTAGCCTGCAGAGGCTGGAACGCTCCAGCCGGTAGCGCTGCAGCCTTACCGCAGCACGGTGCCCGTGGTGATGCCCAGCACGGCCGGCACAGCCCGGCGGGTTTCCTGCCCCAGGCTCACGTCAATGCTTTCTATCTCCACGTGCGGGCGCGGATTGCGTACCTGCATGCTGTAGAGCACGCCCTTCTGATGGGTCTCTGCTCTCGGCACGGGTACCGCACTGCTCACCAGGGCGCCCTGCAACGGCACGGGGTTCTCCTGCAGCCAGTGGTCGATGTGTGCGCCGAGCCGCACCGGCACCTCATGCGTCTGGCCGTCCGCGTAGTGGATCACGTAGCGGAGTACCTCGGGCAGTTGGTAGGGGCTGCGCCGGCGCTCGTCGTCCCGCAGCGGCCTGGTGACGCGAGCGGTGTGCAGGAAGAAGAGCAGGTCGGCCTTGCGATGCACTTCGATGCCCTTGACGGTCTTGGGCATGCCCTGCGGGGCACGGTGGGCGCCCAGCACGATGCAGTCCGCCACGGGAGCGGTGTCGTAGTCCACGATGTGATAGAGCACGTCCGCTATCATGCGCTCGCCCACGGGCAGGTTTTTCATGTCCAGTCCCCGCTCGCCGAACCAGCCGGGGCGCTCCTCCGTGCCACGCAAGAACTGTGTGCCGTGATGCAGCAGGTTCACCGGCTCGTAGCGCACGTTGACACCGGGCAGCGCCACCGTGGAGGCGGCCGAGCCGACGCCCATGTTCTGCAGGATCGTGCTGGTCACATTCAGCTTCTTGCCGACGTTCTCCGGGTTCGGCTCGTCCTGCATCCACTTGATCTGGTTCAGGAACACGCCTCCGTCGCCCCGTGGATAGGCGACCAGGCCGCCCTCGCTGTCCAGGAACACGGCGCCCTGTGGCGGCTGGGGGCGGAGGAACTCAACGTTATCGATGCCGACCAGGCGCACGTCCGGCCGGTCGGGCCGGCGCACGCGCCACGACTTGATCTGCAACGTGATGCTCTGCTCAACGAGCCGGGGCTGTTCGAAGACGAGCTCGCGCATGCCGGCTCCGTCGGGCAGGGTCATGGTAACGGCGCTATCTTCATCTCCGTCGACGATGACGTCCAGATCCTCAATGGTCCAGTAGTTGGCATTGTTCCATACGCGGACACGCTCCACCGTGGCCGGCTTCCAAAAGCGGAAGACCAACGGCTGCGGCCCCTCCTCCGGCAGCCAGATCTGGCGGATATAGCGCCAGTGGTCGCTGCCGAGCATGCCGTTGACGAAGTTATAGGGGTCATGGTCATTCCGGGTGGGTTCGTATCGCCACAGCGCGTCGGCGTCGGCCTCCGGCGGTATGGTGAACGGCGCGACGTCGCGCCCGTCGACCACGGCGCTGAACGTGTTGTCGCTGATCCAGATGGTGCTGTGCTGCAGGCGTTCGGGGCTGTAGAGTGCCACGTCGCGGTTGCCCAGCGTCGCGGCCAGCGGGAACTGCGGATTCTCGAGCGTCACGCGCTCCAGGCGGAAGGGCCTGATCATATGATCGGTGCCCAGCAGGGCATTGTATTCGTCGATGCCCTCGCGGCCGAGCCCGCACAGCATGATCCAGCCGCCGGCCTCCTGGAATGCCCCTGCCTTCTCCTTCAGCCGGTTCAGTTCCTTCAGGTTCGCCTGTGTGGCGTGGATGACGGCGACGCGGTATTCGGTGGATTGGAGGGCCGCATCCACCGAGTCCACGGCGCGGTTGAGCATGCCGGTGGCGTCAATCTTCTCCGCCATCAGTGGATCATCCGGTGCGTAGATGGCAGCCACGCCGGTCGGCGGTGTATAGTCGGCATAGTGCTCTACGAGGTTGCGCAACAGCACGTCGGCGGCGGGATCGGTGCCAAGATGTGCGCCGACCCGCAACTGGCAGGCGACGATTACACCCTGCCCGACCGGCATCTGCACCAGCGGCGTCCAGGGCAGCTTTGGCCCACACTCGGCCAGAATGCGGGCTCCGCCGGCGGGTTTGTCGTAAGGGTTCTTGAACGTGGGGTGACCGCCGGTCCAGTCGATTAGGTCCAGCTCGCCCAGGTCCCGGAAGACCGGCGTGCCGAGCGCTTTCGGATGAGCGTAGCCACCGTAATGTGTGGTAGCGCGCAAAGGCGTCGGAAGATTCGATCCCGCGGCGGGCACTTCCTGCTCCAGCACGATAGCCTGGCCCCCCGCCGCCGCAAATTTCAGCAGTTCGCGGCCGAACGCTTCCTTCGGGCTCAGGGCATCGGGCCCCACCAGCAGCAGGCCGCCTCTGCCCTCGAGTTTGGCCAGCTCATCGATCGTCTGGAACTCCACGCCCATGCTGCTAAAGTGGTCCTTGAGCCGGCCCGCCGGGTCGAACAAGGCGATCGGCGCTTCGACATCAATGGCGTCCACGGTCGGCAGCACCGGCACCGGCCGTTCGTCCACGTAGTCGTCGGCACCCGGCTGGCTGACCTTCAGCTTCAACGTGCCCTCCAGCCGCCGGTCGGTTTCGGGGGCGTTGATCACGAGCGTTTGCTCGCGGCCGAAGCCGGGCTCTATGCGTATATCGTTCTTGCCTGCCGCGATTCTTCCTCCCTCGGCCTCGTAGCTCCATTCGAAGGTAACCGGTTTGCGGCTGAGCGTGTCGTTCATCACTTTGAACAGCATTTCGTTGCGTCGGCCGCCGTAGAGCCGGCTTGTCTGCCGTCGGGGGATGACACAGAGGTCGCTGAATATTTTTTCGGCGTCCTCGTAGCCGTGCAGGTTGTCCCACGGGAACCAGGCCGACACCTCGGCCCAGCGGTAACCGCCGTAGAGCATGCGCAGGTACTTGGCCTTGCCCGCCTTCTCGGCCTCGGCGCCGCGAAAGGCCCGGTCGCCGATGGTGATGCTGGCAAACTCCAGATGGTTGGCGAAGGCGCTCTCGCCGACCTGCCAGGGCTTCTGGCGCTTCCACGGCCAGTGCTCATGTTTGGGAGCGAACTTCTGCAGCGTGTAGGCATTCTCGGGATACCAGTCGTGGCTGCCGCGCGGGTAGTGCGGCCCGTTGATCTCCAGTCGCCCCAGCAGGTCGCCCGCGCCACCGACCGTGTAGGGCCGCGTCGGGTCATTGCTGCGAGCCACTTCGATCGCGTCGTTCATCAGGTCGCAGACGCGGTCCAGGTAGGCGCCGTAAATGTTCATACCCGTGATGTAGACCAGTTCATTCTCCACCTGGTAGAGGATGACCGACGGATGGTTGCGATAGGCGCGGGTGAGCTGGTCCAGATGGCGGGCGAACCCTTCCCAGACGGGCCAGTTGGGATCGAGCCAGCGCTCCCCGGTGACGGGGTTGGACGTTCTGTTGCCGAGCACGCGGTTGATGAACATGCCGTCAATCATCGAGCAGAGGCGACCGGCTATGCCGTTGCGGTCGAAGAACTCGAGCCGCTCCTCGCGGCTGCGCAGCACTTTGGAGATCTTGCGGTTCATGCTGAAGCGCGTGAAGCGGTTGTTCTCCGCTCGGAACTGCTTTAGCCATTCGTCGGTCGACCAGGGCTGCCCTTGCACGCCGACCCAGTTCCAGAAGTTGCGCCGCACCCCGTTGATGTAGAGGCCCGTGCCCTTGATGCTGATCCAGCGAAAGCCGAACAGCTCCTCCTGCACGTCCAGCGGGGTGCCGCCCTCGCTGACGGTGGTGCGCAGGCGGTAGAGGTGCGGGTTCGGCTCCGGCCACCAGAGCTTCGGGTCCTGCCATGGCCCGCCGACCGAGATCGTTCTGGTCTCGCCAGGCGGAACGGTCATCTGCGCGGGCTCGAAGGATTTTTCCACGCTGTCATCGGCATCGTACACGGCCTGGCAACGGACCTCGAACGTGCGCTCTGCGTCGCCGGCATTTCGCACGGTAACGTCCGCAACGAGCCGATTGTTCCCGTGCCGGTCGAGGCCCGGCTTCACGAACACATCCTCTGTGTAAGCGTCGCCGACGGCTATGAACGTCACCGGGTTGACGATGCCGTAGTCGACGCCGTTGCCGTCTCCCTTGGTGCTGGGATAGATGGGTTCGACGAAGTAGACCCAGTCCTGTCGGCTCCTGGGTCGATTGCGGATCTCGTCCAGTTCATCGGCGCCGCCGTAGTTTTTCACATCCACGGCGTAGTAGGGGCCCTTGATGGCAACGGCTACCTCGTTGATCTCGCCCGGGCGCACGTGCTCACTGACGTCAATGTCCCACGGTATCCAGACACTTCGCCGCGACCCTGCGAACTTGCCATTGACGAAAACGCTGGCGATCAGGTTTGTCCCGCCGAAGTGGAGCTTGAAGCCGCGCCCCCGGTAGCCGGCCGGCACGTCGACGCGGGTGCGGTAGATGACGCGATGGGCGAAGATCGTTTCGTCCTTTTGCCACAGCGACTTCGGCACATCGATCCCCATCCAGCGCAGCGGGTACACGTCGGGTGAGGGCAGTTCGCTGACCGGGACAAAGGTGTCCGAATCCATGTCGGGGTCGTCGTATCGCGCCACTTGCCACAGGCCGGTCAGTTCCACCCGGCGGCGGGCGGCGGGCTTGGTCGGTTCTGGCAAGCGGTAGACCTTCTGCGCCGCTGCCCTGTCCTGCTGCGAATCGTATTTCTCTCCAGGCTTCAGGTAACCCTCGGGCACAAAGCGGCCCAGCGTGAAGGCAAAGCAGTCCAGCATGATGTGCATTTTCTGGTTCGACCCCGGCTCCGTGTAGCGCACCGTCAGGGAGTGTTCGCCGGCGTTCAGGCGCAGGTCTCCCAGGTGCTGCCAGGAGACGTCGTTCCACTCCTTCAGTTCCATCAGGCTGGTGGTCGGGGCGGTGTTTGAGGCGTGCCGCCACTCGCCATCGTCGATGCGCCAGTCGAACGGGGCCCGCAGCTGCTGCATCCCTACGCGGGCCCACGCCTGGTAGGTGCCGCTCTCGGGCACGCGCATAGTCCAGCTCAGCCGGTAGCCCTCGGGCGGCATCTCGTTCTTGTAGGTCTGGGGCTCGATCACGGCGCCGACCAGGCGCCGGCCCGATAGCAGATGGGCACGGTCGAAGCCGGTATAGTGATCGAAGTTCACGGACTCGGCCTCTTCGGCCTCGAGCCAGACGTAAGTCTGCGGTTCGGCTGCGCGTGCCGGCTCGGTTGCGGGCCAGGATGCAGCGGCGCAGGTGAGTGCCAGCACGATGGCGAGGGTTCTACGGATGGTGGACGACATGGCGGCGCGGCTCCCGGTCTGACGAAACGGGTCTTCACGACATTGTGCGCGCGCAGGGCGCATGCACACTTCCTCTGTAAGGCCTGGCGGCGAGCCTGTCAAGCCGCTGCCGCGCGGCAAGGGGGCTGAGGAAGGGAACACCACCCCTGAGTTGGCCGGCAACTGTTCATGCATGGCTAACGGCGGGGGAGCCCGGCGAACAGTCGAGCGTCGGGGCTCAAACAAAGGGTCGACCTCTCCGCGCGCCGCAGCGTGGGCGAAGACAATACCCGGGCTGTCGGCCCGCAGCGGCCGGTCTGTTTCGGGCATGGGCCCCATACACCATGAACGACACCGCAGGAGGGGACGAGGTTCAGGGCAATCGCGTCGGCGTGGCGGTTACCGCACCAGGCGGCCGTCTTCCAACCGGACGACGCGCTCGCCCATGGCGGCCACGCGTTCGTCGTGCGTGACCATCACCAGCGTGCAGTTGGTCTCGGCCTGGATGTCGTGGAGCAGCTCCAGGATCTCGGCGCCGGTGTCGGAGTCGAGGTTGCCGGTCGGCTCATCGCAGAAGAGCACCTCCGGCTCGTTGATGAGGGCGCGGGCGATGGCGACGCGCTGTCGCTCGCCGCCGGATAGCTGCGCAGGGCGGTGTTGAGAGCGTTCGGAGAGCTTGACGAGGTCGAGCATCCGGGCCGCGCGTTGGCGGGCCTGCCTGCGCGTCGGACGCCAGTTGAGCACGCCCGAAGAGACAAGCGCCGGCAGGGCGACGTTCTCCAGCGCGCTGAAGTCCGGCAGCAGGTGGTAGAACTGGAAGACGAAGCCGAACAGCCGGTTGCGCCAGTATGCCTGTTCGGAGGCCGAGAGCCCGGCCATCGGCCGCCCCCGGTGCAGCACCCGCCCCTGTGTCGGCGTGTCGAGCATGCCCAGCAGATGCAGCAGCGTGCTCTTGCCAGCCCCGCTGGGGCCGACGATGCTCAGCAGCTCGCCTTCGCGCACCTGCATGCTCACGCCGTGCAGCACGCGCAGGCAGACGCGCCCGATGCGGTAGTCCTTCACCAGCGACTCCGCGCGCAACAGGGCGCCATCAGCGGGTTCGGGTTGCGGATCACTCATGCCGGATTCTGCAGTTACTTACGGGGGTTGCCTCAAGAGCCTGTTACCGATGCCTGCATGCAGGGTGGCCGGCCCGGGCTCGCTCGGCGGCCGAGCTCGACTTCCAGCAGCCTACCAGAATCTCGCGCACCTCGCGACTGGTGCGACGGTCCCCTTACCAATGCCGCTTGCGTCACTGCGGGCGTAGCAGGGGGAAGAGGATGACCTCGCGGATGCTCGGGTTGTCGGTCAGCGCCATGACAAGGCGATCGATGCCCAGCCCCATGCCACCGGCCGGGGGCATGCCGTAAGCCATGGCGCGCAGGAAGTCCTCGTCGATGCGTTCGCGTTCGTCCTCGTGCCCCACTTGCTCCAGAAAGCGGACCTCCTGCTCCTGGGGATCGTTCAGCTCGCTGTAGGCGGGGGCGATCTCCATGCCAGCGATGTAGAGTTCGAAGCGTTGAGCCAGTCCGTCATCTTCGGGATCGGCCTTTGCCAGGGGGCTGATGCTCTTCGGGTAGTGGGTTACGAAGGTCGGGTTGATCAGGTGGTCCTCAACGGTCCTTTCGAAGATGTGGTAGGCCAGGTAGTCGGGATGCTCGTGGCCGGCGCCTTCGACTCCGGATTCACCAGCGCGCTTACGGATGGCTGCCTCGTCGCCGCGCTGCAGGCCGGTGTGCTCCGTCAGCAGGTCCCAGAACTGTCGTCGCGGCCAGGGCGGCTGGTAGTCCACGTCGTGTTGGCCGAACGGCAGCGTCAGCCCTCCGCAGACCTGACCGGCCACATGGACCACGAGCTGCTCCGTTAGTTCCATCATCGTCTCGTAGTCGCCGTAGGCCTCGTACGCCTCCAGCATCGTGAACTCGGGGTTGTGCTGAGCGCTGATGCCTTCGTTGCGGAAGTTGCGGTTGACCTCGAACACCCTTTGCATGCCACCGACGAGCAGGCGCTTGAGGTAGAGTTCCGGGGCGATGCGCAGGTAGAGGTCGATGTCGAGCGCGTTATGGTAGGTGTGAAAGGGACGGGCTGCCGCACCGCCGGGGACGATCTGCATCATGGGGGTTTCTACCTCGATGAAGCCCCGTTCCTGCATGAACTCGCGTATTGCGCGCACGATGCGGCTGCGGGTCAGGAACACTTGCGTCACTTCTTCGTTGGCAAACAGGTCGACGCAGCGGCGGCGGTAGCGTAGCTCCTGGTCGCGCAGGCCGTGCCACTTCTCCGGAGGGCTGAGCAGAGCCTTGGCGAGCACAGCGAACTCGTCGACGAAGATGGTGATCTCGCCCGTGCGCGTGCGGGTCAGCTCGCCGTGGACGCCGACGATGTCACCCGGCTCGAGCTGTTCGTGCACCGCGAACTCCTCGTCGCCGAGCCGGTTGAGTTGGAAGAATGCCTGTATGCTGCCCGTCCAGTCCTTTATGTCCATGAACGTTGCCTTGCCCATGGCGCGCAGGTTGGTGATGCGGCCTGCCGCGCAGACGGCTTCTCCCTGGCGTTCCTCGAACTGCTCGACCAGTGCGCCGATGGGCTCGGCATCGGGGTAGCGGCCCCCGTAGGGTTCTCTGCCCAGCCGACGGAGCGCGTTCAGCTTGGCGAGTCGGAAGTCCTCCGGTTCGATGATGGGCACGCTTGCCTCCCGGTCAGGGTTGCATCGGGCGGGCGCACGCCGAAAGCGGGCGGCGCGCGAGAGGGCCGATTATAGCTGCCTCAGAGCGTTTGGGCAAGGCCATCGCATCACTGTCCGTTGCGCAGACGGTCCGCGAGCGAAGGGTCGAGCCCCGGCGATTCGGCCACCTTGCGCGCGACGCTGTCGATATCGTACTCGACGCGGTGCCAGCGCACTTCGCCCTCGTCGCAGACGGTGACGAACGAGGCCCTGGCATCGCGGTCGCGGGGCTGACCGACGCTGCCGACGTTGATGATGGCCTTCTGGTGGGGTTGGGCTTCGAAACGGCAGTGGATCTGCTCCGGCTCTATCCATTTCAGCTCCTGGGTCACCACGCCGCCGCGGTGTGTGTGGCCGACGAAGCAGAGCCAGTCGACCAGGTTGAAGTTCTCGCCGAACTTCTTGCGGACTCCGAGCAGCACATCCACTTTACGCAGGTACTCGTTGATGGGGTTGCGCGGTGCGCCGTGCACGAAGAGCATATCGCCGCGCACGTGCCGCTTGGGCAGGCTCTTGAGGAACTCCCACCGCTCGCGGCGTTCGCCTTCGTCATCTTGTCCGGGGCGGGGCATCAGCAGTCTTCGGTGGTGTTCGACGCTCGACCTGGCGGCCGAGTGGAAGCTCTGCGCGCCGTAGACGAGGGCGAAGTCATGGTTGCCGCAGAGGGTTACCTCACACCGTTCGCGCACCAGGTCGATGCACCTGGCCGGCTCGGGGCCATAGCCTACGATGTCGCCGAGGCAGATGACGCTCTCCACCCCGAGCGCGTCGAGTTCCGCGAAGACGGCCCTGAGCGCATCGTAGTTCGCGTGTATGTCGCTGATGACGCCGAACATGGGGTTCGGTCCCCTCAGGTGCGCCTTGTCTTCGCCTTTTCGGCGAGTTCCGGGATGTACTGCGCGACCAGTTCCAGCAGTTCCTCGGTGCTCATAATCGTCACTCGTCCGTCCTCGTACTGCCGGGTTATGGCGTCGAACATCTCCGCCAGCCCCTCGTGGTCTTTGGTGATCTCGTCGTCGCCCTGCAGGCCGAGGTGGAGGTTGACCCAGTAGGCCACGCCGGCCCTGCCGCTTTTATCGGTGATGCGCACGTCGGGGGGCACACCGAGGATTTTATCCGTGTCGAAAATGGTGTAGATGGCCTTGTGCTTGGCCAGCGCGTCGGCGTGGATGCCGGCCAGTGTGGTGTTGAACCGCGATCCGACGAAGGGCTGCTGAGCCGGTATCTCATGGCCGATCTCGGTTTCGAAATAGCGCGCGATTTCGCTGATGACCTGCGTGTTCACAGTTGGGTCCTCGCCGCGCAGGGCCATGTATTCCATCACCAGCGCTTCGATAGGGGTGTTGCCGGTTCGCTCGCCGATGCCCAGCAGTGTGCCGTTGACAGCCGAACAGCCGTAGAGCCAGGCAGTGGCGCTGTTGACCAAGGCCTTGTGGAAATCGTTGTGCCCGTGCCATTCGAGCCGCTCGCTTGGTATGCCGGCGTGGACATTGAGGCCGTAGATGATGCCGGCGACGCTGCGCGGCAAACTGGCGCCGCGGTAAGGCACGCCGTAGCCCATGGTGTCGCACGCGCGGATCTTGATCGGCACGTCGGTCTGCTCGCTGAGCTTGCGCAGCTCGATGGCAAAGGGCACCACAAAGCCGTAGAAATCGGCGCGCGTAATGTCCTCGAAGTGGCAGCGCACGCGGATGCCGGCGTCGATGGCCTCCTTGACGATGGCCAGGTAGCGATCGACGGCCTTGCGACGGTCGGAGCCCGGCCACTTGTGAAAGACGTGATAGTCGCTGACGCTGGTGAGGATGCCCGTCTCCTCGACGCCCATCTCCTTAACAAGTTGGAAATCCTTCGGATGAGCCCGGATCCAGGCCGTCACCATGGGGTACTCGTAGCCGAGCTCCAGGCATCGCTCCACCGCCTCGCGGTCACGCTCCTGGTAGAGAAAGAACTCGCTGAAGCGTATCAGGCCGTTCTCGCCGCCGAGCTCGTGCATGAGCTTGTAGAGGTCGACGATCTGCTGGACGCTGAAGGGGGGCATCGCCTGCTGACCGTCGCGGAACGTGGTGTCGGTGATCCAGATGTCGCTTGCCGGCAGCATCGGCACATGGCGGTGGTTGAACGGGATCTTGGGAACGCAGCCCTCTGTGAAAATCTCTTCGAAGTGCTCTGGCTTCTCGGGGTTGAGCAGTTCGAACAAGTGCTCCTCGGGCTGTAGCGTGCGTGTGTGCTCGTCGAATCTCAACATGGGTTGACTTCTCCACTCGGGTGCTGCGCTGCTGTGCCCTGGTCCCGGGTCAGCATTACGCCCAGGGAACTCGGCGCAGAGGTCAGATGCAATCCACCCGCCCTGCACTGCGTGCGTCGTCGAGCTGGGGGATGGAGCCGGGCTACACAGCCGGCTGCCTCTACCATACACGGCCCGCAGCGCGAGCGCAACTGACGTGCCATGCCACTCGGGTGCGCGAGCACCCTGCGGGCACTTGCGATGGACTTGACAGCTCCGGGTGACAACGCTATCCTGACGTAAGAAACTATAATTCATCATAGATGAACTATGCCCGGCAGTGATCTCATCCAATCCGTGTTGCGAGCCGCCGACCTGCTGACATTGCTGGCGCGCCACCCGGAGGGGCTTTCGCTGAGCGAACTCTCCGAGCGGCTCGACGCGAAGGCCCCGACGGCGCACAAGCTGCTGAGCACGCTGTCGGCACGCGGGTTCGTGGAACGCACCACGGAGCCGGTGCGCTACCGGCTGGGCGCGGCCGCGCTGGAGATGGCGGGCACTTATTGGGACAGGGGGCTGCTTTCTCGCGGGGAGAGTGCGCTCCGGCGGCTGGCGGAGGTCTGCCCCGCTGCGACCCTGACGCTGACGTGTCCGGTGGGCGAGCAGCTTCTGGCATTGCTGCGCATCTCCCCCGCCCGGCCGGGCTTCATCGAACGCCCCACCGGTCAGGTCATGCAGCCTTACGCCACCGCCAGTGGGCTGCTGTTCCAGGCGTTCTGGGGGCCGGAGGAGAGTGCTCAGTTGCAGGAGCGCTACCCGTTCTGGCGACACGGCGCACACCTGTGGGGGAGCCAGCGGAGACTGGACGCCTTCCTGGCGAGGGCGCGCCGGTTGGGCTACGTGGCGCCCGACCTGGAGGGCAAGAACCTGTGGATTCTCGCCGCACCGGTCTTCGGCCCAGGCGGCGCGCTGAAGGCGGCGCTCGGGGTGGCCCTGCCCTCCGGGCGTGCGACGCCGGCCTTGCGGACGGAGCTGGTCGAACGGGTGACCTCGGCGGCCAGTTCCCTTTCCGAGCCTGGCGGCGAGAAGATCGAGCAATCGTAGCAGGAGGAGGAACATGTCACACCAGACGAGCGGACGGATGCAACGCCCGATGGGCCAGGCCGACCTCGACCATGATCCGGTAGCTGCGGCCGAGGCCGTCAAGCGGCAGGCCCTGGCCCTGGGCGCCGACGCGGTCGGCATCGGCAGCATCGACCGCTGGGAGAACGCCCCCATCCAGATGGACCCCAAGCAGATCATGCCCGAATGCAAGAGCGTGATCGGCATGGTCTTCCGCGTGATGCGCGGCAGCCTGCGGGGCGTGGAGGAAGGCACCTACTTCAGCAATTACAGCGCCATGGGCTACGGCGGGATCACTTACCTCTACATGCCGATGGTGGTCATCGACCTCTGCAAGTTCATCGAGGACCGCGGCTACGAGGCGGTGCCGATGGGCCACCAGAGCGACTGGCGCGGCATCACCAACACCGGCCAGCTGAAGCCCCGCTACAGCCGGCCGGTGGCCGAGGGTAGGGCGGCCCCGGACGTGATGATCCACCTGCGGATCGCCGCCTACCTCTGTGGCTTGGGCGAGATCGGCTACAGCAAGGTGTTCCTCAGCCCCGAGTTCGGCCCGCGCAACCGCGTCGGCGTCATCATGACCGACATCGAGCTGGCCCCCGATCCCATCTATGACGGCCCTGAACTCTGCAACCGCTGTATGGCCTGCGTCGAAGCCTGCCCCGGAGACGCCATCAGCAGGGAGAAGACGGTCAAGGTCACCCTCGCCGGCAACGAGGTCGAATGGGGCGAGGTCGACTGCCGGGCCTGCGACATCGCTTTCCGCGGGGCGCAGGTAGTGGATCGACAGATCCCCAAGGAAGATCGCTATATGGACTGGCCCGACGAGAACCTGGCCCCCGGTTGGTGGAGCCCCTTCTATAGGAAACCCCGCGTGCTCTACAACAGCGGGCAGGCCGTCTGTGGAGCCCGCGGCTGCATGCGCGCCTGCATGATTCAGTTGGAGAAACGCGGCGTGCTGCGCAACCGGTTCAAGGAATCCTTCCGACGGCGCAAGCCCTGGCGGGTGGACTGGAGCACTGAACCGGAGGACCCGCAGAGCGCCACAGTCGGCAACCGGAAGGGGAAGGAGGCCGACTGAGCCATGAAGTTCGCCGTCGGATACCAGCTGGCCGAGCGGGATGAGGAGCCGTTCGTCGACGTGGTCCGGGACTACGCCGAGCACATCGCCGAGGTCTACTTCCCGTGGGTCGGGGCGGCCTCGGGCCGTGCGGCCCTCGGGGTGCGACGTGGCTACGTGGACTGGAACGCCCAGCAGCGGCTGGAAGAGGACCTGCACGCCTTCCGCGAGATGGGGCTCAAGCTCGACCTGCTCTACAACGCCAACTGCTACGGCGAGCGCGCCGTGAGTAGCCACCTGCAGTCCGAGGTCGCCTCAGTTCTCGAGCACCTCGACGAGAGCGTGGGCGGGGCAGACATTATCACCACCACATCACCCGCCATTGCGCACACGGTGCAGGAGTACTTCCCTGAAGTCGACGTCCGCGCGTCGGTAAACATGCGCATCGGCACGCCGCAGGCCATGGGCTACGTGGCGGACCTGTTTGACAGCTTCTACCTGCAGCGCGACTATCAGCGCAACCTGGACCACGTGCGACGGCTCAGGCACTGGTGCGACGAGCACGGCAAGGGGCTGCTGATGCTGGCCAACAGCGGCTGCCTGCGACTGTGCCCGGGGCAGACGTTTCACGATAACATGGTGGCGCACGACGCCGGCATCGACGAGATGGAGCGCATGGAGGGCTTCGTCCCGCACGTATGCTGGCGGCTCTACCGGGACCGTCATAGTTGGCCCGCCATACTGCAGGCCACCTGGGTCCGCCCGGAGGACCTGCACTACTACGACGGGCTGATCACCACGGCGAAGCTGGCCACGCGCATGCACTGCCGCCCGCGGGCAGTGCTCGAGGCATATACCACCCGCCGCTGGCGTGGCAACCTGCTGGACATCTTCGAGCCGGCATTCTCTACCGCTTTTGCGCCGCACATTGTTGCCAACGAAGAGTTCCCCGAGGACTGGTTCGAGCGCACCAGCACCTGTGGCCGCCGCTGCGAGCAGTGCAGCTATTGCACGGAAACACTGGAGCGCGTGCTCGTGAGCGTCGCATAGTGTCGGGGTGGTCCTCGGCCGGTTGACAGGTCCGCCGACTGCATTATGATGGACTGCACGGCGATTAGCGGGGCTTGGCACTGGGAGCGGACAGATGAACGCGCGAAACGTCATGGCGCTGGTGGCGGCGTTGGGTGTGTGGCTGGTGGCGGATGCTCTGGCGCAGCAGACGCCGGAGCAGGGCGAAGCGGAGACGGTTAAGGTCCAGGCAAAGCAGTATAAGGAGATCGCGCCGCAGTACGTCTACCAGGCGGCCCGGGAGAACATACAGGCCGACGTGCGGTTCACAGATACCTATGCTGAGCGCACGGTGGTCCCGGAGGGCGCGCAGCGCGTCGAACTGGGAGCCCGCCTCTACTTCAACGTGGCGGCGTTCCGCACGGGCGCAGAACTGGTCTGCCTGCTGCCTCTTTCGGCGCAGGAGGGCCTTCGCACGCTGCTGGGCATATCGGCCGACCGTGAACTGACACCGCAGGCGTTGAACGAACCCGTGGCGTTGAACCGTGGGCAGGTCATCTCCGTGGAAGGTACGGTGCTGGGCACGTCGGCGGGGACCAAATACGTGGTAGTTGACCGGATGGCTCCCGGCGAGCTGGGGCCCGCCGAGGTGCGCCGCGAAGTGCACCTGTTCTGGCCGACACGCGCCGAGCCACGCATCGTGACCCAGACCGGCGCGAGCACCTTTGAGTTCCCCTGCACGCACGAGGATGGCGCGGTCGATGTCGTGGACATCTCCGTGGAGACCGTGACCCAGAGCCAGTTGGATGCCCGGCTGGCGCAGCGGCAGAGCGAACGGGAAGGCCGGACCGAGGGTAGAAAGACATACGGCCAGTATCCGGCTGAGACCGTTTACCGCTACGCCCAGGAGGCCAACCCGCTGAACGTGGACTTCAGCGATACCGTAGCGCGCGTGGTCGCGGCGCCGCTGCCGCGGGCTCTTCAGGCGGCAGACACGTTCCGTGAGGGCCGGCCGGCGCAGGTGCCGATCGCAACGGCCTTGCGTACCGAGAGCCGCACCATGGTACTGATCCCGCAGACGTGGCCGACGGTGATCGAGCAGGCCAGGGCGGCGGTGGCCGGCGAGCCGGTGCGCGTGCGAGGCACCGTGATCGGTCCGATTGGGCCCTATAACTGTGTGCTCGCCGACTCTCTCACCTTCCCCGGTCGGCGGAGTGCGCAGGACGGCTACTGGTGGGTGGAACTCGATTGGGCCGGCATGGAGGTAAGCCCATTTTTCTGGGACTATGGGCAATACACGCTGGACTACCTTCCCTGCCAGAATGTCAATGGCCGTCGCGAAACGCTGCGCGTGCTGATCAGCGAGTTCAGCCAGGTCCGAGTGCCCGCCGGCATGCCTACCCCCCGACAGTAGCCGCTGGTGCCTTGGGGGCAGCGTTGCCCGGACGCGCTCTGCGTGTGGTTTACTTGCTGTTCCGCGTGGCGCTATAATCACTTGTTGCGGGATCGTTAACTGCCGCAGCGCCGCCCGCCCCGGTTGCCCCGAGCCCGCCGACGCGACTGAAAGCAGCGCAGTACGGCTGAAGGAGCCTGATGTGACCCAACTCGAAAGCGCCTGCGAGGGCGCCGTAACCGAACAGATGCGCGCGGTCGCCCGTGACGAACGAATCGACGCGGGTGCGTTGCGCGAGCGCATCGAATCAGGCCTCGTCGTGATACCCGCCAACCCGGGCCACATGGCTCTGAGGCCGGTTGGTATCGGCCAGAGCCTGCGCACCAAGGTCAACGCCAACATCGGTACCTCGCCCGAGCGGAGCTGCGTGGAAATGGAGCTGGCCAAGCTGTCGGCTGCCCTCGGCGCAGGGGCAGACGCTGTGATGGATCTGAGCACGGGCGGGCAGATCGACGAGGTGCGCCGGCAGGTCATCGCTGCCTGTCCGGTCCCCGTGGGCACGGTGCCGATCTATCAGGCCGCCATCGAGGCCGGCGGGCCGGCGGGAATGTCCATGGCTTGCTACATGCGAGTTCTGGAGAGGCATGCGGAAGACGGTGTTGACTTCTTTACGGTGCACGCCGGGCTCAGGCGCGAAGCGATTCCGCTCGCGGAGGGTCGGCTGATGGGCGTTGTAAGCCGGGGCGGTTCATTCCTCGTTCGGTGGATGCGGCGCCACCGGCGGGAGAGCTTCCTTTACGAGCACTTCAACGAGGTGCTGGCCGTTGCGGCGGAACATGACGTGACCTTGAGCCTGGGCGACGGCCTGCGGCCGGGGGCCATCGCCGACGCTACCGACGAGGCGCAGCTTCATGAACTGAAGGTCCTGGGCGAGCTGGCGCAGCGTTGTCGCGACGCCGGTGTGCAGGTGATGATCGAAGGGCCCGGCCACGTGCCCTTGCACCAGATCGAGCAGAACGTGCGGCTGGAGAAAGAATGGTGCGAGGGGGCGCCGTTCTACGTGTTGGGGCCTCTGCCGACCGACGTCGCCCCGGGCTACGACCACATTGTCGGCGCGATCGGGGGTGCCCTCGCTGCCATGCACGGCGCTGATTTCCTCTGCTACGTGACGCCGAAGGAGCACGTGGGCCTGCCGGACGCCGAGGACGTGCGCCAGGGGGTGATCGTCAGTCGCATCGCCGCGCATGCCGCCGATGTCGCCCGAGGTCTGCCCGGCGCGGCCGAGTGGGACGAGCGAATGAGTGAGGCGCGCGCCGAACGCGACTGGCAGGCTATGCGAGGGCACGCCCTCGACCCCGTGCGGTTCGGCGCCATGCTGGAGAGCGAGAGCAAGGACGATCGCTGCTCAATGTGCGGCGAGTTCTGCGCCATCAAGCTTTTCCGTGATCAGGCCGACGCGCGGGCCGGAGACTGAAGCCCCGGATGGGGGGGACCCAATGCAGATGAATGAGCCCGACGACGCGGCGCTGGCAGCCGAGATCAAGGAACTACGCAATACGCGGAATGCCATCATTCTGGCGCATTACTACCAGCGCCCGGCTGTGCAGCACGTTGCCGACTTCACCGGTGACTCGCTGGCCCTGTGCCGCCGGGCGGTGGAGGTTGACGCCGAGGTCATCGTCTTCTGCGGCGTGCGTTTCATGGCCGAGACGGCTGCCATCCTGAACCGCGACAAGACCGTCCTGCTGCCGGTGCCAGCGGCCGGTTGTTCGCTGGCTGAAAGTGCCACGGCGGATGCCGTCCGACAGCGGCTGAGGGTGCTGCCCGAGGGCACGGCAGTGGTCTGTTACGTTAACAGCAGCGCCGAGGTCAAGGCGGAGGCCTACGCATGTTGCACGTCGGCCAACGCCGTGCAGGTTGTGGAGTCCGTGCCTCACGAGACGGTGCTTTTCGTGCCCGACCGGAATCTGGCCTCCTACGTCGCCGAGCAGACGGAGAAGGAGATCGTCGCATGGGACGGCCGATGCCACGTCCACGATCCGAACATCAGTCCGGCCATGGTGCGCGAGCTGAAGCGCATGCATCCTGATGCCGAGGTGATGGTGCACCCCGAGTGCCCGGCCGACGTGCGACGCCTGGCGACCTTTGTGGGCAGCACCTCCCAGATGCTCGGCCATGCGCGGGAGAGCGGAGCGGAGGCATTCATCGTGGCCACCGAGGAGGGCCTGAGGCACGTGCTGGAGGAAGAGAACCCTCACAAGAGCTTCTACACCACCGGTAGCGTGTGCGCCTCGATGCGGCTGATCACGTTGCCGGCGGTGCGGCGCGCGCTCGACCGCATGCAGCACCGCGTCAGCGTGCCCGAGCAGGTTGCCGAGCGTGCGCAGGCCGCCCTGGACCGCATGCTGGCCTCGTAGCTTCATACGCGAGGAACCGTGCTGAACGTACCGCTCACCATTGGCGTTGATGTCGGCAGCGTCGCTCTGAAGGCGGTGGCCCTCTCTGACGGGCGCCCGGCCGCCTGGCTCCAGGAGCCTACCAGCACCGACATTCCCGCCCAGTCCAGGGGGGCCGTCGATCAACTGCGAGGACGCCTGGAGGGCGAAGCAAGCCCGGCTGCCCCGGTCTGTGCGACCGGATACGGACGCAACCTGGTCGCCGGCGCCGACTCGCGTGTCAGTGAGATCATCGCCAACGCCGTCGGTGCGCAATGGCTCGCGGAGCACTGGGCGGAGCTGGGCCGGGTGTTCGGCGCGCAACCGCGGCCCCTGATGCTGGAAGGCAGCCTTCGCACCGTGGTGGATGTGGGTGGCCAGGACAGCAAGGTCATCGTCTTCGGGGAGGATGGGCTGCTCCGCGATTTCGCCATGAACGACCGTTGCGCCGCCGGGACGGGGCGATTCCTGGAGGTGATGGCAGGCGTCCTGGAGGTGGATATCGAAAGGCTTGGCCAGATGGCTCTCGCGGCTGCAGAGCCGGCGCGGATTGCGAGCACGTGCACCGTCTTTGCGGAGTCGGAGGTGGTTTCCCTGCTCGGTGAAGGAGTGCCGCCCGACGCCGTTGCGGCTGGTGTGTTCGAGAGCATTGCGGGCCAGATAGCCTCGCTGGCTGGCCGCTGCGGCTGGCGGCCTACGGTGCTCTTCGACGGTGGCCTGTCCCGCAGCGCGGCCATGCGTTCAGCTTTGGAGCATGGCCTTGGCTGCAGACTCGCCGTGCCACCATGCGGACAGTTCGTCACCGCCCTCGGTGCTGCGCTCTTCGCCGCCGGCCGCGAGTAAGGTCTGCGGCTGCCCGGTGCCTCAGCCGATCCAGACCGGGCTGCTCCACGCAATGTGGTTGTCGCTCTGTATGGCCCGCACGTAGAAGCTGCATGGTCCGTCTAACCGCTTGTCAACGTCCACCTCGAATCTGCTGGCGTGCGGCTTCCATCGCTGGTGCAGCTCCGCGTCCTTGATCAGATCCACAGCCTTGAGCGGCTGTTCTGCGGCGACTGCGATGTGGATCTTTGCGCCATCGGCCGATGGCAGCTCGCGGCCCATCAGTTCTCCGTTTACAGTGAAAATGAGCCGAATGCGCGCGTTCGTGGTCCCGTAGCAACGCCGCTCACGGAGGGCTTCGAGGACCGAGCCGCGGGTCAGCTCCCGCGCGAAAACCGCCGTCAGTCCGTTGTTGCCGACCACGCCCTTGTGCCCATCGCTGTTGGCGCAGAAGCCGTAGCGGTAGCCGTGGCGCAAGAACCAGCGCCCATTGCGGTCGGGGCGGCGCCGCTTGATCAGGGGTGTGGCACGCTCGTTGACCTCGTCGGGTGGGCCTTCGTACGAACCATGGCAGGAGTAGATCTCCAGCACGGGCTCGACTCGCGGGGAGTCGGCACTCAGCCACTCACCCTCATCCAGACCGCCCCCGTTGTGGAAATGGGGTATTGTGATGAAGTCACGCCCCTCCAGGCCCTTCCACAGCTCGCTGATCGGCCGGAAGCTCTCGCGCGTGATCTCACCGTAGTCCATATCCTCCCCCAGGACGACCGCCGTGTCACCGCGCGGTCCCCGGTACTCGAACCCGCAGAAGGCGACGTAGCGTCCCGGCTCGTTGTGCTCGTGGGCGGCGGTCACCGTCTTGTGCCACAGCTCCTGGCCGATGCGGTTGCGGGGCTTATCCCAGGGCTGGTGGTGGTCCGCGACGCAATGGAAATCGATGCGGGCGACCTCGCGGGCGTAGGCGTGCAGGTCATCGGGCGTGCGCAGCAGTTTCTCGCGCTCGATGCAGTCGTTGGAGTACTGCGAATGGGTGTGGAGGTCGCCGAAATAGATGTTGTGGCCGTCTATCACGTCGACGCGCGACGGTGTCACTTCCATCGGCAGGGCGCGGCTCTCGACGCGGATGTTCGGGTCGGCGAACTCAAAGACGCCGTGGCCGTTCTGCGTCCACTCCGCATCCTCGTCGAGCTCGACCAACTCGTGCGGCTCGGCTACTTCGCCGACATTCCAGAAGCGGTCATGGGGCACGAGGGCCGCCCGGTCGATGCCTCGGATCAAGCGCAGCCGCTCGATGTCGCGCGGCAGGACCGCCCAGGAGAGCTCAATCTCCTGGTCCGGCTCGGGCCGCTGGTAGCCCTGGAAGCTGCGGGCGAGGTCCGGCAGGCCGCGCTCCTGTTCGGCGAAGTAGCGCACATGGAGGTAGTTGCGAAACTCGGGACAGGGCACTACGGTGGCGACTTTCGTGCCGATGGCGTGGCCGTTCCGCATCCAGCCCCACCGGACCACCAGTTCATCGTCTTCGGCGAGGGCGCCGTTCAGGTCGAGCACGATCATGCGGGCCGCCATGCCTTTGAACGATGTCTTGTCGCGCGTTGGAAAGTCGGCAACCTCCATGTCCCACACGCGCTCGCGGTAGTTGACGTCCGCGTTTGAACAGAACAGCGCGACGTAGCCGCCGGTTTCCTGGTCCATGCGGCTCGGGCGGTCGTAGCCCAGGTAGGCGGGGCAGTCGAGTATGAGGCGGCTGTGCTCCGACGTTCCGCCGGCCCCTAAGACCAGGCGGATGGCAAACTCGACGCTGTCGCCGGCGAGCACTTCGGTCGGCGTGACGGTGGCTTCCTTGAATACTGCGGCCATTGCGGTATCCTCTCGCATTCTGCGCAATCTGGGGGCCATAGACGATAGCGGCCGGTCCGCTTGCGCGCAACCGCAGCCACGTAGCGGCGCCCGAGCAGCGAGAACCAAGGAAGCACCAGCCATGTTTCGATTCTGGATCCACTTCTTTGTCCTTTACGCCGTCATGGCGGCGGTATGGCCGTACTTCCCGGCGTTTCTGCGGGCGGTCGGTTTCGACGAAGCTCAGGTCGGTTACCTGCAGGGGGTGCGTATGCTCTGCGGAGCGCTGGGGCCGCTGCTCTTGGCGTGGTTGAGCGACAGGCTCGGGCGGCGGAAGCTATTGCTCGGTGGCTGCTTTGTCGGTTTCCTGGCGCTCATCGTTCCGCTCAGCATGGCGAGCAGCTTCTGGCTGGCGGTCCCACTGGCGGCGGGGGTCGGGCTAACTTTGCGCACCACCATACCTTTGAGCGATACGCTGGCCGCTGCCGAGCTGGACGATCCCGTGCACCAGTACGGGCAGGTGCGCATCGGCGGCAGTATCGGCTTCATCGCCACATTGTTCGCCATCCGGCTTCTCGGTTTGATCGACGAGCATTCGGCGGCGTCCATGGTGCGGGGTATGGTGGTGATGACGGTGGCTGCTCTGGTGGCGCTGCAGTTTCTGCCGGAGAGGCAGCGCAGCGGAGGCGGGCGGAAGCGGTCACTCGAGGGCGGCTTCAGTTTCGGGCCGGGGTTCTGGGTCTTCCTCGGCGCGGCGGGTCTCCAGCAACTCGGCATGTCCAGCTACTACGGTTTCTTCACCATTTACCTGCAAGACGTTCTCGGCATGGAGCAGGCGGCGTGGGTCTGGGCGCTCGGCTCCATGGCGGAGATACCTGTGCTCTTCTATGCGGGGCGCCTGACGCGCCGGTTCCCGCTGCCCGGGTTGATGACGGCGGCGATGGTCGGGGTCACTGTGCGGCTGGCGGTCTACGCTTTCTTCCCTACAGCGTGGCTGGTTCTGCCCGCGCAGTTGCTGCACGCGCTGGCGTTCGGCGCATTCCACGCCACGTGCATCGAGTTCATCCGGCGGCGCGTTCCGGACTCGCACCGGGCGGTGGCGATGGCGTTTTACATGTCACTGGCGGTGGCGGTGCCGCTGCTGGTGGGCAGTTCAGTCGGTGGCCTTATCGTCAAGCACATCGGCTATACCGCGCTCTATGCCGGGTATGCCACGTTTCCGCTCATCGGCATAGCCCTGCTCGGAGGTGCCTGGGACCTGGTGCAGGCGCCGGCGGGTGCGGCGGTGCGCGAGGTGCCTGGTGCCCGCTGAACTGGCGCGCTGCAGCCGGATGCGGTATACTTCTTCCGGCCAGTTACGAACCTGTATCGCGCCGCACTTCCAGAGGCCCATGATGAAGACTCCGCAGGACTACCGTGTGGACAAGCTGAACCTGTACGTCGGCCTGCTCGGGCGTCACGTCGCTCGCGGCAGCGTCGCGCCGAGTGAGTTCTACATCCACGAGCCGGCGCCGCCGACCCATAATGCGCCCGCTGCCGACCTGCCCTGGCGGGAGTACAGCGTCGGCGAGCACTGGGGCGGCAAGCAGCAGTGGGCCGCCTTCCGCGCCCTGTTCGCCGTGCCGGAGCAGTGGCACGGTAAGGTAGTCGAGCTACGCATGCGACACCGCGCGCGCTGGCTCGAGCCGCCCGTCGGGGATAACACGCCCGCCGGACCTGAAGGACAGGCCTTCATCGACGGAGAGCGGGCCGGGGCAATCGACGGCGGCCACCACAGCATCCGGTGGGGCTTTCAGCCCGGCCATTGCACCGACGTGCGCGCGATCTTCTTCGCGGGCCGGGCGGCCTGCCGACACGAGGTGGAGCAGATGGAACTGGCCCTCGTGGACGCTGCGGCCGAGCGGCTCTACCACGATCTGCGCGTGGCGATGGATGTCGCCGCCGAGTTGGACGCCGCCGCGCCCGCGCGCTACCGCCTGTGGGACGCCGTAGACGCTGCGGTCAGGGTGCTTGAGCAGGGGGACATTGGTGCGGATTCGTTCTACGAGCGCATCCCGCAGGCGCAGGCTGCCTTCGACGTGGAGATGGCGAGCCTGCAGGGCGCGGGCGCCGTGCCGGAGATTGTATGCGTGGGCCATGCCCACATCGACCTGGCCTGGCTCTGGCCGGCGTCGCAGACCCGGCACAAGTGCACGCGCACGTTCGGCACACAGTGTCGGCTGCTGGAGCAGTATCCTGAGTGGAGCTTCCTCCAGAGCCAGGCGCAGGCTTACGCCTGGGTGGAGCAAGATGCGCCAGAGCTTTTCGAACGCATCTGCGAACTGGTGGAAGCCGGGCGGTGGGAGGTCGAGGGTGCCACATGGGCGGAGATGGACACCAACATCACCGGGGCCGAGTCGCTGGTGCGGCAGTTCCTGTACGGCAAGCGCTACTTCCGGGAGAAGTTCGGCACAGACTGCCAGGTGCTCTGGCTGCCCGACGTGTTCGGCTACTCCGCCGCGCTGCCGCAGATACTCAGGCTGGCGGGCGTGACGGGGTTCGTGACCAGCAAGATAAGCTGGAACCAGGTGAACCGCTTCCCGCACGACACCTTCCGCTGGCGAGGCATCGACGGCACCGAGATCCCCACACACTTCATCACCGTTCCCTGCAGCGAATGGTTCTATACCTACAACGCCCAGATGACGGTCGCAGAGCTGAAGGGGACATGGCAGGAGTACCGCCAGAAGGAGGTCGGAACTGAACCGCTGATGACCTTCGGCTACGGTGACGGGGGTGGCGGCCCCACCGAGAAGATGCTGGAGACGGCCGAACGCCTGCGCACGATGCCCGCCATCGCCGACGTGCCGCGGGTGAAGTTCGGCGCCGTGCGCGAGCTGATGGCCCGTGTTGGGGCGCAGAGCGACTGCCTGCCGGTCTGGGATGGTGAACTCTACCTGGAGTACCATCGCGGGACCTACACCACGCAGGCGTGGCTGAAGCGCGCGAACCGCAGGAACGAAGTGCGCCTGCACAATGCCGAATGGCTTGCCGTGCTCGCCGGCCCATACGGCTACGAGCTGGACAAGGCGGCACTCGACGCCGCGTGGGAAGACCTGTTGCTCTGCCAGTTCCACGACATCCTGCCGGGCTCTTCCGTCGGTGAAACCTACCAGGAGGTGCGCCAGATGCAGCAGGAAATCGCGCACCAGGCAGACGCCATGATCGGGCAGGCGTGCGAGGCATTGGCTCGCCGGGTGGACACCGCTTCGATGGTCCGGCCCGCTGTGCTGCTGAACACGCTCGGCTGGGACCGGGAGGATCCATTCCAGTTGCCGGACGGCTCATGGCGCGACGATGTGGCAGTGCCGTCCGGCGGTTGGGCCTCCGTGGATGGCGCCGAACGGCCCGAGCCGGCCCAGAGCGGTCCGCTCAGCGTAAGCGAAGACGCCCGTCATCTGGAGAACCACTTCTGGAGCATCCGGCTCGACGACGAGGGCCGACTTGCGGAGCTGCACGACCGCGTGAACGATCGCCAGGTGCTTGCCCCCGGGCGCGTCGGCAACGAGTGGCAGGTATTCGCCGAGCGACCGACCGAATTCGACGCGTGGAACATCGCCCCCTACTACGAGGAGCATCCGCTGCCCGGGCCGACTTGCCTCGGCACGCGCATAGTAGACCAGAACGATGTGCGCGTCGCCGTAGAGACGGTCTGGGACCTGGCCGACGGGGGCTCCATCACGCAAACCCTCGCCATCTACGCGAACTACCCGCGCATTGACTTCGAGACGGTCGTGGACTGGCGAGCGCAGCACCAGATGCTGAAGGCGGCGTTCCCGCTCGATATCCGCGCGACGGAGGCGACCTACCAGGTGCAGTTCGGCCATGTGCGGCGGCCTACGCACCGCAACACTTCGTGGGACTGGGCGCGCTACGAAGCCTGCGGCCACGGCTTCGTGGACCTATCCGAGCACGGTTACGGCGTGGCGCTGCTGAACGACTGCAAGTACGGTTACGACGTGCGGGACAACGTTATGCGAATTACCTGCCTGAAGAGCCCCACCTCGCCCCACGGCGAGGCGGACAAGGGCGTGCATGAGTTCACATACGCCTTGTTGCCGCACGCCGGCTCCTTGCAGGAGGCGCAGGTCGTGCGCCGAGCAGCGGAACTGAACAACCCGTTGCTCGTTGTCGAGGCAGGCGCAGGGGAAGGCGACTTGCCCTCAACGCGGGGCTTCGTATTCTGCGACAATCCGGCGGTGGTCGTCGAGACGGTGAAGCCGGCTGAGGATGGGGACGGGATGATCGTGCGGTGCTGCGAGAGCCATGGCTCACACGCACGGGCGGAGCTGCGGTTTGCCGGGTCGGTGGACTCCGTGGGGACGGTGGACCTGCTGGAGGAGCCGCTGAGCGAGGATGTAGGATTGGAGCACAAAGATAACAGCGTGTTGCTGCAGCTTCGGCCTTTTCAGATCGTGAGCTTGCGGGTGCGACGGTAGGGAGCCGGCACTGGCGGCAGAACGGCCTACCGGTTCGCCTGCGCTCCCTGCGGCTCCAGGTTCACGCCTTGCCCGATGAGTGACTGGCGCACCTTCACGCCGTCTACCTCCGCCGGCGCGACCCCGGCTTGCACGGCCATGGCCGCGGCGGTGCCAGCCGCCTGGCCGACGGTGCAGGCCTGGGGCATGCACCGCGCAGAGCTGTGCACTGCGTGGTCAACGCTGATGGGGCGGCCCGCGATCAGCAGGTTCTCGCAGTCCGCAGCGACCAAGCAACCGTATCGGATCTCGTACCATTCGCCCTCCGGCAGTCGGACGTGCTCAGTGCCCTCGCCGGTGGGGGAGTGAATGTCGATATTGTAGTTGACACGTGCGATGCCGTCGGGGAACTTCGCCGCCCGCTCGAAGTCTTCGCGTGTCAGGTGGGCGAGCCCGCGCACACGCCGGCTCTCGCGCACTCCGATGGTTGTGGCGATGGCGTGCAGGCGGGCATCCTCGAACCCGGGCACGTCGCTGCGCAGGAACTGAAGGTAGTCGGCGACCTGTCGCCTGCCCTCGATCTCGGCCTGACTCAGCGACAGGGCGTCGGTAGCGTCATGCTTGACCACGCGCGTGGTGTTGAAGTGAATGCGGTCCTCCTCGATTGTGCGGAACCAGAGGACGTTCTCGCGCGGGCACCGGATGCGCCCCTCGGCTTTGGCGGCATCGTAGAGCGAATTGATCGTCCCGACGCCGGGCATGCGCTCGATGTCGACCCCCGCCACGTCGAAACATGTGGTCATCGGCTGGCAGTGGCCGTCTTCCTGGCGGCCCAGCTCGAACCGACAGCCGGCGCGGGCGGCGAGGTCGGCGTCGCCGCTGGCGTCGACGAAGACGCGGCCGCGGTGTGCCGTCAGCCCGCTCTTGCCGAGCATCAGCGCACAGCCGATTCTGCGCCCATCCATGAGCGGCCGGTCGAGCGTCACGTGGTAGAGCAGTTCCACTCCCGCATCCAGGCACAGCCTCTCCGCTGCCAGCTTCGCGGTCTCATGGCACAGGGCGCTGCCGCGCATGCCGCCCATCTGGTCCATCAGGTCCCGCCAGTCGCGGAAGATGCCCGTGTCGAAGGGCTCACCCTGCAGGCCGTTCGGCATGAAAGGGCTGATGAGGCCGGCGCTCGCCATGCCCCCCAGGAAGCCGTACTGCTCGCACAGCAGCGTTCTTGCGCCCTGGCGCGCGGCGGCTACGGACGCACCTATGCCCCCTGGCCCGCCTCCGATGACAACGACATCCACATCATGGAGGATCGGTATGTCCGGCTGTTCTGGACGTTTCACAGTTTGCGACATAACTGACTCCTGCGCAGTGGAAATGCCAACCCAATTCAGGATAAGCCGCCTCGCCGGGTTGTTCAACGTCGCAGCCCCGGCATAATGAGTGGCCCCCTACGGAGAGTTCGCCTCGGCCTCCACGGTGTCTGGGTTGTCTTTCAGCCGGGCGTCAAAGAAACGGTACGCCTGTTTGTTGGCTTCGAGCCCGGGAAAGGCATGTCCGTGGCCCTCCATGACGACGAGTTCCACTTCCACGCCGGCTCCGGTCAGCGCATCGTGCAGCTTCTGGCTCTGCTCGAGGGGCACGACACGGTCCTGGTCGCCGTGCATGATGAGGAAGGGCGGGTCATCGGTGGTGACATATGTGATGGGGCTGGCCTGGCGGGCGATGTCCACCTTCTCCTCGGGCGGGCCTCCCAGGAGCATCGCCAGGGGTGTATCGGGTCCTCTGCGAGCCTTGACTTCCGCCAGTTGTGTCAGGTCTGCCGGGCCGTACCAGTCGCAGATGGCCTGCACCCGACTAGAGTGGTCTGGCCAGCCGCCTTCGCCCTCAAGCTCGGGAACTCCTCCGGAGACGCCGAGCATTGCTGCCAGGTGGCCTCCCGCTGAGGCGCCCCAGACGCCGATGCGGTCGGGATCGATGCTGTACTGCTCGGCGTGTGCCCTCAGGAAGCGGATGGCGCACTTGCAGTCGTGGATCTGCGCCGGCCAGGCTGCTTCGCCCGTTAGCCTGTACTCGACCAGGGCGCCCAAATACCCGCGCTCCGGCAATCCGTACATCCTGCCGAGGCCGAACTCCTTGCGTCCCTGGTGCCATCCGCCGCCGTGGATCCACACAACGACAGGCAGCGGTTCGGAGGGCCTGTCCACCGCGCGAAGGATGTCGATTCTCAGCTCTCTTCCGCCTACCGTGCTGTAGACTACGTTCTGGATAAGCTCTGCGCCTTCCCAGACGGGGATGACTGCCGGTCTTGCGCTTTCGGCGGCTGCAAGCGACCCGGCACAGAAGAAGATGGCACCGATCAACAGAACCACTCGCATTCGGTTCATCTGCGCCTCCGCGATGAGGGGACGGCTACAGGTTCATCCATGCACTATGAGGGCGACTGAGCCCGCCCACAGGACAGTGCAGACGGTCAGCGGCCAGTCAGCCCCGCTCAGGGGCTCGACTTTGCGCCGCGCCGTCGGGCCTCCGTGGGCAATGTGCAGATAGCGCAGAACGCCATACGCGACGAACGCGGCGGTGTAATAGAGCCGCTCCGCGCCGGGGCTGCCCTGGTGGCTGAGGGAGAAGACAGCGTACGTGCTGAGCACGACTGCCGCGGCCACGGCCATCATGTGGTCGAGTGCGTGGGCGTCGTAGACCACGGCAGCGCCCTGCCGCGATCCTCCCTGAGCCCTGCGACCCGCCCCGACTAACAGCCCGAGGGCGCCTGCACAGACGAGCAGCCAGCCGGGAGGAGTGATGCCGAGCACCGCCCAGCCGCCGGCAACCCGCAGTACGTACGCGCCCGCCACGCCGCAGAGGTCGATCACCTCGATGCGATTCAGCACGAAGGCATAGCAGAACAGCAGCACCAGGTATGCGAGGGCGATAACGAACAAGTGCAGTGAGAGGTAATCGGCCGCGATCAGCCCACCGGACAAGAGCACCAGAAACGCTATCAGAGCCCACCTGAGCCGCAGGCGGCCCGCCGGGATCGGGCGCTTCGCCTTGATTGGATGCCGCCGATCTTGCTCCATGTCGGCTATGTCGTCCAGGATGTACGCGGCACCGGAAAGGGCCCAAAACACGGCGACGGCTGCTACTGCCCTCAGGCAGAGGTTGTAATCCCAGAGCTTGCCGCTGAACAGCAGCGGCGCCAGCACCAGCAAGTTGTCCGGCCAGCGGCGCGGCCGCAGGCTGGCCAACACCGACCGTAAGGCACTCGTTCCGCTGCTATGTTCGTCTGGATCGTGCATCTGCGCCTCCTGCCCCGGCGTTCCAGGTCGTTGCTTTGCGCCACTTTACTGCGATGCCACCCCGAGCTTCAAGGCTTTGTTCCGCCATGCGTGGCAGACAGCATGGCGAGCACTGACGCCTTGTCACGTGCATCTATCCTTTCCTATTCACGTGAGCATGCGGCCAGAGGCAGTATAATGCCCACTTGCTCACGCACGGCGCTAAGACGGATGGAGAGGACCCTCGTATGGAATCTTATCGGCAGCTTTTCCCGGACTACGCGGACCGCTTTGCCTCCCAGTCACGCTTTCTGCATTTCGTACTGCCGAGCATCGTTCGACCGGACGAGCCGTTCTCGCTGCGCGCCGTGATGATGGATGCCACGGGCATGCCGGACGAGACTTACACGGATAGGATTCCCTTGACGCCGAGCGATCCGGCACTCGCCGCGCCGCCCTACCTGGAGTTTACCGCGGACGCCATGGGGCGTGTGCGTGTGGAAGGGCTGAAGGTGAGTCGCCCCGGCGTGTACTGGCTGACGGCCCAGGTTCCGGACTGCCCGGGCGGTCCGCCTGTCAGTAACCCCCTGGTCTGCCGCACCGATGGCCCCCGCCTGTTCTGGGGCGACATTCACGTGCATACTGTTCTCGGCAACTGCCACCCCGATCGCTGCAAGAGCCCGGAGTTCGGCTACTGGTACGCCCGCGAAGTGGCCCTGACAGACTTCGGCGCGGCGACCGACCATCTGCGCGGCATCCACCGGGTGGAGGGCAACTGGGACAGGCTCAAGAGCGCTGTTCGGCAAGCGTACGAACCGGGGCGCTTTGTGACGCTGCTCGGCTTCGAATCGAGCCATGCCACCGGCTACGGGGGCGACAACAATGTTTACTATGGTGTGGACGAGGCGGACTTCTTCTGGCAAGATCGCGAGGACATGAAGGGCGCCGCCCCCAAGGTGAGCCTGCGCGAGCTGTGGGCCTGGCTCGACCGGCAGGGCCTGCCCTACGTGAGCATACCTCACCATACGGGGCGCGCGGCCAAGTACCGGGACTTCGAGAACGAATGGCACAACCCTGAGCGAGAGACGGTCTTCGAGGTCTTTAGCTGGTGGGGCAGCTCTGAAGCACGCCGTGACGACCTGTATCTGAAGGGTGGCAAGAGCGACAGGCGCAGCTACTGGCACGACGCACTTCAACTGGGCTACCGTTACGGTGTGATCGGCAGCAGTGACACGCACAACACCATGCCGGGCACGCCGCTGACGACAATCCCTGCGAACTACCATTACCCTCAGATGCGGCTGAATGCGCAGGGAATGGCCGCCATATGGTCACACGAGCTGACCCGGGAGAGCGTATTCGGTTCGCTGCTCAACCGTCAGTGCTACGGAACGACGTGGTGGCGTCCTGTGGTCGAGCTGAACGTCTGCGGCGTGGGTTCCGGTCGCGAGTCGCAAGCCGACGAGTCGATCAGGGAGTGTCGACAAGCGCGCGTTACCGTAGCTACCAGCCGTCGCGCTTCGATCGGCCTCTACCGCAACAACACGGAGATCGCGGCGCAAAGGCTGGAGCCGGGGATGCACGAGTTGAGCTTCGCGGATCGGGAGCCGCTGGAGGACGTGGCGATCCGCGAGGCCCCAAGAAGCGATCGACCGTTCGTCTTCTACTACGTCAAGGTCTTCTGGAACGGTCAGATTGCATGGTCATCGCCGGTGTGGCTGACGCTGTGAGTCGGCCCCGGCGCCAGCCGGACCGGTTGCGAGACCTCTGAGCGAAGGAGGCAAGGGATGCCCAGGACACTGGTGGTGTACTACTCGCGGACGGGCACGACGCAGAAGGTGGCCGAGCAGATCGCCGATGCACTCGGCTGCGAGATTGAGGCGCTTGTGGGTGCGAAGAGCCGCACTGGCGGGGTGGGGTGGATGAGCGCGGCAAAGGATGCCGCCATGCGTCGGGCGACTGAGATCAAGCCGGTCAGCCACGACCCGGCGGAATACGAACTGGTGGTGATCGGCACGCCGGTCTGGGCTTTCACTATGAGCTGCGCAGTGCGCACCTACCTCCAGCAGCACAGGGACAGGCTGCCTGATGTGGCCTTCTTCCTCACCACGGGGGGCAGCGGCATCAAGGGCACCTTCGAGCATATGCAGGAGCTTGCAGGCAGAGAGCCGATCGCTACCCTGGGCCTGCGGATGAAGGACGTTCTGAAAGGGCGGCACACCGATGAACTGAAGGCCTTTGTGGAATCCCTGCGCTGAGCATAGCCGACCGGGTTCCGGGTGGTCGGCGCCCCTGCGAGCGAGGGGGCGCTGCGGGAGGACCGCCCACGCGGAAGACGACAGTCCTATCGGTGGACCCTAAGCTCCACCGTGGTGCGCGTCACCGACAGCAGCCTGCTGCCTGAGCCGGCCCTATGTCGGCGCACGTCCCCAGCCCGGGGATTCATTGGACATTACGCACGAACGCCGTCGCCTATAGGCAGCAATCTGGGCGCACAGCGCCGTAGAACCGTCCTGCCCCTTCAACCTCGCGCCTCGAGCACCTGTTCGGGGCCGGCGGCAGTGCTGCCGCCGGCGTCGGTGGTTACCACGGTGTAGCGGTGGGCTGCGCGATCCTCGATGCGATCCTCGAAGACGAAGGGTTTCTTCGAGGTCTGCGGGGTGTGGGGCACACGACCGACTGTGCGTCCATCGCGGCGCACCCCGTACTCGACGATCCGCTGGTCGGCAGCGAACGCGGTGTCCCAGTTCAGGCGGACAATCCGCGCCGCGTTGAGCGTCTGCAGACTGAGGTTAACATTGCGTGGCGGACCGAGCGGCCGTTTAGCGTTTTGGAAGTAGTTCGTCTGTCCGCCTTTGGCCTGTTCGGCCATTTGCTCTATTCCTCGCATCCGTGAGCTGGCCAATGGCTCGGTCAACTGGCTGGCTGAAAGGTTCTGTTCCAGCTGGCACCGCTGCGGATCACTGTCCGTGTGTCCGATGCCGATAATGTTGAGACAGACCCCATCGACGCTGAGCGGATACTGTACGAGGGGGGCGCTTGGCAGCTCGGGCGAGCCGACGCGGGTGACGACCTCGTGCGGACCGCGCGTCCAGCGCGCCGGCTTCTCGTAGAAAGCGCCGTCGGCGAACACCTTCATACTCACCACGCCGACACTCTTCGCGGCCGCCACCGGTATCACGTTGTGCTGGTGACTGAAGTACCGGCGATCGTTTGCGTTAGCAACTGTCAGTACCGTATCGATGATGCCCTGATCGTCACGTTGGAGGGCGTCCATCAGGATAGGCGACGAGGAGTGTCCCGTAATGCCGATGTGGCGGATCAGTCGTTCGTGACCCGGATTCAGGCCGGTTCGGTTGGTTCCTTCGCGGAAGTCCAGCAGTGTAACCAACACTCCGATCCGTTCGGCATCGGGGTCCGGGTCGCTTAGGCCTTCGTAGATGGCGTCGACTTCCTGCGCTCTGGCCAGGGCATGCACTTGGAACAGGTCGATGTAGGCGCCGTCGGGATAGCTGCCGCTTCCGTCGCCCCACAGTTGGGTCATGGAGCGCTTCAGATCGTCGACGGCGGTGCTGTTACGGGGGCCATTCGTCCAGTTCTGTGTTTCGGGATATCGGCCTCGGCCGCTGCGAATGCATGTCTTGCTGGCCACAAAGAGCGACCTTCGCTTCCTGTCATCATAGTTAGGCCGACCCGGTGTGAGGCCGAGTTCCCGGAATGCCCGGCCGAAGTGACTCTGGCTCTGCGCATATGCGTTCGAAGTATCGACGTAGTTGACGCCCAGGCGGATAGCTTTGCTGATGATGTCAACGGGGCGTTCACCTTCGGGCGTCCATTGCAGGCTGGCCTGGCCGCCCAGTCCCAGCGTGGTAACCTGGAACCCGGTGCGACCCAGTTGGCGAACGACGAGCGTTTCCGGCGTTGAAGCGCCCAGAATCACATGCGGGGCCGCCACTATGGCGGCTCCGCCGGTCGCTGTTAGCTGCAGGAAGGCGCGCCGGCTGATGCGAGACGACTGGGAATATGTCATAGCCCGGATATCCCTTGTACTGAAGCATTACCCTTACGAACAGTATACTGTGCCGCTGGACAGCTCGCACAGCTCTATGGGGGGCGCCCGTGGGGCGGCTATCATCGAGCGCGACGTTGCGGCAGGCTCTGCAGGGGCCAGCCGCCGCTGAGCGCCACTGAATGGCGCCGTATGAGAGCGCAAGGCTGGTAAGTCAGTGTGGCGCAGTCGGCGGGGCGCCGATGCTATGGACCTGGAAGCCCATCTTCGCAAGGGCCTCGTGGTTGAGCAGGTTGCACCCGTCGAAGAGGAAAGCCGGGCGCTGCATGCCGTCGAGTATCCGTTCGTAGTCCAGTTCCGCAAACTGCGGCCAGCCCGTAAGCACAGCCACCGCGTGCGCCCCGGCGGCGGCCTGGTACGGGTCTTGAGCGAACTCCACATCCGGTGCATCGCGCAGGTCCTCGCGGGCGTTCTGCAGCGCCCTGGGGTCAGTGATAACGAGGCGTGCCTGCTCTTCGACAAGGCGTCGGCAGATGGTCAGGGCCGGCGTATCCCGTGTGTCGCTGGTGCCCGGTTTGAAGGCGAAGCCGAACACGGCGATGCGCTTGCCGGCCAGCGTGTTGAACATGGCAGCGAGCATCATGCGCACGAAACGGTGCTTCTGGAACTCGTTGAGCTGAACCACCTGGTCCCAGTACCGCGCGACTTCCGGCAAGCCATGGTAGTCGCACAGGTAGCTCAGATTCATGATGTCCTTGCGGAAGCATGAGCCGCCGAAGCCGACTCCGGCGCGCAGGAAACGGGGCCCGATGCGTGGGTCCATACCCACGGCGCGCGCCACTTCGTTGACGTTCGCGCCGGTCTTCTCGCAGAGGGCACTGATGGCGTTTATGGAGGATACCCTCTGGGCGAGGAAGGCGTTAGCCGTCAGCTTCGCCAGCTCGCTCGACCAGAGCCCGGTGGTGAGGATTCGCTCCGGGGGGACCCAGTGGGCGTAGATGTCGGCCACCTGGCGCACGGCCTCCCGGCCGGGGGGAGTGTCCCGTCCGCCGACCAGCACGCGGTCAGGCTCCTCCAGGTTGCGGATTGCTGTGCCTTCGGCCAGGAATTCGGGGTTGGACACGACTTCGAATGCGACCCCGCGGGCGTTGTCGCGCAGGATGGCTTGCATGGCCTCGGCCGTGCGCACGGGCAGTGTGCTTTTCTCGACCACTACTTTCGGGCTGTGGCTGCAACGGGCGATGGTCCGCGCCGTGCGTTCCCAGTACTGCAGGTCGGCCGCGCGCCCGGCGCCCTCGCCGAAGGTCTTTGTCGGCGTGTTCACGCTCACGAAGATGATATCGGCCCCGTCGATGCGCCCTTCCACGTCGTCGTAGAAGAAGAGGTTCCTGCCTCGGACTTCCTCAACGACCTCTTTCAGGCCGGGTTCGTAAATGGGCAGGCGGTCGCTGTTCCATGCGGCGATCCTCTCCGCGTTGATGTCCACCACCTCGATGCGGTGTTCGGGGCAGTGGCGCGCGATAACGGCCATGGTCGGGCCGCCCACGTAACCCGCGCCGATGCACAGTATTGTCTTCATCTTCCCCTCCGTTGCCCGGGCCTGTCCGGCGTTCCACAGCATATCACACACAGTACGCGTGGCGCACGTTTCATTGCATGCGCAGGCAGTGTGGGACCAGCAAAGCGTTAAGAACCGCCATGAGCTGTAGGTGATGGGCTTGCGGACCAGGCTGCTCAGAAGGCTGTTTGCACGCGCCAGTGTACTTCAGCTTTGGTGGTGTCCGATGATCATCCGGTCCTGAACATAAATCCCTTCCCCTCGTCCTGGCGGGTTCTGCTTAGTTCCGTCGTGGGTGTGTCGCCACGCGACTCAGCCGCGCCAAGGGTGGCATGGGGGCCGGCAGCGCACGACTGCTACGCCGGCTCGCCCGGTTTGGGCGCGAGCGCACGCCCGGTCTCGCCGACCTGTTGGCGTGCAGGTCACTGCACGTCTGATGAGGACAGGCCACCCGGCGTGGACCTTTGAGAGTGGCGCGGGGCGGCGGTAGACTGTCCGGCTGCCTGGTTCACCCCGCCGCACCGTCTTTACCGGCGTGAACTCCCTATGCAACTCACCGTGGCTGCCCTCTTCGGTCTTGCAGTTGTTGCGTTCGCCAGCGCATCGGTTCAGGGCTTCACCGGGTTCGGCTTCGGCCTGGTCGGCATGGCGTTCTGCGTGCCTGTGCTCGGGCCCAGGGACGCGAACGTGCTTTGGACGCTGTTAGCCGCGCTGCTGGTCGCTACGATGTGGTGGCGATTGCGTCGGCGGACACACTGGCGCCCGGTCCTCTGTCTGTTTGGTGGGTCACTGGTTGGCCTTCCCGCGGGACTGTGGGTGCTCGCACACGGGGGCGAGAGGTTTCTCAGTCGGTTCATCGGGGCGGCGCTGATCGTCTTTGCGTCGTTCTCTCTGGTGAATCCGTCCTTCTCGCGCCGCCACGTCTCAGCGGCGTGGGGTTTGCCGGCGGGGGTGTTGGCGGGGTTCTTTAGCGGGCTCACTGCGATGGGCGGGCCGTCGGCGGTCGTTTTCTTGCTGCTGAGCGGCGATGACAAGGAAGGTCTGAAAGCCGACCTCGCGGCTTACTTCACGCTGAACATCGTGGCCAAGGTGGCTCTGCTCGGCGGAGCGAGTGCGCTCCTGACGATGAACCATGTGCTGTGGGCAGGGGCTCTTGCGCTGCCCCTGCTCGCCGGCATGTCCGCGGGCATGTATGGAGCGCGGTTCGTCAGTGCTGACACGATGCGCCGCGCCGTCTGCCTGTTACTGCTCGTCCCTGGCGCTCTGCTCCTGCTGGGGTAGTTTGCGCAGGAGAGCGGCTACACGGCCTGCATTGCGCTGCGCCAGGGGTGGATGCAGGGCCCGGGCGGCGCTCTAACTGCGGCCATCTGCCCATGGCACAGGCTCTTCGCTGCTTTTCAACTGGCTGTAAGCGGTTTTCTCGCGGAAGGAGTTTCGCAACGGGCTCGGTTCGCCCATGCTTGTGCTCACCAACTCCTGGTACTGCGCCGCGTTGTCGTCCCACTCCGTCAGGCAGAAGTCGTACCGCTTCATGTATGACGGTTTGGGGCGAAGTGCCGAATCGATCTCGGCCTTGATGGTGGCATACATCCGACCGATGCTGGTCACGTTGCGGCAACGCAACTCCTCAACATCGGGGCGGACGATGATTCCGATGCGTTCGCCACTTCCTTCGTCCGCGATAGGCCGCACGGCGAACTGGTCGATGCTCGGGCAGCGGCTCAGCGGCTCATGCAGGTCAGCCTCGGGGAAGACCTTCTTGCCGTTGGCCAGGACGATAACGTGCTTGATTCGGCCGACGATTCGCAGCTCGCCGTCGCTGTCGCGGAGCGCAACGTCCCCGCTGCGCAGGCCGCCTGGCGCGAGACGGCGCCGGCTCAGTTCGGGGTCCTTGTGATAGCCGCGCATGACGTGCGGCCCGCGCACCAGCATCTCGCCGCGGTCTGGTTCATCGAGTGTCAGTTGCTCGGACTCCGGCGCAACGAGGGAGATGGCGGTGCCAGCAAGCGCCGTGCCGATGCTGCCTGCCTTGCGTTCGTAGTGGCGGGTGAACCAGAACCTACGGCCCGAGTACTTCTGCACCGCCGCCACGGGCGAGAGCTCGGTCATGCCCCAGCCCTGGACTATGGGAATGCCGAGCTGGAAAAACGCGCGCAGCGTGTCCGGTGAGATGCGCGCGCCGCCGCTGACGCAGAAGCGCAGTTGCGGACCGCCGAACAGCTCCAGATGCACACGGCGAAAGACGATCTTACCGGGATTGATACCCGTCCAACGCTTTACGGCAGCGCTCAGAGCCCGTCCGCGTTCCAGGCCCGCCCGTTTGCCTGCGCGAGTGGCCAGGTTCCCTATGCTTTTGCGCATGGCGTCGAAGACGCGCGGAACGCCGACCAATACCGTGGGCCGGCACGTGCGGAGAACAGCGCGCGAGCGGCGCTCGCGTATGTCGCCCACGGCCATGCAGGCCCCGGCGTAAGCCGGCAGTACGACCGTCGTGGTGAGGGGGTACGCGTGGTGATAGGGCAGCAAAGCAGGCAGAACGTCGCAGCCCCGCACGCCGAACCGGTCGCAGCACTTCTGCACGTCGAAGATGGCGTTCCCGTGGGTGAGGACCACGCCCTTCTTCGGTCCCGTTGTGCCTGATGTATAGAGTATCTGGGCGACCTGGTGCGGCTCGACCGTCGGGCGGGGTGGGATTGACGTAGTCGGACGGGCTGGCTCGACATGGTCGGCCGGTACCAGTTCGCGCTCGCGGCCGGCGGCGTCTCGCAAGGCGGGCGCATCGTCCGCCATGCAGATGACGCATCCTGCATCGGAGTGATCCAGCGTGTAGCTGAGCAGATCGCACCGTTCGGCGAGCAGGGCATACTCAAGGGGCACCGCCACTGCCCCGAGTCGGAAGATGCCGAAGTACGCGTAAGTCCATCGCGCCCCGTTCGGCATGAGGATGGCAACTGTGTCGCCCGGCCGAGCGCCACTGGCACTAAGCCGCGCCGCGAAGCCGTCTGCCCAGCGTGCCATCTGCTCGTAAGTTACCGAATGCAACTGGCCGCCTTCGTCGAGTTCCTGCAGCCCGATGCGGTTTGGCGTGTGCCTCCTGCGGAGGGGTAGTACCTCGGCGATGGTTCGGGGCCGGTTCATGTTGGCGAAGAGCGTCGCCTAAACCGTGTACAGATGGTCTACCAACGGCAGAGCCACCCTCTGGCCGGTTAGCACGCTCAGACGCGCCGCTTCCATGATCTGTTGCGCGTCGTGGCTGTTCTCCGGGCTGCACATACCCGTTACCGCTTCGCCGCTGCGGATGCAATGGACGAAGTACTCGGGGCCATTGCTGCGTGGTGACGGGAGTTCCGGCGCTTCGACTTCGTCACCATCCTGGCCTTTGCGCACGTAGCGCACCTTGCTTGCGCCGGCGACCATTACGCCCTCGGTGCCGTAGAGCGTCAAATCGTGCGGCGGCCAACCGGGCACGGCCTCGGTCCACGTCGTCTCGATGACGGCGTTGGCATCGTTGTATTCCAGCGCAATGATGGCGTTGTCATCGACGGGGATATTGGTGCGCACGATGCGGCCGGCAATGGCCATCACCTGCGTGGGCAGCCCGATGAACAGGCGCGCCAGACTGGCGCCGTAACCCAGGTAATCGAACATCGCGCCGGCGCCGTTCTCGACCGGGTCGAAGAGCCATTCGACGAAGTGTTTGTCGCAGCCCAGTTCGTCCGGACCACAGTGCCCGCCTCGCCACTTCAACTGCCACACGCGCCCGATGAGGCCCTCCTGCACGAGCTTCAGGGCGTGGTTGATCCCGCGGGACCAGGCGGTCGGCCAGTTGATCAACAGCACTACACCGGCCTGGCGGCAGGCGACCAGCATGCGATCAGCGACGGACAGGTCGCTGGCCATCGGTTTCTCGCACATCACGTGCAGTCCCCTCTCGGCGGCCATCTCGACCAGAGCGCCGGTGCTGCGGTTGGTACCATAGGCGAAGACGGCGTCCAGCTCCTCGCTATCCAGCAGTTCCTCGTAGTCGGTGTAGGTCGTCTCCACGCCAGTGGCGTCACTGAACTTTCCCAGTAGCTCCTCGTGCGGGTCGGCGGCGGCGACGAGCTCCACGCCCTGCAGCGCCTGTGCCTTGGGCAGGTTGTCCCAGATGTGGTCATGCACCAGGCTCAGCACTCCGATGCGGATCTTCTGCGTCATTACGGTCTCCAGACTGAAGGGACGTTAGTGTTATCTTGCGGCATGCTACGGGGATGTGCGTCTTTCTGTCAAAGGGTCAGGCCAGGTCTGTACTGACGGAGTCTCTGGAGGAGATCTTCTGCCTTCTCCGGTCGTCCGGTATCGCGCAGATACTGTGGCCATTCCCCGGGCAGGCTCCGCGCCATCCGCTCCGCCAGGGCGTCCATCGGGTCGGTATGGGGGCCGTGGCGGCGGGCTTGCTCGAAGCGCCACCGGGTGAGGCAGTGGTCGTAGTGCTCCACCAGGTCGGGGCGGTCCGAGGCCAGGTTCTCCGTGCAATAACGGTCTGACTGCGTGTCGTACAGCCAGCATGGTTCGTCTATGGGGTAGATGCCGGGCAACAGCGTGCGCACGAACAGGTGCTCGCGACTGCGCACGCCCCACTGCAGCGTGGCGATGCTCTGCTCGCAGACCAGGTAGTCGTGTCCTTCGAAGTGCTCACCGCGAACAGCCGGCAGAAGGCTGCGACCGTCCCAGAGCGGCGGTGGCTCGACGCCGAACATCTCGCATACGGTCGGGCAGAGGTCGAGCAGGTAGACCAGTTCGTCACACGTAGAGGCCTCTGTCACGTCCGGCCAGCGCACTATGAGGGGGCGGCGCAGTATCGGCTCGCTGGCTGTGTAGTGATCCATGTAGATGCCGTTCTCGCCGAAGCAGTCGCCGTGGTCGCCGCCCACGATGATGATGCATTCGTCGAGGATGCCCTTCTCCCGCAGCACGTCGAGCACCTGCCCGATGTAGTGGTCGGTGGCCATTATCGCACCGTCGTAGCCGTCGATGAGCTTCACGAAGTCTTCGCGGCAAGCGATCTCGCGCGGCATCCAGGGAAAACGGTCAGGGTCCTGCCCCCGGATGCCCCACAGGTCCCGCGCGGTGCGGGAACCGTACTGCGTCTCGTACTGCTGGCGTATCGTCTCCTCATCGGGCCAGTCCGGAGCGGGCTCGCCTTCGAAGCACTTCATCCATTCCTCTATGCCTGGAGTGCGGTATGGGAAATGGATGTCCCAGTAATGAATATGCAAGAAGTAGTCGTCCTCGTCGGCGTGGTCGCGCAGCCACGGGAGCAGGACGGCATTGACTTCATCGGCGGTCTCAAAGCCGCGGCGCAGGTTGATCAGGTGATGCTCGTCCCATCCCATGTGGAACCACCACGCGCCGTGGCGGTCGGCGAAGTTCGAGAAGCTGACCGGTCTCACGCCGTTGGCGCGCAAGTGGCGCATCCACATCGGGGCCAGGCGCTCCCTGCGGCCTGAGGGGAACCGCGGCATCCAATCCGTGTTGCCGACCACGCCGTTGTTGTAGCCGAAGCGGCCGGTGAACAGCGCCGCACGCGAGGGCACGCACGGCGAATCACTGGTATAGCACCGGGTGAAGCGCACGGCATCCTCTGCGAGGGCGTCGATGTTGGGGCTGGTGTCGCGTGCATATCCGTAGCAGCCCAGGTGGTCGTCGCGAATGCAGTCGAGGTCGAAGTAGATAACGCGCATGATTCCAGTCTCCCATCAGTAGCGCTCGAAAGGTTCCTTCGTTTCGGCAGGCTGCGCCTTCAGTAAGCGGCGTGTTCGCGGTAGATGTGGAGCGCAAAACGGTAGTCATCTAGGTCTACGTTGGTGGAGAGGCTGTGGTCGCTGTGGAAGATATAGCCAATGCCACGCTCCTTCATGCCTTCGAGCAGGTCTCTAACGTGGCGGCGTATTCTGTCGCGGTCCCCGGACTCAAGCACACGTGCGTCGAGCCCGCCCATGAAGCCGAGCCGGTCTCCGTGCTGATCCGCGTACTGGAAGGGGTTGTTCCCGGCCTTGCGCTCCATCGGGTCCAGGCAGTCGAACCCCGCCTCGACGATCATTGGCAGCGCCTCCTTCACCATACCGCAACTGTGCAGCATGACGGGCACGTCGCGCTCGTGAAACCACCCCACCAGCTCTGCGTAGTAGGGGAACAGGAGTTGCTGGAAAGTCCTTGGCGAACAGAACAGCCCCTTGTGATAGCCGAGGTCTTCGCATAGGCGGACCCCATCCGGCACGCCTGCCTCGTCGAACAGGATGGCGAAGTGCACTTTGAAGAAGTCGGTGTAAACGCGGCAGTAGTCGTGGATCCAGTCCGGTTCCAGCAGCATGCTTTCGTAGAGGCAGACGTCGCCCATGCTCTGCCGCATGTTCTCCCATACAAACAAGTGGCTATAGAGGGCGAAGCGGCCCTGCTGACGGCAGCGAATAAGGTTGCGACGCGTGGCCTCGATGTTGAGGCGTTCTCGGTCGGGCTCCAGGAGGTGCGGACGATACTTCTGCTCCCAGACCTGGCGGCTGGTCATGTCGAAGTCGATGTGCTCGGGGGTGCCGGACTTGTGCTTCCAGTTCTTGAACACGGCACCCGCTCCATTGCGGGTGACTTTCCATTCGTCGGTCTCCTCGAGCGTCTCCTCATGGTCGCGGATAGGCATGATGTCGAACCATCCGCCGACGTTCTTAATGTCATAGCCGAAATGCTCGGCCGGTGTGACGGGCTTGCCCTCCTCGTCGATCGGATAGCCTTGCTCCGTCCACCTGCGCAGCGTGTCCGCCCATGGATGCTCGCAAAGGCCGACCCGTTCGGGGTTGCCATGGCGCAGGATTGCATCGATCAGTTCACGTGAGTTCTGCATTCTGCATCGCTTTCTTCGCCTTTGGGGTTCGGGGTGCGCGCTGGATCTGACGCGTTGCGGCTTGAGGATTGGCGTTACCGCTCCCAACCGGGCCCCCGGTAGGGGCGTGTGAGGAAGCGCTCGAACCGGTCGCGGGGCGTCCAGCGCAAAAGACGTTCGGCTTTCGCCGGGCTGTACTTGCCGATAGGAAGGTCTGCGCAGATGAAGAACTTCTCGTTCGGATGCGGCATTTCAGGTGCCCTTAAGGCGCACAGGTAAGCCTGTGCAAGGTCTCGCCAGGACACGGAGAAGGATTGCACCACGTCGTCATCGCGTCCGTCGAACTGCGCGGCGGGCCGCAACCGCGACAAGAACAGGCTGATGACGTCTAACCCTCGCTGCTCGGCAAATGCCTGCACGACCTCCATGCCTAGGTGCTTGCTGTGGGGATAGAGCTCGGTGCCGGGCCGGCGCGGGGCGTCGTCCGGGATGTCGAACTCGTAGCGGTAGTCTCCTTCATATCCGAGGGTCCGGCATTCCACGGCGGTGTGAACTATCCGGCGCAGGCCGGTCCGGGCTGCTGCTTTCATGATGTTGTACGCGCCAGCTACGTTGATGGGGAAGGCGAGCCCGGGGTCGGTGCGGTTGACTGCGAGGTTTACGGCGGCATCGCAGCCCGACATGACGGCGAGCACCTGCTCGTAGTCCGTAACGTCACATGTTCGCCACTCGTGCGGCGGCACCGGTGCGCATTGCCATTCGGGCCAGACCGAGCGCCGCTTGGTTCCCGCCACAACATCTGCGGCGGGGCGTATGTCGGTGAGCCGCAGCCGGTAGTGTTCCGCAAGGACGGGATAGAGCACGGCGCCTACCGGTCCCCCGGCACCCAGGATGCAGATCATGCCCTCGTCCACTCCAGCCATTCTCTCACCCCTGCCTTCCAAGCTGCAGAAGGGTGTCAGCCTGCCGCATAAGGAAGCGCAGCGAAGAGGCGACATGGAAGACGTGCCACCGGTAGCCCGGTGGGCCGAGGGGCAGTGCCAGTGCCTTCTGCATGGCCTCAAGCGCATCAGCCAGGCTCGTATTGGCTTCCTCATCGTCGCCGATGGGGCGGAACCGCAGACCGACGCCGCAGATGGGTCCCTCCCGACAGAACTCGCGCACCACCTGTTCGCACAGGTAGGGGGCCAGGTCCCTTGCCTGAGCGCGCGGGCGTGGCCGCCATTGCTCGTCGATCAGGTACTGGTCGGGGTAGGTGTCGAACACTGACAGCCGGCTGACCACGACGATGCGGCCAACCCCCGCGTCGCGAGCCGCGCTGCAGAGGGCATAGGTGCCCTGCGTGGCCCGCACAAGCGCTCTGGCTTCTTCCTGCGGTGAGGAAGGTGGCGGAGCATCAAACTCCCCCAGGTGAACCACCGCATTCATGCCGCGCACCAGGCCCTCTGCTACGCTCCTATCGCACAGATCGGCGCAACGGTTGTCCTCGCGGTTCCCCCCGTTGCTCGGCTCCAGGCATCCGGTTAGCTTCAGAGTGTGCCCGCGTGCGAAGTGACGGGCAACGGCCCGCCCCAGCGGCTGATTGGCACCTGTGATCAGCAGTTTCATTGCCCCTGGTCCTCGAAATCCTGGCGACGCGCACAGTCTGGCCGATGGGTCTGGGCCTTGCAAGGCGCGAATGCTGCGGCGTTGAAATCCTGTGGCTGTGGGCCGACAATGGCTCGGCCGGGCCGGACTGAGCTGAGGAGGTGTGCTGTGGGAGAGCCGGTGTCGCTGGTGCTGGTAGGGATCGGAGGGTACGGGCAGTCGTACCTGAACGGGCTGCTTGACGAGCTTGGGCTCGATGGCGTCGAAATATCAGGCGCAGTGGACCCGAGCCCTGAGCATTGCAGCCGCATGGATGACCTGAAGGCGCTCGGCGTGCCCGTTTACGGCGCCCTGGACGAGTTCTATGCACGTCATTGTGCCGAGCTTGCTGTTGTCTCCTCGCCCATCCAATACCACTGTCCCCAGACCTGCCTGGCGCTCGAACACGGCAGCCACGTGCTCTGCGAGAAGCCGCTTTCGGCGACTGTGCAGGAGGCCGAGCGTATGGCCACCGCCCGCGACGCTGCGGGGAGATTCGTAGCTATCGGCTACCAGTGGTCATTCAGCGATGCCATCCGCGGCCTGAAGGCCGACATCAGCCGGGGCAGATTCGGCGCGCCGGTGCGGATGAAGACGATGGCCCTCTGGCCGCGCAACTACGCCTACTACGCGCGGAACTCGTGGGCGGGAGCGCTGAAGGACAGAAATGGCAACTGGGTGCTTGATAGCCCGGTCAACAATGCCACGGCCCACTACCTGCACAACATGTTCTTCTGTCTGGGCGACCGATGGAATGCCAGCAAACGCCCGGTGGAGGTAACCGGTGAACTGTATCGGGCCAACGACATCACCAACTACGACACAGCCGTCCTGCGCTGCCGAACGCAAAGCGGTGTGGAGATCCTGTACGCCTGCTCGCACGCCACGCAGAGGCAGATCGGTCCAGTGCTTGTCTACGAGTTCGAGGAGGCCACGGTCACCGTCGAGGAAGGCGGGGCGGACTTCGTGGTTCGTTTCGCGGACGGCCGACAGACTACATACCCCAACCCTTACAACGGCCCGCGCAAGAAGCTAGAGCAGTGCCTTGCGGCGGTTCGCAGCGGGGTGGAAGTCGCCTGCCCCATTGAGGCTGGCCTGAGCCAGACGATCTGCATGAATGGACTGCAGGAGTCTGCTGACGGCATCCTGGATTTTCCGGGAGAGTTGCTGCGCGGGCAGGACGGCGACCGCCGTTGGGTCGAGGGCCTCGAGGAAGCGCTGACAGGCTGTTACGAGAAGTGGTCACTGCCCGCCGAGGTCGGCGTTGACTGGGCCCGCCCGGGCCGAACCATCGACCTGGTGAGCTACCGACACTTCCCACAGTGCGGCGACGGGGACTGAGTTGGAGACCTGACCTTATTCTGCGAGGACTGTTATGGACGAGCGGCTCGAACTGCTGATGACGCGGCGGAGCATCCGCCAGTATAGGGACGAGGATGTGAGTGACGAGGATGTCCAGAATCTGCTGCGTGCCGCCATGGCTGCCCCCTCGGCGGGCAACCAGCAGCCGTGGCATTTCGTGGTGATCCGCGAGCGTGCCACGATGGAGAAGATCATGGTGTGCCACCCCTATTCCAGCATGCTGGCCCAGGCGCCACTGTGCATCGCAGTCGTCGCCGACCTGGCCTTGCAGCGCCACGAAGGCTACTGGGTGCAGGACTGTAGCGCCGCCACGCAGAACCTGTTGCTTGCAGCCCATGCCCTGGGGCTGGGCGCCGTATGGCTCGGCGTGCACCCCTTGCGGGAGCGCAAGCAGGGCGTGGCGAGCGCGCTCGACCTGCCGACCGGCGTGGAGTGCCTTTCGCTGGTCGCCGTCGGCCATCCGGCGGAGAAGAAGGAACCTGCCGAGCGCTACGACGCTGAACGCGTCCACCGTGAATGCTGGTGATGGCCGATGAGCAAGCACCCAAGCGGCGGGTCCGAGGACTGGTTCATCTGCCCGCACTGCGGCGCAGAAGTGGCTCGCCGGGCCCGCGCGTGTCCCGAATGTGGTTCAGACGACAGGACCGGTTGGAGCGAGGATGTGGACCTGTGGGGCGCAGGTATCCCCGCCGGCTACAGCGGCGAAGATGAGTTCGATTACCAGGAGTTCATCAAGCGGGAGTTCGGCGAGGCGCGGCGCGAACTGGGCCCCGTCCTGCGTTTGGTCGCTTTGGCTCTCGCCGTGGTTGCCGCGATCGGCCTGCTTGTGCGGTGCACTTAGCGCGCTCATTGCGAGCTGCCGGAGCTGGGGCGGATGCGACCATCAACTACTCATCTGGAAGAAGGCTGAGCATGAGCAAAGAGTCGAACGAGAGCAACAGCAGCCGGAGCGATATCACGCATGGTCTCGTGCCGAACCCCCGGGATTGGTACCCGCCCCCCAAGGAAGTCGATGGTTTCTGCGAAGAGGTTATGGAGGAGGCTGAGGCCGGCGACCTGGCGGGCGAGCGGCTGGAGGATGGGGTCTGGGACTTCCGGGTTGGCGTGCGCCATACGGCCGCTGGCTACCTCGCGTTCCGATCGCAGGCACTGGGCGGTTTCTACGGCATCTGGCAGCCGGCGCCCTCAGGCCGCGGCCCATTGCTGGTACACGTGCCGGGCTACGGCAGCGAGATGAGCGTGCACCCTGAGCTGGTCGCGGAGGGCTACAACGTGCTCCACGTGAACCCCCTCGGCTACGCCACACCGAGCGGCCCGGATGAGAGCAAGCGCCCGCAGGGGCAGTGGCCCGTCCTGCCCGAGACTGCCCGCAGCCTGGGCCGTTCGGGTTACCGCCAGTGGTTGACACAGGCTGCTGCGGCGACGCTTTGGGCGCTGAGACAGGAGCAGGTGAGCGCCGACCGCTACGCGTTCTTCGGCAGCAGCCAGGGCGGCGGAGGAGCGCTGCTGCTTGCCAGCCTGTTCCGTGACAGGGGTGTTCGGTGCGTGGCGGCGGACGTTGCGTTCCTGACCGACTTCCCGATGGTATGGCAGATGGCGGAACACGGTGCATATCAGATCGCTTTCGGCGCGATCGAGCAGCTCGCAGAAAACCACCCGGATGACGTGCCAACAGCATGGAGGGCGCTCGGCCTGATCGACACGATCAGCCATGTTCAGCGGTTGACCATGCCTGTGCTGCTGACCGTCGGCGCTCAGGACGCAGCCTGTCCGGCCCAGAGCGTCGAGGCATTGTTTGATCACCTGCCGGGTACCCGTAGCTACACGAACATTGCGGGTCAGGGCCATGCCTACACGCCGGCGTTTCTGCATCTTGCCCGAGCCTGGTTCCGCCTGTACGTCTGAGAAACCTGCGGCGAAGCGAGAGGATGGCCATGGAGACGACCAAGGAGCTTGGCAAGGCATTCGGCGTACCCGGCGCGGTGGGATTCGCCGAGGGTCCGGGGGGTCTAACGGTGGCGGAACTGCGCCACCCGGCAGGTTGCGCGAGGGTCTGCACGCTGGGCGCCCACGTGCTGTCGTATACACCCACCGGAGAGCGGGACGTGCTCTGGGTGAGCGCACATAGCCGGTTCGAGGTAGGAACTCCCATACGCGGTGGCGTCCCGGTTTGCTGGCCGGTATTTGCTGATCAGACAGACAGCCCGACCATGCCGCTTCACGGTTTCGCCCGGCGCCGCTTGTGGGCCGTGACGGCAGCTGACGCGGGTCAGGATGGGGTGGTGTCGGTTACATTCGCCACACAGGACGACAACGAAACCCACGCCATCTGGCCGCATGCCTTCCGGCTGGAGCTGAGAGTCGCGCTGGCGGAAAGTCTGACGGTGTCCCTGAAGGCGCACAACACCGATGATCATGAGGCGTGGTCGTTCACCGGTGCGCTTCACAGCTACTTCACCGTTGGTGACGTCACCGCGGCGAGGGTACGGGGACTGGACGGGTGCGTGTATCAGGACAAGGTCGACGGTTTCCGTCAAAAGTCCCAACGCGGGCCGGTGCGCGTGCAGGATGAAGTGGACAGAATCTACCTGGCCACTGGTGCCGAGACTGTGATTGAGGACCCGGTGCTGAAGCGTCGCATACGTGTCTTGAAGGAGGGCAGCCAGACAACCGTCATCTGGAACCCCTGGAGCGTAAAAGCGGCGGCGATGGGGGACTTCGGCGACGAAGAATACCAGGGCATGATATGCGTCGAGACGGCATGCGCGGCGGATGATATAGTTCGTCTCGAACCGGGTCAGGTGCACAAGCTCGGCGCCCGCCTGAGCGCCGAAAGCTTCGACTCAGTGCCAACATGAGATGAGGCGACGCATCGAGTTCCGAATGACGCCGCGGCTGCTGCGCAAGGCGATCCGCAGGTGGCTGCTGCGCAAGGTGGGCTGGTACGTGCCGGCCCTGCTGGTGGGCATGCTTCTGCTCGCAGCGTTCCTCGCGTGGCACGGGATGGGCGAATGGACGGTTTTCGCGGCGACGGTGACTGTGCTGATTGCGCTAGTACTGTTGGTTTACGTGTTCGCCGTGCGGCGGTCGGTTCGAAAGTTTCAGAAGCTGGCCAGCGATGGGGTGATTCACGAGATCAGTGACGAGGGCATCAGCACGCGCACCGCCGCTGGCACCGGACGTGTGGACTGGCGGGTGTTCGAAGCTCTCTGGTGCTTTCCCGACGTGTGGCTGCTCATCATGGCCGGCGGGAACTACCTGGTGTTCCCGGCGGCCGAACTGGACGAGGGCGCCAGGGCCCTCATGGTTGCCAAGGTGAGGGAGAACGGCGGGGAAGTGCGTTGATGGGCATGGCGGCTACAGGAGTGTAAGCCCTTTTTCACGAGTCAGTTGCGCTTGCATCGCAACTCGCACTCAAGCGCCGGTTGCACGCAGCCTCCTTGACCGTCCCGAGCATCGTCTTTAGAATGCCGTTCGGCCGCCGTCGGCGGCATCTGAACGCACACCCCTTGAGTTTCGCCCGGAGCGCGATGGCTGCGAACAGCTTCTGCCACCTGCACGTGCACACCCAGTTCAGCCTGCTCGACGGCGCGTGCCGCATCGAGCGCATGGCCGAGAAGGCGGAGCGGATGGACATGCCTGCCGTTGCCATCACCGACCACGGCAGCATGTTCGGCGTTGTGCGCTTCTACGATGCCATGAACGCCCATGGCCTCAAGCCCGTCATCGGCTACGAGGGTTACTTTACGCCGGGCGACCGCACCGACCGCGACCACCCCGGGCGTGCCCCCGACCTGTTTCACATGACGTTCCTGGCCGAGAACGAGACCGGCTACCGGAATCTGCTGAAGTTGGCCAGCCTATCCTACCTGGAAGGCCTCTACTACAAGCCGCGTGCCGATTGGCCCTTGCTGGAGGAATGCGCCGAAGGGCTGATCTGCCTGAGCGGCTGCCTTGCGAGCCGCTCGAACCGCCTTCTGCTGGAGGACCGCAGAGACGAAGCAGCCAGTTGGCTGGGGGACCTGCGAGACCTGTTCGGACCGGACCACTTCTACCTGGAAGTGCAGGACCACGGGCTGGATGAGCAGAAGCAGGTGCTCGGCCCTTCGCTGGAGCTGGCGCGCAGGATGGACCTGCCGGTCGTTGCCACCAACGACTGCCATTACCTCGATGCCGAAGACCGCCACTGGCACGAGGTACTGCTATGCATCAACACTCGATCCACGTTAGAGGACCCCAACCGCTTCAGGATGGACAGCGACCAGCTCTACTTCAAGAGCCCGCAGGAGATGGCGGCCCTCTTCGGAGACGTGCCCGGAGCACTGCAGAACACGCTGCGCATCGCCGAAATGTGCGACGTGCAGCTCGACAACTCGCGCAAGTACCCCGCGTATCATCCGCCCGACGGTGCCGCCTCGGAGAACCCCGCGTTTCTGCGACAGGTGGCAGAGGGGGGATTGAGGGAGAGGTACGGTGCGATCAATGAGGAGATGAGGGAGAGGCTCGACGAGGAACTGGAGGTGATAGAGCGCACGGGCTATGTGGATTACTTCCTCATCGCATGGGACTTCGTGCGCTTTGCGCGCGAACAGAACATACCGGTCGGCCTGCGCGGAAGCAGCGTCAGCAGCCTGGTCAACCACGCCCTCGGGATGATCGACTTCAACCCCATGGACTACGACCTGCTGTTCAGCCGCTTTCTGGATCTGGAGCGGGTGGAAGCGCCGGACATTGACATTGATCTGTGTGAGCGGCGGCGGGAGGAAGTGATCGATTACGTCCGTCGCCGTTACGGCGAGGACAAGACCGCGCAGATCATAACGTTTGGCACGCTACAGGCGCGCAACTGCGTTCGGGACGTGGGCCGCGTGCTCGACGTGCCGTTGGCCAAGGTGGACCGCGTGGCCAAGCTGATACCGGGAGGCATGAGCCTGGACGAAGCGGTTGAGGCCATGCCGGACCTCGGCCGACTGGTGCGGGAAGATGAGGAGGTCGCAAGGATTGTCGGGTTTGCGCGCAACCTGGAGGGCATGCCGCGCCATGCCAGCACGCACGCGGCTGGAGTGGTGATCACGGACGTCCCCCTGTGGGATCTGGTGCCCCTGTACCGGACCGGCGACGGCGTTGTCATGACCCAGTGGGACATGGACGACCTGGCCGAGATGGGGATGCTGAAGATGGACTTCCTGGGTCTGCGAACACTAACCATCATCGACCGCACGCTCGAGATCATCAACGAAGTCGGCAAGGAGCGGCCGAGTATGCGTGTGGGAGAGCTTGACCTGGAGGACGCGAAGACCTACGAGCTGATAGGCCGGGGGCTGACGCGCGGGATCTTCCAGCTCGGCACGAGCCCCGGCATGCGCCGCATGGTCATGCGGCTGAAGCCTACATGCATCGAAGACCTGATCGCCGCTGTAGCCATATACCGCCCGGGGCCGCTGCAGAGCGGCATGGTCGATGACTTCATCGAGTGCCGGCATGGCCGTCGCGAGATCAGCTATCCCCATCCGGCGTTCGAGCCGATACTGAAGCCCACCTACGGCCTGATCCTCTACCAGGAGCAGATCATGCGCATCGCCGACGCCATCGCGGGCATGAGCATGGGTAACGCCCTGACGATGATCAAGGCGATTAGCAAGAAGAGCGAAGAGAAGGTCGCGAAGTTCCGCCAGGAGTTCATTGACGGGGCTGTCCGGAACGGCGTCGAGACGTCCACAGCAGAGGAGATATGGGGTCTTATCCAGCACTTCGCCGGCTATGGATTCAACAAGGCCCACTCTACCTCATACGCCTTCGTTGCTTTCATCACGGCATACCTGAAAGCGCACTATCCCACCGAGTTCCTGGCGGCCAGCATCTCCTGCGAAATGGGGGACACTGACCGCGTTGTCGCGCTCATGGAGGAATGCAGCGAGTTAGGCATCGAAGTGCTGCCGCCCGACATCAACGAGAGCCGAGAGGCGTTCACGCCCGTGGGGGAGGGGCGGTTACGCTTCGGCCTGGGCGCGGTTAAGAACGTCGGTTCGAAGGCCGTGCAGGCCATTGTGTCAGCCCGCAAGGAACAAGGTTCATTTGAGAGTTTGTTCGACTTCTGCGAGCGCGTGGACCACCAGGACGTTACCCGCGGCGCCATTGAGGCACTGCTGAAGGCGGGGTGTTTCGACAGTCTGCCGGGCAACCGCAGCCAGCAATTGGCCTTGCTGGAAACGGCGGTCAAGGCCGGCGCCCAGACGCGTCTGCGCCGGGCCCAGGGCCAGGCTACCCTCTTCGGCGCCGTCGAGGAGGACGACCCGGAGAAGCGCATGCTGGCCAACCTGCCGGATTTGCCCGACTTGAGCCAGCGGGAGAAGGCCCGCCAGGAGTCGGAAGCCCTCGGCCTCTACGTGCGCTACGATCCTCTGGCGGAGCAGCGCAGAGCTTTGCGCCGATACAGCACGGCGTTCAGTGGTCAGCTCAGCGAGGTGCCGGACGGCGAGGACGTGGTGATGGGGGGCATGGTGGAGAAGGTGCGCCGACGTAGCACCCGCAGCAAGGACCCCATGGCCGTGCTGAAAGTCCTGGACGCCGAAGGAGTCTTTGAGGCGGTGTTATTCCCCCGGGCGTACGAGCAGTACCGCGAGGATGTGCAGGTGGGGGAGGTGCTGTTCTTTGCGGGGCGCGTTAGCCATAGCCAGGGCACGTCGCTGATTGTCGAGGAGGTAATGCAGTTCGATCAGGTACCCCGGTTGGCCAAATGGTCGTGCCTGCGCATCGACTGTACTGCCTTCAACGGGTCAGTATGGGGCGAACTGAAGAGTATTCTGGCCCGGCATCGGGGCACGGCTTCAGTCTACCTCGACCTGGTGAGCGAGGAGTTCCGCATCCGTTGCCGGGCCGGCAATGGGATGAAGGCGCGCCCCACCTCGCAGTTTGCTGACGAGGTAGAATCGCTGCTCGGACCGCAGAGTGTGACCTTCGGCGTGTACTACCAGGCGCCCCAGGATGATAGCAGCGCGCGGAGGGGAGGGCGCCATGCGCATCCTCGGCGTTGACCCTGGCACGTTGGTCTGCGGTTACGGCGTGATCGAGGTGTTCGGCAACCGCGTACAGCCGATTGCTTACGGTGTGGCCCGTGGTGGTAACGAAAGCCTGGCAGTGCGCCTGAAGGTCATACACGAGGGCATATGCACGATCATTGAGCGCTTTGAGCCTGATGTTGTGGCCGTGGAAGGAGCTTTCTTCCACAAGAATGCGCGCTCGGCGATCAAGATCGGCGAAGGTCGCGGCGTCGTGCTACTGGCAGCGGCCGCCGCAGGTCTGCCGGTGGAGGAGTACTCCCCGGCGGCCGTGAAGAAAGCGGTTGCCGGCAACGGTCGTGCCCATAAGCAGCAGGTTCAAGGGATGGTGCGGGTAATTCTCAACCTGCCGGAGCCACCGAAGGACGAGGATGCCGCGGATGCCCTTGCCATTGCCATATGTCACTTCCACCGCCTGCCCCTTGGCGCCTGAGGTGGGCCCGGCGAGACGAACGCCACCGCTTAGTCTTCTTCCTGGATGTCCTCGGGCTCTCCCTCATCGTACGGAGCTTCCGCGTCGATATGGTGGCTGATCAGTGCGACCACTTCGCCGACACCCTCACGGTCAAGCTGTTTCATCAGTTCACGCACCTCGGCCGGTTCGCCCCGGACCGTGTAAAGCACGGCGTCGCCGCGTCTTATGGCCTGTATCCCGCGCACTATGTCGGTGCTGCCGTACAGGGGCACGAGGGGCGCAGGCGCCTGATCGGGCGCGGGCTGGTCGGCATCTTCGCGCTTGGGCTTCATCTCGGGCCTGGAGCTGCTACGTGGCGTGGCGCCTGTGCGCACCAGCGGTGGGGCGCCCCAGCCGGTGCTTTCCGCAAGCTATAGATTATAGCGCTCCGATGGCGGCCTAACAAGCACTGCGGTGGCGACGGTCGGGCAGAACACGCCGCCACTGACAGGGCTGCGCCTGTGAGGACAGGCGCCAAGTTGCCTCAGTAGCTGGAGGGTTCGATGAAGTCGCCGTGCCGCTCGCGGGCATGCTCCAGGCGTTCGTGTTGTGCGTGCAGCACTTCGAAGAGGATATCCGGAGTGTCCTCGACCTGCTCTGTGTAGATGTTCTGGATGCGTTCTATCTTGTGCAGATGCTCGGGCACTCGGGTGGCGAACTGCTGTTCGTAGTCCTCGCGCGCGTAGTCCTTGTCGTGGAGTTCCGCAAAGATCTGGCGCAGGTCATCGTAGCAAGGTATCAGGCCGGTTGGGGTCTCAATCGCTTCGATGTCGCCGTTGGCGCGCAGCTCCATCCACTTCAACCATATGTGTTTGTCGGTCTTGCCGTTGAGGTACTCACCATCGGGGCCACGCAGAAAGTAGTTAACCCCGAAGAGAAGGGGCACTTGCCGCAGACCTTTGGCGAAGTTCAGGTGGTTGCGGATGTAGCGGCCCAGGGGTATGGCCACGAAATCGAGGTTCGCCATCAGGTTGAGTTTGCGCACACCCTCGGCGCCGAGAGTGGCAGCGGTGGTCTCCGACTCGAGGCTAGCGCCCTTGGTAACAACGCCGTGCTGCCAGTTGAAGGCCTGTTCGACGGGCACTGAGGTGTCGCTGTCGCGACCCCCATAGACGATGCCGCCGATGGGGAGGCCCATCGGGTCATTGAGGGCCCCGACATCGCAGTTGGGGAGCCTTGCCAGCTCCACGGTGAACCGGGCGTTCTTGTGCGAAGGCGTTATCGCGTTGCCGTTGACGTCTGTCTTGCCGGGGTACCACTCGCCCGAGTGGTTAACACCTTTCTCGGGCATAGGGCCGTCCTTGCCGATCCAGTAGGGCACGCCTTCCGGCGTTACCAGCACGTTGGAGAAGATCATCTCGCAGGGGGTATGCAAGGTCTCCCAGATGAGGGGATCGTCCTGCGAGTTGACGTCCCGGATAATCCCGAAAATGCCCTTCTCGACATTCGCCGCATGTATCACGCCGTCCCGCACTCGCAGGTAGGCGATGTCATCACCTACGATCGTCTCGCCCGGCAGCATGCCCGTCGATGTCTTGCCGCACGCGCTGGGGAAGGCCCCGGCGAAGTAGGTCACGCGCCTCCCCGGTCCGTTTATGCCCATCACCAGCATATGTTCGGCGAGCCAACCTTCGGCGTCGGCCTTCTGGATGGCGAGCCGCAGGGAAAGCTTCTTCAGCCCTATGGTGTTGCCACCGTATTGCGTGTTGGCGCTATAGACCAGATTCTCCTCGAGGTCAATGTAGATGCGTCGCTTGTCCGGGTGAGCGCTCACGCCGTCCACAAGTTCGCCGGCGCTGTGCACGAAGCGGAAGAAGTCCCCCGAGTCGCCGATCTGGCGGAACTGCTCGTAGCCCTGTCGATAGAGCAGGTCCTCGCTATGCGCCACGTAGCTGGAGTCAGTCAACTGCGCGCATGGGATGGAGAAGTCGGAGCCGGTCGGCCCGAGGCAGAAGAAGCGCACAAACATCTCCTTGCCCTCCATCGCATTCTCGAGGTACGCGCGCACTTCCGCCACGCCGGCTTCCTTGTCGATGGTGTTCAACCGTTCGCCGAGGTCCACGCCCTTGGGCACAAGGTAACGAGTGTTCTCCTTGTCGCGGCCCTGGTCGTGGTGTTGCTCGTCAGTATAGCCGTCGAAGTGAACGGTGTGGCCCTCCGTTGCCAACGGTCGCTCCTCGCCGGTTTCGATGGTTCGACGGCGCACGTACTCGATGTGTTCGTCCGCATCGGTAGCGACGAAGACGGAGGCGGGGTTACAAAGCTCAATGTACTCCGCCACGAAGCGGTGGAGCTTCGGGTTCTGCAGTGCGGCGAGGCGCCGGTAGTTGGCGTCGTCCAAGCGCGCTTTCAGGGTGCGGATGTAGTCTGATCCCATCGTGTTGCAGTGCCTCCCTGCTTTACTGCTGGGTCGGCTCCGCCCCGGGCGCAACCCCCTGGGCCTCCGGTGCGTCGCCTTACAAAACAGCCAGGCCCGTCGCGTGCGGACAAGTCTGGCTCCGGTGGGTGAGTCCTCTAATTGACCGGCATTGTAGCAGATAAACGGCGGATGTCAAGGCAGCGCACCTGGAGTGGGCATTATGGCATGACACCTGCAACTTGACACCATAGAGGCCATACGCTAAGGTGTTGGGACTCAGGCCGATCGTTCAACCTCTTCCCGGGGTAAGACCATGGCCGTAGAAGACTTATACGACCGCGCGTGCCAGGCTGTTGAGCGTGGCAACTTCGGATACGCGGTCAAGCTGTTCCGGGAGGTTCTCCGCCACGAGCCGGAGTTTCAGGATGCGCGGGCGGCGATGCGCATGTGTGAGCGCCGCGCGGTTGAGCAGGGCGGCTCCGTCATGCAGCATGTTCTGCTGCCTTTGCATATGGCTGTTGCTTTTGTGCGCGGGCTGGTCGGTGGACCGCAGAAAAGGCTCGAGGCGTATGAGGACTTCTTGGAGAAGCACCCGAACAGCTTCTGGGGCCTGATGGGCGCTGCAGGCGCGGCCAGGAAGGCGGGTTCATTGGACGCCGCCATCGAGATGTACCGAGACGCGCTGCGATTCAAGCCGAACAGCAAGCGCGGCTTGCGCAAGGCCGCAGAAGTCCACAAGGACAAAGGCGAGAACGGCGAGGCCGCGAAGTGCCTGGCACGCCTGGTTCAGATGGAGCCGCAGAACCGCGATTTGCTCAATGAATTGCGAGATCTGGAGGCCGCCGAGCACATCACGGCCGGTCGGTATGAGGAAGCCGAGAGCTTCCGCGATACGATCCGTGACAAGGAGCTCGCTTCAGAGCTGGAGGAGTCTCAACGGATGGCCGTGGCCACTACCGACCTGGAGCGGGAGATACGGCGGCTGGAGACGGAGCTGGAGAAGAATCCAACGCAGGTCAACCGCATCCTGCGGCTTTCGCGGCTCTACGAGGACAACGACGAGCCGGAGAAAGCGCTCGAGTTGTTGCGGGAGAAGGTAAAGCTGCTGCCCGACAACTACGAGGTGGGTGAGCGGCTCGGGGACGTGCGGCTCGCCATACTGGACCGTGAGATAGCGGCGCTTGCCGCGAAACTGGCCGAAAGCCCTGACGATGACGAGGTCCGCGGGGATTTGGAGGAACTGCGCGAGAAGCGAAATGAGTTCGCCTTGCAGGAGTACCGTCGCCGTCTGGCGGAGCATCCGACCGACAGGGACATCCAGCAACAACTCGGCCAGCTCTACTTTGAGACGGGAGATTACAACGCCGCGATCGCCACTTTCCAGGGCCTCACGCAGGCTGCACGCTACGAGGTGCGTGCGCGCGAGATGCTCGGCCGCTGCTTCGTGGCCAAGGGGCAGTATGACCTCGCCGTCGACCAGTTCCAACAGGCAATGCAGCGCCACGGTGCCATGGACGATCTGGGCAAGGAACTGCGTTACTTCCTTGCGCATGCCCATGAGGAGGCCGGCCAGCAGGAGGATGCGCTACGCGTCTACAAAGAGATATACAGTCAGGACATCAACTACCGGGACGTTGCCGAGAAGGTCGACGCCCTGAGCTGACCACAGTCAGAATCGCCCGAAAACAGATGCAAGGGAGAAAGAAATGCCCAACCGACCCGCAGCGTTCAAGACTCTGCGGCGCGACGCCAAGCGCCGCATGCGCAATAAGGCAGTCAGAAGCCGCCTGCGCACTGAACAGAATAAGTACGACCGTATGATCGAGAGGGGAGACGTCGAACAGGCCCGACAGCAACTGGATTTGCTGACCAAGCTCTATCAGAGAGCCGCCTCCAAAGGCGTCGTCCACAAGAACAAGGCAGCCCGTAAACAGTCGCAATCCCAGCGGCGACTCAACGAACTGCAAGCAGTCGCGCAAGACTGAGACGCTCCGCCTCCGAGTCAGCCCTCCCCGCGGCCGAACAGGCCCTGCTGCCGTCCTGGACAGGGGGCCACGTAGTTCTCGGCCATCGCTCGAAAGGTGGAGGCATCCGGCATCCGGGTGGCATCGAGTGCTATCGCTCCCCTGCGCACGAGCCGTTTGAGGCCACGTTCCTTGGCTCCTGCCCTCGATGTGCTGACCACGAAGAGCGGCCTTCCCATCAGCAGTGCCTGCGTGGCGCTGTGCCAGGTGCCGCCGGTGTCGCGCGGCTCGAATGCGACTACAGCCTCGCTCAGCGCCACGATGCTGCGATTGCGCATCAGGGCATAGGGCGTGCGCCAGCCTTCGCGGAGTGGGAATTGCCCAACGGTAAGCCAGGCATCCCCGGGTGCTCTGCGACGCCCCGTCCACCGGAAGCGGGCGAGTCCCATCGGGGGTATGAACGCCGTGGCCCCGTGCTCGAGGGCCGCCCTGTGGGCCTCGGTGTCGATGCCGCGTGCCGCCCCGCTGACGATGGTGGCGCCGTCCCGCGCAAGTGCCGTGGCCATTCCACGCGCCGCCTCACGGGCCCAGCGCGTTGGCCGGCGCGAGCCAACGATCGCGACACAGAACCGGTCAAGCATGGCGGGCTCGCCATCGTAGAAGAGCACCGGCGGGGCGTCTATGCCGAGGGCTGCGGTGAGCCGGCCAGGGTACTGCCGGGTGCCGCTGAAGGCCACTCGAAGCCCGAGCTGCCCGGCGGCTTCGAGCACATGAGCACCGCGCGCGAACGGATCATCCAGGGCGGCGATGGCTTCGGCAGCCCGGCTTTGCAGGCCCACCGCGACGAGTTCGGAACTCGGGCGACCGATCCAGTCCCCGAGGGATTCGCCGCGCGTGCCTGCGGCCCGTTGCAGCAGCCGAACCGAGGCCGGCCCGACCTCCCTGAGGTCAGAAAGGCTCAGCAGGCAGAGCTCCTGGCGCGTCAGCTTGCCCATAGAGTGGCTCCCACGTTCTCCACGACATATACTACTCACCCGTAGAGTAAATAGCAAGGGGCAAACTGGTTTGGTGACCGGTCACTCCACGTGCACGCCGCCGTCGGCGGCCAGCACGAAATGCTCCCGGCCCAGAACTTCGAAGAACTGGAGCATGGGTCTTGCGCGCTCAAGCGCCGTTGTCACCGCGGGCGCGGCCAACAGGCCCGCTACGTTGAATGCTGGCAGGGCGTACTCCCTGAGTAGCCCCGCGGCAGTCCCCTGAAGTTCCACGGTCGCTGACACAAAGCCGGCATTGAGCCGAACGCGCACACCCCGGGGCGCACCCCAGGACAGCGCCCTGCGAAGCCGCACGAGGCTGGGTCTTTCGCCCTCTGGGTCGAGGGCTAGAATTGCCCTGGACAGGGCTAACGGGCCGATATGGGTCAGGTCGATGGCTGCCTCCACGTCCCTCAGCACTGCGCCGGACTCGGCGGGGGCGATTACGAAGTTGCCACGCGCTGTGCCGTTCACGCGGCTATCCCCCCTGAAGGGCCGAAGTTCCGGCGGCAGCAGCATGCGACAGTCCACGTCGGCGAACTCGGCGCGGGCACGGAGCCGTGCCCCCGGCGCAACGCTGGTGACCTGCGCGGTGCCGATCATGCGCCCACCAAGCGGTCGCAGATGGTACGAGGCCTGAACGCGCGGCGCGTCCACCAACAGTTGCAGAATCCCGTCGCGTGCGATCTCGGTGCCGAACAGGCGGAGCGAGCCGAGCGAGATCCCGTCCGCAGAGGAGAGCAGTCCACCGATTGCCGGCGAGAGTCTCGGTAGTCCTTCCGCGAACCCCGGAGCGGGTGGATCGCTGGGCATCTGCAGCATCGCCGCGCTCAGTCCGGGCCCCCTGGAACTTGCTTCCTCGAGTATGGCCCAGCTCTTGTTCACGGCTACAGACCCATTGAGCCCCTGCATGGCGAACAGATCTGCGTAGGACAACGAGAAACCGTCCAGTCGGGGCCGCAGGCGCAGGTCAAGCGCGCTACCTGCCGTGAGCATCAGCGAAGCGTCTACACCCAGCCTTCCGTGTGCCAGTCGCTCAAGCTCCGGTAACTCGGCCGGCAGTATATCCCCTGTGGCCTCAGCGTCCACGTTCAGTTCTCTCAGTAGGTCGGAAGGGCGGACCGGGGGTCTCAAACCCGCCAGCCCGCGCACTGACAGCGCCGCATTGCCGCGCACTGCGCCGTCAAGGGCCTCGAGCCGTCCTTCGGCGTTTGCAGCGTCGAAGTCGGTGAGCTCTGCGGAGCCGACAATGCTCATGCCGCGCAGAGGGACGGGCGACGCAGAGCCGGCGATTTCGTCAACTGTCAGGCTTCCTTCAGCATCCAGGTTGCCCGCATCGACGACGACGTTGCCTGAGAAGCTGAGCCCATCCACGCTGGCCTCCGCATCCTCGGGCAGTCCTACCCGGAGGCCCGCTTCCTCCGCCCGCAGGCTTCCGTGCAGGTTCAAAGGAACCGCGTCGGTGTAGAAGGCCCGCAGTGGGAACAGCGGCGGCAATGCAAACGCAAGCCTTGTCTCGGCGCTTGCCAGCAATCGCTCCAGGAGGGGGGCGCGGCCCGATAGGCGCGCGCTGGCCTGCGCCACGCCGTGCGCCTCCCGCAACGTTACCGGCATACTCGCCGGCATCAGTGGACGCAGAAGCTCGTGCACACTACCGAGATCCGGGACTTCCACAGCCGCCTCAATCCGGACATCCTCAGCGCCATAGCCGCCGATAGTCAGTTCCGTGAGCCGTGCCTTGATGGTGTCGGCGCAGTTGGCGATGCCCTGCCATAAATGCACGTCGCCCGATAGAGCATCAAGCGCGTAGCGTGTCGAGGCATCCAGTCGACTCAAGTGCAGGCCCGGGTGCGCGGTCAGATCGCTGCAGGCCGCGCGGGCCGCTCCCCTTATAGTGGGCAGGTCGGGGAGTGTCATCTCTGCCCGCGCCTCCACGATGCCCGCCTGCAATGATATGGGTTGGAGTCGCTCAGGTTCGGCGCCAAACGCGACTTCGCCCTCCTGGGCGGTCACGCGCATTGTAGTGCATACTCGCCGCGGCGAGGGGGCGGCGGCAAGGTCCAGTGTTAGCGCGCCCGTTGCTTGGCCGACGTCTGGCTTGGCCCCTGCATGCGTGGTGGCCGAGCACCGCACGCTGCCCCCCAGCAGCGCGTTGAGTGCCATGTGAGGGTCGTCGCCGTATGACCGGATGCCGGCCCGGCCATCCAGGAATACCGGACCGCTTACGTCGAGTTCAACTGGCATCGGCGCAGGCGGGCTGACAACCTGACGGGCATGCTGAAGCACATCATCAGCATCGAAAACAGCAGTCAGCCGTGCATGTGCAAAGGGTAGGCCCGGTAGGCCGGCTTCAGTGAACAAGCCCCAGTAGGGCACCAGTCGGCCCATACTGCCCTGCAGGCTGGCCCGTCCCGTGGCGCCTAAAGGGCTGGTGAGATCCGTGCCGCTGAGGTCCATAGCGATCCGCACGGGCAGGCGGATGCTGTGGGAAGCCCCGGGGACTGAAGCGGCCCATGTACCGTCCGCTGCTGCCAGCGCAGTGAAATGCCGAAGATCAGGCAGCGAAGCTGCTGCCCGCAGGGCACCGCATGCCTTCGAGAACTCGAAAGCGGCGCTCCCCGTTTGGGCCCCTATTGATCCGTCGTCCGCCGTCGCCAGGACCTCGTAAATGCCTCCGAAGGGGCCGTTGGACACGATCTGAGCGCGCTGCTGCACCGTGGTCAGCGCGCTATGCACCCCGGCGGTCAGCGGTACGCCCGTCTCTACTTCGGCTTCTGCACCCACCCCAACAAGGGTTGCTCGCTGGACGGCAGACAGGGCCGCCCGGAAGCCTGGAGCCGAGGGTGCCACACCGGCGAAGTCCATCGTCACGAAGGCTTTGCCGGTGAGACTGCTCTCGCTGACCTTGCCGATGTGCAGCGTATCGAGGACATCCTGAACAGCGATGAGGTCCACTGCGAGCGAACTCGTCCCACTTATCGACCAACTGCCCTCTCTGGTTGCTGAGCACGCCGCGAGGCCCGAGGCCATTCCGCCGACTTGTCCTGCGAGATTCAGCTTCACTGACGAGACAGCCGGCAGACCCAGCGATGCCTCCGCCGCAGCGCCTGACGCGGGCAACTGAATGCGCCCGAGCCTGGTGGTGGCTTGCATGGAAGGCAGGGCAACGCTAAACGTCAACTCGGCTTGTCCTGTCGGGTTTGCGCCAGCGACGTGTACACGCGTACCATCGCTGCACGACAGCGCAACGCTCGAAGTCGCAGCACGCAGGTGCTCGCTTCTAAGCGCGAGTCTCGCCTCTCCGCGCAACAACTCCCGCAACTGGCAAGTCCCTTCCGCGGCGAGGCCGTACATCCCAAACTTGACCGTTTCGGAGGTAGACACTTCCAGAGTGCCATCCGTCACGGCAAACGAGTCAACCTGCACCGGCAGGGGAAGCTCCAGCCTGGACAAGGCGAATGGCTTCGGTGAAGGTGGCAAAATCCGGAGGACGTTCCATTGACCAGCAATCTTGTGGAGGTCCAGTGCGGGCGCCTCGAGCCGTACGGATGTGAGTCGCAAGCGTCGGTGGCGCAGTTCGGTGGCCTTCCAGTGGCATTCGAGCCGGGCAAACTGGAAGGCAGGTGCGTCGGGCTCCTCAGCCGGGGCGAGTCGGAAGCCCTCAATGAGCAGGACGCGGCGACGCAAGGGTGCAATGCGAAGCGTCTCGAGCTCGACACGCGGCGCCCGCAGCACAGCGGCCGTCAGACGACAGACGAGGCCACGAACGAGCCCGGTATCCGTGATAAGGGGCATGCAGGCCAGCAGGATCACCAGGGCAGCCAGGCCCGACAGCGCCAGCAGCACTACCCAGCGCAACACTCGTCGCCCGCGTCCGGTCTTCTCGGCCTGTGTCGTTTCCCGTTCGCGTGCTGGCGGATCCGCCATTTATGCCCCCTCGGGCAGTGCAGGGGCCGGTTGCCCTATACGGTCCCGTACTCCAGCCGCAGTTGCAGGCCGTGCAGATACTGCTTCAGCTTGTGAACGCTGGGCCGTTTGTATTCCTTGAAGCGACAGCACGCCAGCACCATGTCGTCGAGTTCAGATGGCACTTCGCTATTGATGTGGGATGGGGGCGGGATGCGCACGTGCTTACTGGGGACGAAACCGTTCGCGTTGTGTTCGCCAGGCATAATGGACGGCAGGTTCTCGCCGGTCAGCACCCAGTAGAGAGCTCCCCCGAGGTTGAAAACGTCAGTCTTCTCGGTCACACGCCCTCCGGCCTGCTCCGGCGCGATATAGCCGAAAGTCCCTTTGAACGAGTTGAGGGCCTCGCCGATCGGAGCTGCAAAGCCGAAATCGATGAGCCGGACCCTCAGGTCGCTCGTGACCAGGATGTTGTGCGGCTTCAGATCGGCGTGCACGTAGCCGACGCGGTGGATATGCTCCAGGCCCAGGCAGACCTGGCGGAAGATGGTGAGCACTTCGTCGAGGTCGTAATCGTACTTCTCCGCTACAGAGGGACCGTCGACCTTCTCCATGCGCAGGTAGGCGCCTTTCACGCGGAAGAAGCGCTTGACCTTGCGGAACTCGTAAGGCGTTACGATGATCTCCTGCCCCTCGCCCGGCGTCTCGTGTAGCGTCTTGAGGACCTTCCACTCGTTCTCCAGGTGCCCGATCACTCTGAGGTCTTCCGCCCCGTCCGCGGCAATGAACTTCACGGCAGATTCCTCGCCGTCACTACGCCGCTTCACAGCGAAGATCGCGCTTCTGGCCCCCCTGCCCAGAAGTTCGTTTACCCAGTAATCTTCAAGGAGTTCCTGAAGCTCCAGACTTGCCACTTTGGCCATCGAAATCTCCTATGACTACGTAAACCGCCGCCGGCCACAATCGCTATGGCCTGGCAGTCATACAGCTGCCGATGAGGCTATGATTACATATGCTTACATGATAGCTACCTGTGTAGGTCCGTGCAACTCGCCGCGGCCTCGAACTGTGCAGGCGCTGCGCTCGTTCTCTGCCCTTGCTTGCGGAGCATGAAAGGTTACACTGTTTCGGCGCAACAGCAGATTCTGGTTACGCAAGCCGCGTGCCGGCGTGCGAGCACTATCGGGGAGGCGAGATATGCGCGGGATATCTGAGGAACAGGTGAAGAGGCACTTCGATGTGCTGGCCGACGGATTGGCAGAGTTCGGCCTGGATGCCGATGTGGTCAAGGAAAAAGTGAAGGCATTTGAAGTGGAGGTTCCTTCCTGGGTATTTGGCGAGTTTGGGGGCGGTCGTTTCGGCGACTACATGCCGCCGGGGCCGGCGCGCGATCTGCGATCGAAGCTGCGGGATGCTGCCAAAGTTCATGAACTGACCGGCGCAGCGCCGCGCGTTGCCATTCACACCGGCTGGGACAAGCCGGAGGGTGTGCGTTTCGAGGACATCGGGGCCGACGACTTCGCCGAAGCACGGGATTTCGCTCGCGAGCTGGGCATCGACTTCGGCGCTGTGAACCCAACCCTCTTCCTGACCGGAACACATTACGGCAGCCTGAGCTCACCCCTGGCCGAGGTCCGGCAGCGGATGATCGAGCACTGCGTCGTGAGCTGCGAAGTGGCTGCCCGCTATGCCCAGGGCCTGGTCACGTACTGGCTGCCGGACGGCATGAACTACCCCGGCGAGCGAGACCTGTGGGGCCAGGAGAAACTGGTGCGCGAGGCCCTGGCCGAGGTCGTCGAGGCGAGCGACGAGACTGTGACCCACCTGATCGAATACAAGTTGTTTGAGCCGGGCACGTACTCCACCGTTATCTCCGACTGGGGCACTGCCGCAGATATCGCCGCGTCGCTGGGCGAGCGGGCGGGTGTCCTCGTGGACATGGGCCACCATGCGTGGGGTGTGAACGTTGCCCAGATCGTCGCACGCCTCATCCGCACCGGACGGCGTGGCGGCTTCCACTTCAACAGTCGCTATGCAGCGGATGATGATCACGCTGTTGAGCCGAACATCGGTATGTACGCCATCTTCTGCGAGCTGGTCGCGGGTGGCGTCGTTTGCTCGGGCGATCCGAAGCGAGAATGGGCCTATATGATCGATCAGGCGTCCTCGCTGGAGAACCGGATCCGTGCGGTGCTTCACAGCATCGACTCCTTGCAGATATGCCTCGCCAAAGCGCTCGTTCTCGACAGGGAGGGGCTTGCCGAAGCGAGGCAGCAACAGCAGATCATACCCGCGAACCGCCTCTTCCTCGACGGTTTCTTGACAGACGTGCGGCCGATCGTGCGCATGGCGCGGCTCGAACAGGGCCTGCCGCCCGATCCGGTGGTCGCTTTCGACGCGAGCGGATATCAGCGGCGCATCGAGGCGGAGCGACACTGAGCAGGGACCGTGCAGGACGGTTCGGGCTTGCCGTGCGTCTTCGGCGCTGGTTAGAATACGGCGCGAGAACAGATCGGAAGCGGGGTGGTGCAGCCGGTCGCCGGGTACGGCGGGTTGAGCGGCGCCGTGCAATGGGCGCCAAGGACACAGCGAGCAGGCGGTTATGCCGAGCATTGACGTCAAGAAGAGGCGAATCCAATCCAAGATCGTGTACTACGGGCCTGGCCGATCCGGTAAGACGGCGGCGCTCAAGTGCGTACGCGATAACCTGGAGCCGGAACGCCGTGGACGCCTTGCTTCGCTGCCCACCAGGGCCGATCCCTCGCTTCACATCGACGTTTTACCCGTCCGTGTGGGCAAGATCATCGGGTTTACCACCGTCTTCCACTTATGCAGCGGACCTGGCCAATCCTTCGCAAACCGCACGCGCAAGCTCCTGCTGAAAGACACCGACGGCATTGTGTTTGTGGCCGACTGTGACCCCCGGCGCCGCATCGCGAATGTGGACGCGCTTAGCGAGCTGCGCGAGAACTTGGAGGAACATGGCCTGGCGCTGCGCACCGTGCCGCATGTGATCCAGTACAACAAGTGCGACCTTGACGATCGTACAAGCACAGGCGTGCTTCGCGCCGAGCTGAACCGTCATGGGGTTCCTGATTTCGAGACGAGTGCCGTCACATCTAAGGGCGTGATGGAGGCGCTTCGCGCCGTCATGCGCGGCGTTAGCGAGGACCTTCGCCGTCGGCTGTAGATCCGTCGGCTGGGGCGCATCAAATGGCGCGATAGATGCCGAAGCCGGGGTCATATACGCGGAAGATGCGTACCGGCTCCAGCGGCTCGAAACCCGCCGCTGCCAACATATCCGCGAGGTCTGCCGGGGCGACTGCCTTTAGATGGTAGACCACTTCGGTGAGTCGCCGGCGGCCACCTTGCTGCCTGGTCACCACACATCGCTGCTCCATGACTTTGCGGTCGCGGTCCCAGCGGTAATGGATTCGGACCTTGCCATTCGAGAGCCGGCGGCGCTCGGTGTAGCTGCGCCGGTAGAAGGCAGGCACGTCGAGGCATTTGTCAAAGGCGAGCAGACCACCGCGTGCGAGGACGCCTCGCAGACATCGCAGGGCGCGCGCAAGCTGCTCATCGTCGAGCAGGTAGTCGAGTCCGCTGTGCATGCAAATGGCCGCATCGAAACGGCGTGTCAGATCAAGGCTCAGCAGGTCGCCGGCCACAAACTCGCAGCGGTGGCCGGCCTCCGCCACTCGCCGCCCGGCGTGCTGCAGCATGCGTTCGGAGCGGTCGACCCCTACTACCTGGTAGCCCCGCTCCAGCCAGGGGAGAGCAGAGAGCCCCGTGCCGCAAGCCGCGTCGAGCAGGAGGTGGCCATTCTGAAGTCCCCAGCGTCGCAGAGACCGTTCGAGCTGATCGACCCAATCCCCGTAGGGAGCCCAGTCGACGAGCTCGTCATAGACGTCCGCCACGCAGCCGAAGTCGTTCAGTTCTCCGGTCTCCCGCGCTGTTACCATCATGGCGGCTATTCGCTTCAGTTTGAGGCAGGCCGCTGTGGGCCGTACACTGGCGATGTTAATGGAAGAGGGTCGGGATGCGCAACGCGCCCGCCGGCCTTGAGTGGAGGTGCCGGATGAATCAGCAGCATGTGAGGGCGGAGGTTCTCGTAAGCGGGCGCGTGCAGGGAGTATTCTTCCGGGCCACGACCCGCAGCAAGGCCGACGAACTCGGCGTGACCGGATGGGTGCGCAATCGGCCCGACGGCAAAGTCGAGGCCGTTTGCGAAGGATCACAGGACGCCGTGCGCAAGCTCGTCTCCTGGTTCCACACGGGCCCCCGCGGGGCACGCGTGGAGTCGGTCGATATCAATTGGACCGACGCCACCGACGAATTCAGCGGCTTCAGGGTTCGACACTGAGGTCCCGCCCCAGCACGGACATGATGACCGGAACAGCGATCACGAGCATCAGACAGGAGACTGCGAACGCATCCCCCTGGCAGACATAGGGGGTGAAGTAGTCGGTAAGACGCAACGGGGCGCTCAGGACTGCGGCGGTATGCGGTTCGAGCTGCGCATAGATCTCACCGGTCGGGCCGATGAAGCATGAGATGCCCGTGTTGGCGGCCCGCACTACCGTGGTGCGTGTTTCTACTGCGCGGAACACCGCCATCGCCAGGTGTTGGCCCAGTTCGCCCGGTATTGTGTACCAGCCCTCGTCGGTCAGGTTGACCAGTACGTCGGCGCCCATACGGCGGAACGTTGCCGTCAGGTCAGGAAACACATCTTCATAGCAGATCAGCGGAGCCACGCGAAGCACGTCATCGCCGTTGCGGAACGGCACCTCGAAGACGATCTCTGCGGTGCCCCGGATAACCTCTCGGGTCAGTGGCGTGAACCACTGCAGGAAGGGTAAGGCGTCCCGAAGGGGTATGTACTCCCCGAAGGGGACGAGTCGCACCTTGTCGTAGCGTTCGACGAACTGCCCGCGGGGGTCGAACAAGACCGCGCTGTTACCGAACCCGTCCACGTGAGGGCCGTATAGCACTGCCCGGACGTAACCTTCCGTTCGCGCAAACCGCGTGGGAGCCCCGATCAGCAGGTAGCTGTCGAGAGTGTGCCCCAGCGTGCGCAGATGCACCACAGCTTCCGTGGCCAGATCGCGGACAGAAGCATCGGCGAAGAGCGAGGGATCAATGTTCATCGCGATCTGGACAGTTGTCTCAGGCCACACCACCAGGCGCACGCCAGTGCCTTTGACACGCCGGCTCAGTTCGACGGCCTTCCGCAGTTCGGCTCGGATTTCCTCGAATACCTGCTCATCGCTCTTATCCGCACTGAAGATGGCGTCAACTAACCGGGGCACGTTGTGTTGCACAACCCCGACAGCGGGTCCCTCGGCAACGTCAAGGGCGGCCGCCTCCGCCCGCCCCCAGGCTGCCGCAGAAAAGGGCAGCACAACGGCGAAGATAGCAAGAGCGAGTGCCTGTAGCGGCCTGTGCCGGCGCCAGAAAGACTGCACCGCACTGAGAAGGGCGGCGCCCGGCAGGAATACAAGGAACGAGACGGCGTAGACGCCTCCAAGGCTGGCAACCTGCAACACGGAATGGGCACGGTACTGCGTGTACCCGAGGAAGAGCCAGGGGAAACCAGGGCCGAGCTCAGCGCGTGTGAGTTCGAGCGCAACCCACAGCATGCTGGCCCACAGGGGCCACGCGACGGGGAAATGCCGCATCAGAAGATAGAAGCCGGCCGCTGCCACGACGGTGAACAGGCTTACGTAGAGGGCAAGGGCAAGCCAACCGGCCGTGCTCACACTGGCAACCCAGGCGAAGGCCGGCACGTGCGTGACCAGTCCGGCCACCGCGCCGCAGAAGGCGGCGGCGGGCAGCGAAGGCGAGCGAGAAACAGCCACCAGAAGGGGCACAAAGGCGACGAACGCAAGGAAAGCAAGGTCCAGCGGCGGAAAGGATAGGTAGCAAAGAGCGCCGCTTAGAACGGAGAGCAGCAGTAGCGCCAGTCGCATTCCCAATGGTGGTGGCAACGCAAGAGCTGATTGGCTGTCGTCAGGCATTGCCGAGGGCGGTGGGGAGGGGGGCGTCAAACTCATGCACGCATAACCTTTGCGGTGAGGACAACACCGACGACGCACACAAAGGCGTTGCCCGCCCACATGGCGGGCACCACCGGTAGCATACCCGTTTCAGCTGCGATTTGCCCGCCGATGATAAAGGGGTAGAAGATGAACAAGACGATGGCAAAGCTGATACCAAAGGCGGCCATCACGCTGCGACCCCCGGCCATAATGCCAAGCGGTATGCCGACGAGGCAGAAGAGGAAAACGGACGCCGCCTGGACGAGTCGCTTATGGATGCGGATCTTGATGTCGATCAACTCCTCCTGCTCCTTCGCCCAGCGTGCTCTTTCTCGATGGTGCTCCTGTTGCTCGCGGAGAGCCCTTCGGTTTTGACGTAGAACGGCGATCTCCTCGCGGTATCGGGAGGCCTGCTGGGCGGACTCCTTCAGCGCTGCCGCGGCTTTGGCGATCTCCTGGTTCAACATGGCGATGGCCTGGTTGCGCGCCTCAACATCGTGCGCCAGGGCGCGCTGTCGCTCCTGCAGTTGCACCAGGCGGTCCACATCGGCGGGAGAGGCCTCGGCTGCGCGGATGCGCCCAATCTCCTGCAGCACAGCGGACATCTGCTCACGCAGGCTGCGCAACTCCCGTTCTCGTTGCTCCATCTGTTCGTGATTCTGCTGGATTGCCTGACGTGTCTTTGCCGGTTCGGTCTCGGCCTTCTGGCGCAGCTTCGCCTCTATCCTGGCCAGGTCTCTGTCAAGGGTGTTGATCTCGTTGTTCAAGCGTCGCAGATGGCTTTTCTCAATGTTTTGCTGCTTGTCCGGGTCATCAAAGGTGACCTCATGCTTCGCTGTGCGCTCACGCAGTTGGTTCAGCCATCGTAGCAGCGACAGAGTGGGCATATACTTCTCGTCGGATGCCGTATCCGGCGGATCCTCGGCGATGCGGGCTGTCACACGCGCCTCGGTAGACTTGATGGTGTGGGCCCCCTCGTCCTGCGTCAACTGCATGGTGATGAGACAGTCTGTGAGCTCGAAGGCGATGTTCTCCGGATCGCCTGGCGCAGGTCCGACGGCGGACGATGCGGCCGTGATGACTGTGGATGGTTCGTTCGTCAGCGGCGACATCTGCATCACCAGCAGGTCGGTCATGCGACCGTTGATAAAGTCATCGTACTGCACGTGGAACTGGCCGAAGCTGAATTGCCGCCGAGCGCTCAGGGCTACTTTGTCGAAGAGAACCTGCTTGAGCGCCTCGTACTTCAGTTTGCTGATCTCAGCGCGTGCGCGTGGCACAAGCTCGAACTGGAAGACGGCTGTCAAGGCGCTCAGTGCGACCGCCGCCAGCAACATGGGGTAGATAACTCGGAAAAGGTGGATACCCGCAGCACGGATGGCCGTGATCTCCTGATCTGCGGAGAGCCGGCCGAAGTTGATGATTACAGCCGTTAGCAGTGCTGAGGGAAGGACCATGGGCACACAATACGCCAGAAGAGGCAGAAACAAACCCCGCAGCCGCACAACGTCGAGCCCTTCATGCAATAACTGCATGCAGAAGCCGACGATCATGATCAGCGCAAGGGCTGCGAAGGCCGGCAACAAGGCCCTTAGCGTATCCCTCAGGATATAGCACTGCAGTCGTGACATGAACCGTTGCGCAGTTCGGCGGCGAGGTGGATACTGGCTTACGTAACGGCGCATTCTACTTCATCGGCTGGCCAGCCCACAAGGAACCATCCCCGGTTGCGGCACCGCCACCCGCCGTGACATAATGTTGTGAGATTCGAGAGCCGCCGCTGATTGCTGACCGTCACGGCCTGGGGCGGCAGCGTCCCTGTGCACGTGGCGGCATGACTTGCGGCAGCCCGGCGGTTGACGCGTCGCCCGGCATTCGGTTCAAATGGCAGCCTGCACTTCAGCATGGTTAGTCCATATGGCCACTATCGCACTCATATCCGACATCCACGGGAACCTGGAGGCGCTTGAAGCGGTTCTGCGTGAGATACGCCACCAGGGCGTGGACGACATATGGTGCCTGGGGGACATCGTGGGCTATGGGCCCGATCCGGTAGCGTGCACCGACCTGGTCCGCAGGAACTGCTCGCTAACGCTGATGGGGAACCATGACTGGGCCCTGCTGAACAGTCCGGTTGGCTTCAACAGCCTTGCCACGGCGATGGTCTATAAAACTAAGGAATGGATGCGCATAACTGACGAGTCCACCAACCAGGACCAGGAACGCTGGAGCTTCCTGTCTCAGTTGCCGCTCAGTTCTGAAACGGACGGCGTCATGCTGGTTCACGCCTCCCCTCGTGCAGAGCTCAGCGAGTACATCCTACCCTCGGACGTGACCTACGATCCTGATAAGTTCGAGGAGATATTCGGGATGATCGATCGGGCATGCATCGTCGGGCACACCCATCTGCCATGCGTCATAACCGAAGAGCTGGACCTGATCAGCGTGCGGGGCGAAAACGCGACGGTTGAGATCAGGGAGAAGAAGATGATCGTGAACATCGGCTCAGTCGGACAGCCCCGCGATGGTGACAACAGAGCCTGTTTTGTGACTCTGGCCGACGACTGTGTTCGCTACAAAAGAGTACCTTACAACTTCCGGCGCACCATGGACAAGATAGGTCGGCTGGGCGAGGAGTACCAGATGCTCGGATACCGGCTTGGTCTTGGACGATAGGTCCCCACCCTCGAGTGAGCTTAGCAACGATGCTGGAAACGATTGAGCTTGTTTTCTGGGCCGTGGGTTCCATGCTGGTGCTCGGCACCGTTTTCGGGCTGGGCCTGGTGTTTGCCGCGCGTGCCCTCGGCGGGCAGGAAGATCCACTGGTTGAGGAAATCTTCCACGAGTTGCCGGGCATCAATTGCGGGGCATGCGGCTATCAGGGGTGTCGTCAGTATGCTGAAGCCGTGGCCGAGGGCGAGGACGTGGACCTGTGCGTGCCCGGGGGGCCGGACTGCTCTCGGGCACTTGCCGAGATCATGGGGGTCGAGGCGGCTGAGAGCGTGCCCATGAAGGCAGTTGTCCATTGCCAAGGAGGTTCCGATAACTGCGGCAGCAACCGCTTTGAGTATGTCGGCGCACGGGATTGCCGAGCAGCCCATATCACGGCGGGTGGGCCGAAGGACTGCGTATACGGTTGCCTGGGTTTTGGCTCGTGTGCCACGGAATGCCCCTGCGACGCCATCAGGATGGACGAGGAGAGACGCTTGCCGGTTATCGACCCGCAAGCTTGCACGGGCTGCGGGGTCTGCGTGAGGGCGTGCCCGCGGGACCTGATCAGCCTGGTGCCGAAGGCTTACCACATTCACCTGGGTTGCTCCAACAAGGACCGTGGCAGGGGCGTCAAGGATATATGCGCCGTCGGCTGCATCGCCTGCAACCTGTGCGTGAAGAAAGACCCCAACGAAGCGATAACCATGGTGAACAACCTGCCAGTCCTCGACTACGAGAAGGCCGACGGGGACTTCAGTGTGGCCATGCAGGTCTGCCCCATGAACTGCTACTACGCCGAACTGGATCGAGAAGAATCTCAGGCCGCCGGGGCCGCTGTCCACGTGGGCCAGCAGGCCTGAGCTACTGGCGAACCCATAGAACCGGGCGGTTGCTTTTCGCCCTTTGCCTCTCTCATCAGGAGGTCGCTGTATGTTTGTGGTCAAGGAGGATGAGTGCACGGGGTGCGGGATCTGCGTTGACGTCTGCCCCGTTGAAGCAATCGAGTTGGTAGACGGTGTCTCGAGCATCGACCAGCAGGAGTGTGTTGAGTGCGGCACGTGCATTGACGAATGCCCGGTGGAGGCGATCGCCGAGGAGTAGTCGGCTTGCGACGCGCCTCACCCATGGCCGGCGGGCATGCCTGTGTCCGCCGGTATGGCTTGTAATCTTGTCGACGTTTCTGGTTTGCGCCGCTGCCAGACACCGTTAGTATGGAAGGCTGAAAGGGCTGGCATGAATCGTTGCGTACTGGTGGTGGTGATCATGTGTATTTGTCTGCCGGGCGCGCAGAGAGTGGGGGCCCAGAATGACGAGCCGATGATCGAACGGGTCGGCCCCGAGCAGTACCGGATCGGTAGCGTCTTGCTCGACGGGAATGAACGGACAGTGCGCTGTGCCGGGTACGTGAACATGGACGAGGGGAACCCGGTCGAGCTGCTGGCATGTACGCCACGCGGTAAGACGCATGAGAGCGTGCTGGTGCTGAACATTGAGCCGAAGGAACTGCAGATCGCCCTGTTGCTACTTGGGTTGCGGCAGGGACGCAATCCGGCTGCAGAATGGGCTGAGGACAGCCCGGAAGCAGCGCGCCCGCCGGGTGATGAGGTCCAGATCTTCGTCGTGTGGGCAGCAGATGATGGGCAGGACAAGGCGCGGACTGAGGTGACGGCGGAAAGCCTGCTGATGAATCAGGTGTCGGGAGAACCGCTTGCGGGCTGTCGCTGGGTCTTCCTGGGCAGCCGAATGGTCGGCCACCGATTCGGCGCCGACATTGAGGGCAGCCTTGTCGCAACGTATAGGGATCCCCTGGCGATCCTGGAGTTGGTGCATGAGACGGTGAACGACGACACATTTCACGGGGTCAACTCCGGTCTCTGCCCCCCGGAAGACACTCCGGTGGAACTTGTTGTGCAGGTCCCCGAACGCGAAGACGTGAGCGGCGAGGGCCTTGCACGGGAACAGGGCGAGCGAACCGAACAGTCAAAGGGGGAAGAGCCTTGATGTGCAGATCCACTGGTCTCATAGTGATGGTAGCACTGGTTTCTGGCATTCTTGCGGGGACCGCCGCGACGGGGCAGCAGAGCCCCGATGCCTCACTGTTGCTGGAGGGTATGTCAGCCGCACAGCGGGGGCTGCGTTACCTGGAACGGAGACAGCTCGAGAACGGCTCCTGGCAGGACGACCCCGCCATCACGGGCCTTGTGGTTACCGGCATGCTGGGCAGTGGCCTGGATGAATATGACGTGAAGCGGGCCGTCGTAGAGCGCGCCCTGCGCTACATACGGAGCCACGTCCAGCCGGATGGCGGCATCTATGACCGGTTCTACGCCGGCTACAGCACCAGCATCTGCGCCATGGCACTGCTGGAAGCCGGCCGTCCCGAAGACAGGGCCCTGCTGGAAGGGGCGAAGCGCTTCCTGCTTGATGCGCAGGCCGACGAAAGTGAGGGGTTGGACGCGCAGGACCCCTGGTACGGGGGCTGGGGGTACGAGCCGCATCCCTCGGGCGAAGGCATGCACCGCCCCGATATGTCGAACACGCAGTTCGCGCTTGAGGCCATCCACAAACTGGAGCAAATGGCTGAAGAGGACCGACCCCTGGCAGGAGACGGCAAGGCGACCCGAACACGCACGGAGCTGGCCTATGACCGTGCCATCGCGTTTCTGGAGCGCTGCCAGAATCTGAAGGCGCACAACGACCAGCCCTGGGCTGGCAACGACGGCGGCTTCGTTTACCGACCCGGGGAGAGCAAGGCGGGGGAGACGCCAGAGGGCGGATTGCGCAGCTATGCAGGTATGACGTACGCCGGGCTGAAGAGTATGATCTACGCCCGCCTCGGACCGAATGACCCCCGGGTGCGGGCTGCGTGGGACTGGGCAAGGCGCCACTGGAGCGTTACGGAGAACTCCGGCCTTGGCCAACAGGGCCTCTACTACTACTATGTGACGATGGCTCGCGCGCTGAATGCGTACGGTCGTGACGTAGTAGTCGGCCCCGATGGCGAGCGACACGAGTGGCGGCGCGAGCTTCTGCGCCAGTTGCTCAAGGTGCAGCGCGCTGACGGCTCCTGGGTTAACGGGAACTCTCGCTGGATGGAAGGCATGCCCGAACTGGTGACCGCATACTGCGTGCTGACCATCGAGCAGGCGACGGCGCCGTGGCGGCAGACCGTAGCGGCGAGTGGCCCGTAGACTTTTAAGCCGAGCTGAAGAAGGCGGCTCCGTTCTGCAACACCTGTTCCTCTTGTTCGCAGCTCAGGCCCGCTCCTCGCAGAACCTTGCCCGCGAACTCCCGGGTTGGATAGTCGCCGGGCGCGTGTCCGTCACTGCCGAAGCTCAGTGCGGCGCCACAGGCGAGGGCCAGCCGGGCCACGTGGCCGTTGGTCAGGCTGTGTCCTTTGCGTGCAGAGACCTCGAGCAGCACGCCGCGCTCGGCGGCCATCTCCACTTCCTCGGCCTTGATCAGCCCGGGGTGTGCAAGCACGTCCACCTCTGCCTCAATGGCGGCGCGGTTCGTGCCGGGTGCCACGGGTTCGGCCACGGTCTCACCGTGCACCAGAACGATCTCCGCCCCCAACTGGCGCGCCTGCACGACCATATCGGGTATCAGCACGGGGGGCACATGTGTCAGCTCGCAGCCGGCCAGTATCTCCATCGCGCCGTATGCGCCCTGTACGGACTGCGCGAACTCCTTCAGGCTGTCCAGCACGAAGGCCATGTTCGACGGACCGCAGTGGTCCGTAATGGCCAGAGCCGTGTAGCCGATCGCCTGGCAACGTCGGGCCAATTCGGCCGGCAGCAGCACACCATCACTGAGAAAGCTATGCGTGTGGAGGTCTATCATGTTTGCTCCGAGTCGGGGTCAGCGGGGAGCGCTGCTCCATACTTATAGCAGAGCCGTCGCCGACCGGCCAGTGGCAGGCTGCCGGCAGTGTTGCAATGGTCTGGCCACCGTGCCAGAATAGCCTTCATGAGTGGACCTCGACGATCACTGAGCCCCGGGCGCGCTTTTGGAGGGGCCGTCGTCGCGCTTGCGCTATGCATGGCGTTGGTTGGTTGCGGCATCTTTCGGCGCGCGGTGGGGGTTCAGATCGAAGTCTCGGGCGCTCAGCGTACACTGGAGGAGCAGATTCTCGGCTCTTTCGAACAGGTAGCGGAGGAAGTCTTCCTGCTGGCGGGCGTGCGATCTATCGACCCGTTGACCGGCGAGCCCAGCGCTCCGCCGCCCATGACCGAGAGCCGCAGACGCGCGTTGCAAGCCCGCCGGCGGATGGAATTCAACCGGGACGATATCCTGATGTTCAAGCGCCGCGGATACGCCGGCGAGGCCAACGATGCCAGGCTGACCATCTTCGAGGAAGCTGTGGAATTGCTTGCCGAGCCGCAGCCTCGGTTGAGCCAACTCGTTCATGAATTGGCGGCGGAAGAGAACGAGGATCGCGCCACTATCGTCGCTCGGATTGTTGAGACCACGCCCGAGTTGACGGGAGCCACCGGAGAGTCGGAGGTACGGCGCATACTTGCCTCGCGCTACCGGCAAGAGGCGGCGCCGGGCATGCGGGTGCAGCTGCCCAACGGCGATTGGGTGACTGTGAGCGGGGGGGCCGGGCGATGAGACATCTCGCGGCCCTTGCATTGTTGGTGTTGTCGGTCGTCACGGTGGGATGCGCAGCCGTTCCATCCGCTCCTGCTCTTTCGATGGCCCGGCTACTGCCCGCTGATACCACAACCTGGAACAGACCGCTCCGGCTCACGCGTGGCCCATCGGCAGAGTACGGGGCAGACTACGTTGCTGGGCGGAAGAAGGTGCTCTATGTTTCGGAGCACTCCGGGGCAGCCGATATCTACCAATGCCGGGATGAGCCCGGCAAGCTGGAGCCGGCCGACAGACTGACGGAACATCCAGCCGGAGACTATTGGCCCCGGGCGGACGAGCGCGGCCGGCGGGTGCTCTTTGTCTCGACGCGTGAGGACGCTGGCGGCGATATCTACCTGCGCAAGGAACGCATCTTCCGCGGGCCACAGCTCGTGCGGCTCACCGATGAGAGCACTATGGACGACCAGCCTGCGTGGCATCCCGCCGGAGACCGGTACTATTGCGCGGCCGCGACGGATACGAGGGAGCGCCGACAGGTCTTTACCGCCGAGGTCGGCGGGCCGTCCGAGCAACTGACTCAGGACGGCGGCCAAATGCCGGATTGCTCGCCCGATGGTCGTTTCCTCGTTTACGTCGTTTCGTCCGGGAATGGATCGACGCATCTGCGCATCATGCGTCTGGGCGACCGCGCGCACGCTGCGCTTACTTCCGGCCGGTTTCTGGACTTGCACCCCCGCTGGGCCGCGGAGGGGGATACTGTTCTCTTCGCAAGGGTCGGGTTTGACACGACTGGCGACGGAAGGCTCGACGGCCGCGATGCCTCGTCCATCTACTCTATGCGTTTTTCCCCGGCGTTGTTCGAGGGGGCGCCCCCAGAAGCCGAGCGACAGCTCACTTCTTTTGGGACGTCTGAGGCCTATCCCGCCCCGATGGAGGGGGGCTTTCTTTTTACCCGGTTCGGCCGCGATAGCTCCGACGTTTATGCTTTCGGAGAGAGCGGGGAGATGCCCGACCTCGAACGGCTTAGCGCATACGTGGCCTTCGCCCGACGCATTGATGCCGATGAGGCAGCCAATGCGTGGAGGCGCCAACTGGCCTGGCAGAACGTGGCCTGGGCGGCATCTTCACCGCGGCAAGTGGACGGCGACGTGTCAGCCCCGCGGGCCCTGGCCGAAGCCTGGCTGGGTATCGGCAGGGCACTGCTGGACGTGGGTCGGGCAGTCGAGGCACGACGAGCTTTTGAGCGGGTGGTCGATGATTACGCCGCCGAGCGCCTTCAATCCGGCCAGGCCCGGCTGCAGCTTCTAAGGCTGGATCGGCTTGGCCCTGGGTTTGACGCTGCAGCCCATATCTCACGGGCACGGGAACTGGAGGCAGAGTTCATGGCAGCCGCCAGCCGGGCCGCAGGAAGCCACGCGGCAGCCCTGCATCGAGTTGCTGCGTTGGCACGCTTAGAGATCGGCCGGGCACAGCTTCAGGCAGGTCGCTATGCAGATGCCCTGGCGAAGTTCAATGAAGTGGCCGAACATCCCGAGAACCCCCAGACGGCGGCGCAGGCCCTGCTCGGCACGGCGGACGTCCACAGGCGGCTCGGTGGTCCCGATGGCCTCGAGGCGATGCGTAACACCTACCTGCGGCTGCTCTCCACCTATCCTGATGCGCTGCCCTGGTCGGCTCGTGCAGCAGAGAAGGTGCTGGACACCATCGTTGCCATGGACGCCGGGGCCGAGCGGAAGCTGGCCGATCTTCGTGACCTCGTCGAGCGTTACTCCGACACCCCCATCCTTCCTGCACTCGCCCAGAACTATGTGGGCGACGTTTTCTACGAGCAGCGTGACTTCCTGCGGGCCGTGGAGGAGTATAGGCGGACCATAGCGCGGTTCCCTTCAGCGCATCGCCAGGCTGCAGCGGCGATGCTCGCCATCGGCCGCATACGCATGGAGCAGCAGGACTACGAGCGGGCGGTCGCGATCTTCAGCGAACTGGCGGACAGGGCTGCCCCAACCGAGATGTGGCTGCGAGAGCGTGCACGCCGGGGTTATGCAAACGCGCTGTTGCGGCGCGCTCAGCGTGCGAGGAGGCTGGGCGATTTGCCACTGGCACTCGACGTGTACAGCCGCTTGGTCGACTACGATGACGACCTCGCGGGAGCGCACCGCGGTCTGGTGCAGAGCTACAACGAGCTGGGCCGGGTCGGCGAGTCCATACTGGCCTATCGCCCCCGCGTGGACAGCGACCCTCGCGACCACGTGGCACACTACGCCCTGGCGCTGGCATACAGCTATTACGGGCCAAGTGATTGGGTCGGCCATAGGGGCAAGGCACATGAGAGGTCGAGCATAGACCGCGAGGCGTTGCGATTGGTGGAGAGCGCCATCCTCGTAGAAGCGAACGTGCCTCACTACCATCAGCTTCGCGGATTCCTGCTCAGCCGCCTGGCCCTTGCCACCGGAGACGACGAGTACCTTACCCTGGCCCTGGATGCATACCTGGCGGCGCTCGGCCTCAGCGGTCCTGCAGCAGACCCCGCTAACTACGCCAACCTGCTGTTCAACGTTGGCGAGGCCCACCGACTGGTGAACCAGTCTGATGCGGGTTGGCCGTACTACCAGCGTGCCCTTAATGCGGGCTTCGAGCTGTCCGGCGAGCGGGGCCGCGCGGCCGCGATGGACATGGGGCGCAGTGCACTTGCCGCAGGCGAATACAGAGCGGCGGAGACCGTGTTGGGAAAGGGCCTGCAGCTTGTGGAAGAACTGGGAGACGGCGATGCCCGGGCGCTGAGTTTACGGGCGCACATGCTCGACCTTCTGGGCCTGACGCGACATCTGGCGGGGGAGTACGCTGCGGCCGCGAGTCACTACCGGCAATACGCCGAGGCGCTCCAGGAGCTTGTGGAAGAGCGAGAGGCCGAAGCCGACGCTTACCGACGTAACCTCGTGCGTGCTCGTCGCAATCTGGCGGTGAACCTGTACATGGCCTGGGAGCAGGGCTCTCTGGATCGTGCCTCTTTGCCGGAAGCATATAGCCTGCTGGAGCAGGCCTTGAAGGAACTGCAGCGCGTTGGTGTGGTCGGACGCCGCGAGTTGCCACGTCTGGGTTTGGTGACCATCAATGTGGATGTCGCACTGGGCCAACGGAAGGAGTCGGAGGTGCTTGACATCGCAGGGGAGAAGCGCCTTCTGCACACGTACATGGCCCGTATCTGCGCGGCCGGAGGGGACTACAAGACGGCCGCGAAGCATCTTAGACAGAAGCTGGCGCTGTACCCCGAACTGCCTGAAGATACGGAGCGAACGGACCTGCTGACCGAAGTGGCGGTGGTGGAGACGCAACTGGCCGAATACCTGCTCGAGACGGGCTACCTCTCCGAAGCCGCTGCGTCCTACGCGCGTGCGGCCAGCCTGGAGAGTGCCGCCGGGAACGAAACCGGCTGGGCACAGTCAATTGTGTCTTGGGGACGTGTCCTCCTCGTTCAGGCGCAGGAGGGACGGATCGCCCCTGAGGCAACTGCGTCCGCCCTGGCAGCTCATCGCAGCGCACTGACCGAGGCTGGAGAGGCAAGTGCGGCGCTGTCGGAGAAGCTGCGGGCGGCTCTTGCCGCCAACATGGCTCGCCTCGTAAGGGCAAGGGAGGGCTCATGAGCGGCGCACGATGCCTCTGCTTGGTATTGACGGTCGGGTTGCTGACGGCGGGCTGCGGGCCGCTGGTCGGCGTGCGCGCGACAGTCTCGCTGGATGAGCGCACGCGCCTCGAGCGCAATGTGCTCGGCAGCCGCGCCGTGGCGGCACCCAGGGATGCGCTGCTCTCCGCAACAGACACACTCCCCACCGGAGACCGAGGAGCCCTTGTCGCCTTGCTGGAAGAGTACGGCCGTCTGGAACAGAGTCTGGCATCGTTGGAGACACACGACGCTGCATCGCGGGCCTGGCAGTCAGTTCTCGCGCATAACCGGGGTGTGCTCCATTTGTGGCTCGGCGATCGGCAGAGCGCGGAACAGGCCATGCGGCATGCCGCCAAGATGGCGGATGCATGGTGGCTGACCACGCTTCAGTGGCAGATTCTCGCCGAGTTGGGCGAAAGCCTGGGTGATAGACCCTTGCTGGAGCGCGCGGAAGAAGCGCTTATGGGAGCAGTGCTGGCCGAGAGGGCAGACTATCGTTTCGAGGCTCCCCGGCGCCGGGCGCGGCTGTACTCGCGTTTGGTGGAGGCTGCCATGGCTGACGGCGACCACGAGGGCGCACTGCGCCTGGCGCTCCGGCGCGAAGCAATCGAACTTGCGCGTGCGATGCCTCCGGGCGCTCTGCATTTCCCCCCCGGCCGGTTGGCCGAGTTGGCGGCAGGTCTGGATGACGCACGCAGACAACTGGCCGCAGAGCGCGAGAAACGTTGTGTGCTTTCGTTCGCGTCACTGACTGGCGGCAGCGAAGCTCGACGAGGTGAGGCGTGGCGGCGGCTGAGGGCTGTGCGAGAAGTTCTTGCGGCGGAGTCGCCTGTTGGGGGGCTCTTAATCCCCGCGCCCACGGATCCTGCGGAGCTGAGGGAATCACTCATGCCGCGCACGGCCATCCTTGTGGTGGAACCCATTGGGGACGACCGTTTTGCCGTCTTTCTGCTGCCCGCAACAGCGCCGCCGGCGGCAGCCGTTGTCGAGCACAACCACCTGCCCGAAGCGGCGTTCGCGACACTGTCTGCGACCTTGCGGGAAGTGGACGGGCTCTACGTCGCTGCGCCCCTTGCTCTGCAAGGCATGGACTGGTGGAGCGCCGCGAGCGGTGGCGACGAAGAAGCCGGTCCCTCGCGGAGGGCCTTGCTTGGGGGAGCGTCGGACCTGCCGTGGGCGTTTCGGCTGCGTCGCTACGGTCGCCGGTCAGTTCTCGTCTGCGGCGGGTTGCCTGACGCGGTGGCTGACTTACCGGTCCACGATGAGCCGTGGGAGACGAAGTTCCTCGATGTGCGCCGGTTGTCCGTTGAGGATGTGGCGGAGGCAGCGGCCATGGTGGACTTGATTCTATTCATGAATCCGCTGGAGTTCAGTCCTGGTCGCCCGGCTGCGACGCGACTGGCGTGGCCGGGCGGCCTCGGCAACCTGCGGGGCCTGGGGATTGGGGAACTTGCCGGGCTGAGCACACGCGCCGTTGCCGTGGGCTGTCTCCGGACAGGACCTGAGGCGTTCGGTCCGACTGGTGGCGGATCGCTGCGCGTTCTGCTGCGAACCGTCATGGCAGCCGGCACACCCTCGCTGGTGATCGGGGGGCGGGATGTCTCCGACGCCTTCTGGCGCGAATGGCTCGCGGGTCTGGCAGAGGATTCCGTGGCCGGAGCCTTCCGCAGGGCGCGCGGCGCCATTCCAGGAAGGCAGCGATCGGGAGTGCGGCTATACGGCTCCCTCGGTTTCACGGCGAGTGAACTGGCGCAGTTCCAGCGTCTCGACGTGAATGAGACGTTCGCGACTGCACGAACTGAGCTCAATGCCGGCCGGTTCCGTGCCGCAGCAGGGGGCTTTCTCGATCTTTGGCACATGCTCGAGGCGTCGCCGTTCGACTCGGCGGATCAGAAGTGGCTTGTGCTGGCCAACGTGCAGCGTTTGCTGGTGGAGTGCCGGCGCGGGTTGCGGCAGTATGGAGAGGCGGCCCGTCATCAGCGAAGGCGTGTGGATTACCTCGAACAGCGAAGCGATACGCCGTCCGCGATCCTCGCGGCGGAATACCAGTCCCTCGGTGCGCTTCTCACCCAGGCGGAGAGCTACGAAGGAGCGGTTCGGGCATATGAGCAATCCATCGGTCTGTTGCGGGTTGGTGACGGCGGCCGCGAACTTGCGCAGGTGCTCGGCGAACTCGGGAAGAGTCTGGACCGAGCAGCCCGCTACGATCGGGCTCTGGAAACCTTCGGACTCGCGCTTGAGCAGTACCGGGAACTGAGTGACACAGTCGGAGCGGGCAAGCAGCACCAGCGCATCGGTGCCATATACCTGCGCCGTCTCGATAATGCTCCTCGCGCGCTGGTGCACTTTCAGGCTGCGCACGATGCCTACCGCGAGGCAAATGAAGCGGGTGATGTCGCCGAGACGACCATAGACCTCGGCCTGGCGCGGCGCAGACTCGGGGAGTTCGCTGCCGCCCTGGAGCTCTTCGAGGGGGCTCGCGCGCAGGCTCAGAAGCTTGGCCTCCGTGCGACCCTTGCCCGGGCGCTGACCGAGACCGCGAACACTCGCTGGCTGCGCGGCGAGTATCAGCGTGCGTTGGAACTCGTCAGCGAGTCGGATCGGCTGGCCTTGCCTCTCGATCTGGCCTTTCAGCTCAATGTCAACAACCAGTTGCGGGCGCTCATCTTCTGGGAGCTGAACGAATTCGACCGTGCGCATCTCGCGCTCGATGACGCCATCCGTTACGCCCACTTGGCGGAGCAGCCACTGGAGGTCGCGACGGCGCATAACAATCGGGGCATTATACTGCGCAGGCAGCAGATGTACGAGCGGGCGCTCGAAGCTTTCGACCGGGCGTTGGAGATCGACACCCGGGTGCGCAGCCGCTGGGGGATGGGTTACGATCAGCGCAACATCGGCATCACGTTGCACCGGATGGGGCGACTGTCCGAAGCGTCCGGACATCTGGAGCAAGCGGTACAGACATCGGTAGAGATCGGTGATCGTGTCAACGAGGCGCGGGCTCTGCTGGCCCTGGGGAACCTGCGCAGCGACCAGGCCAGGCCCGACGACGCAGGTCGACTGCTACGGCAGGCGCTCGATCGGTCACGCGAGCTCTACCTGCCGGAGGTGGAATGGCGCGCGCTGCACGGACTGGGGCGGCTGAAGCGTGACGGGGGCGATGCCGAGAGTGCGCTGAGGTGGCTGCAGGAGGGCGTGAAAGTTGTCGAAGGGCTGCAGGCGGGTATCAAGATCGACGAGTTTCGGGCGGGGCTACTGGCGAACAAGTCCGAGCTCTATGAAGACATCATTGAGTTGTTGCTCGACATGGAGCGGCCCGAAGAAGCGTTCGTCTACGCCGAGCGTTCCAGGGCACGTAAGTTCCTTGATGTGTTAGCCGGGCAGAATGTGGAACTGCGCAGCGAGAGTGAGCGTCAGCTCTACGCGCGCCAGCAGGAACTGGCCCGACGCATCGACGCATTGCGCCAGGCTGTCCGCCGCGAGGCCGACGCGGAGCGGCGCACGGAACTGCAGGCGGAGCTGGATCAAGTGGAACAGAGGTTTGCTGGCGTCTTGCTCGAGATCCGAATCGCAAATCCTGCCCTTTCAGGCTTCGTGAGTGTGGAGGCACCCCGAGTCGCAGACCTGGAGGAATCTCTGTCGGCCGAGACTGGCGTTGGGGTGGTCGAGTACTACCTTCTGGCGGACGAGGTCGTTACCTGGGTCTGGGACGGCATGCGACTCCAGGTCATCCGCCGCATGGTTCCCCGCGAGCGGCTTGAGGAGCGGATCCGGGAGTTCCGCTTTGCCATCCAAAACCGTGATCTGGTCGATGTCGTTCTTCGGCAATCGCAGTCACTGCACCAGTTGCTTTACGCACCGGTGAAAGCCGTTACGGCTGATGCGGACACGGTCGTCGTTGTTCCTCACGGTCCGTTGCACTACCTGCCGTTCGCAGCACTGCATGATGGGGAGGCATTTGTCGCTGAACGCCACGCACTCGCATACAGCCCATCGGTAGGCGTCCTGCTGCGTGGGCTGCAGGCGCCCGTCGCTCGGCAGAGGGCTGAGCTGAGCGTTCTCGCCGTCGGCAACCCGAGCGTGGGTGACCCCGTCTACGATCTGCCCTTTGCCGAGCAGGAGGTTGCAAGCATCCGCCGCGACTTCCCGCAGGCCGAAACGCTGACCGGCGAGCAGGCAACGGAGGAGTCGGTGACCGAACGGATGAGCAGGTTCGATGTGGTTCACGTCGGTGCGCACGGAACGTTCGACCCGGCCAATCCCCTTTTCAGCCGCCTTATCCTCGCGCCCGGCGAGCGGGACGGCCGGCTGCACCTGTTCGAGGTGACGGGTCTGCGGCTCGACGCGCGGCTCGTGGCGCTCAGCGCCTGCCAGTCGGGCGTGGGCAAGCTGATGGCGGGTGACGAACTGGTGAGCCTTAGTCGGGCGTTCGTATACGCCGGCTCCCGGGCCGTCCTCAGCACCCTGTGGCGGGTGGATGACGTAGCGACGGCCCTCGTGATGAAGCACTTCTACCGCAACTACATCGAGGCGACCGCTGCGGAGAGTCTCAGGCGTGCCCAGGTACAGGTGATGAACGACGGTCGCCACTACCATCCTGTGTACTGGGCAGGGATCGCGCTCTCGGGCGACTATCGCTGAGGGATCCGGCGAGCGCGTCGCCGGTGGCTTTCACGGTTGCATCCCCGGCCACGGGCTGTATCCTGGGGATGTGACTTGACCGGCCCGGTGTGGGTCAGAATGACGCGTGCAAGCCTGCTGCCTAGGGGCGAGTATGAGAGCTTTCGGTCGCGGAGGTGCCCGCGGACGGCTGCTGATCGTAGAAGATGATCGGCACAGCTACGACGAGCTGCGCTCCGAGTTGATGGAACGGGGCTACGAGTGCGAGGTTGCACTGGACATGGCGACGGCACGGTCCGTGCTGGCGGAACGGCGGATGGACATGGCCGTGGTCAACGTGCAGATACCTGAGACTTCCGAAGAGGGTGTTCTCGCGGAACTCGCGGAGTATAACCCCCAGATGCAGGTGGTTTTCTACAATGGCAGCACGGAGAAGGCACACCAGCGCAGGCTGCGACGATGCGGGGCAGCCAGCTACCTCAGCACGGCCAGCGATCTGGGGGCGGTAGTTCGGGCGGTCGAGCGCGTCTACACATCCTGAATTGTGCCCCTCAGTGTGAGAACCGTCACCTCGGGCGGGCAGCAAAAGCGCACGGGGGCCGGTCCGGAGCCCCCGAAGCCGCGATTCACGTAGACGTGCCCCCACGCCTTTCTGTAAAGGCCTGCCACGTATCCTGAATGGTATTCCGGCAGGACAAACCGCCACAGCAGGGGAACCCGCACCTGGCCCGCATGCGTGTGGCCGCTCAGGACCAGATGCACACCACTTTTGGCAGGGATCAGGTCGGCCCCCATTGGGACATGGCACATCAGGATTCCGAAGTCTGCCCGTGCGGCAGGCGCGAGCGTGGCGCGCAAGTCTGGCCAGCCGCGGCAAAGGTCGTCTACACCACCCACGTAGAGTGTGCCGGCCTCGGTCTCGAGCAGGCGTGACGCGTTGACCAGAAGCTCCGCCCCGGCGCGTGCCAGCAGCGCGGCCAGCACAGAGCGCCGGACGCCGTGTTTGAACTCCCAGTTGCCCCGACAAGCGTAGATGCCCAGCCTGGCGTGCAACTGGCCGACCAGCCGTTCGAGGGAGGGGAGCGTTGCGCGGTCACGCGACACGAGGTCGCCGGTCAGTAGGATCAGATCGGGCTGCTGCGCGTTCACCGTGCAGACCAGGCTCTCGTGCTCAGTTTCGTAAGCGCGCATGTGCAGGTCGCTCAGTTGCACCACGCGCAGCGGTGGCGCAAACGCACGCAGCCTGTCAGTCTCAATACTCAGGGCGGTTAGCTGTGTGTCGGGCAGTGCGTTCGGGCTCATGAACCGCGTCGATCTGACTTCGGGGAAGGCCGATTATAGGTCGGTTGGCGTCCGCAGCGCAACGGGTAGCCGCGGGCGCACTTTTTCGGCAAGCCTTTTTCTGTTGGGGCATCGGCCACTGTCGGCATCTGCAGGGCGTGTGCCGCAGCTCAGGAAGTGCGCGTGCAGCGGGTGCTTTGATTCGGTTCTCGGCGCGTTCCTATAATCACCTCCTGTCACACTCGGGTCCGCTGGGTGGAGAAGAGAATGGCTCGCCCGACCGTCGCGCGCATCGACCTCGACGCCATCGCGCATAACGTAGCCGAGATCCGCAAGCTCGTGGGGAAACGCAAGATATGCGCGGCCGTCAAAGCGGACGCCTACGGTCACGGCGCGGCGGTGATCAGCCATGCGTTGAGCCGCGCCGGGGTGGACATGTTTGCCGTTGCCATGACGGAAGAGGCGGTCGACCTGCGTCGGGCAGGCATACGAGAGCCGATCATCCTACTCACTGCGGCGCCCACCGAAGACGTAGATGACATACTCGACTACGAGGTGACCGCTTGCATTGCCGAGGAGGGCTTCGCGGGTGCACTGTCCCGGCGGGCTTCCAAGCGCGGCATGCTGGCACCCATTCACGTGAATGTGGATACGGGCATGCATCGCGTGGGGCTTGACTGGCGCCACGCGGCGAAGGCCATCTGCCGACTCCAAGGCCTGCCGGGTCTGCGTGTGGAAGGCGTATTCAGCCATTTTGCGTGTTCAGATGCCGATGAACTTTCCACAAGCTACCAGCAGCTTCGGCGTTTCAAGAAGGTGCTCGGACAACTCCTGCGGGCCGGCCTCCGTCCGCCCATTGTGCACATGGCTAACAGCAATGGCGTGCTGCGTCTGCCCGAGGCCTACTTCGATGCTGTGAGGCCCGGCCTCATCTTGTATGGCCTTGTCTCACGGCGCGAGCTTCGCTCGAAGGCTGACTTCAGGCCAGCGCTGAGCATGCGCACTCAGATCGCGCATGTGAAGCGGGTCCCGCAGGGGGAAGGTGTCAGCTATGGCCACACTTTCACCACGTGGCGCGACTCGGTCATTGCTACCCTCCCTGTTGGTTACCATGACGGCTATATCCGCCAGTTTTCCAGCCGGGGCGAAGTGCTGGTACGCGGGCGTCGGGTGCCCGTTGTGGGGCGGGTTTGCATGGACCAGACTCTGGTGGACGTAACGGACGTGCCGGGGGCTGCTGTCGGTGACGAAGTGGTCATCTACGGGGAGCAGGACGGGCGGCGATTGGGGGTGGAAGAGATGGCCGAGCGCGTGGACAGGATCCCCTACGAGCTGACCTGTGCCGTCAGCCCGCGCGTTCGCCGGGAGTTTGTCTCGAACGGCTCCGTTGTGGTAGAAACCCCTTGCCGCTCCGTGATTCCGAGCGGCTCGTTCACGCACGGTTTCCTGACAGCCGCGAACGGCGTCGATGAAGAGCCTGGTGCAGAGCCTGCTAAGCGCGGAGCCGCTTGACCTGACGCGCGCGGCCGATCAGTGGGCCGGCGTTCTGCCGTTTCTGTCTCACCTGCGGCGCACGTCCACCGAAGGCTCTTCGCTTCTGGATCGCACCGAGCGGCTTATGGCGGCACTGCTCCGCGATCCACCTGAGCCGACTGCCACTGGCGACGTGGCGACGATGCGGCCATGGTGGCAGGCGATGCCGGCCGCCTACCTGGCCGCCTTCTGCCGCTATGCGGGTGCAAGTGCTCGTCCCGGGCATCGATTCAGCGGTATAGAGGCACCTCACACCCTGGCATCGCGGCAGGTGCTGCGCGAACTTGGCATACCCTTCGAGGTCCGCGCGCATGCCGTTGCGCTGCTTGCGTCTCTGAAGAGGGGCGAGCGCCTGGTGCGCACGGGGGCGCCTGCCGAGACCTATATGCGTCTCTCCTGTGCGCTGGACACCCGCGCGCTCTACCATCTGCGGAAAGCAGAGCTTCTCAGCCAGCAGCAGGACGATGAGCGACTCTGCCGGCTGAATGCGTTCCGGCAGGAACTAAAACGCCTGGACTGCTACGGCGAGCCGGTTGCCCCGCCGATGGGGCAAGCTCATGTGGCGAGCGTGTTCGAGGGGTCGGCAGAGCAACACAGGGCTTCGAACGCAGCCCGGTACTTCCGGATTGTTGCAGGCATGAGCGAGGAGGGCTGGTATGAGGAGCGGCTTGCGCAGGAGGCACGCTCGCCAAGGGGCCGACTGCACCTGTTGATCGGGCCGGCCGCATGCGGCAAGTCCACCTGGGCCCGAGAGCGTCTGAGCGAGACGTACATCGTCTCCTCGGACCGGATGCGCGAAGAGCTGACGGGCGACCCGGCCGACCAGAGCCAGAACTACCTCGTCTTCCAGCGCTGCATGGACCGCATCCGGCAGAGGCTTCGGGAGGGACAGGAGGTGACCTTCGACGCGACGAGCTACAGCGAAGCTCTGCGCGAGATGCCGGTTCAGGCCGGCCGGTGGTGCGCGGCAGAGATCGTGGGCTACATATTTGATGGGAGCGTTGCGGTGGCGCTCGAGCGCAACCGGAAGCGCGAGCGAAAGGTGCCGGAAGAGATCGTTCGGCGGCATTTCCGCCGTCTCGAGCCGCCAGCTCTCTACGAGGCGGACCGCCATTTCGTCGTCGGCACAGACGGCGAAATGCGACAATACTGGCCGACTTGATGCGCGGGTCCGGGAACGGAGAGGGACCGGAGCGTGCGGGGGGCCCGCCCTCGTTACTGCGCGTGGTATAATCAAGCTATGCAACATCAGGGGGAACGGTGCAATGGGTTCTCTGGTGAAGACGGTCCTGACCTATGTGGTGACGGTTCTGGTGTTGGCGGTAGCATTCCCACTGCTGTGGGGTCTCGCCGGTGGCGCCGTGGGTGGCCTCAGTGTCGCGCAGGACCCTGAACTGCAGGCGCAGGTGCGCGAAGTGCTGGAAACGCACGGCCTCGACGCGGAGGAGTTTCCCGACTCACTGGCCGAGCGCATCAGGTGGCTGGGCGAACTGGCGCCCGAAGTGCGCGAGGATCTGCGGGGCGTCATGGAGCGCGGTCCGCTGGCCAGGGCGAACTGGTTTGCTGTGACCTTTGCGGTCAGTGCGTTTGCGTTTGCCCTTGCCGGGTTCGCGTGCGGGTTCATCACCCGACGCTGGCTCTACACGGGCATTGTCCCCGCCCTTACATTCCTCTTCGGCAACCCCGTTGTTGCGTTCGATGTCGCCGCTACACTGGCGCTGGCGCAGAAGGTTGCCGTGGTCGCTGTGGGTCAGTTCGGGGTCTGCTACCTGTTCGCTATCGTCGGCGCGGGCTTGGGCCGCAAGCGCGAGGCCTCTGAGCGGTACCGGCGGGATCCACGCTGAGCTTCATCCGCTGTGCCGCGTTCGCTTGTGGAACTCACGCTGAAGCTCGGGTGTTACCCCATCGGCCTTGATAGCCTGCATCTGGCGCACGAGTTTTGCCACCATGGCGTCCACCAGAAACGCCCCCTTTCTGGCCGTCGCGGTACGGGCATCGCCCGCGTAGTGGGTGGGGAACCTGGCGTACCAACTCAGCGGGTTGTCCAGGCCTTCCAGATGCTTCTGTCCCCCTCGGTCCCGTCCGTCCCGTGGGCTGCCCAGGGCATCCATCTTCACCAGGTCGCCTCGCAGATGCAGCATGACGCTGGTCTCCGGCTCGTCGGCGTGGCCGCCCTCCCCGCCTTCGCTGAATTCGCCCTGCCAGCGCCTGCGCGTCTCGGCGTCGAGATCGAAAAGGTTCGTGGAGTAGACGCAGTAGTCGCGCGGGCGCTCGAGCAAGGAGCGCAAGAAGAAGTGGAGCATGCTGGTATTCCCACCGTGGCTGTTGACGATCAGGATGCGCCAGAAACCGTTGCGGGCAACTTCCCCGACCGTGCACTCCAGCAGGTCGAGCAGCAGGTTGGGCGGCGCGGCGAACGTGCCAGGGTAGTGGCGGGCCGTCCATATCTTGCCGAAGTAGTAGCCGGGGAAGACGACTGCAGGCTCTGTGTCTGCGGCGCGGCGGCTTACGGCGTCGGCAACAATCTGGTCTGTGCCGAGGGGCAGGTGGGGACCATGCCTTTCAATGCAGCCCATGGGCAGCAGGCAGAGGCCGTCGCAGTCCTTGGCGGCTTGGGCAAGTCTTTCTGATGTCAGCTCTGCCCAATGCATGGGATCACCCTCGATATCTGGTCACGCAATGCCTCACGTCATAGCGTCCAGCTTCTCCCGCAGTAAGCGGTTAGCAAGCTTCGGGTCGGCCTTGCCGCGGGTCAGGCGCATCACCTGGCCGACCAGCGCTCCTACGGCCGCCTTCTTCCCGCCGAGGTAATCTTCGACGGGCTGAGGGTTCTCGGCAATGACCTGCTCGACAATCGGCGTCAGCTCGTCTTCGTCGCCGATCTGCTGCGCGCCTTCCTCCTCGACTATCTCGTGCGCTCCCTTACCGGTTTCGCCCATCTTCTGCATCACTTCGCGGCCGACCTGTGCATTGATCGTGCCCTGGTCCATCAGCTCTACCAGTTCGCCGAGACCGGGGGGGCTGATCTCGAAGTCCTCGATGTCAACCTTGCGTTCATTCAGGAGGGCGAGCACGACGTTCATCAGCCAGTTGGCGATGCTCTTCGGAGCGTTGTGGGTCTTGAGGCAGGCCTCGAAGTAATCCGCTAGCGAACGGTCGCCGGTCAGCAAGCCGGCCTCATAGTCCGAAAGGCCATACTCGGAGACGAACCGCTGCTTGCGCTGGAGCGGCAACTCGGGCAGGGCGGCCCGCACACGGCGGATCATTTCGTCAGAGACCTCGACTGGCAGCAGATCGGGCTCGGGGAAGTAGCGGTAATCATGCGCTTCCTCTTTGGTGCGCATGCGCGCGGTTCGCCCGCGCTGCTCGTCCCACAGGCGGGTCTCCTGTGCGACTGTTCCGCCCTCGCTCAACAGCCGAGTCTGGCGCTTGATCTCAAAGGCCACGGCGGCCCGCACCGCCTTCAGAGAGTTCAGGTTCTTAATCTCCACGCGCGCCCCGAGTTTGCGGCTGCCGACGGGGCGCACGCTGATGCTCGCTTCGAACCGGAGCGAGCCCTCCTCCATCTTGCAGTCACTCACGCGCGTGTACGTCAGCAATTGGCGTAGCGTCTGCATGTAGCTGTCGGCTTCCTGAACGCTGCGTATCTCGGGGGCCGATACGATCTCCAGCAGGGGCGTGCCCGCCCGGTTCAGGTCGACCAGGCTGTAATCGGCGCCCGGCTGCTGCACGTGCATGTTCTTGCCGGCGTCTTCCTCCAGATGCACGTTCAATATCCCGATCTGCCGCGTGGCGCCATCGACGGGGATCTCCAGGTGCCCGTCGACCCCGAGGTTGCGGTAGCTCTGGCTGATCTGGTAGTTCTTCGGCAGGTCTGGATAGTAGTAGTTCTTGCGGTCGAAAAACGCGAGGCGGTTGATGGTGCAATTCAGCGCCAGTGCGGCACGGAGGGAGAGTTCGAACGCCCACCCGTTCATCACCGGCAGCACGCCCGGCATGCCCAGGCAGACGGGGCAGGTCTGGCTGTTCGGCGACTGACCGAACCGCGTGCTGCAGTTGCACCAGAGCTTGCTTTCGGTGAGCAGTTCCGCGTGGGTCTCGAGCCCGATGACCGGTTCATATTCCATGTTCGGCCGCGTGGTTGGTGTGGCGGTGAAGGCACAGGCTACCGCACTGACTGCGTCGCGGCAAGCTCAGCGCTGGAACAGATCAGCGCATACGCCGCACAGTGTGCACTCGCCCCTGCGGCAGTCGGGGGTCATCTCTTCCACGTAGGCTTTGCCGCGCTCCTTGAGGAGGAAGTCGCGCGTGACGCCGAAGTCGATGTGCTCCCACGGCTGGGTCTCTTCAGGGTCGCGGGCGCGCGTAGCGCACTCCTCCAGTGAGAGCCCTTCCCGCTCGAAACAGCGCTCCCACAGCTCGAAGTCGAAGTGTTCGTTCCATGCGTCGAACTGGCCTCCATTCTCGTAAACCCTTTGGACGACGTGGCCCATGCGCCGCTCACCCCGGGCGAGAGCCGCCTCCAGCAGGCTGCGGCGCGGCTCGTGGAAGCTGTAGTGAACGCTTCGCAGCCGCGCGCGCTCGAGTATCAGGCGTCTCTTCGCCTCCAGCTCGGCCAGTGTGTCCATGCGTTCCCATTGGAACGGCGTGTGAGGCTTCGGGACGAATGGAGCGATGCTCACGTTCACCCGTCCTCTTCCGCCGGCCACCTCCGCCCGGACCTGGCTGACGCGTTCGCTCAGCTCGACGATTGCCGCTACGTCGTCCTGCGTCTCCGTGGGGAGCCCGACCATGAAATACAGCTTGATATGACGCCAGCCCTGTTCGAAGGCGGCACGCGCGCCGGCGAGCAGTGCCTCGTCGGTCACGTCCTTGTTGATCACGCGACGCAGCCGTTCGGTGGCGGCTTCTGGCGCAACTGTCAATCCGCTCTTGCGGACCTGCGAGATAGCTTCCGGCAGCATCTGCAACTGGTCGCTCACCCTCAGGCTGCTCAGCGTGATGCTGATGTCGCGGGGCTCGGCGAACGCGTTCATTGCCTGCAGGAGCTCCTGGAAGCGCGGGTAGTCGCTGGAAGAGAGCGAGGTAAGCGCGATCTCGTTGTAGCCCGTGTTCTCATAGGTTCGACGGGCAAGCTCGACCAGTTCCTCGACCGGCCTGGGGCGGACCGGCCGGCGCAGCATGCCAGCCTGGCAGAACCGGCACCCGCGCGTGCATCCGCGCATGATCTCCAGGGCTATCCGGTCGTGTACCGTCTCCACGATGGGTACGATCGGCCGGGTGGGGAAAGGTGCGCCTGCCATGGCAAGCACCTTTCGCGCCTTGATCCGCTGCGGCAGGCCATCCTTCAGGGGCTTCACGCCGGTGAGACGGCCGTTCTCGTCACGTTCCGCTGCGTAGTGCACGGGAGCGTAGGCTCCGCAGACGTCCCGGGCCGCCGAAAGTATGATTTCTGAGCGCGGTATATCGCACGTCCTGGCACTGCGCACGTGCTCCGCGAACTCGACGATCACCTCCTCCCCGTCGCCGGGGAACACCAGGTCAATGAATTCCGCGATGGGTTCGGGGCAGGCGGCTCCGGGCCCTCCGGCGATCACTATGGGGTCGCCCTCGCCGCGATCTGCGCTCCGCAGTGGGATGCCGGCCAGGTCCAGCATCCCGAGCACGTTTGTGCTCAGTAGCTCGTACTGCAGGCTGAAGGCGACGACATCGAACTGGCGCACCGGCGTGTAGCTCTCCAGCGTGTAGAGGGGGATGCCACGTTGCCGCATCTGCTCTTGCATGTCAGGCCATACGGCGTAGGCCCTTTCCGCTGCCGCCCAGTCCAGTCCGTTGATGATGTTGTAGAGTATCTGGTAGCCGAGGTGCGACATGCCTATCTGATAGACGTCGGGGAAGAGCAGCGCAACGCGTACGTCCACCTCGGCGACGTCCTTTCGGACGGCGTTGAGTTCGCCGTTGATGTAGCGGCCGGGTGTCTCCACGTGGGCAAGCACGTGGAGGTCCAACAGGCGGTGTATCTGGTCCGGGTCTGAGATGTCGATGCGCATGGCCACCGGAGCGTATGCGGAGGAGGGGGGGCAGACGGTTGTCTGCGCTGCACTGCTCTAATGTAGCACAGGGCCCGGGACGCTTCCACCGCTTATCCAAGGTTGCAGTCAGCGGACTCCGCGCGTACAATAGAGGGTAGAGGAAAGAATGACCGAAGAACAAGAAACCATTGCCGAGTTGAGGCTGCATTGCGTCTGCGGCGGGGAGATATCCGTCCAGGCGCAGTTGCTCGGTCGCATCATCCCCTGCCGCCACTGTGGTCGTCATCTGCGACCGGCGCTCCAGTTCCTGATGGTAGACCGTGAGTTTGCACCGAACCTTACGGTGCAGTGCACGTGCGGCCACTTCATCGTCGGCAGGGCTGACCGGTCCGGCAGACGGGCGAAGTGCGCAGTGTGCAGCAAGGAGGTCATTCTTCCGCAGCCGGTCATGCGGCCCGCACGAGGAGTTGCGTCACGCGTGCCGAAGAGGGTGCTGGAGAACCAGTTGTTGAGAGTCCGACGTCGCCGTCCGGCTGGCGGCAAGTCCCAGGAGATTACCCGTCTGGAGACGGCCGCTCGGTCCGGCCGTGTGGACCTGCGCCCGGGGGAGCACATCTGCTTGAATCCTGAGTGCGGTGCGCTGCTCGGGCCCGGGGCCAGCGTCTGCCCCAGATGCGGAACAAACCGCATGACGGGGGAACGATATGAGGGGCCGGGCCCAGACGCCGATCCCGTCAGTGAATGGAAGCAGGTCTGAACCGGCTCCCCGCCGCCGAATGCAGCGCCCCAAAGTTTGCTCGGAGAGAGCGTGTATGTCCCCTGTGATCGAGTTAGATGCCGGCGAGTGGAACGCCTTCAGTGTGCACCATCCGGTGCGCATCGTCGGTGAGCACCAGTACCTGCTCGGTGCGGGCTGCCTCTCAATGGCGACCAACCTGCGGCTGCAAGTCGAGGTATGGGAAACGGCCGAGGAGTTCGCGTTGCGGGTCACCGACCGGGTGGGATCGGAGTCCGACCTGACAGTGTACTCTGAGAAGTGGGGCCGGGCACTGGGCACAGCGGTGCTGGCGGACGAAGCAGCCGTGGATGGCCTCGAGGTAGCAGTCGATTTCGGGCAGATGGAATCCGTGCTGCCCGCTGAATCGCTGCTGACCTGCCCCGGCCTGGCCGGGGCGCTGACCATCGCTGCACTCGCCCACCGCGGTGTGGAGAGACTGACGGACGTGGGAATAGCGCAAATGGGTGCTTGCGCCCTTGCGGCGGTGATGGGCGAGAGCCGCGAGGAGCGCTTCTACAACGATGTTCACACCAGTATCGCAGGCGGTGCCGCATATGCTGAGCCAGGCGGGCAGAGACTGAATGTCCAGCAACTGCTTCCGCCAGATGCCTGCATAGTGGCACTGGCGCCCGGCCAGCCGCAACGGGCTGGCATTGAGAGGCGGGACCAAGAGGTGCGAGAGGCCCTCTACCGGACGTTCCAGGAGGGTGGCGTGCTGGTCGGGGAAGGGGCCTTCGAATCGCTCTTCGAGATGGCCGACGGCGTTCTGTCGCAGCCAGAGACCACGAGCATCTACGGCCTGCTGCGAGTGCGGCAGATGGTGGATGGCTTCATCGAGCACCTGGGTGAGCCCTTTGTCGACAATGACCGACTCGCAGAGATCTGTGACGAGGAGAGCGAGATACTGAAGGACTACTTTGCCTTTCCCGTAGGCCCGTACGGCTCTGTGCGCAGGCGGGCCGCAGAGGCCGGCGCCCTCGGTTCGAAGTTTACCTGGCTGTTCGGCAGCTACCCCGGGCTGGTCATTCTCGCCCCCGCACGCCGCGAGGAGGTCGTCGAGGCCCTCTCGGGGGCCTTCAGCGACCTCCACCTGCTACCGGTCGACATGGAACCGGCAGGGCTGCGGCCTGGCGATGCCGGCGCAGGCGGGTGAGCGCGCGTTGCGCGGCGGGCACCTTGCGCGTAGCATGACTCGCCGCTGTGGCTCCCTTCCTCCCTTGCACAGTGCCATGCATTCTTTCGAACGCTTTCACTACAACCGGCTTGAGGAACTGCTGAGTGAGTTTGAGCGCCTCGGCCTCGAACTGCCGGTCACCGATGACCTTTCGCCCCTGGCAGAGCCGATGGGTATCGGGGACAGGACCGTCCCGAACCGGCTGGTTGTCCATCCCATGGAAGGCTGCGATTGCACGGGGGAAGGCTCGCCGGGTGAACTGACAAAGCGCCGGTACCTGCGCTTTGCACGGGGCGGGGCGGGCACTGTATGGTTCGAAGCGTGCGCCGTTTCGCCGCACGGGCGCGGTAACCCCCGGCAGATGATGCTCACAGGGGCAAACGTCGGGGAGTTCACGCGTCTGTTGGATGCCATGCGCAAGGCGGCGCACGAGGTATTGGGTCAGAATCACGAACTGCTGGTCGTGCTTCAGCTCAACCACGCCGGTCGCTACAGCAAACCGCAGGGCCGGCCCGAGCCCGTGCTTGCTCATCACGTGCCCGCCCTCGACAGAGCTCAGGGCATCCCCGCGGACCAGCCCCTGGTCAAGGACGTGCAGGTCGACCGCATAGTCGACGCCTGCGTTCGCACGGCAGAACTGGCGCGGAGGGCTGGATTCGACGCGGTCGACGCCAAGGCTTGCCACGGCTACCTGCCGGCGGGTCTTCTGGCCGCTTTCACGCGCTCCGGCAGCCGCTATGGCGGTGACGCGTACGAGAACCGAACGCGGTTTATCAGGGACGTGCACCGCCGTGTGCGAGCCGAGCTGCCGGGCTTGCTCATGGTGACTCGCCTGGGCTTCTGGGACGCGCTGCCGCACCCTTGGGGATGGGGAGTGGATCGCGACGAGCCCGGCCGGCATGACCTGCGGGAGCCCCTGCAGCTCTGCACCGATCTGGTCCAGGAAGGGCTGCAATGCATCAACGTTACTGTCGGCAACCCGTACTTCCATCCCCACCTGAACCGGCCGTTTGACTTTCCGACCATGGGTTCCGAACCCCCAGCGGAGCACCCGCTGGCAAGCGTGCACCGGCTGCTGGAAATCGCGGGACGGGTGCAGTGTGCGCTTCCTGGCGTGCCCGTGGTTGGCACGGGGTACAGCTACCTGCGGCAGTTCGCGCCGCAGTTCGCCGCGGCAGCCGTGGCCGCTGGCCGCGCGAGCCTGGTGGGTTTCGGCCGCATGGCGCTTGCCTATCCGGACTTCGCCCGCGACATCCTGACGCGGGGTCGCCTGGCCCCGGATCGGGCTTGCATCGCGTGCAGTCGCTGCTCACAGCTCATGCGCGACGGCCAACCGGCCGGGTGTGTGGTGCGGGACCGGCAGGTCTATGGGCCGCTCTTCCGCGAGGGGCGTCGGCGTGCGAAGCGCAAGTCCTGAACGTCCACTGGACGTGCCGTCTCGCGGTGGGGATAATGCACAGGTAGGTAACCCGGCACACGGCAAAGCGCAGAGGACGGCTATGTCATTCTTCGGCGGAGAGAAGACCCTATTCAAGCTCTTCGGCCTGCCCATAAAGGCCAACATCTCCTGGCTCTTCCTGGTTGCGCTGATCATGATGAGCCTGGCCGAAGGCTGGTTGCCCGGTCGGCAAGGGATAGGGCCGGGGCACCCCTGGTATGCTTACTGGGGCCTGGCGGCGGTCATGACGATGGGCCTCTTCGCCTCGTTGATCGTGCATGAGCTCTGCCATAGCCTTGTGGCGCGGAAGGTCGGTATGCCCGTCAGCGGCATTACGCTCTTCATCTTCGGTGGCGTCAGCCAACTGGAAGACGAGCCACCGACCGCAGGCAGCGAGTTCGCCATGGCCATCGTGGGCCCGCTCTCAAGTGTGTTCATCGGCCTGGTCATGATCGGGCTGTACTTCGTGGGCGGGTTAGCCGGCTGGAACCCCGCCGTGCTGGTCGTCCTGCAATACCTGGGGATCATCAACTTCATGCTCGCGGCATTCAACAGTCTACCCGCTTTCCCCCTGGACGGTGGGCGCGTGCTGCGCAGCATCGTCTGGGGTGTGACGGACGACTTGCGCATCGCGACTCAGGTCGCCGTGCGCATTGGCGCTATTCTGGGCTTCGCGCTGATGGCCTTCGCGATATTCTTGTTCATCCAGGGAGCCTGGCTGCCCGGGCTCTGGCTGCTGGTTATCGGCTACTTCCTGCGCCAGGCGGCGCTGAGCAATCTGCAGATGGTGATGATGCGACGTTACCTGGAAGGCGAAAAGGTGCGTCGCTTCATGACCACCGACGTTGTGAGCGTGGATCGCGACATGGACCTTGAAACGTTCGTCAACGATCTCGTCTTTCACCACCGCTTCAGTTACTACCCGGTCGTCGACGAGCAGGGCAAGCTGGTGGGCATAGCCAGCGCGCGAGCGCCGCGCGAGGTGGAGCCCGACCGGTGGAGTGAAAGACGCGTGGCGGACATTATGCGCGAAATCGACAAGAATATGACACTGCGACCGAACGCCGACGCTGTTGATGCCCTTAGCACCTTGCGCAAGCTCGAGGAGAGTCGCGCCGTGGTGGTCGAAGACGGAAAGCCGGTCGGCATGCTCAGTCTGCGCGACCTGCTGGGCTTCCTGGCGCTCAAGATCGATCTGGAGCCACGCGGTCCCGCGATGCCCAACCGCTGACCAGGCCGCCCCCACATTTGCGATGGTCCCACCCGCCGCTATGGACGAAGCAACCCCTCAGTGCATCGGGCGTCTGCTCGTGGAGTGGTACCATTGCCGGGGGCGGAGTTTGCCCTGGAGAACTTATCCAACGCCGTACCGTGTCTGGGTCAGTGAAGTTATGCTCCAGCAGACGTCGGTGAGCACAGTGATCCCCTACTTCGAGCGCTGGATGGAGCGTCTACCGAGTGTGGGGGAGCTCGCTGAGGCATCGGAGCGTAAGGTGCTGAGCCTGTGGGAGGGCATGGGCTACTACCAGAGGGCGAGGAGACTCCGGCGGGCGGCGCGCCTCGTAGTTGAAGAGTTTGGCGGGCGTATCCCGCGCGGGCGGGACGAACTGCGCAGTCTGCCGGGCATCGGGCCTTACATCAGCGCAGCCGTGCGCAGCTTCGCCTTCGGCGAGGACGAGGTGGCTCTCGACGCGAACCTGCTGCGCGTATGCATGCGCCTGCTTGGCTTGCAGGGCAGGGGTTCCGAGGCTGCAGTGCGGCGACGAGTGAGGAACTGGGCCGAGGCCGCCATGCCGTCCGGGGAGTCGGCCGACTGGAATCAGGCGCTGATGGACTTCGGCAGCCTTGCCTGCCGTCCGCGCAGCCCACGCTGTGGTGAATGCTTCCTGCGTGAGGCGTGTAAGGCGTGCGCGGAGGGCACCCAGCACGACATCCCGCCTCCTCGAAACCGCCGCTTTAAGAAGATCAGCACAGCCGTAGCGTTGTTCATCCGCGATGGCAGGATCTACATCCAGAGAAGGCCGCCAAACGGCTTATTCGCCGGTATGTGGGAGTTTCCAGGGGGCAAGGTCGAAGAGGGCGAGTCGGCTGCCGATGCCCTCGTGCGCGAGTGCCGAGAAGAGCTGGGGGTGGAGTGTGCGCCTGGGGAGAAGCTTCTCGAACTGACGCACTATTACACCGTCTTCGAAGTGCGTCTGCACGCCTTCCTCTGTCCGCCGCCGGCGGGCTTGAGCGAGGATGAGACGCACTGCTGGGTGCCCATAGCGAAGCTCGGAGCCTGGCCCATGCCGAGCGCGAACCGCCAGGTGGTGAAGGTGTTGCACGAGCGCGCCGGCGCGCAACAGAATGGGCGCCATGGCGTCCTGTAAGGCCGCACGCCATATGCACAAGCCCAAGGAGTTTCTGATGCAGATCAGTTCCAGTTTCCCGCAATACGAGGAGTTCTCTCCGCGCGTGCCTGTCTGGTGTGTCACGCCCGAGCGGGAGCGGTGCATCCACCGCTTCTTTGATACTTCGCCCATCAGCCCGTCGGGACGGTACGTGGCCGTATTCCAGTTGCCGTTCGAGGACCGCTTGCCCCAGCCGGGCGATGCGGGGAAGGTCTGCCTTATCGACCTTGAGACGGGCGGGGATCATGTCGTCGCAGAGACCTGCGGGTGGGAGCCGCAGATGGGCGCAAACATCAACTGGGGCGGCTCCGACCACGAGCTCTTCTTCAACGATGTGGACACCGAGACCTGGACTCCCTTCGCCTGGAAGCTCGACCCCCTTTCCGGCGCGCGAGAGCGAATGGAAGGCACGGTCTATCACGCCTCTCCCGACGGGCGGTGGCTGATATCCGCCAACCTGACGACGAGTCGCAGAACCCAGCCGGGCTACGGTGTGGTGATCCCCGACGAGCGGGTACGGCGCAATATCGGGCCGGTCGCTGACGACGGTTTCTACCTGACCGACACCACGACCGGCAAGCGACGCCTGCTCGCCTCAATACGTGAAATGCTGGAAGAAGCCAACCCGCCCGTCGCCATCGACGAGCCCGAGTGCCAGGCCATCTACGGCTTCCACAGCAAGTTCACACCGCAAAGTGATTGGCTGATGCTGAGCTTGCGGTGGTATGAGGCCCAGGGACGGCCCGTTTGGAACGCCTTTAGTGTGAAGGATCTGGAGGTGCGCTTTGCCTGGGTCACGATGCCCGTCTGCGGCGAGCCGAGACACTGCGCCGTCGGCCCCGAACAGTGGGAGAAGGGCGGCCACCACGCGACCTGGCTCCCCGATGGCAGACGCATTTCGATGAACCTGAGAATCGACCGCGATGAGCTCCGCTTCGTGGAGGTGAACAGGGACGGCAGCGGCCTGAGGAAGATGCGCGACGACGTTGTCGGCTCGGGCCATCCGACTGTTCACCCTGACGGAAGGCACCTACTGACCGATACTTACACCTGGGAGAAGACGTCCTTTGCTGACGGCACGATCCCGCTGAGGTGGATCGACCTGGAGACTGGTGAGCAGGAGGTGCTCGTGCGCATCAACACCCAGCAACCCCACAAGGAGAGCACATTGCGCGTAGACCCTCACCCAGCGTGGGACCGCTCGTGGCGGCATGTGACGTTCAATGCTTACGTGGACGGCACACGAAGGGTCTTTGTCGCGGACATGGGGCAGTTGCTCCCGTAGGCGCAGAACTCAGATGCCGACGAGTCCGCGCACGCTTGCGGCGATGTCGTTGGCGCGCATGAGTGTCTCACCCACCAGGACTGCATCGGCTCCGGCCGCCTTGAGTCGTTCGACGTCCGTGCGGGCTCTTATGCCGCTTTCCGCCACCAATGCCACGTCGTCAGGCAGCAGCGGCGCAAGACGTTCGGTTGTCCCCAGGTCCACCTCGAAGCTGTGCAGGTCCCGGTTGTTGACGCCGACGAGGTCGGCGCCAGCCTCGAGCGCCACGTGCAGTTCCTCTTCCGTGTGAACCTCTACCAGGGCGTCCATTCCGAATGCGTTTACATGCGAGAGGAGGTCCAACAGTTCACCGGCCTGGAGCGCGGCGACGATCAGCAGGCAGGCATCGGCGCCGAGAGCTCGTGCTTCGAGGACCTGAACGGAATCGAGGATGAAGTCCTTGCGCAACAAGGGTACGTTCACCGCCTGGCGCACACGCGAAAGGTGCGTGGTTTCACCTTGGAAGAAGTGCCGGTCGGTGAGCACGCTGATGCATGTCGCTCCGGCGGACTGGTATGTGCGGGCGATGCGGACGGGATCGAAGTCGGGGCGAATGAGTCCGGCCGACGGCGAAGCCTTCTTCAACTCAGCAATGAGGGCAACCGAATCCTTGCCCAGCAACGCATCGCGGAACCCTCGGGCCGGGGGTTGCTGCTCGGCCGCGCTCTCCAGCGCACAGCGTGCGCCGGGGGTGAGTTCGGATATCTCCTGCCGCTTCACGGCACGGATGCGTTGCAGAACGTCCGGTATCTCTGTCATTGTCGTCCCGTTTGGCAGGTGGGTGCGATCCGGACGGCATGGAGCAGACCATCCGGAGCGAAGCGAATGAATGGGCTTCAGTTGGTCGGCAGGGCCCGGGGTGGCTTCAACATTGCTTCCATACGGCCGGCGTCAACGGCTCGTGTGCCGAGGAACGTTGTCAGAGCCGTGATCGTCGGGTAGCAGTCGTCGAAGAAGGCGCAATCCTGCTCTGCATCGACGACGGTTTCGCCTTCGAGGCAGGCCGGCACAAAGACCGTGTCGCCGCGTTGCATTCTTACGCTGCGGCCGCCTGCAGATACGGTCATCGCGCCGTCCAGCAGGTGCAGCACCCGGTAGCTATCATGGTAGGGCTGCAGGCCACAGGTGCAGGTGGCCCGAAGACGGCGACGAGTCTTGAGCCAGTGCGTGTTGGCCATGACCACTTCGAACCTGTGGCCGTCCTCGACCTCCACTTCGACGGGCTGTGCCAGCCGCAGGCCCGTGTCGGGGTCCAGCAGGCGGAAGCCCAGTTCGGGGTATTCTCCGGGTCGTCTGCCGAAGTCATAGACTCGCACCGTCGGGTTGGCCTGCAGGTCCTGGCTGATTTGCAGTCGCCCTTCGGCTGCATCGGCTACCGTGCGGTCGTCAGGGTGAACCTGCACTGAAAGCAGGCTGTCGTGCACCATGAGTATCTTGCTCAGAGTGGGCAGCAGCACCTCGCCATAGCCTTGCTGTAGTTCGTCGATCACAAGTCTGCTGTCCGTCCCGATGGCGAACATGGTGTGGAGCGTGCCCGCGGGGACTGCGAACACCTCGCCCCCTTCCAGGGGCTCTATCAGGCCCATCAGCTGACGTGCTTCATCGGGCCAGCGGGGTATTTCGGGCGGCAGGCCGTGGGCCGTGATCAGCTCTCTCAACTGTTCGGCGTCCTGCGGCGTGCTCGGCCCGGCCGCAACTCCGCAGCGGCCCTCGGCCGCCCGGACGTACCATGCCTCTGTCTTGCCGCGGTGGGGGTTCTCCCGCAGGTGTTCGAGGACCGGCCGACCGATCAGGTCTTGAAGCGAACGATCGCCCTCTTCGGATGCGGCCTCGAGCAACCCTGCAAGTGTCTTGCGCAGTGTTGGTTCGACGACGGTGTTCGAGTAGTTACCTGAGCCGGTCTGGGCCGATGCGAGCCAGAACTCGCCTACGCCCACCCGGATGCCGGTGAAATCGCGCGCCGCGTCATGTACGAGGCCCCACGGCTTAATAACCGCGGCCGGTGCCAGCTTCCACAATGCAGGCTCTTGCATCGTCTTTGCCCCCGGTTTGCTTTCTGTCATTCAGTCCCGACACTCCGCAGACGGCGCGTAGACCCAGTCCAGGTATCGGCTGCCGACCTTGCCTTCGGCAGCATCGCCGGCGTGAATGAGCACGCGGTAGCGGAAGCGGATGCGTCCGCCGGCAGGGAGGGTGTATGAGCCGTCTGTGTTGTTGCCCACGAAGAAGGAGAGCCCGAACGGATTGGCGGTCATCAGTCCGTAGTTGCGCACGTGCCAGTAGGTTGGGTAGCGCAGGTTCGACGGGTGGTCGAAGACGGCAATGCCGACGCGGTGGTCCTGCACCGTGCCGGAGTAATCGCACCAGGGGGCCCGTTTGCCCCAGGTCTCCCCTTCGTTTACCCCTCCGAAGCCGTTCTCGATCTTGCCGGTGTGGCCAACCTCCATCGGCGTTGCCACGCGCACCGCGAGGATGCCGCCCTCCTTCGTGTCGCCGAACCTAACGTCTCCGTCACTTGCGTAGAAAGTGACCTCTATGTCGAGCAGGCGGTGGCTTGCTGGCACGTTGTAGACCCTGTACTCGATGCGGTCCTGCATCAGGCGACTGCCGTCAGCACTCAGCCAGTCGTTGAGCGCGACGATGCGCCCAAACACGGGCCCGCTCTCAAGGGCTTCGAAGTACCGGTGCGATACTCGCCCGCTCCCCTTACCTTCACCCCAGTTGTCGCTGCCGTTTACGTCGCCCCAGGCCGAATACAGCGAGCGGTGGTGGATGTGATCGGTCGAGTCTCCCTCTACCTCCTCCTGCGGATAAGCGCGTGTGACCCCATGACCGAAGGGGCCTATCAGCGGGTAGAGGCACGGCTTCGGCACGTCGTCGCCGAAGATATACCGGGTGAACAGCTCATCGCCTACATACACCTCCAGGGGCGACTGTTCCTGCCCGTCCACAGTTACCTGTGGTGCTTCGGCCCGTGCGCCTTCACGCAGTTCGTACTCCTTCTGCTGTCCAGCAGCGAGGGAGTCAACGCTCCAGTGGACGACAGCCCCGCCTGCCGCCGACTCCACCTGGAAGGGCACGGGGGCGTTGCGCGCCAGGTCGATAAGGCTTGCGTCTTCCAGTTCCTTCGGTGCCCGCTCCAAGCGTGCGCTCACCGGACAGAAGGCTACGGGGCGGGGTGTTCCCTGCAACAGGATGCGTGCCGCTTCCATGTCGGGGTCTCCTTGTCGCGTTGTTGTAGAAGCTGGTTCAGCAGAAGACCTCTCTGAGGTACTGCAAGCTCTTGTGGGCTATGGTCTCCGGTCCGGGCGAGAAGTCGAACACCTCGACCGAGACATAGCCGTCGTAGCCGATGTCGCGCAGTGCGTCTGCGATGGGGTGGAAGTCGGTCTCGCCAAAACCGGGGCCTTCCCGGTTGGCGTCGTTGGCATGGAAGTGCCGCACATAGCCCTTGCTCTCGCGGATGATCTGCGGCACCGGCTTGGACTCCTGGCTCATCGCCTTCACGTCCAGTATCATCTTAAAACCGGGCTTGTCCACCGCGTCGACCAGCCGACGGGCCTCCTCGGCGGTACGGATGAAGTTAGTCTCGTCTTTGCCCAGGGGTTCGATGCAGAAAGTGACGCCGCGTTGCGCGGCGTGTTGCGCCAGATCGCGGCAGACAGCGACTGAACGGTCCCAGACTCGCTCGTACGACTCGCCGTCGGGCACGTTGCGCTGTTTGGGCGAGCCGAACACCAGCACTTCACCCCCAACGTCGGCGCAGAAATCAACCTCCGCGTGCAGGTAGTCCACGGTCTCGTGGCGCACAGGCTCGTTTGGACTGTTAAGCTGAAGCCCCTCCGGCTTGACCAGCAGCCAGTGCAGGCCGATCACCTCGAGCCCATGCTGCTGGGCGACTTCACGCAGGCGTCGGCGCTCATCGCGGCTCACATTGCGCAGGTCGTCATCAATGGTCATGGGGGCTATCTCCACGCCGTCATAGCCCACTGCCGCGGCGAGCTGGCAGACGCGCTCGAAGCCCCAGCCCTCACAGAACTCATTGCACATGGCAAACTTCATATGCGGCTCTCCCCGATTCGGCTCACACGGCCGGGCGGTTGTGTGTCGTTCTACGGTGTATCGGTCTCGGCCTGGCGCAGCTCTTCCTCGAGCATCTTGATGAAAGAACCGAAGGTTCGCTGGTTCTTCTCGTTGAGCCTGGCGAGTTGTTTGTGCAGATCCTTGATCTTCTCGATACGCTCGGTTTCGGTCTTCGGGAAATGCACGAAGTCTATTTTGCGGAACTCCAGTTCGTCGGGCACGTCCACCTCGCCGGCGTGAATACAGACCAGCGGTGTGAGCCCGATACGCTGAAGCTGGCGGCACGCCTTTTCGGATGCGTTCAGAACCATCACGGTCTTGCCCGGCGCGCGCGGCAGGGCCGTGGCGGCGTCGGCGATGACGCCCAGAAACGTGCTGTCCATGCCGCGGCATTCCTCCAGGTCGATCACGACGTCACGGCAGCCCGCGCGGAACATGGCATCCAGGAAATCGGGTACCCCGAGGCTGTTCTGCTGGGTGGCAAGGCCGTAGGGCTTCAGGTAGACCGTCTTGCCCACGATGGCGACCTCTATGCGCCCTTCCTCCAACGCTCACTCCCCGGCTTTTGCTTTGTCTATCGGCTGACGGTACTTCCTTGCGCGCAGCAGTGTTTGAACTTCTTGCCGCTGCCGCATGGGCAGGGATCGTTGCGGTTCGGCCTTGCTCCGCGTTGAGCGGCTGCCTGGGCGCCGCCGGTCGGAGCCCGGCGCGCTTGGCCGTGCTGCCCTGCCGCAACCTGGCGAGCGATGTCGTTCAAGAACCGGTGTAGCTGCGGCCGCTTCGGTTTCTCTACCAGTTCCCGCAACGTCGAGAACACGTGGCTGAATATGCGCTTCTTCGCCTCGCAGAGGTAGGGCATTTCGTCAGCATCTATGTTCAGCTTCTGGCGATGGCGGAAGCAGCCTGCGTGACAGACCCCGAGCCATTCGCAATCGGAGCACATGCTCGGGATATGCTCTGCCCCACGAACGAACGCGCGGAACTGCGGCCCCTTGAGCATCTGCTCCAGCGTTTGCTCCATCACGTTGCCCATGCGGTACTCGGGCACGACGAAGAAGTCGCAGGGGTATACGTCGCCATTCCATTCGATGGTGATCAGGTTCGAGCAGTCTTCACGGTACTCGCAGCACTCGGGCGGCAGGCCGAAGAACTGGTGGAGCCAGTTGTCGATACGCCGCACGTAGTAGGACGGATCGTCGTTCTCCACCCAGGCGTCGAACAGGCCGATCATGAACTCGGCGTACTCGGCGGCGCTGATGGAATGCTCGCTCACGCCGCGGGTGGCGCCCGTCGGCTCCGTGCAAGGGATGAACTGTGAGAAGTGCAGATCGTTTTCCACCAGGAACTGCAGCACCTCGCGCGGGTGCTGGCGATTGGCCTGGCTGATGACGACCAGCACGTTGAATTCGACCTTATGCTGCTCCAGCAGCTTTATCCCCCGCATCGCCGTCTCCCAGGCGGGCCGGCCATCGTGGAACTTACGCATGGTGTTCAGTTCGGCAGGGCCGTCCACGCTGATGCCGACCAGAAAATGGTTGGCCGCCAGGAACTGGCACCACTCTTCGTCCAGCAACACACCGTTGGTCTGCAGGCTGTTGCCCCAGCAGTCTCCGCGCTGGGCATGGCGGGTTTCGATCTGGATGGCTTCGCGGAAGAAGTCGAGCCCCATCAGCGTCGGTTCGCCGCCCTGCCAGCCGATCTTGATGTCGCTCGGTCCGAGAGCGCGATACTGCTCGCATACGGCTTCGAAGATCTCCGGAGTGATGCGCGGGCGCTTCTCGTCGGGGTAGACGGCCTCGACGGGCCGATAGTAGCAGTAGTTACAGGCCATGTTGCAGTCGTGACTGGCCGGCTTGATCAGGATGCCGAGGTTGGGTTTTCTCATGGCTACGTCGTCACGGGTGCTGGTTTTTCCGCCGGTTGGATACAAGCATTATAGCAGCCGGCAGCAGGCACTTCATCCACAAAGGTCTTACCGTTCGCTGGCGCAGCGGATCTGCTGCAGAACGCCCCGAATGACGCTGATAGTGATCGCGATCACTATCAGCGCCAGCAACAGCCACGTGGCCAGCGCTGTGCCGGTCCACCGGCCCGGGGCTATCTGTCGCAGCGCCAGGGCCAGGGCCATAGCTCCTGAGATGGCGGCGAGCCCCCAGACGCCAAAAACGAGCGCCGTTGCCACGCCCATGCCCTTCTGGGCGGCCAGGTGCACAGCGAGCAGGGCGGCCGATGAAACGCCCACTACCAACGCCGTCCGCCTCCCCAGTTCGGCACCCAGCAGCGCTATGCGCGCGCGCTCCAGTTGGGTCATGGTCTCTCGCGCCAGTGTGCTGGCCGAGTTCCACACGGTGCCAGCCGCAGCGCCAGGCAGGGCGTGCTGCGAGAATGCGGCGTACGCGGCGACCAGGACTGCTGCAGTGAGCACCCAGGTCCCGACGTTGCCGAGCGTATGGGCCGCTGCCAGAGGGTCGCGCGGCGCAAGCGAATCCGGCCGGTTCTGGCGCTGCACGCTTTGCCACTGTCCCCAAAGGCTGAAGAGCGCAGCGGCCAGGGCGGCGTGAAGCAAACCGATCGCAGCCACAGGCGCCCATCCCGATACTCCCGCCTCAAAAGGTGTTTCCCGCACCCATAGAACCCAGCGCAGAACGTGCACGCCGAGCCATACGAGCCAGACCGTTCCCAGGAGCGGATAAGCGCCCAGTCGCTGGCGCGCCGCCTCGCGGTGCACGGCGAACAACATAAGTGCAGCCAGCCCGACAGCTCCTGCGTAGAATCCATTGGAAGCGCAGAGAGTGCCGATGTGCGTCGCCAGCGAAACAGCCGACCGAAACCATTCCGAACCGTGCAGGCCGAGCCGGACGATGGCGTCCTCTAAGCCGCTCGCGCCGCTCCATACCAGGGCCAGCCCCAATCCGGCAGCGCCGACCAGCAGTCCTGCTGACACGGGTAGGCTTGCGGGCGGCCCACCGTTGTCCCCCCCAGTCGGGAAGGGCGCATCCGCCACCTCGCCAGCGCATCGGACGCATTCCCACGCTCTTACGATCAACAGCGCGAGGAATACGAACAGCAGCGCGCGTGCCGTAACATGTTCGCCGAGATAGCGCCCGGTCGCCGTCCGCAGCAAGGGCACCGGCGGAGGGGAGGGCAACCGGATGGCAAATGCCGCCGTTAGCGCCGCTGCAGCACCCAGGGGGATAACCCATATCAGCGCTACCAGGTGAGCTCCCCAGCGTGTGCCGGCAGCGGCCGCCAGGTGCACTACCAGCAGCAAGAGCAGCACCGCTGCGAACCCACCGGCTGAGCCCGACAGGGCATCACCGATTGCACTGGCGTGCCCCGCCAGTCGGCAGCCGAGGCCCGACCCGAGCGCCAGGATCAGCAGGTCGCGCGCGAAAGCCAGTGCCGCAGCATGCGCTGCTGCCATGCGCTCAAGCACTTCGGCTTCCCCCAGCCAATGTACGATCATTACTGCGAGCAGCCCGCCCGTCGTCACCAGGCCGCCCAAGACGAGTGTGTGCGCGTCACGCCGTTGCACGAGATAGCTTTCGTGCGCGCGCACGCGGTCCCGTTTCACTGCCAGGCCGCCACAAGTCAGCAGCAGCGCCGAGCAGACGCTGGCCCACCCGAGAGCAGTCAGTGCCACCCAGCTCAGACCGACAGAAGGTGCAGAAGCCGCGGCGTAGCGGGTCAAGGCGCCTATAGCACAGAGCACGGACACTGTTACGCCGGTCACGGGCAGCAGCACCCACGGGGCGGCCCAGTTGCCCTCTCCCTGAGCGAGCCATGCACAGGCGAGCAGTGACAGCAGCCCGGCCGCGACGATACCTTTCTCCAAGAACTCAGGCTGCCTCTGCATTGGCAGCCAAACGCTGACAATCGCGACTACGCCGATGCCCACGACCAGCCATACAAATTGCGTCGCGGCTGCGGCGTCTTCGCGCAGCGGCCGACCTGTGCGCCAGGCATGCGCCATCGCCGGCAACAGCATGGGCAGCAGGGCTGCCGCTTGCCAGATGATCGCGACCGTCGAAGCGGCCTGCACCTTCGCCCCCGAACCGTCCGACCCTGCGAAACCTTGCGTCGCCCATGCCGCGCCGCCTATGGCAGCGCAGATCGCCACGGCACCGCCGATGCGGCGAACAACGGAATGCTTGCGCATTGAGCGCACGTGCCACACGGCAACTAGTGCGGCAGATGCCAGAACGGTCGCGCCGATGCCGAACGGGACAGCCGGCCCCACTTTTTCCCGCAACAGAGGGGCGGCGCTGCGCGCTGCGCCGCCCGTGCACGCCATGTACGCGAGCGTTCCCAGAAAGGCCGTCCCTGCCAGGGCAACGGCACGCTCGGCCCAGGGGTGGCGGCGCAGGAACTGAATATAAACCACCAGGCTGGCAAGGCCCAACAGGCCGAAGACGAGGACTTCGCCGAGCAGTTGCGGGGGTGGAGTCGCGTGGACAAAGCGAACACCTACCCGGACGACTGTCAGCAGCAGGAGAAGGGAAGTTGCTGCCAGACCCCCAAGGCCGAGGGTCCAGCGGGAGACGGAGCGCGCCGAGCCTGTCTGCACAACAAGGGCACGCAGCACCAGCACCAGGACCGCAATGTTGAAGACCACCAGCGCTGCGCGCCATGGCGTGGGGCGCAGACCATGCGCCACGACGAGCACAAGAGCCATAGTGGCAAAACACAGCGCGCCGCAGCCCGTGAACAGCAACCAGGCCGCAAGCCCTTTCGACCACGCCGACGGGCGAGCCCCGGGGGGGAGGTCAACCCGAAGCGTCTCCTCACCGGCCGGCGGCTTTGGCGCGTGTCTGCCGGTCGCTGCACCGCCGGGCAGCAGTGTCAGCTCGCCATCCTCGGGCTCAGACCTGTTCGCCTCTTCGCCGGGCGTTTCCATCTCGTGCAGTATCCCCACAGTCGGTCAGGTCTCGGTGGGATTGTAGCACGCGCGGCACGGGTGGGGAAACGGACGGGGGCAGACTACTTGTGCTCTGAGAGCCGCTGTTCAAGGGCATCAATCTTGTCTCTCAGTCGAGCCGCCATTTCGTAATTCTCGTGCCGGATGGCGATCTCTTGCTCGGTTCGCAGGCTCTTGAGCAGTTCCTGATCATCCAGGGGTATGTTGTGTTTCTCGCGCAAGCTGCGGCGCAGGTCGACCAGTATCTGTCTTTCGGTGCTTTCGGGCAATTCGCCATCGAGTTCGTAGTCGATGTAGTAGTGCTCGATGTCGGCGATCCCCCGGCTGAGGGCATCGATGGCGTGGCGCAGGTCATTCTCCTGTATGTTTAGCAGCATCTCGGCGCGCGAGCGATCGACCAGCAAGGCGGGGCGGTAACGGTCGTAGCTGAATATGGCGTCGTCCTGGCAGCGCTGGCGGACCAGTTCGAGTATCTGCAGGCAGTGCAGCGCATCCTGGAGAGCGCGCCGGTAATCACCCAGGTGGAAAAGCGCCCGGCAGCGACGGTGGTAGTCCAGAAGCTCGACGACGAGTTCTGCTTCGAGCTCCTTGGTCAGTCGGCGTCCTTCGCGCTTGCTCTGGGGCTCACGGGAGGAGCGCGTAACGTAGTCGCGGCAGTATTCGAGCATGCTGGCGCGGCCGAAAGGCTTCTGTCCGTCTGGCCGGCCGTCCAGTTCCCACTGCAACAAGCCGCTGCGGATGCGCAGTTGGATCTTTGTCCGCCCGTCGACGCCGACGATCTTACGGACGTTCTGGCCCTCTTCTTCGTCATCGTAGGCCCAACCATCTATGATGATTGACAGGTCCATATGCTATCTCAGGGGGCGACCCGCTCGGCATTCACGCGCCGGTGGGTGTCTCCCCGCTCTTGGTCGCTTTCTCGGGTTCGGTCTCTGCGGAGCGATCCGCCACGTTCACGTAGCGCATGCGCAGGTCGTAGAGCAGTCCCTCCACGTAAGACTCCTCTTCCTCGCTCAGATTGCCGCGGGTCTTGTCTCGCAGCATCGCTATGGTGTCGATAAGGTATTCGGCTTCCGGCAAGTCCGTCGTCTTCTCCCCGGTCAAAGGGTTCTCCAGAGCGCCCATAGCCATGAGGGTCTGGGTGTATAGGCCGGCCATGAAGACCTGGATAGTCGGCTCCGGCATCTGCGTGCGCTCGGGCTGTTCGGCCCTCACCTGCTGCTCCCGTTCGCGCAGGCGTTCGCGCTCTTCGGCGACCTGCTTCTTCCAGCCTTCGTCCACGTGAACCCGGCCTTCCTTGTTTGCCTGGTCTCGCTCTTCGGACATTTGCTGTTCCTCGGATTCTCCCTTTACGTGCGGGCTGTTGACCCTCCTTCTGCCTATATATAGCTAAACCGCTCTGCCGTATCATTTCAAGCGCCTTTCTGCGGCGTGGAGCGCGCTGGACGTGGCAGTTCCGTTGGCTTAGCATGCCGTAATGGAACGCTCCGCGGGTTGGGGGGGACACACCGAGGTGACGATCTGGGCAGGCATAGACGAGGCCGGCTATGGGCCGACACTCGGCCCGCTGGTGGTGGGAGGCGTGGCGTTTCAGATGGAAGGTCCTCCCGCCGAGGGTGTGCTCTGGGAGGTGTTGCGCGACGCTGTCAGCCGCGAAGCCCGCACCAGTGGCGGGCGGCTGGTCGTCAATGACAGCAAGCGCGTCTATTCTCCCTCGCTGGGTTTGCGCCGCCTGGAAGAGGGCGTGTTGGCGTTCTTCCAGGTGTTCTCGGGAGATCTGCCGACCAACGCGAAGGAGCTGATGGCGACACTCCTGCCGGACGGCGCCTCGTGCGAGGCCCTGCCGCCGTGGTTCTCCGGCGCACCCGACCTGGCCTTGCCCCTGGATACGAACGCGTCCGCTGTGAAGAGCAAGGCCGCTGTGCTCGCCCGCGCGTTGCAGGTGAGCGGTGTGCGCATTGTTGCCGCGCACGCTGCGCCAGTATTCGCCCCGGAGTTCAACCGGTTTGTGGACCAGACAGGCAACAAATCCTTCCTGTTGTTTCAGAAATGTGGATTACTGATCGAACACCTGTGGCGCAGCGCCCATGACGACGAAGCGCACGTGACGGTGGACAAACACGGCGGCCGCATGCGCTATCGCCGATTGGTTCGGGATGTCTTCCCGCATTGTGGCTGTGATGTGCTCAGGGAAGAGGCTGAGCTGTCGTGTTACCGGGTGGCCGACGGCAGCCGTGAACTGGTTCTCAGCTTCCGTCAGGAGGCCGACCAGGCCGCGCTGCCGAGCGCGCTTGCCTCGATGGTGGCTAAGTACGTGCGGGAAGTGCACATGTGTGCATTCAACACTTACTGGTGTGAGCACGTCGATGGCCTGCAGCCCACGGCCGGTTACTCCCGCGATGCCCGGCGTTTCCTGCATGACATAGAAGCGGTCCTGGCCGCTGAGAAAGTGGACCTCTCGGCCCTGGTCCGCTGCTGCTAATCCCCACGCAGGGCCAGAACGATCTCCTTCAGGTCTTCCCAGGTTTTCGCCTTCTGGCTCGGGCTCCGCAGCAGGTAGGCAGGATGGTAAGTGGGCCGCAGGGGTATTCCCTCATAGTCGTGCCAGCGGCCGCGCATGCGGCCCATCGCTTCGTTGCTGTTCAGCAAGGTGTTGGACGCCGGTCGGCCGAGGGTGCAGATCACGCGCGGCGCCACCAGTTCGATCTGACGCGCCAGGAAGTGCCAGCACGCCGATATCTCGGCCGGGCGGGGATCGCGGTTTCCCGGCGGCCGGCTCTTGAGGATGTTCGTGATATAGACCTCGTCCCGCCGCATCCCCATCGCGTAGATCATCTTGTCGAGCAGCTGACCGGCAGGGCCTACGAAGGGCTCTCCCTGCCGATCCTCCTCCGCACCCGGAGCCTCGCCGATGAACATCAGCTCTGCCTGCGGATTGCCCCGTGCGAACACTCCCTGCGTTCGGGTGCTGTGCAGATCGCAGGCCGTGCACTCCATAACTTCGCGCTCGATGCGGCGCAGCTCCCTGGCGAGATGCTGCGCGGGCTGTGTAGGTGCCGCCTCGGCCCGTTCGCCGAGCCACAGAACGTCGGCGCCGAGCAGTTTCTCCAACTCGAGTCGGCGTATCAGTTCGGCCTTGTCCATGGCATTCTCTGCTACGGGGCGGGAGGCATCGTAACCTGTTGCTGTCTCTGGCGCAATCGCGGGGCTTACAGCATGCGGTGGCACGCCTGCGCTACCCGTCGTACGGCTGGCCAGTTCGACGAGCGGCCCGTTACCACCTGCACGCGTGGGCCACGCGCACTCCAGACTTTGGGGTCGGTAGGGCCGAATACGGCAATAGTCGGCGTCCCGAGCGCCGCTGCCAGATGTGTCACGCCGCTGTCGTTGCCGACATAGAGACGGCAGCGTGCGAGGCACGTGGCCAGTTCGGGCAGTGCCAGGTCGGCGCGCACTGCGACATCCCGGCCGGCGGTCTGTTCAAGCACTGCTCGGCATGCCTGCCGGTCGGCAGGGCCCTGCAACAGAACAACCGGGCCGGCGAGGTCGGCGATGAGTTCGCCGAACCGGGCGGGGGGCCAGCACTTGCGAGCTCCGCCGCTGCCGGGATGCACGAGCACCGGGCCGTCCCGTGTGCTGTCGGGCCGGCGCAAGGCGGGCAAAGGCAGGTCGGGCTCGTTGACCGCCGCAATGGCTCGTGCGAAATGGAGCGAGGCGTGCACACCGGCTGGCGGTTCGATGGGGCGAACCAGCACCGTGCCCGGGCATAGCGCTCGGGCGCTCGCGCACAAGGAGTCGTCGCGCGAACTGAAAAGAATCACGAGGTCCGCACCGGCGAATACGTTCAGTGGATCCGTGTTGCGTCCGCCGAAGAGCGGCGTCAGAACAGGCGAATCGAACCGCACGAATTGCAGGGGCAGGGGAATCAGTGGCAGAAGGCGCTCCGCCCAGGCCGAGCCCACCAGTGTTATTTCGGCCCGAGGTGCGACTGCGCGGAGCATCTGCAATGCGGGCAGCGTGAGGATCGTGTCGCCGAGGGCCCCCGCTCTCACTACGGTGACACGTGGCCGCCCGGAAAGCTCGAGAACGTGGGCGATCTGCGGCCTTAGCATGTGCACGGGGGACACCCACAATGGGTCTTACGGACGTCCGCAGTATACGCGAAGACTGAGACCGCCGCACGCGGCAGGCCCGCTCCCCGTGGGTTGAGCCGGCATCTTGTATGCACACGCCCCCTTGCCCTACAATGCCCAAGGTGTCTCATTCCACACAAGGCAGACAGGATGAAACATGGACGAGGAACGCATTGCAGCGGCTTTGACGATGGATGACGAAGAAGAGGAAGCCCCGCAGCAGGGCGAAGAGCGCAAAGAGCTTACGGACCGTCTGCTCGAGTTCCGCATCATAATGCTGAGCGAGCCGATCTCTTCCCAGCTGGCGGAGACCGTGGCGGCGAAGCTGCTGGTGCTTGACGCGGAGGACTCGGAGACGCCGATCGACATCTACATCAACTCCCCGGGGGGCAGCGTCGATGCCGGATTTGCCATCTACGACATGACGCGGTTCATCTCGGCCCCGGTACGTTGCGTGAGCACAGGACTGACGGCGAGTGCTGCGGTCATTGTGCTGCTGGCGGCGGAGAAAGAGAACCGTTTGAGCTTGCCGAACTCGCGGTTCCTGCTGCACCAGCCCTCGGGCGGCGCGCGAGGTTCGGTGGCCGACATACAGATCGAGGCCAACGAGATACTGAAGATCCGCCAACGCATTAACTCCATGATCGCAGAGGAGACGGGCCAGCCCCTGGAGAAGGTGGAAGGAGACACGCGCCGCAACTACTGGCTGGATGCCGAAGAAGCCCTGCAGTACGGGTTGCTGAGCCGGGTCATCAGGTCGCGCAAGGAACTGGGCTAACCCGCATCTGCGCGCTCGTCGAGCACGCTGGCTGCCAAAGCTTGCGATGAGTTGATATAATGTCTACTTCTACATATGTGGGATTCTCCAACCGGTCTCGAATGTCCCATGCACCCCCCTGCGGGAATTGAGCGCGAAGGAAGCCCCACGCTATGAAGATCCGGAAGGCGGTTCTCTGTGTCGTGCTGTTGAGCATTGCCGGTCTTTGCACTTGCCGCGCCGTCCGCGCTCAGGCCGAGCAGGAGTTCGGACGCGAGGTCGTCCTGGAGGCGCTTAGTGACTTTGCCTGTTCGGATGTGTACGAGATTGCCACGCAACATGCCCTTCTGCGGTTGAACTACATCCGCAGCGATACGGAACCACCTAAGCCCATGTCGGGCCTGACCCGCAGCGCATACCTGGTGCGTCAGACCGAGGGCGGCACTCGCCAGCTTCTGGTGGGGCTCCGCTGCTACGCCACTCAGGCCAACCGCCTCTACCTGTGGGGTACGTCTGCAGATGGGCAGCCCAACCCCGACCTGGACGTCCTGCAAGGCGTGGTCGCCGAAGCAGTACAGGCACGCCAGCAGTCGCCCCGCAGCCTGGCACTGCGGGACTTGCTGTATGAGACTTACCAGCTCAGCAACATCGATTACGATAGCTGTCTGAAAATATTGAAAGGCCTTGGCTATAGCACAGAGCCGCCGGGAGCCACGGTGGATATCTCGAAGCTGCCCACTGTTTTCCACATGCCGGTCCTGGCGTCCGAGACGGTTGTGGGTCGTAGCGCACGCAAAGAACACGATGCTAATCTGCCTGCCGATACCATCTCGGCCCCTGAGAACCGACTGATGATCATCTACCACCCGAGCCAATCCGAGGAGTTTGGCAATCTGCGGGACCTGCTCGACAAAACCGTAGACGTGCCGGCCCAGCAAGTGCTGATCGAGGGCATGGTCATTGAACTGACAGAGGACGACTTCAAATCTTTGGGTGTCGAGTGGGAGTGGTTCAACGGTAGATGGCAGAAGGCTACCTTCCTGGCCGATGGCGAACAGGTGCCCTTTGTCATCAGCTATGACCCTCAGTTTACCCCCCCGGCCGACCTGGCCAACCGCGTGCGCGCCACCCTTACAGCGATCATCGAAGAGGGGCGGGGAGAAGTCCTTTCCAGTCCGTCCATCCTTGTGTTGGACAACCGGAACGCCCGCATCCAGGTGGTGCGGGACGTGCCCATCTTTGAGTCTCTGATCACCGAGCGCACGACCGATGTGAAGGTGAGGTTTGAGCGTGTCGGCATCGTGCTCAACATCAAGCCGCGCATAAGCGGCGACAAGTCGGTGGTGGCGATGCAGATACTGGTGGAGGTGAGTGAAGCGCCGGAGGAGGATTTCATCATCGTTGAGGACCAGGCGGTCGCCCCCCTGATCAACCGGCGCATCGTTGAGACAGTCGCCAGGGTCAATGACAACACTCCCTTCATCATCGGGGGGCTGATACGCGATGAGAACGCACGCACGATGGACCGCATACCCATCATCTCAAACATCCCGATTATTGGTCGCCTGTTTCGCCGGCAGTCCGACCGTCGGGCGAAACGCGAGGTGATCATCGTCTTGACGCCGCGTGTGATCGCTACGGGCGGAACGAACCGGCCTGTGCTCCCGAAGGATTCGGAGCGGTTCGACTTCTTGAACAATCGGCTCTTCCGCAACAGCTACCGGCTCAAAGCCGACGACGTGTTCGACCTTGGGTTCCTGGAGGGGAACATGGATGTGCAGCGGACGATGTCCCGCGCACGGCAGTTCGCCTATCGCAACCCGAGCTACACCGAGCGCCAGCCGTTCAAGGACATCCTGGCCGATACCATACCAGGCGAAGATGCCGTCGTCGTGCGCATGATCTACGAGGTCGCCAAGGACAAACTGCAGCTGCACGAGCGGATCGACACCGAGAACATCATTGTGTTTGAGCAAGACGACGCGGAGCCCGCCGGCTTCCATGTCGCGTTCCTGGCCCGAGGCGGCGGCGGAGTGCTGGAAGAGAACAGCCCCGATGGCACCGTTGCCGGCTACTTCGCCCGGCCGTACCCGAAGGAAGTCCTGTTCCTCCGTTACAGGTTGGATCCGGAGGGAGGGCTGAAGGCCGCACTACAGTCGCCGACCGCCAAGCTGGAGTGGTTGAGAGTGGCCGACCGTGACGCTGTGGAGCAACACCTGCTAGAGATAAACCAGGTGGGCAGCGACCTGCGCTACGAAGAGTTCGCTCTCGTGCTCGACACAGAAAGCGACCTGGAGCGGCTGAAAACCGCGATCGCGATGCGCGAAATCGCCAAGGTGAACAACATCGAGGAACTGCTGCTGCTGCGTAACTTCCGGGTCGGCCGCAAGATCGTAATACCCGAGCTTGACGGGCCCGATGAGCGCATCTACCTGGCCGACCGGACAGTTGCTGAGTTCTTCTTCAAGAGCGATTACTACTACTACGCCTTGCGAGATGCGCTGGAACGAGCATACGATATTATCAGCGAAGCCATTGCTTCGGAGGAGCCGATGTGATTCGGTTGCTGGTAATCCTGTTGCTGCTCTGCCTGTTGCAGGCAGGGGGGTGCACGGGCAGACAGCGGACCAACAGGTCCGAACCGCCCTCACCCATGGCCGGTGTTGCCCTGGGCATGGACGCGGATGATGTGCGTAGCGCTCTGGGGGCACCGGATACCGTCGACGAACGGGCCGGCCAGGGCATTGCCGTGTGGAGTTACTTAGACGCAGGCGTGGTCATACTGGAAGATGACAAGGTGGTTTTCACTTATCCTCCGGCCGCTGCAGGTTCTGAGCGCGAGCGATGACGAAGCTCGTGCTGATGCCGTGGCCGGGGTTGCCGCAACGCCCCAGGGCGCGTCCCATGCGGAAGGGGACGGTCTGACGGGCAGGGCGGGGGCGCGCAGCTTCCATGCCTTGAGGGACCTGGCGAGCCTGGTAAGGCCTCATCGCAAGGTGCTGGTGCTGGTGATGGTCTGCCTGATGATGCTCTCCGGGCTGCAGCTTGCGATGCCCAAGGTGCTGAAGTACGTGATTGATCACGTCTTCATCGCCGAAGAAGGGGTGGCGCTCTCAACCCGGCGTACGCGCCTGCTGGTCGTGTTGCCGGTTGTCCTGGTCATCTACCTGCTACGCAACGGTTTCTACTACCTGGAGAAAACGCGCACCATGGCCGTCGGCGAGAAGGCGGCTTTCGGACTGCGCGAGCGCCTGCTGAAACACCTGCACACTCTGAGCATCGACTACTATCAGCGCAACAACCCGGGCAAGATATCCGCCCGCCTCATGCAGGACGTGCAATCCATCAAGCAGTTCCTGCAGGACGAACTGGACACGCTGGGCCGCAACATCTTCCTTCTACTGCTGGCGGTTGCCATCCTGCTGGAGGAAAACGTGCTGCTGGCCCTGGTGAGTTTCCTGGTGATGCCGTTCCACGTGCTGGTCTACTACGTGTTTCGAAAACCCATCAGCACGTACGCGCGCCAGGCGAAGGAGCAGATAGCCGATGTCAGCGGCGACCTGGTGCAGCAGTTCGATGCGGGCGGCGCGGTCACGGTGAAGGCGAGCGCGACGCAAGCGATCGAACAGGAGAAGTTCCGTCGTTCCATGCGGCGGGGCATGAAGGCCCAGATCAAGCAGAACAAGTACTACACTTTACAGAAGATCGCCGCGGACATGCTGGTGGGGCTGGGGCTGATCGTGCTGTTCGGCGTAGGCGGCGTGCTGGTGCTGAAGGAGGGTGGCATGGACACCGGCGCCTTCGTCTCGTTCTACGTGTACGTGGGCATGCTCTATCCCGTGCTGCCCCAGCTCGTATCGCAGGCCGGCCGCTTCACGCGCACCGCCACCAGTATTGAGCGCGTCACGGAGATCCTGAGTATAGAACCAAGCGTGCGCGAAAAAGACGACGCCGTCCCGTACGAGATCACGCACGGGAGGATCGAGTTCCGGGACGTCTCCTTCACCTATGAAACGGGCGCCGCCGAACAGGTGCTGGAGGACGTGTCATTCACCATCGAACCGAACGAGCACGTGCTGATAACCGGGCCCAGCGGCGGCGGCAAGAGCACGTGCGTGAACCTCATCGCGCGCTTCTACGACCCGACCGAAGGGAGCATTCACATCGACGGGGTTGACCTGCGTGACTTCACGCTGGCCAGCCTCAGGCGGCAGATCGGATTCGTCTTCCAGGACTGCTTCCTCTTCAACGACACCATCATGGCCAACATCCGTTATGCATGGCCCGAGGCGAGTAACGAGGCGGTGATCGATGCCTCGTGCAACGCCGGCGCACACGAATTCGTGCAGAAGCTTCCCGAGGGATACAATACGTTGATCGGCGAAGGCGGTGTCCAGATATCGGCCGGGCAGAAGCGACGGCTGATGATTGCGCGGGCCATACTGAAGAACCCGAGGATACTGATCCTGGATGAACCGTTGGTATCGCTCGACCATGAAACGCGACGGCGAGCCATACAGGGCCTGGCTACCTTGATAGGCACGCGCACGGTGCTCACCATTACCCACTACCCGGCAGAGCTGCCGAATGTCGACAAGCAGATGCACATTGCCGACGGCAGGGCCACGGTGCGTGACCTTTCCGGTAGAGTGCTCCAGTTCTGAACCAACAGGCCGACCGTAGATTGAGAGGTCGCAGATGGGAAAAGCAGGGCGTGCAGTGACCATCGTTGCGCTCGGAGTTATTGCTGCCGGGTGCGCCGCGACGCCCGAGCAGCGCCAGGCGGTGCAGCAGGCGCGACTGGAGGCCATGGAGCTGCTGGACGGTTTTGCGGCGGCAATACAGGAGAAAGCCCCCGATGCCTTGCGCCCGCTGCTGGCGCCGAGGACGGGGCAGTCGCGGTTCGTTGAGCTGGGGCTGAGGATGCGCAACGCGAGCTGGTTGGAGTTCTACTCCGGGTACACCCTGGATGTCCGCCATGCGGTGGAGAACGTGCGTTCGGCGCCATGGCTTGACGGTGAAGCAGAACTCACAGTGGCCGGCTCCAACGCGCAGGGCGAACGCTTTGAGGACCAGTTTGTGCTGAGCCGCGGGCAAGGGGGATGGTACATCAAAGATTTCACCCTGCGTCAGCCCGAGCCGGGTGACCCGCTGGACCCCCCTCCGCAGGTCGCCGAGCAGATACGACCGCAGGTCGTGCAGATCATGACATGGCTCAAAGAGGGTCGTATCGGCGAAATCTACTATGCCATGCCGGAGGAGCCGCAGTTCCGTTACCGTATGCCGAAGCTCTCCTTCTGGCAGAAGCTGAGCGCTGGGGACGTGGGCCCAATCTCGGTCTTTACCGACCTGCAGAGGTTTCGCCGGCTCACCATTGCGGCCTGGCCCGATCTGTCCCAGCCCCTGGAGTTGGAATGGCTCGCTCCGGGCGCTATGAATGCCGTCTACGAACTGCCCTACGCCTGGCAGTCTCCTGAGTTGGAGACCCTCACCGTACGGCTCACGTTTGTGGAGAAGGCGGGCGCGTGGACGTTCCACCAGATATCCCTCGTTGGCGCCGCCATGCCCTATAGCGAGGAGCCCTGAGACGGGAAAGGCGAGGGGGGCAGCAGGACGCCCAGCGGGGCAGACATGACGGTCATGCGCGTATCACAGACGGAAGCCGGCACCCCCTTGCTCGAGTTTCTTAGCGGGCGCCTTATCAACGAGTCCAAAGTCACGCTGCGGCGCGTCGTCGGCACTGGAGAAGCGCTTGTCAACGGGCAGGCCGTTCCCAGCGGACACCGCCTGCGTACCGGTGACTCCGTTGCCGTGCCGACCCGCCTGGATGCGGGCCCACCCCCTGAGCAGCAGATGCCTGTCGAGGTGCTGTACGAGGACGGGCGCCATCTATGCGTCAACAAGCCCGTCGGTGTGCCTGTGGTGCCGGCTCGCGACGGTGCGAACGCCGAATACTACGAGTCGCTTGTGGCGTTTCTTAACCGCGAGGCGCCCTGCGGCGGACCGTACGTGCGGCCTCATGTGGTGCACCGCCTCGACCAGGAGACATCGGGTGTGCTTCTGGTTGCGTGCGACGCGCAGGCGGCCAGAGACCTGGGGCTGCAGTTCCAGCATCGCCATGTGCACAAGAGCTACCTGTGCGTCGTGGAGGGCGTGCTGCCGCTGCAGCGGGCAGAACTGGAGATCCCGATGGAGCGGGACCCGCAGAGCGTGCTGACCATGAGGCCTGCGCGCAAGGGCGGCAAGCCGGCCCAAACATTGGTCACGGTGGAGGAGCGCTTTGGGCATTTCTGCCTGGTGCGTGCAGAGCCATTGTCCGGCAGGCAGCACCAGATACGCGTCCACCTGGCCGCGACAGGCTACCCGCTTGTGGTGGACCGACACTACGGGCGGCGCGAGCGCCTGACCGGTGCCGAGTTCAATGCCATCCTTGGTCGAAGAGTGGCGGGCCCGGACGATGTCGTCATGTCGCGCCTCCCGCTGCACGCCGCATCCATCCGGTACGTTGCTCCAGGCGCTGTGCAGGAACGTGAACAGCGCTGCCCGGTGCCGGCTGACATGGCATCCTTTGTGGACATACTGCGACGGTTCGACCCACCGCGGTAGCTTCCCCGGCCGGCAGCGCCGTTTGCACCTCTCCTGCAGCAAAGGTTATCCTGATGCTCGTTTTCTGCGAGCAGGGCAGCCCCCGGGCAGAGTCTGGAGGAACAGCATGGCGATGACGCAACCGGTTCTGGTTGTGATCCAGGGCCAGGAGCCCGGCCGTGTGCACCGTCTGCCCGAGAATCGCGTCACCAGCATTGGGCGCTCTGCACGCAACGTTATACAGATCGTCAATCCGAGCGTCAGTCGCTTCCACTGCGAGATATCGTACGTCAACGGTGTATGGCGGCTACACGATCTGAACAGCCGCCGGGGCACTCTCGTTAACGGCGAACGGGTGACCGAGAACGCGGTGCTCAACCCGGGCGATATCATACGACTGAGCACAACGGTGCTGCGCTTCGATCGAGTGCAGGAGTCTGCCTTCCAGGATGACGCACTGCTCGCCCTTCTGGAGGCGGAACTGGATCAGAACTTGTCGCAGGGCGCCTCTCGCTCCCAATGGTTGGACAAGGTGTTGGAGCGCAACCGCCTGGAGAGCCAGCGGTTGCAGGAACGTGAGGAGGTGCAGGAGTACTCAGCGCGGCGCAATGTCCGGTTCTTGCTGATCGTGGCGATCTTGGTGGCGCTCGGAGTGGCCGGCGCCCTCGCCTACGCGCGACACGGCGCGCTGAACCACGAGGAGAACGGCCGGAGCGAACTGGCGCAGCAAGCGCTGGCGCGCGCGCGGCAGGCCATGGGTGAGGACGGTCTCGAGGCGCTGCGGGTGCTGGAGGAGGTCAGAGATCGCTTCGCAGGAACCCGTGCCGCCCGTGAGGCAACCAGGGAGGTCGAGAGTCTGGCTCCACAATTGCTCGACGAGGGATTGCGGAAGATAGGCGAGCTGGAGGTCCGCGGCGATTACGCGCAGGCTTGGCAGGAGTATGCTCGGCTGAAAGGCCTGCCGCTGGGCGAAGGGGCATCGGAGTTGCTGGCGGAGCGCGAGGAGGTCACAGGCCAACTGGTTGACGCCGCGCGCTCTGTGTCGAAGGAAAGACAGGGAGCGGCGCCAGACGGCACCGGGCCCGAGCCGAATGCCGATGGAGGGTAAGTTCTTGACGACTGAGAGCAGTGTCGAGCTGACGACGAACGAGGACGAACTCGTCGAAGTAGCCGTTCTGGGCGAGGTTGCCCCGGCGGTGAGTTCGGGTTCATGGCGCGTGGGCCCGCAAGGGGTGCCGACGATGTTGCCCGGCGTTGGTGGTATCACATACAACTGCAAAGTCGGCGACAGCGCACTGCGCTGGGCAGCGGACCATGTGGAGCCGGGCGTTTCGGTGAAGACCAAAGACGGTAAGGCGAACACCGCCCTGAACATCATGGCGTGCGTAGGCAACGTGGCGCGGGTCGTGAGCGGGGATGCGAAAGGCGCAGAAGGTGTCGTAACCGGCAAGCACGGCGGCGTGGAGCACGTTCTGGTGGACTTCGCCGATGCCGTCCTCGAGAGTTTGGTTATCGGGGACAAGGTACAGGTGCGATCGCGCGGGCTTGGGCTGAGCCTGCTGGACTACCCGACCGTCAAGGTCATGAACGTAGCCCCGCGGCTTTTGCACCTGATGGTCCGCGGCGTTGACGACGGGCGACTGGTCATCCCGGTCGCGCACTGCCTGCCTGCTGCCCTGATGGGCAGCGGTATTGGGCGCAGTCACACGTTTTCCGGCGACTACGACATCCAACTGTCGGATGAACAGATGGTGGCCCGGCATGGGCTCGAGGGGCTCCGGCTCGGCGACATCGTCGCCGTGGAGGACGCCGACCACTCCTTCGGACGGGTCTACAAGACCGGAGCGGTGAGCATCGGAGTCGTTGTGCACAGTCTGTGCACTACGGCCGGGCATGGGCCGGGCCTGACTTCGCTTATCAGCAGCCCCGAGGGTCGGATACGCACGGTAGTGAGCGACTCGGCGAACGTCGCCGATTACCTCCATATCGGTAGGAGGCGGGCGGCTCATGACGGGTAGGATCCGGCGGTAACATGGAAGAGCGCGATTTCGGCAAGTACGTGCTGCTGGAGCACATGGGCAAGGGCGGGGTGGGCAGCGTTTACCGCGCTCGTGAGAAGGCGAGCGCACGCATCGTGGCGGTGAAGGTCTTTCGGTGCACGGAGCGCCGCCCCGTCGACCTGACGCGCCGTTTGCGCGACCGTGAAGTGCGCATGCTGCTCGGAGTGCAACACCCCAACATTGTGCGTTTCTACGAGACCGGTGAGGTCGGCGATGATTTCTACTATGCGATGGAGTTCGTCGAGAACTCCCTTCTGAGTTGCCTGCGTGGCCAGAGGGACTTCGACCTGCTCAACAAGGTGCGCATCCTGCGTCAAGCGGCCAGCGCGCTTGCCGCTATCCATCACCAGGGGATCGTCCACCGCGACGTAAAGCCGGGCAACATCCTGCTGGAGGACGGCGAAGGAGGCTTCGTCCACGTCAAACTCACTGACCTTGGTATCGCCAAGAGCGTGAGCGAAACCGACATCGTGCGCCAGCAACGTGACGGCCGGATACCGGGCACGCCGAAGTACCTGGCCCCCGAACAGGTTGCCCAACTGCCGCTCGACGGCCGCGCAGATATCTTCAGCCTCGGCGTCGTCGGCTACCAGCTGCTCACCGGCGAGTTGCCCTTTGACGCCGATGACGCAGAGGGCTACATGGCCGCTAACGTGGAACAGCAGCAGCGGCCCGCCGTAGAGGTGGCGGGCGAGATGCCGCCGTTTCTCAGCCGTATGCTCGACCGCATGCTGGCCAAGGATCGCGAGAAACGCTATGACGCCGACACGCTTGAGCGCGACCTGCTGCTGGGAGAGCAGCATCTGATCAGCGGCGCGTCGCTGGTGGAGCGGACGAACCCGGCCTCCATGTTCTACCAGGGGCCCGCCGAGCCGGCCGAGGAGCCTGAGCATGTGGCGCCGATATCGCCGTATGCGTGGCTTGCGGCATTGGGAATGGTCGTGGCCGGTGTGCTCATAGCGATGGCTGCCTGGCCGAAGGCGGCATCCGTGCCGGCGGCAGGCCCGCCGGCCCCTACTCCAGCGAAGCCTGCCGATGCGCTGCAGGAGGCCGCCGCACAGAATGAGGCAGGGCGGCACTGGGCGGCGCTCGCCATACTGCGGGGACTTGAGTCCGCAGAGCTGACAGCACAGCAGGCGCAGACCGCTCACGAACTGCGTGATGAGGCGAACGCAGCGCTCGCCCAACTCACGTACGCCGAAGGGATGCAGATGCTGGATCAGGGCCGTGTAGCGGAGGCTCGAATTGTGCTGGCCCGGCTGCGCCGGCTCGCCCCGGCGTCGCAGTGGCTGGACCGGCTCGAGGAGAAGCTTCGCGCACAGTCGCGGGAGACCTCGGCCGGCGAGCGATGGCAGAGGGCGATGAGCGATACTTACGAGCTGGTGCGGTTGAGGCTCTATGGCGAGGCGCTGGATGCTCGCATGAAGCTGCTGCAGGAGTTAGGCGCAGAACCCGAGCTGGTGGCGCGCACGCGTCAGGCCATCGCAGACCTGGTGCAAGCGTGGGCGGAGCATCTGCTCAACTCGGGCTCTTCCCACGAGAAACTGCGGCAGTTTCTCGAAGCCACCGAGCCGCTGGAGCTGGCCCCGCCGCTCGCCGCGCTGGCGGCGCGGGTGCGCATGGAACTGGCGAAACACCATGCCCGCGCCGAGCGCTTCGGCGACGCACTGCCGGCATACCGCGCCGTGGAGAGGGCGGCACCCGCAGAACTGGCCGAGGAGGCGTCTGAGGCCTTGAAACAGCTTCTCGAGCGCATGTCGCGCACCCCTATGGACGCGCAAAGGTTCGCCGAGACCCTCAGGGCGGCACCCTTTGCGGAGCCCCTCTGGCAGGAGACGGTCTCCGGCGGCTCGGCCGAGGTCGGCTCACAGGGACAGGTGCACATGCGCACGACCGCGGATGACGCGCAGGTCCGCCTTGGCACACTGCGTCCCGTGCGTAACCTGGGGTTCACGGTGAGCGTTCGGCTGCGAGCGAGCCCGGCGCCAGCCGAGAAGGTGCGCGCCGGCTTGCGCGTAAGTGACGTGGGAGGAAAGCGTTACGACTTAGTGCTGTCGGGAGAGTCTGTGCAACTCATCTCGGGATCGGCCCGTCCGCGCGGAGGGCAGCCGGTCTCGCGCTCGGGGGTTGATGAGCAGGGCTTTCCACACGTCCTTTGCCTCGGCTACGAGTTCGACACCGGCCTGCTGCTGGCCACTGTCGACGGCCAGAGGTTCGCCGAAAGCTACGTTCACCTGGGGGATGTGCGCTTCGAGCTATTCCTCGAGGCGTTGGGACCTGCAGAAGTCACTTTCTCTGAGTTCGCGTTCGAGCCTTGAGTCCAGGGCTTGACGGCCCGAGCTGCTGCGCGTAAGCTGTACGCCGAGCGAACGTTATGGAGTTCCCCCCACGTCCTCTGGGAAGCCGTGTATGTCTCTGTTCCACCAGCAGCCGGCGGGGGCCGTGCCCGAGCCCGGCCCCGATGCGCCCCTCGCCGCGCGGATGCGGCCCCGAACGCTGCAGGAGTTCGTCGGACAGGAGCACTTCCTGGGCGAAGGGCGGCTGCTGTGGCGCATGATTCGGGCTGACAGGCTCGCCTCGCTCATTTTCTACGGACCGCCGGGAACCGGCAAGACCGCCCTGGCGCACGTGGTCGCGCGGCGGACAAACGCGGTCTTTGAGCCCCTTAACGCCACGGCCGCGAGTGTCAGCGACATGCGCGAGATCATCGCCCGGGCAACCGACCGTAAGCGCCGCGCCGGCACGCGCACCGTGCTCTTCGTGGACGAACTGCACCGCTTCAACCGCGCCCAGCAGGACGTGCTGCTGCCCGATGTCGAGAGCGGCACTGTCATCCTGATCGGCGCCACTACGCACAACCCCTTCCACTCCATCAACTCGCCCCTGCTCTCCCGTTCGCAGATATTCCAGTTCAAGCCTCTGGAGTCCGAGCACATCCTCACCATACTGCGCCGAGCCCTGAGCGACGAGGAACGCGGCCTCGGCCGCCACGACGTTTGCCCCGACGAGGAGGCGCTTCAGTTCCTCGCCGAGGCGTGCGACGGCGACGCCCGGCGAGCCCTCAACGCCCTGGAGGTCGGCGTTCTGAGTGCTTTGGAAGGCAACGAGAGCGCCGTTCGCTTCGACCTGGAACTCGCACAGGACTCCATCCAGCGCAAGGCTATCCTCTACGACCGCGACGAGGACGAGCACTACGACACAGCCAGCGCGTTCATCAAGAGCATGCGCGGCAGCGACCCCGACGCCGCCCTCTACTGGATGGCCAAGATGCTCGAAGGCGGCGAGGACCCCCGCTTCATTGCCCGGCGCATTGTCATCTGCGCGGCGGAGGACGTCGGCAACGCCGCCCCGAACGCCCTGGTGCTCGCCGTCGCCGCCCAGCATGCCGTCGAGTTCGTCGGCATGCCCGAGGCCAAAATACCCCTCGCCCAGGCGGTCACCTACATCGCCTGCTCACCCAAGAGCAATGCCTGCTATATGGCTATCGACGCGGCAGAGAAGGATGTCCGCGAGGGCCGCACCCTGCCCGTGCCCGACCACCTGAAAGACGCCAGCTACCCCGGCGCCGAAACGTTGGGGCACGGCGAAGGCTATAAATACGCCCACAGCTATGAGGACCATTGGGTCAACCAGGACTACATACCCACCACACGCATCTACTACGAGCCGACTGAGCAGGGAAGTGAGAAACGCTTCAAAGAGCGTCTTGACCGCTTACGCAAGGCAAGGGGCATAATCCCACCCGACTCCGACCCGGAAGCCGAAGGCGGTTCGCAGTAGCCCTGCGTCGGGCCGGCCACGCCGGCAAACACACAATACGTGTGCGATCCTGATCCCATCCATGTCCAGCTCGAGGACGGATTGTGTAAAAGTGTCGTAGCATCCGCCCGAGGTTGCTCTTATGACGAAATGGGTTCGTTTTGAAATAGCGGATGCTCTCCACTCCCCGCGCCCGCCGGAACGAGCCGGACACCCGGGCCCGTGCACCGGCCAGCGGGCGGTTACGACACGGCCCGAGCCCGGTTGCGGGCGGCCGCCTTTCCCCCCGGCGCACGGCCACCGTCCGGGGAGGGCACAGGCGCGCGTCCGCCGCGCTGCGGTGGGGTTTCCCGGCGGGCAGCGAGGCGCGGCTCCCTTGGCGGCAACTTACTCGTTCCGCCGCTCTCGCGCCAGGGCGCCTGTGCTTTCTTCGGTCACCAGCGCCCATGTCGGACGGTGCGCCCCCTCCGGGTCGGGCTGCTGCGCCTGAGGCGGCCGGGGTGGTCGGTGTGCGAAGGGGCAGTGCTCTGCCGCTTGCGGTTTCGAGAATCGGGCGGACGTGCGCGTGTACTGCTGTAGCGGCAGTTCGGTGTCTGTACGGCTGGAGGCAGGCATGCGGCGGAGCAGGGCGCAGGCATAGGCGGGATGAAGGGGCGGGGTCCGCTCATCCTGCGCCGCCTTTTGACACGGCGCCGGGCCGGCCTATAATGGGTTTCAGCACGGAGTCGGTCTCTCAGGCCCCGTCACCCCTCTTGCCAGGGGGCTTGCAGGACTTCCCATTGTGGGGGAGGTCGGCGGTTCCGCCCCCGATTCCTCCCTGCGTTCGCGCTGATTGCGCAACCGGTGCACCCGCGCCCGATGCCGGCTGCGGGCAGAGCATCGGCAGCACGAGCACGAAGGAACGCGCCATGAACATCGCGATCACCTTGCCGGACGGATCGGTGCTGAAGAAGACCGTCGGCGTCACGCCGGCCGAGGTCGCCCGCTCGATCGGAAAGCGCCTGGCACGCGACGCGGTCGCCGCGCGCGTGGACGGGGTGCTGATGGACGTGAATGTGCCGCTGGAGCACGATTGCACGCTCTGCATCGTGACCATCAACACGCCGGAAGGGCTCCAGATCATGCGTCACAGCACCGCCCACGTCATGGCGGCCGCCGTCGGCCGGCTCTTCGAGGGCGTGAAGTTCGGCATCGGGCCCGCCATAGAGGATGGGTTCTACTACGACTTCGACCTGCCGGCGGCCATCTCCAGCGAAGAGCTGGAGCGGATCGAGGACGAGATGGCCCGCATCGTCGCCGCCGATGAGCCTTTCGAGCGCATGGAGCTGCGCCGGGAGGAGGCCGCCGAACTGATGGCCGAGCACGGCCAGGACTACAAGGTGGAGCTGATCGAGGAGATCGAGGACAACGTCGTCTCTCTCTACAGCACTGACGGTTTCATGGACCTCTGCCGGGGGCCGCACCTGCCGAGCACGGGGATGGTCGGGGCGTTCAAGCTGCTCAGCGTTGCCGGCGCCTACTGGCGGGGGGACTCCGAGCGACCCCAGATGCAGCGCATCTACGGGACGGCATTCCTGAACGAGAGCGAGCTGGAGGATTACCTGGAGCGCCTGCGCCAGGCGGAGGAGCGCGACCACCGCAGGCTCGGGCGCGAGCTCGACCTGTTCAGCTTCGACGAGGAGCTCGGCCAGGGCCTCGTGCTCTGGCACCCGAAGGGCGCCACGCTGCGTAGCGTCATCGAGGACTACTGGAAAGGCGTCCACCGCCGGCGCGGCTACGAGTTCGTCTTCACCCCGCACATCGCCAGCGAACAGATCTACCGCCGCAGCGGCCACATCCCGAAGTACGAGGACATGATGTACGCGCCGCTGGTGATCGACGAGGAGCGCTACCGGGTTAAGCCGATGAACTGCCCGGCCCACATCAAGATCTTCCAGACGCAGACGCGTTCCTACCGCGACCTGCCCACGCGTTACGCAGAGCTCGGCACGGTGTACCGCTACGAGCTGAGCGGCGCGCTGCACGGCATGGTGCGGGTCCGCGGCTTCACCCAGGACGATGCGCACATCTTCTGCACCCCCGAGCAGCTCCCCGACGAGATCGAGGGCGTGCTGGACCTGGTGGCAGAGATGCTGGGGGCGTTCGGCTACGAGTACAAGACCTACCTGGCCACCCGCCCCGAGGTCAGCCTGGAGGAGGCGACGGACCAACAGTGGGAGCGCGCCACCGAGGGGCTGCGCCGCGCGCTGGAGCAGAAGGGCATCCCCTACGAGGTCGACGAGGGCGGAGGGGCCTTCTACGCGCCGAAGATCGACATGAAGCTCTTCGACGCGCTCGGCCGTGAATGGCAGGGGCCGACCATCCAGGTGGACCTGAACCTGCCGAAGCGCTTTGATGTCGTCTACGTGGGCGAGGACGGGCGAGAGCACGAATGCATCATCGTGCACAGGGCGATCCTCGGCTCGCTGGAGCGGTTCGTGGGCGGACTGATCGAGCACTTTGGCGGCTGGTTCCCCGTCTGGCTCGCGCCGGAGCAGGTGCGCGTGCTGCCGATTACGGACGCACACAACGACTACGCGCGCACCGTCGCCGAATGGCTCCAGGTGGAGGGCGTTCGCGCAAAGGTCGACGAGCGCAACGAGACGATGGGCTACAAGGTGCGCAGCGGCACCGTGGAGAAGGTGCCCTACCTGCTGGTTGTCGGAGACCGTGAGGTCGAGAGCGAGACGGTGAGCGTGCGCAGCCATGAGCGCGGCGACGAAGGAGCGGTGCCCGTGGAGGAGTTCCTCGGCCGCGTCAAACGGGAGATTGAGCAGAAGCGCCTGCCGGCCGAGTTCTGAGGCGCTGGCAGGGGTCAAGGCGCTCCGATCGGCGTCAGACACTGCTTGACATGTGGCATTGGGGCTCATAACATCCTTGGGGCTAACTGCCAAGCTCGCGTTTTGGAGCCGCACCTTGGCGGGAGGATGGAATGAGATTCGATGATGTGGTTGACGCGATCCCGACGCTCCACGCCCTCAAGCGCACTGCCTCAGCGCACGTCGTGGATTACGCTCATCTCGGCACAGATGACCTGGGGGCCAACATAAAGAGGGTGAAGAATCAGTTCACGCATCCTGAAGCAGTCCAGGATGCATTGGACAACGTGTTCCACCGCGACCAGGACCTTTCGCATCGAGTGCTTGCCCCCCTCATCGTGCGAGACATCCTGCTCAATGAACATGGTTACCTCCTCCCTTTGGCAGAACTTCAAGATAAGACCACCGAGATCGAGCAAGGCGTCGTAAACGAATCGAACGAGAAGGACATCAAGGACCTCTGCGGCGGGCGAGATGACTCAGAACATTACCGCAATCTCAGTCTTTACCACTTCGTACTGGAGACCGCCTGGAAGCATCGCGATACAAAATCCGTCGATGAAGCCAATCTCCTCCGGAAGCTAAGGGGAAGGTTACGCATCACTGAACGCGAACACAGGCTCTTGGAGGCGATGCTGGCCAAGTATCCGAAGCCACGGAACGAGATCCACACACGGGAGGAGATGATTCACTGTATCCGCACGCTCCAGTCACTGGGGCTGCTGTTCGAGCTCCGTGACAATGACGGACAGGATTTCGTCGTGATTCCCGAGGAAGTGGCGGAAGTGGCGCGCGAAGTATTGGGCATCGAAATACGATTGCCGGGATATCTCGCAATGCTGCAAGACAAGCGCGTCCGGCTGCGTGCCTATCTGATGGATGCCTTGAGCCAGGCTGAATCCCGTTTTCGCCGAATGCGACCCGTGAGGAGTTGCAGCACCGCGTCGCGGAGACAGTGCCTGCCTCGGTTCTGGTCGGCGGGTTCTCGCCGCATGGCGGGCTGAACAGCGACGTTTTGTCGGAGTGGTGCGCGGATCTGGGATTGCCCGTGGGGGGCAAGAAGGCCGACAAGGTGCAACGGTTGATCCGTCACTACGACGTGCTCCAGATGCCACCCCCTGAGGGTACCGACCCAAGGGAGCGTCTTTATCAGTTCTTTGAGGAGCTTGCCTGTCGTGACACCGCGACCTTGAGGGCTCAGCATGTGGTCGACAAGGATGTCGAAATCGAGCGTTGCTTCGAAGCAGCCACGGCCTACTTGTTTGAGACCAAGTTAAATCACGCGCCCTTGCGCCAGGCCGGCACGGAACACGCTGACGGCCGTCTGTCGTTCCGCGACGGTTATGTGCTATGGGACAACAAGAGCTCCGAGAATCCTGTATCGCTGCGGAATCACATCACCCAGTTTGACACGTACATCCAAAGGGCTGACAAGGAAGTCCCCTTTTTCCTCGTCATCGCACCCGATTTCACGGAGGACTCCAAAGCTATAGCCCTCCAGTACACCGCCGAGCATATGGGTTGCAGCATTGTTCTGGTAAAGGCGACTGAACTCAAAGAACTCGGCGAGCTGTGGGCCAATGAGGACAATAAAAGGTGCTCCGAGCCGTTCCCCCTCGGCTACCTTGCCCAGCCGGGAAGGCTGCAGTTGGCCACGATCCGGACCTCTCTGAGTTTGTAGGCATCAAGTCCCCGCCCGATCAGGGCCCGAGGGCTCGTAGTAGGTCTCGTACAGCCGCTGGCGGCGGTGGATCAGCCCTTCGTTGAGTAGCGCGTGAACGTGCTTGACGGCCTCGTTCGCGCTGATCGCCAGGCCCTCGGCGACATCCTGCACCGTGCACGGCCGGCGGCGAAGCATCTGCAGCACTTCCTGGCGCTGGGCCCGGCCCTCGGCTGTGAGCGGGGCCGCGGGCACCGGCGCAATGATCTCCGCGCGCGGACCGAATGCCTCCCGTATCTCCTGCAGCCGCATCGGGCAGGGCACGCGCACGTTCGACTCGGCGGGGGGGCGAACGGCCGTGTTGATCTGCACGCGATGGGGGTTGATGCGCTCGATGCACGACTTCAGTTTCGCGACCTGCTCGTCAGAGGCGTTGATCCCCTGAACGATGAAGACCTCAAGCCATATCTGTCCGGCGAACTCCCGCCGCAGCGCGGCGAGTCCCTCGACGGTGCGCTCAAGCGTCAGGCCGGGGTGCGGCCGGTTGATGAGTCGGAAGGTCTGCTCGTCTCCTGCGTCAAGCGACGGCAGCACAAGGTGCACGTCCGCGCACGCGGCCCGGACCCGGGGCAGGAAGAAGAGCGAACCGTTGGTGAGCAGCGCGACGGGCACGTCCGTCAACGCCGAGAGCGCGGATGCGATCTCGCCGAAGCTTGAGTGCAGCGTCGGCTCGCCGGAGCCCGCCAGCGTCACGTAGTCGGGCGGGGGGCCGTTGCGCAGCGCCTGGCGCACGTCGGCCACCACGGCGTCGGGCGGCGTGTACTGCCTGCGCTCCAGGGGCACGGTTGCCGCCGGGCCGAGCTGGCAGTAGACGCAGTTGAAGTCGCACGTCTTCAGCGGCACCAGGTCCACCCCGAGCGAGCGCCCGAGCCGCCGCGAAGGCACCGGTCCGTATGTGTACGTGCTCATGCGGGACTCCGCAATGGTGTGGAACCCGCCGGGGTCGCAAGGCGGTAACCACGGCGCCCGGGCAGCCGTCTGCTCAGCTTTGCCTCTACGACGCCATCTTGATGTCGATCACCGGCGAGCCGTCGAACGCGTCGAGGCCGTTCACGACGATCTCATTATCGCGGACCACCTGCACTTCGACCACGGTCGAGCCGATGGGGTTCGGCCGCATGGGGCTGCGCAGTGCGAACACGCCGCGCTTCGGTTTGCGGCGATTGCCCCTGGGGTGGCCTTGCAGGATGGAGCGGGCTTCCTCGTCGAGCCGATGCATCCACCACATCACCTGGATGCGGTCTCCGGGCTGGAGCCGCAGCAGGGCGGGCTTCAGTTCCGGCCGCACCTCGATGATGCACTCTCCTTCCGGGAACTCGTCGTCGTCGCGGTGGACGGTCGCCACGGGGCGAACGGTGTAGTTTCTTTCAGGCATAGCCCTTCCGTGCTACTTACTGACGAATCGTGGTACCCATGGTGATTGTAATGCGGGGGGCGCGGCTCGGCAACGGCGCGCTCCGTCGCAAGCGGCGCCCGGCTCTGCTATAGTGGAACGAGGACACGCACAGAAGGCGGGCGGAGAAGCGAGCATGGCCAAGACGATAGTGGTAACCGGTCGGGGCGGGGTCGGCAAGAGCACGTTCACGGCGCTGGCGGCGAGATGCCTGGAGGGTGCGCCTCTGCTGATCGACGCCGATCCGGACCAGAGCCTTGCCCAGTTGCTCGGAGTCGACCTCTCCGAGCGGGGCGTCAACACCATATCCGACGCTCTCTACGAGCTGCAGCAGCCGGGGGATGAGCTCGGTTCGATGCCGCTCGCCGAGAAGGTGGACTACCTGGTCAACGTCAATTGCCTCTACGAGGCGAGCGGTTTCGACCTGATAACGCTCGGGGTCAAGTGGACGAGGGGTTGCTACTGCGCCCCGAACAGCGTGCTTCAGAGCGTGCTGCCGAGCCTGGCCGCGAACTACCGTTACGTGCTGGTCGACTCCCCGGCGGGGCTGGAGCATGTCAACCGCCGCATCGTCACCGACGTGGACAGCATCTTCGTGCTGATCGACCCTTCCGCGAAGTCGCTGCGCAACGCCGAACGGCTATCGGAGATCGCCGAGACCATAGGGGTCAGCTACCGACACCTGTACCTGGTCGGCAACCACCGGTTCACCCGGGCGATGGAGTCGCGCGCGCGCGAGCTGGACGGCGCCGTCTACCTCGGCCGCATGGTGGCGGACGAGCGGGTGGTGGCCGCCGACTGGGAGGGCGAGTCGCTGCTGGATCTGCCGGAGGATTCGCCCGCCGTGCGCTCGGTGCGGGACATCCTGGGGGGGGCCGCAGTCTGAAGGCAGTGCGCCGGGGGCCGCCCCGTGCGTCCCAACCGTGGGGTCGCCGACACTCCTTCTGCTTTCACTCTGCCGGGGGCGCTCGCTATAATCCGCGTAACCGCGGGTCTACGAAGCGCGGTATCTTGCCCGAGAGGGCGGCGCGTGCGGGAGCCGAGATGTCGCAGGTTGCTGGCCAGCAAGATGCAGGGGCTGCCGGGGAGGTCTCCTCCACCACGCCGACCGAGGCGATGAGCCTGCCCCGGCAGGAGGCGCGCCGAGTGTTCGTGAAGGTGGACATGGAGGGCGTCAGCGGCGTGGTGAGCCCGCGCCAGTTGTGTCCCGGCAACGAGGAGTATGCTTTCGCGCGCCGCATGATGATGAGCGACCTGCAGGCGGTGCTCGAGGGCGCCTTCGCCGGCGGATGCCCGGAGGCGGTGGTGTATGATGCCCACGCCGAGGGGCTCAACGTGGACCTGACCGACCTGGACAGCCGCACCGTCGTCGTCAGCGGCCGGCCGGAGCTCCAGAACGGGTTCTTCTGCGGCGTGCACGACACCTTCAGTGCCCTCTTCCTGGTCGGCTTTCACGCGCGCGCAGGGGCCCCGCATGCACTGCTGCCGCATACTTTCGGCCCGGAGATAGCGGCTGTCCGGCTCAACGGTTCCGAGCTCGGCGAGGTCGGGCTCGAGGCGGCGTTGGCGGGCGAGTTCGGTGTGCCGCTCGCCTTCGTCTCGGGCGATTCGGCCACTGTGCATGAGGGCCGCGAGCTGCTCGGCCCCGACCTGGAGGCCGTGGAGGTGAAGAAGGCCGTCTCCCCCGATAGCGCCATCTGTCTGCCCACCTCGCGGACGAAACGCATGCTGCGCGAGGCGGCCACGCGCGCCGTGCGCAAGGTCGGCCAGTTGCCGCCCGTAGTCTTCCAGTCGCCCGCCACACTCCAGATCGTGTATCACCGACAGCAGGATGCCGACCGCATGGCGGAAGCGAACGGGATCGAGCCGGCCGGCGAGCGGACGGTCCGCACGCAGGGCCCCACGGTGCTGGCCGCCTACAAGCACTTCGTGCATGCCCGCCAGGGCATCGACCCCGGCACAGGCCCCGTGTCTCAGCCCACCCCGAGTTCCTGAAGCGCGTGAGAATACGCCCGGTAATCGGCCGGGCTGAACAGCACGAACCGAACGAGTTCCAGCTCGCCCGGGTGCTCCCGCAGCCATTCGACGACGGTGCCCAGTGCGACCTTCGCAGCCTGGGCTATCGGGTAACCGTACGCCCCGGTGCTGATGGATGGAAATGCGACGGAACGCAGGCCGTGTTCGCGCGCCAGGTCGAGGCTGGAACGATAGGCGCCCGCCAGCAGTTCCCTTTCGCGTTCGCCGCCGCGCCAGACCGGCCCGACCGCGTGGATGACCCGCTCGGTGGCCAGGTCTCCGGCCGTGGTGAGGACGGCCGAACCCGTCTCGCATCCGCCGATTTCGCGGCACTCGCGCATGATGCTCGGCCCGCCGGCGCGGTGGATGGCTCCGTCCGCGCCCCCGCCCCCGCGAAGCCCCCGGTTGGCAGGGCTCACGATCGCGGCCACGTCCTGCTCCGTGATGTCGCCCTCCGTCAACTCCAGCGTCGTTCCGGCGATGTCGACCTTCACCCGAGCACCTTTCTATGTGTTTTATGTCGCTGCCATATAAGTATTTACGATTAGTGCGTGCAGGCCGCCGCGCGTTTCTGTCAGAGTGATCGTTGTATACAAGACCTGCGGGAAGGGCAAGCGTGAACAGGGAACCGGACCACTACAGCGTGCTCGGAGTGGCCAGGGACGCCACTGCCGAGCAGATCAAGCACGCCTACCGCCGGCTGGCGCTGCAGACGCACCCTGATCGCCGCGGCAGCGACGGCGCGAACGAACGCTTCCGGCGCGTTCGCCGGGCATACGAGGTGCTACACGATCCGCAGAGTCGGCGCCGCTACGACCTGGAGAGTTCCGCGCCCCCGCGGGGCGACTCGTTTGCGGGCTTCTCACAGCTCTTCTCTCGTCTGATGCAGGGGCTGCGCACGCGTGCCGCAACGCCGCCCGACCTGCCCTCCGCCGACGAGCTGCGCCGGGCGGGATAGCCTTACAGCCCGCCGAACAGGCGCAGCACCGAACCCTCCAGCGCGGGCATATCACCGCCGCAGAGCGTTGCCAGCACGTGCGCTATCTGTCCCGGCTGCACCCAACTGTCGTGGTCGGCCTCCGGCATGAGTTCGCGCGTGACGGGAGTGTCGATGATGCCGGGCATGATGGCGTTGACGGCGATGCCCGTGCCCTTCAGCTCCTCGCGCAGGGCCCGGGTGAGTGTGATGATGCCGCCCTTGGCGACGGCGTACGCCGTCGCGCCGGGCTGCAGGTCGATGGCCGCTTTGGAGGAGACGTTCACTATGCAGCCGGCCCCTGACTGACGCATTGCCTTCAGGGCATGCTTGCAGCACAGGAAGGCGGTCTTCAGGTTGCGCTCCATCATCTTGTCCCACGTGGCGAGTTCCGTCTCCCACACCCTCTGGCCGAAGGCGAAGCCGCCCACGAGGTTCAGCTGGGCGTCAATGTTGCCGAACTGATCGACTGCGAAGTCCATCACCTTGCGGACCTGCTCTTCGTCCGTCAGGTCCGCGCCGATGCCGCGGCAGTCGGCAGCCAGGCCGTCACCGAGTTCGCGGCGCAGCGAGTGCCAGCTCTCTTCGCTGTGCCAGGGCACCACAACGCGCGCGCCCTGCTGCAGGAAGCGGCGCGTGACGACGGTGCCCAGGTTGCCCGTTCCTCCCGTGATTACGGCGACCTTCTCGGCCAGTGTCATGGCTCTGCCTCCCGCTCATTGCGGCGCCCGTGCCAGGAGTCTGGCCAGGCCGTGGCGATGCGGGCGCCCGTGGGTGTGGTCGGTCAGGCTGAACTCGCTGTACTGTTCCACTTCCAGTCCGGCAAACAGCCGCGGCAACTCGCCCGGAGCGAAGAAATGGCGCAGCAGGTCGGCGAACTCGCTCGCCGGCCCTTCGCCCGTGAATCCGGGATCGTGCTGGCTGTACTCCTCCACCAACAGATAGCCTCCGGGCCGCAGCCCCTGCGTGATGTCACGGGCCAGGCCCGGTTGCCCGCCGGCGGGCACGAATCCGAGCACCGTAACGGCGAGCACCAGGTCCCATGAGCGGGGCGCGATGTCGAACTGGCGGATATCCTGGCAGACGGCGCGCAGGCCGAGCCGTCGCCGGGCGGCCTGGCGGCGCAGACGGACTATGCCGGCCGGCGCGCAGTCCACAGCCGTGACCCGGAAGCCCTGCCCGGCGAGGTAGAGGGCATTACGCCCGTAGCCGGCCCCGATGTCCAGCGCGTCGCCGGGCCGCCGCACGCACGGGCGCTCTATCAGCCTGCGCAGCGCCGGGCTCGGCTCCGGGCCGAAGTAACTTGCCGTTGCGTCGTAGCTTCTGTCGAAGGCGCCCCTTACGGCCGCATCCGACTGTTCTATGACCGATGACACAGCACCGCCCCCCTCTGGCATACCCCCTGACTTGCGACGTCCGATGCGTCACTCGATGAACATGAACCAGTGCTGCGGCGCTCCGCAGATGGGACATTCCTCGGGGGGTTGCCCTTTGACGGTGTTGCCGCAACCGCGGCAGACGAACATGAGGGTGGGACGCAAGTCTTTGCCCTTCTCTTCGAGCCGCGTGATGGCTTCGCCGTAGAAGTCTCGGTGGATCTTCTCGACCTGGAACGCGTAGTCGAAGGTCTCCTCTGCGTCCTGTTTGCCCTCGTCCCTGGCCTGGTCGATGAAGCCGGGGTACATCGACTCGACCTCCTCGTTCTCCCCGGCGCGCGCCGCGTTCAGGTTGGCCAGTGTCTCGCCGACACCGTCCATGACTCCGAAGTGGTTGCCGGCGTGCACGCTCTCGGCGGCCGCCGCCGCGCGGAAGAGGCGAGCGATCATCGGAAAGCCGTCCGCCTGGGCCTTCTTGGCGAAGGCCAGGTATTTCTGGTTGGCCTGACTCTCTCCTGCGAACGCTGCTGCCAGATTCTGCTGTGTGTCACTCATCGGCACACGCCTCCCCCACAGTAGATGCTGCGAAAGGGCCGGAGGAACCCCCTTCTCCAGCGTTGCACTATAGTGTAACAGGTGGCCCCTGCCCATGCAACGGCTTGGGGCGGGCGTTTGGGGGCGGCCGGGGGCGCTTTCCCCAGCGGGGCCGTTGTGGTATGCTGCCAGGGGATGAGCAACGGATTGGTTGCCCGGAACAGCGCGATGGAACTGAAGAAATACCCGGACCGTGTGCTGCGCACAAGGTGCCGCCCCGTGCGGGACGTGGACGACGCAGTGCTGCGGCGCGCCGAGCGTATGCTGGATTTCATGTACGAGTCGGACGGGCTCGGCCTGGCGGGACCCCAGGTTGGCTGGACTCAGCAGATTGTGACCGTAGATGTCACCGGTGAGCGGGAGGGGCCCCGCATCTTCCTGAATCCCCGCATCGTGGAGATGCAGGGCGCCGCGGAGATCGAGGAGGGCTGTCTGAGCCTGCCGGGCGTCCGGATCGAGGTGCCGCGCGCCGAGAAGATCAAGCTCGTGGCCTACACCATCCGCGGTGAGAGGTTAGAGTTCGACTTTGAGGGCCTGCCCGCCATCGCGTGGCAGCACGAAGTGGACCACCTGAACGGTACGTTGATCATCGACCGGCTGCCTCCCACGCGGCTGATGGCCGTGCGGGACCAGTTGAAGCGACTGGAACACGCTCCTGCGCCGGAGCAAGTCGCCGAGTAGCGCCGAATCGCAAACCGGCATCACCGCCCATGAGATTGCTCTTCTTCGGAACGCCCGATTTCGCCGTGCCCACGCTCCAGGCCCTGCACGGAGCGGGGCATGATGTGGCCGTCGTGGTGACCCAGCCTGACCGGCCGCGAGGACGCGGCGGCAGGATGGGGCAGACAGCCGTCAAGCGTGCGGCGACGGCGCTGCGGCTGGAGGTGATGCAGCCGCAGAGTGCGAACGACCCGGGCTGCGTCGATCAGTTGCGCGAACGGCATGCGGAGCTGGGTGTGGTCGTGGCCTACGGGCAGATTCTCAGCCCGGAGCTGCTGGCGGTGACGGAAGGGGGCTTCATCAACGTGCACGCGTCGTTGCTGCCGGACTACCGCGGCGCGGCGCCGATCAACTGGGCCATCATCCGGGGAGAAGAGGTGACGGGGGTGAGCGTCATCCGCATGAGCCCGCAGCTCGACACCGGCCCGGTCCTCGCCGAGCGAAGCGTGCCGATAATGCCCGATGAGGACGCGGGTGCGCTGCACGACCGGCTGGCCCGAGTCGGGGCGGCAGTCTGTTGCGACGTGGTAAACCGCCTCGACGCCGGTGAGCGCATGCAGGGTCGCCCGCAGCCGAAGCAGGGGGGCTTCTTCGCGCGCAAGCTCACCAAGCAGGACGGCCGACTGGACTGGAGCCTGCCGGCCGAGGTCATACGCAACCGTGTGCGCGGGCTGACGCCCTGGCCGGGGGCCTATTGCACCTTCGGGGGTGAGAGGCGCGAGGTGAGGGTGACGCTGCTTGCGGTCGAAGCCGCCGCCGACGGAGGCCGGGGCGCGCCGGGCACCGTGACCGACGTGGACCGGGGGGGCGGCATTGAGGTGCTGGCCGGGCAGGGGAGTGTTGTGGTCCGACGGCTCAAGCCCGCTGGCGGCCGCGAGATGGACGCCTCCGATTTCGTCCACGGCTACCGCGTGCGTCCGGGCGATCGCTTCGTCTGATCCACTGCGAGGGAAGAGCGTTGGCAAGCAAGTTCGTCAGCTTCATGAACGCCATTACCCGCCTGCGCCGAACGAGCTGCCGGCCGGGGGAGCTGCTCATACTGCTGCCCTCGTGCCTGCAATGCAGCGAGTGCCGGCAGAAGGTGACGGTGGACGTGCAGCAATGCCGTCGCTGCGGCCGCTGCAAGATCGGGGAGATACTGCAACTGGCCGATGAGTACGGGGTTCGCTGCGCTGTGGCGACGGGGGGGCGGCTGGCGCTGGAGCTTTCGCAGGACGACGGAGTGAAGGCCGTGCTCGCCATCGCGTGCGAGAAGGAGCTGAAGGAGGGCATGGCCGCCGTCTTCCCCAAGCCTTCGCTCGGTGTCATCAACCTGCGGCCCAACGGCCCCTGCACGGACACCGACGTTCACATGGACCGGGTGCGCGAGGCGCTGGAGTGGCTCTTGCGCAAATGACGCACCGCCTACCCGCCGAATGTCGGCATCAGATGCTCTTCCTTCGCGCAGAGCTCGTCCGCCATGTCCCGTATCTCCTGCAGGGAGAGGGCAGCCGCGGTGAGCGGGTCGTACATGAGTGAATGCACCAGCTTCTCCCGGTCGCCCTCCAGGCAGGCGTCCACAGCCAGGCTGATGGAGCGGATCTGCATGCTGTTGAGGGCGGCGAGCTGGGCCGGCAGGTCGCCCACGTGGCAGGGGTGCAGGCCCGTGCCGTCCGCGTAGATGGGCACCTCCACCGAGACGCCCTGGGGCAGGTTCGTGATCAGCCCGTCGTTGGCCACCGTTCCGTTGAAGCGGAAGGAGCCCTGCGTCTCGATCGCGTTGATTATGTAGGAGCCGTATTCGTGCCCCCGTTCCAGGCGGAACTCCTCCTTGTCCGCCGTTGTTCGCAGGCGGCCCATGTACTGCTCGCGGTCGGTGCTATAGAGCTTCTTTATGTAGCCGGTCTCGCCGTTCATGCCTTCGCCGGCGAAGCGTTCGAGCAGGTCCTCGCGCTTGCGGAACCAGGGGTTGTACTCGCTGTTATGGCCGCTGCTCTCTGTGACGTAGTAGCCGAGCTGGCGAAGCATCTCCACGCGCACCCGGTTGCGCGCGAACCATTCGTCGTTCTCGCGGGCGGCCTGCCGAATGCGCTCGTAGACGTCGGCGCCGTTGTGCAGGTACTGCAGCACCCAGGCGGTGTGGTTGATGCCCGCCGTCCAGGAGGAGCACTGCTCCGGCTCCTCGCCGATGATGCGCGCCAGCTCGCGATGGGCGCCCTGCACGCTGTGGCAGAGCCCCACCAGTCGGATGTCGGTCGCCTTGCGAATCCCGTGGCAGAGCATGCTCATGGGGTTGGTGTAGTTGAGCATCAGGGCATGCGGGCAGAGCTCCTCCACGTCGCGCGCAATGTCCACCATCACGGGGATGGTGCGCATCGCGCGAAAGATGCCGCCCGGGCCCATGGTGTCGGCGATGCACTGATCGACGCCGTACTTCAGGGGGATGTCGACCTCCCACTGGATCGGCTCGCGCCCGCCGACCAGTATGCTCACGATCACGTAGTCGGCCCCTTCGAGCGCTTCGCGTCGGTCGGTCGTCACGCTGACCCTGGCGGCATGGCCGCCCTGGGCGATCATCTTCTTCGCGATGGTCTCCATGTATCCGAGGGGCTCGGGGTCGATGTCCATCAGGCGGAAGGTCGAATCCTGAAGGGCCGGGAAGCTGAGCGTATCGCGGATCATGGCCTGCGCGAAGACATGGCTTCCGGCACCGATGATGGCTATCTGAGGCATGTGCGTCACTCCGTTTGGGTGTTGAGCTGGAGTTGAGGGGCGCGGGATGCAGCCCCGTAGGGGTAGCGGGCGGGGCATTGTAGCGACGGCGGCCGACGGGCGCAACGGCGCGCCCGCGCACCGCCGCTACGGCTGCGGCCGGCACGGTTCCCAGGTTGCGATGCCGGCGCCGTTTGTGTAGTATGGATTCTCCGGGTGCACGCCTCCTCCGGCTGCGTTGCGTCCGCACACCCTGACCGATCCCGCTCGAGACATGTGTGAACAGCAAACCGTAGGCGTCGTGGAAACGCAGAGCTGGCGGTTCGCCGAACCGCCAGACCGCCTGGTGCTGCGCAGCGGCGTGGAGTTTGGGCCGATCGACGTGGCCTACGAGACCTACGGCGAACTGAACCCCCGCCGGGACAATGCCGTGCTGATATGCCACGCGCTCAGCGGCGACGCCCACGTGGCCGGCTACGGCAGCGCCGAGGAGGCGAAGCCGGGCTGGTGGGACGTTATGGTCGGCCCCGGCAAGGGCATTGACACCGACCGTTACTTCGTCATCTGTTCGAACTGTCTCGGCGGTTGCAAGGGCACTACGGGCCCCTCCTCAGTCAACCCCGCCACGGGCGAGCCCTACGCGCTGGACTTCCCCATGGTGACCATCAGCGACATGGTGAAGGTCCAGCACGCGCTGGTGACCGAGCGTCTGGGCCTGCAGAAGCTGCTCTGCGTGGTCGGCGGCTCGATGGGCGGCATGCAGGTGCTGCAGTGGGCCATCGACTATCCGGAGATGGTCGTATCCGCGATGCCGATCGCCACCACGAGCCGGCTCAGCGCCCAGAGTATCGCCTTCGACGAGGTGGGCCGGCAGGCGATCATCAGCGACCCGAACTGGAACGACGGGAACTACTACCGCGGCGAGCCGCCGCGTCGCGGCCTCGCCGTTGCGCGCATGGTCGGGCATATCACCTACCTGAGCGACCGAAGCATGCGGGAGAAGTTCGGCCGCGGCCTGCAGGACAAAGAGGAGGTGGGCTACGACTTCGGCCCGCCGGACTTCCAGGTGGAAAGCTACCTGCGCTACCAGGGGGGCAAGTTTGTCCAGCGCTTCGACGCCAACTCTTACCTCTACATCACCAAGGCGATGGACTACTTCGACCTGCCGGCGGATTACGGATCGCTGATCAGCGCCTTCCGCGAAGTGCAGAGCCGGTTCCTGGTCATCTCGTTCAGCGGCGACTGGCTGTTCCCCACCTACCAGTCGAAGGAGATCGTGCGCGCCCTGCAGGCAAACGGCGCCGTGACCACGTTCTGCGAGCTGCAGTCCGAGTACGGCCACGACGCCTTTCTGTTGAAAGACGAGCAGTTGAGCGACATCATCCGCGGCTTCCTGCACCATACGCAACGGGCCGCACGAGCACCAGCCACGGACTGAACGCACAGTGAGGAGCACGTCAGATGCCCGTGCGGCTGGACTACCAGATGATCGAGCGCTACGTGGAGCCCGGCAGCCGGGTGCTCGACCTGGGGTGCGGCGACGGCACGCTGCTGGATGACCTGATCCGCCAGAAGGGCGTCGAAGGGCGGGGCATCGACGTCGACCTGGACGAGGTCCAACAGTGCATCGCCCGCGGCGTGCCGGTCTATCACGGCGACATGATGGAGGCGCTGGCGATGTTCGCCGACGATTCCTTCGACACCGTGATACTGAGCCAGACCCTGCAGCAGACGCGGGAGCCGGAGAAGGTCGTGCGCGAGATGATGCGCGTGGGGCGGCGCGGCATCATAAGCTTCCCCAACTTCGGACACTGGCGCGCGCGCCTGCAACTGCTGTTGAGGGGCCGGATGCCGATCACCAGGGTGCTGCCCTACACGTGGTACAACACGCCGAACATTCGGGTGCTGACCATTAAGGACTTCATCGATTTCTGCCGGGAGGAGGGAATGCGCATCGTCGACAGGCATTACCTGACGGCCGGCTACCGGCCGATTCCCGCGTTGCTGGGCAACTGGCGCGCGAGTCTGGCCATATTCATTGTCGAGCCCGACCGCCCGCACTGAGGTGCCGAAACATGGCGAACAGACGCGGCAAGCAGAAGGCGAAGCTGCAGGAACTCAAAGAGCGCGCCGCCCGCATACTCGACCGGCTGGAGCAGGAGCACCCCGACGCGCGGATATACCTCGACTACAACGGCCCCTGGCAACTGCTGATCGCCACCATCCTCGCCGCCCAGTGCACGGATGAGAAGGTCAACCAGGTGACGCCCGAACTGTTCGAGCGCTGGCCCACGCCGCAGGACCTGGCCGAGGCGGACCAGCAGCAGGTGCAGCAGATCATTCGCCCGACGGGCACCTTTCGGCGCAAGCAGCAGGCCATACAGCGCGTCTCGCGCATCCTGGTGGAGAAGTACGACGGCCAGGTGCCGAATGACCTGGACGCGCTGACCGACATCAAGGGGGTCGGGCGCAAAACCGCTTCCATCGTGCTCGCCCAGGCATACGGCGCAAACGCCATCGGGGTGGACACTCACGTGGAGCGCGTCACGAAGCGGCTCGGCCTGGCATGGCATAAGACCGTGAACGCGGTGGAGAAGGATCTGCGGGCCGTCATAGCCGAGGAGCGACTCGGCCGGGCGACCGAACTGCTCACCACCCACGGACGCCGCGTCTGCACGGCCAGCAAGCCCGACCATGCGCACTGCTGCGTCAAGGACCTGTGCGACTACTATCTGGAGCAGGTGCAGGGCTGACGTCACCGCCCGGAGGATGCCATGGCCCCTACGCCGAAGCGCTATCGCATCACCGCGCGCGGGCGCGTGCAGGGCGTCGGGTTCCGGCCGACCTTCTACCGCGAGATGATCCGGCGCGGCCTGGCGGGCAGCATCCGCAACACGCCGCAGGGCGTGGTGCTCGAAGTCGAGGGTGCCCCGCAGGCCGTGCAGGCCGTTGCCCGTGACTTCCGCCGAATGGCGCCGCAGCGCGCCCGGGTCGATGAGCTGAACGTCGAAGAACTCGAGCCCACGGGCGAGAGCGGATTCAGCATCGTGCGCAGCTCCGAGGCGGGCCGCAGCCTGCTGCCCATCCCCCCCGACCTGGCGACCTGTTCGCAATGCCGCTGCGAGCTATACTCCCGCGCGGATCGACGGGCCGGCTACCCCTTCAACACGTGCACCACCTGTGGGCCGCGGTTCAGTATCGCGCGGGCCGTGCCGTTCGACCGCGAGACGAACACCATGGCCGAGTTCCCGCCCTGCGAGGAGTGCGCGCGTGAGTATGCCAGCCCCGCCGACCGCCGCCTCCACGCCCAGACTATATCCTGCCCCGCCTGCGGTCCTTCGCTGAGCTTCCTCTCGCCCCGGGGCCGGGAACTGGACGGACCTCTGCAGCGGGCGCGACGGATGCTGCGGGACGGCAAGGTTCTGGCCGTCAAGGGGGTGGGCGGCTTTCACCTGGCGTGCGACGCCACGCGGGAGGACGTCATTAACCGACTGAGGAGGGCGAAGGCTCGTCCCGCGAAGCCCTTCGCCATCATGGTTGCCGGCGTCGAAGCGGCGCGAGAGGTCTGCTGCGTCTCGGGGTCCGAAGAGGCCATGCTCCGCTCGCCGGCCTCGCCCATCGTGTTGCTCACCCGCAGGGCTTGCTGTCCGGCGGCACGAGCCGTGGCGCCGGGGCTTTCGGAGCTGGGCGTCATGCTGGCGTACACCCCGCTGCACATGATGCTGTTTGCGCCGCCCGGTGCGGAGCCGGACACGTCCTTTCCGTTGGCGCTCGTGATGACGAGCTGCAACCGCGCCGACGAACCCATAGCGCTGACGCCGCAGCACGTGCTGGAGCAGATGGGCGACATAGTCGACGGCGTCCTGACGCACAACCGGCGGATCGCCAACCGGTGCGATGATTCGGTCGTCGCGCCGTTTCGCGGAAGGCCGCTGCTGGTGCGGCGCTCTCGCGGTTACGTGCCGGAGCCCGTGCTGATCGCACACGAGCCTCCGCCGCTGCTCGCCACCGGCGGTATGAACAAGGTTGTTTTCGCGCTCAGCAGCGGACGGCGCGTCTTCCTCTCGCAGCATATCGGCGACGTGAGCGACGCCGACAGCGCGGCATTCTTCGCCGAGGCGCTGCGAGAGTTCGGCCGATTGCTGCGATTGGAGCCCCAAGTCGTGGTTTGCGACCTGCATCCCGACTACCCCACCACCGCCTTCGCGCGCGAGCTGGCGGCGAAGCGGGCCCTGCCCTTGATGCAGGTGCAGCACCACTACGCCCACATCGCCGGGGTCATGGCGGAGCACGGCGAGCCCGGCCCCGTGATCGGCGTCAGTTGGGACGGCAGCGGCTACGGCGAGGACGGCGCCGTCTGGGGCGGAGAGTTCCTGCTCTGCACGGCGACCGGATACGAGAGGCGCTGCCACCTCGGCTATGTGCCGCTGCCCGGCGGCGAACAGGCGATACGGCATCCGGCGCGGGTCGCGCTTTCCCACCTGGCTCGCTGGCTCGGCCCGGACGAAGCACTGCGCCGCATGTCGCCCATCATGGGTGACGAGCAGGCGGAACTCGCGCTCCGGGTGCGCGAGCGCGAACGGTTCAGCCCCCGCACGTCGAGCGCCGGCCGCCTCTTTGACGCCGTCAGCGCGTTGCTCGGGGTCTGCCGAGAGGCAACCTACGAGGGGCAGCCGGCCATCGAGTTGGAGGCGGCCTGCGTGCCCGGTCGGGCGGACGTCTATCAGTTCGGTTATGATGAAGGTGAGGTGCTGCTGCAAGGCGTGTTTCGTGGCGTCTGCGAGGACATAGACGCCGGCCGGGCGGTCGGCGCCATCTCGGCCCGTTTCCACGCGACGATGGCGCGGATCATCGTGGAAACATGCCGCCGTCTGCGCCGGCAGACGCAGATCGATGCCGTCGCCTGCGCCGGTGGCGTGATGCAGAACCGCACGCTGCTGCGGATGGCGGTGGACGGGCTGGAGGCGGACGGGTTCCGCGTGCTGCTGCCCCGCGATGTGCCGCCGAACGACGCCGGCACCTCCTTCGGTCAGGCCGCGTGGGCGGCCGCCGTCCTTTGCACGCAGGGAGGATCGTAGGGTGTGCTGGGCGATCCCCGTTCAAATAACGGCGATTGACGGCCCGGTCGGCACGGTCGAGTTGTCGGGCACGCGGCGCGAAGTGGGCCTGCAGCTTATCGAGGAGCCGCGCGTGGGCGACTATGTGCTGGTACACGCCGGGTTTGCCATACAGAAGATCGACGAGCAGGAGGCGCAGGAGACGCTGAAGCTGTTCGACGAGATGTTTGCGCAGGAGCCGGAGGGTGATGAGGTTCGTTGACGAGTTCCGCGACCCGCAGGCGGCGAAGGGGCTCGCCGCCCGGATTACCCGGGCCCTGGAGCGCTGCGGGCGCACGCTGCGCTTTATGGAGGTCTGCGGCGGCCACACCATGGCCATACACCGCTTCGGCATACCCGGGCTGCTGCCGGATGGTGTGGAACTGCTCAGCGGACCGGGCTGCCCGGTGTGCGTGACGCCGACGACGTTCGTCGATCGTGCCATCGAGCTGGGACGGGATGAGGCCACGACGCTCGCCACCTTCGGCGACCTTTACCGCGTGCCGGGTGCCGCCGGCAGCCTGGAGGACGCAGTCGCCGAGGGACTCGACGTGCGGATCGTCTACTCCCCTCGCGATGCCCTGCGGCTGGCTCGGCGGCATTCGGAGCGGAGGGTGGTCTTCCTCGCAGTCGGTTTTGAGACGACGGCCCCGACCGTGGCGGCGACCGTTCTGGAAGCGCACGGCGAGGGCGTGGCCAACTTCGCTGTAATGTCGGGGCACAAGACTATGCCCGGCGCGCTGCGTGCCCTGGTCGAGGCGCCGGAGGTGGCCATCGACGGCTTTCTGCTGCCCGGCCACGTTACGACCATCATCGGCACGGCGCCTTACCGTTTCCTGCCGCAGGAGTTCGGCGCAGCCTGCTGCGTGACCGGCTTCGAGCCGACCGACATCCTGATGGGCATCATGTCCCTGGTGCGGCAGGTCGCCACCGGCCCCCTGAAGGTGGACAATCAGTACCCCCGTGCCGTGCGCCCTGAGGGGAACCCCGCCGCGCGGGCGGCGGTGGAGCGTGTCTTCGAGCCGGCGGACGCTCAGTGGCGGGGAGTCGGCATGATTGCCGGCAGCGGTCTGGAAGTCAGGCGGGAATGGGCCGGGTTCCGTGTGGAGGGGCCTGACCCGTCGGTTCCATCCGCCGAGTTCGGCGCGTGCCGATGCGCGGAGGTCCTGCGCGGTGTCATCCATCCACCACAGTGCCCCCTGTTCGGCAACGCGTGCGTGCCCGACTCGCCGCTCGGGCCGTGCATGGTCAGCAGCGAGGGTTCCTGTGCGGCGTTCTATAAGTACGGCAGTGTCAAACGATGACTGAGGAGCACGTAAAGCTCGGGCACGGCAGTGGCGGGGTGCTGAGCCGGCGTCTGATCGAGCAGACGCTGCTGCGCTACTTCGACTCGCCGCGCCTTGCATCGTTGCCGGACAGCGCCCACCTGGAACTGGGGGGCGCCCGCGTGGCGTTCACCACGGACAGTTACGTAGTCGACCCCATATTCTTCCCGGGCGGGGATATCGGCAAGCTCGCCGTCTGCGGCACGGTCAACGACCTGGCCGTCACGGGAGCCATGCCCCGGTTCATCTCGTGCAGCCTGATCCTGGAGGAAGGGCTGCCGATGGCGCAGTTGACGGCGATCCTTCAGTCCATGAAGCGGGCCGCGACGGCGGCGGGGGTGGAGGTGGTTACCGGCGACACCAAGGTGGTGCCCCGGGGCGGCGCGGACAAGGTGTTCATCAACACGGCCGGGCTCGGCGTGGTGCCTGTGGACGGCGCGCGGCCGGTTGGACAGCTACAGGCCGGTGACGCTATTATAGTCAGCGGCCCCGTGGGTGACCACGGCGCCGCCGTGCTGTCGCGGCGGGAAGGGCTGAACCTGGACAGCGCGCTGGTGAGTGACTGTGCCCCTTTGACGGATGCCGCCCAGGCCGTGCTGCGGGCCGCCCGGCGGGTCGGCTTCATGCGTGACCTGACGCGCGGCGGGCTGGCGACGGTGATGAACGAGGCGACCGAGCGGGGCCGGCCTGGCGCGTTGCTGCGAGAGAGCGAAGTGCCCGTTCGTGACGGCGTGAGGGCCATCTGCGAGCTGCTGGGACTCGATCCGCTCTACCTGGCCTGCGAGGGACGACTGGCGGCGGTCGTCGACGCCGAGTCGGCCGACGCGGTAATCGGCGCGCTGCGGCAAGTGCCCGGGGCGGACGGCAGTTGCATGGTTGGCCGGATGACGAGCGACTACCCTGGTGAAGTGGCGATGGAGACAGCCCTCGGTACCCGCCGATTGCTGCAGATGCTGAGCGGCGAGCAACTGCCCCGTATCTGCTGAGAGGTGGCTCATCGAGGCGAGGCAACGCAGAACGGAGCGAGAACATGCCTGACGAACCGACCGACGATGCCCTGATGGCCGATCTGGAGGAGCACGGGCAGCAGCACATCGCCCGCTGGCTGCAGAACTTGAGCGCCGAGAAGCGGCGGCGCCTGGCGGAGCAGCTTGCGCGCGTCAACTTCGAGCGGCTGGCCGACTTCCGCGAACTGATCGCCACTCCGCCCACCGACATCTCGTTCGGCGACGTGCGGCCCGCGCCGGTGGAACGGTTGCCCCTGGACGCCGGGCAGGTCCGTGCCGAGAAGGACATCAGGCGCGCTGGGTGCGCGGCCTTCGAAGCCGACCGAGTGGCGGCCGTCACCGTCGCAGGGGGCCAGGGCACACGCCTGGGATACGACCACCCCAAGGGGATGTATCCCATCTCGCCCATTCGCGGCAAGAGTCTCTTCCAGCTCTTTGCTGAGCAGATCCTCGCCGCCCGCCGCAGATACGGCTGCACGATGCCCTGGCTGATTATGACCGGCCCTACGAATGATGACGAGACGCGGGAGTTCTTCGCCGAAAACGACTACTTCGGCCTCGGCCGACCCAGCGTCCACTTCTTCGTGCAGGGCTGGAACCCGATCGTCGACGAAGAGGGCCGCCTGCTGCTGGCCGAAGAGGACGAGCTGCTGGTCGGGCCGGACGGGCACGGCGGCACCTTCGACGCGCTTGCCCGCAACGGCATGCTCCAGATGCTGCGCGAGGGCGGCTACGATCTGATCAGCTACTTCCAGGTGGACAATCCGCTCGTCACTGTTGCTGACCCCCGCTACGTCGGATATCACCTGGCCCGGGACGCCGAGTTCTCCTGCAAGGTGATACCCAAGCGCGACCCCGATGAGGGGCTCGGCATCGCCGTGGTGCAGGGCGGCCAGCCGGCCGTGGTGGAGTATATCGACGTGCCGCCCGACATCGCGGCGCAACGCGGGCCGGACGGCCACCTGCTCTACCGGTTCGGCAGCATCGCCATCCACATCATCAACGTCTCCTTTGCGGAGCGCGTTGCTCACGAGCCGAAGGGCCTGCCCTGGCACGTGGCGCAGAAGCAGTACGAGGTCCTGGAGCCGGAGAGCGGCCGCAAGGTCGAGTCGGAGCCAGGGGGGTGCTATAAGTTCGAGCGCTTCATCTTCGACTCGCTCCAGTTCGCCGACAGCGCCGCGTTCGTCGAAGTGCGCCGCGACACCGAGTTCGCGCCGGTCAAGAACGCCGAGGGGCAGGACAGCCCGCAGAGCTGCCGGCGGCTGATGCAGCGAATGTGGATGGAATGGGTGAAGAAGGCCGGAGGCATCGCCGATTTGCCTTCGCTGGAGGGTCTGTGCGAGCCCATGATCGAGATCAGCCCCCTGTTTGCATCGAGCGCCGAAGAGCTCGCCGAGAAGGTGGGCAGCGCTTGGGAACCGTCGTTCCCCCTGGTGCTTGAGCCATCCGACTGACCGAGCGAGACGCCGCCATGCCGCGCTTCGTCTACTCGCCGGATTACTACTGCGACATCGGCGCGCACGTCTTCCCCACGTGCAAGTACGCCATGCTCCACGATCTGATGATCGCCGAGGACCTGGTGGCTGAAGGCGATTTCGCGGAGCCGCAGCCTGCCGGCCGAGCCGACCTGGAACTCGTCCACACGGCAGAATACGTCGACGACCTGATGGCCGCCCGCATGACGCGCCGCACGCAGCGCAGCGAGATGCCCATCTCGCCGCAGATCGTACGCGCTTTCGTGCTCGGCGCCGGCGGCAGCATGCTGGCGGCAAGGCTGGCGCTGGAGAATGCGACGCTCACGATGAACCTTGCCGGCGGCTTCCATCACGCCTTCCCCGACTGGGCGGAGGGCTTCTGCTACGTTAACGACGTGGCGGTCGCCGTGCAACGCGTGCGGCGCGACGGGCTGGCCGAGCGTGTGATGGTGCTTGACTGCGACCTGCACCAGGGCAACGGCACGGCATACATCTTCCGCCACGTGCCCGAAGTCTTTACCTTCAGCATCCACCAGGAGAACCTCTATCCCGTCAAGCAGTGCAGCGACCTGGATATCGGCCTGCCGGACTTCTGTGACGGCAGGCGATACATCGCAGAGCTGGAACGCGGACTAAACGACGCGTTCGCGGAGCACGAGTCGCAGTTCGTTATCTACCTCGCCGGCGCCGACCCTTACGAGCGGGACGTGCTGGGGGCGCTGCGCTTGAGCATGGCGGACTTGCGCGAACGCGACGAGCTGGTGCTGGGTGCCTGCGCCCGGCGGGGCGTACCCGCCGCCACGGTGCTCGCCGGCGGCTACGCCATGCAAGTGGCGGACACCGTGCGCATACACTGCAACACCGCCGCCGTCATTGTGGAGATGGGCGGCTATGGGTGCTGAGGCGCCGGGGCGAGTCCTGTCGGCACTCCGCGTCCCGATGCGCAGGGCCGCCGACGCCCTGCTCGATTGGTTCTACCCTCGCCACTGCCAGCACTGCGCAGCGCCCATCACGCGGCCGGGTGGGCGGGTCGTGTGCCGGAGCTGCTATGACGAGCTGGCCGCATCGCGCATCGGGGGCAAGCTGTGTGCGCTTTGCGGCGTGCCGATGGAGGTTGCGCCCGGCTCGGGAACGTTCTGCCTCGACTGTCGGCTCGAAGAGCGCCACTTCGACCTGGCCCGCGCCATCTTCGCCTACCGGGGCCCGGCCATGTCGGTGCTGAAGAGCTACAAGTTCGGCGGCAACTTCCACGTCGGGCCCCTGCTGCTGAAGGGGGCGATCGCGAGTGGATGGATGCCCTCCGACCTCTCCGCCCCGGAGGTCCTCGTTCCCGTACCACTGCACGCGCGCAGGCTGCGCGAACGCGGATACAACCAGTCATTGCTGCTCAGCAGGGGGCTGCGTCGGGTGTGGCATGCCGACCTGGCGGAAGGGGCCTTGCGCCGCACGCGATACACGCAGCAGCAGGCACGCCTCTCCATGCGACGGCGTTGGGACAACGTGCGCGGCGCCTTCGCGCTCAGGCGCGCCGAACACGTGCAGGGGCGCAGGGTATTGCTGGTTGACGATGTGATGACGACGGGCATGACGGCGGACGAGTGCGCGCGTGTGCTGAAGGACGCAGGAGCGGCCCGCGTGGAGGTCTTCACCCTCTGCCGCACGTCACACTGAGCAAAGGGGCGTTGCGCCTTATCAGTGCCGCGGGTATACTGATGAACGAATTGCACCGAAGCTGCACCAAGCAATATGAAGTGAGTTGCCCGGAGCTTGACGACGAGGTGGTCGTGCTCATGCGGGAGGCCGGGGCCGTGGGGGCCAGATTGACCGGGGCCGGCTTCGGGGGGGTTTGCCATCGGGCTGCTGAAGCGCAAGCGCGCCGACGTGGTGAAACAGCATCTGGCGATGAACTTCTACCGCTCCAGATGGGCCGAAGCCGACCGATGCGTATTCGTGTTCCGTCCGGCGGGCGGGGCGTCCGTGACAGAGTGGGTCTGAGCGGTTTCGGGGCGCGGCCTACAGACCAAAAGGGGGCATATGATGCACACAGTCAACCAATTCGCATTTTACTTCGCTACGGCAATGCTGTTCGCCTTCGGCGCCATCGGCGCCATTGGCCAGGAGCAGTTCACCTACGATGACTACGCCCGCGTGCTCGCTCAACACGTCGATGACAGGGGCATGGTCGATTACCAGGCACTCAAGGCGAATCGCGAGCCGCTGGACCGTTTTGGCCGAAGCCTTGCAGGGCTTGAGCGGCATGAGTTCAGAAACTGGGAACCTGAGGAACAGATCGCCTTCTGGATCAATGCCTACAATGCGCTGACGTTGCAGGTGATCATCGACAACTACCCGATCAAGGCGGGGTTCTTCGGCTCGTTGCGCTTTCCCAAGAACAGTATACGCCAGATATCGGGGGTGTGGGACGAGATCACTTTCCCCGTGATGGGACGGCAGATGACGCTGGAGGACATAGAGCACGGCACCCTGCGCAAGGACTACGACGAGCCGCGCATCCACCTGGCCCTTGTCTGCGCGGCCATGGGCTGCCCGAAACTGCGTAATGAACCTTACGTGGGCGAGCGACTCGAAGAACAGCTCAACGACCAGGGGCGTCACTTCGTCCGCCAGCCGGACAAGTTCCGCATCGACCGCCGCCGGGGCCGGGTTCACATCTCGCCCATTTTTAAGTGGTTTGGGGAGGACTTCGTGTCCCGGTATGCGCCATCGGCGGGTTTCCGGGGCCACGATCGCGAGGAGCGGGCCGTCCTGAGCTTCTTGAGCCGGTACCTGGAGGACGCCGACCGCCGCTACCTGCGCACGGAGGACTACGATCTGAAGTGGCTCGACTACGACTGGTCGCTCAACGAGCAGCCCGAGTAGCTGCGCTGAGGCAGCAGAGCTGGCGTGCCACGCGTCGCTAACAGCGGCCTGTTGATTTCCTCGGACACAAGGGGTGGTAAATGCCAGCCCTTCTGCTACAATGGCGCCACCTGTGGTTGCTGACAGGCAACTTGCTCCCGACAGGTGGAGGTCCCGAGGCAGACGGCCATGGCGACGCGGAAGACATGGGCTCCAAAGGTTGCGACCATTGCGCTCGGCGTCCTGGCGCTGTGTGGGCTGTATGCGGCGCGCCTTTACAGCTATTTGCTGTTTCATGCCCTTGCCGAGACTTTCAGCATCGTCGTCGCCTGCAGCATCTTCATGCTGGTGTGGAACGGGCGGGAGTTCATTGAGAACAACTGCTTGATCGTTCTCGGCGTGGCCTACCTGTTCGTGGGCGCGACGGACCTGGTGCACACGCTCGCCTTCCCGGGCATGGGCGTTTTCCACGATCACGGCGCCGACCTACCGACGCAGTTGTGGGTGGGAGCGCGGGGGCTGGAGGCGGCTGCGCTGCTGGTGGGTCCGCTGATGCTTCGGCGATCGAAGCGCCCTGGCCTGTGGCTGGCGTGCTCCGGCGGCGTCTTCGCGCTGTTGTTGGCTTCCATCTTCTGGTGGGACATTTTCCCCACCGCGTATGCTTCCGGCGGCCTGACCCCTTTCAAGAAGGGCGCCGAGTACGTCATCTGTGGACTGCTGGTGGTTTCGGGGCTCATCCTGTATCGACGCCGACAGCACTTCGAAACGCAGGTGCTGCACCTTCTGCTCGCATCGGTCGGAGTCACCATCGCCGCCGAGCTTCTGTTCACCATGTACACCGACCCCCACGGGACGGCGAACCTGCTGGGGCACTTCTTCAAGATCGTTTCGTTCTACCTGATATACAAGGGGGTGGTGCAGAACGGTTTGGTGCGGCCCTACAGTCTGCTCTTCCGCGAGCTGAGCCGACGGGAAAGGCAACTGCAGAAGGCCCACACCGAGCTGGAAGAGCACGTGCAGCGGCGTACGGAGGAACTGCGCGCTGAAGTGGCCGAGCGTCGCCGCATGGAACAGGAACTGCGCCGGGCCAATGACCTGCTGGAGAGCGCTTTCTCCAGCATCCACATCCTGATCGCCTACCTGGACCCCCAGCTCAACTTCGTGCGCGTCAACCAGGCGTATGCGGAGGCGCACGGCCACGCGGCGGACCACTTCCCGGGCAAGAACCTGTTCGACCTCGCATGTGGGGAAGCCCACCGTGAGACCTTTGAGCGCGCCGCCCACATGGCTGAGAGCTACTTCGCTTTCGAGGAGCATTTCGAGCACGGTGGTGAACCCTTGCGGGGCAATGACTACTGGGACTGGAGCCTGCAGCCTGTCAGAGGCGAGGGCGGCGAGACAGAGGGCCTGGTGCTCTGCATGATCAACGCCACGGAGCGTCGGCACGCTCAACAGGCGCTGCGCGAGAGCGAGGAACGCTTCCGTCGGCTTGTGGAGAACGCTCACGATATCATCTACTGCTGGCGGCTGGAGCCGCAGTTCAGCGTCGACTACATCAGCCCCGCCAGCGCCTCGGTGATGGGTTACGGGCCGGAGGAATTCTACGCCACGCCCTCGCTGGCGCTTCAGATCGTGCATCCGGGTGATCGGGCGAAGTACCGCCGCATACTGCGCGACGCCGGCTCGGCGCAGGGGCCCTACGAGGTGCGATTGATCGCGCGTGACGGGCGCACCATCTGGACGGAGCAGACCTTGGTGCCGGTGGCCGAGGAGCCCGGCCACGTCGTCGCCGTGCAGGGCGTGGCGCGCGACATAACGGAACGCAAGGAAGACGAGTCGCGCATTCTGGCATATCAGCGGCAACTGCGCTCGCTGGCGTCGGAGGTGCTGCTGGCGGAGGAACGGGAGAGGCGCCGCATCGCCGCCGACCTGCATGACGGAGTGGGCCAGACGTTGGCGGCCGCCCGCATGCGCCTGGCGGCGTTGAGCAGCGCACAGCAACCTGACGCCGAACAGGAGCTGAGCGCCCTGCGAGACCTGATCGACAGCACCATAAAAGACACCCGCAGTCTGACGTTCGAGATCAGCCCGCCCGTGCTCTATGAACTGGGTCTCGAGCCGGCCCTGGAGTGGCTCTGCGAGCAGGTGAGCAAGCGCTACGGGATGGCCGTCAGGTTCGTGGCCGAGAAGGGAGGATCGCAGTTGAGCGAAGACCTGCGGGTTGTGCTCTTCCGCGCGGTGCGCGAGGCGCTGGCGAACGCGTCGAAACACGCTGACGCCGACCGCGTGGTCGTCACCATGCGGCGCGAGGATTCTGCCCTCGCCCTGACCGTTGCCGACGACGGGAAGGGGTTCGACACGTCTGTTCTGAACGAAGAGCATAACGCGGGCTACGGCCTGTTCCACATCCGCGAAAGACTCGGGCACATGGGAGGTTTAGTGCGCATTGACTCCCGCCCTGGAGACGGCACCATGTTGCTGATGAGGGTGCCGATCGCACAACCCGCAACGCAAAGGAGCGACTGAGAGATGGGCACGCGGGTTCTGATCGCCGACGACCATGCCATTATTCGCGACGGGCTGACTGCCCTGCTCAAGGCGCAGCAGGGCATGCAGGTCCTCGGCACCGCCAGTGACGGCCGCACGGCCGTGGAACTGACGCGGGAGATGGCGCCAGACGTGGTGATCATGGACATCGCAATGCCCGACCTGAACGGCATGGAGGCCACGCGGCAGATACGCGAGGCCAGCCCGCCCACCCGTGTTATCGCTCTGTCCATGCATTCGGACCGGCGCTTCGTGCAAGGGATGCTCAAGTCCGGCGCGGACGGCTATCTGCTGAAAGACTCCGCGTTCGAAGAACTGGTTCAGGCCGTGCGCGCCGTGACGGCGGGGCAGAGGTACCTGTCCACTCAGATCACCGACGTTGTGCTGGATCAATACATGGACCTTGCCGAAGACGAGGGGTCGCCGGCGAGTGTGCTTAGCGCCAGGGAACGCGAGGTGCTGCAACTGCTCGCCGAGGGCAAGGCCACCAAGCAGATCGCCCTGTTGCTGGACATCAGTGTAAAGACCGTGGAGACCTACCGCAGCCGCCTGATGAGCAAGCTCGACCTGCGCAGCGTGCCCGAACTCACCAAGTACGCCATTCGCGAAGGGCTCACCTTCCTCGACGAGTGAGTCCGTGGTGTCAGCCGAGGCCGCAGGTGGGGAAAGACCCTATTGTGGGCCTCTTTCGCGCCTGATATCATCCTATCAGACATGGGTGAAGATGGTACGCGATGGACGAGAGAGCACTGGAACTGCGTAGGATGGGCTCCGACTTCGCCGACCGGGTGCGTCGGCGGATGGAGGCGCGTAGGTCGCTGGCAGACGAGGCGGAGAGTGCACGGTTGGCGGCCATGGAGGCGGCCTTGCGAAAGGGCATGGTCGTGGCCGTCTGCCCGGACGCCGTGGTCGTTGCTGGCGACGCGGCGACGGCCGAGGCGCGGGGGGAGTCCGAGACAGGCTGGTTGGAGCGAGCCTACGAGAGTGGACTGTGCGGCGGTGGGGGAGAACTGGCGCGCGCCGTGCAAGTGCTGAAGCTGGTCGGTGTCTGGCCGTGGAGGCCGATTGCCGGCCCGAATGACCGACCCCGGGGGCAAGAGGCGCGCTCAGTTGCCGTCTGACCAGTACTCTTTGCATGTCGCGCTCAACTGCACGAGCAACCGAAGGGGGGTACGCTGTGGGCAAGGCAACGCCGTGGTACATTCAGCAGTCGCCGCAGATCGGTCAGGCCTTTCAGGACTTCAATGACGCCTCCGTGCAGGAAGGCGTCGTCGACGCCAAGACGAAGGCGCTCGTGCAGCTTGCCGTTTCGTGCGTCATGCGTTGTACGTACTGCACTGAAACGCACATAGAGGGAGCCGAGCAGGCGGGGGCTTCAAAGCGGGAGATATCGGAGATCCTGTTGCTGACAGCCGCCCAGTGCGCGGGCACCCAACTGGCCTGGCACAAGGACTACTTCGTGCCGGAGCTGAGCAAGCGGGCGGACGAGGACTGATCCCAACCTGACGGGCCGAAGGGTTCGTCCCGGCCCGAGAAAGCGGAAGCCGGCCTCATGGCACGGCGCACCGCGCATAGATGGGGCGCCCCAGGTGGGCGCCCCCTTTCCTTGCGACGACCCTCTCAGTCCCGGGCCATGAAGAACTCGGCCGTGGCCCCGCAGATCGGGCACCGCCACTCATTGGGAAGCTCCACGAAGGGCGTGCCCGGGGGCACTCCTTGTTCCGGATCCCCCTGCTGCGGGTCGTACACGTAGTCGCATAGCAGGCATTCGTGATGCGTCATGGGCGGGGGATCTTCCTTTCGTCCGCCATCTGGAGAGAAGAAAGGGGCCCCGAAAGCGGCCCCCATTGTAGCTCACCTACACGCCGCTTTCAGGCGAGGGCCTCCTCCAGGTCCTGCTCAACGGTTGAGATGGGTTGGATGTGGAACTTGTCGACGAGCACCTTCAGGACGGGATCGGTGATGAAGGCCGGCAGGCTCGGCCCGAGCTTCATATCTTCGATGCCCAGGCTGAACAGGGTCAGCAGGATCGCCACCGCCTTCTGCTCATACCAGGAGAGGATGAAGGAGAGCGGCAGTTCGTTTACCTCGCAGTCGAAGGCGTCTGCCAGTGCCAGCGCAATCTGTATGGCGGAGTAGGAGTCATTGCATTGCCCGATGTCGAGCAGGCGCGGTATGCCGCCGATGTCGCCGAACTCGAGCTTGTTGAAACGATACTTGCCGCAGGCGAGGGTCAGGATCAGGCAGTCGTCAGGAACCGACTCGGCGAACCGGGTGTAGTAGTTGCGCCCGGGCTTCGCTCCGTCGCAGCCGCCGATCAGGAAGAAGTGGCGGATGTCGCCGTTCTTCACCGCGTCAATCACTGCCCCCGCGACGCCCATGACGGCCTCGTGGCCGAAGCCGACGGTAATCGTCTTCTCTTCGTCGTCTTCGGCAAAGCCTTCGGCCGCCTGAGCCGCCTGTATGACCTGCGAGAAGTCGGTATCGCTGATGTGGGTGACGCCGGGCCAGCCGGTCGGGCCGCTGGTGAATATGCGCTCCTTGTAGGTGTCCTTCGGCTTCATCAGGCAGTTGGTGGTCATCAACACGGCGCCGGGGAAGTCCTCGAACTCCGAGCGTTGGTTCTGCCATGCACTGCCATAGTTGCCGACCAGATGTTCGTGCTTCTTCAGCTCGGGATATCCGTGAGCGGGCAGCATTTCGCCGTGCGTGTAGACGTTGATGCCCGTTCCTTCGGTCTGCTCCAGCAGCGCCTTCAGGTCCTTCAGGTCGTGGCCGCTGACCACGATGCACTTACCTTTCAGCGGTGTCACGCGCACCTGCGTGGGTTCGGGATCGCCATAAGTGCCCGTGTTCGCCCTGTCCAGCAGTTCCATCGCCTGCAGGTTGAGCTCCCCGGTCTGGAGCGCGTGGGCCAGAAGGTCGCCCATGTCCGTCGGCTCGGACGCCACGTAATCGAGCAGTTCATGGAACAGCGCGTAGGTTTCGTCATCCTCCTCGCCAAGGATGGCGGCGTGATGCGCGTAGGCGGCGGCGCCTTTCACGCCATAGACGATGGCTTCCTGCAGGCCGGCCACATCCTCGCCGTGGCGATCGATGCGGTTCTCGATGGAGAGCTGTTCGCCCTGGCTTATCATGTCGTTCAGGTCGTCGGCCGGTTCGAGGGCGGCGGTGCCGTCCAGCTCTTCGGGCGCTCTGTCTGCTTCGCGACAGGCGTCTTCATAGCGCCCCTTCAGCCGTTCGCGCAGCTCGGTGCCCCTTCTCACGTAGTCCTGCAGGTATTCGGGGTCGAAGTTGGTGTTGGTCAGCGTGGTGAACATCGCGTCGCAGACGAACCGGTCGGCCTCGTTGTCACGCGCGCCCAGCTCGCCGGCGCGGCGGCCGTACATCGCAACACCTTTGGTCAGGTGGACCAGCAAGTCCTGCATGGCTGCCGTTTCGGGATCCTTGCCGCACACACCGTAGCTGGTGCATCCGTTGCCCTGTGCCGTCTGTTCGCACTGGTAGCAGAACATGCTCATGTGATGTTACCCCCTGTTGCTGGAAGCGATAGTTACGAGTTTTGCGGTCGTGGATCAGATGTCCTTCGTTCTGTCCGCCATCTGGCGTCCCCACTCGCGGCACGCCTGCAGGGCGTCCGCGTCTGGCTGCCACTTGCACTTGATGCCGTCCGTCGCCAGCGGGATACTGCACTGTTCGAAGTGGTTTTCGATGATCTGAACGGCCTCGCCGCTCCAGCCGTAGCTGCCGAACGCGGCGCCGATTTTGTTCTGGAAACGCAACCCCCGCAGGTCCTCCAGTATGGGCCGGATGGTCGGCAGCACGCCCTGATTCAGGGTCGGCGAGCCGATGATCACGGAGTGAGCCTTGAAGACCTCGACCAGGGCGTCATTACGGTCGGTGACGCCCATGTGAAGTATCTTGTGGTCTACGCCCCCGTCGCTGAGCCCGGCTCCGATGGCATCGGCCATGCGACGCGTGCCCTCCCACATGGTGTCGAACAGGATGACGGCACGCGGGCGGGGTTCCTGTTTCGCCCACTCCACGTATTTCTCAACGATCTGCATCGGCTCCCGTCGCCATATGATGCCATGACTTGGCGCGATCATCTCGATGTCGAGATCCAGCGGCCCGAGCTCCTCCACCTTCCGAAGCACCTGCGGGCTGAACGGCGTCAGGATGTTGACGTAATACTTGAGCGCCTCGTCGAACAACTCCTTCTGGTTCACCTGATCGTTGAAGCGGAACGCCGTGGCGTAGTGTTGTCCGAAGGCGTCGTTGGGCATCAGTATGTGGTCGGCGGTCAGGTAGGTGAACATGCTGTCCGGCCAGTGCAGCATGGGCGCCTCGACGAACATCAGGTCATTGCGCCCGACGTTGACCGTGTCGCCGGTGTTGACAGCCTTGAAGTCCCAGTCTTTGTGAAAGTGGCCGGGGATGCTCCGCTTGCCGCGGCGGGAGACGATGAGCGTGGCGTCCGGGCAATGCCGCAGCAGGGCGGGCAGAGCGCCGGAGTGGTCGATCTCGGAGTGGTTCGCCACCACGATGTCGATCTGCGCCGGGTCAATGATCTCGCGGATGTTTTCGAGCATCTCCTCGGCGAACGGTTCCCACACGGTGTCGACCAGCACTGTCTTCTCGTCGAGGATCAGGTACGCATTGTAGCTGGAGCCGCGGTGCGTGGAGAGTTCGTGTCCGTGGAAGTGCCGCAGGTCCCAGTCCACGACGCCCACCCAGTAGACGCCGTCCTTTAGTTTTTCTGGCATGTTTGCCCCCTTATGCCGTTATGTCACGCAGCCCTGACGGGCGGCTCCAGCACCATCTCCCGATTGCAGCATCGTGGTTCGAAGGCGCCGCCGGTCACTCGCAGCACGCCGACTTCGGCGCCGCACACCGGGCAGTAGTAGAAGCGCGTTCGGCACCCCAGCGGAGCCATTGGCCGGTTGCAGCAGCGCGGTTCGAACCCGGCGCCGCGCCCGACCAGCACTGTCACCTCGGCGCCGCAGATGTTGCACCGGTAAACCATTCCCCTCGTCACGCTGTCTGTCACTCTTCCTCCTCCGGTTCGGCTTCGGCCCCGTGAACGCGTTCCATGGGTTCACCACAGCACACAAGGTCGAGGATGCCCACGCCCCCACGGGTGACCATGATCAGGTTGCCGCACCCGCGACACGCGTACGCCGTGCCGACCTTGATGGTGAGTGCGCTCTCCCAGTCGCCCAGGTCCCACTCGGGCGGCGGTGACTCGGGGTACTTCTCCTGGCTTTCCACAGCTCCACCTCCTGGTTCTGACGCAACGGCGGCGGCTGATGCGTATGCGCAGTGCCTGCTGGGAACGCCGTGCCGCCGTGCTTCGGGGGGATGTCGTAGCGGCGCCCCTCGCTGCGGGTTCCTGCGGCGCTTCCATCTTTCTACGCTTTCGGCGAACATCGCGCAAGTAGGTTCGCAGCGCCGGCGTGCGCCCGGGCCGCCTGATGGCAGGGTCCTGGCCATGGCAGTCGGTGTCTCCTATGGTGCAGGGGTCTTGACGACGAGGAACCGAAAAGCCGCTTCGCCATCGTTCATCAGCCTGTGTGGAATGCCGGCCGGGCTGTGCACAAGGTCGTCCCGGCGGACAGACTGCTGCTGGTCGCCTATCTCCACGGTGCCCACCCCCTCCAGTACGTAGAAGAACACGTCCAGCGGAGTTTCATGCCGCCGGAGGGCCTCGCGCGGTTCCAGGGTGATGTGCACCACCTGCATATGCTCGGTGTCGTGCAGCTTCCGGGCGCTGACGCCGTGTGGGTTCTCGGATTCAGCCGTCTGCGTCGCGTGGACCACCTGCATGATGTGATCTCCTCAGTTGCGCTGGTCAAGGGGCCGAAGCGGGCTGGGGCGGATTGAGCGTGCAGCGCTCAAGGACGCTGCCGCGAATGCTGACGGTTACGTCCTGCAGGGGGATGTCCTTGCCGCTGTGCTCGAGGGCCCTGCGGGCGATCATGGTGAGGCCCGAGCAGCAGGGTACCTCCATGTGGACGACGGACAGCGAGCGGATGTCGTTTTGAGCCAGCATGGCTGTTAGCTTCTCGGCGTAGTGCGACGCGTCGTCGAGCTTGGGGCAGCCGACCAGGAGCTTTCGCCCGGTCAGGAACTCGCCGTGGAACCCTGCGAAGGCGAAGGGCACGCAGTCCGCAGCAAGCAGCAGGTCCGCGCCGTCCAGGAATGGTGCGCGCTCAGGGACCAGATGCATCTGAACGGGCCACTGGCGCAGGGCGCTCGGGGCGGCGGCCGGCGCCGCTTCGGCGGTTGACTCGTCTTCCTGCCCGGCGTCGAAGCCCATGAGCGCCAGGCCCGGGCAGCCGGCGTGCGAGGGGGCGGGCTGCGTGGCGTTCGGTGGACTTGCTTGCCCCAAATGTTCCTCCACGGCCACCTCGTCAAACTCCTCGGCCTCGCGTTCGACGATGCGGATTGCATCCCGTGGACATGTGCCCAGGCACGCGCCGAGCCCGTCGCAATAGCTCTCCTTGACGAGCCGAGCCTTACCGTCGACTATCTGCAGGGCACCTTCCGCGCAGTTCGGGATGCACTCTCCGCAGCCGTTGCACTTCTGCTCGTCGATCTCGACGATCTTCCGTAAGGCCATGGGTTCTCCCCCTGGATGCTGTCTATGGGTTCAGGCGCTGACGGCCGAACAGCCGCCCCGGTTGTGTCAGCGCATGCTTCTGGAGTTCTGCCAGTCGGTCCTCGCGTGCGTCGGCTTCAAGATTCACGATCAGGTCGGCGTCCCAGAGTGGGGCGGCATTCGGCGTGCCCATGCTCTGGCGCTCGTGATGATGCTCCACAATGTCGAGTATCTCGCTCTTGACGGCGTCCGGCAGGTTGATGTCGGCAAGCAGCTTCGCGGCGATGCGGCGGCCCATCACGTCGGTCGGCGCGTCGGCTTCATCGTCCGGCACGGAACGTCCCAGGTCATGGAGGATGGCGGCGGGCACCAGCACGAGCGGTTCGGCTTCCGTGCGGCGCCCGATCTGCTCTGCCAGTTCCAGCACATCGAGGGTATGCTCCACCTTATCCCTTTCGGCTCCGAAGACCCCCTCCATGCGCTCGGTCAGCTCTTCCCGCAACGGCCCGACGGCGCTGGCCATGCTGCTGAGGCACTCGGCGGCGTGGGCGCACCAGTTCAGGCATTTCATGGTGTTCTCGGGGTTGAGGAAGCGGTGACCACACTTTCTGCAGCGCCTGACGGGCTCATCGGGCCAGAACTCCACCGGGTGGCCGCAGCCGGGGCAGGGCGCAACGGTAACGTCGTCGGCCTTCATAAAGCGGGGGTCCTGCCCTGGGCACTTCGGTGCGCTCATCGCTTCGTCCCTTCCCCTGCGCAGATGCGTCCGGCGATGTCCTCCAGCGAGACGGCGTCCATCCTCTCAGCCAGCAGGGCCTGCAGGGACGCGAGCTGTTCGCGAAACGGGCAGCCGCTCGTGCGCTGGCATATGCCGGGTGTCTCGAAGCACTCGTTCATCACCAGCGGGCCCTGCACGGCCTCCAGCACTTCCCGCAGGGTCACATCCACCGGCCGTTCGGCCAGACGATAGCCCCCGAACGGCCCCTGGCGGCTCTCCACCAAGCCGGTGCGGAGCAGTGTCTGCATTATCTTGCGCAGGAAGTCCTCCGGCACGGCCTCCTCCTGCGCCAGAGTGCTGACCGGCACAAAGTCCCCCGCGTGGACCAGATGCGTCAGCGCCCGGAGCGCATAGTCGGTCTCTCGTCTGACGATGGCCATCAGAGGGTCCTATATGAGAGGTGTTGTATCCTATAAAGTAAGAGTATATCACTCCTATATCTCCTTGTCAAGGCCAATCCGTGCACTCGCGCGCGAGTGGTGTGGATTCCGGCCCGTCTTTTGCCTTGCAGTGCTCGTCGGCCGGGCCGATACTGCCTTGCTCGGCGCGGGCATATGTTCCTTCGATTCGGGTCACGGCATGTCCTCTGGCAGACACAGACGCCGCACCTTCCTCGGGCGGACGGTACACGGTTTCGGATGCGTCGTGCGGGCTGCGACGATGGTTCTACGCAGCCCGAGGATCCTGCTGTTGGCGGGGCTCCCTTTCGCGCTATGCATGGTGCTGTATGTGGCCTTCTTCGGCGTTACGCTGGCCTTCGTCGACGAGGTAGTGGATGTTGTGATCCAGCCGGGGGCGTGGTGGCGCAACGCGCTGCGCTGGGCGATGGTGGTGACGGTGCCTCTCGCCGTATTCGTGCTCTCGGTCTTCACTTACACTTTCGCGTGTCTGGTCATAGCCGCTCCGCTCTATGAGTTCCTGTCGGCGACGGTTGAACGGCGGCTGACGGGCCTTGTGGCAGAGGAGCCTTTCACGCTCAAGGCCATGCTCCAGGATATCTGGCGCGCGCTGGCGGACACTGCGCGCATCCTGCTGATCGAGGTCGGGGTCCTGATGCTCGGTCTGATCTTCGTGCCGGTCACGACGGTGCTGGCGGCGATGGCATCTGCCGTGCTGCTGGCCCTGGAATACTGCGACTACCCCATGGGGCGACGGCGGATGCCGTTCTCCGAGCGTCTCGGCTTCGCGCGACGGCATATCTGGGAGATGTTCGGACTCGGAATGCCTCTGTTGTTTGCGCTCGGCATTCCCTTCGTCGGCGTCGCCTTCCTGCCGCTCGGCGTGATCGGCGGAACAATCCTCTTCGTGGAACTGCGGGAGTGACCGCAGGGACGGCGCGCTGCTTTGCGCAGCATCATCGGGGATGGTAGCATCGAAAGGTGAGGCGGCAGAAGGGAGGAAACACTATGACGAGATCGGACGGACGCAGGACGGCGGCTGTTGTGCTGGGGTTGTTGGCCCTGGTCGCGGTGACTCTGATGCGCGCAGGCGCACCGAATGCCTGCCTTGTGACGGAGCAAGGCGTCGCCGCGATGGGACGACGCCCCGTCGGGGACCTCCAGGAACGCCAGCCAGAAGCGTCATCGGCTACTCGGCTTCAGACGCAGGACGTAGGGGGGCGAGTTGATGAGCCCCCGCAGTGGGAACGTCCCCGGTTCGATGAGCGACGGGCCGAGCGCCACCGCATGGTCGCGGGCCAGATCGCCGCGCGCGGCGTGGAGGACGAGGACGTGCTGGACGCCATGCGCCACGTGCCGCGCCACCGCTTCGTGCCGGAGAACGTCCGCGACAGCGCCTACCGTGATCGCCCGCTGCCGATCGGCCACGGGCAGACCATCTCGCAGCCATACATCGTCGCCTACATGACCGAGGTGCTGCAGGTGGAGCCAGGAGACAGGGTCCTTGAGATCGGCACAGGTAGCGGTTACCAGGCCGCCGTCTTGTCCGAGCTGACCCCGCACGTCTTCACCATCGAGATCATCGAGGAGCTTGCCACGCAGGCATCCGAGCGCTTCGAACGGCTCGGCTACGACACCATAGAGGCCAGGCACGCCGACGGTTACTACGGCTGGCCGGAGCACGCGCCGTTCGACGCCATCATCGTAACTGCAGCTGCGGGACATGTGCCGCCCCCGCTGGTGAAGCAACTGAAGCCCGGTGGGCGCATGGTCATTCCCGTGGGTGGTGTCTTCGAGGTCCAACATCTGGTGCTCGTGACGAGGGACGAGGCCGGAGAGTTGCGCACGCGGACGCTCATGCCCGTGCGGTTCGTGCCGATGACCGGACGCGCTCAGGCGGGCGGAGTGAGCGGATGAGCACCGCACGGGGCTCGGGCAATGCGCGGCTCGCGCGCAGTGCGGCGGCCGTCTTCGTGCTTTCGGCGTCGGTGATCGGGCTTGAGCTGGCGCTCATGCGCTGCATGTCCGTTGCGCGATGGCATCACTTCGCCTATCTGGTGATCAGCACGGCTCTGCTCGGCTTCGGAGCGGCGGGGACTCTGCTCTTCTATCTGGGCGATGCTCTTAGGCGTCGCTTCGTCATCTCGGCGACGGGCCTAACGCTGGCCTTCGCTGTGTCCATTCCGCTGTGTTACCGTGCGGCCGAGGCGCTGCCGCTCGACATCCGGTACGTGCTCTACAGTGGGCGGCAGGCGGCACTCATGTTCGGGTATCACTTCCTGCTGTTCGTGCCTTTCCTTCTCGGCGCGATAGTGATCGGCCTCTCGCTGATGCACTACGGCGAGCGGCTCCATTCGATCTATGCGGCCAATCTCGTCGGCAGCGGGGTGGGTGCGCTGGCAGCGGTGGGTCTGATGTTCCTGCTTTCTTCGGCGCAGTTGTTGCACGCCGTTGCCCTGCTGGGCGCCGTGGCGGCAGCCGTGTGGAGCAGCGCTGTGCGCGGCCGGTTGCGCACGCCGGCGTGTGCCGCAACTGCTCTGGTTGCGCTCGGGCTGCTGGGCGGGGCGCTCTTCGCGCCGATCCGCTTGAACGTGGATCAGTACAAGGCGCTTTCCACTCTGCGCCGCTGGCGGGGCCAGGGCAGCGCCGAGCATGTGTTGACGGAGCATGGGCCGCGTGCGCGGCTCGACGCGTTCTCCTCGCCCTTGCTGCACCAGACTATCTTCGCTGGCCTGACCGCCGAGAGCGCACCCCCCGAGCAACTGGCACTCCTTGCCGATGGACAGCCCGTTGCCACCGTCTTCGACATATCATCGCCCGATGAGGCGGCGATCCTGGACCACACGCCGCAGTCGGTGCCCTACCGGCTTTTGGACCGGCCACGCGTGTTACTGCTCGGCGAGGCGGGGGGGGCCAACGTGTGGCTGGCCCGGCGCTTCGGCGCGCGCCACATCACCGTCGTTCAGCCGAACCCCCACCTGATCGGCGTGCTCCGGGGCCCCCTGTCTGACAGGGGCGGTGAGGCGCTCAGCGGCTCTGACGTGACGGTTGTGGTCGGCGGCCTGCGGGGATTTCTGGAACGGACCGACCAGCAGTACGACCTCATCCAGATCGTGGAAGTGGAGGGGCAGGCGGCGGGCGCGAGCGGTATGCTCTCGCTTCGGGAGGATTTCCTGCTCACGGTGGAGGGCATGGCCACGGCGCTGCGGAGGCTGGCTCCCGGCGGGATTCTGACCGTGACACGGGGGGTGCAGTCCCCTCCGCGCGACAACGTGAAGCTCTTCGCGACGTTGCGGGCAGCGCTGCGGCGCGCCGGCCGCGAACCGGGCGAGCGCCTGGTTCAGGTGCGCAACTACCTGGCCGCAACCACCATGGCTTTCGCGCGCCCGCCGGGCGGCCGGGCCTGCGGCGAGCTGATCAATGTGGCGCGCGCTCTTGCCCTGGATATCGAGTGGGCGCCGTGTCAGGGTATGCACTACACACGTCAACGGAACCAGGTCGCAGGGCCCGCCGGCGAGCAGTACTCCTGGTTCCACCACGCTGCTAAGCGTCTGCTTTCGCCGAACCGCGAGGCGTTCTACGCCGAGTGGGTCTACGACGTGCGTCCGGCGACGGATCAGCGTCCGTACTTCTTTAACTTCTTCCGCTGGAGGTCGCTGCCCCGTTTTGTTCGGGCCTATGGGCGCCAGTGGCTGAGCCGGCTGGAGCTCGGCTACGCGGTGCTGGTGTTCGCGCTGGCTCAGGTGGTGCTGGTGGGGGCCGTGCTCATAGTGGTTCCGGTCTTCTGGCTGCGACGGCGGGGTGCTACGCATGGCAGGGCGGCGACCGTGGGTTACTTCATCTGCCTCGGGCTGGCGTACTTGATGCTGGAGATGGTTTGCATCCTGAAGTTCACTTACTTCCTTGGTGACCCTATCTATGCCGCGGCCGGAGTGCTGAGCGCTTTTCTTGTCTTCAGCGGACTCGGCAGCGCGCTGAGCCGCCGGTGGGGTGGCCCGCCGAGGCGGGGCATACTTGTGGCCGGCGTGGGCATAGCGCTGCTGGCGAGCGCATATGCGTTTGGCCTGGACGGTCTCTTCCATGCCGCCATTGGTCTGCCGGCAGCCGTTCGGCTCGCCGTCTGTGTGCTGGTGACGGCGCCGGCCGCCTTCCTTATGGGCTGGCCTTTTCCCGGCGGGCTGACGCTGGTGGAGCGAGGCAGCCCTGCGATGGTGCCGTGGGCGTATGCGGTGAACGGATTCGCATCGGTGGCTGCTTCACCTCTTGCGGTGATGCTCTCCATTCACGCGGGCTTCTGGGCGGTTCTGCTCGCGAGCGGTGCGCTCTACCTCGTTGCCGCGTGCCTCTGCCGGGGCTTGCCGTCGGCCGAAGGCGTTCCGGCCGGTGCGCCCACTCAGCGGTAGGGCTCGATCAGGCGCTCCAGCTTCTCGCCATCGGCTTCGTCCGCAAACGTCGTCATGATGTATACGCCATCGGGGCCGATCGCGTCGAGCAGTGGCTGTATCTGGTCGTGCTCTACCTGGAGCACCTGCACGCACTTGCCGGCGTTAAGTATGCGGCGATAGAGGTCGTACCAGTGCGGATCGCCGCCGGGGGGCACCTGGGGATCCGGCGTCCACTCGATGGCATCGAGTTCCGGGATGTCGAGCAGCAGATCGAGGTGGGGGATACACTGGTGGCCATCCAGGTGGAAGATGGAATGGTCGAGGAAGCGGCACTGCCTGCGCAGGGTTGGCACGACGAAGCGCTCGAACATGGCGGGGCTGATCATCGCGGAGGCGTCGCACTGCAGCTTAGCCGTCCTGCCCGGCCCCCACACGCTGAAGGCCCAGAACGCGCTGCTGTCGTCCTCGAGATGGATGATGTCGTAGACTCGATCGTATGCCTCGATCCACGCATCGGTGATCTCGGCCAGCTTCTGCTCGGCCCACTCGGGGCGTTCCACCAGGTCGATGAGCATCTGCTGCATGCCGCGCAGGCTGGCCAGTATGTCGATGTTCTCGATCAGGTCGGGGCACCCGACCATGTACTTGCCCTCGGCCAGTTCGGCCGTCCGCCGCAGCGTCTCGCTGTGCACTTGCCACCAGTGGTTCTCCGGATCGAACTTCAGCGGCGGCAGGTTCTCCGGTTCGGCTACGTGCCCTATAGTTTCGTTGAACCACACGGTCCGGCCGGAAAAGCTCGGCTCGCTTCCCAGCAGCAGGGCGAGGCTGCCGGGTCCGATGTCACAGTTGGCGATGGGCAGCACGTCGGCGGGGCAGTATGCCCGGGCCATGGTCCAGTGGATGGACTGTGCACGCCACTCGGGATCGGCATAGCGCTGTTTCAGGTCGCTCGAGGGCCCGGGATTCGGGACGTCTTCCCGCTGCTGCCGGCACACAGTGGGTGCCCATGCACCGACCACCAGACCTGCACGCTTCCACCAGTGCAAGAAGTGCTGACGGCTCTCTTTCCAGTTGTCCTTCCAGGCGCAGACCATAAGCTTGCCCTTCACTTTCTGCGATTCAGCACGGGTGTCATAGGCCGGCGATGGGCGCCCTCATGCCGCCCCCGCGAAGGTGTCGCGCGCAATGGCGATGAAGGCGTTCATCCTGCGCAGGTCCTCTTCGTAGCTCTCGTGGAGCCTTACGATGGCCTGTGCGCAGACGGAGACGAAGCGATCATGGGCAATTCGCGCGACTCTTTCCAGGAGAACGCGGTGCTCGGCCTCGGCGCGGGCGAGCACGAAGGCGTTCTTGAAGTGGATGAAGAAAGGCAGGTCGGCCGGTGCCAGTTCGTCCACGGCGCCCAGGTGGTTCCACCCGCTTATCTCGAGCACCTCCAGGTGCGGCAGGGCTGCGAGCAGTTCGCCCGCCACGGGCGCAAAGTTGCCGCAGGTGTGCCAGCCGGTGACAGGGCCTTCGTTACGTTGGATGCGGCGGTAGATGGGCGCGACGAAATCCCGAAACATGTCCGGCGTCAGGAACGGAATGTTCACCCAGTCGTCGTCGATACGTCCGCTGTCCTCCGGTTCTGAGAGGCCCAGATAGCGCCGTCGTTCCTGTCGCCAGCGCGCCCGCCCGTCGGCCACGAGTTGCAGGAAACCGTGGGCGAAGTCCGGGCGCTCGTACATGTCTGCCACGAAGTTCTCGTACCCGCGGATCTGCATGCAGATGTCCAGAGGCCCGCGGTTGAAGTTGGGGAAACTGATCGTCACTTCGCCGCCGTAGCGCTTTCGGGCGGCATCGCACATGCCTTCGTACTGGCGGATCAGCCCGGGCATGGCGCCGGTCTCGTGGAAGTCGAAGGGCTCAACGAGCGAGAGGTCGGGCTCGTCGGCGAGGGGGTGGTGGCCGAAGTGAGGCACGCCGTTCACATCGTGCGTGACCGGCAGGTCGAAGAGGGTCATGCCGTAATAGTGACCGGCCTCGCAGGGGACTTCGGGTCGGGGCAGGTCGTCGTCGAGCGAGTTGTCGAGCCAGAAGATGCGTTGACGGATGGCCTGGTCGAGAGCGAACTCCGGGTCGCGGAAGAAGCGGTTCATGTCATAGCCGAACAGTTCCGGCCATGCGATATTCTCCATGTAGCTGGAGATGCGCACCCGGTCTGCGCCGTAGCGTTCATCGCGCTGGGCCAGCACGTTGCGCTTGCCCTCGATGCGACTCTTGAGCGCCGGCAGCAGTTCGTCCGCCGCTAACATCATCGCTTCTCGATTCACAGCTTATGCCCCTTGCTGGTGATTCGGAAGGTTCTGTTTCGATCGCCATCCCTCGGGCTGAGGGTCCAGTATAGGGGATCGCAGCAAAGAGGCCACGCGAGCTCAGCGCGGAGAACTGCGGGAGCGGTCAGTCCGTGGCCTGTAGTTCTCTGATGCGGTCGCGCAAGACGGCGGCACGCTCGAAGTCGAGGCGTTCTGCGGCCTGTTTCATTTCCTTTTCCAACTCATCCATTCGGCTGGCGGCAAGATAATCTTCTTCGGTCTCGGCGGCAACTGGCGTCTCGACGCGTCGTTTCCACGCCTGCACCTCGTAGTCGATGCCTCGGCGGATATCCTTGCGGATGGTCTGCGGTTCGATGCCGTGCTTGCGGTTGTAGTCCATCTGCACTTCGCGGCGCCGCTGGGTCTCCTCGATCGCGTTTGCCATGCTTGCGGTGACCTGGTCGGCGTATAGGATGACTTCAGCGTTCACGTTCCGCGCGCAGCGGCCCATTGTCTGCACGAGGCTCGTCTCCGAGCGCAGGAAGCCTTCCCTGTCGGCATCGAGTATGGCCACCAGGCTCACCTCGGGTAGGTCAAGGCCCTCGCGCAACAGGTTTACGCCGACGATGGCGTCGTACTTGCCGCGACGCAAGTCGTTCAGGATTTCCACCCGCTCTATGGTATCGACCTCGCTGTGCAGGTAACAGCAGCCCACGCCCTCATCGCGCAGGTATTCGGAGAGGTCCTCGGCGAGGCGCTTCGTCAGCGTGGTGACCAGGGTTCGCTCCCCCCGCTCAGCGTGCTTGCGTATCTCCAGAGTAACGTCCTGCACCTGTCCTCGGGCTGGTCGCACATCTACGCGCGGATCGACGAGGCCGGTTGGTCGGATGATCTGTTCCACCACCGGACCTTCGCTCTGCTCGATCTCGTACCGGTCGGGGGTTGCGCTCACGAAGAGGCGGCGGTCGACCAGTTCCACCCACTCCTCGAACTTCAGCGGCCGGTTGTCCAGCGCGCTCGGCAGGCGGAAGCCGTAGTCGACCAGCGTCTGCTTGCGGGAACGGTCGCCGTGATACATGGCGCGTATCTGCGGCACCGTCTGATGGCTCTCGTCCACGATGCAGAGGAACTCATCCGGAAAGTAGTCCAGCAGGCAGGCGGGGCGTTCGCCGGCACGTCGTCCGCTGATGTGGCGGGAGTAGTTCTCGATGCCGGGGCAGAAGCCAACCGATTCCAGCAGTTCCATGTCGTAGCGAGTGCGAGCCTCGAGCCGCTGAGCCTCCAGCAGCTTGCCCTGCCCTCGCAGTTCCTCCAGGCGTTCCTCCAACTCCTCTCCGATCGCACCCACAATCCGCTGGATCCGGTTTTGGGGCGTGACGAAGTGGTTTGCGGGATAGATGTCAATCAGGTTGATCTCTTCCAGCTTCTCCCCGGACAACGGGTCGATGACGACGATGCGGTCCACGAAGTCGCCGAAGAAGTCAATCCGATAGGCGATTTCCTCGTAGGCGGGGTAGATCTCCACCAGGTCGCCGCGCGCCCGAAAGGTGCCGCGCCTCAGTTGGGCATCGCTGCGGCAGTACTGGATGTCCACCAGTCCGCCGAGCAGGTCTTCACGTGCCAGCTCCTTGCCCGTCTCGACCGTTACGAACATGCTCTGGTAGTCTTCGGGCGTGCCGATGCCGTAGATGCAAGAGACGCTGGCGACGATGACGACGTCGTCGCGTTGCATCAGGCGCGTCGTGGCGGCCAGGCGCAGCCGGTCGATGTCCTGGTTGATGGAGGCATCCTTCGCGATGTACAGGTCACGCGACGGAACATACGCCTCCGGCTGGTAGTAGTCGTAGTAGCTGACGAAGTAGCCCACCGCGTTGTGCGGGAAGAACTCCTTGAACTCGCTATAGAGCTGTGCGGCAAGGGTCTTGTTGTGGCTGATGACGAGGGTGGGCAGTCCCAGGTTCTCGATCAGGCGGGCCATGGTGAAAGTTTTGCCCGTGCCCGTCGCCCCGAGCAGCGTCTCGGCCCGACTGCCTGAGCGGAAGCGTTCGGTCAGCGCCTGGATGGCCGCTGGCTGGTCACCGGCGGGCTTGTAAGGTGCTGTGCATTCGAAGTGTGCCATGGCGGTTCATTCTACGCTACGCGGACGGCGTTCCCCACGGTGGAGAGGGCCATGGCCGGGGCCCGGCCCTTCACGGCGGCGGAGCGCACATGGCATGCGGGCGGATGGATTCCATCGTCTTCGGGCCGATGCCCTTTACCTGTGTCAGTTCGTTGATGCTGCCAAACGGGCCGTGTTCCTCTCGGTGCCGGAGAATCGCTCGTGCGGTCACCGGACCCACCCCGGGCAGCATGGTCAGCTCGTACTCCGCGGCGGTATTGATGTTGAGACGGACGGGCTGGACAACGGCCGAGCTCTGGACGCGCACGCCCTGGTTCTGCCAGAGAGAGCGGATGGCCGGACCCACGGCGGCGGCCACGAGGGCGAAGACGACGACCACAGCCAGGACCATCAGTTCCCGGCGTCGCACGGAGAACCACTGGGTACCGTCTGGCCGAGGCTCGCTCATCGGTGCGTTGCCACCTCTATGGCCCGGCGAAGGTCGGGGCGAAGCGTCTCGCGAACCTGTTCCTCGATGACGGGGCGGAAACCACCGGACGCTTCGCGCTCGTAGTAGCCCAGAATCACCACTCCGGGGTGGTGGTCGCAGACAACGATCGGCATGTCGTCGGCGAGCTTCCGCACCAGGCCGTAGCTGATCCCATGGCCCTCCTGGTCGTGTGGGCAGCGGAACAGGCGCGCCACGCGATCGGTGTCCTCCGAAGTGAGTACCTCGCCGGTTGGGCGAGTGATCTGCCAGCGATAGCGACGCTCGCGCAGCACGACATTGCGCAGGCTGTCAATCTTTTTGAAGTCTGTGGGGTCTGTGTATATCACGCGGGCCAGCAGCAGGATCGCCTCGATGTTGTCACGACAGCGGAACTTCTCGCTCGGCTCCAGCTCCATCACGTAGCGAGCCCACTCTCGCTCGAAGGCCGCCAGGTCGTCGCCGAAAGCCGCGACGAAGGCCTCAGGCTCTTTCCTGCCGTTGGCCAGGTCCCGCACGTATGCATTGAGCATGTGCGAGTAACGGCCGATCTCAGCATGGGCCAGAAAGTGGATGATGGACCAGGACTGCGAGTAGTAGAGGCTCGCGCGACGCCGCTCCATCTGCATGGTCTGCAGCCACTGGTCGCTGTCCATGCTGAACAGCCTGTCCAGGGGGATGTAGGTGCCCTCGCGGATCGCCTCGCGCACGGTGTGAACGCGCATGGTTGGCACGAGCCCCACCTGGAACTTGCGGCCGTTCCAGGTCGCCTCCGCGAAGTACTCTGCCACCCCTTCGTTGAGCCATGCGGGCGGGTCGCGGCTGATGGCCTCCCACATGAACTGATGGAAGCCCTCGTGGTAGAGCGTGCGGAGAACTTCCTCGGTGGTGCGCTCTCCGGCGTGGGCGGCCAACAGACGCTTGTGTGCGATGAAGACTCCCGTGGAGCCCCGCACGCTCTCCGGCACGGCGCGGTCATAGCTCTCGCGAGAAGCGTAGACCACTACGTCAAACTTGCGGCGCATCTCGCCCAAACCGCTGAACCGTCGGGTGTACTCCTCGAATATCTCCTCCATATGTCTGGCGACCAGGTGTGCGTAGTCGGCGCTGATGTCCGTGGAGATGGTATAGTGCTCGGTCTCGTACTCATGCCCGAGGTTCGTACGTCCCTGCGTCGGCCAGGCAGTAAGAACCGCCAGGGCGGTGAAGAGTGCGAGCATCCGGCGGCTTTGGTGGCGGTCCATGGGGTCTTGGTACGCTGAGTTAGTCTCTACGCGCAAGCGCTGATCCTATAGGCCATTCTACTGACCGTTGAGGAGCGGTTCAAAGCTGCCCCACGCTTTACCGGCACGGGGGTGGTTGGTAGCATTGCACGGCTTGGCATGCTGTAGCCATACCTCCGGAGGCCATGTAAGGAGCAATTCATGCCCAAGATCAGCATTATCGGTGCTGGCGGCTTCGTGTTTCCTTTGACGCTCGTGCGCGACATTTGCGCCTTCCCGGCGCTTCAGGACAGCACAATCAGCATGATGGACATCGATGCCGCCCGGCTTGAGCGCAACGCGGACGGTGCCCGCCGCCTGGTGGAGATGTTCGGCCTGCCGGCCCGTATCGAGCGGACTACTGACCGGCGCCGGTCTCTGGACGGGGCGGACTTCGTGGTGATCACCTTCCAGGTGGGCGGGCTGGAGGCATACCGCCATGACGTGCAGATACCGCGCGAATACGGTGTAGACCAGCCCGTCGGCGATACGATGAATCCGGGCGGTATCTTCCGGGGATTGCGCACTGTCGAGGTGCTGAAGGGGCTGTGCGCAGACATGCGCGAGCTCTGTCCGCGCGCGCTAATGCTCAACTACGCCAACCCGATGGCGATCAACACATGGGCTGCATTCGAGCTCGGAGTGAACGTCGTGGGGCTCTGCCACAGTGTGCAGGGCACATCGCGCTTGCTCGCCACCGAACTTGGGGTGCCGATCGAAGAGTGCAACTACCGTGCGGCAGGCATCAACCATCAGGCATGGTTCATCCAGTTCGAACGCCGCGGCGAGGACCTGATCCCCCGCATCCGCGAAACGATCGTCAGCAGGCACGTGAGTGGTGAGGCGGAGGGTGAAGGCAGTGATGACCTCTACGCCGGTGGCAACGAGTCCGTGCGAGGGGAGCTGACCCGCCTGACCGGCTACTTCCACAGTGAATCGAGCCACCACGGGTCCGAATACGTCCAGTGGTTTCGCAAGGACCCCGAAACCGTGCAGCAGTACCTGCCCCGGCGCTGGGACTACTACGATATCTGCCGTAATCACGACGAGCAGAACTACGTTGAGCGGTTCCTCAGCGATGCGCAGGAGCGAGAACTGCACGCCGGCCACGAGTACGGGGCTTACATCGTGGAGAGCATGACGTCGAACGAACCGCGGGTCATTCATGGTTCGGTGCGCAACGACGGTCTGATCACGAACCTGCCGACAGGATGCGCTGTGGAAGTGCCGTGCCTGGTGGACGGCAACGGGCTGCAGCCGACGCACGTGGGGGAGATTCCGCCCGCCTGTGCCGCAATCAATCGCAACTGCGTGAGTGCGCAAGAACTGGCGGTGCAGGCCGCCTTGAGCTCAGAGCGCGAGCTCGTCTATGCTGCCGTGGCGATGGACCCGCTGACCGGCGCCATCTGCACTCTGCCCCAGATTCGGGAGATGGTGGATCGCCTGTTCGCTGCAGAGCGACGTTGGCTGCCGTCCTTCTTCGGAGACTGACAGTGCTGCCCGTGGGGCGCGCGGTGGGGTTCAGCGCACGCGGGTCTTGCTGCGCTTGTGGTCGTACATCCTGCTGTCCGCCTCGGCCATCAGCTTCTCCAGGGGCACGGGGTTGTCCGGCGGGCAGGTGACCACGCCGCGGCTGAGGGAGAGCCTGTAGTCGCGGCCGGCTGCCTCGTTGTGCTGCTCGAGGGCGCGCGAGAGCCGCTCCAGTATCTCGGCGGCTTCGTCCTGGTCGGCCTCCAGCGCAAGCACCGCGAACTCATCGCCTCCGATGCGGCCGAGAATGTCCGATTCACGGAAGGTGGATCGCAGGACCTCGGCCGTGCCGATCAGGGCGCGGTCGCCCTCCTTGTGGCCGAATGTGTCGTTTATCCACTTCATGTCGTCCACGTCAACGAAGATGATGAGGGCTTCGTTCGCTGTTCGGCGGGCGACCTTGAGTTGCTGGTTCGCCAGGTGGAAGAACCCGCGCCGGTTGTTCAGCCCCGTCAGGGAATCGACCAGGGACAGGTTGATCAGTTGCTCGCGCAGGGCGACGTGATCCGTGATATCCCGTGCGATGGCCGAGATGCCCGTTACGCGCCCGTTCTCGCCCTTGATCGGCGACATGGTAAGGGAGACGTTGATCCTGGCGCCGCCCCGCGTCACGTTAACGAACTCGTGTTGTTGCAGGCGCTTGCCGCTGGCCACGTCTTCGATGATCTGGCAGAGCTCGGCCCGTCTCTCCAAGGGTGCCAGCACGCTCATGTGGGTGCCCTGCACCTCGTCGGAGCAGTAACCGTAGACGCGCTCGGCGCCAGGGTTCCAACGCACGATGCGCCCCTCCACGGTGGCGTCAATGATGGCGTCGTCGGTCGACTCTACCACGGCGCCCCACTGAGCGCGGTTCTCTTCGAGGCTTCTGCGCTCGGTGATGTCGAGAGCAACGTCGACAGCGCCTTGCACTTCGCCGTCGGGACCGTGGACGGGATAGCCGCGCACTGCCCAGATTCTGCCGTCGTCGGACATCATCTCGGTTTGTTGGGGCTCGCCGGTCTCCATGGCGCGCACCACGGGGCAGTCGGCGCAGGGCTGCTCGCTGTTGTGCCACACCCCATGGCAGGGGCGTCCTATGATTTCCTCCAGCGCCACGCCAGCCTGTTGTGCGGCGGCCCTGTTCGCCCACTGAACTTTGAGGTCAGCGTCGCAGTAGATGACGATCTCTTCCATGGCGTCCAGAACGGCATCCTTTTCATGCTCGATGCGGCTTATCTCCTCCTGGGCCTTTCTCTGCGAGGTGAGGTCGCGAACGACAACGAGGATGCTTGTTACACGCTCCCCCTCGACGATGGGTATCCTGCGACTTTCGAACGTCACCGTCTGTCCCTGAACTGTCACAGTGACGACGTCCTTCTGCGGCTTGCCGGTGCTGAACATGCGCTTAAGGCCGCTCTCGCGCTCTTCCGGCAAAAAGGGGAAGGCTTCACGGAAGGGGGTGCCGACCAATCTGTGCTTAACGCCCAACTGTTGGCACCACTGGCGCAGTGCCCGGTTGGCGATTCGTATGCGCAGGTTGCGGTCGAGCACGAGGACGGCGTCGCTCAAGGCGTCGAGCGTTCTGCGGTAGCGTTCCTTCGACTTGCGCAGAGCGCGTTCGGCTCGCTGCTGGTCGGTGATGTCGCGGTCCACGCAGTACAGGTGGTATGTATTGCCCACGCGCACACTGGTTGCCGACCACGCGTAGGTGTTCTCGCGTCCATCCGGGCGCCTCCACGATGCCGTGCCCGTGCAGGGCAGGCCCTGTTTGAGATGTTCCCGTGTGCGCTGGCGCTCCTGGGGTCCGGCGTCGAACGAGATCAGTTCGTTCAGGTCCTCGGCTTGCTCTAACTCGCTGCGGCTGTAGCCGGACATCTCGACGAAGCGGTCGTTGCAGAAGATCAGTCTGCGGGCGTTGGTTTCCGGATCCCATCGGCAGATGCCAATGCCGTCGAGTGCGGTCTCCGCGAGCAACCGGAACCGCTGTTCGCTGCGTCGCAGTCGCTTCTCGGCCCGGCGCTGTTCGGTGATGTCGGTTATGAAGCCTTCCAGCGCCACCAGGTCGCCCCTGTCGTTGCGGACCCCGCGTCCTTGCTCCCACACCCAGCGCGGTTCGCCGTTTGCCCGCGTGATGCGGTACGTCATGCGGAACGGGCGGTCGTCCTGCAGCGCCATCTCGACCTCGCGCCAGACGGACTCCCGGTCCTCCGGCACGATCAGTTCGCCATAGGCGACCTCGCGGTTGTCCACGATCTGGCGGGGCCGGTAGCCGGTAATCTCCAGGCATCCCTCGCTCATGAACTCCATGGTCCAGTGGCGATCTGTGCGGCAACGGTAGGCGGCGCCGGGCAGGTTGCTCAGCAGCGTGGAGAGGGCGCGTTCCCTTTCCCTGAGTTGGCGCTCGGCCTGCTTGCGGGCTGTAACATCGCGTGCGATGACGGAGACGCCGATGATTCCGCCGTCTGCCCCGCGCAACGGCGTCATGGACATGGAGACCTCGATCGGGACCCGGTCACGCGAAAGGTGCACCGTCTCCTGCTGGCGCACCAGTTCTCCACTCGCCACGCTCAGAACAAGCTCCTTGAGCGAGTTCTGTTCGGCAGGCGGGCAGAGGCACCAGAAAGGCTGCCCCTGCATCTGGCCTGGGGTATAGCCATAGATGCGTTCCGCTCCGGCATTCCAACTCACGATGTGGCCTTCGGCCGTTAGCCCCACCACGGCGTCGTCGGAGGCCATGCTGAGCGAGGCCCACTGGCTGAGCATCTGCTCGGCGCGGCGCTGGTCCTCCGTCCAGCGGCCGACGGCCAGCAGCGCCACCGCATCCTCGCGACCATTGCAGATGGGCACCTTCGTCCAGCGTTGCAGCCGATGGCGGTCCGTAGCGGGGTCGTAGCGCGTCATCTCCGTCACTACAGGCTCACCGCCCTTGAGCACCTGCTCGTCTTCCCTGCGGAACAGTTGGGCATGCTGCGGGTCGAACACGTCCAGGTCGGTCTTGCCCACGAGCTGTTGGGGTTCGAGGCAAAGGTCCTTCGCAAAGCGCTCGTTGGCGAACGTGAAGCGCAGGTCCCTGTTTTTCAAGAACACCCGGTCGCCGATGTGGCGCAGCACGGACCTGAGCTCAGCTTCTGTGCTGCCGAGGGCCTCCTCGGCTTGCCTGTGTTCGGTAATGTCCGTCACCATGCCCAGCAGACCCGCCACCTCGCCTTCTTCGTCGATGACGGGTGTCTTGACCACTTCCAGCACACGTTCGCCGCGCGGCGTGCGCAGCACGCTCAGGAAGGTGAGGGATTCTTGCGTGCCCAGCACGCGCTGATCTTCCGCCAGATAGCGCTCTGCCAGTTCCGCGCCGAACAGATCTGCATCCGTCTGCTCCGATATCTGTTCGGCTGTTGTGTCGAGCAGCTCTGCGAAGGCCTGGTTGGCGGTGACGTAGACGGATTTCTGATCTTTAAAGAATATGCCACGAGAGACGTTCTCCAGCAGCAGGCGGTTCTTGCGTTCGGTCTCTTCAAGGGCGGCTCGCGAGGCGTTCTGCAGCAACGAATGGGCAAGAAATGCCCAGAAGACGGGGATCAGGACCTGGGTGGTGTCCGTGAACGTATCGACATTGGCCCAGTTGCCCAGCCACTGGAGAGCGTCCCCTCCCGCCTTCAGCCCCATCAGGGCAAGCACGGTGGCGAGTAGGAGGCGCGTGTCCGTGGGGAACCCGCGTCGCCTGCCCAACAGGACTATTGCCAGGGCGACAAGGGCCGCCGTCAGCGCAAGAGCGCATGTGGTGCCGACCAGCCACCTCATGGGTGAGCCCCCCTCCGCGGCTGGCCCCCAAACGTCCGCCAGCACCAGCAGGCCAGCAACACGGTGGCCCCCAGGTAGCAGGCGTGCTCCAGAAGGTTCAGCACGTCGGCAACCATTACCGCCTCGAGATTGGTCGCCAGCCAGCTTAGGACGAGCAGCGAGTACGCCATCAGAAAAAGGCGCAGTCCTGCCACCCGGCGGAGCCTATGACGGCTGAGGGCCAGAAAAACGCCCGTGCCGACGCCCAACAGCAAGGTTAGCATCTCGTTCTGCGACAGCATGGCAAACCGCTAAGATTGCACGATCTTCTTGAATGACAACGCTTTAGTGCGACCGGAGGGTGCACGGCGCGCCTCCGGTGCCAGCGTCACCCAAGGGGGTTGCAAGCCGCGTGCCCGCATTGACGGCGCGGCAGTCGCCGGCGAGGAATGCCCCACGCGCTCCTGCAGAACTATGGGCGCTGCTATGGCGTGGGCAGTGCCCAAAAACCGGGCTGTCCAGGCCGCTGGCAAGCGGCAGCTCCTTACGCTTTTGCCGTGGCGCAATGCCCGGCCTGCAGCCGCCTCGGCGTCAAGGAAGGCCGTCATGGGGTGAAAAAAGAGCAACAGTCAGCATTCAGATTGCGCCTTGAAACCTGTTTGGGATTTGCTATGCTAATCAGAACTGGGAGGATGTACACCATGTCGTTAGCGATTCCGAGCGAGGGGGGAAGTATTGATGGCCCGAGTGGAAGAAGCCCTGCGCGATTTCGTAGATCGGGAAACTCGCCACGCCGTCTCCGACGTTATGGCGGACCTGCCCGAGCAACTGCGCCAGTTTCGTCGTGAGCTGCGTGATGTCCACAGAGCGCTCAACCAACTGAGCAGTGAAGTGCGTGGCCTCGCTGCTGCCGGTGCCTTCCGCAGCCCTGGCGGCCCGCAGGATGCCGAATCAATGGCGTTTACCGCCGAAGGTCTGAAGTCGCTGCGAGAGCAGTTTGACCTGACCCAGCAGGAACTTGCCCAACTGTTGCAGGTCTCGCCCGTGACCGTCACCGCGTGGGAGACCGGCAAGTCTTGCCCGCGTCGTTCGAATCTGGCGCAGATTGCCGCCATGCGCGAAGCCGACCAGGAGGAGATCGACGAGGCACTCGGCAGGCAACCCGTGCCCGACATCTCCGGCATAGACGTCAAGCGGCTGCGCCGGCGTCTCGGGCTGACGCAGAACGCACTCGCCGAACTGATCGGCGTATCGGCGGCGGCCGTTACCTCCTGGGAAACCGGTAAGACTATTCCCAGTCGGGACAATCGCCGCGCGCTTGCCGAACTCAGCGAGAAGCCGCTCAGCGAGGTGGAGGAGGAACTGACGCGCTCGGGCATCATGCTGCCGCATGAAGAGGCCATGTCGCCGGAGGAAATCCGCCAGATCCGCACCGCCGCCGGCCTCTCCCAGCGAGAGCTCGCCAAGGAGATCGGCGTCTCGGTCAACTCTGTCTCCAACTGGGAGACGGGCCGCACTGCGCCGCGTCGCGCCAGCGTTAAAGAACTGCTGCGCCTGCGCGAACAATCCTGAAGCAAGACGAGTTCGGCCCGACCGCCACGGGCGGCAGGAGCCTCAAGCAGGCCACTGCGCGCTTGCGGCACGGGGCCGCCCGCCCGTATACTGCGCATTGTCCCTGCCCATGCTTACTCGCGTCCTGAGGGCGTAGCTCAGCCGGCAGAGCAACGGACTTTTAATCCGTAGGTCGTGGGTTCGATCCCCACCGCCCTCACCATATGCCACGCCACCGGGCCTGCTGCTCCGCAGCACAGCGAAGCGCCCCGAAGCGCGCCTCGCAACCGTGTCACTGCCCCGCCCGTCTGGTGCAACCATGCGGTCCCGTCCCATCGCAGAGGGTGTCAGAGCGTCGCGCGAGCAGCACGAGTACAGCCCAATCACAAATGCCGATTCCAACCAAGCCCGGCTGTGGCCAGGACATGGGGAGAATGTTGAAGCGTCACGGTGCTTGTGCTATAAAGCCCCTCAGGAGAATAGCTTGCGATCCGACGTCTGCGCCTGTCGAGGCGTCCGGGCCTGGACCAATGGGACACGATGATCCGCCCCCATCTCATCACCAATCGGGTGCGCCGAGCCGCACTCCGGCCGATTGTGCGGAAGGTGAACGATCTGGAAGCGCAGACGGCGCGCCTCTCCGACGCTGAACTGCGCCGGTCGGCGCCGCGGCTCAGGGAGTGTCTGAGCCGGGGGGCGGAGTTGGACGGGCTGATGCCCGAGGCTTTCGCCCTGGTGCGGGAGGCGGCGAAGCGCCAGATTGGCGAACGGCCCTTTGACGTGCAGGTGATGGGCGGCGTTGCCATGCACCACGGCTGGATCGCCGAGATGCAGACGGGCGAGGGCAAGACGCTGGCCGCCACACTGCCCGCCTTCCTGAATGCGCTGCCGGGCCGCGGCGTTCATGTAGTCACGGTGAACGACTACTTGGCCAGCCGCGACGCCGAGTGGATGGGCAGCATCTACCGCGCCCTGGGGCTCAGCGTGGGCTGCCTGGTGCACGACGTGGGACCGCGCGAGCGTGCAGCGACCTACCGCGCAGATATTACCTACGGCACGAACAAGGAGTTTGCCTTCGATTACCTGCGCGACCAGCTTCGCGCGCATGCCGCGCGCAACGCTCCGGCCGTCGGCGTGTTCGAACGCCATGCGATGCGCACCAACGCGGGTGGTGGCAAGGTGCAGCGGGGGCATCACTTCGCCATCGTCGATGAGGTCGATAGCATTCTGATCGACGAGGCGCGCGTGCCGTTGATCATCAGCGAGCGCGAAGGCGAGGTCTCGCCATGGGCTTCGGCATACACTGAGGCGCGCGAGCTGGCGCTAAGGCTGCGGGAAGGGCAGGACTATATTCTGCACGAGGAGGAACGGGGCGTGCAGATGACCGTGCGGGGGATTGAGAGGGTGCGACAGGCTGCAGCGGGGGGGCGTCCCGGTCGTCCGTTCGAGCACCTGGTGGAACAGGCGCTGCGAGCGGAGCACCTGTTCCAGCGCGATCGTGAATACCTGGTGGTGGACGACCACATCTGTATCGTTGACGAGTTCACCGGCCGCCAGATGCCCGATCGCTCGTGGTCACTCGGGCAGCACCAGGCCATCGAGGCGAAGGAGGGCGTGCCGGTAACCGACGAGAATCGCACCCTGGCATCGGTTACCTTCCAGCGCTACTTCAAGCTCTACGAGAAGCTGGCCGGCATGACGGGCACGGCCCGCGAATCGTCGGCGGAGTTCAGCAAGGTCTTCGGCCTGCCAGTGGCGGCCGTCCCGACCAACCGGCCGATGCGTCGGCGGCGGATGCCCTGTCAGGTCTTCGCTACATGGGCGGACAAGTACCAGGCCGTGGTCGAGCGCGTGCGAGAGCTTCACCGGCAAGGGCGCCCCGTCCTCGTGGGTACTCGTTCCGTACGCCGCAGCGAGGAGCTGAGCAGGCGGTTGAGCGAATGCGGTATAGAGCACAACGTGCTCAACGCGCGCAATCACGCCGCCGAGGCACGGGTCATCGCGGAGGCCGGGCAGCCCGGCCGCGTCACGATTGCCACGAACCTGGCGGGCCGAGGGGTGGATGTACTGCTCGGACAGGGGGTGGCGCAGGTGGGCGGGCTCCACGTGCTGGGAACTGAACTGCACGAGGCAAGCCGCATCGACCGCCAGCTCGGGGGGCGAGCCGGCCGCCAGGGCGAGCCCGGCAGTTACGAGTTCTTCCTGTCACTGGAGGACGATATACTGGGCCGGTGGAGCAAGACGCTGGGAAGTTGGCTGCGGTGCCGAGCGCAGAGGGCAAAGGGGGGCCGCGTCAGCCGGCTTCACCTGCCCTTCTTTCGGCTGGCCCAGCGGGGCATCGAGCGACGTCACCTGCGGATCCGGGTAGACCTGCTCGAGTACGACGAGCGCCTGGAGGAGATGAAAGGGAGCCTCGGGGCGCCCGCGTGGGGCTGATGGCGCTGCAACAGGGGGGCTTCATATGAGGAAGCGCCGATGCAGCATGCGGCGCAGCCGCAGCCATATGCGCCGCCCAATGGTCTGCTCGCCCACGATGAACCTCACTGTGCCTGCGCTGCCGACTGGCAAGGAGCGGGCGTCAGGACCAAGGACGACATCCACTCTGTACCAGGGCTCCAGGGTTCGCGCGCCCTGGGGGGCCTGAGGGTCCAGCAAAATGGGGCCTCCGGCGGCGCTTGTCAAGGGGGCAGGGGGCGCCTGATGGGTTGCCGAGGGGTGTATCCGCTCGATGGTGCCCGTGAATATGCGGGCGGGCAGGGCTCGGAATCTGATGCGCGTTCCTCTCACGTCCTCACTCTGAAGCGCGGCGATATCCGCCGTCTCAACCGCTGCCGTCACGCGGGTCGCCTCCAGGGAGGCGACGGCAAGCACCGGCTCCCCCATGCGCAGGAAGCGTCCGTGAACGCGATCGAGGTCGGGCGCGATGACCCTGCCGTCGAACGGCGCATGGATCGCCATGGCGTCCTGGCGCCGCTGCGTGGTTTGGAGGTCCTGCTGCAGGCGCGACAACCGTTCGCGTTCGACAGTGGCCTGCGTGGGATTGCCCGTTGCCTCGAGCCTGCGGAGTCTCGCTCGCGACTCCTGCACTGCCAGTTCCATGCGACGCACTCCATGGTCCAGCAGTTCGTTGCTCAGAGTTGCCAGCAACTGGCCGGCCTCGACCTGCTGGCCATTGCTAACACGCACGTCGGTCAGAAAGCCAGGCCATTCGGCGCGGAGCATCGCTTGCTCGGCAGGCTCCAGCGCACAGGGCGCCCGCACGGCCGAGTCGATGGGCACCGCTCCGAGCAGCAGCACCACCGCCGCAACGAGACCTGTGAACACACCGATTGCCCGAGCGCGCACTGGCCGGGTCACCTTGTCGATAAAGATGTACTTGAGCAACTTACTAAATGGATTCAGAATCCAGAGTATAGCGACCAGCACAGCCAGGGCTACGCCAAGGGCGAAGAACTTTGAGGCGATCATCAGCAGGATGCCAGTGACTATGAAGCAGCGATAGAGCGTGGCCAGCACGCCGTAACACAGGAACCACACCTTCTCCCGGGACAAGTCAGTGTTGAGCGCAACGCGTTCACCCACAAGATAGCGCTTGAACAGGTACTTCACGTAATCCGTTGAGCGCTGCCTCAGATTGGGGATCTCAATGAGATCGGCCAGGATGTAATAGGCATCGTAGCGCAGCAGCGGATTGCCGTTGAACAGCAATGCTGACACGCTGGCGATGAAGATTATGTTGTAGAGTATCGTGCGGATGGTGCCCGGCTCCAGCAGCAGCCAGCCGAAGACTGCCAACGAAGCGATGAATAGCTCGACCATCATGCCCGCCGCGCCGACCAGCACCTTCGGCCACTTGCGCGGGAAAGCCCACACCGGCGTCGTATCTACGTAGAGCACGGGCATGAAGATCAGGAACATCACGCCCATGCGGTGCACCTCCGCCCCATAGTGCCGGGCGGCGAACGCATGCCCGAATTCGTGACATCCCTTTACCAGCACGAACGCCAGGTAGAGATACACAAGGTTGCCCGGGGCCAGGATGCCGTTCGCCCGCGAAGCAAACGCCTCGACGTTGTAGAAGAACGCGAAGAGCGCCGCCCCGAGCGTCAGCAGCCAGACCACGAACACCTTGCGCGAGAAGACCCACCGAACGTAGGGCAGGGTCGCCCGAAGGAAGCGCTCCGGGTCGATGAGCGGAATGGTCAGGTACATGAAACTGCTCAGCTTCTGTTTCACGCGCTGCCGACGCTTCTTGCCGGCCCGCTCGACCGTCCAGCGCGCTTCCTCGTCGCCGCTGCTGACGGTCAGGTTCGCGTGCCGCAGCATGAAGACGAACCCGACCAGGTCGCGGAAGGAAGGCGCCCGGCTGCCGTAAGTCGCCTTCAGCCGGTCGTGGATGGTGCCAAGGCTTGTCTCGCCGTTGAGCTGTTCCAGTATCTCGCGCTCAACTCTTCCGACACGAAAGTACTGGAGGGTGACGGGGTCCTGCAGCACGAAGTGGACCTCACCCCCGAACCGCTGCGGCACGATGTCAGCATCAGGCCGTAGCCGTGGGGTTCGCGTGCGCAAGTGGGGCACGCGGTCCTCAAACTCCAGCTCTGCCGAAAGGTCGTATTCCGGCGTTTTCGGTCCGAGCACCGTTCACATCCCCAATTACCACCACACGTGCAACCGCACCCAGTCGACCAGTTGTCGCGTTAGCACCCATGTTACGTGTCGTCGGCCCACGCGCACCCTGGCCGCCCCCTCCATTCCCGGGCGCAGCGGCCGGCCACTGGCCGGGATTATCGCTTCTGCAATGTAGTAACTGGCCGCGTCCTGAGTCTCCGGCAACGGGCGCACGCCACCCACTTTGAATTGTATCTCTCGGCCGGGCTGCGCCTTGGTGGTGAAGGTCCCAGGTTGGCCGGGCTCCACGTACGTCACATCGCCCTGAGCCACCCGCATCTCTAACAGCAGGCGGTCCAGCGGCGCCACCTCCACCAGTTGTTCGCCCATTTGCACGGGCCGGCCGATATCCTGGCGCAGGTCGCCGGCTATCACGATGCCCTCAACACGGGCGCGCAGCGTGGTGCGCGCCAGGCGGTCCTCCAGGAGCTGAACCTCTGCGTCGAGCGCCTGCAGCCGCGCGCGGGCCTCGGCGTACTGAGCCGTTTTGCCTTCGTCCAGCAGCACCCGTGCTTGCGCCTGTTGGCTGCTGCGGTTGCTGAGCGCCTCCCGCAGGCGCAACTCCAGCTCGTCTCGCTCGAACTCGACCAGCACCTGGCCCGGTTCCACCGTGTCGCCCGGGCGAACCGGCGCCGCTTCGATCGTCGCATCGAAGGGCGCGGCATAGACGTACAGTTCCGCCGGCGCCAGACGGCAACTGCCACTCACGCTGAAATGCACCCTTCCGAACACGCCGAACAGCACCAGCGCGGCGAGCACGACGGCCGCGACCTTGCGCCATGGGTGTTCACGCCCGAAGAGCCACTTGCCGGCGCTCGCCAGCCCGTCAGCGACTCGCTTCGGCACACCGCGATCATTCTCCAGCGCCAGCCCGAGCACCGGGCCGACCTGCCCGGCCAGAACGTGCACCACCTGCCGTTTCTCTTCGCTGAATGCCGACTCGCCGAACTCGAACGTCCATACCCCCACCAGCCTCTCATCGCGGCGCAGCGGCACGCTGTGTACGGCCTGCGAGCCGCCGCTTCGCGCCAGCCGCTCGTGCTGCGGGCAGCGGGTCAACTGGCGGGCGCGTTCCTGATCCGGCGCACCGGCATCGAAGTGGCCCGTTTCGCCACTGACCTGGACCTCGGCCTGCGCCGCCTGCAGCAATCGGGCGGTATTTGTGCGCCGATCTACGATATCCTCGCCGGAGATTGCGACTACCCGCACCTTGCGGCGGCTGACGAACCCGAGAGACACGCGCGCGGCCCCGAGTTGCGAGCGCGCTTTGTCAACCAAGACCTGGGCCATCTGAAGTGCAAGGTCGAACGCGAGCGCCTCTGCCAGGATATCCCATGCGCTGCTGAGCGCCCCATAGAGCGCCTGGAAGTGCTCTGCGCGGCTGCTGGCAACTCGCAATGCGCCGAACTGAGCGAGAAGGCTTAGCAGCGCGACGCCGGCGTCCGAGAGGGCAGGGGCGCCTTCACCTACGACGATGCTCACACAGCCCATGGCGTCGGCCGTAGCCTCCGCCGGGAAGCCGACGGCGACATACGCCTCGCCTGTCAGCAGCTCGCCTGCCGGCTCGGGGACCCTACGGTAGCACACGATGCGCTGCTGCGCGGTGTCGGCTGCCAGCTCCTTCAACCTCTGCAACCACTGGTGGGCCGCTTCGCCGCTGACTTTCAGCAGCAGCTCTGCGGCCAGCGTGAACTCGCCCTCGTCGCCCGGCAGCCAGTAAGCCGCGTACGTCGCGTCTGCGACGCTTGCCATGGCTTCCAGCAACTCGCGGACGAACTGCTCGGGCTCCACAGCGGCCTCGGACCGTTCGCGGAGCCTCTCGATAAGCGCCAGCAGCCTCATCCGCGCCGGCTCGGGCTCCGCCGGGGTCCCGGGGCGCTCGTGACCGTGTGGGTCCTGCCGGCTCACCGTGGCCTCCGCTCAAGGGCTCGGCGCGACGCTCGCCGCTACGTGCCCGCCTGCCCCGGGCTGGGGCCAGTGCTGGGCGCCTGCTGGCGCTCTGGCAGTTCGATGACCCCGCGGGCATCCTCGTACCGTTTCACCAGGTTGCCTAGAGTGATGGCCAATCGCTTGGCCGAGGGGTAGGAGAGTATGACGCGGTTGCTCACCTGGATGTGGACTTCACCCTCTTCGTTCGGCCCTGCGTTGAAGCCGAAGTTCAGCACAACCTCCTCCGGCGTGCTCGCCACCACGGTGATGTTCGCGTAGTCGAGGTCCACATCCGGGGCATGCAGGCGCACCTGCCGCTCCTGCTCGGGTCCGCGGGCTTTCTGGTCTTCACTGGTTTGCATGCGGCCTCCACATGTGGTTCTCAGTCGGTCAGTTGGAACGTCAGTGTTCCGAAGGTGCCCGCAACGACCGACCCGTCGGGATTCGGCAGGCGCAGCTTCACGCGGTAGGTGCCGCTGGCGGGGTCGGCGACGCTGTCGGCCACCACCACGGTGCACTTCAGGCGCTGCTCGGGCCAGCTCTCCAGGGCCAGTGTGGCCTGTGCGCCGGGCTCGATCCGTCCGGCGGTCTCCACGGGCACGTCGGCGACGACATAGAGGGGGTCCAGCGTCACCAGGCTGAGCACGGGTTGGAGCGGCTCGGCGGCCTCGCCCTCACGGCGGGCTATGCGGAGCACCTGCGCGGCGTAGGGAGCGCGGATGACCGTCTGCTCCAGGCGCACCCGGTCTCGCTCGGCCGTCAGCTCCGCAATGCGCAGCTCATTCTGCGCGTTCTGGATCGAAAGTTCGGCCAGGTCCATGTCCAGCTTTGCCCGTTCCAGGTCCGCCTGGCTCGAGACATCTTTCTCGAACAAGTCCAACTCGCGTTCGTACTCCTTCTGCAGCAGGGTGTGCTGTGCCACGGCGGCCTGGATGCGGTGGCGAGCCGATTCGATATGTGCCATGCTCACGCGCAGTTGGGCCCGCAGCAGGGCATCGTTCAGCCGTACCAGCTCCTGCCGTTTCTCCACCGGTTCACCTTCTTCGACAAGCACTTCCGTGACTATCCTGCCGGTCTCAGCGGCCACGGCTACTTCGCGATAGGGGACCGTCTTGGCGCTTACGGTCACCTCGGCGGCGGCGATGCCTGGCGCAAGCATCAGGACGGCAATGGCGGCCAGCAGGCCGCAGCGGCACTGTTCTCTCGCCATCGGCAGACCACCTCGCATGCACGGTATCAAGTCGACCACACCTCAGACATTGCGCCACCCCTTACTGCTGTCTTGCGCACGAACTCGGCGCAGAGCGCGCGGCTTCGCAGCGGCTCGCCACGTGCGACGGCCTCCCGTGCGTCGGGAGGCCGTTTCTATCGTCGCGGTCACGCTACGCCTGTGCCACCGAGCGCGCGAACAAGGGATCACCCGAAGAGCGAGTAGATTCCCGTCTCCGCAAGCGCGTCGAAGCCCGCATACAGGGCATTGCTGCGGAACACGATGGGCTTCACTATCTCGTAAGCGCCGATTCCGTACCCTCCGAAAGCGGAGGCGGCGAAGTCCCCGACGATCTTGACCTTACCGACTGTGCTGCGCCATACGAATCCGTCGGTTAGCACGAGGTTGAACAGGTCGTAGCCGCCCGGCAACATCGTGTTGACGCCGCCAGCGGTCGCGCCAGCCACCAGCAGGGAGTTGTTGAAGTTTCCGCCGACCTTCAGCGATTCAACGCTCCCACTCAGGTAGGTGTCCGCATCGTCACCGCTGCCGCCCGGCAACAGGTCCGCCCCCAGGTTGGCGCCCGCGACAATGCGTGCGCCGTAGCAGTCGGCCTGTGTTTTGATCTTACCGATGTTGCGCGCCACGATGGTGGCCATCGTTTCGAACGTTGGCGTTGCCGGCGGGAAGGGCCAGAGCGAGAAGGTGCCGATCGCACCGGTTTTGAGCATGTCCAGGTCTTCGAGGATTCGCTGGAGCTGGCGCGTCGGCAACTGCGGGACACGCGCGAGCGTGTGAGGGTGGGCAAGATCGCCGAAGGAGAGGTGGCGGCCGCCGAGGCGGAGTTGGCCCGCCGGCGCGAGCAACTGATCAACGCGCGCAGTGACGCCGAGAAGGCGCGACTGCGACTTTTGCGACTCACCAACCCGCTGTTGGAGGGATTCTGGAGCCGCCAACTGGAACTTCGCGACGAACCGAAGATGCTCGCGCAGCTGGAAGCCAGCGCCGAGTTGCGCCATCCTCTGGAGGACCCGGTGACGCACGTGCAACTGGCACTGCGCATGCGCCCGGACCTGAATGAGGCACGACTCCAAATCAAGCGGGGCGACCTGGAACTGGTCAAGACGCGCAACGGCCTGCTGCCGCGCCTCGACTTCGTGCTGCAGTTGGGCAAGAGCGGGCTGGCGGACGCGTTCGCGGAGAGCATCGGCGACATCACGCAGGACCATTACGACGCCCTGGCCGGTCTGAACTTCGAGTACCCGCCCCTCAACCGCGCAGCCCGCGCGCGCCACCGGGCCGCCGTGTTCACTCGCAGCCAGGCCGCCGAGGCTGTGGCGAATCTGGAGCAGTTGGTCTCGCTGGATGTGCGCACGGCGTACGTTGAAGTCGAGAGGGCGCTGGCGCAAGTGGCCGCCACGGCCGCCACGCGGCGCTTCGGCGAGCAGAACCTCGCCGCAGAGCAGGAGAAGTTTCGAGTGGGGCGGACCAGCTCGTTCCTGGTCGCCCAGGCGCAACGCGACCTGGTCGCCAGCCGCATTGCGCAGGTCCAGGCCGTAGTCAACTACATGCAGGCGCTCGTCGAGTTCTATCGGCTGGAAGGTTCACTGCTCGAACGCCGGGGCATCAAGACGCCGGGCGCTGAACCGGTCGACCCCAACCTGCCGGCTGGCGTTTAGCGGGGAATCCCCCCTCTCTACAAACCAGGGATCGCGGCACTTCGGCAGGGGGCTTGCCCGTCCGTTCCGTGACGGCTGTAGTCCAGCTTTCCACTTGCCCGGCGACGGCGCCCACCACGTGGCGGCCGAACAATCAGGGCTCTGGCGATTGGCCCGGCAGAGTTCAGACGTTCTGCAGCTCGCGACCCTTGTGAAGATCGGTGGTGTGCTGCGCCGGATAGCGGTCGATAAGAGACGGCGTGTCAGTCGCCGTACGAAATCGAGATGTCCCGAACGCTGCCCGGGAAGTCCTCTTGCTCGGCGTAGTCGCCGATCGGCCCGTAGCCGGTCTGCCTGTAGCCGCCGGCTTCCAGCAGGCCGCACGGGTAGATCGAAAGCGGTCCGTTGGCCCGCCCGGTGCCGACCACATCGGCGTCGACTCTGAGCGTGATCGCTCCGGTGGCGTCCAGGCAGCCCTCAACCTCGACGAGGCCGTGGGTCAGCTGCCGGTTGGCGCGCACGACTGTGGTGGTCGTCTGCAGGGCGTCCCAGCGCAGCGGGGTCTGGACGTCCATCACGCCCATGCACAGCTTGCCCTGTTTGACATAGAGGGAGTAGCCTGCGAACCAACTGCCGTGGTGCACGATCACCGCCTCGTCGGCCTCGACATGTACCTTCGCCCGAACCGTGATCGGTCGCCCAGCAAAACCGTCCTCCAGGCCGCGGAACCATACGGACTCGCCTGGCTCGGGCCGCAGCGTCGCCCCCGGGGGCGGGGAGGAGGAGATGGCCGGGGCCGGATCCTCAGCCAGCCATCCGGCCAGCGACTCCTTCACCTCGACGTAGTCCGGGTCTTCGGCCAGGTTGACGTGCTCCTGGACATCGTTCTCGTAGTCGTACAGCTCCTCGCTGCCGTCACAGTAGCGGGTGTAGCGCCAGCGCCGCGTGCGCAGGGACTGATTGTTCGGCCCCAGAAAGGTGCGCGCGGGTTGTTCGCGCTTGGCCTGCTCGCCCGAGAGCAAGCCCCCCAGGCTGACCCCCGAGAGGCCCGCCACCTCCGGCAGGTCGCAGAGCTCGAGCAGCGTCGGATAGATGTCGATCAGCCCGACGCCCTCGTCGCAGCGATGTTCGGGCGGGTTCATGCCCGGCGCCCTCATGATGAACGGCACGCGCGCACCCGAGTCCCAAAGGGACCACTTCTTCCAGTGGAAGTGGTCGCCGAGGCTCCAGCCGTTGTCGCCCCAGAGCACCACGATGGTGTTGTCGGCATACGGGCTCTCGTCCAGCGCATCCAGCACGCGGCCAACGCAGTGATCGGTGAAGCTGATGCAGGCGAGGTAGGCGTGCAGAACGTCGCGCCAGTAGCCGTGCTCGGTGATCTGGTAGTGCATGCCCTGCTTGGAATCCTGGTAGCCGGCCAGGGCTATCTGCCGGGCGGCCGGCGGCATGCCGTCCATGTCGTAGGGCCCGGTCGGCGGCAGCGTCAGCGCCTCCCGGTCGTACATGTCGAAGAACCGCTGAGGAGCGATCAGCGGGACGTGCGGCCGGAAGAAGCCTGCCGCCACTAAGAACGGTTCGTCGTAGTCCTGACGCAGGCGTTCGACGGCCCAGTCGGCCACCAGCCTGTCGCTGAGTGTCTCGGACTGGTCATCATCCAGGGGCCCCCAGTGGAAGGCGAACTTATAGTAGCCGTCGACGTGGGTCAGGTCGGGCGCGTGGCGCGAGTGCATGTCGAACTGCTGACCGTTGAAGACTCCGGCGTTCTCGTCCCACATGCTCTCGCCCCGGACGTCCTGCACGGCCCGCTCGACGCTGTTTCCGTGATCGACCTTGCCGCCGACCATGGTGCGGTAGCCGTTGCGGCGGAAGTGCAGGGGTATGGGCAGCGCCTCGTCCCTCACCGGCGAAGCCGCGAGGTGGTCGATCAGCAGGTAGCAGCCCGTTTCGGCGGGGCTGAGCCCGGTCAATATGGCCGTGCGCGAGGGGTTGCAGACCGGCGAGGTGCAGACGGCGTTGGTGAACACGGTGCCCTGCTCGGCCAGGCGGTCCATGTTCGGAGTCCGGACGTCCGGGTTGGTGTCCATGCAGCCGAGCCAGCCGGTCATATCGTCGATGGCGATGAACAGCACGTTCGGTCGTTGCGCGTCGATCATTCTGCGCTTCCTTTTCTGATCTCGTCGGTTACGGCGAGGGCCGGCTTCGGGCTGAGGTCCTCGCGCAGCAGGCCCTGGCCGGCCGCCCAGGGGAGTCGGTATAGCTCGCACGGCGTGCCCAGCAGGTAGTCGTGCCAGAGGATCGGCGCGTCGGTCGTCGCCCAGAAAGTCGCATTCTCGATCCACGGCAGCGCGCGGAACAGCCGCAGGAAGCTGCGCACGTAGTCGGCCTGCACCTCCTCGTTCCACGGACGGCCCCGCCAGGTCTTGAGGTAGGGCTCCATCGGCCGGCCGTCGATCCGCACGGAAGGCTGCGCCCCCGAGGGTGGCGTCAGTTCGGTGATGTGCAGCGGCAGGCCGAATCGTTCGTGCCAGTACCGACCCACCCGGCGCAGGCTGAACAGGTTCTCGGGCATGTGGTATTGCAGGCCGAGCAGGTCCGGCTCGACCCCGCGGTCGATGCACCGCTCGATGAACTCCGCGATCGTGATTGCCTGCTTGCCGTCGCGTAAGCGGCTGGAATACCAGACCTCGTCCTCGGAGTAGAAGCTGATCATCTGCCGCACGTGCGGCGCCTCCTCCCGGCAGATGCGGGAGACCATCTCCGTCTCCTCAAGGAGCTGCTCGACGGACAGATCGACCGACGCAGCCTGCACCGGCTCGTTGATCAGCTCCACCGCGTCCAGCTCGCCGCCGATTCGCTTCAGGATGGTGCGGACGCGCCGCGCGCAGCGCTCCTTCAGTTCCTCGAAGCTCACCTCCGGTATCCAGCCGCGTTTCTCGAACCCGCTGTGCCAGACCATGGCGTGGCCCTTCATGCCCATGCCATGCTTACGGCCCCACGCCACCAGCTCGTCGAGCACGTCGTAGCGGGGATTGTCCCTTTCGACCTCGAGGACCCCCCAGGTGAGGGGAACGGTGGCGTAGTCGAAGCGTCCGGCGAAGTGCTCATCCCACGCCTCACGCGCGTTGTGCAGCCCCTTGGTGTTGATGCCGAGCTGCAGCTCGGTCGGGCCGCGCAGGCGCCATTCGACCTCCGCCTCGACCAGCCGCTCGCCGGCCCAGAAGGCCCCTTCGAGGGCCTTGTCCACTCGGCCGGCGTCGAGCGTGGCTCGGACTTCGGAGATCGTCCTGGCTACCGACGGGGAGGGCGGCATGCCCTCGTCCTCCAGTTGCCCCGCCAGCTCTTCGACGAGGCGGACGCGCGTCCGGCAAGCCTCGGCCCGAAAGTTGATCGGGCCGTCATCCTCGGCGAAGCCGCGCCCTCCGTTGTCCGCCAGCCAGCGCCCACCCTCCGCGCCCGGCACCTCGACCGACGCGTAGAGTGCCGCCGATTCCTCCGCGCAGGTCAGTACGACCACGTCCTCCGACTCCTCCAGCGAGGAGGGGATCGGTTCGCAGGGTCCAGCGTAGGCGTGAACGGCAGCGGGCTCGTCGAGCGAAGCCGAGTGGATTTCCAGCCGCATCTGTGTTCCTCCAAAGTTTCAAGAAGGGATGACTTGTGCGCCGGCGGAGCGACGGCGGCCGCGGGCTCCAGGCTACTGAACGCGCGCCAGTTCGCGCTGCATGATCTCGTCCTGGATCTGCTCCGGCAGCGTCGTGAATCGCGCGCTGTAGCCGCTGACCCGCACCACCAGGTCGCCGTGCCGCTCCGGGTGCTCGCGGGCCTCCTTCAGCACGTCCGGGTCGACCACGTTGAATTGCAGCACCGATCCCCCAACCTGCAGGAATCGGCGGATGACGGCAGCGATCACCTCGGGAGCGAGGCCGCCGTCCGCCCACGGCAGCTTCACGTCCAGCACGGCAACTACGGGATAGTCGGCCAGGTCGATGGGCTCCAGTGCCCCGAGCACGGCCGTCAGACCGCCGCTGCGGCGCATGCCCTCGGGGCTCGGGCTCATGCCCGGGCTGAGGGGCTCCGCGGCGCGGCGCCCGTCGGGCGTGGCGCCGGTCTTGCTACCGTGCATGCGAAATGCGCGGTAGACGAACATGCTGGCCTCGTAGCGCCCGCCGCGGGTGTTCGGTCGACCGGAGGTCACCCGGGCCAGGTCCGCCAGCACGTCGGCGGCGAACTGCGCCACCTGCGGGTCGTCGCTGCCGTATTTGGGCACGCGATTGACGGCCTGCAGGCGCAGGTCCTCCGCTCCCTCAAAGTTCGACCGCAGCAGCTCGGACATCTCCTCGATGTCCACCTGCCGATCCTCGAATACGAGCTGCCTGACGGCCCGCAGGGAGTCGACCACCGTGCCGGCGCCGATCAGGCTGACGCTGGCCCCGGCGTAGCGCGTGCCGCCGTCCAGCATGTCTGTCGTGTTCTCGATGCAGTCGTCCAGGGTAGAGGAGTGCGCCGGGCAGGGATTGTACCACCAGCCCTCCTTCTCGGTCGCGTTGCGCAGGCTGATCTCGTGGTTGGCGACGGCCTCCAGGTTGTAGAGGAACCGGTCGCGGAACTCCTCGTACGTCTCGGCGCCGGCGTAGCGGTGCGGTGTAATCCCGGCCGGCCGGGTGTAGCTCTTCCAGTCCTCCGGGAAGAACCCCATTAGCAGCACCTGGGCAATGTTCAGGTAGATGCTGGCGCGGGAGTTGATCTCGGTATTCTGCAGCACGTTTTCCTGACAGCCGCCCCCGACGTAAAGCCGGGCGTCCTCGGGCGCCTTGCCCATGCGCACGTTGGCCTCGATGACTACGTCGTCGTTGAAGACGGCAAGGACGTTCCGTCCGGCGCTCTGGAGGGACGCGAGCCGGTCGAAGTACTCGTCCGGATGGTCCGTTGAGATGCGCGCGTTCAGCTTGGGATTGACCAGCCCGAGTTCGCGATAGGCGTCGATGACCATGCGGGTGATGTCGTTGAAGACGGGCGTCCCGTCGCGGTCGCATCCGCCGATCATGACGGTGGTGGAGGTCTCGCGGGGTTCCTCCTTGATGTTGCACTTCACGTCCGTCATGGCCAGGAAGAAGCGGATCAGGTCCTCTGCCTCTTCCATCGTGAGGTTGCCCGCGGCCAGGTCGGCCTCCAGGTAGGGCTGCAGCATGCGGTCCAGTTGGCCGTAGATGCTCTCGCCCAGCCCCTCGATTCCGCCGAGTACGTGGCGCATGAACATAATCGTGCATAGCGCCTCGTAAAACGTCTCGGCCGGGCCGGCCGGCACCCGGCGGGCCGTCTCGGCCATGCGCACCAGGCGTCGCCGCACGTGCGTCTCTTCCTCCGCCTGCGCCATGGCCTCCGCCCGTTCGGCGAAGCGCTCGGCGATGCGGATGAGGGCGCGGTTGCCGATGATGGTTGCCCGCAGGAAGTCCCGCTGCTGCTCGTCCAGGTCGCCGCGCGCCAGGCGCTTCTGCGCCTGGTCCATGATGCCCGCCGCGCCTTTCTGCAGCACGTTATCGTAGCCGGGGCAGTGGTGGTCGAAGTCGAACACGGGCGGACCGTGGCAGAGGCCCATATCCCAGTCGCTCTTCTGCTCGCCGGCCCGCTGCTCCAGTTCCCGCTGCCGGGGCTGGCGATACATCCACGCTCCGACGCCGTCGCACCGGCTTGAATGGCTGCCCCAGCGGTAGCGGCCCAGCCCGGTGTCCAGCTCGTAGAAGAACGGGAAATGGCGGAAGACCTTGACCGGACAGAGCTCGGCGGCTGTCTCGTAGATTATCGCCTTCCGGCGGCACGGGCCCCACTCCGGGTGTTCCGCACTGACGCGGTCCATCTTCGCCTCCACCTTCGACATGTCGGTCGGATAGGTGTTGTAGTATTCGTCCAGCTCGCGCTCGAACTTGGCGCGTTCGGCGGTGAATCTCACAGTCCTGGTCTCTTCTGTGTCCACGGTCATGCGCCTGCCAGCCGGCCGCGGCCGGCGTATTCCGTCCAGATGGCTCGGTGGGCGTATCGCTCCAGCAGGCGTCGCTTCAAGTCCTGCGTGGCCGGGTCGTCCCACAGGTTGTTAAGCTCGTAGGGGTCGGACTCGAGGTCGAACAGGCAGTTGTTACCCTCCCGGGCGAAGAGCACCAACTTGTGCCGCTCGGTGACGAGTGTGCGGCAGCGGACCGGGCGCGGGCCGAACGGACGGTTCTCCTCGTTGGCCAGCACCAGGTCACGCGTGGCGGGCGGCTGTCCGCTCTCGAGCGTCTCCCGCAGGCTCACCCCGTCGAACCATGGGCGGTCCGCGTCCTCCGGCATCACGCCCTGGTCGGGATGGGGACGAAGGTTCTCAACCGGCACCCCCGCATAGTCGAGCACCGTCGGAGCGAAGTCGAGCAGGCTGACAGGCTCCGATACCTCCTGCTCGGGCACGCCGCCAGGGGCGCGCCAGATGCAGGGCACGCGGATCAACTCCTCGTAGGGCAGCATCCCTTTGCAGATGAGGTGGTGTGCGCCGAGGTACTCGCCGTGGTCGGCCATAAAGGCCACGATGGTGTTGCCGTCCCGGCCGGTCTCGCGGAGCGCCTCCATCACCCGGCCCACGCACTCGTCAACGTGGCTGACCATGCCGTAGGTCTGGGCCAGCATCTCCCGGAGCCCGGGCTCGTCGAAGTCCTCCAGCGTGATGCCGTGAGCCCAGCGGGGTATGTCGGGCATCTCGTGTGTCGGCTCGGACCAGTGCCCGGGCAGTTTGATCTCGCCCGGGTCGTACATCTCGCTGTAGGGCTTACACGCCGCGAAGGGATGGTGCGGGTCCGGGAAGGAGCACCAAAGGAAGAACCGCTCCTCGTCGTTCAGGCCCCGGATGTGATCGATCGAGCGATTGGCGATCCAGTTGTTGTAGTGGAGCTCAGACGGGATCTCCATCCGCCAGGTGCGCGTGAGCGGGTTGTCCGGTACCCGGGCCCCCTTGTTCTCGTAGTAGGCCCACGCCGCCAGCCGTTGCGGGGCCGTCAGGTCCTCGGCCAGCCCCGGGTGCTCGCGGCTCAGCCAGTGCAGGTAGTCGCCGTAGACGTAGTTAACGTGTCCGCCCACGTAGTCGCAGCCCTCGAAGCCGAAGTAGCCCGGTGGGATCGCGTCCACCCGGCCGGAACGCCAGCCCTGATTCCACTCCGGGGAGGACTCGTGCAACCAGGGCTGCAGGTGCAGCTTGCCGCAGGCCCTGGTCCGGTAGCCGGCCTCGTTCAGCACGGAGGCCACAGTCGGGACGTCCGAGGCGATCATCGATCCGTTCGTGTAGACGCCGTGTTGGCGCGAGGATAGGCCGGTGATAATGCTGACCCGAGAGGGGGTGCAAACGGGGTTGTCGCAATAGGCCCGGGAGAAAAGCACGCCCTCCTCGGCCAGGCGGTCGAGGTTCGGCGTCCCGACGTCCGGATGTCCGGCGCAGCTCATGCACGCGGCCTGCATCTGGTCGACGCAGAAGACGAGGAAACTGGGATGTCTGGCCATGGCTTCTCTCTGCTGGCTCGTCGATGCGTACCCAAGCGGCACTTCCCCTCGCCCGGCGAGCAGAAGTGGTCCGAGTCAGTGGAACGCCGAGTTGCTATTTGACATGAACTCCGACAGCGATAATGTAGTATAGGAGTGCTGAGGGTTGTCAGCAACAAAGTGAAGGTTACTTTCTGTGATTCATTGGTAACTATTTGACATGCCTGACGAGAAAGTCGTCGCCCATGCATGGCCCCTACCTGAAGGGCTGGAGACGGCCACGGTGTGGGCAGGCGTCGTGGGAGAACTCACCGGCTACGGCGCCTCCCGCCGCTCCGCCGTCCGGGACGTCGTCTACCCGCACCTGGTCACGCGGGGGCGCGGCATCTTCACGTCTCGCAGCGGCTCGTTCGAAGTCGGTCCCGGCGACATGTTCTGCATCTGGCCGGGCATAGCGCACGAGTTCCACGAGCATCCGCATGAGCCGTGGCACTTCTACTGGATGCGCCTCCAGGGAGGGGGAGCCGAAGCGTTCGGGCATTCCCTTGGTTTCTCAAGCACCTGCCCGACCTGCCGGCCGGCCGAGCCGGCCCGCGCCATCCGCTGCTGGCAACAAATGTTCGAGCTCTACTCCCGCCACGAGCGGGGCGATCCCTACCGCGCCCTTTCGCTGCTGTTTGAGCTCGTCTCTGCGTGTCGACATGTCGGCGAATCGTGCGAGGACGGGGACCGCCAGAGGCGGCTCGTCCAGGAAGCCAGGGCCCTGCTGGAGTCCCTGCTGGATACGGGCATAAACGTCGCTGCTCTGGCCGACCGCCTGCACGTCAGCCGCCAGAGGCTGCTGAGAGCGTTCCGCGAGGAACTCGACGTCACCCCGGTTGACTGCATCCAGCAGATGCGGCTGCAGCGGGCCAAGCGGCTGCTGGCGAAAACAGGGCTGAAGGTCAGCGCGGTCGCCAGGGCCTGCGGCTACGGGAACGAGAAGTACTTCTACAGGCGCTTCCGCGAACTGACCGGCCAGACCCCGGCCAAGTGGCGCTCAAGCCCTGGAAGGTGAACTGACGAGCTCAGAGCCGCTTCGCACCGCCGCAGCCGCAACGGGGCGGGACCGCCGCCAGCTCGCCGGCGCACCAGTCTGCACCTGTCAGCCGACACCGCCTTAGACCAGCGGCGAGGCGGGGTCGGTGGCATCCTCTCGGTGGGTTGGCCAATCCGGAGTCGGCGTCGGCACGCGCGCGCAGACCTGCTCCTTCCACGCCTCCAGCCGGTCCAGCATGTCCCGCCGAAGGTCCGGCAGCTCCCTCGAGAGGTCCCTCGTCTCGCCGATGTCTTCGCGCAGGTTGTAGAGTTCCAGGTGCCCATCCTCAAAGAACTCGATCAGTTTGTGATCGCCCATGCGGACGGCGCAGCCGGGCCTGCCGCCGCAGTTGGAGTAGTGCGGGTAGTGCCAGAAGATCGCATCGCGGCGCAACGCGCCCTCTTCGCGCAGAAGCGGCGCCAGGCTCACCCCGTCGCTGTGCTGCGCCGGCTCGGGGGCCGCACCGACCGCTTCGAGCAGAGTCGGGTAGAAGTCCGTGCTGGTTACCGGCACCTCGCAGCGCGAGCCGGGCCGGACGAGCCCCGGCCAACGGATGATCGTGGATACACGCGTGCCGCCCTCGTACATCCATCCCTTCCCGAAGGCCAGGGGCAGGTTCGATGTCGGGCCGCCGTGCCGCCCCGTCGCCAGGCCGCCGTTGTCCGAGGTGAAGACCACCACCGTGTTCTGCCACTCGCCGGATTCCTTCAGGTGGGCGACCACGCGGCCGATGCCGGCGTCCATGCTCTCGATCATGGCTGCGTACTCGGGATAGGACTGCAGCACGCGTCGCTTGATCTGCTGCTCCTGGCGCGGGTCGAACGGGCTGGGGCCGATCAGCTCGGCAGGCTCCCTCTCGGCCAGTCCCATCTGCTCCGCCTTCCTCCGGTACTTCTCCACGATCTGCTCGGGCGCCTGGATGGGGGTGTGCACGGAGTAGTACCACAGGTTCAGGAAGAAGGGCGTCCTGGCGCGGTTCTTCAGCCACCGGATCGCGCAGTCGGTGAGGTGGTCGGTCAGGTAGGTGCCCTCCGGGGCGTTCTCCAGCGTGGCGATGTTCCACGGGCTGAAGTAACCGTGCACCGGCATGCCCCATTCACAGCCTCCGATGTTCTGGTCGAATCCGTGCCGCTCGGGGTAGTGCTCCGGCCCGCCCAGGTGCCACTTGCCGACGTGGCAGGTGCGGTAGCCCTGCTCGCCCAGCGCCCGGGCCAGCGTCCTTTGCGAATGGGGCAGTTGCCGGACGTAGGGCGCATCGATCACGCGCCCGCTGCGGGGATGCGTCCGCCAGTGCCAGTCGATGTAGTTGGTCAGCCCCAGCGTCGCCGGATACCTGCCCGTCATGATGCTGGCCCGGGTGGGGCTGCATACCGGGCACGACGCATAGGCGTGCGTGAAGAGCATGCCCTCATCCGCCAGCGCGTCGATGTTCGGCGTCTCGTAGAACTCGCTTCCGTAGCAGGTAACGTCGCGCCAGCCCAGGTCGTCGATCAGTAAGAACAGCACATTCGGACGGGTTGCTTGCACGGCGGCCTCCTCGGCCCTCGGGGCCAGTTGCTCAACACACTCTCATGCAAGGCCGCCAACCTACCGCAGCGTGCGTCCCGGCGCAACCCGTGGGCGGCGCCCGCCCCCGCACGCCCGACGCGCCGGCATGCGCGAAAGGGGCACCGGGCGGTCACCCGCCGGACACCGACCGGACGGCCTCCCCGCGCCGCAGGCGCCGAGGTCTCCGCCTATGCCATAAAGCACATCAAGCTATAAGCTGTGTTCAACAAGTCGGATGCGACAGAATGGGTTCGTTTCGTAATGGGGGCGAATGCGGCAGGGCCGCCCCCACCAGGCCGTCGACGTGAACGCCACGCCCCGGGCGGATGGGCGACGGACTGCAGCGCGACGCACGCCCCGCAACCGCGGGACGCGCCGGGACGCCTGGCCGCCCCCGGCTCGGACGGGGTCCGGGAAACCGCCCGTGCCGTGGCCGGGCGCTTCGTGCGCCGAGCCCC
>CAYQXJ010000007.1:0-184690 GCA_964421565.1 uncultured candidatus Brocadiaceae bacterium
CAGGCCGTACTCGCCCCCGAACGGCGGCTCGGCGCCGACCTCGCAGTCGGGGAAGCGTGCATATCCCGGAGGCGGTAGCTGCGGTTGGTCCCGAACGATATGGATGGGGCCACAGACAAAGTGGTTCCGGGGTTTGACCGCGTCCGTCTCGCAGCGGAGTCGATGGCACTGATGGCCCTGCGTCCTCCGGGTGATCTCGAAACCGGGCGTGCCGGTCTGGGTTGGCGCAGAGCCAGGACGAACTGCGCCAAGCAGGGGCTTGCCGGCACGTCAGTCCATGATCTGCCAGCGCTGTATGTAGGGGCGGTCTGTTTTCGGCTCGCCGAGCTTGCCGGTGCCGCCGATTGACACGCCCCACTGGAAGGTGCAGTCTGCGCCGTCCACGAACGCGTCGTCCCGGGACGGTCCCGGCGCGTGGGGCACGCGCGTGAGTCCGGCCACCCGGTGGAAGCGGATGCCGTCACCACTGTACTGTAACGTGCGGCCTTGCGGTCCCACGTCACTAATCAGGGCAGCTACTCCGCCCCGGTGCGGCCAGACACATACCTCGTGTCCGCTATCGAGCACCGGGTTGCCCTCGTGCTTGACGTAAGGGCCTTCGGGGCGTTCGGCGATGGCCAATCCCATCTTGGTTTCCCTGGGCGGGCGGTTCCACTGCCGGCCTTTGTAATACATCCAGTAGCGTCCCTCTCGCACGACAAAGCACGTATCGTCCACCCGCAGGCTATCGAACGCCGTCGGGGCGTCGCTGCAGCGCAGGATCGGCTTGTCATAGACCTTCTCCCAGGGCCCGTGAGGCGACTCGGCCACTGCCAAACCCACCGCGCCTTTCGTCGTTTGCCTGGCATCGCACCACTCCATGGGCATCGCTGTATACGTCATCCAGTAGCGGCCCTCGGCCACCAGGATGCTGGGCGTAAACACCCCACACGCATCGAAGCTGCCGCTGCGGCCCTTGCCGATGGCTTCGCCGCGTTCCTCCCAGTTTATCCCGTCCGAGCTGACGGCATGCCATACACTGGCCCTGAAACCATCCGGAGAAAGCAGGTTCTTCGAATACCAGACATGGTAGAGTCCGTCGATCAGGATAACCGGGCTCGGATCGCGACGCGTAACGCCTTCCTGGTACGGAATAGCGGGCTGATACTCAAATCCTGCAATCTTCAATTCCGGATGTAGACCGGTCATTGGGGATTTCCCATTTACTGTAGAGAAACTATTAGTTGTCCTTCGACTTGACAGGGTACCCCCCCGCGAGGTCTGTCAACCCGAAATCCACGGAAGCTTCGGGCGCTGCGGCCTGTTTCGGAACGTTTCCGTGCCCGGGATGCGGGGCGAGAAGCAGGTTCTTGCCTTTCGAGACAAACCCGCTGCGTTCGCGAATGCAGAACGCGGCCCTTTCTGTGCGTACCGCTCGATGTCATGTCGGCGCCGGGGATAGCCTCTGAATCCGTTGCAAGATCGCTCCGAACAGCTCCCGCGGGACCGCCACCTCGGCCATCTGGAACACGACGTAGCGCGCATGGCATACAACCTTCGCTCCGATCTTCACCAGTTTCTCCCGCAGCGTCGTCAGCGACCAGTGCCTGACCGGCTCCGGTAGCGCGAGCCGCCGCATGAAGTTCGCCAGGTTGTAGGCCAGGGCGAAAAGCTGCAACCGCGCCGCGTTGTCGATGAACGCGTGGCAGGAGAGCCGCGTCCATTTCACCGCATTCTTGCCTTCCCTGATCCACTGCTCCGCGGTCCCCCGCTGGTTGTAGAACCGGACCACGTTCTTCGACCACCACCTCAGGTTCGTTACGATGAAGCCCACGCGAGGGAAGAGTTCTCCCGCGTGCCAATCGACTTTAGCCACCACCCGGCGCGCTTTCTGCCAGCTGCCGGCCCGGTAGCGGAAGCTCTTGTAGCGCACCTGTCGCGTCGTTCGCGGCCAACGCGGCGCAGATTTCGTCAGGTGCTCAACATGCCGGTAAAGCACCTGGTTGGCGGGCAGGCGGATGGCGTACAGGAAGCCCTCCTCCTCCAGAAACCGGTACAGCTCCGGCCCGGCGAATGCTGCATCGCCACGGAAGAACCGCTCGATGTCCATCGAGCGATAACGCTCCACGACCGGCTCCAGCATCACGTTCCAGTCTTTGGCGCTGTGGACGTTGCCCGGACGGAGCATCGCCCCCTCCAGGTCGCCGCACTGATTGAAACAGAACAGGGGATGGTAGCATTCCTCCCCCAGGTGGCCGTTGTAGGCGGCGCCTTGCTGGTTGCCGTAGGTAGGGCTGCCGGAGCTGTCCGTGTCCAGCACGATCCGGTCGATGGGAGCGTAGCGTTGAACCCTCTGGACCCATGCCCCCGTCAGGCTGCGCAGGGCATCGAAGTTCAGCGTGCCGGTCAGGAACTCCGTCTCCCACCGCGCCATCTGGCTGCTGGATGCCGCGCGCCGGTCGCCCTCCATCCGGCCGACCACTTCACGCATGGTCGGATCGTGTCGCAGGTAGTCGGCGTCATTGGTGTCCTCATAACCCGCGATGCGCCTCGTTTTCCTTTTCACCCATGGGTTGACCTTCGCGCGAAGTGCTAAAACCCATTGAAACGGCCCTCAGACGCCTATATTATAGCGTCTCGCTTCCGTGGGTACCAGCCCAAATGGGTGATCCGGGGCGGCGTGTGGCGTCGGGGTCTACACCTGCCGCTTCGCATGAGTCCGTATCGGATCTGGCAACTACCTTCGTCTCTGCTTCCAACTCGAACGTGCGACTTTTCTCCAGTTCTCTATAACTACGCGTGGCGTTGTCATAGTAGATGGCTGGCCAATCCCTCGGATCGACATTTTCGATGATAGTCACGGATATCGGATACCGCCAGATGGCTTGCTCGTAGCGCTTCACGTCTTGCTGGTAAACAGCTCCTCCACTGATCGCAAGCATGCCACTGTCCGTAGGGGTGAACATGCTGCTCTCGCTGAAGAGAAAGGCCCCAGCTAAGGGCAAAGTCATCGTCCTGGTCGGGAACCGCCTCTCGCCAATACACCCTGCCTTGACGTAGCGCCAATGGTCTCCTGAAAAGACCGACTCGATCGCGGCGATGCAGGAGGAGCCGAGAGCGATACCGGCCACCGCCTTGGTTAGGCATGGTTCCGGGGCCAGGATAGCCCCGGTTACGGTCAGCCCGCATCTGGCGGCAAGCAATATTTCCTTAGCGACTCCATAGTTCTTGAGCTCTTTGCGCTCAAGCTGTATCACTTGGCAGCGCGGGTCGTGGCTGCAGTCCTTCAGGGAATACAGGCCCAGCGGGTCATTTCTATGCACGGGGGTCTGATCCGCGAAGCTGTACATTGCCACCACCCCTCGCAGACCAGGGCGGCTGCCCCTGAGATCAAACCACATCATGAGCGCCAGAGGATCGCGGGTGAGGAAGCGGCCGAGGGACGCAGCGTAGTAGCGGTGGCGGAATTGCATTATCCCTGCGGCCGGTTCATGGCGGCGGCTCTGGAAGAGGTACGGGTTGGCGATGTCGCAAAGGTCGCCTCCGTCAGAGAGCGCTGGAGTTCGCCGCCTTCTGGCGAACTCCCAAGGCGTCGCCCGCGACGGCCAACCGCCGGCGCACTCTGCCCCATCGCGCCCGGCGTCGTCGTGTGCAGCCCCACTGCCTGCTTCGGCGACCATTGTCCCATGAATGGCCATGACCGCAATATAGGGCTCCGCCCCGGGGAGGTCAAGCCCTGCAGAGCGGCGATGCCGGACTATGACGAACGCGACGCGGGGCACCGGCAAGGCCAGAGAGGAGGGGGCGCTGGGAGCTGTGGAAGGGCGAGGACGAGGAGGATGGCAGGGGCAAGCAGTGTTCAGGGGGCGGGCTGCGGCGGGTTGCGCGAACGGGGGGGTGAACGTAGAATGGCGCCGTTGCGCAGCGGCAACTGTTCCCCCAAGCTCCTGGCGGCGTTATGACAAAGCATATCTTCGTGACCGGAGGCGTCTGCTCTTCCCTCGGCAAGGGGCTCAACTCGGCAAGCATCGGGCTGCTGCTGGAGAGCCGCGGCCTGCGCGTGCGGCTGCAGAAGGCCGATCCCTACGTGAATGTCGATCCCGGCACCATGAACCCGTACGAGCACGGGGAGGTGTACGTGACGGACGACGGCGCGGAGACGGACCTGGACCTGGGCCATTACACGCGGTTCACGGACGCGCCGATGAGTCAGAAGTGCAACCTGACCACGGGCAGCGTTTATAAGGCTGTGCTGGAGAAGGAGCGCCGGGGCGACTATCTGGGCAAGACCGTGCAACTGATCCCCCACGTGACCGAGGAGATCAAGGCGCGGATTCGGAGCCTGGACGCCGATGACGTGGACGTGGCGATTACCGAGATCGGGGGTACGGTGGGCGACATGGAGGCGCTGCCCTTCCTGGAGGCGATACGTCAGCTCGGACATGATTACGGCTCGAAGGATGTGCTGTATTTGCACTTGACGTTGCTGCCCTACTTGCGGGCGGCGCAGGAGCTGAAGACCAAGCCGACGCAGCACAGCGTGGGAACGCTTCGGCAGATCGGCATTTTCCCGGATGTGCTGATCTGCCGGGCCGAACAGCCGATGAAACGGGAGCACTTCGAGAAGGTGGCCCTGTTCTGCAACGTGGATGAGGAGTGCGTGATCGAGGAGCTGGATGCGAAGCCGAATATTTACCAAATACCGCTGATGCTGCACCGGCAGAAGCTGGATGACCTGATCTGCCGGCGGCTCGGGCTGAAGGTGCCCGAGGCGGAGCTTGCCGAATGGCGTCAGATGCTGCAGGTTTTGGACAATCCGGAGCACGCGGTCGAGGTGGCGGTGGTAGGCAAGTACATCAGCCGGCAGTCGGCGTATGAGTCGATCTACGAGGCGCTGCAGCACGGGGGAATCGCGAACCGGGCGCACGTGCGCGTGCGGCGCGTGGAGAGCGAGGAGATTGAGTTGGAGGGCGCTGAGCCCTGTCTGGAGGGCGTGGGTGGCGTGCTGGTGCCGGGCGGGTTCGGCGTGCGGGGCATCGAGGGCAAGATCGCGGCGGCGAGGTACGCGCGCGAGCACGGGGTCCCGTATTTCGGCATCTGCCTGGGTATGCAGTGCGCGGTGATCGGGTTTGCGCGAGATGTGTGCGAGTTGGAGGGCGCGAACTCTACGGAGGTGGACAAGGACACGCCGCATCCGGTGATCAGCCTGCTTGAGGAGCAGCGGGAAGTGACCGACATGGGCGGCACGATGCGCCTGGGGGCGCAGCCCTGCCGGCTCGAGGAGGGCTCGATGGCGCGGCGGCTTTACGGGCAACAGGTGGTGCACGAGCGCCACCGGCACCGCTACGAGTTCAACAACCGTTACCGCGAAGTGCTGCGCGAGCACGGCCTGAATCCGACGGGCATATACGACAAGCACGACCTGGTGGAGATCGTGGAACTGGAGGGGCATCCGTGGTACGTCGGGGTGCAATTTCATCCAGAGTTCCGCAGCAGGCCGACGGCGCCCCATCCGCTGTTCGCCGGTTTCATTGAGGCGGCGGTTGAGCGCCGGGGCACCCCTGCGGACTGACGGCAGGGATTGCCCTCACGCGCTGTGCCGCAGGCATGGGCACGGGGAAGGCTGAGTGGTTTGCGGGGCGCGTGGTGGGCGGTCGCTGCGCCGAGGACGGGGCACTGCGGCAAGGTTGTGGTACGCCCGAGAGGATTCGAACCCCTAACCCTCGGCTCCGTAGGCCGATGCTCTGTCCAGTTGAGCTACGGGCGCACCGCGTTTTGCATACTGATAGTAGTGTAGCCGAGTGCGGCGGAGAGGGTCAAGTAGAAGGGCCTTGTTCGCGGGCATGGGCGGGCTGCTGGGTTTCGCCGCTGGGGGTGGCGGCGCCGGGCTCTGCGGGCGCGGGAGCGTCCTGCGGCTCGAGCGCAAGGGGCAGTATGTCGCCCACTTTGTCCACTGTGAGGAACTCCAGGTGCTGGGCGGCGTACTCTGGCACGTCCGGCAGGTCTTTCTCGTTGCGTTCGGGCAGGATGACGGTCTTGATGCCGGCGCGGCTTGCGGCGAGTACTTTCTCCTTGATGCCGCCGACGGGCAGTACCTTGCCGCGCAGGGTGATCTCCCCCGTCATGGCCACATCGTGGCGCACCTTGCGCCCGGTGCATGCGGAGGCGAGGGCGACGGCCATGGTGACCCCTGCAGAGGGGCCGTCCTTGGGTATCGCGCCGGCGGGCACGTGGATGTGGAAATCCCTCTTTTCGAAGGTGTCGGGCGCGATGTCGAACTCCTCGGCGTGCGCGCGCACGTAAGTCAGGGCGGCCTGTGCGCTTTCCTTCATCACGTCGCCGAGCTTGCCGGTGAGGGTCAGCTTGCCCTCGCCGGGGGTGACGGTGCTTTCGACGAAGAGGATGTCTCCGCCACTCGGCGTCCACGCCAGTCCGGCGGCGACTCCCGGTTCGCTGACGCGCTCTGCCACTTCGGGCACGAACTGGGCCGGCCCGAGCAGGTCGGACAGTTGGTCGAGGTCGATCGCTCCGGCATCGGCCTCGCCGAGTGCGATGCGCTTGGCTACTTTGCGGCAGAGGGATGCAATCTGACGTTCGAGGTTTCGCACGCCCGCTTCGCGCGTGTACTGGTTGATCAGTCGCCGCAGCGCGTCGTCGGTAATGGCGAACTGCTGCTCGGTGAGGCCGTTATCTTCGACCTGCTGGGGCACCAGGTATCGCCTGGCGATCTGGAGTTTCTCCTCCTCGGTATAGCCGGGGAACTCCAGCGTTTCCATGCGATCCTTGAGTGCTGGGGGGATCGGGTCGGTGAAGTTCGCGGTGCAGATGAAGAGCACCTTAGAGAGGTCGAAGGGCACTTCGAGGTAGTGATCGGTATAGGTGTCGTTCTGTTCAGGGTCGAGCACTTCCAGCAGTGCGCTGGCAGGGTCGCCGCGGAAATCGGCGCCGAGCTTGTCCACTTCGTCGAGCATGAAGACGGGGTTATTGGAGCCGGCCTTGCGCAGCGCGCTGATGATGCGGCCGGGCAGGGAGCCGATATAGGTTCGCCGGTGCCCGCGTATCTCGGCTTCATCGCGCGTGCCGCCGAGGGAGACCCGGATGTACTTACGCCCGAGGGCGCGGGCGATGGAACGCCCGATGGAAGTCTTTCCAGTGCCGGGGGGGCCGACGAAGCAGAGGATGGAGCCGCTCATCTCGCCGCGCAGTTTGCGCACGGCGAGGAACTCCAGGATACGGTCCTTGATGTCGTCCAGGCCGTAGTGGTCCTCGTCGAGGATGCGCTGGCCCTCCTCCAGGTCCAGGTTATCCGGGGTGCTCTCGTTCCACGGCAGTGCGATGATCCAGTCCAGATAGGTGCGCGCGACGGTGTATTCGGGGCTGGCGGGATTGATGCGCTCCAGCCGGGTCAGCTCCCTTTCTGCCTCCTGCTGAGCTTCCTCGGGCAGGTCCTTCTCCTGGATCTGCTGCCGCAGTTCCTCGATCTCTGCCATTTGCGAATCGGTCTCGCCGAGTTGTTCCTGGATGGCTTTGAGCTGCTGGCGCAGGTAATACTCCCGCTGACTCTTGTCGATTTCGCTTCGCGCCTCGGACTGGATACGCTGAGCGACTTCCATGTACTCGACTTCCCGGGCGAGCAGGCGAGTCACCTTCTGCAGGCGCTCCTTCACGTTCAGCGTCTCCAGGACCTCCTGTTTCTCCGCGATGTCGATATTGAGGTTGTGCGCGACCAGATCGCCGAGGGCGCCGGGTTCCTCGATGTTGGTGACGGCCACCTGCACGGCATCGCCCACGTTGGGCATGGCTTCCACGAGGCCGAGGAACTGCTCGCGGAGGTTGCGGAACATTGCGCTGACCTCGACGTCTTCCACCTCTTCATCCTCGAGGTGGCGTACGTCGGCCTCGAGGTACGGCTCCGTCTGGCTGAAGTGTTCGATATGGGAACGGGTCAGGCCCTGGGCGAGGAACCGCACGGAGCCGTCGGGTATGCGCAGCATCTGCAGCAGCACGCAGGTTGTGCCTACCTGATAGAGCTCGCTCGGGCCGGGCTGCTCGTCGCCTTCGGGCTCCTGACGGGGAGCGACGGCGAGGAACAGCTTATCGCCGAGCACGATCTCCTCGATGAGCTTTACCTGGTCCTCGCCCCGCGCGTGAAGTGGCAGCACCATGCCGGGGAAGGCCACATTCCCGGGCAGGGGCAGCACGGGCAGTCTCTCCGGCAACTCGGAGCGCTCCAGTCCCTCTTCATCTTCGGTCTGGGCGCTCTGTTCAGGTTTCTCAGACGCGCTCTCGGCATTCTCTGCCGGCTGTTTTTCGAGGGGTTCGTCCTTCTTCGCAGTGCCCTCTTCGTTCTCTATCTCTTCTACCATCATCATCCTCTCCGGGATGTCGGTTTCAGTTGTCGTGGCCCTGGCGCGCCGTCTACAGGCTGATCCGCAAGGTGACAACCCGCCTTGCCGCCTCCGGGGCCTTGGGGATGCGCACATAGGCGAACCCGTCGGAGTACTCGCCTTGCGCCTTGTCGGCATCGAAGGGCACGTGGATGAGGATCCGCCGTTCAAAGTACCCGTTTCTGATTTCCATCTGGTGGTAGCTGACCACGGTTCCGGGGGCGGGCCCCTTCCGCACACCGCAGATTGTCACCACATCGCCGTTGATTTGCACGGCCAGTTCGCGCGGATTGATGCCGGGTATGGACATCTTGATCACGACCTCGGAGTCTGTTTCATAGACGTCCGTGGGCGGCTGCCATGCGTCGCGATGGCGTGAGCCGAGGGCGCGGCGCATGGCATAGAAATCCTCCATGAAGCTGCGGAAGATGTCCGATCCGTGATGTGGGCTCAAGCCCACCTGGCGATCATCATGTCTCATGGCGTGCTCCCGGTCTTTGGCTCTTTGCGCCTGCGTCAATGTCCCCGTCAGGGTGCCGCCGACAGTGCCCCCCTACTTCGCCGCGGCTGGCGCGCGCCGCAACTGCTCCAGCAGCCTCCTCTGCTCGGCGGTCAGTTTGCGGGGTATGCGCACTTTCACTTGGACGTAGTGATCGCCCTTTCGGCCATCGGACGTCTCAAGCCCGTAGCCTGGCACGCGCAGCTTCTGCCCCGGCTGCGTGCCGGGCAGGATGCTGAGTGTCACCTCCCCGTGAAGGGTCTGCACGTCCGTCTTGGTGCCTAGGGCGGCGTCGACCATGCTCACCGTCACTTCGCTGTGGATGTCCCGGCCCTTGCGTTCGAACTCGGGGTGGGCAGCGACGTGGACTTCGAGCAACAGGTCGCCGGGCGGCGCTCCCCCATGGCCGGGCTGGCCCATACCCGCCAGGCGGATCTTCTGTCCGTCCTGTATTCCCTTGGGGATGGTGACCTCTACGCGCGAGGGCTCTTCGACTGTGCCGCTGCCCTGGCACTTTGGGCATGGGTTCTGGATGATCTTGCCGCGGCCGAAGCATTGGGGGCATGGCCTGGCGACGCTGAAGGCGCCCTGCCCGCTCATCACCTGCCCGCTTCCCCCGCACTGGGGGCACTTTCTGGCCGAGCTGCCCGGCGCAGCCCCGGAGCCCGAGCAGCGGGGGCAGGCCTTCTCGCGTGGGAGCTGCACTTCGATCCTGCCGCCGTGGACGGCTGTATCGAACGGTACTGATACCGAACTGCTCAGGTTGGCGCCGCGCCGTGCGCGGGCCTGGGCGCCGCTCGCCGCGCTGGCGCTGCCCCCGAACATGCGGCTGAACACGTCGCCCAACCCGCCCAGGTCCTCGAAGCTTATGCCCTCACCGCGCTGCCACTGACGGCCGCCGCCGAACAAGTCCTCAAAGCCTCCCTGCGCGCCTCCGCCCCATCCGTGCAGGCGTGCTTCGCGAAGCTGGTCGTATTGTTTGCGCTTCTCGGCGTCTCCGAGGACCTCATACGCTTCGCTGATCTCCTTGAACTTCTCCTCGGCGGCTTTGCTGCCTCCGTGCCGGTCGGGGTGATGCTCCTTGGCCAGGCGGCGATAGGCCTTCCGGATGTCATCGTCCGATGCTTCGGGCGAGACACCGAGCACCTTGTAGTAATCCTTTTGCGCCATGTTGGCGATATTCGTAAGAGGTTCTTCCAGTTAGCTTTACGGATCCGGTGCAGAAACGCACCTCTACTCTATTTTACACATATGCGCCCCCGTTTCAACCGGCCGGCCGGGCGGTCAGCCGACCAGTATCCTGTCCTCCGGGTAGCTGTAGACACTGCGATCGCGCAGCCGAGCCACACTCAGCACAAGGGTGACGGGGCCGAGCCGGCCGGCAAACATCAGCACCGTTACCACCAGCTTGCCGGCCGCCGTCAGCTCCGTGGCAGGGCCGCTTAGCCCCTGGCTAAGGCCAACCGTGCCGAACGCGCTGACGGCCTCGAAGACTACAAGTTGAAAACTGGCGGCTTCACTTATCAGCAGCAGGAAGACGCCGACCACCAGGACCGCGACAGAGAGCAGAATGATGCTCGCCACGCGGTGCACAGTCTCCGCAGGGACCGTGTGGTGGAACATCTCCGCCCTGTCCCTTCCCCTCAGTGTGGCGATGATGCTGGCGACCATGATGCCCAGGGTGCTGGTCTTGATGCCGCCGGCAGTGCTGCCCGGGCTGCCGCCGATGTACATGAGCACCATGAGCAGGAACGCCGTGGCGGGCGCCAGGTCAGCGAGCCCTGTCGGAACGGTGTTGAAACCGGCCGTGCGCGGCGTGACGGATTGGAACATGGAGGCCAGGACCCTCGTCTTCCACGGCGCTTCGGAAAGAGATCCGTAGGATTCCACCACCAGGAAGGCCACCATCCCCCCCACGATCAGCACGCCCGTAACGGTCAGAACAAGCTTCGAATGGGTCGAGAGCTTTGGCCGACGACCACGTCTCTGCACTACCCACCAGCGCACGTATTCCAGCACGTCTCGCACCACCACGAATCCGATGCCGCCCAGCACGATCTGGCCGGCGACCACCAAGTTCACGGTGACGTTGTCGACGTAACCGACCAGGCTGTCGTTGTTCAGGCTGAAGCCGGCATTGCAGAACGCCGATATGGAGTGGAAGACGCTATGCCACAGGCGGCGTCCTGCAGGGGGCACACCTGCGCCGAAACCGAAGAACAGCAGCGCCGCGCCCGCGACCTCCACCACCAGTGTAAACAGGCAGATGAAGCGGATCAGCGTCCACACGTTCTCCTGCGCGCGGGTCTCCACAATATCCGTCATCACCGATTCGAACCGCAGCGAGAGCCGCCGCTGGATGAAAATGACGGTGAAGGCGCCGAGGGTCATGATCCCGAGCCCGCCAGTTTGGATGAGCGCGAGGATGACGACCTGCCCAAACAGAGACCAGTGGTCGGGCGTGCTGCGCACGATCAGCCCCGTGACGCAGACGGCGCTGGTCGCCGTGAAAAGGCAGTCCACCGGAGAGGTCCACGTCCGCGAACGGCTGCTGGCGGGCAGCGTGAGCAGCAGCGCGCCCGCCAGTATGACGACGGCAAAGCTCGCCACGGCCGCCCGCGCGGCCCCGTGGCCGTAGACACGCTCCAGCAGCCAGGCGCCGAACCGTCTCATGCGGTTCGGGTTGCGGGCGTTCTCTTCCGGCTGCGACACGCTCCCCTCCTGCGCTGGCGGCTACAGGTGAAGTGCTGATTCTACGTGGGCACGCACGGGGATTTCAATGCAGCGAGGCGGCGGGCGTTCAGGCCACCCCCGTCTTCTGCTCCAGCCGGTGCCGCAGGTAGGCCTCCATGAACTCCGTAATCTCGCCGTCGAGCACCGCCTGCACATTGCTGGTCTTCAGCTCAGTGCGCAGATCCTTAACCATCTGGTAGGGCTGCAGCACGTACGATCGTATCTGGTTGCCCCAGGCAATCTCGCCCTTCTCGTCATACAGGCGTTCGAGTTGCTCCTCGCGCTTCTGCTTCTCGTGCTGGTAGAGTTTGGCCTTCAGCAGTTGCCGGGCCAGGGCACGGTTCTTGTGCTGCGAGCGCTCGCTCTGGCAGAAAACGGTGATGCCCGTCGGCACGTGCTTCAGGCGCACCGCGGAGGAGGTCTTGTTGACGTGCTGGCCGCCCGGCCCGCTCGACTTGGTGAACTCCATCTCGATCTCGCTGTCGTTCAGCTCGACATCTATGTCCTCGCCCAAGTCGGGGACCACGTCCACGGCGGCGAAGGAGGTGTGGCGCCGACCGCTGCTGTCGAACGGGGAGATGCGCACCAGGCGATGCACCCCGACCTCGGCCTTCAGGTAGCCGAAAGCCCAATCCCCCACCATGCGCACCGTTGCGTTGCGGATGCCCGCCTCCTCGCCGGGGCGCGTTTCGACGACCTGCACGTCGTAGCCCTCGCCCTCCGCCCATCTCATGTACATGCGCAGCAGCATCTGGGCCCAGTCGCAGCTCTCCGTGCCGCCGGCTCCTGCGTGGACACTCAGGAAGGCGTTGCTCGGGTCCTCCGGCTCGCCGAGCATGGTTCGGAACTCCAGCCTGTCGAGCCGTTCCGAAACCCTCTGTGTGCGCTCGGCTACCTCCTGGCGAGTCTCCTCGTCATTCTCCTCGCGGGCAAGTTCCGCCAACACCTGCAGGTCTTCGATCTCCTGCTCCAGCTCGCGCACCGGCTCCACCAGGCGCTTCAGATAGGTCAGCCGTCGCACGATGCTTTGTGCCCGCTCCTGATCGTCCCAGAAACCGGGCGACTGCATCTGCTGCTGCACATCGCTCAGCTCTGCCGCCTTGGTAGGCAGGTCAAAGAGAGTCCCGCAGGTCGCTCAGGCGGGCCTCCAACTCCTGGGGGGACGTGGCCATGGTGTGCTCTCCCGGCGAATAGTGGCGCAGAGGGCAACGTCCGCACGCTGCCACACCGGCACCTATTGTAGCCGCACGGCGCGTGGCGGGTCAACGTTGCCGGTGTGCACTTGATGGGGCGGCCGTTGTGGCGTATCGTCACGGAATGCGGCGCGCCCGTAGCTCAACTGGACAGAGCATCGGACTTCGGATCCGAGGGTTGGGGGTTCGAATCCTCCCGGGCGTGCCACCTTCCCCCTACCGGGGGGGACAGCACAAAGCACATCCTTCGTCTTGCACCGTGCGTAACTGTTTCGGAGGCATAAGGATGCGACGCCACGCGATGGCCTGCCTTTCAGTGCTTGCAGTGCTGCTGGGCACGGGATGCATCAACGTGGAGCGCCTGCTGGCAGGCGAGATGCGCACAGTCCTGGTGCGGCAGTCGCCGCGCTGGTTCGAGCGCAACCGCATCGCCCTGGTAGACATCGAGGGCTTCATCGGCCCCCCGGCAGGCATCTGGTATCCCGGGGCGAACACCACCATCGCCGACGTGCGTGAGAAACTGGACCGGGCGCGCCAGGACCGTCGTGTCCGGGCGGTCGTGCTGCGCATCAGCAGCCCCGGCGGAGAGGTGAGCTCCAGCGATACTATCTACCGAGAGGTGCTGAAGTTCCGACAAGAGACCGGCAAACCGGTTGTCGCTGCCGTGACGGACGTCGGCGCCTCGGGGGCATACTACGTCGCCCTTGCCGCAGACCGCATCTTCGCCGCACCCTCCGCCGTCACCGGCTCGGTCGGCGTGCTGGTGCAGCTTGTAAATGTCGAGGGGCTTTTCGGCAAGATCGGGATCGAGTCCGAGATCATCAAGACCGGCGAGAAAAAGGATATGGGCTCCCCCACCAGGAGCCTGACCGACGAAGAGCGCGCGATGCTGCAAGAGCTTATCAACAGCCACTTTGCAGCTTTTATGAGGGCCATCCGAGACAACCGCCCCGGGGTCACCGACGAGGATCTGGACACGATCCGCGACGGGCGCGTGATGATGGCCGAGACCGCGCTCGGGCTGCATCTGGTTGACGAGGTCGGGTACCTGGACGATGCGATCGCCGCCGCCAGCGAGCTTGCAGGCATAACTCATTACGACGTAGTGCTTTACAGACCGTTCCCTCATTACACCGCCAACATATATGCCCCCGGCGGCGCGCGTGCCGAGGCGGCCCGCCCGCGCTGGGAGCAGCTTCTCGGTGGCAGCGGGCCCGCCTTCCTCTACCTCTGGGCCCCCGGCTTGTAAGCCCATGGCAGCCAGCGAAGCCCCCCCCAACCATAGGGGCGGACATGGCCGGACGATGGCCGATCTGGCGCCCCTTCCGCGTCCGGATTCTTACAACGGCCCGCCAGCATGTTGCGATGTGCGCCCCCAAACCGGTATATTCATGCCTCCACCGGTGCCCCTGACGGAGGATCTCCGTGGCCGATTACCTGCCGGGAATCGACTACGGAACGGGCGGGGCGAAGGCGACGATCATCAACGACCATGGCGAGGTGCTCGCCTACGCCTTTGAGGAGTATCCCATACCTGACCCCGCGGCCGGGCTGGTCCGAACACGACCCTCTAGCGAACGCACGCGCGAGGACTTCCGCGCGCTCGCCGAACTGCGCAACCTACCGCTACCGGAGGGATAGGCCAGCGTGGAACTGGTCAACAAGCTGCAACAGCGAGAGGCTGACGGCAACCCCATCGCCGTAGGCATTGTGGGCTGCGGTCAGATGGGCAGCGGCCTCGCCCACGCCCTCAATAACGTCGTGGGCATGCGCGTCTGCGCCATCGCCGACATTGAGCCCCAGCGCGCCATGGCCGTGTTCGCCGAGTTGGGTCGCGCCAGGGAACAGATCGTCGTGACCGACGTGGAGCAGGAGGCGCAGGACGCCATCGCCGACGGGCGCGTGGTCGTCACCCCCGACGCCATGCTCCTGCCCGCCCTGGAAGCCGTGGAGGCGAACGTAGAGGCGACCGGAGTGCCCGACGTCGGGGCATCTGTGGCGTGGCGCTCCATTATGAACGCAAAGCCCATCGTGATGCTGAACGTCGAGGCGGACGTGACCGTCGGCCTGCTGCTCAGCCGCACCGCCCGGCGCATGGGTTCGCTCTACACCGTCGCTTCGGGCGACGAGCCCGGCGTCTGCATGATGCTCTACGAGCAGGCGCGGCTCATGGGTTTCGAAGTGGTGTGCCTGGGCAAGGGCAAGAACAACCCGATCGACCACGGGGCCACGCCCAAAAGCTGCGCCGAGGAAGCGGCCCGCAAGGATATGAACCCCAAGATCCTGGCAAGCTTTGTGGACGGCACGAAGACAATGGTGGAGATGGCGGCCGTCTCGAACGCCACCGGCCTGCTGCCCGACGTGCCCGGCATGCACGGCCCGAAGGTGGAGCTCGACGCACTCGCGCAGACGTTCATCCCCCGTTCCGATGGCGGCATCTTCGAGCGCCGCGGCACCGTGGACTTCTCCACCGGCAAGGTGGGCCCGGGTGTGTTCGCCATCGTCTACAGCGACGATCCCCGGGTGCGCAAGGAGATAAAGTACATCACGAAGGCCGAAGGGCCGTACTACCTGCACTATCGACCTTACCACCTATGCGACCTGGAGACGCCGCAGTCCATCGCGGAGGCCGTGCTGCTCGGGGAGGTAACCGTCGCGCCAAAGGCCATGCATTCGGAGGTAGTCGCGATCGCCAAACGCAACCTGAAGGCCGGCCAGGCGGTGAGCACTATCGGAGGGCCGGACTTCCGCGGGCGCATCTACACCTATGCCGAAGCCCGCGCAAAGGGCGCCATACCCGTCGGGCTGGCGGAGCATGGCCGGCTGACGGCCGACGTGACGAAGGGGCAGATGCTCACCCGGGAGAACTTCGCCCCCGACGCCGACTCCTTCGTCTACAGGCTGCGGCGGATGCAAGACGCCCTGACTGAACAACCCCAGTGAACGGAGCATCATGAGAGCTGTCGTCGTCCACGCACCGATGGACTACGCCGTAGAGAACGTTCCCGTGCCGGACTGCCCGGCCGGCGGAATGCTGCTCGAAGTCGACGCCTGCGGGCTCTGCGGCTCCGACCTGCGGACGCTGCGGCAGGGGCACCGCCGGGTTGTCTTCCCATGGGTGCTCGGCCACGAGATATGCGGCACGGTGCACAAGCTGGGGCCCGACTACACCGGGCCCTGGCGCACCGGCGACCGGCTCAGCATCGGCCCGTTGGTGTTCTGCGGCAAGTGCGATTTCTGCCGCGACGGGCGATATGAGCTGTGCGAGCAATACCGGCGGATCGCCCAGGCATGGCCCGGCGGATTCGCCGAGTACCTCGCCATCCCCGAGGCGGCGGTTCGGCATGGCACCATCTGCAAGGTGCCACAGGGCCTGGACCCCGCCCCTGCCGCCATAGCCGAGCCCGTCTCCTCGTGCGTTCACGCTCAGGAGAGGGCGCGCGTTGGCCTCGGCGATACGGTCGTCGTGCTCGGGGTCGGGCCCATCGGCTGCACACATGTGAGCCTGGCGCGGGCGCGGGGAGCCGATCGTGTGATCGTGGCGGACGTGAACGAGACGCGACTCGCCATGAGCGTGGACTTCGGACCGGACCACGCCATTGACGCCGCCGACACCGACGTGGTAAGTGCCGTGCGAGAGCTGACCGACGGAAAAGGCGCCGAGGTGGTCATCACGGCCAACTCCACCCCAGAGTCGCAGGTGCAGGCGGTGCAGATGGCCCGCCGGGGTGGACGCATCCTGTTCTTCGGCGGCCTGCCCAAGAACCAGGACCCGCCGGGCATCGACACGAAAACCATTCATGACAACGCCCTGCACGTTATTGGCTCCACCATTTTCGCGCCCCGGCACCAGCGCACGGCGCTGCAGTTGCTCGCCGATAGCCGCATACCGGGCAACAAGTTGGTCACGCACCGGTTCGGCCTGGAGCGGTTCGCCGAGGGCGTTCAGATGGCATTGGAGGGCCGTGTGCGAAAAGCCGTGTTCCTGCCGTGAGGGCGCCGGTTGCGGCCGTCCGTGCAGGCAAGCGGCGTAGAGCATGTCCTGATGCTGCTCGACGAGCGCCCGGAAGGCTTCCGCATCCCGGGCGCGGGCGTATCGGGGCAGCAGTTCGGATTCACTCGGCACCCCGGCCCTCTCCGTCCGTTCACGACGGGACCATACGCGAGCACCTGCGCCGCCATAAGCGCGAACAGCCGCACGCCTACCGCCCGCGGGGCGCCAACCGCTGCAACTGGCCCGCGTAGCCGGTGAAGATGCGGAAGATGAAGTAGATGATGATCAGTGCCACTGTGGCATAGATGAGCCAACCCAGCCCGGCCACCAGGGCGGCCATTGCTCGTTCCGCACGATCGGCGTGATGTTCGGACAGCCATGCGAACCGCTCGGTCAGCGTGCCCGACTGCTCGGCCACGTCGATGATGTTCAGGTCCGTTGGCGGAAAGAGCCCCGTCGCCGCGAGCGCCTCGGTCAGCGTGGAGCCCTGCTGTATCATCTCGCCTGCCCGCGCCCCCCGCGCTGCGAACGCCGCGTTGCCCGTGGCATTGCACGCGCGTTCCACCGCCACATGCACCGGCACCGCGGACTGCAGCATAAGCTCCATCACCATGCTGAAGCGCGCCAGCGCGAGCGAGCGCGCAGCGGTGTTGAGCAACGGCACGCGCAGCAGCACCTCGTGCACCGCCCGCGTCGCCCCGAGCGGTCTGACCACGAACACGTAAGCCGCCACCAGTGCCAGCGGCGCGCCGTATCCGATCAGCAGGTGGCGCGCCAACTGCGTCGGCTCGTCGCGGATCGTGGCGATGATCCAGGCGGCCACTGAGACGACGGCCACCGCGATCACGTAGTAGATGACCGGCACTACCATGCGCCGCAGCAAGTCGCGCCGGAGCCGCTGCTGCAGCTCGTAGTGGCGCGTCAGGCGAGCCATCGTCGCCTCCAGCGCCCCGCTCTCCTCGCCCACCGAGACCAGTTCAACGAAGAGCGAGGGGAACTTGCCGGTGCGCGCAAATGCCTCCGCCAGCCCCTCGCCGGCCTCGATGCCGTCCCGCACGCGCCCGATCGCCCGCGCGAATCCGCCCCGCGCCTGCCCGGCCAGCACGTCGAGCGTGCGCACCACCGGCAGGCCGGCGTCGAGCATGGTGGCGAAACTGTGGCAGAACTCGATGAGCTGCTTGTGCGATGGGCCGAACACGGGCGCCCTCCCCTGCTGGATTGGCACCCCCGTTTATCCCCTCCGGCGCGCCACCTGTCAAGCCCTCACGCTCGGGGGCGGCGTCTGAAGCCGTCCCTTGCACGCCGGCACAACGCGGTGAGCAGCTCGGCAACGTTTGCATGCCTTGTGGTGGCGTCAGCCTTCCGCCGCACGGCGGCGGAAGGAGAACTGCACCTGCACTGAGACCTGCTCGCCCCCCACTTCCAGCACGGGGTAGGCCAGGAAGTTGATGGGGCCCGACTGCGGACCCGGCTCAAGCTTCAGGTCGCGACCGCGGCTCAGCTCCAGCCGGTTCGCCGGGTGATGGCCGAAGTAGTAGGTGGCCAGGCTCGAGTACTTGTCCCCCTCGCTGATATCCACCGGCCACCATTTGCCGTCCGCGTAGAACTCCACCCAGCAGTGATAGCCGTCCACCCCGCCGTCGTCGCGCGAGGAGGGTATGGCGGCGCCGATGGCAAAGCGCGCGGGGATGCCGATGGAGCGGGCCAGCGCCATGAAGTAGGCGTGAAAGTCCGTGCAGTTGCCCGTGCGCACATCGCAGGCGTAAACGGCATCGCCCCGGCCCCAGCCCTGGCCGGCCTTGATGTAGCTCATGCGGTCGATCACGTGGTCGTAGAGTCCACGGGCCCGCTCCAGGTCGCTCTCCATGCCTTCGGTCACCCTCATTGCCTCGCTGCGGAACGTCTCCCCCGCCGGCACCAGGCGCTCCGGCTGCAGGTATCTGTGCGGGTGTTCTCCGGTGGCCGGATAGGCCCCCTTCTCGGTGCGGATGACGTGGTAAAGGACCTCGATCGGCTCGCCGCTGTGCTCGCGGTCCAGGCGCATGAAGAGCACCTGATTGCCGTGCTCGGAGTCGGTCAGCACGTGGTGCTCGACCGGCGCGATGATGTGCTTGACGGTGACCTTCTGGAAGCGGTCGGAGCTGGCGAGCGGCAGCCAAAGTCGGGCGGGCCCGTCGATGCGGGGCAGCCGGACGCGGTAGCGGAAGTCGAACTCGTCCTGCCCGGTCATCACGCCGAGCAGTTCGTCGGAGCCCTCCTCGGGCGGCACGCGCTCCCATGTGCCGTCGCGCTTCTGTCGCCACAGGTAGATCGGCTGGCCGTTGATCTTGTGGACGGTCGTCTCGGTCACGCGCATGTCGCCGGGGTCGCCGACGAGGAAGAAGTCGACGTCATAGACGTCGCCGGAGACGTCGACCAGGTCGACGCAGGCGAAGTGGCGTCGCGGGCCGAGGTTCGCCAGGTACTCGGTGTGGACGCGCACGAGCTTGAGCGCGAGTTCGGAGTCGTTCCATGGCAGGCGAAAGTATCCCCCGCCCCGGCGCGACTGCTCTTCGATATGCCTCTCGATGCCGGCCTGTATGTCGGCGGTGACCACGTTCGGGACGGGTTCGAGTTCGGCGCCCCGGGGATTCGTGTCCCCCTGACAGGCGGCCAGGCCGACGATGAGGATCAGGGCGGCCGCGATGGCCGCGAACGATTTTCTGCGCAAGATGTCCATGTCATGCCCCCTGTCGAGTTCGCACAGTCATCCGCTGCTTGCAAAGGAAGGGTTGGGCGCTGGCCCGTGCGCGACGGCACGGGGAAGGCCCCCATCTCGCTCCCCTGTGCGAGGATGCTAAAGGCCGACCGGCCTACTGCCGACCGACTTACTGGGGATGCTCGCTCGACGTCGGATGTTCCGGCTCGGCCTGGTGCTGCGTGCCGGTCGGATGTTCCGGCTCGGCCTGGTGCTGCGTGCCGGTCGGATGTTCACCTGCCGGACCGTCGTGGTCCGACCTGCAGCCCAGCGGCGCCAGAGTGAATGCGGCAACGGCCAGAACGACCAGTGCGGTCGCCGAAAAGCGCAGAGCTTTGCGCATGGCACAACCTCCCCCAGAAACTGATATCGATACTTCCCCCAAGACTATGGTAGAGTAGTTCCCCTCCGCCGTCAAGGTTCGCACCTGAAAACCGTCGGCTCGCCCACCGGTGGGCGCCATGCACTGGCACGCGCCAACCTGCTGCCCCTATACTGACGCCCGCACGACGCGAGAGCCCAGCGGAGGGACCATACCATGCAAGAGCTGACGTCGCGCGAACGCGTGCTTGCCGCGTTCCGCCACCAGGAGCCGGACCGCGTGCCGATCGACTACAGCGCGAACCCTGGCATCGACCGCCGACTCAAGGACCATTTCGCCCTGGCGCCCGACGACGACGAGGGTCTGCGCCGGGCACTCGGCGTTGATTTCCGCTGGGTCAGCGCCCCCTACCGCGGCCCGCGGCTCCACCCCGAGTCCGAGAAAAGCGGCGTGCGCGTCTCCCCGGATTTCGGCATCCACACCCGCCGTGTCGAGCATGAGAGCGGAGCCTACTGGGAACCCGTGCCCCACCTGAGTCAGCTGCACCAGGAGCAGGCGGCGAGCTACCCGATGCCCAGCGCGGACGACTACGACTACGGCGCGGCGCGCGAACGCTGCTTGGTGTACCGCGACTGCTTCGTGAGCACGGGCGCACAGTTCGAGGTGATGAACTGGACGGGCCGCTTCGTCGGCCACGAGGCCCTGTACATCGGCCTGGCAACGGGCGAACCCGCGCTGATGACGTTCATCAAGCGGTTCGTGGAGGTCAAGTACGAGGTTGCGCGGCGCACGCTGGATGCGCTCGGCAATGGGGTGCAGTGCCTTTGCATCGGCGAAGACCTGGGCACCCAACGGGGGCCTCGCATCAGCGTGGAGATGTTCCGCAATAGGATTCGCCCCGTGCACCAGCGTTTCGTGGATCTGGCAAAGGAGCGAGGGCTTGCGGTGATGATCCACTCCTGCGGCTCGTCGAGCTGGGCGTTCGAGGACTTCATCGAGATGGGCATCGACGCGGTGGACACCTTGCAGCCGGAGGCGGCGGACATGGCCCCGCAGTATCTGAAGGAGACTTTCGGCGACCGCCTCGCGTTCCACGGCTGCATCAGCACGGCGGGGCCGGTGGCGCGGGGAACGGTCGAGCAGACGGTCGAGGACTGCCGCCGCACGCTCGAGGTGATGATGCCGGGCGGCGGATACTGCTTTGCCCCCACACATCAGCTTCAGGACGACTCGCCCACGCAGAACGTACTGGCCATGTATCGCACGGCGCGCCAGGCGGGGGTGTATTAGAGCAGCCCGTTACAGGACGGGACGGCAATGGGGCACGCCGCTGATCCACATCGCAGGAGAGACGACATGATGCAGAGGATAGACCTGTTCACCGCGGGCGACGCCGGCTATCACATCTACCGGGTGCCGGGCATATCGGTGACGCCGGGGGGCGTCGTGCTCGCGTACGCCGAAGCGCGCAAGGAGTCGCCGAGCGACTGGGCCGACATCGACATCCTGATGCGCCGAAGCCTCGACGGCGCCCGTAGCTGGCAGCCGGCGGTGAAGGTGGTGGACCACGCTCGCTGGGGCGAGGGGCCGGCGAACAACTTCGTGACGATCCCCGATCACAACACGGGCATCGTCCACGCCCTCCACTGCCACAACTACGCCCGCGCGTTCCACATGTGCAGTGAGGACGACGGCGAGACGTGGAGCGAGCCGGTGGAGATAACCGAAGTGCTTGCCGAGTTCCGCTCCGAGTACGACTGGGGCGTTTGTGCGATCGGACCAGGCCACGGCATACAGATGAAGAACGGACGACTTGTAGCGCCGATATGGCTGTCGGTGTCCCACACCCAGGCCCACCGGCCGAACCGGGCGGCGGTCATCTACAGCGACGACGGCGGCGAACACTGGCGGCGCGGGGACATGGTGCCGGACACGATCCGATGCTGCAACGAGACAGAGGCGGTGCAACTGGCCGACGGGCGCGTGCTGCTGAACATGAGGAACATGGGCGACGCGCGGCGGCGCGCCGTTACGGTCAGCGAGGACGGCGCACACGGCTGGGCCGAGCCGTGGTACGACGAGCAATTGCCCGAGCCCCGCTGCTTCGGCAGCATCTGCCGCTTCAGCCTGCGTGGGCCGAATGACCGCAACCGCGTGCTGTTCAGCAATCCAAACGTTTTCCAGCCGATGCAGCGCCACGTGATCGACTGGGGCGACCGCCGCGACGTGACCGTGCGGCTGAGCTACGACGAGTGCGATAGCTGGCCCGTCGAACGGCTGCTGCAGGCCGGCCCGAGCGGTTACTGCGACCTGGCGGTCATGCCCGACAAGACGATTCTGGCCCTTTACGAACGCGGACGGCTGGTCGGGGGGCACACGTCGGAGAACCTGTGCATGACCGTGGCACGTTTCGACCTGCAGTGGCTCACTCGCGGCGACGACTGCGCCCGCTGCAAATCCCCTCCGTCAACCGGCTGCTGAGCTGCTGCTAAGCTACGTGGCCTGCTCACGTGGCCCCGTTCCGCTTTGCTCTGCCTGTTCGGCGAGTCCGAGATAGGGCTTCATGGCCTCGAACCATTTCTGCGCCATCTTCTCCTGACCCTGCGGGTTAGGGTGAGCCCAGTCGAAGGTGTCCGTCCCCTCGCGCTCAGGGTGAGCGATCCAGCCCTGGTAGTGGTGCACGGTCACGACCGGCGACTGCTCGCTCGTCATTTCGTTCGCCATCTCCTCGACCAGGGGCCGAATCTTGAGCGCCGCCCCGCCGTTGAAGTTCAGGTGGCCGATCAGCACCACGACGTCAGGGTTCTGTTCGCGCAGCAGGGCGATGATATCACGCAGCGGTTTGACGATAGCCTCGGTGTAATCGTCGGCCTTCTGATCATTGGTACCCAGGTGGACAAGGGCGATATCGGGTGGGCGCGCCCACTGCTTCGCCCAGTCGGCCAGTTTGTCCCGCGCCTTCGCGGTCTTCCATCCGTAGTGGCCCTCGTGATCAGTGTCAAAGGGCACGCCTTTGTACTGTTCCGGCCATTCAAAATCGGTATTGAGGCCTTTGTTCATCGAGCCAATGAAGTCGAACTCCACGCCCGCGTCCACCAGCTTGCGGAACAGCGGCCAGCGGTAGGTGAACTCCGGGCGGACTTTGCGCCCGCCCTGGGTGATGGAGTCGCCGAGAGGCAGAATGCGAATGGGTTCTTCAGGCCGGTCGCCGAAGCAAACGCCGGACGCGGCGAACACAAGCAGACATGCAACGAGTGTGCGGCGCACACGCGGCGGCGAAAGCAACCTCATCTTACGGCCCTCCCCTGGGGAAACGTGCGGAACGCTCGTGCCATTCTACTACAAGGCCCCGGGCAACGCATGGGGGCGCTGGAGCCGAAGACAGATGGCGCTCGGACTGGACCGCTCATTCACGCGGTCACCTCGTTGCGCCGCGCCGAAGCGGCCCTCATCCGAGTTCCCTCTGCGCTGCGGCCACGATGCGGTCGAGCTCCCGATCCAGATCGGGCGCCAGCGCCTCCGGCTGGTGGCTTGCCCGGACGTCCTCCTTCAGCCGCCGGCAGCGCTCTTGAGCACTCTCGGCACCGGCGTCCTGCCATGCCTGGAAGAAACGCCGGTCCAGCAGGCGCGGGAACCAGAGCTCCTCACGGAAGCGGCGGGCCGTATGTTCGGTGTCGATGAACGTGCCGCCGGGGCCGCGCTCAGCTATCAGGTCGAGCGCGAAGGCATCGTCGCTGAAGTCGAGTTCGCGCAGGCAACTCTCCACGTAGCCGATGACCTCGTGCTGCAACACGAGCATGTCGAGAGAGCTGGCCTGGTCGACCCCGCAGATGCCCATGTGGCCGAAGATGTCGGCACCGGCCGCGGCGCCGAAGGCGAGAGTAACGCCGGCCTCGAGACCCGCCTGCGCGTCGGGCCGCTTGGCATCGGTCAGGCCGACGTTGATGTAGACGGGCAGCCCGTAGTGCCGGCCCATCTGCGTCATGGCGACACCGAAGATGGCCTGCTCCGGTCCGGCGAAGATCATCTGCGTGGTGCCCATGTCGAACGCGTGGCAGATACCTCCGTAACAGACGGGCATGCCCTCTCGGATGAGCTGGGTAATGCAGACGCCGGCCAGGATTTCGGCGTTCTCCACCGCCATTGTCGCGGCCAGGCTCATCGGCGCGGACATGCCCATCTGGGCCATTGGCCCGATGGGCACCGGAAGGTTCAGCTCGGCCGTCTCGTAGAGCAGGTCCACGCCGTCGAAGGGGAAACGCAGCGGGCTGATGGGCTCCAGGAACGGATACCAGAGCGGCCGCCGCGCCGCTTCCCTGCGGCTGCCGCGTACGGCGATCATAAGCTCATTCAGGTAGCGCGCCGACGCACGGTCGTAATACCAGAAATGGATCGGTTTCGTCGTGTTGCGCAGCATCTCGGCGGCGACGGCGACCGGCCGCCACGCCGGGGGGATCTCATGAGGATCGGACATGGCGCCGGCGATGGTGATGTTCGACAGTGCGTCGGCGAAGCGTGCGGCCGCGGCGGCATCCTGCAGCGTAGCGAACCGCCGTGGGCCGCCGGGTTCCTCCACCCAGTAAGCTTCGCCCGCGATGGAGTTGTAGTTGCGTTCGCCCTGGCCAAAGGCGGCCCGGTTCGAGACCTCACGCCCGTAGATCGCGAAGGACTTGCCGGCCGTCTCCAGGCAGTGTTCGACGAGCGAGGGCGGCACGCGCACTCGTTGAGCGCTGAAATCCACCGCCGCCCCAACGTCGGCAAAGCGCTCCAGCGTCTCGCCGTGCGGGACCTCCACACCAGTGCCTTCCAGCAGCGCGAGGGACGCCTCGTGCACGCGGTGAACCTGGGCAGGTAACAGAACGGATACTTGCATGGCATGCTCCGGCGCTGACGTCTCGGACCGGGGAAGGCGCATGGGGCAGCGCGGCCCCAAACATGCTACGCGGGGGCCAGCGAAGTGCAAGCGCCTGCCGCTGCGACTTGACAGAAACGCACGGTGTGATAGACTCCTGCCTCTTCCGCGCGCATGAACGCAGCGAGGAGGATGCGAATTGGGGCCTGTGGAAGTTGAACAGGTCCTGGAGGCCCGGCCGGCTGCCCCCGAGCAACTCGTCGAGGTGCTTCAGGACATACAGGAAGTGTGCGGCTACATCCCGGAAGACGCCATACGCGCGATCTCCCACCGCCTGGATGTGCCGCTCATCGACGTCTACCGTACCGCCAGCTTCTATAAGGCGTTCAGCCTGGAGCCGCGCGGCAAACACCTGATCACCGTCTGCATGGGCACGGCGTGCCACGTACGCGGCGCGCCGCGCATGCTCGACGAGGTGCTCGGCCAGCTCGACGTCGAACCGGGGCAGACCACGGACGACGGGCTGTTCACCGTCGAGTGCGTGAACTGCCTCGGGGCCTGTGCACTCGGGCCCGTCGTAGTTCTGGACGGCGAGTACCACGCACGCATGACGCCGGGCAAACTGCGCGAACTCATCGGCACCGTGCGGCGCCAGGAGGAAGGAGGGGCAGACGGTGGACAGACTGACGGCCGTAAGTGACCTGACAGCCCTGTGCGATGAACTCGCCTCCGCGCGCGCCGACCTCGGCGCCGTGATCACCATGTGCGCCGGCACGGGTTGCCATGCCTCCGGGGCCCAGCGGGTGCGCAACGCTCTGCAGGCGGCGCTGGAAGCGGAGGGCATGGCGGATGCTGTGCTGCTGCGCTGCACGGGCTGCCAGGGGCTGTGCGAACAGGGGCCGATCATGACCGTCGAGCCGGCCGGGGCCTTCTACTGCCGCGTGCAGCCGCAGGACGCCGAAGAGATCGTGGCGCGAACCGTCCGCAAGGGCGAGCTGATCGAGAGGCTGCTATACGAGGACCCCGCAACGGGCGAACGAGTTCGCAGCCAGCAGGACGTGCCCTTCTTCCAGGCGCAGCGGCGGGTCCTGCTGGAGATGAACCGCCGGATCGATCCCGAATCCATCGAGGACTACATCGCTGAGGGCGGTTACGGGGCCCTGGCGAGGGTCCTTTCGCAACTCGATGCGGAGCAGGTCATCGAGTGCGTGAAAGCCTCCGGGCTGCGCGGCCGGGGAGGCGGCGGTTTCCCCACGGGTCGTAAGTGGGAGCTTTGCCGCGCGGCCGAGGGTGAGCCCAAGTACGTGATCTGCAACGCCGACGAAGGCGACCCCGGGGCCTACATGGACCGCAGCTTGCTGGAGGGTAACCCCCACCTGATCCTGGAGGGCATGCTGATCGGGGCGTACGCCATCGGCGCCGCCGAAGGGCGTGTCTACGTGCGCAACGAGTACCCCCTCGCCTTCCACCACACGAAGAGAGCCGTCGACGATGCGCGCGATCTCGGCTTGCTCGGCGACGACATACTCGGCACCGGATTCAGCTTTGACATCCGTATCGCCCGTGGTGCAGGTGCCTTCGTCTCGGGGGAGTCCACCGCCCTGATGGCATCGCTGGAAGGCAAGGTGGGCGAGCCCCGCCCCAAGGACGTGCACACCGTCGAGGCGGGCCTGTGGGGCCAGCCCAGCAACCTGAACAACGTGGAAACGTGGGCCAACATCCCCGTGATCATCAACCGCGGCGCCGACTGGTTCGCTTCCATCGGCACCGAAGGCAGCAAGGGCACCAAGATCTTCGCCCTTACCGGACAGGTGCGCAACACCGGCCTGGTCGAGGTGGCCATGGGCACTGCGCTGCGCACGATCGTTTACGATATCGGCGGCGGGGCGGCGGACGGAGTCGACGTGAAAGCCGTCCAGACCGGCGGGCCGTCCGGCGGTTGCCTGCCGGTGAATATGTTCGACCTGCCGCTCGACTTCGAGGCGCTCGCCAAGGCGGGCTCCATGGTCGGCTCCGGCGGCATGGTGGTCATGGACGAACACACCTGCATGGTGGATGTGGCCGCCTACTTCCTGAGCTTCCTGCAGGATGAGTCCTGCGGTAAGTGCGTGCCGTGCCGCCTCGGCGTCGACCGCATGCTCGAGATCGTAACCGACATCAAGGAGGGACGTGGGCGACCTGAGCAGATCGACCTGCTGGAGGAGCTCGGCGAGACGGTCGCAGAGGCCTCTCTCTGCGCCCTCGGCAAGACGGCCCCGAACCCGGTGCTCTCTACGCTGCGCTACTTCCGCGGGGAGTACGAGGCCCACGTCTACGACAGGCGCTGCCCCGCCGGCGTCTGCCGCTCGCTGATAACGTATAGCATCGACCGAGACCAGTGCCGCGGCTGCGGACAGTGCCTGAAGGCGTGCCCCCACGGCGCAGTGAACGGTGAGAAGGGCGAGCCCCACACTATCGACACCGACATCTGCACCCGATGCGGCATCTGCCGTGACACCTGCCGCTTCGACGCTGTCCTCGTCCAATAGGAAAACGCGATGATCGAATACGTGAACATGACCATATCCGGCGCGAAGCTGCGCGTGCCGAAGGGCACGCCCGTGCTCGAAGCCGCGCTCTCCTACGGCATATGCATACCGCACCTTTGCCACGTACCTGGCCTTACAGCGCTCGGGGCCTGCCGGTTGTGCCTGGTCGAGCTGGAGGAGAATGGGCGGCGTAAGGTGACCGCCTCATGCACCCTCGACGCAAAGGAAGGCATGGTGGTGCACACCGACACGCCGAAGCTGCGCCGAATCCGGCGCAACGTGATGGAACTGATCGTCGCGGAGGCGCCGAACTCGAAGGCCACCCAGGATCTGGCGGTCAAATGCGGCGTCAAAGAGGTGCGCTACCCCTTCCGCAACAACAACTGTGTGCTCTGTGGACGGTGCGTGCGCGTGTGCGACGAGCTGTGGGGCGGCAAGGCAAAGGGCTTCATCGGGCGGGGCAAGGAACGTCACGTCGGCTACGCCTTCGGAGTGCAGCCGGACACCTGCGTGAACTGCAACGACTGCATCAACATCTGCCCGATGACCATCACACCGTGTGGGCAGCCCATGAAGCCTGGCGAGGAGCGCCTGTGCGGGCTCTGCGAGTCACAACTGAGCATGAACCAGGATTTCGCCGACACCTGCGTCCAGTGTGAGCTCGGCAACGGCTTCCGCTGCATCAACCAGGGCACGGCCCGCTGAAGCGTGGCAAACGCGGGAGTGGCAGCGGTTTTTGACATCCGCCGGGGGACTCGCCACCAGCCGCATTGCCATCGCCTTGCTGACGTGGGCGGCAGCCCTGACGGCGCTGCGGGCGCGCGATACGCCGGGGGGGCTCAGACGCGGCCGGCGAACGTGTTCAGGTAATGCTCGGCCCGGGCCCGAATCGCTTCCCGCGCGGCCTGCCTCAGGGCGAAATAGCTCGCGTCCGCCCCGGCGACGGCCCGCGCCATGGCGTTTCGGGCGGAGATGAACAGGTCAGTGCCGATGTTAATCTTCGCGACGCCGTGGCGTATGGCGTCCCGATACTGCTGCGCCGAGAGGCCGGAGCCGCCGTGCATGGCAAGTGGCACGTCGACGCGCGCAGCGATGGCGTCCAGGCGCTCAAGGTCAAGGCGTGGCTCCGCGTTGTACTGCCCGTGAGCGGTGCCGACCGCAACGGCCAGGATGTCGCAGCCGCTGTCCTGTGCGAAGCGCGCGGCCTCGTCCACATCGGTAAGCCCCTGCCCCCGCGCGCCGAACTCCTCATAGTCGGAACCGTGGCCGACGATGCCCAGCTCGCCCTCCATGCCGGCCCCGCGCTCGTGGGCCATCTGCGCCACGCGGCGGGCCATGGCCAGGTTCTCCTCCAGCGGCCGCTTGCTGCCGTCAAACATCACGTCAGTGAACCCCAGATCGAGGGCCAGGCGGCACTGCTGGACGCTGCGCCCGTGGTCGAGCATCAGCGAAAGCCGCGCGTCGCGGCTCTCCGCAGTGGAGCGGGCCCACTCGGCGAACTGCGCTCCGCCCTGCCCCTCAATCAGGCCGCCCCACATGCCGAGCATGGCCGGCAGACCAGTCTCCTCGCACGCTTCGGCGATGGCGAGCACGCCGTCCATGTCGCCGCAGACGAACAGCGGCACGGCGCGCCCGTCTCGGCGGGCCTCCAACACGTCTTCCCTCAGGGATACCAGGGCCATCATATGCTCCGTGATTGCGCAGTGCAGTCGGGTGTGAACGAGCGGACAAGTTTCGGTTGTGTCGGCAGGCGGGACCGCTTCAGCCGAGGCTCTCCCCAAGGAAGCGGGCGATAAGCTGGAGGGCGGATCGGTTGACGGTCACCTTGCCGCATTGGCCGTCGCGGTCGCGGCTGATCAGGCCCGCGTTCCCCAGTTCCTTGATGTGGTGCGAAACCGTGGAACCGGACAGTTGCATGCACTTGCAGGCCTTGGTGAACGCCTTTTCCACGGCGCCGTAACAGACATCGCCGCTGGCGTTGGCAAGGCTCTCCGTGCAGATGCGCTGGAATATGCGAAGTCGCTGCGTATTGGAGAGGGCCTTGAAGATGCACGCCAGCATTCTCCGATCCGCAGGTTCCATGGTTGTTGCATAGCGTAACCGCTCCTGCCGGGCGCGGGCAAGTGTCCGGGCGGTGCGCTCGGGCACGGGCGGCACGGATGTTCTTGCGTGGCGCCCGGCGGAGCATACAATGACGGCTCGGCCCCGCGGGGCTGCAAACGGCGCGCTGGCGCGCCTTCACTCGCAATGCTGGAATGGAGGTTACCCATGCTGCACAACCTGACCAGGATCAGAGATCGGAAGACGGGTCGCGCTTCCTCATGGGACACAACGGGGCGCAATCAGGACAACTGGAGCATAGAGCCGGGCGAGTCGCGTGTTCTGGCGGACATCGAGGGCCCGGCGCAGATCACGCACATCTGGATGACTCAGCCCAACCACTACCGCGAGTGCCTGCTGCGCTTCTACTGGGACGGCGCAGCCGAGCCGTCGGTCAACGTGCCGCTTGGCGACTTCTTCTGTCTCGGGCACGGGATCGTCAACAGCTTTCAGTCGCTGCTATTCACCGCTTCGACCAGCAGCAACAACCGGTTCAACAGCGGCTGCGCGCTCAACTGCTATGCCCCGATGCCCTTCCGCGAGCGTTGCGTGGTCGAGCTGGTCAACGAATCCGACGAACGCCACGGCCAGTACTTCTATGTTGACTACGAGACGCTCTCGACGGACGAAGTGGCGCAGGATGTCGGCTACTTCCACGCCGAGTTTCGCCGCGCCAATCCCTTTGGCGGCTGGGGTCACGAGGTGAGGGTCAACACCGAAGAGGCCAACATTGTGAACAAGGAGGAGCTGGCCTGGCGCAACAACTACCTCATCCTGCAAACCGAAGGCCGCGGGCACTACATCGGCTGCAACCTGAGCGTCACCAACTTCCAGGGCACGTGGTGGGGCGAAGGCGACGACATGATCTGGGTGGACGGCTACAAGTGGCCGCCCGACCTGCACGGCACCGGTAGCGAGGACTACCTGAACCAGGCGTGGGGTATGCAGGAGAACGCGTTCCTGCACAACGGCTCCAGCGTCTACGAAGCCAATACGCGGCCCCGCACGGCGGGCGGCGGCTGGCGACGCAGCGTGGGCGGTTACCAGACCTCCTACGTCTTTCACGTCGAGAACCCCGTGCGGTTCCAGCGCGAGATCAAGGTGACCATTGAACACGGCCACGGCAATCACCTGGCGAACGAAATGTCGTCCGTCGCCTACTGGTATGCCGCAGAGCCGACGCCGGTCGCCACGCCGCCCGATCTCGCCGCGCGCATGCCCGTGCTGCAGAACGCCCGCGGCGAATGGCTGTACGACGAGGCCAACCAGTGCCCCGGCGAGCCGGTGGCGCTGAACGACGAGATGCGACGCATGAAGGAGCACTGGGCGCGCAAGCAGCAGAGCCGCTGAGCACGACCTGCCGGCGGAGCACTGCCGTGCGGCTGCGCGAAGCGCCGACCATTACATGACTGCATAACTGCGGGAGTGCCATGCGCACGACAACACTGGGCAAGAGCGGAGTTGAGGTCTCCGCCGTCGGCTTCGGCGGCATCCCCATCCAACGACTAAGCGAGGCAGACGCCGTGCGGACCGTGCGGCGTGCTTTGGACCTGGGCGTCACCTTCATCGACACCGCCAGCGGCTACACGGACAGCCAGCGCAAGATCGGCCTGGCCATTGAGGGGCGCGAGCGCCCCATCCTCGCCACCAAGACAGGCTGCACTGACGGCAAGAGCGCCATGCAGGAGGTTGAGCGCTCTCGGCGTGAACTCGGCGTCGAGAAGATCGACCTGTATCAACTGCACGGGGTTTCCAGCGAGCAGAAGTGGCAGGAGATGCGGGCGCCGGGGGGCGCGCTGGAGGCCCTGCTCGAGGCGCGGGATCGCGGCTGGATCGAGCACATCGGTTACACCTCCCACAACCTCGAAATGGCCCTCAAACTCGCCGAAGAAGCTGTGTTCGAGACCGTGCAGTTCCCGTTCAACCTGGTAACCAGCGAGCCGGGCGAGGAGCTGATCCCGAAGGCCCGCCAGAAGGGCCTCGGCTTCATCGTTATGAAACCCCTCTGCGGAGGGCAGTATCACAACGCCAACCTGGCGTTCAAGTTCCTGAACGGTTACCCGGACCTGGTCCCGATCCCCGGAATCGAGCGCGAGGAGGAGATCGAGGAGATCGTGCGCATCGTGGCCTCCGGCGAGCGGCTCTGCGGGGAGGAGAAGGAACGTGCCGAGAAGGTCGCCGCCGAGCTGGGCAGACTCTTCTGTCGGCGCTGCGGCTACTGTCAGCCGTGCCCGCAGGGCGTGCCAATCACGCGCGCGATGATCTTCGAGGGCCTGGTCAACCGACTGCCGCCGGAGCGCGTGCGCGAGGAGGTAGCGCCCGGCATCGCGGAAGGGGTCGACCCCTGCGTCGAGTGCGGCGAGTGCGAGGAGAAATGTCCCTACGACCTGCCGATCGTCGAGACGCTCAAGCGAGCGAAGGCCCTCGCCGAGGAGGTGACGCAGGGCTGACGGAGCACCGCTCGGGCACGTTCAGGGCCCGCCGGCCTCACTCCTGCAGCAGCTCCACGTACAGCCCATAGCGCTGCTGCCAGTAGTTGCGCTCCTGCGGCTCGTAGGTCTGCATGTCGAAGGAGTCGCGGCTGACCTGGCGGATATCTTCCGGTGAGCCCAGAATCCCGCGCCCGTACGCCTGCACGAGAACGTTGCCCGCCACGGTAGCCTCCACGGGGCCGGTCAGCACCTGCAGGCCGGTGGCGTCTGCCGTGAACTGGCTGAGCAGGTCGTTCTGCGAGCCGCCGCCGACGATGTGCAGCACGCTGAACCGGCGGTCGAGCATCTGGGCGAGCAGCGCCATGTTGTGCTGATAGGAGAGCGCCAGGCTCTCCAGGATGCAGCGCACCATGCCTGCGGCGTCCTCGGGTTCGGGCTGCCCCGTCTCGCGACAGAAGCGGCGTATCGCCCTGGGCATATCGTCTGGCGCGATGAACCGGTCGTCGTTGACCGCGATCAGGGCGCCGCCCGGGGGTGCGCTGCGGGCCAGGTCCACCAGTTCGGGGTAGGAGTACTGGCGCCCCTCGGCTGCCCACGAGGCACGCGTCCGTTGGAGCAGCCACAGCCCCATGATGTTGCGGCAGATGCGCAAGCTGCCGAGGCAGAGCTCGTTGGACATGTGGGCCCTGAACGCCGCATCGGACGTCACCACTTCGTCGATCAAGCAGCCGAGTATTGACCATGTGCCGCTGCTGAGGTAGCCCCAGTCGTCGCCACGCGCGGGCACGGCCGTCACGGCACTGGCCGTGTCGTGGGTGCAGGGGGCGATCACGGGCGCCGGCCCGAGCCCCGTCTGCTCCCTTGCCTCGTCGCTCAGCTCCCCCAGCACGCTCCCCGGCTCGACAATCTGCGGCATGATCTGCAGCGGCAGGTCGAACGCCCGGAACAGCTCCTCATCCCAGCCCTCCTGTCGCGGGTTGTATAGCTGGCTTGTGATGGCGTTGGTGCGCTCCACGACGGCGCGGCCGCTCAGAAGGTAACCCATCAGGTCACCCATCATGACGAAGCGGCCCGCGACCTCCAGCGCCGGGCTCTCCGCGCGGCGAAGCGCCACCATCTGACAGAGCGTGTATATGGGCAGCAGGTTGATGGCGGTCTGCTCATACAACTCGCGCACCGGCATCACCTCCTCGATTTTCTCGGGGATGCCTTGCGTACGCGCGTCGCGATAGTGCACGGGATTCTGGATGAGCGAACCGTCGCGCGCCAGCAGCGCGAAGTCCACCCCCCACGTGTCGACCCCGACAGACTCCACCTCCTTGCCGTGCTGCTGAACGTATGCCTGCATGCCTTTCAGGATGTTGTTGTAGAGGCACAGGGCGTCCCAATGGAGTGTGCCCCTCACGCGCACCGGCTCGTTGGGGAAGCGGTGTATCTCCTCCAGCTCGAGCCGCCCGTCGCTCAGCATGCCGACGACCACCCGCCCGCTCTCCGCGCCGAGGTCCGCCGCCAGGAAACGTCGCTCCGCCATGTGTGGTCCTCCGTATTCTCCGATACTTTCGGGCTCTCACCCGCCGATCCGCCGTGGACTGTGTAGTGGATTTCGTCCCCCTCCGCAAGCGACACAGCCCCCACACCGGTCCTTGTGACCACAGGCTTTGCCGCTGAAGAGCCCGAAGCGCACGAGCGCAAACCGCTGGACCAGCCTGTCATGCGCAATGGCTACGCCGGGCCCGGCGCTGAACGACGCCGCGTTGACGCGATTGGGCGACTCCGCTACCGTGGAGTTTGGGAACACGAGTTGACCGGAGATTGCGGCAATGATCCGCCTTCCGTACGGCGACGGTACCGTCGAGCTGAGCGTACCCCCCGACCGCCTGCGGGTGGCGGAGCCCCCGGTTGCAGGCGACACGGCAGCTCCCGGCGATGCGCTGCGGGATGCGTTGCGAGCCCCACTGGGTTCCCCTCCCCTTGAGCAACTGGCCTCCGGCCGACGGGTGGCGTATCTGATCGACGACGCAACGCGCTCTGAGCCCCACCAGGCGTTCGTGGAGGCCGTGCTGCCCGCCCTCCGGGTGGCCCGCTGTGTGCGGGCGATCGTCGCGACCGGCTCCCACGAGCGGATGAGTGAGGGCAACCGCCGACTGCTCGCCCTGTTGGAGCAGACGGCCGATCGGCACGGCGTGACCTTACACGCCTCCATTCACGACTGTCACGACGGATCGCTCAATACGCATGTGGGTGTCACATCGCGCGGGACACCTGTCGAGATCAATCGGCACGTCCTCGGGGCCGACCTTGTAGTGATCACGTCCGACGTGAAGAACCATTACTTCGCCGGCTATTCGAACCCGCTGAAGAACATCCTTCCCGGCGTCAGTTCGTTCGCCGGAGTTGAGCGCAACCATTCGTTCGCCCTGGAGAGCGAGAGCACCTTCGGCCGGCACCCCTGGCACCCCGACCCTGAACGTCGCACCAATCCCGTGGCGGAGGACATGCTGGAGGCGGCCCACATGGTGCTGGAGGGCAGGGATGCGTTCGCCCTCGCCACGGTCACCACCCCGGCCGGAGTCGCCTGGGCGGGGGCGGGAGCTATGCGCGAGGTAACGCGCGAGGCGATCTGTCGCGTCGACCGTGTGGCGACGGTCCGGGTGAAGCCCGCGCGTTACCTGATCGTTTCGCCCGGCGGGGATCCACAGGACGAGACGCTCTATAACGCCCAGCGCGGACTGGAGCTATCGCGCCACGCCGTGCGCGAAGGGGGGGAGGTGCTGTTCCTGGCGAGCTGCCACAAGGGCACGGCCCCGACCCCCGAGGCGCGCGCTGAGTTCTACGATCGTCTGACACAGCCGCTCGACCAGGTGATGGCAAGCCTGGAGCAGGACTACGTGCTCTATTCGCACAAGGCATACAAGTTCGCCCAGCTCATCGGCAGCCTGCGAGCCATCCATGTCGTCAGCGAACTGCCGGACGATGTAATCGCCGCCGCTCACCTGCACAGCGCTAGCAATGCGCAGACCATCGTCGACCAGTGGCTGCGGCAGTCGGACGAGGCGATCCTGGTAACCACCCACGCCAACAAGGTCGCGCTCTACCCGACGAGGGCTTAGGGGCTGTTGCCTTGCCGCCACGTTGAGGACGTTTTGACACGACAACGCAGCAATCGGGCTGCGCAGCCGGCCGCAGTAGATCCGGGTTTTGCAATAGCCCCTTAGGGCGCATCGCCCGCCCAGCACAGAGCGCAGCGCACGGCGCGCTGCCAGCCAGCGTACAGCCGTTCACGTCGCTGCTCCGTTGCTGTCGGCTCAAACGTCCTGTCGGCCTTCCACAACTGGCGCACTTCCTCCAGCCCGCCCCAGAAACCAATGGCCAGCCCGGCGGCGTATGCGGCCCCGAGCGCCGTAGTCTCGCCGACCTGAGGCCGCACAACGGGGATGCCCAGCACGTCGGCCTGAAACTGGCAGAGGAAGTCGTTGACTACGGCACCGCCGTCCACGCGGAGCCCGTGCGCGGGATTCGGCGGCCGGCCGGCGTCGGCGCTCATCGCATCCATGACGTCGCGCGTCTGATAGGCCATCGCCTCCAGAGCCGCACGAACGAGGTGGGCGGCCCCGGTCCCGCGCGTCAGGCCCACCAGCGTGCCACGCGCTTCCGGCTGCCAGTAGGGAGCCCCGAGGCCGGCAAACGCCGGCACGAAGTAGACACCCTCCGTGGATTTCACCGACTCCGCCAGGCGCCGGCTTTCTGCCGCGTCTACGATCACCCCCAGCCCGTCGCGAAGCCACTGGATGGCTGCGCCGGTCACGAAGACCGACCCCTCCAGGGCGTAGCGCACCGGTTGACCCGGCAGTTGGAGGGCGATGGTGGTCAGCAACCCGTGTTCGCTGCTGACCGGCTCAGCGCCTGTGTTCCGCAGCAGGAACGAACCGGTGCCGTAGGTGTTCTTCGTGTCGCCTGGCTCGAACCCCGCTTGCCCGAACAGCGCCGCCTGCTGGTCGCCGAGATCCGCCGCCAGGGGCACTGCCGTGCCGTCCAGCTCGAACTCGCCGTATACCTCCGAGCTTGTGCGGACTTCGGGCAACAGTTCGCGCGGCACGCCGAACAGGTCGAGGAGATCCGCATCCCAGTCCATCTGGCGGATGTTGTAGAGCATCGTGCGGCAGGCGTTCGTGGGATCCGTGACGTGCCGACCGGTCAGCTTCCAGGCGAGCCAGCAGTCGATGGTGCCGGCACGGGCCGTGCCCTGCTCAACGGCGCGGCGGACGGTGGGCACGTTCTGCAGAAGCCATTCTATCTTTGTGGCGGAGAAGTAGGGGTCGGGCGGCAGGCCGGTCTTGCGCCGAATGCTGCCCCCCCTGCCCTGCTGGAGCAGTTCGCGGCAACGGGCGGCGGTGCGGCGGTCCTGCCACACGATCGCGTTGTGCAGGGGTTTGCCCGTCTGGCTGTCCCACACGACGATCGTTTCGCGCTGGTTCGTCAAGCCGACCGCCGCCAGTTCGCGGGGCCTGATGCCCGCGTGCGAGAGCGCCTCGCGGATGACCCGGAGCGTATTGGTATGGATTTCCTCGGGGTCGTGTTCCACCCATCCGGGCCGGGGGAAGATCTGCGCGTGTTCGTGGTAGGCGCGCGCAAGCGGTCGGCCATGGCGATCGAACACCATGAAACGTGTGCCCGTGGTGCCCTGGTCGATCGCGCCGACATAACGCTCGGCCATCCCGCCCTCCGCAGATGGTTCGGTTCGGTCCGCTTCTGCTGCGCTCAGGAGTGAACGGTCTCAGACGTCGCAGACCTCGAATGCCTCGCGCAGCGCCTCCACCGGGTCGCCCTGGATGCCGTATTCGTGCGCCACGTAGAGCGGGAAACCCGATTCGGCGATGGCGCGCATCACGGCCGGGTAGTATATCTCCTGCTTTTCGTTCAGGGGGCCGCGTCCCGGGTTGCCGGCGGTGTGGAAGTGGCCTATGTAGTCGATATTGTCCCGGATCGTGCGGATCAGGTCGCCTTCCATGATCTGCATGTGGTAGATGTCATAGAGCAGCTTCGCCCGCGGCGAACCTACGGCACGGCAGACGCGCACGCCCCATTCGGTGTGGTCACACTGGTAGTCGGGATGGTCCACCTTGGAGTTGAGCAGCTCCATGTTCAGGTTGACGCCGGCATCCTCGGCTGCGTCCGTCACGCGGCTGAGCCCGGCGGCACAGACGGCTATGGACTCCTCGTCATCGCGCCCGTTGCGGTTGCCGCTGAAGCAGATAAGGCCGGGTATGTCGTGCGCTGCGGCCAGCTCGATTGACTCGAGCAGTTCGCGCTCGATGCGGTCGTGGTTCTCGGGGTTGTTCAGCCCGTCGGTCAGGCTGTTATGCCCGGCCATGGAGGCGATGCGCAGCCCGTGCTTCGGGGCCAGGTCCGTCAGTTCTTCGAAAGGCGCGCCACTTCGTCCCCATATCTCGACAGCGGCATAGCCTATCTCGGCCGCGCGTCGGAGCAGTTCATCGAGTTCGACACCCTTGCCAGTGTATAGCGGCAGGCAGAACGACTGATTGATGCGAGCCATGGTTCTTCCCTCAGAATCGTGCGCCCAGTTTGATGTTCGTCTCGGGCGCGTGGGCGATGGTCAGGTAGGCGTCCGGCAGTTCCTCAAAAGGCACAACGGGCTCCACGATCGGCTCGCCCGTGAGCCTTCCTTCGCAGAGCAGTCGCCAGCAAGTGGCGTAGATACGGGCCTCGTCCCACCGCGGATGCTCGCGGTTCGGCTCCGAGCAAGCGCGGGAGAACAAGATGGTCGGGATGTTCAGATGGGCTTCCGCACCGAAGTCGAGCCCGGCAGGATAGGGTGGCGGGTAGGCTCCGGCCACAACTCTGCCCGCGTAGGCGACTCCCCGAATGGCATGCTGCATGGCCTGCACGTTCCCGCTGTACTCGATGCACACGTCGGCACCGCGTTTTTCGGTCGCCTTCTTGATCTCGACGCCTGCGTCGCACGCTGTGGGATCGAGGACCAGGTCGGCGCCGCAGGCTTCGGCCGCCCGGCGCCGGTTTGCCAGCGGTTCGATGGCGATGACGGGGTGGGCGCCGCAGATGGCGGCGATCTGCACGCACATCAGCCCGATGGCGCCCATGCCGAAGATCGCCACAGCGTCGCCGACGCGCACGTTCCCGTCGCGCATAGCCGCCATGGCGAAGTCGGCAGGGTCCAGACAGACAGCCGACTGCCACGGCATCCGTTCTGACATTTCCCGCAGGCCGCCCGCGCCGACCACATGCACCTCGCGAAAGCCTCCGTAGCCGCAGACACGGTCGCCGACCTCTGTGCCCTCCACAGCCGCGCCGACTTCCTCCACCCGCCCGACGAACATGTTTCCGAAGAACGGCGCCCAGGCGGGCTCGCCATCAGTCTCGATGAACAGGCCGAGTTCGCAGTCCCATCGGCCGCGTTCGGCGCCGTACCCTTTGTAGGCGGCCATCTCCGTTCCGTGCTTGGCGGCGGCGAACTCGGTCCGCACTCGCACCTGGTCCTTCGCCACCTTCTGTGGTTCATATTCCTGCAGCCGCAGATCGTCCCATCCGAACGCCTTCAGCTCCCTGGGCATCCTGCACCTCCTAATGGCTGACATCCATTCGCACCACGATCGAACGACGGAACGGCGGCAGCACCAGGGCTGTCTCATCCGCCCCGAGTTCCGTCCACTCGTCCTGCCACGGATCGTAAGTGCGCACGCGCTTCGGCAGTGTACCGCCCGCCAGCTCCCGGGCATCGAGCGTCACCTGACGAAGTTCGGCGGGCGGGGCCTGCTCCTGCAGTTCTGCTCTCCAGTCGCTCTGGGTGTCCCGGCACCAAACCAGGACGGTACGCCGGCCGCGCAGTGTGTACACCCGCAGCCGGTCGTGGTCAAGCATATGGGGAGCGAAACCCTCCGCCGGGGGCACGACGCCCGCGACTGCCCTGGCAAAGCGTCCGAAGTGCCACCACAGGTCGTTGCCGTCGACGTAGTGCGCCCAGTGCCAGATGTTTCCCGTCCCTGCCGCCCCGGCGAAGAAGGGGGCGAAGAGCACGTCGTGAAGTATGATGCCGTCCGTATCGCGCTCATACAGTCGGAAGGGTCCGGTGTGTGTGGGCTCCACGGCGCCGCTCTCGGCGAGCAGTATGGGGCGGTCGGGGCACAGGCGCCTGAGTTCCCGCACGGCGTCGGCCGCGAGCACGTCGACCGGGCCGTGGCAGATCCCGAGCGGCGCGCCGAGGTCCAGGTAGCGATGGACCTGCGCCACGTCGTTGCCTGGCATGGCGCAGAGGCGGCGGTAGAGCTCACGCTTCTGTGCGGTGTCAAAGCTGCCGAGACTTTGCATGCAGAGGTGGCGCGGGAACAGGCGATGCAACTGGGCCAGCATGGTCAGGCTCCACGGCATGATGTCGCCGCCCTGCACCGTGTCCATCTCGTTCCACAGTTCCCAGCCGAAGATGGCCGGCTCGTTAACATATCGCTGGGCGTACCAGCGCAGCTTGCGTCGGAACATGTCCCGACCGGCCTCGCCGTCCACCCATTCGGCCATGGACCGGGCGGGCCCGCCGCGCGAGGCGTGGTGGAGCGGCTTCATGGCCCACAAGGTGTCGGCCTTCGCTGGATCGATTTCGCGGAAGGTCTCGATCGTCAGTTTCAGCCGGATTCCCCGCTGGCGTGCCATTTCGAGCAGCCGGTCGAGCCGCCGGGCACGATCCCTGTCGTACTGCCCCGCGCGCTCGTGCTCGACATCCCAGAAGCGCCAGCCGATCCAAACCCGGGCGAAGTTGCCGCCGTTGTCGGCCAGGCTGTCCAGCCATTTGCGCATGGTCTGCAGGCACTGACCCTCGTTCTCCAGGTCGCCGCGCATGCTTGCCAGGTTCAGCCCGATCGGCACGTAGGCTTCGCCGTCCGAGGTCTCGAAGTAGCGCGGGTCGCGCCCGCTAACCCGGACATGGCCGCCCCCATGGTCCGATGAGTTCACAAATAACGAGTAAGCCGCACATATAACAGCCACCAACAACGCTGCGGAGAACATCGCCGATCCTCCCGTCTTCTCGAGACAGTGCAAACCATACGCTGCCCGAGACCGGGGCGCAAGGGTGCCGGGCGGCGTCTCAGTCTGCGCCGGAACGCTGGTTGCAGCGAGGATATCTGGAAACTTTGGAGAAAATGCCAGATTGGGGTTGAAATCGGCCACGGCCATCCCGTATCGTAGAGGTAGAGTTCTGACGGGAGAGGGTCACGTAGTTAGACGTCGGCCGAGTTGAGACCGAAGGAACGCGGGTTCGGCGGCACGAGTCGCCGCGAACCCAGGACGAGTAGCACAAGGAGGCATCTTCGTTGCACTGAATGAGGCCAGAGCCGCCGCTTACGGCCCGGGGGAGACCGAATGGGCCGTGACTGGTTTGGGCGTGTGTAAGACCTCGTTCGACCCACCAGGGCGAAAAAGCCCCTGCCCTACCTGCATGTTGCGAGAGCGGGGTGCGTGCGCAGTGTAGAGGCCCAAACCTCTAACGCAGCACGCGCACCGCAGGAAGGCGCAGCACCCAACAACCCACAGCGGCTGATCGTGCGGCAGCCCGGATTGCATCGGCAAAGGCAAAGCCGGCGCGGATACCCGCAGAGGCGAGCCCTGTCGACCAGCCGACAACCGAACCGAACGCACCAAGAGAACAACAGAACATGACTGAAGGCACAAAAACAGGATACGTGGAGCCGGACCGGCTCACCATAACCAAGGACGAATCGAACAACCTCTGCGTCGCCATCGACGGCGAGGGCGAGTGGCGGAAGGTGGCGGTCAAGCTCGCCTTCCCCTACTCGGAGCCGGAGAGCTTCGTGGCTCTGCTGGCGGACGACGAAGAGGTTGGCATCATCCGTGACCTGAGCGAGCTGGATGAAGATTCGGCGGCCCTGGTGCGCGAAGCGCTCCAGAAGCGTTACCACATTCCCGTGATCGAGAGCATCGTGTCCGTCGACGACGCGCACAACGCGACGCGGTGGACGGTGGAGACCGACCGGGGCAGGCGCAGCTTCCTGGTGCGCGACCGGCACAACTTCCTGCGTATCAAGCACGGCGACAAGATCATCATCGACGTGGACGGCGGGCGCTACCGCCTGCCGCGTGAACGCCGCTACGACAAACAGAGCCAGAAACTACTCGACCTGCACGGCTGACCCCGCGCAGGCACGGAGAGACGAAAGATGGGCACGAACCGAGCCATAGTCTGGAAGCTGGACGAGACACCTGAATGGGTGCAGCCCAAACTGGAGGAGCTGTTCCCCGGCGAGGAGAAGGTCAGGCTCTGCTTCGAGAGCGACATGACGCTGGACGGGCACTACGAGCCCGAGGCGCTCGTGGTGACCGACCAGCGCGTGCTGGCCATCGGGCCGGGCAGCGCTGAGCCTCTGCGAGAGGTGCCGCTGCGCGACGTGGCCCTCTCCAAGGTGAAGTGGCACATGGGCAACGGCATCCTGCTGATCACCACCTGGGACCACAACGTGGAGATGCAGCGCTTCTCTCCGAGCCTCGCAGACCAGGTCGAGGAGTTCAAGGAGGAGCTGGACCAGTACCTGATGGACCGCCTCGCCTGGGAAGCGCCCGACCAGCACGAGCAAGACCTGGAGCATCGCGATGAGGAGGACTCCACCGGCGATGCCAGCGAAGGCGCCCGACGCTGCCCGGAGTGCGGGCAGCTGCTGCCCCGTGACCGTGACATCTGCCGCGCGTGCGTCAGCACGAAGCGCGTCGTCTCGCGCATGCTGGCCTACCTGAAACCGTACAAGAAGACGATCGCCCTCAGCCTGGTGCTCACCTGCATCATGTCGGGCGTCACGGTCGTCGTGCCCCGCCTCGGCAAGACGATCATCGACGAGGGCGTCAGGAACGGCAATCTGGGCGTGCTGCGCACGGTCGCCATAGTCCTCGGGCTGATGCTGCTGGTGCGGGCAGGGGTGGCGGCGCTGCGCAAGCTGGTCGTAGTGCGCGTGGCCCAGAACGTCATCTACGACCTGCGCCACGGCGTCTATTCCCACCTGCAGAAGCTGTCCATGGACTTCCATGACCGCCAGAGCACGGGGCGGCTTATCGCGCGCGTGGTCAGCGATACCACCCGTCTGCAGCGGTTCGCCGTCGGCCAGGTTCAGCAGTTCGTAGTGGACGTCTTCGTGCTGGTGATGATGCTGGGACTCATGCTGTCCCAATCAGTGACGCTTACGCTGATGGTCTGGTTCCCGCTGCCGATCTTCTACTTCCTGATTCGCTGGTACCGTAACAACATCCACAAGGTGCTGCGCAAGGCGTTCCGCCTCAGCGCGGGCATGAGCGGCCACCTGGCGGACACGATCCCGGGCATCGCAATGGTGAAGGCATTTAGCCAGGAGAACCGAACTATCGACGAGTTCAACCGGCTGAGCAACGGCTATCGCGAGGAACGCATCAAGGCGACCGCCTTCTCCGCTGCATTCGCCGGGGCGTTCGTGGTGCTGACGCAGGTCGGCACGGTCCTGGTCTACTGGCTGGGTGGGCGCGCTGCGGTCATGGGCGAGTTCACCACCGGCAGCCTGGTCATGTTCATCGGCTGGCTGGCGATCATGTACGGCCCGGTGCGACGTTTCGCATTGTTGACGGAGCAGTTCGAAAGCGCTGCTACCTCGGCAGAGCGCGTCTTTGACGTTCTCGATGCGGAGGTCGTCGTCAGCGACAAGGAAGACGGCGAGGAGCTGGAAGAGATCCGCGAGGGGATACGTTTCGAGGGCGTCGGGTTCAATTATGAGGGCGGTCCGCTGGTGCTGAGAGACGTTTCGTTCGAAGTCAAAGCGGGCGAGACCGTGGGCATCGTGGGGCCGAGCGGCTCGGGCAAGAGCACTCTAATGAAGCTGCTCTGCCGGTTCTACGACCCGAGCAAGGGACGCATCCTGGTGGACGGCACTGACCTTTCGGACATCAAGCTGAAGTCCTTCCGCAGGCAGCTCGCCGTGGTCGGTCAGAGCCCGGTTCTGTTCCGCGACTCGATCCTGGAGAATATCCGCTACGGGCGGCCCGACGCCAACCGCGATGAGGTCATCCGCGCAGCGCGCATCGCCAACGCCCACGAGTTCATCATGAGCTTCCCCGAGGCGTACGACACGAACGCACGGGAGCAGGGCAACCGTTTCTCCGGCGGCGAGCGCCAGCGCATATGCATTGCGCGCGCCATCGTCAAAGACCCCGAACTCCTGGTGCTCGACGAAGCAACCTCGTCGGTGGACACCAAGAATGAGAAGTTGATCCAGGAGGCGCTCGATCGCCTCTGCCGAGACCGGACCACCTTCATCATCGCCCACCGGCTCAGCACGCTGCGCAATGCGGACAAGATTGCCATGTTCGAGGACGGCAGGCTGCTCGACATCGCGCCGCACGACGAGCTGATGGAGCGGTGCACCGAATACCGCGAACTGGTAAAGAGCCAGAGTGCCCTCGGCGAGGAGGCGCCGCTCGAGCTCTGACGGCGGCCCGTACCGAACGGCGAATCACACGGGGCGAGGCGGCGCAGTGCCTTCCGCGTCGCCTCGCCCGGCGCACATGGCTTACGCCAGCGCCGACATCACACTCGGCACAGTGTCCCCGGGGCTGATCTTGTACCAGGCCTGTTCGATCCTGCCGTCCGCGTCCACCAGGAATGCGCTGCGGATGATGCCCTCGTAGGTCTTGCCGTACATCGACTTCTCGCCCCAGACGCCCCACGCCTCGGCGACCTTGTGGTCGGGATCGGAGAGCAGCGGGAAGCTGAGCTTGTGCTTGTCGTCGAACTTCTTTTGGGCATCCGGCTGGTCCGGGCTGATCCCTATGGCCGCAACGCCTGCCTGCGAGAGCTCGGGCATGGCGTCGCGCACAGCGCACGCCTGCGTGGTGCAGCCCGACGTGCTGGCCTTCGGGTAGAAGTAGACCAGTACCCGTCGTCCCTTGTAGTCGGACAGCTTAACAGTGTCGCCGTTCTGGTCTTTCAGACTGAACTTGGACGCTTCCGCCCCCACTCCCAGAGCCGCCATGCTCCGTCCTCCCCCCCCTCTGTGACGCACCTGTGCGCCGATCAGCCCGAGCACGACGGCTGCGACCGGAATAGTCGCTTCACCTTCCGCCGTGTTCGTTCTCCAGTTCCTCTATCTGTCGCACATAGGCATGTATGTCGAACTTTCTCTCCAGCCCTCCGGCCGACATGTAGCGCACCTTGCCGAAGACGCGGCGTTCGCCCCAAGCCTGGTCGTGCTTGCCGAAGCACCATGCCACGCCTGCGAACCCGTTTGGATCGCGCCCGTCCAGCTCGTAGCGGTCGTTCAGCTCCAGCGCGAGCCAATGTGCCCGTCGCGGGTCGGGCACCCATTCCAGCAGCTTCTTTCCCCAGTACATGCGCATGTAGCTGTGCATCTTGCCGCGCAGGACCATCTCGCGCTGGGCCGCGTTCCAGTAGGGATCGTGTGTCTCCGCTGCCTCGAGCTGTGCCGGTGCGTAGGAGTGCTCGCGCTCATCATCTGCGTGGTCGCGCAGCGTCTCCTGCGCCCACTCGGGCAGGCAGTCGAACTCTTCGTAGCGACGGTTGTAGCGGCAGAAGTTCATGCTTAACTCGCGGCGGACGATCAGCTCCTCCAGATAGGCGTCGATGTTCGCCTGGCCTGCTCCTTTGGCCTGCCGCACGCGCAACGCCACGTAGAGCGGCGAGATCTGACCGAAATGCAGGTAAGGACTCATGTGCGAGGTGAAATCGCAGTTCGGGTCGTTTCGTCGTTCATCGTAGCTGGCCAGCTTCTCCGACACGAACTGATCCAGCAATCGCTTCGCCTCCGCTGCGCCGGGCCGAAAGGCCCCTGCCGGCGCCGCGTCGCGGTTGATGCGCATCGACTGCAGCAACGCTGGCACGTCCGCGAGGGCCACGGAGTCAGCCGGCAAGTCCAGGCAGTCGCGTTCCAGAGCCGTCTGTTCGACAGGGGTCAGGAAACGTTCCAGCCGCTCGTGTATCTTCGGGCGTATGGTCCGGGCGGCGTACTCCTCCTTGGCTGAAACGGTCTCGACGGGCACGACAACGTCCGTTTCGACCTGTTCGAAACGGCAAGCGATCCTCTGCGCGAGCTTGCGCCGCCAGCGGCGCTGCACGCGCAGGTATCCGCAATCGGTCACGACCAACGCAGCGTCAGCGGCCAGCACCTGCACCGCATCGAGGGGCGGCGCCAGCCGAACCAGCAGCCGCACTCCCCGACGCCGCAGCGAGCGCTGCGTTTCCCTCAGGCCACCCAGCATGAAGGCGTAGTGCCTCTCGTTCGCCCCCGGGAAGCGCTGCGTAATGGCAAACACGGCGAGCAGGGGCAAGCCGATTTCATTAGCGCGACGCACGGCGTGTTCCAGTGCGTGGTTCCACTCGGCGCGCTGGGCCTGCTGCATCCAGTAGAGAACGTAACGCCCCTTGCGCACGTCCTTCTTGTTGAGGGCCCGGATTCGCTCGGGCTGGATCACACTGCATCCCCTTCTCGCGAGCGTGCTGCTTCGATGGCCTGTCTGAGTTCACACGCGGCGCGGGCCGGATCGCTCGCTCCGCAGATGGCGGAGACTACGGCGATGCCGTCCGCCCCCGAACGCACAATCTGAGCCGCGTTCTCGGCCGTGACCCCGCCGATGCCGATGAGCGGCAGGTGGCAGCGTCGCCGCCACTGGCGCAGGCCCTCGACTCCTAAGGTCGGGCCGGTGTCGGCCTTCGTCGCGGTGGGGAAAACCGGCCCCACGCCGACGTAGTCGACCGGCAGCCCCTCGGCCGCCGCGGCTTGGGCTTGCGTGTCGGCGCTCAGCCCGATCAGAGACTGCTCGCCCATCAACTCGCGCGCCAGGTCGGCCGGCATGTCGGTTTGCCCCAGGTGAACGCCGTCCGCCCCGGCGGCCATAGCCACGTCGACACGGTCGTTGATCAGCAGGGGTACACCATGATCCGCAAGCGTCTGCCGGAGCCGCTTCGACGTTTCGAGATAGCTGCGCGTCGTGCACTCCTTCATGCGCAACTGCACGAGAGTAACGCCCCCGCGAACGGCCGCTTCGGCGACTGCCACCACGTCCCGACCACGGCATGCCGGAGGGTATGCCACCAGGTAGAGCGTCCAGTCGGGCTGTCGGTTCACCCGCTCTGCTCCATCCGTTCGACCCCCGCGAAGAAGGCCGGCCAGAAAGGGTCCTCTCTCGGCACGGCGAGCTGATGCTCTGTGCCGTCACGACGCCGGATCACGCGGTGCCCGGCGTCTTCGGTCACAGTGCCGATGCGTGTGCCCGGAATGCCCTCGCCTTCGAGCGCGCCCAGCACGCGCTGCGCGTCCGTCTCGGGCACCGTTGCCAGAAGAGTTCCCTCCGCGATGGCGGCCAGCGGGTCGTAGTGGAGCAGTTCGGCGACGGCCTCCACGTCTTCCGGCCAGATCATGGCTGACTCGTCCACCTCCATGCCCACCCCGGCCGACGAGCACATCTCGTAAAGTCCCCCCAGCACCCCCCCCTCGGTGGCGTCGTGCATGGCCGTGACGGGCCCGGCGGCCGCAGCGACGAGCGCATCCCGCACCACGGTTATCTCATTGCACCTATGGACCGCTGCCTCGGCGACCGCCGGACCATATCGCTCACTGAGGCGGTCCCTGTAGAGCAGCGCCAGCAGGCCGGTAGCCTCGATGGCGGGTCCCTTCGTCATGAGAACGGCGTCGCCGGGTCGGGCGCCGGCCGGGCTCACGACCTCGTCGCGGCGTGCCGCTGCCATCACGGTGATGCCGCCTATGATGGGCACGCTCACCACCGGGTAGTAGCCGGTATGCCCTCCGATGATGGTTACGTCCAGCTCAAGAGCCGCCTGGTGAATGGACTCCACGATCGTTTCGAAGTCTGCGTCGGGCGTGCCCGGAGGCATCAGCAGCGAGTAGCTGGCGAACTGCGGTTTTACGCCCATCACCGCCACGTCGCTGGCGCCGATGTGCATGGTGAACCAGCCAAAGGTAGCCAGCGGCAACCCGACGGCCGGGAATATGGGGTCCTCGGCAATGACCATGCACCGGTCCCCCACCTCGACCACCGCAGCATCCACGCCCGTGCGCGGCCCGATGATCACCCTGTCGCTTGGGACTCCGAGCCGGTCCATCAGGAAAGACTCGAACACCGGCAGGTCCACCTTGCCCGTCTTAGGAGCCTCGGTCATTCAGTTCTTCCTCTCCATCTTCTTTCCCGTTATCTCTTCGACGTCGTTAACCTTGCCGGCGATGCGCCCGCTGGCGCCTTCGCGGTCATCGATGGTGATGCTGGTGAGCACGCGGCCGGTGAAGCTGCGCCCCACGTCGTGGGCGGCGCGGACCACCGCCATCACCTCGTCCCACTCTCCTTCGATCTCGGTGCTCATGGCGTTAAGGCGGTACGGCAGGCCGGATTCGTCCACCACCTTCAGCACCTCGGCAATCTGCTCCTTCAGCTCGGTCCCGGCACCGACGGGTACAACGCTGAATGCCACAAGCATGGCTGCACCTCCATTGTCGCTTGACTCCCCCTGGTATGAATCTAACCTGTGGAGGCTTGCCTCGCAACCGGCAGGCCCCCGGCGCTTGACCGGCGCGCGGGCCCAGGTACCATGGGGCTGCAATGTCATCCACGGAGTGTTAAGGGAAGGAATGAACGATGGCTGACGCGCACATACGGCTGGTGACGCGCGGTGACGATTCAGGATCGTGCAACACGGCGAACGTGGCAATCTGGAACGCTTATCGGCTTGGGATCCTGAGGAACACCTCCATCATTGTGCCCGCACCGGCCTTCGAGGAAGCGGCACAGATGTACGCTGGCGAACCGGGCTTCTGCGTGGGGCTGCACGCAACGCTGACCGCCGAGTGGGACACCTACCGCTGGGGGCCCGTGTTGCCGCTCGACGAGGTGCCGTCGCTGGTGCAGCCGGATGGCAGTTTTTTCCCCACAACCCAACAGCTCCACGCCAACGATCCGCAGCCCGACGAGATGATGGCCGAGATCGCCGCCCAGCTCGAACTCGCGCGCGCACGCGGCCTCGACATCCGTTACGTCGACACGCACATGGGGTTCGGCTGGGTCAAGGACATCGACGCGCGTATCGCCGAGTTCGCTGACACTGAAGGGCTCATCTACCGCCCGCAGGTGGACCGCCTTCCCAAGGCGGAGGGCGAGCACAGGAGCTCGGTTGAAGCCCTCATAGCACGGCTTGAGGCGGCCGAGCCCGGCACATACCTCATCGTGGGCCATCCGACCTACGACCGAGATGAAGTGAACCGCATGGGACCAGGGCAAGGCAAGGCTCGCGACTGGCAGCGCCGGATGTTCATGGACCGCGAGGTGGTCGACTACTGCAATGAGAACGACATCCTGCCCATCCGCTACAGCGACATCTGAGGGCTGCGCCCGGCCCGCGCTGCCTGCCGCAGCCAGGTCTGCTGACGTTCGGCGTGCGTCTGCAACACCCCCAGCACCGCCCTGGCGGCGGCGGCGCCGCGGGGGCCGTAAGCGTTCCGGCACGCCTGGAGCACGGCTTCGCGAAGCTCGTCGTCTTTGCGGCTCCCTTCCCACGCAGCATGGCACACGGCTGAGACGTCGACCTCCATGCCCTTACCCCCACCGGGGTCGATGGACAAAGCGACCAGCGACGACCATGCTAACGTGAGCGAACGGCGGCCCTCAACGGGCCACGCCCGCCGAACTGCTTCAGCCCGAGCCTGGGGCGGCCTGCATATCATCGGCTGAGCCATCCTGCGGCTCGACGGCAGCGATGCGCCCCACCGCCGACGGGTAGCGGGCGCTGAGCTGGGCCAGCAGCACCTCCGGCGCAGGTTCGGGCGGTTCGGTGAAGCGGGGCACAATCTTCTCGACCACGGCTTTCTGCCCGGCCAGCCGTTCAACGGCTTCCCGTCGAGACAGGCCGAACTGCCGGGCGTAATGGTCAACCATCTGGAGGGTCGCCACGGCCGCCTCCGCACCGCGCCGCCTGTGACGGGCCGTCGCCACGCGCACGATGTCGGCAACCAGTCCACCCTTGCCCACTTTTTCGCCCAACACATGGCGACAGATGGCCGAGACGTCGATTGTCATGTCGTGTTCCGATTTGGCTGATTCACCTGGAAGTGGGTCCGCGTTCCACCGGCTTACTCTCGCACGCGTCTTTGCGACAACTCTGCAAGCCGGATGCCGTTCATTCTGACACCGTGTGCAGCTTGCCATTGATTCGGTCTGCATTACACCTTATAGTGACGACTTCGCAAGCCACCTTGCCGCTGCAAAGGACTTCCCCCCATGTCATCCGAAACGCTGAAGTACGCCGTCATAGGGTGTGGCAGCGTCGGTCCCGTCCATGCCGATGCCGTTGCACGTTTGCAGAACGCGGACCTGGTCGCCGTTTGCGACCTGCTGCCCGAACGAGCTGAACGGGCGGCGGACCAGTTCGACACCGAGCCGTACACTAACTTCGAACGGATGCTCGAGGCCGCGAAGCCCGACGTTGTCAGCATCTGCACGCCGCACCACAACCACGCGGCGTTGACTGTTACGTGCCTGGAGGCCGGCGTCCACGTGCTGTGTGAGAAGCCGCTGGCGCTGAGCCGCGAGCAGATGGACCGCATGACCGAGGCGGCCCGCCGGGAGGGCAGGCTGCTCGGAGGGGTCTTTCAGCATCGGTTCGACCCCGTGACAAGGGTGATCAAACGTGCCACGCAGCAGGGGTTGTTCGGCCAGGCGCTGAACGCCGGGGCCTATATTCGCTGCTACCGCGGCGAGGATTACTACTCCAGCGGCGAATGGCGTGGAACGTGGGCCGGCGAGGGCGGCGCAGTGCTGATCAACCAGGCCATACACAGCATCGATGTAATGCAGTGGCTGGCGGGGCCCGCGCGATCGGTCTTCGGTCGACACGCGAACCTGCAGCTCGCCGGCACCATCGAAACAGAGGACACCGCCTGCGCGTTCGTCGAGTTCCAGAGCGGCGCCATCGGCACCATTGAGGCCACCTGCAGCAGCCACCTGGACTTCGCCTCCGGCATGCACTTCTACGGCACGCGCGGCTCCTTCCGCCTGAACACCGGTGGGTCGGATGAGCTGGAATACCTGGAACTGGCCGACGAGGAACGCACAGAACGCCTGCAGGCCATGCTCAATGCGGCGACTCGGGATGAATCGCAGACCGTCGGGAAGGCATGCTACGGCAACTCACACCAACGCCAGATCGCCGACTTCGTGGACGCCGTCCTCGAGGGTCGTCAACCGGCCGTAACGGGCCAGGACGCCCGTCACGCGGTGGAGATTGTGCTGGCGGTCTACGAATCGGCCAGGCTCGGCCGGCCCGTCGAGTTCGGGAGTGTCACAACTGGTGCGTGAGGGCCTCGTCGCAGATGGTGCCTTCAGCAACTTTCGTCACCGGGCCGCTCATCGTGATGTCGAAGCCGGGGCCTATGTCGATCTCCAGCTCCCCGCCGGGCATACGGACGGTCACCGACTCGCCACAAAGCCCCAGCCGGTGCGCGACGGCGGCGGACGCGCTCGCGCTGCTGCCCGAGGCCAGTGTGTAGCCCGCGCCACGCTCCCATATCTCAATGCGCATGTTGCCGCGGTCGATCACCTGCATGAACTGCACGTTCGTCCGGTTGGGGAAGCGCGGCGCCGTTTCGATTATCGGGCCGAGACGCCGGGCGTCCTCTTCCCGTGCCTGCTCGCGCAGCACCACGCAGTGGGGGTTGCCGACGGTCGCCGCGCAGAAGGTCAGTTCCTCCCCCTCGACCTCGATGGTTTCGTTTATCACCTCGCGCTCTGGCCCCAGAACCGGTATCTTGGCACTGTTGAAGCTTACTCGCCCCATCTCGACAGTCACCATGCGCCCCTGCTGGCCGACAGTCGAACGCACCATTCCGCCGAGTGTCATGATGCGGAACTCCTGTTCGCCCACGCGGGCGGTGTCGTAGAGGTATCGGGAGAATATGCGAAGGCCGTTGCCGCTCTTCTCGGCCTCGCTGCCGTCGGGGTTGAGTATGCGCACGCGGAAGTCGGCGTCCTCGGCGGGCAGCGGGCCGAGCAGTATGCCGTCCGAGCCGACGCCGTAGTTGCGGTGGCATAGCAGTCGCACCTGCACCTCGTTCAGGTTGCCCGCGACCTCCTCCGGCTCGATCACGAGATAATCGTTCCCGAGCCCGTGGTACTTTGCGAACCTCATCCTCGTCACCTCCTCGATACCCCGGCACTCGGGCGATCCTATGAGTTCTGTCCGCGAGTCAGCAGTGCAACCTAAAGAAGGGCCCGCAGCGCCTCTGCCAGGCCATCTTCCTCGTTACTGCGAGTCACCACGTCAGCCGCCTGTTTCACTTCTTCGGCCGCGTTCGCCATCGCGATCCCGAGCCCGAGGGCGCGCAGCATGTCGATGTCCGCCGGCTCGTCGCCGATGGCCGCCGCCCGGGCGGGCTCTATGCCGTGCAGAGACAGCACTTCGAGAGCAGCCCTGCCCTTCCCCGAATCGGCCGATGTGAGTTGAATCCAGCGCCCGCAGTCAGTGGGGTATACGTTCAGCCTTCCGGGAAACCAGCGGTGGACGGCAACCATCACGGCGTCCTGAAGTTTGCTCTCATGCCAGACCAGGACCTTCGAACAGTCAAGACGCCGTGCTTCCCGGTAAGGCATCCGCTCATGGAGGCCGAATCCCCATCCTCCGACCACATCCTCATCAACGGGCGGTCGGTAGCTGTGGTACCTTTCCCCCGCCTGCAGCGCGACTCGGGAGCACGGAGCTACCGCGTCCAGCAGTTCAGTCAGCTCAACGACGATTTCGGCCGCTATGGGCCACTCCCGCAGGTAACCCAGGTCCCTATCAACCGCCCTGGCACCGTTGTAGTAGACGCCGCGCCGGGTAAGGAATTCCTGGTCCCAGAGCACTTCAGATGCGCGGAATACAAGTCTCTCCGGCCGGGCGGTGGCAACGCAGAGCAATACTCCGGCCTCATGGCACTCGAGCAGTGCCTGCCAGGTAGTTCTGGACATGCGACCTTGGGGGTTCAGTGCCGTTCCGTCGGCGTCAAACACTATGGCGTCTACGCTCCGCGGTGGCAAGTGCGTGGCCCCTTACAGCTCGGGAAGGTCGAACTCGTCGCCCGTCTCAGCGACCCATTGCTTCAGCCTCTCCTGAAGGCGCCGGCGTTCGTCACGATAGCGCGTGTTGTGTGCCAGGTTGACCAGCTCGTATGGGTCCTCGTTCAGGTTGAACATGAGCCACGGCTGGCCCTCCAGGCAGACGTACTTCCACCCGTCGGTGGTCGTCACCCCGCGCCAGGGCCTGTCCACGCTGTCGCCGTGGCCGGTCGACACCACGAGCTGCAAGTAAGCGCTGTCGGGCTCCTCGGCGCGCTCGCGACCGGCGACGAAACGGCCGGAGTAGTCTGTGCCGACCATCCATTCCGGCGGTTCGATCCCGCAGAGTCCGAGGCTCGTCGGCGCGATGTCCACGTGGTTGATCGGCACGTTCTGCAGCCCGTGCCGGTGTCCGTAGCGGCGCCGGGCGTGGCACATGATGAAAGGTATGCGCACGGCCTCTTGCCAGGGCGCCGTCTTGCGGAACTGTCCGTGGCTGCCGTGCAGGTCACCGTGATCGCTGAAGAAGACCAGGTAGGTGTTCTCGGCAAGTCCGCTCTCATCCAGGGTGGCCAGTATCCGGCCCACGTTCCAGTCCAGGTTCTCGATCTGTGCGTAGTAGCCGGCCAGCTCGCGCCTGGCGCGTTCGACGACGCTCGGGGTGTTCGGCACGTTCTCGCGCAGTTCCACCGTGGCCGGTTCGTAGTTGCACATGAAGTCCGCCGGGGCCACGTACGGATCATGCGGAGGCTGCACCGACATCACGGCGAAGAACGGCGCCGCGCGCTCCTGGCCCGTGCGCCCTTTCACGTAAGCGATCAGCATGTCGGCCAGGCAGTCCGTCTCGTAGCCGGGCAGGCGGTAGTGGAAGGCGTCGTCGCCTTCGCCGCCATGTACCCACGAGTCCCACTGGCTGTTGTTGTTGTCATAGCCGGCCCACACGTCGAATCCGCCGCGCCGCTCGGGCGGGACGATGTGCATGGCCGCCCGGCCATCGCGCTCCTTCCACCCGTCCAGATGCCACTTGCCGAAGTAGGCGGTATGGTAGCCGGCGTCGCTGAAGGCGTTCGCCACGGTCGGCATCTCGGGCGGCATGCGGTATTCGTGGCCCGGCACGCACTCATGCGGGTACCTGCCCGTGATCAGCGCGCCCCGGAACGGGCAGCAGAGGGGAAAGCCGCCCACGGCGCCGGTGAAGGCGGTGCCGTTGGTGGCAATGCGGTCGAGGTTCGGCGTACGCGCGTTGGGATCGCCCTCGAAGCCGGTCGCCTGGCCGCGATGCTGGTCGCCGAAAACCCAGATTACGTTTGGTCGTTGCTGGTCTGCCATCCCGAGCTCCGATGAGTGACAAAGTGAGGGACAGGCCAGCACACCACACACGTCGGCCGATGTCAAGCTGCAGCCGCTGCGGTTCGGTTGACACTCCCTCTCGCCGTTTGTACCATGGGCCGTTCCACTGAGCGGGCGCAGCTCAGCCGCCCATGTGAGGGCGTATCACCGTGCATCGGACGCCAATCGACCCGGGGGGCTTTCCCGTGCGTTCCGCATGGGAATACTGAACTACAGGCAAGAGACACGACTGGTTTCTACTTCATCGCGCCGGGGTGTGAGCCCGGGAAGGAGCAGGAGGGATGGATTCATTGCAGACAGTGCTGACGGTGCTGCCCTGGGTGGGCGTAGCCGGTTTCGTGTTGGCCGTTCTGACGTACTTCGCCGTGCTGAAGCACTCGCCCGGCAACGAGACCATGCAGGCTATCTCGGAGAAGGTTTACGGCGGCGCCATGGTCTTCCTGAAGCGCGAGTACAGCATAATCGCGATCTTCATGGTGGTGGTGTTCATCGCCCTGAGTGTCTTTCTGGGCACAGAGCAGTATCCCGGCTATGTCGTCGGCTTTGCCTACCTGAGCGGCGCGCTCTGTTCGATGCTCGCCGGCTGGCTCGGGATGAAGGCGGCCACGCGCGCGGGGACGCGCGCCTGCCAGGGGGCAATTGAGGGAGGGACGCCGCTGGCGCTTGAGATCGCGTTCAAGGGCGGCTCGGTAATGGGCATTGCCGTCGCCAGCCTCGGCGTCATTGGTCTCGGCTTCTGGTTCCTGGCGCTTCGCAGCAACGCGGCCAGCGCCCCGGCCATTGTCAGCGGATTCGCTATGGGTGCCTCGAGCATCGCCCTGTTCGCCCGCGTTGGCGGCGGCATCTACACCAAGAGCGCTGATGTCGGCGCGGACCTGGTCGGAAAGGTCGAAGCTGGCATACCGGAGGACGACCCACGCAATCCCGGCGTCATAGCCGATAACGTGGGCGATAACGTGGGCGACACCGCCGGCATGGGGGCCGACCTGTTCGAGTCCTACGTGGGCTCGGTGGTCGCGGCGATGGCCATCTCGGTGGCTGGCATCCCCGCCGTCATGGGGCTGGTTGGCACGACGGAAGACCCGACCCACCGTATGCTGGTGCTGATGGCGCTGCCGCTCGTGGTCATCGGGGTGGGGCTCATCGCGTCGCTGGCCGGCGTGTTTTCGATGAGCATCCTCAAGCGCACGGAGCCGGCGGCGGCACTGCGCAACTCCACCTACGTGGCCGGCGCACTCTTCCTGATCGGTTCCGCCATCGCCACCAAGATGATGCTCGGCGGCTTCAGCGCGTTCTGGGCAATCCTGGCCGGAATGGTCTGCGGCGCCTTGATCGGCGTCGAGAGCGAATACTTCACCTCCGGCAAGCCGATCCGAGACATCGCCAACTCCGCGAAACAGGGAGCGGCGCCAGCCATAATCACCGGTCTTGCGATAGGCTTCAAGAGCAGCGCACTGCCCCTGCTGACCATCGCCGTGGCCATCGGCGTCGGCTATAAGGTTGCCGACCTTTACGGGATCGCCATGGCCGCCGTGGCCATGCTCGGAACCATCGGCATCGTGATGTCCACCGATTCCTACGGTCCCATCGCCGACAACGCGGGCGGCGTCGCCGAGATGAGCGATGCAGGGCCGCAGATCCGTAAGATCACCGACAGGCTCGACGCCCTCGGCAACACCACCGCCGCCATCGGAAAGGGCTTCGCGATCGGTTCGGCAGCGCTGACCGCCCTGGCGCTCTTCTCCGCATACCAGAGCACCATCGCCCAGCAGAAGGCCATCAGCCTGGAGCTGACCCGTCCGGAAGTGGTTATCGGGCTGCTGCTCGGGGCCATGATGCCCTTCCTGATCGCGGCGCTCACCATGGAGGCTGTCGGCCGGGCGGCCGGCAAGATGGTGGAGGAGATCCGGCGCCAGTTTCGTGAGATCACGGGCCTGCTCGAGGGCGAGGCGGAGCCGGAAGTGGACAAGTGCATCGACATCGTGACCCGGGGCGCGCTGCGCGAGATGATCCTGCCCGGCGTGCTCGCCTTCGCCGCACCGCTCGTCGTCGGATTCGTCATCAGCCCGGCGGCCCTCGGTGGCTTCCTAGCAGGTGCGACGGCCGCCGGCGTATTGCTCGGCATTACCATGGCCAACGGCGGCGGCGCCTGGGACAACGCCAAGAAGTGGATCGAAGAGGGCAACCTCGGCGGCAAGGGCTCAGACGCGCATAAGGCGGCCGTCGTCGGTGACACCGTGGGCGACCCGTTCAAGGACACCTCCGGGCCGTCCATGAACATTCTGATCAAACTGATGGCGGTCGTCTCGCTTGTCTTTGCGCCGGTGATCGCACAGTACGGCGGCCTCATCTACGGCGGCTGATGCCGTAGTGATGCAGCCTCTGGCGCTGTCGGAAGATGGCTTACCGCCACCACGCGGATGAGCGTCAAGCCCATCTGCGCGTCTACGCAAGTTGCGGCGAACTGTTCGAGGACTGAAGGGAGACACATGCCACGTAAGCTGCCCCCGGTTGGCCTTCTGCCCTGCCTTCTCGCGACACTCCTCTTCTGCTGCCACGTAGCCGACGCCTCTGCGACCGCCAGCCCCGACCCGGTGGCTCAGGCCGTGGCCTGGGATGCGGACGGGACGTGGTCCTTCGAGCCGGGGGACCGCCTCGAAGGTGGGCCGCTCGACCTGCGGCGGCTGAACGAACAGGTCGCTGGCGAGAGCGGCTTCGTGAGGCTCTCAGGGGATGGCAACGGCTACTTGCGAGGCGACGGCGTGCCGCTGCGCTTCTGGGGCGTGGCGGCTCACGTCAACCCGAAGGTAGGTGATGAGGAGCTGGCCCGGCATGCCCGCTTCCTGGCGCGGATGGGCGTCAACGCCGTGCGCGTGGGCGGGGCAAGCAGCGGGCTCATTCCCCAGGATGAAGGCGCGGCCATCACCGACGTCAACGAAGAGTTCCTCAACGATGTGTGGCGCACCGTAGCTGCCATGCGGAAGCAGGGCATCTACACACGCATATCACCGTTCTGGGACCACGGGGCAGTGAAGTACATCAACGATGACTGGGGCATCGAGGGCTACTCCTCGGGCGATAGACTGAACGCCCTGCTCTTCTTCGAGCCGAACCTACAGAAGGGCTTCCGCGCCTGGATGCGGCGTCTGCTGACCGAGGTGAACCCCTACACGGGAGTGGCCATCAAGGATGACCCCTCGGTGGCGATCATCCAGGTCGTCAGCGAGGACAGCATCTTCTTCTGGTGGACCCAAAACATCAAGGGCGGGCCGTTGCGCGAGCTCGAACAACGGTTCGGGGAGTTCGCCCGGCAGAAGTACAGCTCCATCGAGCAGGCCATCCGAACCTGGGAAGGAACGCGACTCGAACGCGACGCGGCCGGACAGGGGCGCCTGGGGCTCTACCCTCTCTATAACCTCACGCTCTGGCCGGGACAGGGGCATCCAGTGCGACTGCGCGACCAGGTCGAGTTTTTCGCACAGCTCGAGCGTGATTTCTACGCGGAGATGAAACGCTATCTGCAGGACGAACTTGGCGCGCGCCAACTCATCGGAGCAAGCAACTTCGGGCCCGCAGAACCAGTCCGCCTGCTCGGCGCGCAGCGCTGGGCGTGGATGGCCGGGGACGTGATGGAGAAGAACGACTTCTACTCTACTGACCTGAAGGGGCCTAATGTGGCGTGGCGCATTGAGGCCGGCCATACCTTCAAACCCCGCTCAGCGACGCTCGTGCCCGACATCCCCGGGCTGCGCAAGCACGTCGTGGGTCGACCGTTCAACGTCTCGAGCACCAACTGGGTGCCGCCAAGCCCATACTCTGCGGAAGGGCCTGTGGTCACGGCAGCCTACGGATCGATGAATGGCGTCGATGGTTTCTACTGGTTCGCGGCTCAGGCGCCCGTCTATGAACTGAGCCCCCACATGCCGTGGGCGACGGTGAAGGGCAGCCACCCGCTTGCGCGATGGTCTATCTCCCATCCGGGCTTCATCTCGCAGTTTCCGGCGGCGGCCCTCATCCATCGTCTCGGGCTCATCGACCAGGCGCCGACGGTAGTGCACGAGGAACGTTCGGCGGACGAGGTGTTCGCCCGGAATGCGCCTCTGCTGACGGAGGATCTCGACTACGCCCCGGTGCAGCATGTCGACGAGGCAGTCGCCCAGAAACAGCATCTCATGCGCCGCGCCGCGCCCGAGGCCTATCTCGTCGGACGGGTCGAGGTCGTCTACGGGGGCGAGCCGGCGCGGAGTCGCGTTGCCGATCTGTCGGAGCACATTGCAGCGGATGGCTCCCTCGTGCGTAGTGCGCATGGCCAGCTGACGCTGAACCGCGCTGCGGGCGTCCTCACCATCGACGCGCCCGCTGCCCAGGGCGTGGTGGGCTTCCTGAAGAATGCAGGAGGGCGCTTCGAGACGGCCGACCTCGCCATCGAGTCCTCGAACGGCTTCGCCTCCGTGGTGGCCGTTGCTCTGGACGGCAACCCCCTGCGCTCCTCGGGGCGCGTGCTGGTGCAGGTGGGCACGATGTCGGCGCCGACGGGCTGGGAAGTGGTGCCCGCAAGCGATGGACAAGGCTCCAAGCGGGTCGAAATCGCATCGACCGGCCAGGTGCCCTGGCGCGTGGCGGACACGCACGGTGTCCTATCCATACGGAACGCCGTGTTGAGCGGAGCCATCCGTTTGGACGCGATGGGCTTCGCGGCAGAGGCCATTCCTGCTGAACAAGACGCCGATGTGCTTCGCGTCCGGCTCCCGCGCAAGACGATGTACGCCATCTTGACGGCGAAGTAGACTGCAAGCCCGCCCTGGCGGGCACGCCGCCCTGGCCCGTGCTATATGATGCGTGGAGGCATTACCCACCCTATTGAGGAGCCTGTCATGTTGCGGAGCATTCGAACTGCACTGTTCGCGACGTGCCTCGCTCTGATGGTTCTTGCACGGCTGGCGGCCGCGCAGATCAATGCCGGCACCGACAGCGGCGTGGGGCTGACTCTGCCCGCGCCACGGCAGAGCTTCACCGTCGGTATACTTGCGGACCGCACGACGGGCTATGATTCAGGGCTCGCCGTTCTGGAACGTGCCGTAGAGGAACTGAACCTGCTGCGTCCCGACCTGGTACTCCATATAGGCGACCTGGTGCCGGGTTACATGCGCGACATGGAGCGCTGGGAGCGCGACATCATCCGGTTCCGAGAGATCATCGACCAGCTCGAAGCGCCCTTCTTCCCCGTAGCGGGCAATCACGACGTAATCACGGGCACGGGCGACAATCAAGACCGACGGGGGGAGGAACTCCACAAGCGACATTTCGGCCCGCTCTACTATTCCTTTGATTATGAGAGCACCCACTTCGTTATGCTCTACACGGAGGAGAGCTTGGAGTCCCGGCCGCGCTTCAGTCACCAGCAGATCGAATGGCTGCGGGCGGACCTAGCCGCCACCGAGGCACAACACGTATTCGTGCTTATGCACAAGCCAGTCTGGGAATATCCCGGCAACGAATGGGAGCCGATTCACGCAATCCTGAAGCCACACCCCGTGCGAGCCGTCATCGCCGGCCACTTCCATCACTACTACAAGTCGCAGTTGCGGGACGGCATCCAGTACTACGTGGTCGGCGTCACCGGAGGGCGCCTCTTCTCGCCGGAGGCCGCCGGGGGGCTCGAGCACTACTGCTTGCTCCACATCGACGACCAGGACTGGCGTCTTGCCCTGGTCAGGCCCGGCTGCGTGCTGCCCGACGACCACATTGTAGCCGAGGACTTCAAGCCGATGGAGCGGCTCCGCTTTCTCTCCCACCGGGAAGTGGGTGTTGAAGGGGGCGTGCGGAGCCCCGAACTCGGACCTGTAGATGGCCGCGTGGCGGTACGTGTGACCAACCCGCTCGGCGTGCCTCTCCCGGTGACGGTGCGCGGGGTTGCCCGCGGTGGCGGATGGATATTTGACCCGCCGGCGAGGACAGTGCCGGCGCCCGGCGGGCAGATGGTCCACGTGGAGCTGGGTATCCGCTCAGAGGTGGTGTCCGCCTTCGATATGATTGTGCCGGAGGTCGAGGTGATCTTCACTTACACCGATTCTAAGGACCGCCAGGTAGCGCTACCCTTGCGCCGGCGGATTCCCCTGGTGCGTAATGTCTCACTCCCATTTGGGCCTGAATCGGTAAGCCTTGACGGACGCGCTGCCGAACCTGCATGGGAAACCGCTGCGGTCCTGACAACCGCTCGCTGGCGCGCCAGTCCGTACGAATCCGAGGAGGAGGGCCCTGAGTTCCGGCTGCTGGCGAGCCTGGACGGTCTCTATCTCCACGCGTCCAGCCCCGACGCAGCGGTCTCCTCATTCCGGGGCCGGCGTATGCTCAGCGACGCGCTGTTTGTCGGCCTCGCACCCCCTTCCGATCCGGGCCCGCAGGAAGTGATCATACTCTATCCGTTCGCGCCGGCCGACGAGACGCGGGCAACCCGCGGCAAGTGGGACGAGCGCACGCCCTCCGGCGCGCCGGTGGAGGGCGTGCGCATGGTTGCCCTCGTGCGGGAGGGCTGGCAATGCGAGGCGTTCGTGCCCTGGGACATCCTGCTGACCGAGCCACCCATCGCGCCGTGCTCGCTGCGTCTGAACATAGGCGCGTGGGACAACGACGGCGAACTGTTCACTGAACTGCATACGTGGACGCCGACGGACCGCCCGCACTGGGGCATACTGCGCCTGCTGCCGGATTGAGCGCGGCCCCGAGTCAGGGCCAGGAGCATACGACCACACCGAGGTCTGGTAGGCTTGCTAGGGCCAACCGGCTCTGGTAGCCTGCTTCCATTCCGGCGTTCACGAGAGGCATCCAAATGCGGCTGATGTGCATCGGGGCACACCCTGACGACTGCGACTCGAAGGCGGCCGGTCTCGCCGCGAAGCACCTGGAGCGGGGCGGCGACGTCCTGTTCCTCTCGCTCACCAATGGCAATGCTGGCCATCACCAGATGCAGCCTTCTCAGCTCGCGGAACGTCGCCGTCGGGAAGCCCGACAGGCCGCCGAGTCGCTCGGGCGCAACCTGCCGGGGCGTATGGGGTACCGCGTCCTCGAGCACGACGACGGCCGCCTCACGCCTTCGCTCGAGGTGCGGGAGGAGCTGATCGGCATCATCCGCGAGTTCGGCCCCGACCTGCTGCTCGGGCCGCGCCCGTTCGATTATCATGCCGACCACCGCGCCGCCGGCGTGCTGCTGATGGACGCCTCCTACCTGCTCACCGTGCCCCTGATCCGCCCCGACGTGCCTGCCATGCGCCGCATGCCCGTCATCGCCTACACCGCCGACCACTTCCAGCGGCCCTATCCGTTCCGGGCCGCCATTGTCATCAATATCGACCGACACTTCGATCGCAAGGTCAGGATGTTTGCCTGCCACGAGTCGCAGGCATTCGAATGGCTGCCCTACAACGGGCAATACCTCAACGAGGTGCCGGCTGACGCCGACGAACGGCTCCAGTGGCTCATGAAGCGCTTTGCCGGTCGGGGCCGAGCGGTTGCCGAACGCTGGCGCGCGCTGCTCGTCGAACGCTACGGGCCAGAACGCGGCGCGAGCGTCGAACAGGCCGAAGCCTTCGAAATCTGTGAATACGGCCGCCAGCCGCAGCCCACGCAGATGGAGGACCTCTTCCCCGGCTGACCTGCGCGAATCCAGCACCCGTTCTACAGGGAGGAACACACGTGAGCGCCTACTCGACCAGCCCCGCCGGCGAACAGTTCGCCATACCCACCGAAGCCGACTACGCCGCCGAGTTCGAACGCGTCAAGGGCCTCGCCGACGCCGCACACGAGGAGGGCCAGCAGGTTGTCGTCGTGATGGGCGTCGGCTTCGTCGGCGCCGTCATGGCGGCCGTCGTCGCCGATACTACCGACGAGGACGGCAACGCCACCAAGTTCGTCATCGGCTGCCAGCGTCCCAGCACGCGCAGCTACTGGAAGATACCGCTGCTGAACCGAGGCGTCTCGCCCGTGAAGGCCGAGGACCCGGAGGTGGAGCCCATGATCCGCCGCTGCGTGCTCGAGAAAAGGACGCTCATCGGCACCTACAACAGCGACTGCCTGCAGCTCGCCGACACCGTTGTGGTCGACATCCAGTGCGACTACCACAAGAACGACCTGGGGGACCTCTCAACCGGCGAGACCGCCATGGGAGCCCTGGAGAACGTTATGCGCACCATCGGGCGCAAGGTCCGCCCCGAATGCCTGGTGCTGATTGAGACCACCGTCCCCCCGGGCACCACCGAATACGTCGCATGGCCCATCATGAAGAAGGCATTCGACGCGCGCGGTATCGAGTCGGAACCGCTTCTCGCCCACAGCTTCGAGCGCGTCATGCCGGGCCGCAACTACGTCTCCAGCATCCGCGATTTCTGGCGCGTCTGCAGCGGCACGAACGAGGAGGCGCGTCAGCGTGTGGTCGCCTTCCTGAATGACGTCATCAACACCGACCAATACCCGCTCACCGTCATGGACCGCCCCATCGAGAGCGAGACCACGAAGATCGTCGAGAACTCCTTCCGCGCCTCGATCCTCGCCTTCATGGATGAGTGGAGCACCTTCGCCGAGCGCAACGGGGTAGACCTGGACAAGGTCATCAGGGCCATCCGCATGCGCCCCACTCACAGCAACCTGCTCTTCCCCGGGCCCGGCATCGGCGGCTACTGCCTGCCGAAGGACGCCGGCCTCGCTTACTGGTCCTACAAGCACATCCTGGGCTTTCAGGACGACCTGTTCAAGATGTCGACGCAGGCGATCGACATCAACGACACCCGCGGCCTGCACGTCGCCGAACTCACCCGCGACGCCCTGCGCAACATGGGACGCTACATCGCCGCCGCCACGGTCTGCCTGCTCGGCTGCAGCTACCGCGAGGACGTCGGCGACACACGCTACAGCGGCGCCGAGGTTGTCGTGCGCAAACTTACCGAGATGGGCGCCGAGATCCGCGTCCACGACCCCTATGTCGACCACTGGTGGGAGCTGGAGAAGCAGGACACCTACCCCGCCTCGGGCCTCTCGCTCAAACGCTTCTTCCGCAACCAGGAACAGCTCACCGAAGTGCGCGTACAGAAAGACCTTGCGCAGACCCTGAGTGGCGCGGAGGCCGTCGTCCTCGCCGTCCGGCACAAACCCTACCTCGAACTCGCCCCGGACCAGGTAGTCGAATGGTGCGGCGGGCCGCTCGCCGTCATCGACTGCTTCTGCATCCTCGACGACGCGAGCATCCGGCGTTACTTCGAGTTGGGCTGCGAGGTCAAGGGGCTCGGACGCGGGCACATCCAGCGCATTAAGGACGCCGTCCGCCGCAACCGCTGACCCGGCGCTGGCTGTGCACAGTGCCCATGCCCCGCCGGGATGTGCGTGACTGCCCGTTACTTCCCAGGCGGCTTCTCGAATCCAAACTGCCCCAAGAGTGGCATACTTGTCGGCGGAAGAATAGCGGCGGACGCGTCCCAGCTATAGTCATACTGGTCCCAGCTATGGTCGCACCTGTGGCATAAGTTCGGACGCGGGGCGCGCACTTGCCACTATGTTGTAAGGCAGGGGTCTCGAGGCAGCGGCCATAACCCCGGACATGGCCGGACGGTGGCCGGGATTCTCGCGTGTTTGCGTCCGGCACTGGGACTACATCGCAAGGATGCGGTCCATGGACTCGCTGAGCTCGCAGAGTTCGGGCTCGGAGATGCCGAAGAACTCTGCCGTGCACGGGCCTTCGTAGTTGATGCGACGCAGGGAGGCCATCACGGCGGGGTAGTTCACGTCGCCCTCGAGCAACGGGCAGAAGCCCTCCAGCGTGCCGACCGACCGTTTGTAGTCCTTGAAGTGGACGCAGCAGATGCGGCTGCCGAGCACGCGCACCCAGTCCTCCGCATAGCCGAAGGCGATGACGTTCCCCACGTCGAGGTATGCGCGGACGAACCCTGAGCCGAACTCGTCGATGAAGTCCCGCATCTCAAGCGGCGAGAGCAGCACCTTGTTCCACACGTTCTCCAGCCCGATGTTGACGCCGACCTGTTCGGCCACCGGCACCAGCCGGTGCAGTCCCTCGCGCATGCGCTCCATGGCGATGTCGTAGGGCACGTGTTCGTGGCTCTCGTTGCCGGGCGGGGCGAGCATGCCGGGCACCACAAGCAGACTCGGCACGCCGAGCCAGCTTGCCACGCGCAGGCTATGCGCCATGACTTCGACGCCGCGGCTGCGCACCTGGGCCTCGTCGGCCGTCAGGGGGTAGCTCCATCCCAGCCCGCTGGCCAGGCTGACCAGTTCGAGGCCGGCCTGTTCTGCCGCTTCGCGCACGGCTGCACAGTCCGCCTCGGTGCTCTCCAGCGTGATCAGGGCGTCTTCCCCGATGACCGGCTCGGCGCCTGCGAAACCGTGGGCCGCCACTTCGCAGAAAACGTCTTCGACTGAGCGGCCCGACCGATCAGGCAGAGCCCAGAGGTTGAGCGCCTTGAGCATGGAAACCTCCACGGGTGAAGACGGCCGGGACCTGAGTGTCCCGGCCATTAGAATTGCTCGCGTCGGGCGATTGCCAACTACTGGATTATGGCCTGGGCCTTCAGCAGCGAAAGCTGCTGCTGCGGGCTGAGGCCGGCCGCGCCGAGCGCCGAGGCGGCCGCCTTGCGCAGCGGCAGCTTGTCGGACTGCAGGGCGTGCAGCAGGATCTCGACCAGCTCGTCGGACGCGTCGCCGGATCGCCGCAGAACGGCGGCGATGCTCTTGCAGGCCGCGACCTTCAGCTCGTTCGGCATGTCGCCGGCGACGATGACGCCGAGGGCGTCGAACGACTCGGCAGAACCGAACTTGCGCAGTGCGGCGACAACGCCCTCAGTCACTTCTTCGCTGTAACCCATGATCGCCTTCAGCAGGGCCGGCTCGAGGGCGGCAACGGGATAGGACGTTGTGGCCGGGTCGACCGCCTTCAGCGCCTCGAGCGCCTTCAGAACCACCTGTTCTTCCTCCTCCGTCATTGCCGAACGGCTCCTGGCAAGCACCTGCTCCTGCAGGATGGGTTCGATCACGGAGGGTCGCACGTGGTCCGCGGTCAGGACCTTGGTTATCTGGTCGTAACTGGCCACGTCGGCCGGTTCGCCCGCCCCGCTCACTATCACATAGAGCGGCGCCGCTTTGGTGCGCGAGTCGGTGCTCGCCAGCTCAACAATGTCCGCGAAGATGGAATCGGTCACGTTACCGCTGACGAACACAATATCGATAGAGGGGACGATATCCAGCACGCGGGCCATGACCCGTGCATCAGGGCGCACCTCCACGGTGGTTACGCCGGCTTCACGCACGACGGTGATTAGTTCGTTCATGGTCTGGAAATCTTGCATGGCGATCAGGGCCGTTCGGCCCGCCGCTGATTGGAGGGCGGCCTTCAAGACGGCTATGATCTGCTGATCGGGCCCGCACCCCCCCGTGGGGCAGGACTTCACAAAGTTGATCGCCGCGTTGTAGCGCACCTGCTTGTCTCCACTCTGGAGGGCTTCGCTCAGCGCTGCGGCTGTCATCTCGCAGGGCTCGGCCGCCGTCGCCTCAAGCTCCTCGCCGACGGCACGGTCGAGGAAGCGGCTGGCCGCAGGGTCTTCGGCGGCCATAGTCAGTTCAAGCGCACGGGCCACGACGGGAGCGCCGAGCATACTCACCACGACGGGCACGCGCTCGGCGAGCTCGCCCACGCAACCGGCCGCGTGCTGGCGGGTGGCGGTTTCTACGTCCGGATCGTCCGTCAGCGAAGTGCACGCCGCAAGGCGCCGCGCCAGGCTGGCGGCGAGCAGGGCCTGCAGTTCGCCGTTGGCGGGGTCGGCATCCAGGCCGGCCAGTGCCATCTGCGTCGCCATCCGCTGGTAGTAGAGCGCGCCGGGCATCTGTTCATAGGTCAGCTTGTCGGGCCACTCGGCGGATGCATCCCAACTCCAGACGTCCGCGCTCAGGCCGTAGGTGTAGCCGACGGTGTCTTTCTGTTCGAACAGGTAAGCCTTTGCCAGCTCCATATACTGGCTGGCGGCGCCCATCGCAGTTGCCTGCTGCCCGGCGATGGCCCCGGCGGCCCGGGCGGCGGCCCTTCGGGAAGCATCCAGCACTTCCGGACATTCGCTGACGCTGAGCAACGCGGGGACGGCGCGCGGGTCGCCGATCGCACCGAGGGTCTCCGCCACTCGCTGCTTGATCAGCGGATCCTCGCTGTGCAGCAACACCTGCACCAGGGGCATGGTCGCGTCCGGGTGCATGGAGGCCAGCAGCGAAGCGACTCGCGCGGCGATGGTGTCAGCCCGCAGTCCCTGCTGCGCGTCGACATCCGGGTTGAGCAGTGGGACTACGAACGGCACGGCGTAAGGCCCGTGGCCCAGCAGGGCGGGCCGCGCCTTGCCGTAGAGGGTCAGGTCTTCGCTCTGGAGGTCTGCAATGAGCTGCTGCGCGTTCTCGACCTGGCGTTTTTGCTCCCTGGCAGCGCGTGCCATAATCTCACTGATCTGTGTTGCGAGGTCTGCCAGTTCGGGCACCTCCCGCATTTCGATCAGTGCGGCCAGATCGGCCCTTTCGCGCATGGCCAGGGTGGTGCGCTGGTTCGGCTCCAACCTCACCAGTTTGTCGAATGCCTTCTGGGCGTTCTCGTATTCGCCTGTCTCGTAGTAGTCGGTTCCCGCCTGCAGCAACCGGAGCACCTCGTGGTTAAGCTCCGCGGCAAGCGTGGTGCCGGCGACGCCAAAAACGATTGCCACAGCCAACGCTAACGCCATTCCCCACAGCTTAGCGCGCCTGAACATGAGAGACTCCCTCTATCGAGTGGCAGGCTTTCCCAAAAAGCTTATACTCTCCGCACATAGTCACGTCGTCGCGGGGCGCTTCACAAGCAGCTCAGCTCCGGCTCGACCAGGTCTTCCCAGGTCTCCCGGCGCCGTATCAGCCGGTGCTCGTCTTCATGGACCAGCACCTCTGCGGCCCGCGGCCGTCCATTGTAGTTGGAACTCATGGTGAACCCGTAGGCCCCGGCGTCGAAGACGGCCAGCAGGGCGCCGGCTTCCACACGGGGCAGCGGCCGCTCGAGCGCCAGGTAGTCCCCGGTCTCGCAAACGGGCCCGACCACGTCCACCAGTTCGGTTTCGATCCCTTCGAAGCCCTTGTCCTCAGGGCGCATGACATCTGGCATGGCGGGCCCGCATTGGGCCGGCCAAATACGCTGGTACGCCCCGTAAAGCGTAGGCCGGATCAGGTCGTTCATCGCCGCGTCGCAGATCAGGAACCGCTTGGCGAACTCCGTCTCCTTGCGATAGATCACCTGCGTCAGCAGCACGGCGCTGTTACCAGCAATGTACCGGCCGGGCTCAATGATAACGCGGCAGTTTAGTTTTTCAAGATACGGCTGCATCGCCCGCGCATAGTCGGCGGGCTCCAGCACGGGCCCGCCGGTGTAGGAGATGCAGAACCCGCCGCCGACGTTTAGCGAGTCGATCCGGGTCCCCTGCGAGCGGAGCCGCTCTACGACTGCAACCAGTTTCTGGAGCGCGTCGACATAGGGTTCGGTGCTGCATATGGGCGACCCCAGGTGCATGTGCACGCCGCGCACGGCCACGCCCGGCCAGTCCAGGGCGCGACGGGCCAGTTCCTCGGCTCGGGCGATACCTATACCAAATTTCGTGCCCCCTTTGCCAGTCGTCGTCTTCTGATGCGTGTTGGGCTCCACGTCCGGGTTGACCCGCAGGGCGCAGTCGGCCACGGTGCCCATCTGCCGGGCGATGCGGTCGAGCTGTCGCAGCTCGGGCGCCGACTCGACGTTGAACATGCCTATGCCTTCGCCGAGGGCGTAACGGATCTCGCTCTCCGTCTTGCCCGCCCCGGCGAAGACGATGCCGGCAGGGTCGGCCCCGGCGCGTAGCGCGCGGTAGAGCTCCCCCCCGCTGACGATGTCGAACCCACTGCCCTCCCGGGCAAGCAGGCGCAGTATGGACAGGTTCGCGCAGGACTTCACGGAGAAGCACACCAGCGGCTGCGAGGCGGCGAATGCGTCGCGGATGGCGCGGTAACGCGACAGAAACGCCCCGGCGCTGTACGCGTAGCACGGCGTGCCATGCACCGCCGCCAGTCGGCTGGCGGGCACGCCTTCACAGTGCAGTTCCCCGCTGCGATAGCGGAACGGCATGTCCACGACAGCGCTCTCCTTCCAGGGGCAGAGGCGACGGGCGCGTGGCTGCGCCAGGGGCAGTGAGCGTAACTGTCAACGCCGCGTGCCGCCCGTGCGCGCCGGCCCTTCGCAGCTTGCTCCACGCCGCCCCAACAGCCCGCTAACATACACGAAACGCAACGGAAGTCAAACCTGAGGCCGACGCCCCGGCGTGAAAGGATTGACGTGGTGGCAGTAACCGCTATACTACAACCCGCACCGGTGAGAGGCATCTGAGGCAGCAGCGGGAGGAAGAACACCCATCACGCCAGCCTGTGGGGGGTAGCGCTTATGGCATTGGATAGGTTGCACCTGATCCATTGCGAGGAGTGTCTGCGACGCATCGAGGAGTATACGCGGCGGGGGCGAAGCGCCTTCATGGCATCCACCATGGTGCAGGACGCGGTGCTGTGGAACCTGGAGATGCTGGCGCAGTGCGCCAAGCGCGTCTCGGACGCCGAGAAGGCGAAGCACCCGGAAGTCCCGTGGGAGAAGATGTGCGGCATGGCCAGCGGCATACTGGACCACAGCATGCGCATCAAGGACGACGTCGTGTGGGCACGGGTCGTGCGCGACGCGCCCGAACTCAGGCACAGCCTGCGGCCGGTGCTGAGCCGCAGAGCGTGAAGTCGACTGCTCACATGCTTCGCAGGGCACCGAGAGCATCGGACAGGTGGCGCGCGGCATGAGGTTCCAGCCCCGCCCGCCTCGCCGGTTCCACGCCGGCGGGCGGTACCAGCGCGCGCGTGAAGCCCAGCTTCGCCGCTTCGCGCAGACGGTCGCCGAGCCGTCCGACGGTGCGCACCTCTCCGCCGAGGCCCACCTCGCCGACGGCCACTGCTTCGGCACAGAACGGCCTGTCCATGAAGCTGGAGGCCAGGGCGAGCACCAGCGGCAGGTCGGCCGCCGGCTCGTCCACGCGCACCCCCCCGGCCACGTTCACGAACGCGTCGCAGCCGCCGATCTCCAGCGCGCTCTTTCGCTCCAGGACCGAAAGCATCATGCTGAAACGCCGGTAGTCCACGCCGCTGACCTTGCGCTCGGCCGTGCCGTAAGCTGCGGGCCCCACCAGCGCCTGTATCTCGACCAGCAGCGCACGGCTGCCCTCCATCACAGGCGCCACGACGGAGCCGCTGGAGTCCGCATCCCGTTCCGAGAGGAACAGTTCGCTCGGGTTGGGCACCTCGCGCAGGCCGTGCTCCGCCATCTGAAAGACGCCGATCTCGTTGACGGCTCCGAACCGGTTCTTCGCCGCGCGAAGAATGCGCAGTGTCTGGAACTTCTCGCTCTCGAAGTAGAGGACGGTATCCACCAGGTGTTCCAGGGCGCGCGGCCCGGCGATGTAGCCCTGCTTGGTAACGTGGCCGACCAGGAAAAGCGCGCAGCCCTGCCGTTTGCATGCCTCTGTTAGGGCCGTGGCGCAGAGGCTGACCTGCTTCAGGCTGCCGGCGGGCGAGTCGAGATCCGCCAGGCTCAACCGCTGAATGGAGTCGACCGCCACCACCGCGGGCTCCGCCCTGCGCAGCAGGCTGAGCACCCCCTCCAGGTCGGTGTCCGGAGACACGTTGAGCGGTGCATCGCCGAGGCCCAGACGCTCGGCGCGCATCTTGATCTGGTCGAGCGATTCCTCGCAACTCACGTAGAGGCAGGCCGCCCCGCCATGCGCCAACTTACCGAGGGCCTGCAACAGCAAGGTCGACTTGCCGATGCCCGGCTCCCCGCCCAGCAGCACGACGCTGCCGGGAAGCACGCCCCCGCCCAGCACCCGGTCGAACTCAGGCAGGCCCGTGCCGATGCGCGCCTGGAACTCGGCGGTTATCTGCGACAGGCTCACACTGACGCCTGCGTCACTTGCGCCCGGACCGGCGCGCTTCGGCTCGCACGACTGCTCCGCCAGCGTGTCCCACTCGCGGCAGTTCGGACACCGCCCGCTCCAGCGGGGGAACTCGGCTCCGCACTCGCCACAAACGAAGCTGCTTCTCTGCCGGGCCACGGTTGCCCCCCTACTCGATCGGCTTGGCGGTCTGGAGAAACGAATCGACCTCGGCGGCGGTCGGTATGCCCGGCCGGCCGCCCAGTTTGCGGCACTTGAGCGCAGCCGTGGCGGCGGCGTAGCGCATGCCGCGCTCCACGGACCACCCTCGGGCAACGGCGAGCGCGAACGCGCCGTGGTAGACGTCGCCGCAGCCGGTGGTGTCCACCACGTCGACGCGATAGGCCGGCTGGTAGATCTGCCCTTCTTCGCTCATGCCCCAGGATCCGCGCGGGCCGGCGGTGACCACGGCGGCCCGGCCCCCGCCCTGCCGCAACTCGCGGAAGAGCTCCTGAACGCCCCGGGCGGGGTCGGCAACGCCGTACCGAGCGGCAACCAGGTGCAGCGGCACGATGGCGTAGTCCCCGAGGGCGAGAAAGTCCTCCACCTGGCCGTCCTCGATCTCCAGGTCCATGGTGACCGGCACGCCGAGCGACCGGGCGAGGCGCATGCCGGGCAGGGCCTGCTGCGGGAAGAAATTGTCCACGTGCAATACCCTGGCTCTGCTCACCTGATCTTCACTGATCTGGTCGGGCGCGAGCAGCGGGGCATTCTCGTCCGTCCACATAATCATGCGGGTTCCAGCGGAGCGGTCGGCCACGACGATGGCCAGCACGACTGATTTGCCTTCGGCACGACGGATCAAGGCCGTGTCCACGCCCTCGTTCTCGAAGTCCTGCACGCAGAAGTCGCCGAACGAATCGTCACCGAGCGCGCCCAGGTAGGCACAGCTGCCGCCGAGCCGTGCCACGGCGACCAGCGCCGTGCCCACCAGCCCACCGCCCAGTTGGCGCACGCGGCTGGCGCGCACCTTCTCGTCGCAGTCCGGGTATTGCTCCACCTCGATGACCAGGTCACAGGCGCAGACACCCATGCCGACCACATCGTAACGGCCTCTCATTTGCGCTCCTGAGCTTTGTCTCACAAAGAAACCGTATCTTAGCATCACGAGCCCACGGCGCAACCGCTGGCGCCGTCCGCGCCTGCTTCACATCGGCAGGCCGCCTGGCATACAATAGGTACACTGGCACTCATGTGAGAGGAGCAGAGAACGTGGCAGGACCGCTGAAGGCCGTGGTGTTCGACCTGGACGACACGCTCTATGACTGCACCGGCACGCTGCTGCAGGCTTCGCGCCGCCGTGCCGCGCGGGTGCTGGTGGAGTACGGTCTGCCCATGAGCGAACAGCAGGCCGTCGAACTCCAGCAGGAACTGGCCGAGCAACATGGACCGCACTTCCTGGTCTTCGACGAGATCGCCCGGCGCCACGCCCTCAGCGAGGACGCCATAGACGCCGCATACAGGGCGTATAACAGCGACGTCGTCGGCGACATCGAACCCTTCGCCGACGTGTGCCCCACGCTGCGCGCCCTGCGGGGCAGCGGAGTGCAGTGCTTCCTGCTGACGAGCGGACTGCACCGCCGGCAGTCCACGAAAGTCCGCAAGCTGGGCCTGGAGCAGGAGTTCGACGAGATCGTCATCAATGACCTGGAGCGCGGCGAACTGATGGGGGAGTGCCTGCGCTATCTGCTGGAGAAGCACCGCCTGCGTCCCGAGGAGGTCTTGATCGTCGGTGACCGGCCGCCGGAAGAAATACGCGTCGGCAATGACCTGGGCATGCTCACTTGCCAGATGCTGCACGGTCGGTTCAGCGGCTTCGAGCCACGGGACGGCAACGAGCGGCCGGACTACCGCGTCACACGCATCTTTCAGGTGCCGACGCTGCTGGCGCTGGTGAACTCCGGCAAACCCCCGCAGTCGCTGCGCATAGTCGCCCTCGGCGGTGGCACAGGGCTGCCCATCGTGCTGGAGGGCTGCAAGACTTACTGCCGCAATCTGACCGGCGTGGTCACCGTCACCGACTGCGGCCGATCCTCGGGCGTGCTGCGCAAGGAACTCGGCATGCTGCCCCCGGGCGACGCGCGCAACTGCCTAATTGCGCTGAGCGAGCCGGGCGAGAAGGAGCGCCTGCTCAACCAGCTATTCCAGTACCGCTTCGACCAGGGCTCCTTCACGGGCATGAGCCTGGGCAACCTGGCGATCGCGGCCATGAGCGACCTGGAGGGCAGCTTCGAACGCGGCATCCGCCAGCTCAGCCGCCTGCTGAACATACAGGGCAAGGTGCTGCCCCCCACCCTGGAGAACTGCCACCTGTGCGCCGAACTGGAAGACGGCTCGGTCCGCCAGGGAGAGGTCGACGTGAGGGGGCTGGAGAAGCCCCGCATCAGAAGGCCCTTCCTGGAGCCCGAACGCCCCGCAGCGTGCCAGGAGACCGTCGAGGAGATTATGGCGGCGGACGTCGTCGTGATCGGGCCCGGCAGCCTGTTCACCAGCGTCATCCCCAACTTGCTCGTCCCCGGCGTGCGGCAGGCGCTCGCCGAGACCGACGCCGTCAAGATCTTCGTCTGCAACATCGTCACCCAGCCGGGACAGACGGACGGCTTCAACGCCGCTGACCATCTGCAGGCCATACTCGACCAGACGGGCCCCGGCGTGGTGGACCACGCTATCCTCAACTCCAGCATCCCCGACGATCACATCCTCGAGCGCTACCGTCAGGAGGGCGCCGAAATCGTCGTGGCCGACTCCGAACTGGAGGGATTGGGGGTGAACATCGTCGAGGCCGACCTCGTGGAGGACCTCGACGGCAAGCGCGTGCTGTGGGAGAAGCAGGACCTGTTGCGCCACCACCCGGACAAGCTGGCCGACACCATCTGCCGCGTGCTTGCCGGCATGGAGCCCGCAAACCGCTGAGGGGCTGTTGCAGAACCCCCTTCGTGACCAGGCCGAGCGAGAAGCCCGAGGGCAAGGCGCCCACGCCTGCGCGCTCGGGCGGGCGCGCCACGGCGGGCCTCAGTGCGTTGCCGCCCACAGTTCGCCGCGCATCCGTTCCGCCGCGGCCCCCACGGCCTGCCGCCAGCGTGAGGGGCCGTACTCGGCGGCATACGGCTCGCGCTCCCAGGCGAAGATAACCCCCCTGGAGGAGTTGACCAGCGCCCCCATCCCCTGTCCATCGAAAGCGCTCAGGACATCCGCCACGCCGCCGCCCTGCGCCCCAAACCCCGGCACCAGCAGGGGCGTGTGCGGCATCAGACTGCGCAGGCACCGCAGCTCCTGCGGGTAAGTGGCCCCCACTACCGCCCCCAGGGCGGAGTAGCCGCCTTCGCCGCGGCAAGCCGCGCCCCAGGTCTCCACCAGCGAAGCGACACTCTCATACACTTTACGGCCGTCGGCGCACGGCAGGTCCTGCACATCGGCCGAGGATGGGTTGCTCGTCTTCACCAGGGCATACACCGCGCCGCCGTTGGCCGCCGCGCACGCCAGGAACGGCCGGATGCCGTCTTCGCCGAGGTAAGGGGTCACGGTCACGGCGTCGACGCGGAAGTCCCCGCTCGCCGCAGCCCCCCGTGCGGGGCCGAGATAGGCTTCGGCGTAGGCGGCGGCGGTGCTCGCGATGTCGTTGCGCTTGGCGTCGGCGATCACCAGCAGTCCGGCCTCACGCGCGCAACGTATGGTCGCGGAGAGGGCGCGCAGGCCCTCGCAGCCGAGCCGTTCGTAGAATGCGAGTTGCGGCTTCACGGCTACGGCCGCCCCTGCCACGGACGCGATCAAACCCTCGTTGAAGGCCAGCACGGCCTTCGCGCAGGCTTCGGCGTTTGCCCCCTGATCGGGGCGCAGTTCCTGCGGCAGGCGTTCGATGCGGGGATCGAGCCCGACCACGACCTGACTCTCCTTCTGCCGCATGGCGTCGGCAAGCCGGTCGGCATAGTGGCGCTCTGCCACGGAGCAATTCCTCCCTCTGGATGGGCCGCGCTTCGCCTCGAGGAATATAAGGCGGCCCGGCCCCTGACGCAAGCCCCGGTGGCCGTGCCCGAGTCAGCCGCTCGCCGCCTTCGCCGTCCTGCACTCTCCGTAGAGCGGAGCCCGCTCGTCTGCTATAATCATCCACGTTGTGCTGTTATGCCAATCTGCCGCTTTGGACACACCGAGCCCCGAGCCGACTGAGCCACCATGGGCATTCCCTGCGTCGTCATCGCCGGCCGACCGAACGTTGGCAAATCGTCGCTCTTCAATGCCGTCTACGGGCAACGCGTGGCCATCGTCGAAGAGACGCCCGGAGTCACGCGAGACCGCCTGAGCCGCATCATGGAGCAGGACGGTGCGCGCTTCGAGCTGGTGGACACCGGCGGGCTCGGGCTAGTGGACACCGAGGCGCTCGCCGACCACATCCACATGCAGATACAGATAGCCGTGCACCAGGCCGACCTGGTGCTGCTGGTGGTTGACGCCCAGGCGGGCATCCAGCCGCTCGATGAACAGATAGCCCGCGAGCTGCGCGAGGCGCAGAAGGACGTGCTGCTGGTGGTCAACAAGTGCGACGGGCCGCGCGACGAGATGGCTGCCGCCGAGTTCTACGCGCTCGGGTATCCGGAGCTGGTTCAGACGTCCGCCATACACCGCAAGGGCGTGCGCGACCTGGTCGGCGAGGTCATCCGCAGGCTGCCGCAGTCAATGGAGGCGGAGCAAGAGCAGCGCCAGGCGCCGGTCAAGATCGCGTTCGTCGGTCGTCGCAACGCAGGCAAGAGCACCCTGGTCAACCAACTGGCGCAGGAGCCGCGCGTGCTGGTCAGCGAGATACCCGGCACCACGCGCGATTCGATCGACGTGCACTTCCGCATGGGCGAGACCGAGTTTACGGCGATCGACACCGCCGGGCTCCGCCGGCGCAAACAGGTCAAGGATCCCATCGACCTCTACAGCACCTCGCGCACGCGCGGCGCCATCCGCCGGGCGGACGTGGTGGTGCACCTGCTGGACGGACCGATGGAGATCGGACGGCTCGACAAGCAGATTGCCGATCACGTCACAAGCCTTTACAAGCCCTGCGTCGTCGCCGTCAACAAGGTGGACCTGGCCCCTGCCGACGTAACCGATGAGGATTGGGAGGCATACGTGCGCGACCGCCTGCCCGGCCTCTCCTTCGCGCCCATGGTCTGCATCAGCGCCCTGAGCGGGGAGAACGTGATCCCCCTTGTCGAGACGGCACTCGCCCTGCACGAGCAGAGCTTCGTGCGCGTGCCGACCTCCAAGCTGAACGCCGCCATGCAGCAGATCGACGCCAAGCAGCACCCGCCGTCGACGGGCAGCCAGTTCGGCCGCATCTACTACGCCACTCAGGTGGATGTTCAGCCGCCGAAGATCGTGCTTTTCGTCAACGAACCGGCCCTGATCACGGACGCCTACCTGCGCTATGTGGCCAGCGAGCTGCGCATGCGCTTCGCGTTCAACGCGATACCCATCCAGTTCGTCGTGCGGCCCCGCAAGCGCGAGCACCAGGAGGGCTGAGCGCCGATGGTGACTGCAACCGGCACGACACCTGCCGAGCCCCCCGGCGGGCTGGAGATGCGCCCGCAGGAGGACGGCTGCATCAGCGTAGTCCACGCTCGGCAAAACAACCTGGCGGGCATCAGCGTGCGCATCCCGCGGGACCGCCTGGTCGTGATCACCGGGGTCAGCGGCAGCGGCAAGTCGTCACTCGCCTTCGACACACTCTACGCGGAGGGCCAGCGCCGCTACATCGAGAGCCTCTCCTCGTACGCCCGCCAGTTCCTGGAGCAGATGCCGCGGCCCGACTGCGACCTGATACTCGGCCTGCCGCCGACGATCGCCATCCAACAGGAGATGAAGGGCGCGAGCCCGCGCAGCACCGTGGCGACCACCACGGAGATCTATGACTTCATGCGCCTGCTCTACGCACGGGCCGGCACGCCGCACTGCCCCGACTGCGGGGCGCTGATCCAGCACCAGAGCGTCGAGCAGATCGTCGCCGCCATATGCGCCCTGCCCCCCGCCAGCCGCATCGTGCTGCTGGCGCCGGTGGTGCGCGGGCGGCGCGGCCATTACAGGGAGCTGTTCGACCAGATACGCAGCGACGGTTTCGTGCGGGCACGGATCGACGGAGTGATCCGCGACCTGGACGAAGTGGAGCGCGTGGAACGGTACCAGACGCACGACATCGAGGTCGTGGTCGACCGGCTGACGCTCGCCGAAGCGCAGGACGAACGTGCGAGCGAGGCGAAGGAGCGCGTGCGCCGCATGCGCCTGCAGGACAGCGTGGAGACGGCGCTGGAGGTCGGCGGCGAAACCTGCATGGTGCTGCTGGAGGACGGCCGGCAGATGCTTTTCAGCCGGCTGTTCGCCTGCCCGAACTGCGAGCGCGGCTTCGAAGAGCCGAACCCGAACACCTTCTCGTTCAACAGCCCCTACGGCCGGTGCGAGGAGTGCAAGGGGCTCGGCACCGTGGATGCCTTCGACGAGGAACTCATCGTGCCTGACCCCTCGCTCAGCCTCCGCGAGGGGGCCATCCACCCCTGGGCGAACTGGGGCGGGCGCACGGGGCGCCGCTTCGCCGAGATGCAACAGGAACTCGCTGAAGCCCTTCAGATCGACCCGGATATGCCGTTTCAGCAAGTCCCATCCGCCAAACGCCGGGCCCTCCTGCACGGACACAAGCTGGAGAAGATGACCGGCCGCGCGCCCGAAGATGCCGTGGTGCCCGCACTGGAGGCCCTGCTGCGAAGCACGGAGCACGCCTCTGTGCGGCGCAAGCTCAGCAAGTACATGACCGCCGTGCCGTGCCACCGGTGCAATGGGCAGAGGCTGCGCCCGGAAGCGCTCGCCGTCACCGTGGGCGATAAGAGCATAGCCGAGCTCTGCGCGCTGACGGTAGAGGGCTGCCGCGAGTTCATCGACGGCCTGCAGCTCGGCGGAGCAGAAGCACAGATCGCCGAACCCATCTTGAAAGAGATACGCCATCGCCTCGGCTTCATGCTCGACGTGGGTCTGCACTATCTGACCCTCGAGCGCCGCTCGAACACGTTGAGCCGCGGTGAGTTCCAGCGCATACGGCTCGCCACCCAGATCGGCAGCGGACTGACCGGCGTCTGTTATGTGCTCGACGAGCCGAGCATCGGGCTGCATTATCGCGACAACGTGAGCCTGCTGGAGTCGCTGGAAGAGCTGCGCGACGCCGGCAACACCGTGCTGGTGGTGGAGCACGACGAGGAGACCATCCGCCGCGCCGACTGGGTGCTCGACCTCGGACCCGGCGCGGGGCGCGACGGCGGACACGTGGTCTACAGCGGCCCTTTCCACCGCCTGCCGCAGTGCGCCAGCAGCCTGACCGCCGACTATATCACCGGCAAGGCAAGCATACCGGTCCCCGAGTGTCGCCGCCCGGCGCGCAAGGGCAAGGCGCTGACGGTCAAAGCCGCCCGGGAACATAACCTGAAGGGCATCGACGTGCGTTTCCCACTCGGCCTGCTCTGCTGCGTGACGGGCGTCAGCGGCAGCGGTAAGAGCACACTGGTCAACGACGTCCTCTACCGCGCACTGGCACGCAAGCTCTACAGCAGCCGCCCGAAGCCCGGCGCCCACCGCGAACTGACCGGCGCCGAACACGTGGAAGGGGTGCTCGAGATCGACCAGAGCCCCATCGGCCGCTCCCCTCGCTCGTGCCCTGCCACTTATACCAAGGTCTTCGACAACATAAGGGCCGCCTTCGCCGAGACGCGACAGGCCAAGGTGCGCGGCTACGACATCGGGCGCTTCAGCTACAACACCCGGGGTGGGCGCTGCCCGACCTGCGACGGGCGAGGTGAGAAGAAGATCGAGATGAACTTCCTGCCGGACGTCCATGTAACCTGCGAACAGTGCCGCGGCCGCCGCTACAACGAGCAGACACTCCAGATAGCCATCCGCGGCAAGAACATCGCGGACGTGCTGGCCATGACCGTCGAGGAGGCCCTCGAGTTCTTCGCCAACTACCCCGCCATCGAGCGCAAGCTCCGCACGCTCCGCGACGTCGGGCTCGGCTACCTGACCCTCGGCCAGCCCAGCACCACCCTGAGCGGCGGCGAGGCACAGCGCATCAAGCTGACCCGTGAACTCAGCAAGGTCAGCTCCGGCGACACGGTATACATCCTGGACGAGCCGACCACGGGGCTGCACTTCGACGACGTGCTCAACCTGCTGCGCGTGTTGCATGGACTGGCCGACATGGGCAACACACTGATCGTGATCGAGCACAACCTGCAGGTCATAAAGAACGCCGACTATGTCGTCGACCTCGGCCCCGAAGGCGGCCACGAGGGCGGCCGCGTGGTGGCCCGCGGCACACCGGAACAGGTGGCGCAGGTCGAGGCGTCATACACCGGCCGGGCGTTGAGGCCCATACTACAACTCACGTGAAAGCCCCCCGGGAGAGCGGCCCATGGGCGAGACAGACGCCGTGCTGACGGACATCGACGAACTGAGGGAGCGCCTGCGCCCCCTGCGGGGGTTCATCTTCGACCTGGACGGCACACTCTACCTCGGCGACGAACTGCTGCCGGGCGCGGCCGAAACATTGGAGGAGCTACGCCGAAGCGGCCGCGCAGTGGCGTTCGTCAGCAATAAGCCGATCGGCACACGCCAGCAGTACGCGGAGAAGCTCAACCGCCTCGGCATCCCCTGCTGCGTCGACGAAGTCATCAACTCCGCCCTCGTCGTCGCCCGCTATCTGCAGAAACACCACTCCGGGGCGCGCTGCTTCCCCGTGGCCGAGCAACCGGTTGTCGACGAACTTACCGCGCACGGGCTACGCATCTGCGACGAGCCGGAGCAGATCGACGTGGTGGTCGTATCGTTCGACCGCACGTTCGACTACCGCAAGCTCCAGATTGCCTATCGCGCCTCGGTGCACGGGGCGGAACTGATCGGCACCAACCCCGATCGCACCTGCCCCATGCCGGGCTACAACCTGCCCGATGCCGCCTGCATGATCGCCGCGATCGAGGCATGCACGCAACGCGCGGTGGAGCCGATCGTCGGCAAGCCCTCGCCGATCATGCTCCGGGAGGCCCTCGACATCCTCGGCCTCGAGGCGGCACAGTGCGCCATGGTCGGCGACCGGCCCGAGACCGACGTCCAGATGGCCCTCGACGCCGGCCTGACGGGCGTGCTGGTGCTGAGCGGCGTTACCAGCCGGACAGACTTGGCCGGGTTGGCCCTGACGCCAGACATCATCCTGGAAGGCGTGGCGGCCATCGGCCCGGCCCTCGCTTAGCAGCCCACGGAGGCCCCATCCTCCCAACTGTCGGGCCGTTCCCTGCCTCTCCTGGCCGATGTGCTGCCCTTTCCCAACCTGTGCATTACCACCATCTTGCATCGCACGCAGAGAGCGCACAAAGCCTGATGCCTCAGATTCTTCTGATATGTGTCTGAGTTCTTTCTTAGCTGTAAAACGCGGTTCAGAAGGCTCTAAAACCCCTTGAAAGGTATTCCGCTTGCTGTTATACTCTTAGCGAAGTTAGCGTTTGTGAGGCTCATATTTGTGGAGGAGCGCTTGAAGTGAGCCCTGAGGGTACGGTCAAGTGGTTCGACAACCGCAAAGGTTACGGGTTTATCCAGTCCGACGAGCACAGCGAGGACGTGTTCGTGCACTATAGTGTCGTCGAGATGGAGGGCTTCAAGACGCTTGAGGAAGGGGAGCGGGTGGCCTTCGAGCTGCTCGAGAGCGAGAAGGGCTACCGGGCTCAGAACGTGCGTCGCGTGATGTAGTCGGCCCGTCATCAGCAACTCCGCGCCGGGGACAGCACCGGAGCGTCGGCCGCCTAGTTGGTCGGCGCTCCGTTTCCTTGCCATTCTGGCCTACTCCACCGCAGCACTGTCCGGCACACCGAGCCTGAGTCCACCCGTGGGGGGGCAGCGTCAAGACGCCGGGCAAACGGGGCCGCCGCCGTCCCGATGGTGCGTCCGCCGCCCCTGAGTTGTTGACACTGCCGTCGGCGCTGGCCTATATTCAGAGATAGAATGCGGAGCTCCGGCAAGACGGTAGGTGTGCACGATGGCGGGAAACAGCGCAAGAGTTGTCATCGTCGGCGTCGGTGCGGTGGGCGCGACTTTCGCCTACACACTGATGCAGAGCGGTCTCGCCGAGGAGATCGTGCTCATCGACAAGGACCGGGAGCGCGCCGAAGGCGAGGCCATGGACCTGAACCATGGCCAGTTCTTCGTGCCGCCTGTCGAGATCCGGGCCGGTGACTACACGGCCTGCAAGGGCGCCGCCCTTGTGGTCATCACGGCCGGCGCGGCCCAGCAGCCCGGACAGTCACGCACCGACCTGGTGCAGCGTAACAGCCGCATATGCCGCTCGGTCGCATCCAACATCCTGGAGCAGACCGATTCCGCAGTGCTTCTGATGGTGACGAACCCCGTGGAGGCCCTCACGTGGGACGTGTTGCGGCACAGCGGGTTACCCCCGGCGCGGGTGTTCGGCTCGGGCACGGTGCTGGACAGCGCCCGTTTCCGCTTCTTGCTCAGCGAGCACTGCGACGTCGACCCCCGCAACGTTCATGCATACATCCTGGGCGAGCACGGCGACAGCGAGATGGCCGCCTGGAGCATGTGCCACATGGCGGGCCTGCAAATCGACCGATTCTGCGCATTGTGCGGGCGCTGCGAGTCCGCCACGCAGCGGGAGCGCATCGTCGAGCAGGTCCGTGACTCTGCCTACCACATCATTGAGTCCAAGGGGTTCACTTCTTACGGCATCGGACAGGCGTTGCTGCGCATCGCCGGCGCCGTGCTCCGCGACGAGCGCAGCGTGCTCACAGTCTCCACGCTGGTGCAGGACTACGTGGGCATCCAGAACGTATGCCTGAGCCTGCCCTGCATCGTCGGCCGAGAAGGAATCGTTCGGCGGCTGCTGCCGCAGTTGCCCCAGCAGGAACACCGCCAGTTGCGGGCCAGCGCGGACCAGATCCGCCAGACCCAGAACTCCATCGCGGATTAGGGAGCGGAGCGAATGCTGGAGGACGTTTACCACATGCTCCGCGACGCCGGGCAGCCCACCGTCTGCGTGGTCGGCGATGCCATGCTGGACACTTACGTCTGGGGCGCCGTGAGCCGCATCTCGCCGGAGGGGCCCATACCGGTGCTTCACGTTCAGCGCCGGGAGCACCGGCTCGGAGGCGCCCTCAGCGTCGCGGCGATGCTGCGCAGCCTGCAGGCGCGTGTGCTGCCGGTCGGTGTCGTGGGAGACGATCGCTCAGCCCGGCTGCTGCGCGCCAGGCTGCAGGAGTCCGACATCGAGCCCGCCGGCCTGCTGCGCGAATCGGACCGCCCCACCGCGACCAAGACGCGCTACCTCGGCTATGTGCAGTCCGCCGGACGGGCGCTGCAGCAACTGTTGCGCGTCGATGAGGAAGATACCAGCCCGGTCTCGGAACATGCGGCCGCAGAGGTCCTGCGCCACGTGCACGACATACTGGCGGAGGTTGACCTGCTGGTCGTCCAGGACATGGGCAAGGGGCTGTTCATGGACTCGCTGCTGCGCGAAGTGCTCAGCGCGGCCGGCAACGCCAATGTGCCCGTCATCGTGGACCCCGAACGCACCCAGGACTATGCCCCTTACGCCCGGGCAACCTGCGTGGTGCCCAACCGGTTCGAGGCCGAAATGGCCACGGGCATGCAGCTTCGGTCGGAGGCGGAATTCGCCGACGCGGCCAGCGTGCTGCTGGCGGAACTGGACCTGGACAGTGTCGTTATAAAGCTCGATCGAGACGGCATTTACTATGCCACGCGCCGGGGTGAGTCGCAGCACATCCGCGCCCATCAGCGCGAGGTTGCCGACGTGACGGGAGCCGGCGACATGGTGGCCGCTGCGCTCGCGCTCGCCCTCGGCTCAGGGGCGGAGTTTGACACCGCCGTGCGGTTCGCCAATTTCGCCGGAGGGCTCGAAGTAATGCAGTCCGGGGCGACGCCGATCCCGCGGGCCCGGCTGATGGAGGCGCTGCAGAGCGCCACCGACCCGGTCGCTACGAAGATACGTGACCGCTGCGAAGTCGCATCGCTCGTCGAGCGCCTGCGCGGCGAGGGTAAGAGCATCGCCTTCACCAACGGCTGCTTCGATCTGTTACATTTGGGGCACGTGCGGCTCGTCCAATACGCCAGGCGCCAGGGCGACGTGCTGATCGTAGGGCTCAACAGCGACGCTTCCACCCGTGCCATCAAGGGCCCGGACAGGCCGATAAACAATGAGCAGGTGCGCAGTCACGTGCTGGCTTCGCTGGCCGACGTCGACTACGTGATCGTGTTTGACGAGCAGAGCGTGCTGCCCCTGATACGCGAGATCCGCCCGGACGTCCTGGTCAAGGGCGGAGACTACCCGAAGGAGGGCGTAGTCGGCCACGAGTTCGTCGAGTCCTACGGAGGTGAGGTGAGACTGGCGCCCCTGGCCAGGGGCCTTTCGACCACCGAGTTGATCAACAGGATAGCGCAGAGCAATGAGCGAAGCGACCCACAGGATTGAGTCGATACTCAACGAGGCCGCGCGCGCGCACCGCGATGCTGCGGGGCTCGCGGACGTGATCGCCGAGGCGGCCGAGCGTCTGGCCGACGTGCTTGTGGCGGACGGCACCGTTTTCGCCTTCGGCAACGGCGGCAGCGCCGCCGACGCGCAGCACCTGGCCGGCGAGCTTGTCGGCCGTTTTCTGCTGGAGAGGGCCGCCCTGCCGTGCGTCGCCCTGAGCACGGACAGCAGCGTGATGACCTGCGTGGGCAACGACTACGGGTTCGAGCGGGTGTTCCTGCGCCAGGTGGAGGCGCTGGTGCGGGAGGGCGACGCGGTGATCGGCCTGTCCACCAGCGGCAGTTCGACGAACGTGGTGGCCGCCGTGGACGAGGCAAACGCGCGGGGAGCGCTCACCGTGGGGCTCACGGGCGGCAGCGGCGGACTGCTCGCCGAGCGGTGCGACATTGCCATCGTGGTGCCGTCGCAGCACACGCCCCGCATACAGGAGGTGCACGGCACCGTGATCCACATCCTGTGCGAACTGATTGAGGAGCGTGCGAGCTCCGGGCTCTGAGCGAACCGTTTGGGAGAAGCAGAAGCCATGCTGTACGGGATGGACCCGCTGTACGTGCTCATACGCTTCCTGGCCCTCATACCCGCGCTGGTGGCTCACGAGTTTGCGCACGGCTACAGCGCCTACAGGATGGGTGACCCGACCCCTCGGATGCAGGGCCGCCTGACGCTCAATCCGCTGGCGCACCTGGATCCGCTCGGCACGCTGATGATCCTGTTCGCCCCCATCGGCTGGGCAAAGCCCGTGCAGGTGAACCCGTACAACTTCTCCGATCCGGCGAAGGGCATGATGATTTCCACGGCGTTCGGGCCGATAAGCAACATCGCGCTGGGCACGCTGGTCGGGCTCCTGGTGCGTGCAGGGGTTCAGTTCCCCGCGTTCCGGGCAACGCTCGCGTTCGAGTACCTGTTGCTGCTTTGCTTCATCAACTTCGTTCTCGCCGTCTTCAACCTGATACCGCTTGGCCCGCTGGACGGCCACCACATACTGACTTACTTCTTGCCCTATCCGGCCAAGGAGCGTTACGCCCGCTTCAACCAGCAGTACGGGATGGCGGTGCTGTTCGGACTGCTGGCGCTCTCCTGGTTCGCCGACATCGGCCTGATCCCCCTCATCCTGACGCCAGTGCGCCTGATGTTCGGGCTTGTGACCGGGGTGCGCATATGAACGCACAGGCAGGCGCCACTCCAGAGGATGGCTGCCAGGCGGCGGAAGGCGCCCTCTCGGTTGAGCAGTTTCGCACCGAACTCGAAGTCTTCAGCGGACCGCTCGACCTGCTGTTGCATCTTATCAAGCAGGAAGAGGTGGACATCTTCGAGGTGCCCCTGGCCCGCATTACCGACCGCTACCTGGCCGCAGTGCGCACGATGCAATTCTTCGAGATCAACGTGGCGGCTGAGTTCCTGGTGGTGGCGGCGACCCTGATGGAGATCAAGAGCCGCACGCTGTTACCGCCGGAGCCCGGGTTGGAAGACGAAGAGGAAGACGATCCCGGCATGGAACTGGTGCGCCGGCTGTTGGAGTACAAGGAGTTCCGCGAGGCGGCGGACCACCTGGGTGAGCGGGCGCAACAGCGGGCAGGCCGCTTTGCGCGCCCGCCGGCGCGCTTGCCCGAGCAAGAGGATGCGAGCCCCGATCCCGAAGCCCTGCTGGAGGAGCTGGCCGTCTGGGACCTTATGGCCGCGTTCGCCGAAGTGCTCCGCCAGACGCGGATTGAACCGAGCACCCGCATCATCCGCAGCGAAGTGCCCGTCAGCACATACATCCAGGAGGTGCGCCAGCGGCTGGGGGGCTCGGGCGGGCCCGTCGCCTTCGCCGAGTTCTTCCGCGCGGAACGCTCCAGGCCGCGCATCGTGGGCATATTCCTCGCCCTGCTGGAACTGATGCGGCAGAAGTGGCTGACCGTGCGCGAGGGCGAGGATGGGCTGGTGATCGTCGCCAGCCACGCGCGTTGAAGCGGGCCGGGCTTTCTGTTAGCATGCCGGTTCCGATTTCCGCAGAGAAGCAGACGAACAGCCCTCCGCGGTGCGCAGCCCGACGGGCGCCGGTCAGGTCGCTGCCGGCTGCTGACGGGCCTGTCCAACCACAGCGATGATTTCTGCCACAAGGTCGGAGCTATAGGGTGATAGCGCTTATCTCCGATATACACGCCAACCTGGAAGCCTTCCAGGTGGTTCTGGACGATATAGAGAGACAGGGGGCGAGCGATATCGTCTGCCTGGGGGACTTCGTCGGCTACGGCCCGAATCCGAAGGAGTGTATCGACCTAGCGTACGAGTTCGACTTCGCCCTGCGGGGCAACCACGAGCACGCACTGCTGACGGAGTTCGAGGCCGCAAACTTCAACAAACGCGCTCGCCGCTCCCTGGACTGGACGCGGGAGGAGCTGAGCCCGTTGAACGAAGACCGCGAGGCGAACCTGAAGCGTTGGGACTTCCTGGACACCCTGGAGACAACCCACACCGACGGAGACGTCCTCTACGTGCACGGCACCCCCCGCGACCCGATAACGGAGTACCTCTATCCGCGGGACATCTACCGGCCCGAGAAGCTGAACGAGATCTTCGACATGGTGGAGTGGCTCTGCTTCTGCGGCCATACTCACGTGCCCGGCATCTGGACGCAGGACATGATCTTCCTCACCCCCCAGGAGGTTAACTACCGCTACCACCTGGTTAAGAAGAAGACGGTCGTCAACGTCGGCAGCGTCGGTCAGCCGCGCGACGGCGATGCGCGGGCCTGCTATGTGCTCTTCGACGGCAGCCGCATCATCTACCGCAAACTCGAATACCCCGTCGAGACCACGGTGCGCAAGAGCCGCGCCATCCCCGAACTCGACCCGTACCTGGCCGAGCGCCTCCTGCAGGGCAAGTAGCCGGGCCGCAGCGGATTCGCGCGAGACGGCCCGACCGAGCACGCGACTCAGCAAGCAGACCCGTACGCATGGACAACAAGACGTTCACCCAGTTCATCCTCATCTCCGCCGTCATCCTCGTCGTCTGGTACGGCGTCGGGTTCCTTCTGCGCGGACCGCAACCCCCCCAGGCGCCCCAGCCCCCTGCGCCGCCGGCGGGCCAGCCCGAACAGGCGCTGCGACCTGAGCCTCCGGAGCGGCCCGCTGAACCGGCCGCCGGGCCTGTTGAAACGCCCCACATCGACGCCCCCGAACCCGGGACCGAACCGGCGCCCGCGCCTGAAGCCCCGCCAGAACCCGAAAAGGCCGTCCTGCGCGGTCAACATCTGGAGCTGCATTGGACGGGCCGGGGCGCAGCGCTGGAGCGGCTCGTCGTGCTGGACGAAGAATACAGGGCTCCATACTACGAGGGCGAGACACGCCCGAAGCTGGTGCTGTTGCAGCAGTTCCAGGAAGGTCTGCTCAGCGACACCGTCGAGGTGGTCGCCTTCCTCGAAAGAGGGCCCGAAGGCACCAGGACCCGCCTGGAGGTGCCGCTGGCCAACCGCATGTGGCACCTGGAAGAAAAGGGCGAGCAGCGGGTGGTCTTCCGCACAACGGCTCACAGCGGGGCCGGGCACGCCCTCCTCATACGCAAGAGCGTAGTGTTGAACGCCGACGGCTATGACTTCGACGTCCGGCTCGAGTTCGAGAACACGTCCGAGCGCCCCTGCCGGTTCGCGCTGCACTTGCGCGGCGCGGCGGGCATAGAGCGCGAATCGCTAGAAAGTACCTACCTCGGCACGCGCGTCGGCATACTCGCGGGGCCGTCGGACTACGACATCGCCTCACGCTCAGCCCGCAAACTGCAGGAGGTGGACCCCGAGCCCAACGAATCCACCAGCATCGCCTGGGCAGGCGTGGTGAACCATTACTTCGCCGCCATAACCCAGCCGGAGGACATGGACTGGATCGACAGTGTGGCCTCCGAGTTAGTAGTGGAGGACGAGCTGGTGCACGCCAGGCACCGGTGGAACACGGCCACCGTCAAGCGTATGGACCCGGGCCGACGGCGACACGTCGCCCGCAATGCGACGGTCGTCTTCCGCACCGTGCCCATCGACCTGGAGCCCGGCGAATCAACGATCCGTCGCTACCGCACGATAGCGGCCCCCAAGGCGAAGGAAGTGCTGGCCGCCTACGGGCACGGCCTGCCGGACCTTACTGAGTTCGGGATGTTCGCCGCTCTCAGCCGCATCGCCCTCGCCGTGCTCAACGGCGTCCACGCTGTCATACCCAACTACGGCGTGGCCATCCTGATCCTGACAGCCCTGGTGCGGCTGATGCTCCATCCGCTCACGCGGAAGCAACAGGTGAGCATGATCAAGATGCAGAAGCTGCAGCCCCAGATCGCCGAGATCCAGCGCAAGCACGCCGATGACAAGCAGAAGCAGACGCAGGAACAGATGGCCCTGTTCCAGAAGTACGGCGTCCATCCCCTGAGCGGCTGCTTCCCTTTGCTGCTGCAGTTGCCGGTCTTCATCGCCCTGTTCCGAGCCCTGCGCGGCGCCATCGAGCTGCGCCACGCGGGCTTTCTGTGGATCGACGACCTGAGCCGCCCGGATACCATCTTCCGACTGCCCCTGTCCTTGCCGGTGCTCGGCGACGAGTTCAACCTGCTGCCGTTCATCATGGTCGCCGTCATGCTGCTGCAGCAGAAGAGCATGCCCGAGCCGTCCAGCGAGCAGGCGCAGTCCCAGCAGAAGATGATGAAGTGGTTCCCCCTGTTCTTCGTCCTGCTGCTCTACCACTTCCCCAGCGGACTTGTGCTCTACTGGACTACCAGTAGCGGAATCGCCGTCGTCGAAAGGTGGCTGATCAACCATCGTGCCGACCAGATAGAACTCAAGCCGGTTGGCCGCAGCAGGAAGGCTGAACGTAAGGGCGGCCAGAAGCAGAGCAAGAAGGCCGGCTGGTTCGACAAGCTGCAGCGCATGGTGGAGGAGCAGACCAAACAGAGCCGCCAGGTACGCAACCGGGACAAGGGCAAAGATTAGCGCGCAGCAACGCCGGGGGACGCACGACAGTCAGCCCGTTATCTTCACCCCCGTCGACTGCCCCATTACCTCGTTCCATTGCTGGCGCATCTGTTCACGGAATTCCCTGGGGCCCAGGAACTTGACGAACGCCTGAAGCATGGGCCCGTCGAAGTGGCCTTCCATCTCGTGGAGCATCATCTCCAACGCCGTGTAGGGTTCCCTTGCCTCGGCATAGGCGCGGTTCGTGGTCAGCGCGTCATACACGTCGACGATTGTAGATAGACGCGCAAGGTCCGATATGCCCTCGCCGGTCAGACCCCGGGGGTAGCCGCCACCGTTATAGCGCTCGTGGTGGTGCCGAACGATGTCCACCGTTGCGGCCAGTAGATGCGGCTGATGCTCGAGCAGAGACAGGCCGATGGTGGGATGGCGCTTGATGGCGCGGAATTCCTCGTCGGTCAGGCGCCCGGGTTTGTTCAGAATGCTCTCCGGTATCTGGCTCTTGCCGATATCGTGCAGCATGCCGCCGAGGCCGATCGCGCGGAGCATGCCCGGGTCGTCCACCCCCAGCATGTCGCGGCTGGCCGCCGTCATGAACATGCCGACATGCACGCAGTGGGTATAGGTATAGTAATCGTGACTGGCAACGGCCGTCATATGCCACAGGCACTCGGGATCCTTGAGGATCGATTGCACGGTTGCCTCGACCATCGAATGGGCCCGCCGCATGTTACGCCCGGAGCGGGGCTCGCGAAACACGTCCTCCATCACCCGCGAGGAACACCCGTAGACCATGCGCGATGCCTCCTCGCGGGGCACCAGGTCGTCGCGGATGATCGTGCTGATGTTCTCCTCCACGTACCGGTGATAGGCGGACTCGTCGCTCTTCGCCAGATAGAGTGAGTCGACGCCGTTCTCGAGCAGGCGCTCGCGCACTTCTTCGCGTAACTCCGCACCCTGGCCCTTGTAGAGTACAAAAGGCTGGCTCTGCCCGAAGCGGATGTAGAGGTCGACCGGGGCCACGGTGCCCGGCTGCATCACACCCAGCGGCACGGGGAAGAAATCCTGCGGACGGACGTCCTGGGTTCGCCGGGCGCCGGCTCTCTCGGCGGAGGCTTCGGATAGGGACGACACGGCACGCACTCCGAGCTGTTAGGCCTGGACGTCCAATCTGCGACACACCCGAATGATCGTGCAAGCGCCATGCCGCCGCTTCAGAACCCCCCCCGCCCTGCTGGCATGTACTTTGCACCCTTACCGGGCGTGCAAATGTGCGACAAGGTGTCGCTGGCGCCCGGCGCCAGCAGGCTGGTAGTGCGTCTGCCTGCAGGTGTGAGCCGCCTGCGACACATGGTGCGTAGAAGGAGACAAGCCCCATGCGCATGCTGTCGGCGGCTGTGGTCGCCGTGCTCGCTCTCGCGATGGCGTTGGTCTTTATACGTCCCCTCAGGGTGAAGCTCTGCACCGTTGTATTGGAGCCGAGGGACAAGCCCGCCAGCGCCAAGTCGGCCGTTGACGTAGGCGACGAGTTGGCCGAGGACGTCTGCGGCGCCGCGCGCAAGGTGTTCGCCACCCTGAAGGACAGCGCAGGCGAGTTGGCAGAACGCGCCCTGCGCTCGGAAGGCGAAACGCTGGATCCGGCGCGCGCAGCCCACCCACCAATCGAAGAACCGGACGCGGAAGGCCCGGAGGAGCCGGCCCAGCGATCCAGCGACCGCCCCGGCGCAACTGCCGTAGCACTGAAACGGAGCACGACTTTCGGCCCAAACGACGAGCGGAACACCCCGATAACTTGACGGCACACCAGGATGAGAACAAAACGCCTGACGCTCTGCGTCGTGTTCACTGCCCTTACGGCATTGTCTCTTAGCGTCCGGGGAAGCGAGGAGTTGCTGCGCGAAGCGTGGCGGCAAGCCGGCGGGCCGAAGGCCAGCGAGCTCGCGCACGCTGAGCAAAGCCTGCAGAACCTGGCCGACCAGTGGCAGGCTTTGCGCGATCCATGCGCACACCCCGAGTTTCAGTGGCTGGTGGCCCACCCGGAGGCCGCCTACCTGGCACTCGACGAAGCCTTTGCGCGTCAGCCGAAAAACGGCCTTCGGGACGCCTGTCTCGCCGTCGCGGCCAGGATCCATCGGGCGGGCCTCGGGCAGTACCTGCCTGCCCTTCTACGAACTGCTGCCACGCCGGGCGAACGCCTGAAGGTGCTGCAGTGCATGGCCGCCCTGCACGACAGGCACTCGGTGCAGGAGGCCGTGCGCTTCTCGGGTCAACTGCCGCAGAATGTAACAGAGCCTGAGCTGGTCGCCGTGGTGCGATTGTTCGCGTCGGCGCCCACGCCCGCTCATCTGGGCTTCCTGCAGCGTTTTGAACCGATGATGCGTTCGCTCGAGGCTCGCTTCCACCTGGCGCGTGCGCAGTACCTTTGTGGCGACGTGACGGCGCTGCAGAGGGTGCCCGCCATTCTTCTGCAGAAAGAGGCAGGCAGAGAGCTGAAGCTGCGCGTCGTCGAGTTCCTGCAGCAGAACTTCGGCGAGGTGGCGCTTCAGGCCCTTTCGCGCTGCGCCCTCAGCGACGAGGACGAACAGGTCGCCGCCAGGGCGCTGGCCGCACTGATCTGCGCCAGCGGCTACGAAAGGAGTAGCGCCCCGGTGGGACGACAGGAACCAGCGGCAGAACGGCCAGGCGGTCAGAAGCCCCCCGACGCACCCGCCGGGGAGCAGAAGCCGCCAATCGACGCCGCTCCGGGCGAGTTGCCTGCCCGCCTGCACGAGATTGATGCGCAGCAGCGCCGCGAGCTTGTGGGGGTCGTCCTCGACTGGTGGGCAACGGAGGGCCGCAAGCAATTCGAGCAGAAGCGACGTGAACCCGAGGTATCGGCACGGCCGCACCGTAACTCAAAGGATCTGTGGGGCTTGACGGCAGCTTTGCGCCCGGCTTTTCCGCCGGGGGGAGGAATGGCATGAGAACCGCGAACAACCTGATGATGCGCGACCACGCCCGGAAACGCAGCGGGCAGATCGTAGCCCTGTTCGCCCTGCTTCTGGTCGTGCTGGTCATCATCTGCGTGCTCAGCATAGACATGGGCCGGATGATCACCTCGCAGGCACAGCTCCAGAATGCCGTCGACGCCGCAGCGTTGGCGGGCGCCAGCCAGCTGATCGGTTTCGTGGATGAGCCGGAAAAGACGGCCGCCCGACAGGAGGCCGTGCGCCTGTCGGAAAGCAATGCGGTCGCTGGTGACCATCTGACGCTCGCCACGGAAGACATCCAGTTCGGACGCTACGACGACGATACCGGCCAGTTCGTCTCTGAGGATGATTTCGCCTCCGGAGAGCGCATAGACAGCATGCTCGTGCGAGGGCGCAGGTCTGAGGATGCCCCGGACGGGGTAATCGGCCTCTTCTTCGCAGGCATCTTCGGCATCCACGGCACCGCTCAGGGCGTCCAGGCGGTCGCCACCCAGCCGCGCCGCTACGTGGTCTTCGTCATGGACCGTTCGGGCTCCATGTGTTTCGACACCACCAACATAGACCTCTATTCGGCTCCCAACAGTGACGCCAGCATGGATCCCACCGCGACCGGCTGGTACTGGATGCCCAAGTACATCTATAAGGACGACTCCTGGCGAACGGCCTGGATGTACGCCGTCGACGACGACACGGGCGATGTGGTCACGGACTTCCTGCCGGACCACATCAAGGCGCGTTTGAGCGGCTCCAACTTCCGCTACTGCTCGCGCGACAGGCCGAACAACGTCCAATCGGGCTGGCTCAAAGTCCCCAGCGGCATCACCATATACTCCGCTTATGGTGATGAGTACCTCTACTGGTACGCCGACAGTTACGGCCCGGTCGGCTCATGCGACTATGCCATCCCCCTCGACCCCATTGAGCCAATGGCGAGCAGTCAAAACGCGGCCGTGGCGTTCGTGGACTTGCTCGACCCGGAGAAGAACTCCGCTGCCCTGGTAACCTACGCGTGGCAGGGGACACTGGACAACGAGCTGACAACCGACTTTGAGGCTCTGCGTGAGAAGATAACCGCGTACGACGCGCGCGGCGCGACAGCAACCCCGGACGGAATGGAGGTGGGCATCGACGAGTTCGTGGACTCCGGCCGTGCCGACGGTCTCGGCCAGCGCATCCTGATCCTCTTGACCGACGGGCTGGCAAACGTCGCGGGCGGAACCACCTACGGCAATCCCAGTTCGAAAGTCACCGTGACGTTCTTCGACCAAGAGGTGGAATGCTACATATACCAGACCGTCGCGAGCGCCATTGAGACGCAAACGAGGCGCGCCCGCAATAACGGCATTCGCATCTACACAGTCTCCTTCGGCAACGGCGCCGACCAGGACCTGATGCCGTTGATCGCGCAGGAGACCAACGGCGCCTACTACTACGCGCCCAACCACTCGAGCCTGACCGACGTTTTCACGGACATATTCCATAACCTGCCACCCGTGCTGACGTGGTGAGCCAGGCAGGAGGAACCATAAGATGCGTCTGATGATCGTCGCTATGCTCGCGCTGGCGGGTTTCGGGATCGCCTTCATGCTGAGTCCCTCCCTTCGGGCCGAAGTCAGTGACGTCCTGCTGGATGAACAAACAGAAGCCCAGATTGACGCCAATGCCCGCCAGATAGCCGACAAGGCGAGCGCAAGGCTCAAGGACACCACCGCCGGGGCACTCAACAGGGTCAGCACGCAAGCATCGCAAGCTGCCCAGCGCATCGCCGAGGACGTCGGCTCACCTGCCCCACAGCAGGAGCCGCCCACCCCTGAGCCCACTCCGACGCAAGAGCCACCGCCCGAGCCCACCGAGCCGACATCGAGTCAGCCGGCGGCCCCCGAAACCCCAGCGCCGCAACAGCGACCGGCCAGCCCGGTCGCTGCCCGACTCCGCCTGCCTTCCATGCTCAACGGCATCCGCTTCGGCATGACGCCCCAACAGGTTGCTGCGTGCCGCCAGATCGGCTGGAGGCGAGAACAGGGGGGCGAACTAATGCTTACCCACTATGCGGACCCGCAGAAGGTGCGGCAAGTGCGCTTCCACTTCTCCGCCGGCGAGTCCCTGTACAAGATCGAACTGCGCCGCAAAGTGGGTGAAACCGAAGACAAACGGCAGATCTACGACCAGACCCGCCAGATGTATGCCGCCGAGTACGCCAACCTGCCCGTAAGCCGAAAGACTACGTGGTCCGACGGCACAGTGCATGCGCACATAGAGCAATACCGAGAGGGAATCCAGGTGACCTTCACCTGCCAGGACGCGCGCAGGTAGAACTCACAAGGCGCATGCCCACCGGCCCCGGGCAGGAAAGCGGCGCGCACGGCGTCATTAATCGCCGAGCGCCGTTCTCGCAGCCCGGGCGGCCTCCTGCAGAAGGCCCTCGGTCAGCGGATCGTCCCGCTCGGCCCGCTCAAGATGCTCTACGGCGCGGGCGTAACGCCCGGCGAAGAGCTCCAGCAAGCCCAGCAGGAACCTCCGATCGGCATTCTGCGGGTCCTGCTCCACGGCCTCTTGCAGACGCGAGAGGACTACCTCGGCGGCATCGCTGTTGCCATACACCCGCGGCAGTTCCACGTCGAGCGCCTGCCAATCCGCAGCGGCACGCAGCCCCCGTCGCATGATGTGGGCGGCCGCCCGATAGTCTTCGGCGCCGAGGAGCGCAAAGCCGAGCGCCAGCTTGGCGGCGGGCATGTCCGGCCTGGCACTGATCGCGCGGCGAAAGGCATCGGCAGCCGCGTCGAACTCGGCTCGTTTCAGCTTCAATTCGCCGACCGCATAGTCAACCGCCACGCGTTGCGGGCCGCCCAGCATCGCAGAGAGGGACGAGCCGAACCCGCTCGCGCGCGGCACGGCCTGCTCGGCCGGTTCATCCGCAGCGTCCGGTCCCTCCCCACTGGAGACCTGATCGGTCGTGGGGCTCTGAATGGTGACGCGCGAGCCTTCGTGGCTCACCGCGGGAAAGTAACCCGGTTGGCCGTAATACTCGGGGTACAGATCGTAGTAATAGTAGCGCGTGCCCGGCGCATCCATGGGTTCCACCACTATCAGCACCCGTTCCTGGCGCTTTCGGGGCAGATCGTCGAAGTAGGTCAGCGGGCCGTAGTCGTAGCTTCGGCGCAGGTAGAGCGAAGAGCCCGGCAGGTAGGAATGGCGCCGGAAGAAATCGTCCCGGTAGCGCCGATGCCAGGGGTAGATCAGCAGTTCGCCGTCGACTATCGGCACGAAGACAGGTCGCCGGTCGGGCTCTGCCCCGGTATCCTCAGCAGGCGCGGACTCCCTCAACCGCAGCGTTGCCCGCCGACGCCGCTGGGGGGCCGCATCTTCCGCGGCGAGCGCCACACCACCACCCAGTGCGAGTAGCAACAGCATAAGGACCACTTTGGGTGTCATCGTCTTCCCCCTTTCTGCTCTACCTTCAGTATATCGAGTCGCGTGCGGCTCGTCCATCCGCTCGACACCGTTCACGCAGCAGGCGCCACGGGGCCGCCCCCGGCGTGCGTGCTCCTCACATTTGCACCGTCTGCACGTTCGTGCTATCATCTGCATAGTATTGCAGCATCGATGAATTCATTGCCTGCTGGCCGCGCGCCGGGAAGGCGTGCCGCAGAGCGGAGAACACACAGCCTAAGGCTGATCATGGGTTTTGGCGGTCGTCACGTGGGGCAGAGCGGAGATGGGAGCGTCGCATCCGGCATGAAGCGCCGGGGGTTGCGCCAGGTGCTCCGCGTGGTGCCGCCGGGAGTCAGTTTTGTCGCAAGTAATACAAAACATTCGCTTTAGATTTACGAAAGAGGGAGACATCCGGTTCACGTCGCATCATGACATGATGCGCCTGCTCGAACGAGCTTTGCGCCGGGCCGGGCTCCCTGTTGCCATGAGCGAGGGGCACAATCCGCGCCCCCGCATCAGCATCCCTGCGCCGTTGAGTGTCGGCCACACGGGCCGCAACGAAGTCGCTGACGTCGGCCTGCGGCAATGGACCAAGCCGCAGGAGTTTCGGCGTCGACTGCAGCGTCAGCTTCCGCCGGGCATCCGCATCCGCTCCCTGCAGGTCACCTCGACCCATCCGGATCGCCAGCCGCGAAGTTTCTCATACCGCGTCCCCCTTCTGCCGGACCACTCGTTGGAAGATGCCGCCCTGAGAGCATTCATGGAGCAAGACGAAGCCATCGTGGTGCGGCACAGAAGGGACGACAGCAAGCGGGTGAACGTCCGTGAGTTCGTCCGGGCGCTACGCCTGGACGCAGACGCAGTGGAGATGCTGATCGAGTTCACCAACAGGGGCAGCGCGCGCCCGGAGGAGGTACTGCAGGCCCTCGGATGTGATGAGGGCGCCGACTTTCTGGCCGGGCAGATCGAGCGCGCGCACGTGAGCATGTCTCCCTCACCATAGAAATGTGAGGGAAACGGCATGGAGAAGTTAATGCTCGTCAACGTCGTCGAGCAGGAGGAAGTGCGCATTGCCCTGCTCGAGGACAGCAGACTCGAACAGCTCTTCCTGGAGCGCACCAGCCACGAGCACATCGTCGGCAACATCCACAAGGGCATCGTCGTCAACATCGTGCCGAACATCGAGGCCGCCTTCCTCGAGTTCGGCTACAAGAAGCACGGTTTCCTGCACGTCTCGGACATCCTGCCCTCCAGCGTCGGAAAGAAGGGGCGCGGCGGGAACATACGCAGCCTGCTGCGGGAGGGCCAGGAGCTGCTGGTGCAAGTCACCAAGGAGGGGTTCGGCGACAAGGGCCCCAGCCTTACCACTTACCTGAGCCTGCCCGGCCGCTACCTGGTCCTGATGCCGGGCCTGAGCCGACGGGGCGTTTCGCGCCGCATCAAGGAAGACAAAGAACGCGACCGCCTGCGTCAGATCCTGGGAGAACTGGACATCCCAAGCGATATTGGCGTCATAGCCCGCACTGCCGGCCAGGGCCGCTCGAAGACCGATCTGCAACGCGACCTGGACTACCTGAAACGCCTGTGGCACGCCATCAGCCAGCGGGCAGAACGCTCGAAGGCCCCGGCTATGGTCTACCAGGAGAGCGATCCCGTCACGCGCGTGATCCGCGACGTGTTCACCGAGGATATACGCAACATCATCGTCGACAGCGACGAGGTCTTCGAGAAGGTGCAGGACTTCCTGCGCAGCGTGCTGCCCAGCCACGTGCGGAAGGTCAAGCGCCACGATGCCAGCGACCCGCTGTTCCATCACTATGGGGTGGAAGAGGAGATTGACCGAATGCACAGCCGCACGGTGGAGCTACCTATCGGGGGCAGCATCGTGCTGGAGCAGACGGAGGCGCTGGTAGCCATAGATGTCAACAGCGGGCATTACAAGGGTCGCGGAGACGCGGAAGAGACAGCCTTCCGCATCAACATGGAAGCCGCGCCCGAGATAGCCCGGCAAATCAGGCTGCGCGATCTCGGCGGCGTAGTCGCCATCGACTTCATCGACATGGAGCGGGCCGATCATCGCAGCAAGGTCGAAAAACGCCTGTGGGAGGCCCTCAAGCGCGACCGGGCCCGCCTGCGCATGTTGAAGATGTCGCCGTTCTGCATAGTGGAGATGACGCGACAGAGACAGCGCCAGAGCCTGCGCACCACCACCTATGAGGAATGCCCGGCCTGCCACGGCACGGGCCTGGTGAAGGGCCGCCAGACCCTCGCCCTCCAGGTGCTGCGCAAGATCAAGGCAGGCCTCGACGGCAAGGACATCGCCCGCGTTGAGGTGCGGGTGGCAACCGAGGCGGCGAACTATCTGAACAACGAGATGCGCGAGCGCGTGCAGGAACTGGAGAACAGCAGCAACAGCGACATCCAGATACTGGCCGACGCCTCCGCACACCCGGGCGAGTTCATCATCCGGTTCCTCAACGCCGAAGGGCGCGAAGTGAACGTGTGAGAGCCTTATGTCAGTTGCACGGGGCGCCGGTTTGGGCTACAATCCCTATTCGGCTTCCTCCGTTTCATGGCACCTTCCAGGCGGGCGAACGATGTACGCTGTCATAGACGACAAGGGTAAGCAGTATAAGGTCGAAACCGGCAACGAGCTGCGAGTAGACCTGATGCCGGCCGACGAGGGCGAACTGGTCGAGTTCGACCGGGTGCTGATGATCGGCAACGGCGAGCAGATGCGCATCGGCACGCCGACCGTGCCCGGCGCGCGCGTGCTGGCCGAGGTGCTGCGTCACGAGAAAGGCCCCAAGCTGACCATGATGCGCACCCAGGCGACCAAGATGCGGCAGTCGAAGAAAGGGCACCGGCAGAAGTACACGCGGCTGCTCATACGCGAAATCCACCCCGAATGAGGTGAAACAATGGCCCACAAGAAAGGACAGGGCTCCACGCGCAACGGCCGCGACAGCAATCCGAAATACCGCGGCGTGAAGCTGTACGGAGGACAGAGCGTCAGGGCCGGCGGCATCATCGTGCGCCAGACCGGAACGCACTTCCACCCCGGCCGCCACGTAGGCGTCGGCAGGGACTACACGCTGTTCGCCAAGGCTGACGGCGTGGTCGAGTTCGGCCCCGGCAATCGCGTGCACGTGCGCACGGGCTGATCCGTAACCCCGCCCAGCAAGCTATCATGGAAACCAGTGGCCGTCTTTGCCCCCGGGCGGAGGCGGCCGTTTCTGTTTGGCTTAACCGATAAGTGAGAGCATGCGTTTCGTCGACGAAACCACAGCCTATGTGAAGGCCGGCGACGGCGGCGACGGCTGCGTGAGCTTCCGGCGGGAAAAGTACGTGCCGCGGGGCGGCCCGGATGGGGGCGACGGAGGCGACGGAGGCGACGTCATCATTGAGACCGACCCGAACCTGAACACGCTGATGGACCTCGTCTCGAAGGCCGAGTTCCGGGCCGAGGACGGCGGCGACGGCATGTCCCGCAATAAGCACGGCGCCGACGGCGAGGACCTGGTCATTTCGGTTCCCGTCGGGACGATCGTCATCGACACCGATAGCGGGCTCACCCTCGCCGACATGGATCGGCCGGGCAGGCGCATCGTCGTCGCACGGGGAGGCCGGGGCGGCCGCGGCAACGCGCGATTCGCCACCGCCACCCACCAGGTGCCGACTGAATACGAAGAAGGCAAGCCCGGCCGTGAGCGCAACTTGAGGCTGGAGCTGCGCCTGGTGGCCGACGTGGGCCTGGTGGGCCTGCCGAACGCCGGCAAATCCACGCTGCTCTCCCGCATCAGCGCCGCCCACCCCAAAGTCGCTGACTACCCGTTCACCACCCTGCAGCCGGTCGTGGGCATAGTCGAAACGGGCGACTACACGCGCTTTACCGTGGCGGACCTGCCCGGTCTGATTGAGGGCGCTCACGAGGGCAAAGGGCTCGGCGACGAGTTCCTGCGCCACGTGGAAAGAACGAGGCTCCTGGTGCATCTGGTCGATGCCCTGCCGACCGACGGCAGCGACCCCTTGGAGAATTACCACACCGTGCGCGACGAACTGCGGCTGCACAGCGAAACACTCGCCGCGAAGCCCGAACTCGTGGTGGCGACGAAGGTGGATTTGCATGGCTCGCAGGCCGGCGTGCAACAACTGCGGCAGGGGCTGAAGGGGGAAGTGTTCGAGGTGTCGGCTTCGAGCGGGGAGGGCCTGCGCGAGCTGGTCGGGGCCATTGTGGAACGCCTGAGGCAGTTGCCATGCGAACTCGAAGGGGCCGAAAGGCTGTGAAGATCCGGCCCGGTCCGGCCCGTTACTTGCCTATGCAGAAGCGGCTGAAGATCGCATCCAGCAGGTCGTCCTCCGCACTCTCGCCCGTCACGCGACGGAGCTCTTCGGCCGCTTCCCGCAGGTTGAACGCCGCAAACTCGTAGCCGAAGCCGGCGTCCGCCGCATCCGCGGCCCGCTTCAACTCCCTCTTCGCCCGGTGCAGCGCCTGTCTCTGGCGAGCGTTGACGTGCAGATTCGCGGAAGATGCGTCGACCCGCCCGTCGGCAACCCATCGCCACAGCTCATCCCGAAGGTTGGCAACACCGTGGCCGGTCAGGGCGCAAGTGTGGATAGTCGGGCAATTCAGCGCTGCCGCCAGTTCTCCTTCATCCAGGAGCTGGGGCAGGTCGTGCTTGTTGAGCGCAGCGATCGTCCGTTCCGGCCGCAGCGCCCCCAGGAACTCGCTGTCGACCTGCGAGAAGGGTCGCGACCAATCCAGCACAAGGATCACGAGCTGAGCCGTTTCGAGCGCGTGACGCGCCATTTCGACGGCCGTGGCGTCCGCCCCGCCGACATCTGCCAGCACACCGGCCGTGTCCGCCAGGGCGAAGGTCACTCCCTGCACCTGGAGGCTCGCCTGCACGGTGTCACGCGTGGTGCCGGGTCGCGCATGCACGAGCGCCCTTTGCGAACCGCACAGGCGGTTCAGCAGACTTGACTTGCCGGCGTTTGGCGGGCCGCACAGCGCCACCCGCACCCCGGCGCTGTTGGCCGTGTTGCCGTGCGCCTCACGTATCAGCCCGCCGGCCACCTGGGCAAGGAGCTCGCACCGGCGGACAATCTCACCTGGGTCAATCAACTCGATGCCGTGCGGCGCGAAGTCAAGCGCCGCCTCCACTTCAGTGCGCAGATGCCGGATGCCATCGAGCAGCTCCGCACAGTGCCCGCTGAGGTTACCCTCCAGCGCGGCAGCCGCCGTCAGGAGCTCCGACCTGTCCCGTGCACGGATCACGGCCAAGACGGCCTCCGCCTGGCTCAGGTCGATCCGTCCGTTCAGGAACGCCCGGCGGGTGAACTCCCCCGGTTCTGACAGCCTCACGCTGTCCGAGCCGCGTTCCAGCAGATCGTCCACCACCATGTCCAGCACGGCAGGTGCACCCGGCACATGTAGTTCCACCACGTCCTCGCGGGTGTAGGAATGCGGTGCGAGCATGACGTAGAGAGTCGCGGGGACGGGAACCGTCGGACAGCGCAACCGGTAGCCGACCTCCAGCGCCCGGTAGCTGGCCAGTTCGCTCGTCTCTGCGCCGCCCTCGACAACCGTGGCCGCCCGCACGATCGGCACGGCCGCATCGCCGCTGAGCCTTACAATGCCACGCGGAGCAGCGCCGGCGGGCGTGCTGACGGCGATGATCGTGTCAGTCCGGCTCACTGCTCGGGTCCCCTCTCAGATCATCGCGCGAGAGCAGGTAGCGCTCGGCCTTTGCGTTCCAGAGGCCGTTGGCGCTCTCCACCAGCCGGGCAAGCTCGGCGAAGGCCGACTTCAGCGGTTCGCCGACCTGGTCCACGCGTTGCGCGAACTCCGCGATCGGGGTCAGGGGCATTTCAACGTGAGTGTAGATGAGCTTCTTACCCCCGGGGATGTCGGGCAGGTCCAGGATAGCCTGTGCTGCGGCGTCGAGCCCCCCGACGTGGGTCACCATGCCGGCCGGGTCTACGCGCCCCTGGCTCATCAGGTCGAGGGCGATGCGCATGTCCTCGGTGTTGCCGCCGCTGGTGCCCACAAGGTGGTGCTCCTCGTAGTGAACGTCATAGAAGTTGATTCGGGCAGTGAAGTCCTTGCGCGGTGGGCCGGCGAAGAAGTTCAGGCAGCCGTTGCGCCCCAACAGGGAATCCGCCTGCTCAATGAGGGCCTCGCCGGGGTAGAAGACGAAGACGTCGTCCATCATTTCGCCCTCAGTGAACCCTTCGACCCAGCGTCCGAACTGCCCCGGTCCGCCATCGACGTCCGCCGGGTTGACAAACACCAGTTCCACGCCCTCCCGGGCGGCCTGCTGCGGCGGGAACATGGTCTCTGCGCGTGCGAGCCGGGCCGGGTCGATGTCCGTTACCACCAGCCTGCGCGGGTTGCGCGGTCCGTGCAGCGCCCAGTCGATGGCCCCGAACCCCATAGGGCCGGCTGCCGCGAGCAGGGCGCAGTTGCCACCCTCGCGGATGCCCATCTGGTGCTCGTAAGTGCCGGGAGCCCAGTGGTACTGGGCGCGGAAGGCGCCCACAACACACGACATCGGCTCCGCCAGGGAAGCCTTGAAGAAGGCGTCGCCGGAGTATGGGAGCAGGCAGTCCTGGATCATCACCTCCGGGGGGATGAGAATCCGCGTAGCGTTGCCGCCGATCCACCGGTAGGAGTAGCCGGGCGCATCGGTGGAGCCCTCATACATCAGGGCGGGTTGCACGGCGAACATAGCGCCGGGCCGGAACCGGTCCTTCCAGCGGTCACCGACCTGGAGGATGCGGCCGGCGAACTCGTGGCCGAGGATGGTGGGGTTCTCGGCCACATCGTCGGGCACCCTTTTGTGTTCCGGTCCCTGTTCCGCCGCTTTGTGTGAGGACATGCAGATGCTGTTGCTGACCAGCTCCGCCAGTATCTCATCGTCCCGCATTTCGGGCAGGTCGAAGCTCTCCAGGCGCAAGTCCCTTTTGCCGTATATCCTGAGTGCTCGCGTACGCACCGTCATTGTGATGGCCCTTTCGTGAACCGCAGAAGGAATCGGCCGGACAGTTACTGATTATAGCGGCCGGCGGAAGTCGCACAAACGGGAGGACGCCTTCACTGTTGATCGGCCGCCAGATGAAACTGCACGTGCACGTGGCCGATCTTGATCACATCACCATCGAAGAGCATGCTCTTTGTGACGCTGCGGCCGTTGACAACCGTGCCGTTGTGGCTGTCCTTGTCAACAACCCAGTAGAACTCGCCGTCGTAATCCACGCGACAGTGCTCGCGGGAGACAGCTTGATCATCGATGACCAGATCGTTCTCGCTGTCCCGCCCTATGGTAAGGGAGCCGAGGCGGTCAATAGGCAACGTCTCGCCGGCGCGAGGGCCATTCTGCACTTCGAGTTGTGCGGTCATCTCAACTCGCGCTCAGCGGCCGTTCAGGTCTGAGCGGTCGCTGTCTCCAGGGCTTCCAGCATCTCGGCCGGGGTTCCGTAACGTTCGTAATCCGACATGGCCTGGCGAATGACTTCACAGACGGCCTCCGGCACCTTGGGGTTGAGATCCCGCGGGTCGTGCACTTCGCGCTCGAACGCACTGCTGGGCTTGTTCGCCGGCAGTCGGCGTCCGAAGGGAGCCTGGCCGCAGACCATGAAGTAGAGCACGGCGCCCGCGCCGAAGATATCCGCCTTCTGATCGGCAACGACGGGGTATGCGATCAGCTCCGGGGCGGCGAATGCCGGGTCTACCTGGAGGCTGCCATCCATCACGCGCGTAACTTGGGCTTCCTTCCGACCAGCCAGGGGTTTAACCAGGTCATAGTCGGTCAGCTTCGCCTGCATCTGTTCGGTGACGATGATATTGTCCGGGCGCACTGCGCGGAAGACCAACTGCTGCTCGTAGGCATATTGCAGGGCTTCGAGGACCTGGCGGGCGATCCGCAGGGCCGGCTCGAGGGCCATGGGGCCTCCCTTCATCTCGACCAGCTCCTGCAGGTTCCGGCCGCTCACGTACTCCATGGCGATGTAGTACCAGTTCCTATACCTGCCGCCTTTGTACACCCGCACGAAGTTGGGCTGTTGCAGGTGTGCGGCATGGCGAGCGCCACGGATGAAGCGGTTCTGATCCTCTATGGTGATGACGCTGACGGGCTTGAGCACCTTCAGGGCCATCATGCGCCCGGTCGCAGTGTCCCTCGCGCGGTAGATGAACGAATGCTCGCCGGCGAACAGGACCTTGCGCAAGATGAATCCGGCAAACTCCTGGCTGACCATGCGCCGCATGCGCTGATCGACGTCTTCCTGCTCCACCAGTTCGCCGCCGTCGCTCACGCCGGCCCGCGAGGAGTCCGGCATGACCACGCGCAGCTCGTGGCTTCCCACGATGACGCTGTCGCCGTCCCTCAGTTCGGTGCGCTCGCGGATGATCTGGTTGTTGACGCGCGTGCCGTTACGGCTGCCCAGGTCCTGCAGATACAGGTGACCGTTCTTGTATGTAAACTGGCAATGGCGTCGCGAAAGCTGAGGGTCGGATATGCGTATCTGGCAGAAGGCTCCTCGCCCGAGCCAAACTTCTTCCTCCTCCTCAGCGGGCGGGATCTCGTACTCGAAATTGGCCTGCCTGCCGACCTCCACTCGAAGTCGAGGATTCATGCCCGGCTGCTCCCTTTAGCGCCCTGCCAGCACTGCCCGCGATGCGGCCGTGCGCCGCCATTCAGGAATGCGCGCTATTCCTGCCGCGAGAGCGCAATCTTCACAGCGGCCCTCATGTCTTTCATCACATCGTGCATCGACTTATAGCGCATACTGCGGTCTTTTGCAATGCATTTCTCGATCGTCTGTTCGAGCTCCTCCGGCAGTGCAGGGTCCACCTCGCGCAGACGCAGCGGCTTGATGTTCAGGTGGTCCTGCATGCGGCGTGTGCGCTTGCCCGCCCACGGCAGTGGGCGTCGCGAGGTGAGTATCTCGAACACGGACATTCCGTACGCATAGATGTCCGTGCGTACGTCGAGGGGGCGGTTGCGCACCTGCTCCGGTGACATGTAGCTGGCGGTTCCCGCCCGCGAGACGTACTGTCGCTCCTTCAGTTCAAGGGGCACACACAGCCCGAAGTCGATGACCTTGGCAACGCGTCCCGAACCGAACAGCACGTTCTTCGGGCAGAAGTCGCGGTGTATCAGGCCCTGATCGTGGATGTAGGTAAGTCCGCGGCCTATCTGCAGGCAGATGTCGAACCGGCTTTCCCGCACGCGTTCCGATTCCAGCACGATCTGGTGCTGCAGGTTCGGCCCGTCCACGTACTCCATGACGATGTAGTATGAACCGCGACCCGCCCGGCCGTACTCGTAAGTTTTAACGACGTTCGGATGGTCGAGGCGAAGGGCGATCTCGCCCTCTTCGGTCTCGAATATCTCCTTGAACTGCTCCATCATTTCGACCGATTCGGGGGTCAGCACCTTGACGGCATAGATCTGGTCATCTTCCGGGTTGCGGGCTTTCCAGACTATGCTCATCCCGCCCCGGGCAACCTCCTCCAGAAGCTCGTAACCCCCGTATTTGCTGTTGTCCCGGGAGAAGAGAAAGTCGAGGATTCCGCCCATGATTCCACCAGAAGCTGCAGAATGTATTTGGATGTATTACGAGTTCTCTAATTCCCCGCATGCGCGTACGCCCGCTGCCACCGTCACAGACAGGGCCGGCCTGTCACAAGCTACCGTCCCTCATCTCGCCCGCTGATCGACCTGTAGATCCGCGTTGCGCCTACCCGAAGGACATCGCGTAGCCCGAGCTCCACGCTGTCTATGCGTTCACCATTCACGAACGTGCCATTCGTGCTGCCCGGGTCCTCCACATAGATCCGTCCGTCTGATCTGCTGATCTGGCAATGCTGGCGCGAGATTGCCGGATCCATCAGGACGACCTCGGCGAAATCGGGATCTCGGCCGATGTGTATCGACTCACCTTCTCGCACAACGAAGAAACGCCCGGCGTGAGCCCCATCCCATATGTAGAAGGCCGTTAGCTCCGAAGGCGCGGCCGCGTCGGCGGCGCCCTGGTCTTCCGAATCCAATTCCGGCAGGTCTTCCGCCGCGGGAACGGTCCAGAACGAGGATTCGTCATCTTCCACGGAAACCTGCATGGTGCTGAGCGCCCCGACGGCGCCCGCTCCGTGCACGCTCGGCCCACGCGCCGAGCCCCGCAACAGCATGGCACTCGCCAGCTCGACGACCAGCTCCCCCGGGCTCTCAAACGCCCCGGGCGTCAGCAGACCGCGCACTATCTCTACCGTGTGCGCACTGATGCTCTGCTCCGAGTCCGCCATCTGTGGGCAGACCTCCCGTACCAACCGCTCGCAGTACTGTCTCTCGCTCTCCTGCTCTTCCCAGGCGGGCACGTTCACGCCCAGCATTTCCACAGTCAGCAGCGCCAGGCCCAGGAAGTCCTGCTGGAGCCGTTCCGGCCCCACCTGCAGCGGTTGTCCAGAGCGCAACAGATCGGCGACCGTCTCGTTGCTCTCCTGGGGCTCGTCCCGGGGCGGCTCAGAGCAGATGGTGGGCTCGGCCACGATGGCGCCTACCGCGAAATCGCTGAGCTTAACCCGCTCGTCCGAGACGATGAACACGTTCCCGCTGTGCAGGTTGCCATGGAAGAAACCCAGATCGCGTGCCTTGTCAAGGGCCTGCGCAGCCTGCCGCACGAAGAGTATGGCCTGCTTCTCCGCGAATACTTCCCCGCTGTCCAGCCGCTCGGCCAGGGTCGGGGACTTCATCAGTTCCATTGCGAGGTAGACACGACCGGACTCCTCGCCGGCCTCCTTGACACGCACGATCGAGGGATGGGCCACGTGGCAGAGCGCCTCGAAAACGGCGAGCATGGCCTCGCGCTGGCCGGCTTCGGCAGGAACGGCGTCCGGGTTGAGCACGCGCAGAGCGTACTGCTCCGCCCCGCTGCTGGCCAGATACACGGTGCTGTACGGCCCACCGCCTATCTGCTCCCCAAGTGTGAACTCGCCGAGTTGCTCCATTCTCGCCTCCGTAATCCCACCCGTCGGCGCGACGGGCGTTCTCACATGTGCAATATGTTAGCCATTGTCGATGCCAAGTCAACCGGCCGCCGGCCAGAACCGCGCCTTCAGCGCTCTGCGCTGGCGGGCGAGAACGCATGTGCCCGCATCAGTCTGCAACCGGCCTGTGGTGTTCAGAACGCAGAATGCGATACGAGGCGCCACACAAGCGCGGCGAGCCCGGCTGCATAGAGTTCCCCGTCCACCAGGCCCTCCATCCATTCGGCCTCCAGCCTCTTGCGGCTGGTAATCAAATGGCATGCCACGCCATATGCAACAACAATCAACATGCCAAACGCAAGGGACGTGAGTCTGCCGCTCCAACCCCCGAGGACCAGCACGACCATCAGGACCAGGGTGAGCAGCGAATAGAGGCGTCCGCCGGCACGAGGGCCGAGGTAGCCGGCAAGGGTCTCCCTGCCGACCAGGCGGTCCCCCTCCAGGTAGCACAGGTCCAGGGCGAGAGTCCGGCGGAACGCAATGCAGAAGCAGGCCGCGAACGCCAGGCCGGCTGATGCCCAGGCCCCGCCCTGCGCCTGAGTCGCAGGCACAAGCGCCGCCAGGCTCGCATATGCCAGGCTGACAAACAACTCCTTCGAGCCTGGTATGCGTTCCAGGCTGGTCAGGCCGGTCAGGTCGGCCACACGTCGCGGCAAGCGAACCTGGTAGAGCACGCCCGCCGTGGTGCCCACGAGCACGAGCCCGAAGGCCAGGGGCCCCAGCGCGTAGGACGCCAGCAATGCGACAACCCCTGCCCCGGCCGCCACGGCTACCAGCTTGCGCTCATTGCGCAGGAAAAAGTCCGCGCGCGAGGGTTCGCTCAGATACAGAGTACCCCGACGCATGTACTGGTTGATCAGATGCTGGGAGAGGACGAACAGGAGTGCGACAACAACACAGAGCCCGAGGTTCGGCACCGCCACAGGCAGCAACCTCGCCCCTGCATACGCCAGCGCACCGGCTCCGCCCGCTGCGAAGATGTCTGCGTCTACCACTGCGCGAAAGACGCTCCGGGCCAGATAGGCTGCGAGGCTGGAACGCCGACGGTGCGCGTCCTCCAGCCGGCGTATCACCCGCCGTATCATCCAGTTCGGCGTGGACGCCCCAGCCGTCAGCCCCACCCGTCGGTGCGAGAGGATCGCGTCCACATCCAGGGCGCTCTCCGTCTCCACGTGATAGGTCGGCACGCCCGCCGCCGAGCTTATCTCCGCCAGGCGTCTGGTGTTCGCACTGTGCAGCCCCCCTACCACGATCATGGCATCCACGTCGGCAGCCAGTTCTCGCACTTCGTCTTGACGTAGGCCCGTTGACCGACAGATGGTGTCGAATGCCTCACACTGCGGGTAGCGCCTCTGAACGGCTTCCACTATACGCAGGAAGAGTTCCTGGTCCTGGGTTGTCTGCGCCACGACCACCACCTGTTCCGCGTCGGGCAGGGATTCCACCTCCTGAGGGTTGCTGACCACATGCCCCCTGTCTGCTGCGTAGCTCAGCACGCCTTCCACCTCCGCGTGGCCACGGTCGCCGACGACGATGCAGAGGCTGCCCCTGCGGGCATACTCTTCCACAATCCGTTGCACGCGTCGCACGTGCGGACACGTAGCGTCCAAGAGACTCTGCCAGTTCTGGCGCAGTTCATCCTGCTCCGTCCGCGAGAGCCCGTGGGCCCGGATGACGGCGGTACCGCCCCTTTCTCGCGCTGAGTGGTCCATGACGCTAATGCCCCTTCTCTCCAGCACTTGCAGCACTTGCTCGTTATGGATCAACGGGCCATGAGTCTTGATGGGGGCTGTGCAGCGCGGGTCCTCCGCGGCGTCCATAACCATCCGGACGGCGCGGCGCACACCCATGCAGAAACCCGCTGTTCGAGCGAGCACGATCTCGAACTCCCTGGCCGCCATCAACCGCGTTTCCCGTTGCATTGGAAGGGGTATATCCCTGACAATTGTATCTGTGGCGCAGAAGTCGTGTCAAAGAGTGCGGCATTGGGCATGCGGGGTAGCCCGCTACCAACAGGCCGAACTCGCGCCCGGGACGGCCTTCCTCTGCTGCATCTGCAGGTTCCATGCGATCAACCCGAAAAGCACGAAGCATGGGGCAGCGTGTTGTTACGTTGCTGCTGGTCGGCTGCGTGTTCCTCGGCTCGTGGGCCGCCGGAGGCACCGAACCGATAGGCGAGCCGAGCTCTGCAACGCCTGACCTGCGCCAGTTGCTCGCCGAGTTGCCGTGCAGCCTGACGCGCGAGGCCAGCGACCGCAGGTATGTCGTGTCCCCCGCCGCAACCACCGACCACCTGGACGCATACGCCGCGCACATGCTGGCAGCTCTGCTTGAGCTGCACAATGGACCGGCTGAGTTGCTGGCGGAGGGGGCGCCGCCCACCTCCGAACCGTTCGGCTCGCAGATGTCAAGTTGCCTGTTGCGCAGGTTGCGCATGCTGGCAGCAACGGTGTTCGTGCGGCTCGGCGCAACGATGGACCAGGGCGAGCGCCAACTCACGGTTGCCTGTTACGACGTTGCCAGCGGCGCGCTGCTTGCCCGCACGCATATGCCCTTCCACCTGCCCTCCGATCTGGAAGCGCTGGTAACTGGACAGGGCGAGCCCCTGGCAGAGTCCGACGCCCGGTGGCTCCGCCTGCTGGAGGAGGCGTTCGCAAGCGCCGATGCCGCCCCGGCAGAGCCCGACGCCATGTTGCAAGCCGAGGCATCGTATCTGATGGGCGCCGGGCTCTGGCGGCCGGCCGCACAGGCTTACCAGAAGCTGGCCGGCGGGAAGCTCTGTCGCCCGTTGATGAAGGCGGTCTTCTGCTGGCAACTGGCAGGCGAGTGGGAACTCGCCGACAGCTTGCTGCAGTCGACGCTGAACCGCCACTTCGACAGCGCCCCGCTCTATGCACTGGGCGGCTGGGTAGCCCTGCGCCAGAACCGCCCCTCGGACGCCTTGATGATGGTGGAGCAAGCGCAGTTGACCGACATGACGCGCGAGGGCCTCTGGTCCTTCGCGCGAGCGCTCATAGCCGTCGAACAGGGGGACGGCCTGGCCGCTGAGAGCGCATTCAGGAAGGCGGCCGCCCTGCTGCCCCAGAAGTTGTTCGTGCTGGAAAGGGTCGGGCTGTTCTACTGGAACCGGGCAGAACTCCAGCAAGCGTTGCCCTACTTCCAGCAGGCCGCCAGCCATCCCCAGGCCGATGTGGAAACGCTGGCGCAACTGGCCATGGTGCACGAGGCGGCCGGCCAGTTGCAGAATGCGCTGTCTGTGCTGCGGCGGGCGTTCGGCATGCGGAGCAACAGTCCGATGGTCGCCCGGCAGCTTGCGTCGGTGCTCAAACGTTTAGGCCGACACAGCGAGTCGCTGGATGTGCTGCGGCGGGCGAAGGATGCCAACCCGTGCCACCCAGCCCTTCTGGTCGCGTATGGAGACGGCGCGGTTGAGATGTGGGAGATCGAAGAAGCCGAACAGGCATTCCGCCAGGCTCTGGCGATAGCCCCCGACTTGCCCTACGCTACCGTGCGCCTGGCACGCGCGCTCCATCTGCAGCGGCAGTACCAGGAGGCCGAGTCCCTGCTCACCCGCCTGCTCGCCCAGCAGCCCGAGTATCAATCGGCACGGCTCGCCCTCGGCCGCATACTGGGTGAGCTGGGCAAGCGTGAGGAGGCCATCTCCATCCTTTCCGCGGCCGCCAGAAGCTCGGAACATGAGGTGGCCGCCCGGCTCGCGATGGCGGACATCTACGTGCGCTTTCGGCAGGCGGATGAAGCCGTGCGCTGCGCCCAGATCGCCGTTTCCAGGCGGCCGGATGCAACGACCTACGCCGCACTCTCCGCAGCTTTCCTCTCCGCCCAGGATGCCGACAAGGCAGAGGAGACGGCCCGGATGGCCATCTCCGCCAATGCGCGCGCGCCAGCAGGGCCCATTGCGCTGGCCCGTGCACTGCGTCAGACGGAACGCCTGGAGGAAGCTCTGGAGCATGCCCAGCGCGCCGTAGAGCTCGCTCCATACTCCGTGGAGGCCATCGAGCTGAACGGGGACGTGCGCCGGGCCCTGGGGGACTATCGCCAGTGTGCCGCCCTCTGGACCCGCGCCCTCGACCTGAACCCGTGGCATGCAGAACTACACCGCAAGATGGCCGAGCTTCTTGGCATGACGCTCGGTGAGAGCGATGCCGCGCTGCGGCATTACGACCGCTACTTCGAGTTAGAAAAGCTGCGCGCCAACGCCAGCCTCTGATTTGCACGCAGGCTCCGCCGTCCCCAACCGACCCGGCGCGGCGAACCAGATGCCTGACGCAGCGTGCTCCATTTCGAGGGAAGGAATCGATCATGACACTGATAGAAGGCGGCCACTTGCTGACAGCGGAGGGCTTCCGTGCCGGTTCCGCCGCGTGCGGCATCAAGGACACTGCCGGAGCGCTCGACGTGGCGCTGCTGGTCAGCGACTCTCCCTGCACCGTGGCCGGCGTCTTCACCCAGAACCGCTTTGCCGCAGCGCCAGTGCAATGGTGCCGCCGTCTGGTGCCGGGGCAGGCAGCAAGGGGCGTAGCCATTAACGCCGGCAATGCCAATGCATGCACGGGCGAACAGGGGTGCCGTGACGCGCGCGAGACTGCCGCCACGCTCGCCGGACTGCTCGGATGCAGCGCCGAGAGCATCTGCGTCGCCTCCACCGGCATCATCGGGCAGCCGTTGCCCATGGAGCGTTTGCGTGAAGGCGTGCGGCGGGCGCACGAGTCCCTGGCCAATACTGCAGAGTCGGCCCTGGCGGCCGCCCGCGCCATCATGACGACCGACAGGCATCCGAAGATGGCAGCCGCCGAAGTGAATGTGTCCGGGCGCAAGTGCCGAATCGGCGCCATGGCAAAGGGGGCGGGTATGATCGCGCCGCACATGGCGACGCTGCTTTGCTTCATCACCACGGATGCCGAACTCGCTGCGGAGGACGCCCAGAGGGCCCTTCGCCTGAGCACCGAGCGCACCCTGAATCGAATCACCATCGACGGCGACACAAGCACCAACGACACCGCTCTGCTGCTGGCGAGCGGGGCATCGAGAGTGCGAGTCTCGAGCACCGGAGAGTTAGCCGCGTTCACAGCGGCCCTCAGCGAGGTGCTCGCGGAGCTGTGCAGCCGCATCGTGGCCGACGGCGAAGGGGCTACGCGCACCATGCAGGTTAGCGTGAGCGGCGCGGCCACCGAGCAGGACGCCGAACTGGCGGCTCGTGCCGTGGCGGAGTCGCAGCTCGTCAAATGCGCCCTCTACGGCGCCGATCCGAACTGGGGGCGCATCGTCTGCGCCCTCGGCTACAGCGGCGCCGAGCTGCGGGTTGCGGGCACGCGCGTGACGATCGGGGATGTTTGCGTGTTCGACGGTGGCATGCTGACGCAACGCGATGCAGCGGCTCACATGGCAGCCGACCGCGTGCGTGTGGTTGTTGAGCTGGGGGTGGGACGGGCAGAGTCCAGAGTGCTGACCTGCGACCTTACCGAGGAGTACGTGCGCTTCAACGCCGAGTACCATACCTGAGCAAAAGGTGTTGGAAATCGCTACAGGTGTGACTTATAATGTCACATTGCGCCGAGGAGCGCCGCTCGGTCACTCGTGCCGACGCGGGGCGGCTGTAGCGGCTATTTGCAACGCACACTTAGAGTTGCAGCACGCAGCGCAGCGCCTCACAGGGCGGCACCTGCCTTGAGCCCGTGCGGCATATGCTTTGCGCTGACGTGGGCTCCGAGGCGCACTTAGTTCGCTTAGAACCAGGAGGTTGTGGCCTGTGCAGTGTGGGCGGTGCACCCTATCCCCCTCCGCCGCCTCGCGCTCTGCCTCAACCTCCTGCCTTACTCTCCGGCGGCGAGTCTGAGCTTCAGTAGGCGCCCAGCTCGTGCCCGGTCTCGTACATGGCCACCACGTTCTGCGGCGGGCTGACCGCCTGGATGTTGTGGCAAGGCGCCAGGATGTAGCCTCCCCCTTCCCCAAGGATGCGGATGTTCTCGGCGACTTCATCCTGCACATCCCGAACGCTGCCGAAGGCAAGGGTCTGCTGGTTATCCACAGCGCCGTGGAAGGCTACGCTTTCCCCGAACCGATCCTTCAGCACCTGCCTGTCCATATCCCGGCAACGCCACTGAACGGGGTTCAGTATGTCGATCCCCGCCTCGATCAGGTCCGGCACGATCTCCATCACCGCCCCGTCTGTGTGATGGAAGACGTGTGCGCCCGCCTCGTGAACCAGATCCATCATGCGCTTCATGCGAGGCAGCAGAAACCGATGGATGTGGTCGCGGGACATCAACAGACCGTGTTGTGAGCCGAGGTCTTCCGCGACGTAGCTGAGATCGACGCGGCCGGGAATCTGCTCGTAGATGCGTCGGGTCGTCTCGTAGCAGAAGTCGAAGAGCTTCTCGAGGCAGTAGTCCACGATGTCCGGATGGAGCACCAGGTCCATGAACGCCTGCTCCTGACCGCGCAGGTTCTTGTAAGTGAGAAACGGCTCGGACCCGCCGCCCTGCACCGGGCGGTGCTCCTGGCCAGCCACCCGGTCTGCTATCCGGGAGAAGTCGTACCAGTCGACCGAGGGCCATCGGTATTGCGCATCGATCTCCTCCGCCGAGGTGTATGCCGCCAGCGGGTTATGGACGCACTCGCGGTAGCTGCCGCCCTCATACTGCACGCGCCGGTATCGGCACCCGTAGACGTCTTCGCCCTCAGGGATCGGCGGGCCGCAGTAGGTGGGGCCGACGAAAAGGGGCGCGTCAATGTGCAGGATGTCGAACGCCTCGTCCCGGTTGCGACATCCCAGGTGGGCCAGCAGCTTTGCGTTGGCCTCAGCGGTGCCCCAGTAGTCGGTGGGAACACGATCCGGCAGATCGTGATGGATCACACGGAGCCAGCGTTCGCGCGGGGTCATGGGCTGCTTGGTCATTTCACTTCCTCGTGTGGGGACAGTAACTTGCGTGGCAGGTGGCCGCCGGCTATAATGTTGCGTGCCATGGGGGGCAGTGTAATTGTATGCCGGCCGTGTGGCTGGCACCACGCTCAGAGAGAAGGCGGAACAGGATAACGGAATGGAGAAGCAGCGCAAGAGCGAGTTGATTGACGAGCACCAGCGGCACGAATCGGATACCGGTTCGCCCGAGGTGCAGATAGCGGTGTTCACCGAGCGGATAAACGACCTGACGGACCATCTGCGCACCCACAAGCACGACCACGCATCCCGGCGGGGGCTGCTGCAGATGGTGGGAAAGAGGTCCGCCATGCTGAAGTACCTCCGTGGTAAGAGTGAGCAGAGATACCGTGACATTGTTGGCAAGCTGAACCTGCGCAGGTGATTGCTGACCAGTTCCCTTGCGGACGCCCCACCTACCCTCTCCCGCCGGCGTGGCTGTCGCAGGCCACACCCTTGCCCGCTCGTTGCCGCTGCGATCGGGCTGCAAGCAGGCAGGCTGTGGAGTGCGGCTCAGGCACCGAAGCGCAACGCAGGGAGCTGTCACGTCCCCGGGCGCAACGTTTTACCTGGCGAGTTGTCGAGGAAGATAAAGTTCAATTACCTGAGGTTGACGGATCGTGAAAGTTAGAGTCGAGAAGAAGATAGCTGACCGCATTATGACCATAGAGACCGGCGAGCTGGCCAAGCAGGCCAACGGCGCCGTGACCGTGCAGTACGGTGACTCCGTTGTGCTGGCGAGTGCCGTCGGAGCGCCCAATGAGCGAGGGGTGCCGTTCTTCCCGCTGAGCGTGGAGTACCGCGAGAAGCAGTATGCGGCCGGCCAGTTCCCGGGTGGCATTATCAAGCGGGAAGGCCGCCCCACGCATAAGGAGGTGCTGACGTGCCGCCTTATCGACCGCCCGCTTCGCCCCTTGTTCCCGAAAGCATACCGCGATGAGGTGCAGGTGATTATCTGGGTGCTTAGCGCGGACGAGGAGAACGATCCCGACGTGCTCGCCATGGTCGCATCCTCCGCTGCTTTGAGCATCAGCGACCTCCCCTTCCAAGGCCCGACAGGCAGTTGCCGGGTGGGGCTGGTGAACGACGAGTTCGTCGTCAATCCCACTCACGAGGTCCGCGCCCAGAGCGAGCTGGACCTGGTGATCAGTAGCACAGCGGACGCGGTGGCCATGATCGAGGGCTCCGCCGATGTGCTGCCGGAGCAGGATCTGATCACCGCCATCCAGTGCGGACATGACGCCAACATGGAGATCATCGGGCTCATAGGCGAGCTGGTCGATAAGTGCGGAGGCAAGCCCGATGTTTACGACTGGGAGCCGGAGTTTGTGGCAAAGGATGCCCTGGGGTTCGTGGAACCGCAATACAGCGACCGGCTGTCCCAGGCGCTGCGCATACGCGATAAGCTCGAGAGCCAGCAAGCCGTCCGCGCACTGCGTGCCGAGGCTGCGGACAAGTTCTGCGATCCGGACGACGATTCGGCGCCTACCCGCGACGACGTGAACGCAGCATTTGACGAGATGACAAGCCGCATACTGCGTGAGGCGATCCGCTCCGAGCGGCGGCGCCTGGACGGACGGGGGCTGAAGGACGTGCGCGAACTGCAGTGCAGCGTCGGCGTGCTACCGCGCACGCACGGCAGCGCGGTTTTCACCAGGGGAGAGACGCAGGCCCTGGTGGTGACCACCCTGGGAACGGTGCAGGACGAGCAGCGCATCCTCGACCCCCTGATCGAGGAAGAGCCCAAGAAGTTCATGCTGCACTACAACTTCCCGCCCTTCTGCGTGGGCGAGGTGCGGCCCGTGCGCGGACCGCGCCGGCGTGAGTACGGACACGGCGAACTGGCAGAGCGCGCCCTGCGTGCCGTGCTGCCCCAGGAGGAGCAGTTCCCCTACACCATCCGCGTCGTCGCCGACATACTTGAGTCGAACGGGAGCTCCTCAATGGCCGGCGTCTGTGGCGGCACGCTAAGCCTGATGGACGCAGGCGTGCCGATCAGCAATCCCGTGGCCGGCATCGCCATGGGCCTGATCAAGGAGGAAGAGGATGTCTACATCCTGACCGACATCGCCGGCGCGGAGGACCACCACGGAGACATGGACCTCAAGGTTGCCGGCACGCAGCACGGCGTGACCGCGGTGCAGATGGACCTGAAGGTCAAGGGCATCGGCGTGGAGACATTGCGCGAAGCGCTCGATCAGGCCCGCGAGGCCCGCATGCACATCCTGCGTACAATGCTGCGCACGCTGGAGCGACCGCGAGCCGATATCTCGAGCTATGCACCGCGCCTGATCCAGGTGCAGATCAGCCCTGACAACATCGGCAAGCTGATCGGGCCCGGCGGCAAAACTATCAAGGGCCTCGAGGAGAAGTACGAATGCAACATCGAGGTCGAGGATGACGGCACGGTCACTGTCTCCTCGGTAGAAGGAGCCGGCCGAGCCGAAGAAGCCGCTCAGTACATTGAGGGGCTCGGCAAGTCTCTCGAAGTCGGCAAGGTCTATGAGGGCACCGTTACCGACCTGAAGGACTTCGGGGCCATCGTCGAGATCTTCCCCGGCAGCGACGGCCTTTGCCACATCAGCCAGCTCGACGACAGCTATGTCGAGAAGGTCTCCGACGTGTGCAAAGTCGGCGACAGCATGAAAGTCAAGGTGCTCAGCATCGAAGACAATCGCGTGCGTCTGAGCCGGAAGGAAGCGCTCAAGGAAGCGAACTCCTGAGGCAGCGCCACGTCGCTCCGCCCCGGGGCCGGCCCCCGTTGACCCTGACTATCGGTAACCGGGGTCTCTGACCATGGATGAGCATGCCAACATCCTGATCGCCAACATGGAGCCCGGCCTGGCCGATACCGTTGCGCGCTCACTGCGCGACGCGGGCCATGCCTGCACCTGCGCCGCTGAACCGGGCGCGGGGCTGGAGGAGGCACGCTCGGGGCGTTACGACGTTGTGGTGACGGGCCTGCAGCCCGATGGCGAACACGGTATGGCTCTGTTGCAGGCCGCCCGGCGCAGCGATCCGAACTGCCAGGTGGTCGTCATCACCTCGCGAAGCAACGCCGCCGAGGCCGTCGCCGCCATGCGCAGCGGTGCGCTCTACTACCTGCAGACCCCCGTCAACCCGGTGGAGCTGAACGCGGTGGTCGACCGTGCCGCCGAGCGAGTCTCCCTCGGACGGGACAGCGAAGCCCTGCGCCAGGAATTCGCCCGCCGTTACGGGTTCGAGAATATCGTGGGCAACAGCCAGCCCATGCAGAAGGTCTTCCGCAAGATCCAGCAGACCTCGAACACTGACGTCACCGTTCTTATACAGGGCGAGACGGGCACGGGTAAGGAACTGGTGGCGCGCGCCATCCACTATAACAGCCGACGACGCAGCAACCGCTTCGTCCCGCTCAACTGCGCAGGTCTGGTCGAAACCATCCTGGAAAGTGAGCTGTTCGGGCACGAGAAGGGCGCCTTCACTGGCGCCACACAAACAAGGGTGGGCATGTTCGAGTACGCCAACCACGGAACGCTCTTCCTCGATGAGATAGGTGACATGCCCGTCAGCAGCCAGACCAAGCTGCTAAGGGTGCTGGAACAGGGCGATATCGTGAGGGTGGGTAGCAACGAGCCCATCCCGGTCGACGTGCGGCTGATCGCGGCCACCAACACCGACCTTCGGCAGAAGATGGAACAGGACACATTCCGCCGAGACCTGTTCTACCGACTGAACGTGGTTACCATCAACCTGCCACCCCTGCGCGACCGCCACGGGGATATCCCCCTTCTGATCGACCATTTCGTTCACGAGTTCTCAGAACTTCACGGCAAGACCGTCCGAGGGATCGGCCCCGAAGCGCGCAAAGTGCTCTACCGCAGCCCCTGGCCGGGAAATGTGCGCGAGCTGCGCAACTGCATCCAGCATATGATTGTGGCCACCACGGACGACATTCTGGGCGCGGACGACTTACCCGACTACTTACAGGAAGAAGCTGGTAGATTGCCCGAAGGCGCGAGTCTGGACGCTCTCGCCGGCCAGCCTCTCGAGCAACTGGAGAAGGAACACATAGCCCGCACGCTCGACCTGGTGGACGGCAACCGGGAGAAAGCGGCCGAACTTCTCGGCATCGGTGAGCGCACGCTTTACCGGAAGATTCGCAAGTACGACCTGAGTTGAGCGGGCGCACATGTCGCGCGCCCTGGGGCGTCTGAAAAAACTTCGGCCCTGGGGTGGCTCTCTGCAAAAAGTACTGACCATTTGCCGCTTCTGACTCGGTCTGATACAATGATGGTGGTGATGGAAAATGAGTCGATGGGCGCACGGGGGCACGTAAACGTTTGTGATGTAGTGCTTTAGAAGGATAAGAGGGGTGAGACGGGCGTTACCTTTGACGCGAGGCATGCACTTTGCTATTATCAGCCGTAGCTGCCTGTCCCTAAATCACGACGCTCCCACCCAAAAGAAAGCGTCGTGAGCTGTCGGGCGAGTGCCCCCCTCCCCGACAGCAGCCCCTCTTGCGGGCGGGTTTACCCCAACCCGCCCGCATTTTTCTGTACAGTCCACGCTCGCCGTTTATGCTAACATCATGATCGACTGGCCCGGGAACGCCAGGGCTGAGGAAACCGATGGGTGAACGCATGCAGTGCTCCAGGTTCATGGTCGACGTTGTGCGCCACTGCAATCTGCAATGTAATGCCTGCAACCACTTCGCGCCGTTCGCGGATGAACACTTCGAAGAGCCCGAAGCACTCGGTAAGCAGCTTGCCCTCGCCGCCAGGTACATGCACGCCGACCGGCTTGACATCGGCGGCGGAGAACCGCTGCTGCACCCCGATATCGTGGCCGTGATCGCAGCGGCCCGCCGCAGCGGTGTCGCCGGCATGCTCGCCGTCGTTACCAACGGCGTCCTGCTTGAGCGCCAGGGCCCCGAGTTCTGGCGCTCGGTCGACCGCGTGCAGATATCGCTCTACGAGCACAGCGCCGGTCGGGTTGATCTGGTGCGTGCGCGCGAAGCCGCGATGGCTCACGACACGGAGCTCGTCGTCTCCCCCCGGCCAGTGTTCCGCCATCAGGTCATTGACGAGCCGAACACCGACGCCGACCTCGTGCGCGAGATCTTTCGCACCTGCCCACTGCAGCAGCGCTGCCGCGCGTTCCGCAGCGGGCGACTTTTCCTCTGTACGGCTGCCGCCTGTCTGCCTGAACGGCGCCGGCGTCTGGGGCTGGCGTTCGATTTCGCTGAAGAGGATGGATTGCTGATCGAGGAGCGGGACGACATGGCCCGACGCGTAAGGGACTACGTTGCCCGCACCGAACCGCTGCGCACGTGCGCATATTGCCTGGGGGCCGCCGGCGTTGTTGCCGAACACCGCATGATGACGGCGGAGGAGCTGGCGTCGCCTGCCCTGCTCAGCCTTGCAGACTGCCTTGACCGCGCCGAACTGGCGGAGCGAGTGCGACGTCAGAGATGGAACCGCCGCCTGCGCGTTCTGCCCCGTTCTCTGCGCAGGCGTCTCGGGTTGACGCCCGTCTTCAGGGCTCTGACCTCGCACGGCCCCGCGACGCCGATGCTCGAGTGGCTGTGGCATCCGCCCCGAGACGGTAGAGCTTGATTACCGGATTGCTGTAGCCGAAGCTGCCACTTCGCGCTCTGAAGACCTTGAGCGGCTCGCCCAGCACCTCGGGTATCTCCCGGGTGTAATACTGCCTTGCCGCCCGTGGGGCGTTGGGGTAATCGATCCACCTGCGATACCAGAACGAGGTGAGAACCAGGTAGTCCGCGCGGAACTCATCGCTTCCTGTGCCGGCATCCAAAACCCCGGTGCGCAGGTCCAGGCGCTGGCCGATCGGGTGCTCCTTCGTCGAGGAGCGCAAACTCGCGCTGAATGTGCGCCAGGTGTGCCGCACCACGCGCGTTCGGAGGCGATCCTCCACCCGCGGCGCGTAGAACCGTCGACCGTCGATCAGCACGTTGGCGCCGGCTTCGCAGTTCTCCACCATCCACGCCCCTGCCAGATCTCGGGTGTCAGGCACCATCTCCACTACCTTCACGCTGCTCCTCCACAGCGGCGGCAGCAGCAGCGCGCTCACGATGCCCCCGAGCAACGCCACCCGGACAGCGGGTCGGGCCCTGAGCAAGCGCTCCAGGCATGCCATCCTTGCCAAAGCGTATGCCCCCAGCACCGCAAGCGGAGGCAGGATGATCACCATATAGCGCTCCGGCTGCGGCGGCGGCTTGAGCGGAGAGGCTTCCTGGAAGAAGTAGCCCACAAGCACCCATCCTACCATCAGAATGGGGCCGGGCTCTCGCCTGCGGAACGCCAGCACGCCGCCGATGAAGGCCATCACCAGCGGCACGATGCCCACCCCGGGGGCCAAAGACTCCCGCAAGTGATATGTCCAGAGCGCCTGCCAGGGGCTTATGGCCAGAATGCCGCCGAAGTGGCCTCGGGCGGCGTGCTGCATCTCGTCCCCCAGCCCTCCTGCGGCTGACGCCGGGTCCAGCACCATCCAGGGATTCACGACGAAGAAGCAGATGCCGGCCAGTGCGAGCGCGAGGCCCAGCTCGGTGGCCGCGTGGCCCGGCCGAGCAGCGCTATCAGAATGCTCCACACCGTCATGCTGCAAGGTACGCCAACGCAGCCACAACGAGAGCGGCAGCATGACACCGATCAATGCGCCTATGTACTTCGTCGCGGCGGCCAGGCCGGTGCAGGCCCCTGCGAGCAGCCAGTCCGAGCGCCGGCCCTGCTGGATGTATCGCACACAGAACAGAAGCTGCAGGGTGATCCACATGGTTACGAAGACATCTTCCTTCATGTAGTGGCTGCACTGGACGTGCAGGGGAAAGCTCGCCAACAGGCCGGCTGCCAGCAGGGCCCAGCCGGCGCCATACAACCGTCTCGCCAACAGGAACACGAAGAGCACCGTGAGCACGCCTGTAACCGCTGACACGGTACGCCCGCTGCGCAGCAGCAGGAACTGATCGAACTCACTGCCGCTTAAGGCGGCATATCCACGTGCGCCCAGTAGGGTTGAATACAGCAGGAAGGGAGGGTGCAGGAAGTACCGTGGATTCCAACCACCGCGCCGCACCATGGGCAGCAGAACGCGCACCACCTTGGCGTGCTCGTCAGTGTGGTAGTAGTGGGGAATGCCGAAGTCGAGGTTGGCAAAGCGCAACCAACCCGCCGCGAACAGCACCGTCAACAGGGAGAGAACCACAAGCAGCGGCGACGCGCGGAAGCGCAAGCCCCTGGAGCCGTTCCGGCTGCGGCCGTCCGTACGGTGTTCGCAGCCATGGTTCATCAACGCTGCCTCCTGACGGCCGGATCGGTACCCCGCCTGCGGCCCGCAAGCCGATTGCTCATTCGCCACGCGCCGCATGATGGTAGGTGGTGGTGCCGCATGTCAACAGTGCGGTGCGAGCCCCGCATCATGGGCGGCAATCCTCGCTTGCACAGCGGCGGGCAATCGACTACATTGCATGCCGTCGGAGGCTTTAGAGTAGGGGCACGGGGCGGCGTCAAGTCGCCTTTTCGTGAACCTGTTTTCCCGAAGGTAGCTGTAAGGAAGGTATGATGGCAAGAGGTACTGTAAAATGGTTCAGTGACGCCAAGGGTTACGGTTTCATCACGCCTGACGACGGCGGCGAGGACGTGTTCGTCCATTACTCCGCCGTCGAGGGGGCGGGCTACAAGAGCCTTAGCGAGGAAGACGTCGTCGAGTTCGAGGTGGAGAGAGGTCCTAAGGGCCTGCGCGCCACGAACGTAGTGCCGGTCTCGTAGCACGAACCGATCCCGACTGCAGGCTTCGAACGCCGCCGCATCGCCTGGTGCGGCGGCGTTCGCATTTTACACACCCGTTTCTCCCGATTGGCTTGCGTCCGGCTCTCCAGTCCTTACAGTATGCGGCTTCAACGCATATAGATGGAGGAAGCATGACCGCAACAAGCTGGCGGCTGCACAAACTCGAATACCTGGAGGCCCCTGCCGCCTCCCTGCTGCCGTTTCACAATCCCTACCCTGAGGGCAAGCAAGGCGGGCTGGAGCTGGTCCACCACGGCGAGCGCGTCGCCACGGCCGGCGAGATCAGGCCCGACCCCCGCGCGACGCGGCCCGAAGGCCATCCGAAGCCCGGCGAACGCGTACTGGACGCCGAACGGGTCGAGATCCTTACCCCCCTCTACGACTCCACTCTACGGACGGCCTACAGCGTTCGGCTGCGCGCGGAGGGCCGGGCCGTGCGGCTCACGGTCGAGTGTCAGAACTCTATCCCCGCGGACATCGAGTCCGGCTTCTGCATGGACCTTTATCCCCCGGCATTCTGGGGAAAGACCTATCGCGCGGGCAGCACTTCGGGCGTCTTCCCGCGCGAGCCTTACTGCGCCGTGGATGCTGACGAGTGCGGGCGCGTCAGGGCCGGCATCATGGCCGCAGGGGCTCGGCTGGTCGTGGCGCCGGAGGACCCGCTGCGCCATCTGTCCATCGAATCTCTACGGGGCCGGCTTCAGCTCTTCGACGGTCGCAAGGGCGATGACGAGGCCTGGTTCACCCTCTGTTCGCCCATCGAACCCGGCGCTTCAGGAACGGTCGTGGAGTGGCTCATCACGCCGCATCAGGACCCCGAATGGCGACGGCCGCCCGTGATTGCCCTCAGCCAGGTGGGCTATCACCCGCAGCAGGCAAAGCGTGCCGTCATCGAGCTTGACACGCGCTGCACCAACCTGGGTGAGGCCCACCTGCTACGGATTGATGCCGATTCGGGTCTCGTCAGTGTCAAGTCCGGCCGCCCGGAGCCATGGGGTCGCTTCCTGCGCTACGACTATGCGGTTTTCGACTTCTCCGAGGTGCGTGAGCCCGGCCTCTACCAGGTCCGGTATGCCGAGCAGGTGGCCGGCCCGTTTCGCATCGGGCAGGACGTTTACTCCCAGGGGGTGTGGCAGCCGACGCTCGAGGCCTTCTTCCCCGTCCAGATGTGCCACGCGGCCGTCTGGGACGGGCTGCGTCTCTGGCACGGAGCCTGCCACATGGACGACGCACTTCAGGCGCCGACCAGCCACGTGCACTTCGACCACTATTCGCAGGGGCCTGCCACCGATACACCGTTCGAACCCTACGAGCACATACCTCACCTGAACGCCGGCGGATGGCACGATGCGGGCGACACCGACCTCGCGGCAGGTTCGCAGTCCGGCACGGTGCACATGCTGGCCCTCGCGCGCGAAGAGTTCGCCGTGGATTGCGACCAGACGACCGTGCTGGCGGACGAGCACCTGGTGCACATGTACTGCCCGGACGGCGAGCCGGACATCCTGCAACAGATAGCATGGGGGGCCGAGTGCCTGCTGGGAGGATATCGCGCGGCTGGCCACAGCTTCTGCGGCATCGTCGCCGGCGAGTCACGCCGCTTCTATCAGCGCGGTGAAGTGAGCACCATGACCGACAACCTGATATACGACCCCTCACTGGCGAGAGGCGAGCGCACGGGCACGCATTCCGGGATTCGCGACGACCGATGGGCATTCACCAATCGGGACACATCGCAGGAATACAAGGTTTCGGCCGCGCTGGCGGCATCCGCCCGCGTGCTTGCCGAATGGAATGACGCCCTGGCCGAGGAATGCCTGGAGACAGCCGAAGGTGCATGGCACTTCGAACAGAGCCATCAGCCGGCCCGATGGCGCACAGCCTATGTGCCGGGTCGACCAGACCAGCAGGAGGTGCTGGCGACTGCCGAGCTGCTCATCGCCACGGGACGGGACGAGTATCGGCACCGCCTGGGGCAGTTGCTGCCCGTCGTGGAGGAACATCCAGGCTCGGTCGGGTGGGCTGCAGTGCGGGCTCTGCCCCACATGGACGCGCCCGACTTCTCCCTGCGGGTGAAACGCGCACTTGAGAACTACGCGCGGCAGTTGAGCGAGCGACACGCGGGCAACCCCTTCGGCGTCGAATGGCGCCCGCATATCTGGGGCGTCGCATGGCACATCCAGCAGATGGCTGTCCAGCAGTATTACCTTGCCCGAGACCTGCCCAAGCTGTTCGACCGCGAGATCCTGCTGCGGGTGCTCAACTACGTGCTGGGTTGCCATCCGGACAACAACGTCTCGCTCGTCTCGGGCGTCGGCGCCGATTCGCTCACAACGGCTTTCGGCATCAACCGCTCCAGCTGGCACTATGTGCCCGGTGGCGTCGTGTCAGGGACCAACCTGAGCCGGCCGGACTTCCCAGAGCTGAAAACGGATTCCCCCTTCCTGTGGCAACAGTCGGAGTACGTGATGCAGGGGGCGGCCAGCTACATCTTCCTCGTCCTGGCGGCAGATGCCCTTCTGCGCCGTTGAGCGAAGAGATCAAAACCCGACAGGCGGTTTCAGGTAGGCGTCTATGCTCGCAATGACGGCGTGCGTGCCATCGGCGAAGAACCCCGCCAGCACCACGCCGATGAAGAAGCGTCGGGCCGAACGGTAAATGGCCTGGCCGCCCAGCTTCACCAGCCCCGCCTTCAGCAACCACGCCAGGAAGATAGAGAACCAGAAGTTGATCACCATGTGGGTGTTCGCGATCACGAATGCTATGGGATGAACGGGCCACCAGAAGAACGAACGATGGGCCAGTGTCAGGAACGCCATCACTGCTGCCCCGCCGCCAGCCCAGAGCATGCCCAGCACGTTCGGCCCGTCGTTGCGGGACAGCACGCCGCCCGCCCACCACCACGGCACGCGGGGCGCGTTGATGTAAAACCAACTACTCAGGTTCAGGGCGCCGTGTGCGTAGCCTACCCACACTGCCGATAGTGAAGCGCTAAGGTAGGTAACGAAGATGGCGAACAGCATGGCCGCGAAAAGGCCCCTGCGACGACGGGCCACGTACATGCCGTGAGCCGCTCCCGTCATGGCGGTGTTGCGGTAATCCGCGTTCCAGAACTGCATGCCGGTGGCCACCACCTGCTGGCGGCCAAGGGTGGCGCCCCCCAACGTGTTCGTCAGATAGGTGCCCGCCGCAGCGGGCGAACTGGCTGAGGGCAAGCCCACCTGGGCGATGATGCGCGTGATGCCGTAGTACACGCACAGGTGCAGCAGCAGGAATGCCGCGCTGTAGAGAGGCGTCATGCCCGACCGCCAGAGCCACACTCCCGCGACTATGGCCCCCACCAGGCCCGTGGCGAATGCCGCGGTGTAGGAGGTCGGCTCGTTGCTGTCATACCCGGCCTCGCCCCACCTCAGCGCACACCGAACGGCACGCAGCAGGTGCCTTCGGCCGTACCACAGGCTGCTGAATACCAGAACCAACAACGCCCCCATCGCCATGTGCTGCGTTTCGGCCGGGCCTCCGTACGGCATGTAAACCTGCAGGCCCAGGTTGTGCGTCTTTACAAAGGACCGGACAAACCACGACACAACGGCCAGCACCCATACGCTGAACGCGATCCGGTTCGGGATCAGGAACACCAGGCCGATCACAGTGAAATCCACCCAGAACCGCATCCTCCAGCCCTCGGCAAACGTAACCCAGGTGCCCATGGTGGCCGGCCCGAAGAACCCCGCGTAGCGACCCAGGCGCATCACCAGCGCGTGCAGCAGGATGATTCCGGCGCCGATCCAGAAGGCGCGGCTGCGCAGGATGGAATCCGGGTTGCCCGGCTCCGCCACGCCACGGCAAAGCTCCGAAGGTACCTGGGCGATGGGGAAACTCAGGTGCTCGTAGTCCACCCACTGCTTACGCATCACTGACATGATGGCCGCCGTGCATCCGAACAGAGCCATCAGGTAGATGCCCCAGCGCGTCAGCGGCGTCACCCACTGTTCCCAGGGGATGTGCCCGCCCGGCGGCAGTCCCTCCCAGAAGCGTTTGATGGCGACTGCGCCACCGTCCGGATCGAGCGGCATCATCCAGTTCCGTATGTGCGGTGCGATCTCGCTCACCCATTGATTGCCGGGCGTGGAGTGGTAGATGGCCGTCGATAGCATGGGTATCAGGTGGGTAACGCCACCGCCCACCGCGATGGCCCCGCCGGCAAAGAGCATGGCGGTCACGAACAGCAGCTCGTCCGCAGAGAAGGCCATAGACCGACGCAGGCGCGCCAGCAAGCCGTTGAACAGCACTGCAACGAGCACCATCAGAAACGAGATGCCGCCCATGTGGTAGTCCAGAAACAGGCCGCCGCCCCGCCCGAGGTACGTGCTCCAGTACGGGGCAGCCAACCCGATGAAGCCCGCCAGTGCCGCGCCAACGGCGATGGCCCGAGCCCGCACCGGCGAAGCTTGCTCTGAGTGCAGAGGCGGCTGAATGGTGCGTCGCGCCAAAAGGACGTCCCCCCCCCGCCGGTTCTCAGATGGCAAACACGTGGTTATTGACCTCGCGAGCCAGCAGATCGATAACCGCCCATACACCACCGGCGGCGAAGCTGCCCGCCGCCGCGCCGATGAATAGACGCCGCACCGTGCGGTATGCGCTGTGGCCGCCGAGCTTGACGAGGCCAAACTTGATGAGCCATGCCAGGAAGACGGAGAACCAGAAGTTGTAGACCATATGGGTGTGCGCGATCAGGAAGGCCACCGGGTGCAAGGGCCACCAGAAGAAAATGCGCTGCGCGGCAATCAACAGGCCCATCATCGCCGCCCCCACGCCACTCCAGGTGACCGCAGCAATCTGGAAGCCCTGATTCGCCGCCAGCATCCCGGACGTGCGCCACCACGGTGAGCGCGAGGAGTTGATGATGAACCAGTCATTCAGGTTCGCCGCGCCGTGAAGGTAGCCGCTGTGGATAACACGCACTGAGGCGGTTGCGAAGACAACGAACACCGAGAGCAGCATCAGCCACATGATGCCACGTCTGCGGACCAACCTTGCGCCATGGGCCGAACCCGAGGCGGGCGTGTTGCGCAGGTCGGCATTCCATTGCTGCAACCCGAGCATCGCCATATCCGTGCGGCTCAGCGTTGCGGCCCCGAACACCTGGCGCATATAAGGCGAAACGGGAGCGGGGGAGCTTAGAGAGGGCAACCCCACCTGGGCAATCACTCGGGCCACCGTGTAGTGAATACACAACAGCAGGCAGAGGAACAGCACGGTATAGCGCAAGGCCATGCCGGCCTGCGTCAACCATACACCCATAACCACGAGGCATAGAGCGATCGTGATGAACATCGCCCGGTAGGAAGCCGGCTCCTCCCTGTCGTACGCCACGTCTCCGAAACCTAAGCCGCATCGTACCGCGCGCCGCAAGTGCTGACGGGAATACCAAAGGCTGCTCAGCACAAAGGCAAGCACGGCGCCCATCGCCATCTGGCTCGCCTGCTGGCGCCCGCCGTAGGGAACATATGCCTCCAGGCCCGGATACTTCGTGCTGACTAACGTGCGCAACAGCCAGGCGGTGAACGCCATCACCCACACGCTGAGCGCAATCCGGTTAGGAATCAGGAATACCAGGGTCAGCACGGCCGGATGCAGGAAGAAGCGTAACTGCGCCGTCGTAGTCAACTGCGCTTGCACATCGAGCTGGAACCGCCAGTTTGTGCCCGCTGCGTAGTGCGATATGCCGCTGAGGCTGTAGCCGACGAACAACGCCACAAAACCGAGCCAGAACATGCCGCTGCGGAAGATGGAGTCGGGATGTGACGGGTTAGCGGCGGCCCCGCACAACTCCTCGGGCACCTGCGCGATGGGGTAGCTGAGGTGCTCGTAGTCCACCCACTGCTTGCGCATCAGCATCATCACCGCGATGAACAGCCCCCACGTCGCCATCAGGTAGACTGCCCACAACGCCAGTGGCCTCACCCACGGCCCCCACGGCATCGGCTGCCCCGGGCGCACGCCCTCCCAGAACATACGGATCGCCACGGTGCCGCCGCCCGGATCGTAGGGCATCAGCCACTTCGGGATGTAGGGGACGATGGTCTGATGCCAGTTATTCGCCGGGCTGGCGTAGTATTGAGCCGAGGACATGAGCGGTATCAGGTGAACCGTTCCCCCGGAGGTAGCCACCGATCCGCCGGCGAAGACCATGGCGACGATTACCAGCAGCTCGCCCTGGCTCAGAAGGACCCTCCGCCATAGAAGAGCCGGCAGCAGGTTCACAAACAGCAGAAGCGCCAGCACGAAGAAGGTGGCTCCGCCCAGGTGGTAATCGGTGAACAGGTAGGACGAACTCATGTAGATGGTGAGGTAGGGCTCAAAGACGCCGACCACCAGGCACAGCAAGATGCCGATGAGCACGCTGCGCAAAGAGAGGAACCGACCGACGCGAGAAAGCGACCGCTCCGGGGCGTGCGACTGGCGCAATTGCATCAAGTGGGAGCTCCATGGGTGAGTGCGCACAGAAGATGCCCTTATACAAGAACGGAGCGCCCCGTCGCAAGCGTGCCGAGCTCCTTTGCCAGAACATTGTAGCCACCCGTAGAGAGGTGCAGATTGCCGGTTGTCGGAGTGTTCCCGCCCGGCCCTTCGATGCCACCTGAAAAGGTCGTCCGCAAGTGGCAACCGCGCCGCGGCGATCGCACCCCCGAACTTTTCAGAAACGGCAGTTGACACGGGGAGGCCGGAGAGATAAACTGGATAATAAGGGTATAGATTCTCCAGATAAGGCCCGGAAATGAGGCTCTCAACCAGGGTTCGGTACGCATGTCGCGCGATGGTGGACCTGGCCATATACCACGATGAAGGGCCGGTGACGCTCGAGAAGCTGGCGGAAGACACGGCCATCCCGCCGAAGTATCTGGCGAAGATAATCCAGGAGTTGCGGCGCAGCGGACTGATCTGTAGTGTCCGGGGCGCCCATGGCGGCTATCTCATGGCTGGCCCGGCCGATCGTGTCCGGCTGCTCGATATCTGGGAAGCGCTGGAGGGACCGGTCTGCCCCGTAGAATGCCTGGAGCATCCCGAGGGTTGTGATAGGGTCACTGAGTGCGTTACACGCGACGTGTGGTCCGACCTGCGCGACGCCGTCACGCAGGTCCTGGCGTCAACAACGGTCGCTGAGTTGGCTCGCCACAGTAGCCGAGCCGTCTCATCCATGAATACCGATAATTCAGCATCTTCGAACGGGGGCAGTAGATGAAGATTGCCGAGGACATGACGGAACTGGTCGGGAACACGCCGATTGTGCGGCTGAAGAATATGGCTGCGGGACTGCCTGCCACAGTGGTCGGCAAGCTGGAGTCGCAGAACCCTCTCTCCAGCGTCAAGGACCGCATAGCGCTCAGCATGGTTGATGCGGCCGAGGCCGAGGGGCGCCTCGAACCAGGGGCAACAATCATCGAGCCCACAAGTGGCAATACTGGCGTGGGCCTTGCCTTCGTTTGCGCGGCAAAGGGTTACGCACTCAAGCTCACCATGCCAGAAAGCATGAGCGTGGAGCGCCGGGCGCTGCTGAAGGCGCTGGGGGCTGAGCTCGAGTTGACCCCGGCCGAAGAAGGCATGGCGGGAGCCGTACGCCGGGCCGAGGAACTGCTGTCCGAGACACCGGGCGGCTTCATGCCACAGCAGTTCAAGAATCCGGCCAATCCCGAAGTACATCGCCGGACGACCGCCGAGGAGATATGGCGCGATACCGACGGCGAGATCGATATGTTTGTGGCTGGAGTCGGAACGGGGGGCACGATCACGGGCGTAGGTGTCATGCTGAAACGCAGAAAGCCCTCCGTGCAGGCCATCGCCGTTGAGCCCGACCGTTCGCCGGTGCTTTCGGGCGGGCAGGCGGGTCCGCACAAGATACAGGGCATCGGCGCGGGGTTCATCCCCGATGTGCTGGACGTGGACGTAATCGATGAGGTGATACGGGTCTCGGATCAGGACGCCGCAGCAACGGCGCGTCGCCTGGCCAGGGAAGAAGGAATACTCGCCGGCATATCATCGGGGGCGAACGCCTGGGCGGCGCTTCAAGTCGCCAACCGCCCGGAGAACGAGCAGAAGCTAATCGTCTTCGTAGTCTGCGACACCGGTGAGCGCTACCTGAGCACCGGCCTGTTCGAAGACATCGCTTGACAAAGGGGGCCCTTCCGGGTCGAAGGGCAGAACGGGAGATACAGCCATGAGACGCGTATACTTGGATCACAGCGCAACGACTCCGACGCGCGGGGAAGTGGCGGAGGCCATGCAGCCGTTCTTCACTCAGACCTTCGGCAACGCCTCCAGCGTCCACCGCTACGGCCGCGAAGCGCGCAAAGCCGTGGAGGACGCTCGAGATCTGGTCGCCGGCCTGCTCGGCGCCACGTCGAAAGAAATCGTGTTCACCAGCGGGGGCACCGAAAGCGATAACCTGGCCATCAAAGGCGCCGCCTATGCCCTGCGCGAGCAGGGCCGGCACATCATAACCTCGGCCGTAGAGCACCACGCCGTGCTCAATACCTGTCGCACGCTGGAGGACGAAGGTTGGCACGTGACACGCCTTCCGGTGGACCGGCACGGGTTGGTCTCCGTGGATGACCTGCGAAAGGCCGTCCGTGCGGACACGACGCTGGCGACCGTCATGATGGCCAACAACGAGGTCGGGACCCTGCAACCCATAGCGGCCCTGGCGCGAACACTTGCGGAAGAAACCGACGGGCGCGCCGTCTTTCATACAGACGCGGTCCAGGCCGTCGGTAAAGTGCAAGTCAACGTCGACGAACTCGGTTTAGACATGCTGTCGCTGTCCGCGCACAAGTTCTACGGACCCAAAGGCGTGGGAGCCCTGTACATTCGTTCGGGCACTCGCTTCCAGCCGCTGCAGCACGGGGGGCACCACGAACACGGGCGTCGCGCGGGCACGGAGAACGTGCCCGGAATCTTCGGCATGGCCGAAGCCCTGCGCCTCGCCTGCGAGGAGATGCCGAACGAGTCGCAGCGACTCAGCAGCCTGCGTGACCGCCTGCAACAGGGGTTGCTTGAGAGCATTGAAGACGCTACGGTCAACGGTCACCCGACGCAGCGCTTGCCCCACCTTGTGAATATCAGCTTTCGCAACGTCGAAGGGGAGAGCATGCTGCTAAGCCTGGATGCCGTGGGCGTCGCTCTCTCCACAGGCAGCGCGTGCACCAGCGGCTCGCTGGAACCTTCGCACGTGTTGACGGCAATGGGCATCGCGCCGGAAGTGGCGCACGGCAGCCTGCGCTTCTCGCTGGGTCGCATCAACACAGAAGAGGACGTTGATTACGTATTTGAGAAGCTGCCGCCGATTGTTGAGCGCCTGCGCGAGATGTCGCCTTTCCTGACAAGGGAGTTCTCAGCATAATAGACCAATGTACAGTACGATCGAAGACAAAATAGCACGGCTGAAGGCAGTCCGAAACGCCGTCATACTGGCGCACAACTACCAGTGCGGCGCCGTGCAGGATATTGCCGATTTCGTGGGTGACTCTCTCGGGCTTGCGCGCAGGGCGGCCCAGGTCGAGGCGGAAGTCATCGTGTTCTGCGGCGTGCGCTTCATGGCAGAGACAGCAGCCATACTGAGCCCAGGCAAAACCGTACTGCTGCCAGAGCCGGAATCGCTATGCCCTATGGCCCAGATGATCGACGTACGCGAGCTGCGGGCCATGAAGGAACGCCATCCCGACGCCGTCGTGGTCAGCTACGTGAACAGCACGGCGTCGGTGAAGGCCCTCACCGACGTATGCTGCACGTCGTCCAATGCAGTGGCCGTTGTCGAGTCGCTTGATCCGGATCGGCCCGTGATCTTCGTCCCCGATCGCAACCTTGGCCATTACGTGCAGAGCCAGACGGCTCGCCCGTTGGTGCTTAGCAACGGTTACTGCCCTACTCACGTGCGCATCCTGCCCGAACACATTTCAGAGCATCGCAAGCGCTATCCCGATGCCGAGGTCATGGTGCATCCGGAGTGCTTGCCTGCCGTAGTTCAGATGGCGGACGTTGTGGCTTCTACCAGCGGTATGCTGCGCCATGCATCCCGGAGCCCAGCCCGCCTTCTGGTCGTCGGCACGGAGGTGGGATTGCTCCATCGACTGCGCAAGGAGAACATGGACAAGGAGTTCATCCCCGCCACGCCGTCGGCCACCTGTCCGAACATGAAGCGCACGACCCTCGAGTCCGTGCTGTGGGCGCTGGAGGATATGGTGCACGAAGTCACGATTCCCCAAGAGATCGCCGCTCCGGCCCGTCGCTCATTGGGGCGCATGCTCCAGATACCAAACCGCAGGCGACAGCCCGCCGGCTCAGCGAAGTAGGAAGGCGCTGCTCATGGGTGGACTTCACGCACACGTGGTCGCAGCGATGTCGGGCGGGGTTGACTCCTCCGTAGCCGCAGCCATGCTCCAGAAGCAAGGCTACAAAGTAACCGGGGTCACCCTGCGATTGCCGGTGTTTGGGGAGTCACGTGAAAAGGCCCGTTCCTGCTGCGATGAGGCGGCGATACGCGACGCGCAGAGAGTCTGCGACAGGTTGGGCATTGCTCATTATGTGCTCGACCTTCGGGATGATTTCATCAGAACCGTGCTTGCCGACTTCTGCGCGGCCTACGCCGAGGGCCGCACCCCCAACCCCTGCGTGCGATGCAACGACTGGATCAAGTTCGGCAAACTGCTGCGCAAGGCATTGGCGCTCGGGGCGGACGCCGTGGCCACGGGGCATTACGTCCGCAAACTGAAGGCGTCCCAGAACAGTGCCTGGAGTCTGTGCAGGGGTGCCGCGCCCGATGACCAGTCCTACTTCCTCTACTCACTCTCTCAGCAGCAGCTTGAGCATGCTTTCTTCCCTCTGGGTGGGCTGCAGAAATCGGAAGTTCGCGCTATGGCAAGGGATATCGACCTGCCGGTGCATGACAGACCCGACAGTCAGGACCTCTGCTTCATCCCGGACGGCGACTACCGCCGCTTTCTGCGCGCGCGCGTGCCTCACGCGTTCACGCCCGGTCCCATCCGGCACGTCTCGGGCAAACTGCTCGGCGAGCACGGCGGCGTGGCCGACTTCACCGTTGGCCAAAGGAGAGGACTTGGGATTGCTTGGTCGGAACCGCTTTACGTCACGGAAGTCGATGCTTCGGGAAACACAGTTGTTGTGGGGGAGCGTCGACACGTGGAGCGGAGCAGCATCCAGGTGGAAAGCGTAAACTGGCTCGTTCCCGAGCCCCGAGGTACCGTTGAAGCCCAGGTTAAGATACGGTTCAATCATCCTGCGGCGCCAGCGCGCGTCACGGCCATCGCGGCGGACCTTGTGCGGGTGGATGCCCACGAGAAGCTGTTCGCCCCCTGCCCCGGCCAGTCAGCCGTCTTCTACAGCGGTGAACGCGTGCTTGGCGGGGGCGCCATATCGAGGCAAGCGCACCTGGAGCACACATGGACGAAGACCTGCACACCAAGCGTGACCAGCTCGAAGCGGAGCTTCGGGACATGGAATCCGTCCTGATCGGCTTCAGCGCAGGCGTAGACAGCACCTTCCTTGCGGCCGAAGCGCGTCGCGTGCTGGGCAGGGATAATATGGCCGTGGCGACTTCGTGCTCTCCAAGCCTTCCTCGGCGCGAGCTGGAGGAGGCCCGCGCCCTTGCCGAAGCGCTCGACTTGCGGCTGCTCACGCTGCAGTCTTCCGAAATGGAGGATGAGCGCTTCACTGCCAATCCGCCAAACCGCTGCTACTATTGCAAGCATGCGCTGTTCTCGGAGTTGAAGACGATAGCGGAAGAGCACGGTTTCGAGCACGTTGCCGACGGCACGAATGCCGACGATGAAGACGACTTCCGACCGGGCATGGTTGCCTGCCAGGAACTCGGCATACGCCAACCCCTGCGAGAGGCGGGGCTGACCAAGGACGACATTCGAACGCTGTCCGCCGAGATGGGCTTGCCAACGGCATCAAAGCCGGCCAGCGCTTGCCTGGCCTCCCGCTTCCCGTACGGGGAGCGGATAACTGAGGAGAAGCTGAACCGAGTGGAACGTGCGGAAGAGGCGCTGCGGAGAAAGGGCTTCGTGCACTTTCGGGTCAGGAGCCATGGCGACATCGCTCGCATTGAACTCGGACCTCGCGAAGACCTCCATCGGCTGCTGGACTCATCCGTCAGAACGCAGATCACCAGGGAGCTTCAGGCCATCGGTTACCAATACGTTGCCCTGGACCTGGAAGGGTACCGCACTGGAAGCATGAATGAAGTGCTCATACCCGTAGCCGATGCGCGAGAAGCGGAACAAACGAACGGAGATTAGTCGTGTACACCCAGAAGGTCATGGAACACTTCAGCAATCCCCGCAACATGGGCGAGGTCGAAGACGCCGACGGCGTCGGCCAGGTCGGCAACCCTACCTGCGGTGACGTGATGAAGATCACAATAGCCGTGGCTGATGGCCGCATCACCGACGTCAGGTTCAGGACGCTCGGCTGCGCCGCTGCCATCGCGACAAGCAGCATCACAACGGAGATGGCCAAAGGGAAATCGCTGGAAGATGCGATGCAGATCACACGCAGCCAGGTGGCGCGGGAGCTCGGCGGCTTGCCCCCGGCGAAGATGCACTGCTCAAACCTTGCAGCGCAGGGCCTGCACGCCGCCATAAAGGACTATCTGCAGAAGACGGGCGAGCCGATGCTGGAGTCGCCCGACGAGGAGTACGAGGAAGAGCACGCCCACTGAGACCGGGCAGAGAAGCGGCCCTCAGGACCACCGCTGCCTCTATCGCAGCCCCTGCGGGATGTAGTCGCCAAGGTCCGCGTCCGGAGCCATGCGGTGCTCGAGGCTGGCGAACTCCGGCAGAGGATCGCCTACGAGGGGCATCGCCCACTCGACGAACTCGTCAGTAACATCGACGCGATTGTCGGCGATCCAATCGGCTGGGAAGCTCCGTTCAGCATTGGCCACCACCTCCAGCGGTACTTCACCATAGTCCACTTGGTAGCCAGGGCCCGGGCGGCGGATGATGGTTGCCATCACTCCGCTGCGTCCCTCAAGTGCAAGCTTCGCGGCATGGGCGCCGACGCGATAGGCTTCCTCCTGGTCAACCGCTGAGGCGCGAGAGATGTCCCTTCGCTGGATGGTGCCGGGCACGTCAACGCGTGCGATCCCTGGAACAACCAACCGCGTGCACGCCCTGCCCTTCTCGTCCATGCGATCGGCGCCGTTCAGATGATTCATCAGCAGGTGCGCGGCCGTCGTTCGGCAAGCGCTGAACTGTGCGTGCCCGAAAGCGTCGCGCAGCACCCCCACATCTCCCAGGTTCGCCCCCTCGGTTAGCACCACCATGCAGCGTCCGCATTCCCGCAGCCTCTCGTTTACCCGTTCCGTGATGAAGTCCAGGTTCGACTGCGGATCATCCTTACTGAGCGCCTCGGGCATGATGATGAGCAGAGGCGTTCTGCGAGCGGGGTCGCCGAGGCGGGCGGAAGCCGTGATAAACCCAATCTTACGGCCCATGGCCTGCATGATCAGTACGGGATCGCTGCTATGGCTTGCCTTGTTCTCCTCATTCGCCTCCAGCACGTTCATGGCCCAGTAACGGGCAACGCTGCCATAGCCGGGATTGTGGTCGCAGACGGCGAAGGTCCTGTCATCCTGCAAGGCCCCGCCTACATCGTTGTCGACAGTCTTGCAGACGCCGAGGCCCTGCACCTGAACGCCCGCTTCCTGCGCCATGGCAGCCACCCGATTGGCCGTGTCCATCGAATCGTTGCCGCCGATGTAGAAGAAGCACCCAACGTCGTGCGCTCTGAACACCTCGATGATCCGATCGTAATCCTCACTGTAGAGCTCTCCGGTCTCTTTGCTGGCCAGTTTGTATCGACAACTGCCGAGGGCGCCAGCCGACGGGGTCTGGCCGAGCAGTTCGATCTGACGCGGGCTCTGGGCGCTTAAGTTGATGAGTTCATTGCTCAGAACGCCCAGGATGCCCATCCTGGCACCGTAAACCTGGTCCATCTTGCCGGAAGCGATCAGCGTCTCGGCAACGCCGCGCACTGAGTTGTTGATAACGGTGGTCGGGCCGCCGGATTGCGCGACAACTGCATTCTTCGGCATGGTTCAGCTCCGTCGGGTGGGTAAAGATCCAGGATGCGATATGCCCTTGAGGACTATTCCTCAAGCGTGAACAGCTTGCCCTGCGGATGGAGCATCTCGTAGGTGTCAATGCGCTTCTGCTGGAGTTTCAGGTATTCTTCCTCGGCGTCGTAGCCTTCCTGTTCCCACGGGGCAGTCTCCAGCAGCGCGTTCTCAAACCTCTGAATCAGCTTGTCCTCCAGTTCGCCCCGGTACTCGCCGTCCAGGAACGCCTGGAAGTTGCCCCGGGCATTCTGCCACGCTTCGTCCTCCAAGCCGGCCAGGACGGGGTAGAACAGCGCATCGTTGGCCTTAGCCGCCTTCAGGTCGCCCCCGCCGTCACCGATCATGAGGACCTGGTCGGGCTCGTAGCCGCCGGCCTCCATCAGTTCGCGGATGTGCTCGCTCTTCTTGCCCATCTCCTTGCCGGCGATGGCCTGGACGTACTGTGCCAGGTCTGATTGAGTCCACCAGGCGGACAGGTCGCTGTACGGCGTACTGGAGACCACCAACATGTCAGCCTTATCCGCGAGCCACTGCAGAACGCCCGGCACGGCCTCAAAGGGGGGCATATCCAGCGTGACGAAGGCGAAGCTGCGGTCCACCGCCTCGCTCCATGCCAGCAGGCGCGTGATGTTGAAGTCGAGACCGTTCTGCTCGTGGTACTCGAAAAGCGTCGGGATACCGAACCCCTTCTCGCCAGCACTGGCGTCGATGTACTCCACATAGCCGTTCAGCGAGGTCAATAGATCGAGGACGTGCCCGTCGTCGATGGCCTCCTTCGCCTGCGGGTCCTCGCGCAGCGAATTCAACGTGTGCTGCACGGCAAGATAGCGATCGCAGCCCCGCGTGGTGCCCCACAGGTTGTGGTGCTCGGCATGAATGCGGAAGTACATCTCCACATCACGCAAGCTGTTCATATCCATGTAGTGCGGGTGGAACACGATGAGCTGCTTCGCCCACATGTTATCCAGCACGCAGCCGTCGGTATCGATGCATACGGCGAACTCGTGCTCGCGTGTCCATGAACGGATCTGCTGCCGTGGGTCTTCAGCGATCTGATCGTCGGAAAGAACGCCCTTGAAAGCCATTGACTTCTCCGCAATGAAGCGCCTGGTTGGTCATAGTCGTCTGGCGGATGCTCAATCGGCGGGGTCCAGGTGGTAGCCCTTGCCTTCCTTGTCCACGCGCTCGAACCCGTGCTCGCCGAAACGGTCACGCTGCGCCTGGATCATGTTGGCCGGCAGCCGCTCTGTGCGATAGGTGTCGAAGTAGTTGAGCGAAGCGCCGATCGCATCGGTGGGCAGGCCGAGGCTGTTCATAGTGTTTACCCAGTAGCGCCAGCTCCCCTGGAAACGATCGCAGGTCATGGCTTCGCGGAAGTAGGGCGCCAGCATCAGGCTCTTCAGGCCCGGATCGGCGGTGAATGCCTCTTCGATCGGCACCAGCATCTTGGCGCGAATGATGCAGCCGCCCTTCCAGACGTCTGCCACTTCGGCCAGGTTCAGCTCGAAGTCGTAGAGCCCGTTGCACTCATCGGGGCTGATCGCCGAAGCTTCGCGGAGCATCCAGAATCCCTGGTCGTAAGCGGCCACCATGGCGCCGAACAAAGCGTCGCCAGCCGCCCGCATCAGTTCATCCTTCTCCGCGCTGTCGAACTCCCGCAGGGCAAAACTTTTGACCTGCTTGCTGGCGGCGACGCGATCATCTTTGAAGCTGCTCATGATACGGGCCTGGAGTGCGCCGGCGATGGTCGGCACCGGCACGCCGAGGTCGAACGCCATCTGGCTGGTCCACTTGCCAGTGCCTTTCTGCCCTGCACGGTCCAGGATAACGTCGAGCATGGGCTTGCCAGTTTCGGCATCGTTCATGCCGAGTATCTCGGTGGAGATCTCCATCAGGTAGCCGCCATGCGCGCCGTCGGTCAGTTCCTGGAAGAACTCGTGCATATCCGCGCAGGACAGTCCGAGCACATTCTGCAGGCCGTAGTAGACCTCCGAGATGGCCTGCATGATGCCGTACTCGATGCCGTTGTGCACGTTCTTGACGAAGTGCCCGGCTTCGTTATCCCCAATGTAGGCGCAGCACGGCCCGTCCACTTGAGCGGCGGCCTTCTCCAGCATTTCGCCCACCTGCGCGTAGGCCGCACGGGAGCCGCCTGGCATGATGGCAGGGCCCTTCAGGGCCCCCTCTGAACCGCCGCTCACGCCAGTGCCGATAAACAGCATGTCCCGCTTGGCGAACTCGTCGCAGCGCTTCCTTGTGCTCCGCGGGTGGCTGTTGGCGGCGTCGATGATGGTGGCCGTCGGTGGAACCAGGTCCACAAGGGCGGGCACTTCCCTGCGGTCGCTGTCGCCGTACTTGGCCACCGAACCCCGGAAGAACAGATCGTCGATCGGGCCCCAGGGCTCGTTAACCGGATCGTTGGCCTTGATCATCGCCAGCACGGCCCCGTTCGGCTTCAGGCTCTCGCACGCCTCAACCAGCGTCTCTGCGGTTCCAACGCGTTCGGCGACACCTTCCTCAGCAACTTCCTTGGCAAAGCGGTCGGTGACCGAGACGGTTCGATTCACGCCGATGACGCGGTAGCCGTTGCGGGCGAAGTTGCGGATGAAGTTCTCCCCCATCACGCCCAGGCCATAGAGGATCAGGTCATACTCGCCGCTCAAGTTCGTCACAGCCATGGTCGCTCTCCAGCAGTAAGTGTTCGCGGCAGGTGCCCCGTACACATTCTTATCCACGCACGCGACTCTGTCAAGCCAAGCATCCGCGAAGCAGAACTGCCTTGCCGCAGTTGCCGAGGAATGGTACGATTCATGACTGCCAGTCGGAACCGGGGCAGACCTATGGCATACAAACTGGACCGCCGAGAGAGCGTGCCCGTCGCCGTCAAGCGCATCGCACGTCAGCAGGTTCAGCGCGCCGTCTGCGAGTTGACTGACGACCGGGCCGACCGACACGAGGCCGTGCACCAGTCCCGAAAACGATTCAAGAAAGTGCGCGCAGTGCTGCGACTGGTGCGTGACGAGCTCGGGGATGTCTACACGCGGGAAAACGCATGGTATCGAGATACGGCGCATCGGCTATCGAGAGTTCGCGATGCCGAGGCGATGATCGAGACGTTCGATCGGTTGCGACAGCGGTTCCCCGACGAGCTTGCCGGCAGGCCCTCCCTCGCGATACGCGAACTTCTGAAGGCCAGAAGAGCGCGAATTGCCCAAGAGGGGGTCTGTCTCGAGAAGGTGGTCGAGGAGGTAGTTGCGGATCTGCGATCGGCGAGGAAGCGTGTGAGTGCCTGGCCATTGGAGGAGGACGGCTTAGACGCCCTGGCGAGTGGACTCGCCAAGACGTACCGTCGCGGACGGCGCGGCTTGCGGAAGGCCTACGCCAGCCCCAGCGACGAGCGCTTCCATGAGTGGCGCAAGCGAGTAAAGTATCACTGGTACCACGCCCGAGTTCTGCGTGACATCTGGCCTCGCATCCTCAACGGGCGTTGTAGAGAACTGAGCCGCCTCTGCGACCTGCTGGGATGGGAGCACGACCTCGCCGTCTTTCGGTTGCTGTTACGGGAGCCGGAGAAGGAACTCACTGGCTCCCAGCACATACAGGAGCTCGAGGAGCTTGCGCGCGTCCGGCAGCATGAACTGCGCGCCGAAGCCGCACCTCTTGGGCGCAAGCTGTTCGCTGAGAAGCCGGGAGCCCTGGTCGCCCGGCTTCGGACCTATTTCGAGGTGTGGAAGGCAGAGCTGTAAGGGGCCGCATCCCGCCCCTGAAGCCCCCAGTAAAGCCAGGAGATGTGCGGCCACTGCCCGCCACGAGGCGCACGTGCCTGAGCTGTGCAGGGCACTGCGAGCCTCCGGGACGTAAGCGCCGTGCCGGTTCGGCTGGTTACATCTGTCCTGGCGACAACGGAAGCAATCCTCGCTCCGTTAGCAGGTCACGTGCAACAGCAACGCCTTCCGGCCGCCGGCAGCATTGAAAGCATCAACCGCGTCCGGCGACGGTAGCGCCACCCAATCGATGCCCCTGTGGCGGAGGAACTCTTCGCCATCTTCCGTCAGCTCCGCCGTGTCACTCTGGCCGGTACCGATCACAAGCAGGTCCGGGTTCCCCTTGCAGGTGCGCGCAAGTTCTCGCGGGCCGATTCTGTGGGAAGTGCCGTAGAGCTGCTTGGCGATCTTCTTCTTCCGTTTCTTCACCTTGCCGTCTGCACGGATGATCACGTCGCGTTCGTACTCTTCTCCTCCGATGGTGACACTGCCGAACTTTGTGCCCTCAACTTGCGGATACTCGGGTTCATCTTCGTAGAGGTCAGAGGAAGGTCGAAGTCCAAGGTGCTGCTGAGCCAACGCGATGGCACCGAGCATCACAGCATCATCGCCGAGCATGGAGGGCACAACGCGCCCCCCCTCGCGGGCCCCCGGCAACGGGTCCGAAGCGACGATATCGACCACGATCGGCATCAGGAACTCCCGGCACGCCTCGATGACACCACCGCCCAGGACGATGACTTCCGGGTCGAGCAGGTGTCGCACGGACAGACACGCCAGCCCCCATACTCGGGCGGCGTTATGCACTACCTCCGTGACCAGGGGATCTTGCGCTTTGAGCGCCTTCTTCAGGCTACCGCTCTTGATGCGGCCGCTCAGCTGCTTATCGAGTATATCGGTGAGCGCGCTCTTACGTCCTTCCCCAAGGGCCGCCCGTATGTCGCGCTCGATGGCGGTGCGGCTTGCGATGGCCTCGAAGCAGCCGCTCCCTCCGCAACCGCACTGCGGCCCGTCCAGCTCCATGACCATGTGTCCGATCTCCCCCGCCGCCAACCGCACTCCACGCACCAGTCGCCCACCCATCACGACCCCGCCGCCGATGCCGGTGCCGATGAACATGCCGACCACGCTCCGCGCTCCCCGCGCTGCTCCCAGCCAGACCTCCCCCAGTGTGCCCAGGTCTACATCGTTGCCGAGCGCTACAGGAGTGTCGAACCGCTCTTCGACCGGCTCTACCACCTGCAGCCCGCCGAGGTTCATGTTTGGTGTAGCCACCACACGTCCTTCGTGCTCGTTCACCACTCCGGCGATTGCGAGCCCGATGCCGTTCAGGTCATCGCCATGGGCGCCGCCTTCCTGGAGCAGGTCATCCACAGCCCCAAAGATCTGTTCGAGCGTCTCGGCAGCGGTCCCCTGCGCCGGTGTGCGCCGCTTCGCCCGGGCGAGCACAGAGCCCGAGCGCTCCGCGAGGACTGCCGCTGTGTTTGTGCCGCCTACGTCAATACCTATCCAGAGTCCCGCGTTCTGATCACTCACCGGATCGACTCCGCTGTTGCTCGCTCATGGTGGTGCGGATGTATGCGGTGCATTATACTGCCTGTGGTGGATTGGCAAGTGCGCGGAGAGTGCGGCTGTCGCGAATCCGGGCCAGAAGCGCATTGCGCGAGTTTCTAACGGTTTTCTCATGCTGGTCAGGTAGCATTACAGTCACGGAATGCGATCGTTGCCGGCCTTGCGACATCGCTGACCAAGGAGGCTACGGTGGAGGCGCCAGACCACACCGAAATGCAGACGCCCGTCGCTGTTATTGACATCGGCTCCAACGAGTTGCGCATGGTCATCGCCCAGGTACGTGCCGATGGGAACACCGAAGTCCTCGAACGGGCTCGCAGGGCTGTGCGGCTGGGGCATGATACCTTCCTGGAGCATCGCCTCAGCCAGAAGACGATGAACGCCGCCATCTCCGTGCTGCGTGAGTACCGCCGCATGCTGGCCACCTACGGGGTGGAGACAGTGCGCGCCGTCGCGACCTCTGCGGTTCGAGAGGCGGGCAACATGGATGCCTTTCTGGATCGCATCGCCCGCACTGTGGGCTTGGACGTGGAGGTAATACAGACGACCGAGCAGGTTCGCCTCATAGCCCTCGCAATGCTGGACGATCTCGGAGACAGCCTGCCACTGCAGGGCACCAGCCTGATCGCGGAAGTGGGCGGTGGCAGCACGCTGCTGGCCGTGCTGCGGGGAGGTGAGATCGCGGCCTCCCAGAGCTTCAACGTGGGATCGGTGCGCATGCAGGAGACGCTCGCTACGGCACGCGAGCCCGCTTCCCGCGCTGCACTCCTGCTGCGCCGGAACGCTCAGCGTACCATTGACCTGGCCAGCCGCGCCCTTGACCTTGATGAAGCCCGTACGTTCATCGCCATCGGAGGGGACGCACGCTTCGCGGCAGACCAGGTCGGCCAGCCGTCCGAGGCCGACGGGCTGCTCCGCGTGGCGTTGCAGGATCTGGACCACCTGGTCACGCAGTGTGCCTCTTGCAGCCCTGAAGAGTTGGCCCGGCGTTACGGCCTGCCCTACGCCGACGCCGAGACGCTGGTGCCTGCCCTGCTGGTCTACCAGCAATTGCTCGAGGCGGTGGACACGGACACCATGCTCGTTAGCCATGTATCGATGCGTGACGGCCTGGTGCTCGACCTGCCCCGCTATCTTACCGGTGAGGAGGACCCCCAGATCGTCGCAGGGATGCTGCGTTCGGCGCGCTCTATCGGACAGAAGTACGCCTATGACCAGCCGCACGCAGAACACGTCTCGGAGCTTGCTGTGCAGCTCTTCGATGCGTTGCGGGATGAGCATTTCCTGACACCGCGGCATCGCCTGTTGCTGCGTGTTGCAGGCCTGGTGCACGACGTCGGCGTTTTCGTGAGCAGTTTGGCGCATCATAAGCACAGCTACTACTTGCTCATCCATTCGGAGATCTTCGGCTTGAGCCGGGACGACATAGTCACCGTGGCACAGGTCGCCCGCTATCACCGACGCAGCATGCCCAAATCGACACACCTTGAGTACAACGCGCTCAACCGTGACCAGCGCCTCATCATCAACAAGCTCGCGGCCATCCTGCGGGTGGCGGACGCGTTGGACCGCGGCCACTGGCAGCAGCTTCGGCAAGTTGAGTTCCAGCACGAACGAGAAGACCTGGTCATATACACAACGGCCGGTACGGACCTGGCGCTGGAGCGACGGGCCCTGGCGGAGAAGGCCGACCTGTTCGAAGAAGTTTTTGGCATGCACGTGCGACTCGAACCGGCAACCACGCTCCCAGGTGGGGCCGACCCGTGACGCATCACTCAGCGGAACCTGCGCCATGAGTTCAGATGCTAGCGCCGAGCATGAAAACCTGAGCCTGGACGGCGGGCAGGCGTTCGTGAACCGCGAACTGAGCTGGCTGGAGTTCAACGAGCGTGTACTCCAACAGGGCAGGGATCGACAGGTCCCCCTGATGGAGCGGCTCAAGTTCCTTGCTATCGTTTGTTCCAACCTCGACGAGTTCTTCATGATCCGTGTCGGGGGGCTGATGCAGCAACACGATGCCGGCGCGGAGGTGCGCGACATTAGCGGGATGACGCCCGCAGAGCAGCTTGGCACCATAGGGGTTCGCGCCCACAGAATGACCAGAGACCACAGCGAGGCAGTGAAGGCCGTCTTCAGGGAGTTGGCCGGACACGACCTGCACCTCCTCGCAGCGGCGGACGTGAACCCCGAACAGGCCGGCTATCTCGACTCTTACTTCGAGTCCGAGGTTCTGCCCCTGCTCACCCCCCTGGCGACGGAGGAACTGGCCCCCTTCCCTTCACTGCCCGGCCTTTCGCTTAACCTGGCGCTAATGCTTGAGCATCCGGACTATGAGAACCCGCGCATCGCTGTCGTCCCCCTGCCCGCAAATCTACCCCGGTTCATCACGCTTCCGGCTGCGCACGGGTTACACCTTGCCCGGCTTGAGCACGTTGTCCGGCGGGGTGTGCATCGCTTGTTTCCAGGCAGTCGAGTCGCCGGTTCGGCCCTGTTTCGGTTGGCGCGTGATGCCGACGTCGCCATTGCGGAGGACGAAGCCGCTGATCTTCTGAACTCAGTGGAGGATGCCGTGCGGGAGCGTCGCCGGCGGGCCGTCGTGCGGCTCGAGGTAAGTGCTGATTCCGCCCCCTACCTGCGAAGCTGGCTGCAGAAACGTTACCAGGTCTCTGAGCGCGACCTGTATGAGGTGGATGGGTTGCTGGCAGCCTCCGATCTGATGTCCCTTGCCGCGCGCCCGGGGTTCGACGAGCTGCGCTACAAGCCCTGGCCTCCCCAGCCAGCCAGAGACCTGCTCGGGGCGCAGGACATCTGGAGTGCCCTGCAGGAGCGTGATGCGCTGTTGCTCCATCCATACGAGTCATTCGAACCGGTAGTCTCACTGCTTGAGCGAGCTGCCGAGGACCCGAGTGTGCTCGCAATCAAGCAGACCCTGTATCGCACCAGCGGTCAGTCACCCATTGTCGCCGCGCTTGCTGCGGCGGCACAGAAGGGCAAGCAGGTGATCGTTCTGGTCGAGCTGAAGGCCAGATTCGACGAAGCGCGCAACGTGCACTGGGCTCGACGGCTCGAAGATGCGGGCTGCCACGTCATCTACGGGATCGCCGGCCTGAAGACCCACGCGAAGGTGCTTCTGATCATCCGCCGGGAATCCCACGGCATACGTCGCTACGTTCACCTGTCAACTGGCAACTACAACAGCCGCACGGCGAAACTGTACTCCGACATCGGGCTGATGACGACAGATCCTGACGTGGCGGCCGACGCTTCTGCGTTCTTCAACCTGTTGACGGGTTACTCCCAGGAGGTCGGCTGGTCGCAGTTCAGCATATCACCCACCGGCTTGCGCCAGCAGGTCGTCGAGATGATTGACCGCGAGGTGCGCGCCTCCACGCCTGACCAGCCGGGCCTGATAACTGCGAAGATGAACTCGCTGCAGGACGAAGAGGTCATACGGGCGCTGTACCGCGCCTCCAGGGCAGGGGTGCGCATACGTCTGAACGTGCGTGGCATCTGCTGTCTGCGCCCTGGCGTGGCGGGGCTTTCGGATACGATAGAGGTCACCTCCATCGTGGATCGCTATCTGGAGCATGCACGGGTCTACTGCTTCCGCAATGGCGGCCACGAAGAAGTCTACCTTGCCAGTGCTGACTGGATGAGCCGCAACCTGGACCGACGCCTCGAGGTGCTGTTCCCCGTGAATGACCCACGCCTTCGGCGCCGCCTCCAGGGGTGGATGGAGGTCTACTTCGCCGACAACGTCAAGGCGCGGCGAATGCTTCCCGACGGCACCTACGAGAGGGTGCCCCCGCAGGGGCCGTTGCGGCGAGCCCAGGAGGAGCTGTACCGCGAAGCCGTGACGGCTGTTGAGTCGGAGGAACGTGCCCCGCTGCAGTTCCGCCCGCTGCGCAGCCCAAAGGCTGCTGATTAGTGGCAGGTTCGGCTGGTTGTAGGAATCTGGGCGGTTGGTAGTGTACAGGAAGGTTGGTGGAGACGAGGGGATTCGAACCCCCGACCTCGGCAATGCGAATGCCGCGCTCTCCCAGCTGAGCTACGTCCCCACACTCGCTGCATTATAGTGCAGAGGCCGGGAGGCAGCAAACGTACGGCGGTGGCGCACAGGGCTCAATCGCGCTGCGGATGTACGCCCAGGAATTCGGCCATCAGTTCGTGCCCGTCCGAGATCTCAACCTCCGCGGCCTCCGCCGTCGACTCGGCGAACGGAAGTCCCGAGCGAGCCCCAATGCCTGCGCCCCACATCGCGAAGGGCACGTGGCCCCGTTCGTGGCGACCATCCTCTACGCCTGTTATGTGGTCAGGCACAACCATGAGCCGAAGGCCCCCGGCTTCCTCGCGCGCCATCACGGGCCCGAGGATTTCCCGATCTATCTGCTCCAAGGCGCGGATCTTCTTCTTGACGTCACGTTCGTGACCGGCTTCGTCCGGCGCCTCAACGTGTACCAACACCAGATCGTAACGCTCCAGGGCATCTATGGCGTAGCGCCCCTTGGCGGCGTAGTCAGTATCCACATAGCCTGTTGCGCCCGGCACTTCGATGACGTCCCAGCCGATGAGGCGCCCCAATCCGCGCACGAGGTTGACGGCACTGATACACGCTCCGCGGACGCCGTATGACGCTTCGAAATCCCTCAGAAGCGGCTTCTTGCCGGGGCTCCATGGCCATACCATGTTCGCGGGGTTCTTGCCCAGGTCAATGCGAACCTGGTTCACCTCATGCCCTTGCAGGATGTCACGCGACGCCCGCATGAGTCCCGCCAGCGTCTCGGCACCCTCCCCCCGAGGCAGGTTCCCCCAAATCGAGCCCCCCACGACGTCGTGAGGGGGGACAGTTTCCAGATCAAGCCCCTCAGGGCCGCTGTACAGCATGATATGACGATAGCTTACGCCGCGGTGGAAAGAGAGCGTCTCCCCGCCGAGCCGGATCTGCAACGCGTCCAGCAGCACGCCTGCCTCCTCGGTGCTGATATGGCCCGCTGTGAAGTCTGCAAGCGTGTCGTCGGCAACGGTCACCAGGTTGCAGCGGAAAGCCCAGTCGGAGTCTTGCAGTTCGATCCCCAGGTCGGCCGCCTCCAGGGGGCCTCGCCCGGTGTAATGCTGCAACGGGTCGTAGCCCATCAGGCTCATCATGGCCACTGAACTGCCGGGCGTCATCTGTCGGGGCACATGATTCGTGACCCCCAGCAGGCCTTCCATCGACGCCCGGTCCATATTCGGGGTTCGGGCGGCCTGCAGGGGTGTCCTCCCACCCAGTCGAGTCACTGGATGGTCGGCCGCTCCGTCCGGGACGACGATCACGAACTTCAGGGGCTTCTCCTTACTCATCCGGGCTCTCCCAAATCGCCACGGATATCTTCCACACGGATCATGCGGGTCGAGCCTGCCCGGACAGTGCCCAGGCGATTGATGCGATCCAGAGCGCGCCGCATGGCGCCGTTGGGTGCCTGGTGCGTCATAAAGACCACCGGCACCGTTGCCTGATCCGAGGGGCAGGCCTCTTGCTGGCGCACTGAGGCGATGCTGATATCCTCTTCGCCGAGTATACCGGCCACTTGCGCCAGAACTCCGGGGCGGTCGGCACAGTCCAAACGGAAGTAGTAGCGTGTCGCAATCTGTTCTATGGGCACCGCATCCGCCGCCACAACTTGCCCGAACTGTCCGAGAGCAGCAAAGCTTGCCTGATAGGTGCCGAGAGCGAGCCGCGCAATATCGGCTACGACGGCCGCGGCTGTCGGCTCACGCCCGGCGCCTCTGCCGGTCAGCACTATCTCTCCCACGTGGCTGCCGTGCACGCAGACAGCGTTATATACTCCGTCCACTGAGGCGAGAGGATGATGCATATGCAGCAAGGCGGGGTGGACGCGAAGCTCCACCTTGTCACCACGGCGGACCCCGACCGCGAGCAGCTTAGTGGTGTATCCCATCGACTGCGCGTAGCGCAGGTCGCTCAGTTCGATGCCGCTTATGCCCTCGCAGTAGATGTCCGCCATAGAGACATTGCAGCCGAATGCAAGCCGCGCGAGCACCGCGAGCTTATGCGCGCTGTCTGCGCCTTCCACGTCGAGGGTCGGGTCGGCCTCGGCGTAGCCCGCCCGCTGCGCCTCTGCCAATGCCTGAGCGTAGTCAATACCCGTCCGAAGCATTCGCGTGAGGATGTAGTTGCACGTGCCGTTCAGGATTCCGTAGACGCTCTGGATACGGTCACCGACAAGGCTGTCGCGTATGGCGGCAACGACGGGGATTCCCCCGGCGACCGCCGCCTCATATGCGATGGAGCGGCCGACTGAGCGGGCCAGGCGGAACAGATCATCTCCGGCTTCGGCCAGAAGCGCCTTATTCGCCGTGACCACGTGTTTGCCGGCGCGCAGGGCCCTCTCCGTCACCTCACGCGCAGCCGTGGTGCCGCCGAAGAGCTCGATGACTACGGCAATCTCCGCATCGCTGAGGGCCTTCTGCCAGTGTTCAGTAATGATCAGGTCAGCGGATGAGCCAATGTCTGCGCCCACCTCTTCAGTACGCGCGTCCACGATGTACTTCAGCTTGATCCGCCTCCCCATGCGGTCCTGCACGCCGCTCTCGCCGAGCAACATGCGCGCCACCCCTGTGCCAACCGTACCGCAGCCGAATAGGGCCACTTTGCAGTCGTTCATGAATGACCTCGCATGCGTTTCAGCAGGAGCGACGAAGCGACAGGGCGCGAGTATAGGCCGCCTGTGCCAACCTGTCAATCGGCCGAAGCGTGCTGTCGCGACAGGAACACCCGATAGTCGAGCTCTGGGAAAACAGCGTCCACGCCTTCACATTCGCGCAGCAATCCCAGGTCCACTCTTCCACTCCGCAGGCCCTGCAGCAGCGTGCGGAACCGCTGGAGATGCCGATCAAACCGTTGGGTGGCATATTCACGGGCCGTTTCCGTTGCTATCAGAAAAGGCCAATCACTGCTCTGGGCAAGCAGCAGTTCGCGGGCGCACTGCACCAGCACTCGTCGCTGCACGCCCACGGCCGTCGGCCGGCGCTGCGCCGCGCTCACCATATCTCGGCACGCCCCTTCCAGACGGGGGTGCATCCAGTCATTGGACTTGTTCACCCAGGTGTCATAGTACCCGCCGTTCCCCCAGGTTGAGAAGGCCGGCTGTCCCGTCTGCACCGCGCCGAGTTCCGCAAGGGCCTGCCCTGGCGTAACCCAATGGAAGCCCCGGCGGTTTGCGGCCTCGCGGGCGACAAACTCCAGGAACTGTGGACCCTCAAACCACCAGTGCCCAAACAGCTCTGCGTCGTAGGGGGCCACGACCACCGGCGGACGCTCCAGCACAGTCGATAGTTGGCGCAACTGTCGCATGCGTTGGCCGACGAAGTGCCGGGCGTGCTCCCTGGCCCGATCGGTGCCGAGCGAGGGGACGTAGGGTTTCTTCCGGTCAAGGGGCACCTCGCCTGTCACACGGTGGTATTTGATGCCGAGGCTGCGGCGCTGACCGCTCGGGCCAAGGTAGGGGCGCAGGTAGTCGATGTCGGCGTCATGCCCCAGGTCGCGGTGAAACTCGCGGTATGCGGCATCGCCAGGATAGCCGAGGTCGGCGCTCCAGACTTGCTGTGACGATTCCACGTCGCGGCCGAACGCCGCCGGGCCCGCCTGCGTGTGCAGCGGGGCAAACACGCCACACGGCGGCGCAGGTTCCGCCAGCAGTATGCCGTGTGTGTCCAGCACGAAGTGGTCGATCCCGAACTCAGCCAGCAATTCCTCAATGCCTGGTTCGTAAGCACACTCGGGCAGCCAGAAGCCGGATGGCTTAATGGAGAACCGTGCCTTGAACCAGGCCACGCCAGCAGCAACCTGTGCCCGTCTGGCCGCCTCAGGGTGAACAAGCGGCAAGAGGGCGTGCGTTGCCGTCGACGCCATGAGTTCCACCACCCCGGCGCTTGCCAGCTCGTTGACCACGCCCAGCAGGTCACGGTTCCACCGTGTGTCGTAAACCTCCAGAACGCGCCGATAGTGCCGGTCGTACATCCGAGCGGCATCAGCGAATGGGCCATCAGCCGTACGCCGCACTTCGTTCGAGGCCAGATCCGCCCTGCGCGCCAGGTAGCGTACACACCGGCGTTGGAGCAACGGGTTGCGCATCATCTCGCCGAGGGTTGGGCTGATCGAGACGGCCATGCGGAAAGGGACCTCGTCCCGCACAAGCCGCCGCAACATGAGCAACAGAGGAACATAGGTTTCGGCAACAGCCTCGTAGAACCAGTCCTCCTCCAGGAAGTCCTCATGTTCCGGATGATGGACGTAAGGCAGGTGGCAGTGAAGGACAAGCGCAACGAAGCCCGGGCGCCCGACGATCGTTGTGTCCGGGATAGGTCGTTCGTCGCTCACTCGCTCTCGTCCCGGCGGCCAGGAGAGGAACCGAGACATAGGTCCGTCGTCTCGAATCGCAGCCCGACGATTTGCGGTGGGCGCAAACGGTCCAACCCCCGGCGAGCGGGTCGCTCCGGGTCGAGAGAACGCCCAGGGCTGCCTGCTGATGGCTGCGCTGTGGGCACCTGGACCCGTTCGGTCCGGCATATAGTGCGCCACCGTCCGTTATCGCTCGCGGCAAGCTCGAAGCCGTAGGTATGACCAGGCGAGACCTCGACGTAGAAGTTGCCCGCGTCAGGGTCTACCTGAACGCATCGAGACAAGCCCTCCATCACGTCCAACACCCTTACGTACCACTGGCAGCGGTGTCCCAGCGAGCGGCTAGCCTGGGCACTGGCCGGCCCGTTCAACTGCCAGTACAGATATACCGTCTCAGGGTCGCGGACGATCGCACCAATCGTGTCCTGTCCCGAACTACTGCGGCCTTTCGCTTCCGCTTCACCGTTCTGCCTCATGCCTGCTCGGCCTCAGACTGAGAGGGGAATGGAACGCCCTTTGCTATCGCCACGATGCCACCCTCGCTTATGCAGAAGTGGCACCGATCGAAGGCTTCGTCGACACCGATAGCGGCGCCGTCGGGGATGCGGTTCGCCTTGTCGATCACGGCCCTTTTGATTCGCACGTCGCGGCCCAGAGACGTGCCGTCGAGTATAACGGCCTCCTCAACGTGGCTGCCGACCTCGATGCGGACATTGTTGCCGATGACCGACCGCGAGACATAAGCCCCGCTGATGATGGAGCCGCCGCCGACCAATGAGTCGTGGACCTTAGCACGCGGAGCCGTCCCCTCACCGAATACGAACTTGGCAGGCGGATCGCTGCGCGCTGCCCCTCGCACGGGCCAGCCGGTGTCGTAAAGGTTGAAGGCGGGCTGGACGCTGACCAGGTCCATGTGCGCATCCCAATAGGCGTCCAATGTGCCTATGTCTCGCCAGTAGCTGCCCTTGTAATGGTAAACGTGCACGTGATCGCCGGCGCGAATCATAGCCGGCAGCACGTCACGGGCGAAATCATGCGTTGATTGTGCCTTCGCATCTTCAATCACCCGGCGCACCAGGGCTTCGGTGTCGAAGATGTATATGCCCATCGAGCACAGGCAGCAGTCTTCGGCGTCAGGGGCGGGGCGTGGATGCTTCGGCTTCTCTGCAAATCGAACGGCCCGCATCACACTGTCCACCTCCACCACGCCGAGGCGGCCCGCCTCCGCCATTGGCCTGTGTATGCAAGCGACGGTGAGTTGGGCCCCACTGTCCAGGTGTTCGGCAAGCATCTGCGAGTAGTCCATGCGGTAGACGTGGTCGGCGCTGAGGATGAGAACCCAGCGTGGGCGCTCGTGTTCGAGGGTGTAGATGTTCTGGTATATGGCATGGGCGGTGCCGAGGTACCAATCAGCGCTCATCCTCTGCTGCGGAGGCCGGATCTCGATGTATTCGTTCAATTCCGGGTTGAAGATGTTCCAGGCCAACCTTATGTGCTTATTCAGCGAATCGCTCTTGTACTGCGTCAACACGTAGATGCGCCGCAGCCCGCTGTTGAGGCAGTTACTCAGGGGGAAGTCGATCATCCGATAGGTCCCACCGAAAGGGACCGCCGGCTTTGCGCGCTCCTTGGTGAGAGGGTACAGGCGCTCCCCCTGCCCACCCGCAAGAACCATCACTATCAGGTCCGAGAGCACCTTGGCTTCACGCACCACTTACTCCTGTTTGCGCCGAGTGACTACTCAGTCAGATGCTCCGCGTTTCTGCAGCGCCGCACGCACCGCGTTGAGCAGCGGATCCAGATCGGCTGATTTCAGCACATAAGCTTCCGCTGCCCAGCTCATGAAGTTGTCCTTATACTCACTGTAGCCGGTGTTTATGATCACGGGTATGTGCCTATCCTGGCCAAGTATCTTAGCCATTGATTCCAGCCCATCCATGTTTTCCGGCAGGTTAATGTCCATGACCACGAGGTCTGGCTTCTCGGCCTGCGCCGTCTCCACGGCGCTCTTGCCGTCCGCCACCCTCAAAACGTCGTAACCTTCCCGCTCCAGCGCCTGCTGGTAGAGCATCGACACGTTCTCGTCGTCCTCAACGAGGAGAATGCGAGTATTGCTCATGCTTCCCCCTTTCTACTGCCTGGGCGCGTGTGATTGCTCACCCGCGTGTTGCGGCTTGCCGACGGCAAGCCGGACTGTGAACTCGGAACCCTCGCCCGGTTCGCTTTCCACTTCTATGCTCCCGCCGTGCTGACGGACGATCCGTGCCGAGACGGAGAGCCCGAGCCCGATGCCCCCGATCTTGGTGGTGAAGAAAGGACTGAACAGTTCGTCCAGCACGTCTGGCGTCATGCCCACACCGGTATCCCGGACACGTATGTGCACCTGACCATCGCCAGTGCGGCCGGTGCTGACAGTCAGCCTTCCGCCGGCGGTTTCCTCCATCGCTTCGATGCCGTTCTTCACGAGGTTGATGATCACCTGCTTGACCATTTGCCCGTCAGCCATCACCTCGGGCAGGTCTTCCTCGAGGGACATCTGGAGCTCGACTTCGGTCTCCTGAAACTGGACGTCGAACTGGCCGATCGTCTCTCTCACTATCTCGTTGATCTGCACCGGCTGCTTCTCCGGTCGCAGGGGCCTCGTGTAATCGAGCACGTTGACCAACGTCCTCTCCAGGCGGCAGACTTCCTCATAGATGATCTCGGCGTTTCGGTGCGTTCTGCTCTCCGCCTTGTGCTCGCGTGCGATCGACCTGGCGAACCCGCCTATCGCCGTCAGCGGATTGCGTATCTCATGGGCCAGATGGCTTGCCATGCGGCCTACGCTCGCCATGCGTTCGGCCTCAATCAGCTTGTCACGTGTCGTCTCCAGCTCCTCCAACTGCTGGCGAATACGCTCGTAGGCCCGCGCGTTTGAGATGGCCAGCGAAGCCTGCCGAGCGAACATCTCCAGCAATTCGACCTGGTATTGGTCTATCGGCAGCCCGCTGTACTTGTTGTCCGCCAGCATCACACCGATCGGCTCATCTCGAACAGCGAGCGGCACGCAGGCGAACTCGGCCAGATTCAACCGTTGGACCATCTCGGCGTCCATGTTTGGGTCACTGCGGGCGTCGCCCACGTGGGCCGAAGTGTGGCTGCGCAACGTGCTGGCCAGCGTGTTCTCCGCCTGACTCATGGGTATGGCCATGTCGCTGACCATGCGCGTAAGGCGACGGTCGCTGTCGCTGAAGACGGCCGAGTCAAGCAATTCATCGATGGTCTGGTCCTTCTGGTCCAGGTCATCCCAAATCCGATGGGCGTCGGAGCTGGAGACGGGCCCAACGGCCATCTTGCCCTCCAGGACCGTTTCCTCTTCATTCAGCAGCCACAGGAATGCCCGGTTGAAGCCGATGGCGTGGCCGGCCGTAACGCACGTGAGCACAACGTGCATTACCCTTTCCAGGTCCAGGCTCGTCTCTATCTTCTCCGTCAACTTGGTGATCAGCCGGAGCTGTTCGGTCTGGCGGCGTTGTTCGGTAATATCGAAGGTCAGGGCGATCAGCCGGTTGTCCCCGTGCTCAATGGGGGTGAATACCTGCTGGAAGCAGCGCCACACGCCGGCTTCGTCCGTGTACTCGTGCACCCTACTGCGCGGTTGACCGCTTAGGGCGGCCAGTAGAGTGGGGCAGGTTTCGTTCTCGCGCCGACCGCAGAGGTACACATCCTGGCACCCCTTGCCGAGATCCTCGGGGCCGAAGTTGAACCATTCCATCAACGTGTCATTAGCCCACTGTAGGCGCAACTGATGGTCGAACATGGCCAGGCCCGCACCCATCGCGCGCACCACCAGGTCCAGTGTGTCACGCTCTCGGCGCAGGCGTTCTTCGGCGTGCTTCTGCTCGGTCACGTCCACCAGATAGCTGGTGAAGCCGATGTGGTGGCCTTGTTCATCCTCCAGGGGCACACGGGTCTCACGTATCACACGCGAGGTGCCGTCCTTGCGCAACACGCTGCGTTCGGTGGTGGTGCGCCCTTCCCGCACGCAGCGCTGCAGTGATTCCTGGAGGTCGTAGGGCTCGGCTGCGAAATCCGCGCTGGTCTTGTGGCCGACGACTTCCTCTGCCGTGTAGCCGAGCATCTCCTCGCAGCTCGGACTCCAATGCGTGTACAGCCCGCTTGGGTCGCTGCTGGTAATGCCCACTGCCGTGCTGCGGATGATATTCGCCAACTGCCGGTGTGCCCTCTCGAGCTGGAAACGGTCGCGCCGGCGCTGGTCAATCATGCTGGCGTTTTGCAGAGCGACCCCTATGTGCGGAGCAACATTCTCCAATGCGGCGATATCTGCCTCGGGAAAATCCTCCGTGCGGTCGGAGAGCACGTGGATCACGCCCAGTACGTCCTGAGCGCGTTTGATCGGCACGCTGAGTTCGCTACAAACAAGGTACTCCTCCTCGAACGCGACCAGCCGCCGACTGTCGTCCTCCAGATCCCACGCCCGGATCGTCTCACCCGTCTGGGCACAAGCACCGATGAAGCCCTGCCCGATCGCCTGGCGATAGTCTGCAGGTCGATAGCTTCGTTCGCGCCCTGCTTCCGCAACGAGCACACAGGACTCAGACTCGCGGTCCACTCGAAACAGGGATACATCGAAGTAATCGCGGAAGGAGCGCAGGGCCTCCGCCACACCTTCCAGCAGCGCCTGCCGGCTTGGCAGTTCGAGAAGCGCACGCCCGATCCGAGAGATCACCTCGGCTTCGCTCATCTCCCTGTGTGACATCTCGAGCCGAGCGACTCGGTCCATGGCGAGGGCCAGCACCCCGCTGATGTCGTTCAGTCGACGTCGGTCAGCCTCTTCGAATACCCCTTTCTGAGAACCATAGAGCAGCAAGACCCCAACCACGCGGTCGCGTGTCGCGAGCGGACATCCGGCCAGGCTCCGCGCGCCGGACTGCACCAGCCTCTCGGCGTCAATCAACCTGTCATCCGTCGCAGTGTCGGCGCAGAAGAACATGTCGCGACGGCGACGTACCAACTCCGTCAGTTCTATGCCGGCTCCCGCCGTCTGCTCTTCTTCAGTCAGGTACTGCCGGGGCGCCTCCACGTGAGGCACGGTCAGGCTTTCGCCCGCGCTCAACTCCGAGGTTGGCTCCGACTCCGGCACGTAGAAGCGCACTCGCAAGCCGGCCAGTGGCCAGTGGCGCTCCAGCACGGGGCGCACTCTGTTGAACACCTCAGCCGTTGTCTGGGCATCCGTCAGGGCTTCCTCAAGCTCCCAGGCGGCGAATATCTCCTGCAAGCGCTGCTGGGCAGTCTTATAGTCGGCCTCGCTGGTCAACTCGTACAGCTCGGCGCTCTTACGCAGGATGCCGTCGACGGCGTCTTCCATCTGTCGGGAGACGCGGAAAGCCTTAAGCTCATCTTCTATCCTGGTGAACAGCACCCGCTTGGCGGCCGCCTTGAACTCGAGCAGAACATACGTCAGGTCAGCCAGACGCACGTCATAGCGTCGACCATCGAGGATCAAATGGTAGAAGGAGACCACGTCCCCCTCGCTGCGAACCCCCTCCAGCCGTGCCAGCATCAGGTCGAGGAACTCCGTGGCGTCCTGCCTGAGCACTGGGCTGCTGACAACGTGTTCGGCCCCTCTTTCACGCGCAAGCAGCCTTATCTTCTCGAGCCAGGCGCTCAGCAGTGCGTCGCTGTGTCGGCGCAGCACCTCCGCCGCTTCCACTCGTTCATGCGCTGGCGCACGACGTGCCAATACGCCCTCCCCCATCATTCATCCATGAGTCGCCTGCCGCAGCGTGCGGCAGGCACGCTCGTAGACGGTCAGGTACTGACGAGCGCTCCGCGTCCACGACCAGTCCTGTTGCATGCCGTTCAGCATCAGGCGCCGCCACCGGCGCCGGTCGGCATACAGGCTCATCGCCCTTTCCAAAGCCCGTAGGAAGGCTTCCCCGCAGTACTCCTGGAACACAAAACCCGTCGCCGACCCGTCGCTCAGGCTACCCTCAGAGCAGTCGGTCACCGTGTCCGCCAACCCTCCGGTGGCGCGGACGACGGGGACGGTACCGTACTTGAGGCTGTAGAGCTGGTTCAGACCACAGGGCTCGAACTTGCTCGGCATCAGGAACATGTCCGCCCCTGCCTCCACCAGATGAGCCAGATCGTCGTCGTAAGCCAGTCGGATCCCCGCCTTGTCGGATTGCCTCTCGTGCACACCTCTCAGGTAGTCTTCGTAGGTGGGTTCCCCGGTGCCGAGCAGGACGAACTGAACGTCGCGCTGAAGCAGACGGTCGAGCACTTCCTCCACCAGGGTGAGGCCCTTCTGGTCTACCAGCCGGCAGACCATGCCCATCAAGGGGGTGTCCTGCTGCGGCAGCCCGAATTCCCGCTGCAACGCCTGCTTGCACTCCCGCTTGCCGGACAGATCCTGGACGCTGTAGCTGGCCGGGATGCGCGGGTCAGTGGCGGGGTCCCACGTGCTCTCATCCAGGCCGTTGACGATGCCGAAGAGGTCCTCGGAGCGTTCCTGCAGCACTCCGTGCATCCCGCAACCGAACTCTTCTGTCTGGATCTCGCGGGCATAGGTTTCGCTCACAGTCGTGAGCGCGTCCGCGCCGATGAGCCCGGCCTTCAAGAAGCTCAGATTGCCGTAGTACTCCAGCATGCGCCAGTTGAACAGCGACCAGGGGAGCCCGGCCAGGTTCATGTCCCAGTGCCAGAAGATGCCCTGGTAGGCCAGGTTGTGGATGGTGAACACGGTGGCGCTGTCCGGGAACTCCTCGCGGTAGACGTGGCTTACATAGATCGGAACCAGGCCGGTGTGCCAGTCGTGGCTGTGGAAGATGTCGGGCTGGAGATTGATTGCGCGGCACCACTCAAGCGCGCCCCGCGACAGGAAGATGAAGCGCTCACTGTTATCCTGATAGTCAGTATGATCTCCCGGTCGCGTGTAATAGCCGTCACGGTCGTAGTAACGGTCGTTCTGCAGAAAGTACACGCTCACATCCGTGTCCGGCAACACCGAACGCCACGCCCGGCCGACTGCCTGGGCATCCCCCATGGGGACGCTAAACTCGCCATCGTCCACAGGGTCGAGGGCCAGGCCGAGGCGCTCCACGTTCTCACGCACCCCGCGGTAGAGCGGGGTGACGATGCTCACCCCATGTCCAAGCGCGGCCAGGGCCGCCGGCAACGAGCCGAGGACGTCCGCGAGTCCGCCTTCCTTGGAGAACGGAGCAACTTCCGACGCGACCATCACAATCTGCATATGTCCCGCCTCCTCGTATGCACTCAACCACTCTGGTCCGGTTCGTTTGCTGCGGCGTAGTCAACCTTGAGCTTGCCCTTCAGGCGTTTCTCGTCAACTTGGCGCAGGTGCTCAGTTGCCCGTTCAGGCTCCATGGGGTTGATGTAGAATCCGGTGCCCCACTCGAACCCGGCCACGTGGGTAACTCTTGGGACTACCTCCATGTGCCAGTGGTAGCTCTGCTCCGCAACCGCCCGCGGCGCGCTGTGCAGGGCCATGTTGTATGGCGGATCGTTCAGACACACCTCCAGCCGGGCTATGGATTCCCGCATCAGTCCCGCCAGCTCAAGCGTCTGGCACTTGCTCAGCTCAACCATCCGCGGCGCGTGGAACTTCGGCAGCACCCACATCTCAAACGGGAACGCGGCCGCGAAGGGGCTGAGCACGGCGAAACTGTCGGACTCAGCTACCACCCGCTCACCCGATCCGAGTTCCTCCTCAAGTATGTCACACAGAAGGCAGCGGGAGCGGTAACTGTGGAATTCCTCGCACCGCCGCAGCTCCTCGGAGACCAGCTTCGGCATGACTGGCACAGCCATTATCTGCGAATGGGTGTGGTCGAGGCTTGCCCCCGCCGCATCGCCAACGTTTTTGAAGATCAACACGTAAGCCAGCCGCTGGTCCGCGATCAACTCCCGCGTGCGTCGGCAGTACGTTTCAACCACAAGCGCGTAGTCTTCGATCGTCATCTCAGAGGGGCTGACGATGTGATGGGGTGATTCGATAATGACTTCATGAACCCCAACGCCTTGGACCGTGTGCTGATGCCAGCCCCCATGGGCCGTCGGCATGCCATCCAGGCGCAGCGCAGGGTACTTGTTGGGCACCACGCGCACCTTCCAGCCAGCCGAGTTCTGCCGCCCCCTGAGTGGGCGAACGGCCTCAATCTCGGGCGGGGTGGTACCTTCGTTCCCCTCACAGAAGGGGCAGAAGCCTTCGCTGCGCTCGCCCCGACCGACATGAAAGTCGTGAGGCCGCGCGGCACGCTCGGCAGCCATGATCACCCAGCGGCCGCTTATCGGATCCTCTCTTAGCTCGGCCATCCTGCTTCGGCTCCCTGTGACGACACACCCACAAGTATTATAATCGCGCCCGGTAGAGTTCACAATCAGCGTTCTCGCGGCCGGGGCCATTATGCGCCTCATCGACGTCCACGCCCACCTGAACGACTCGGCCTTCGAGTCGGATTTGTGCGCTGTAATGCAACGGGCAGCGGCGGCGGGGGTTGACAAGCTGATCTGCGTTGGAACGGACCTGACCTCTTCGGCTCGCGCACTGGCATTGGCTGAGGCCCATCCCGGGCGGATCTTCGCCTCTGCGGGCATACACCCCACTCACTACGACGAGCTGACCGAGAGCGACTGGCCGGACATCTGCGAGTTGGCTCGCCATCGATGCGTGGTTGCTGTGGGCGAAACCGGCCTCGACTACCATCGCAACCGCGCCGACCTCGATGTCCAGTTCCGTGGCTTGCGACGACATCTCGAACTGGCGGAAAGTGTCGGGAAACCGGTCATCCTGCATGTACGGAAGGCCGATGAAGATGCCCTCCGACTGCTGGCGGACTTCCCCCTCGCGCGGGGCGTGCGGCACTGTTTCGACCGTCCCTGGGCGCTTGCTCAGGCCTACCTGGAACTCGGATTTCACATCAGTATCGGCGCCGCCGTCACGCGCTCCGGATACAGCAAGTTCAAAGAGGCCGCCGGACGCCTGCCCGCCGAGCGTCTGCTGCTGGAAACCGACTGCCCCTATCAGTCGCCCGCTGCCCATGCGGGCAAGCGCAACGAGCCGGCTTTCCTCTTGGAGACGTTGGCTGCGATGGCCGAGATTCGTGAGGAGGAACCGGCCGCGATAGCCGCCAGGACGACCGAGAACGCAGAGCGCTTGTTCAAACTGTCGCTATAGGCAAGGCCCAATCGGCGCTACTCAGCCCGCCGCTGGCGCTTCTGTATGCGCTTCCAGCGGTCTCTAAGCGGCACAGTCAGGTTGAACACAGGCATCTGCGCGCTGGAGTCTGGATCAACGCAGAAGTAGCCCTTCCGCTCGAACTGATACCGCTCCCCCGGCTGCGCTCCGCGCAGGCCTGGCTCCACCTGGCAGCCTCTCAGAACACTCAGGGAATCGGGATTAAGCCTGTCTGCAGGCTCCTCTGCTCCGCCATCCACCTCGTCCTCATCGAGAAGCAGGTAATCATAAATGCGCACCTCGGCGGGCGCTGAGTGCCGTGCCGACACCCAGTGGAGAGTAGCCTTCGGGCGCCGCCCGTCGGGAGCGTCGCCACCGCGTGTTTCGGGATCGTAGGTGCAGCGCAACTCTACCACTTCGCCGTTGGCATCCTTGACCACTTCGTCGCAGGTGATGAAGTAGGCGTAGCGGAGTCGCACTTCTCGGCCCGGGGCCAGACGGTAGAACTTCCGCACCGGCTCCTCCATGAAGTCCTCGCGCTCGATGTAGAGCTCGTTGCAGAAAGGCACCATTCGGGTGCCGTAGCTTTCGTCCTCGGGATTGTTGACAAACTCGAGCTTCTCCTCCTGATCCTCGGGGTAGTTGGTGATAACGACTCTGAGAGGATTGAGCACGCCCATGCGGCGCGGCGCGGATCGATTCAAGTGGTCGCGAACGACGTGTTCCAGCAGGGCCATGTCGACAGTGCTGTTGGTCTTGGCCACGCCGATGTGGTCGCAGAAGTCCACGATGGCGCGGGGTGGAAAGCCACGTCGACGCAGGCCGCGCAGCGTGGGAACGCGGGGATCGTCCCAGCCATCCAGCAGGCCCTCTTCGATCAGGCTCCTCAGTTTCCTCGTCGAGGTAAGCGTATTCGTGAGCTCCAATCGCGCGAACTCGATCTGCCGCGGGTGGTGGACACCGAGCTGGTCGAGAAACCAGTCATAGACCGGGCGGTGGACCTCGAACTCGAGTGAACAAAGCGAGTGGGTGATGCCTTCTATAGCGTCGCTCTGGCCATGAGCCCAGTCGTAGGTCGGGTAAATGCACCATTGCGTGCCAGTGCGCGGGTGTTCGGCGTACATGATGCGGTACATGACGGGGTCACGCATCAGCACGTTCGGGTGGGTCATGTCGATCTTAGCGCGCAGTGTGCAGCTGCCCTCTTCGAACTGACCGGCCCGCATGCCCTCCAGCAGCTCCAGGTTCTCCTCCACAGAACGGTCACGATAGGGGCTGTCCCTGCCCGGCCGGGTCGGCGTGCCGCGGTATTCGATCAACTCCTCAGGGCTCAGGGCGCAGACGTAGGCCTTGCCCTTCTGCACGAGTTCGACCGCCCAGTCGTAAAGCTGCTCGAAGTAATCGCTGGCGTAGTACTCCCGCTCCTCCCAGTCGAAGCCGAGCCAGCGGATGTCCTCCTTGATGGCGTCGATGTACTCGAGTTCCTCCTTCAAGGGGTTGGTGTCGTCGAACCGCAGGTTGCACAGGCCAGCGAACTGCTCAGCCATGCCGAAGTCGACACATATCGCCTTCGCGTGGCCGATGTGCAGGTATCCGTTAGGCTCCGGCGGGAAGCGAGTGTGCACTCGTCCGCCGAAAGTGCCGCTTTCCACATCTTCCGCGATGATCTGTTCGATGAAGTGCATCGGCCGATTCTCAGCAGTACCTTCTTGCGTACCAGACATGGGAACCCTTGCGGAGGATAAGGGAACATGATGTTATGGGCCACGAACGCCGCCTGTCAACTGTGAAGCGCTCTGAGCTCCTTTTGACGAACCGCCGCCCGCATGTTAGCCTTCCATCTCCCTGAGGCCTGATGCGCAATCGCTCCCATCGGCCCCGAAACCGCCATTGTCCGCGGAACCATCGCGCAGGAGAGCACCATGAACACTGAGACGCAACGCGTTCGCGTTCGAGCCGCCCCCTCCCCTACCGGTCCGCCCCACGTGGGCACCGCCTACATCGCCCTGTTCGACTTCGTCTTCGCCGCGCACGAGAGCGGCGACTTCGTCCTGCGCATAGAGGACACCGACCGTCGGCGCTCGACACTCCAGAGCGAACGGGCCATCATCGATTCACTCCGCTGGCTCGGGCTTCACTGGGACGAAGGACCGGATGTCGGCGGAGAGCACGGCCCGTACCGCCAGAGCGAGCGTTCAGAGAACTACCGCCAGCACGCGTTCCAGCTTGTTGACGAAGGAGCTGCCTATCGCTGTTTCTGCACTCCAGAGCGATTGACGCGAGTGCGGGAGAGCCACAGTCACGAGGAGGACTTTATCGGCTACGACGGACACTGCCGCGACCTGTGCGAGGACGAAGTGCAGGAGAAACTGGCCGAGGGGGCGCCCTTCACCGTGCGCCTGAGAACGCCACAGAGCGGAGAAACGGCCTTCGAAGATCTGGTGCGCGGTCGAATAGCGGTGCCGAACAAACAGGTCGACGATCAGGTGTTGCTCAAGAGTGACGGCTTCCCCACCTACCATCTGGCCAACGTTGTGGACGATCACCTGATGCAAATCAGTCACGTTGTGCGAGCCGAGGAGTGGATCAGTTCCACACCGAAGCACATCCTGCTCTACGAGGCGTTCGGCTGGTCTCCGCCGTTCTTCGTGCACATGCCTCTGCTCCGGAACAAAGACCAGTCGAAAATCAGCAAGCGTAAGAATCCAACGTCGCTGCTGTGGTACCGGGAGCAGGGCTTCCTGCCCCAGGCACTTGTCAATTTCCTCGGCCTGATGGGATGGTCCATGGGGCAAGACCGTGAGATCTTCAGCCTGGAGGAGATGATCCAGAACTTTACCTGGGACAGGGTGAAGACGAGCGGCCCGGTTTTCGACATGCAGAAGCTGGAATGGATGAACGGCGAGTACATACGCGCCATGTCCCCCGAGAACCTGCTGAGCACCATCCTGCAGGAGCCTTACACTGTTCGCGTATCGGAGCCGGTCGAGAGGATGCTCGAGATAACCAAGCTGGTGCAGGAACGACTCAAGCGCCTGTCAGAATTCGACGACCAGACGAGCTTCTTCTTCGAATGGGAGGACTACGACGCGCAGGAGCTGATCCCTCGCAAGAAGGACGCCGCCTTTGCCCGGAAGGCCATTGACACAATGCGCGCCACGCTCGAGGCCATTGAGCAGTGGGACGCCCCGACGCTGGAGGAAGCCCTGCAGGGGCTCTGCGACGAGATAGGTCAGAAGCGTGGTGCCCTCTACATGCCGCTCCGTATCGCCGTCACCTGCCGCCGCGTGAGCACACCGCTGTTCGAGACCATGGAGATTCTGGGCAAGGAAGAGTGCATGAGGCGGCTCGACAAGGCCGCCGAGATGGCCAAAGGGCTTCGCTGACGCAGCATGCTGTTAAGGCGGCCCCGACGTGTGGGTAGACTCCTCGACCATCAAGAGACCGCCGCGCGCAAGCCGCTTCGCAGCCTGACTTGCGCCGCCGGGTAACGCCAGAGTCAGACTCCGCTCGCAGAGGCAAGCAACCGCGAACGAACATCCCGGTAGTCAGACAGCCCTTCGTCCTGAAGAGCGGCCAGGAAGTCCGTTCGCTCGCACCATAGCTGCTCGAGCTGGGAACAACCCATTCCCGAATCCGCGGCCAGGGCGCTGCACAACTCACCGCGATGCATTCTGCGCTTGAAGCCGCTTCCGCCGGCACTGAAGCAATAGGCACATGCGGGGCAGCCGTCGACCGTATAATACAGGCTGCTTACTCGGCGTACCCGATGGCCAGGACGGCCCTGCATGGTCATGTAGAGCTGCAGCTTAACCCTTGCGAAACTCCCTTCGTCCACGCCCAGCGGTTCCAGGATCTGCCACGCCTGCGTGGGGTCGTCAGCATGCAGGCATGTGACGCAGCGCACGCCCCGGCGCCCCGAAGCTCGGAAGAACTCCGCAGCCGCAGGCCCCCAGATGTAGCCGAACCAGGGCCCCGAACCGATCTCGTGCGCCAGCAGCGTGACCGGCATGGGAATGCTGCCGCTGAGTGCCTGCCGGATGACCCGACGGTCGAACGTGGTGATGATGGCTTCGCCGGCAGGCAAGAACGCCAGCAGGGCCGCCATCAGTGTGGTCTTCCCCGCTCCGCCCGGCACCGCCCCTGTCATGAAGGACGCCCCCGCCTGAACTGCCGTCCAGCAAAAGGCGGCCATCTCCGCAGTGACGGTGCCGGCCTCGATCAGGTCCACGATGCTCAGCGACCTTCCGCCCCGCTGGTTCAGCTTCTCTATAGCGCTCAAGTTCCGCCCTTCGACCCGCAACGTTCTCTCCCGCTCCTTGTTCCCCATGTGTAGTCGTGCGCACAGCCCACCGGCATAGGACCGCGCGCAGCACTCTTCCCTTTTTACTTCGGGTGACCAATATGGTAGAAAAACGCGTCGCCGATGAACAGAGAATGGCCTGAGTTGCCCACTACCGCTATCCCCTGGGAGCACATGGCGCCCGACCGGTCCCCACTCGCGAGTGTACTCGCCGTGACTGTCCTTGCGCTCTGTTGGGCAGTCCCATGCCACGCCGCCAGCGTTCTCAGCGAGGGGCGCGTTCATCTGTCGCTCCGGCTGGAAAGTCGCTCGAGTATCGCCACATGGAGCGAAGAACACGTGCGTGTGTTCGTCGCCGAGGGCGGCGCCGTTCTGCGTCAGGGAGACATGCGGCTCGCCGCGCCGCGCATGGTTGTGTGGTTTGACGAGGGTCGTTCGTCCGCGCCGGATGTCCAGCGGGCCATTGTGCGGGTCTATGCGGAAGGCGAAGGCCGCCCGGGGCAAAGGCCCAGGCGGGCAGTGCGCCTGGTTGAGGGTGATAGCGTCCGCGCCTTCGGCGCCCTGGCAGTGCAGATGACGAGTTCCCTGGCTTTCGTATGGGATGCACCCCTGGTTGAGTCAGATGCACCCCAGCCGTCAGCGCTATTGGCGAAGGCGCGCAGCGTGACCGAAGGCGTCGAGCAGAAACAGTGGGTCGAGATTCCGCCGATGCCCGAGGCAACGCCGCTCGAAGAAGTGAGCCGACTGCTCAAGGCGCAGAATGTCGAAGTCTTCTGGGACGAACAAACTGTCGTATATCGCGGTGACGTGCGTGGCAGCTATGGCAACCTTGATATACGGGCCGACGCCGCGGTGCTGTGGTTCGACCAGGAGACACAAGATTACGAGATCTACGCCGAAGGCGACGTGCGGCTATCGCGAGACCCTGATGCCCCCCTCCCCACCCCTCGCGTAGGGCAGCCTCTCGAAGTGACTGACATCATCCAGGTGGCAAAGGCGGATCGTATATATGTCAACCTGCAGCGCCGGCGGGGGCTGGCAACGAACGTGGAGTTGAGGGCCGCCGACCCCCGTGCGGGGGCTGATCTCATATACGCGTTCAGGGGCAAACGCCTATACCTGATCGACAGCAGCACGCTGACCATGCGTGAAGCCACAATCACCACCTGCCCGTTCGAGAAACCGCACTTCCAATTCCAGACCGACCGGGTACAGGTGACGCGTCGGCGCCCCAGCACCATTGTGAACGCGTGGGACGTGGACTTCCAGGTCGGCGAGGAACCGAGGACACTGCTCTGGATCCCCTTCCTCGGCACCGACCTTACCGAGCGAGCCTACCTGCTGGAGGAGTATGCCTTCGGCAGTTCGAACAAGTTCGGCGCCTTTCTCCAGACTACGTGGCGGCCTCTTGACCTGGTGAGCAGCAAGCCCGAGTGGGTTGAGCGTTGGGCCGTCAACCTTGACATCTACGGCTCACGGGGGCCGGGTTTAGGAACAGAACTCGAGTACCAGTTCGGAGCTGATGCTTCTGCGCAGAGCGAGGGCGACCTGAGGGCCTATTACGTGCACGACAGTGCAGACGAGGATGACGACGATACACCAGTCCCCAAGCAGGATCGCGGGCGCTTTCACCTGCGCCATCGCACCAACTTCACTCCCGACTGGCGCGTCGACGGGGAATTCTACTGGCTCTCGGATGAAGGCTTCCTCTCGGAGTTCTTCGAGGCCGACTTCGAGGAGGAGAAGACTCCCGAGAGTTACCTGCTTGCCCGGTATCTGAAGGAAACCCGTTACCTGGCGCTGCTCTACAAGCAACAGGTGAATGACTTCATCACGCAACTGGAGCAAACGCCCAGCGCAGACTTGCAGATCATCGGGTATCCGCTCGGCAGACTAGTGTATGACGGTTCGGTCACGGCTGGCATCTACGATCTGGAACCGAGCGATCGGATCACGCCAGCACCTGCCGATCCCCCGGACGTGGCGCGCGCCCATACAGTGCAGGAGTTGTCGCTGCCCTTTAACTTCTGGATATTCCGGCTCGACCCCTCTGTGAAAGCCCTGGCCACCTGGGCTGACGAAAGCGTTCAGAGCGGGGGCGCGTTCAGCGGAAGCGAAAGCCGCACCGGAGTGGCCGGCAGCCTGTTCGCCAGCACCACGTTCTCCCGAGCCTTCGACACCAGCAGCGAGCTGCTCGATCTGAACCGGCTACGCCACATAGTCATCCCCTTCGCCGGCATCGAAACGGTTTCCACCAGTGGCGGAGGCTCAGAGGATTTCATCCAGATGGACCAGGTGGACACCATAGACGACACAACCGAGGCGAGCATCGGCCTGCGCCAAAGACTGCAGACCAAGCGCATGCGGGACGATGCCTGGCGCTCCGTGGACTGGATGGACCTGCGTGTGGCCTACGTGAGCCGGTCGAGCGATTCGGTCGACCCCACTCTGGACGAGGACTTCATCAGTTGGGACCTTGAGTTGCTCCTGACCAACCACATCTCCCTACATAGCCGCGACAGCCGCCTGGGGATCGACGACCTGCCGGACATCTACAACGCCGGCATCCGGCTCAACTACTTGCCCGTCTGGGCGCTTTCCCTCGACTACGACCGCATCGAGGACAGAACCAGCGCCATCAGCGCTGACCTGTTCTGCCGCTTGAGTGATCGCTACCAATTGCTGCTGCTTCATCAACAGGAGCTGGACAGCGGTGGGCGCGGAGATAGCCTGGGGCTTGAGACCGAAGTGGTCATACGCCGCCTGCTCGACCAATGGATCCTCGACCTCGGGGTGCGCTACGAACGGGCCAACAACGAAACCGCAGTAGTGTTTGGTTTCGGGCCGGCAGGCTGGGGCGTCTTTCAGGCCAACCGCCGCCCCGTTCGCCAGTGACCTCCGGCAAACATGAGTAGTCCAGACCTCTTCCAACGCAGCGACAACCGCCCGCTTACCGTCAGCGAACTGACGGCTCTGATCAAAGAGAATCTGGAAGCTGCTTTTCCCGATGTTTACGTTGCGGGGGAGGTGTCGCAGTTCACGCGCGCCTCCAGCGGTCACGTCTACCTCACGTTGAAGGACGAGGGCGCCGTGCTGAGGGCCGTTATGTGGCGCGGCACGGCGCAGAAGTTGCGCTTCGCCCTGGAGGAAGGGCTCGAAGTCATTGCGCGCGGCAGCATCGACGTCTACGCGCCACGGGGCAGCTACCAGCTCATCGTCTCTTGGATGGAACCGCGAGGGCTGGGAGCCCTGCAGTTGGCCTTTCGCCAGCTTCGGGAGCGACTGGAGAAGGAAGGTCTGTTTGCCACGGAGCAGAAGAAGCCTCTTCCCCCCTTTCCGCGGAGAATCGCCGTCGTAACGAGCCCCACCGGCGCAGCCGTACGCGACGTCATCAACGTGGTGCGTCGACGTTGTCCGTCAGTAGAGGTGTATGTGTATCCGACGCGCGTCCAGGGCGAAGGGGCGGCGAGCGAGGTAGCTGCAGCCATCGAACGGCTTAATCAGGCGCTGCCGCAGCTTGATTTGATGATCGTTGGCCGTGGCGGAGGCAGCCTGGAGGATCTGTGGGCATTCAATGAGGAGATCGTGGCCCGAGCGATCTTCCGCAGCCGCATCCCCGTGATCAGCGCCGTCGGCCACGAGGTCGACTTCTCGATCAGCGACTTCGTTGCCGATGTGCGCGCCGCCACGCCGACGGAAGCGGCGGAACTCGCTGTGCCCGATCGCCAGGAGCTTGCCGGGCGGTTGCGGCATCTGCGGCGCCGGCTCGCGCTTGTACTGCACTCGACGATCACACGAGCACGGCAGCGCCTCTCGGCAACTGTTTCGCGCTACGCCTTTCGCCATCCTGAAGTGGCAATACTGGACCGGGCGCAGCGAGCCGATGACATGCTGGAAAGGGCGAAGTCCGCGTGCTCGACACGGTTGCGACTGTTACGTGAGACGCTCGTCGGCACGGGCCGCCGCCTGGAGGCGCTCAGCCCGCTGAAGGTGCTGCAGCGGGGCTACAGCGTAACCTTTGGTCCGGACGGCTCGTTGCTGCGCTCCGTTGACGGCCTTCGCCCAGGCGATACAATGACCACAAGAGTACACAGGGGGCGCATATCCTCGGAAGTGCTTACGGTAGAACCTCTGCCGCCATCCCGCGTAAAGGATTCGCAAAGTGACGATTAGGCTGCTCTCGCTGCTTGCCCTTGTAAGCCTGTTTGGTCACACCGCAGACGTTGCTTGTGGGCAAGCTGCGCCGGCGACGGAGATGCAGAAGACGACGCTGCCCGCTGCCGACTATGCAACGGCGAACGAAGGCGCGGACAGCGAACGCAAGCGGCTGGTGCAGGTGGAGGCCGCGCCAGTTGAACTCCGCGTCCCCGCCAGCTACTGGATGGCCGTAGACCCGGACGAGCTGGCCGAGCAGATGAGCGGAGGCTGCACTCCCCCTCGTGTGCCGGAGAACCTGCTCCTCGTGCTGCGACACAAGGATGCCATGGCCGAAGTCTGGCTCGTGTCGAGCCCGCGATACCTTATGCGCAATCGCGACGACCTGGAGGAGTACGTCGGCGGGTTCGTGCAGGCAGTGCGGCAACAACTCGGCGAGTCCATGTCAGAGGTCTCGACAACCTACGCAGAGCGTGACAGCCTGATCGTGCACCGGTTCGCGTTCTCGGTTACGCCGCGGACCACCGGGGGATGTGTGGGTGCAACCCAGGCTCCGCAGGCGCCAGAGAAGTCGCGATTCCTGCTGGTGGACTATTTCCTGCGACCGGAGGGCGAGGACGGGCTGCATTTCCGGGCAAGCTGCCGCGCCAGCGAGGAAGCGTTCGAAGCCTTGAAGTCCGAGTTCGAGTTCATACTGAGCAGTTTCTCCTTCACGGGCGAGACCGCCGAAGAGTTCTTCGTCCCCGACGCACCGGCAGAGAAGGTTCCCACGGCGGACGAGGCTGCCGAACAGGTCAGCGGGTCAAAAGGCCAGTACGGCTGGATTCTCGCAGCGGGCGCTATCGTCATTATCTGGATGCTACTGCGTCGCCGGAAGAGGTCACAGGCAGAGCTATAGGCCGCCAACTCACTTCACTCCGAAGTAACGGACCGCCTGCCGTATGCCATCGGTATAAGCGGCCAGGTACACACGATCACCACCGTCTATGGAAACGTGGCCGCGCGGAATGATGAACTTGCCGGTCTCGGTGCGCAGGATAGCAGCGATAACGACATCTTCGGGAAATCCCTTGTCCTTGGCGATCTCCGCGATGGTCCGTCCGGCGGCAGGCGACTCCGCAGGCACCTGCACGAAGACGATGCTCGCCTTGCCCTCCGCGAAAGAAGTGACCTCCTGCATGTCCGGCTCTTCGATCTCCCAGGTGAACTGATTCAGGTAAAGCTCGACAATGTTCAGCACACGCGTCACGCCCGCGAGTTTGTACGCCTCCTCATAGCGGGGATCGCGCATACGCACGATCACGCGTTCGACTCCCATGTTCTTCGCCAGCAGAGCGAAGAGCAGATTGTCGGTGTCGCGTCGCATGGCGGCTACAGCGCAGTCGGCTTTCTGAAGCTCGGCCTCCTCCAGCGTGTATATGGAGGTAGCGGAGCCGTGGATGGTCACCGCTCCCGTCTGTGAGTAGACCCGCTCGCAGGCCTCGCGGTCGCTGTCGATCACCGTCACGTCGTGTCGGCCATCAATGCACCGCGCGGCAAGCCCGCCCCCCACGCGCCCGGCCCCGGCTATGACGATTCTCATGTTGCGGTTCCTCTCGGTTTGTTGGGTCGCTTTCTACTGCCAGCTTCGCCGACTGAACAGAATCAGCAGCGGCAACAGTTCGAGCCTGCCGGCCAGCATGCCCAGCGTGTAGACGATCTTGATGAGCGGGTGAAGCTGGGTCATGGCCTGCACGGAGATGTAGGACGGCCCGATGTTGCCCAGCGCACTGAACATTCCCGACACGCTCTCCACCGAGCCGTGACGGCTCAAGGCAGCCGTAGTTAGCCCGCCCACGAGGAGCAACATCAACCACGCAAAGAACAGCGCTGCCGTTCGGTGGAGCTCGTCTTCGTCAACCTTCCTTCCGTCGAGCAGCACGAGTTCGACCCCACTGGGCGGCCGAATGGCCTTGCGCACTTGCTGGACTACGAGCTTGTAGAGTATCACCATGCGCACTACTTTGATGCCGCCGCCCGTGGAGCCGGCGCACCCGCCGATAAGCATGAGCACCAGGAACACTTGTCTGGCCAACGGCGAGAAGTAGTCCGAGCCGATGTCGCGCGTGCCGAAGCCGGTGGTAGTCGCTATCGCCGTCACCTGGAAGAGGCTATGCCGAAAGGTCTCCTCCAACCTGGCCTCCGGCACGCGCAGCAGGCGCGAACCCATCACCAGCAGCAGCGACGCCCCGAGAATTGCCCACCAGCCCTTCATCTCGTCGCTCCGCCACAGCGTTCGCAGGTTGCCCGTCAACAGCCGGTAGTGGATGAGGAAGTTGGTGCCCCCCAGCCACATGCCGACTGCCAGCACGTAGGTAATCGCCCGGTGGTGCGCATAGCCGGCCTGCTCGTAGTGGGCGATGCTGGCGTCATATGGCGAGTAGCCGCCGGTCGACAGACAGGTGAAAGAGTGGGATACGGCGTCGTACACCGTGCTGCCGCAGACTACGAGCGCTGCCGCAACTGCCACGGTAAACAGGAGATAAATGAGCCAAAGGATCTTCAACGTGTTCCACATGCCGGGCGCGATCCGCTCCCCGGAGATCTTATGGCTCTCGGCACTAAAGAGACGGTGGGACAAGCCGCCCTGGTAAACCACTACCAGGAAGAACGTCAGTATGCCGAGCCCGCCGATCCATTGCGTCATCGAACGCCAGAACAGCAGTGAACGGGGCATCGAGTCCAACCCCGTCAACATCGTGATTCCCGTAGTGGTGAAGCCGCTCATGGCTTCGAAGTACGCGTCGATGTAGCTGATCTTCAGGTGCCAGACAAAGGGCAGCGCGCCCACGGCGCTCACAATGATCCAGCCGAACAGGCAGATGAGCATCGCCTCCGGCGTCCCCAACTTGCCGGGCACACGCTCTTGCTGCACCAGCCAGCGGCAGACCCAGCCCAGGGCGAGGCTCAGCACCATCGGCACAGCAAACGTGCCCGGCCGCACGTCCTGCACGCCGCCGCTGTCGACCAGGAGCGAGTAAAGCAACGGCGGAGCGAACAGGAAACCGAACACGTACAATATGGTGCCCACGTGGGCCAGAGCTGCGCGCATCCTGGAGAACGGGAATCTCATCGGGCCCCGCAATCAAGCCTCAGCCAGCAAACGGCACGCATTCTAACCGCCACCCTTGCTTCTGCCAACAGCGACAACTTGCCGCCGAGCAGAGCCCACCGAACCCGGGCCTTGCGAGGGCGTTGCGCACATCCTACCATACGGCTGATCGTAGACCGGAGTTTGACGCCGTGCAGAACGGGCTGACCAGGACGGAGCAGGTGCTGCGCTACTCGTTTCGTCACCGCCCCTTGCTCCAGCGGGCCCTGACCCATGCCTCGGCTTCGGCCCAGCCATTGGCCGACAACGAGCGCCTGGAGTTTCTGGGCGATGCCGTTCTCGACCTGGTAATTTCCATGCATCTGTTCGAGGCAGCGCCGCATGCATCCGAAGGTGAGCTGACCAGGATGCGGGCGTTGCTGGTGAGCCGACAGGCCCTGGCGCGCGTCGGGCGTGCCGTGGGACTTCAGCATCACATCCGCACTGATGAGGGCCTGCAGCAACGGCCGCCATTCCCAGGTTCGATCATCGCCGGCGCTTACGAAGCCGTGGTCGCCGCCGTGTACCTGGACGGCGGAATGGAAGCCGCCCGGCAGTTTGTGCTGCGTAGCATGGGGGCCGAGATCAAGGCAGTGCAGGGCAAGGAAGTCGGAGGAGATCCGAAGTCCCATCTCCAGGAACTGGTGCAGTCCGCGGGCCTGCCCGTCCCCACTTACGACATCGTGAGCGCCGGAGGGCCGGCACACGAGCGCACGTTCGTGGCGGAGGTGCGTATTGACGGAGAGGCCCTGGGCCGCGGGCAAGGGCCGAGCAAGAAGGCCGCTGAGCAGCAAGCCGCGCGCCAGGGCCTCAAGGCATGGGATGAGCGCACCGGCGAATGAGCGCCTTCGCCCCGTCTCAACTGAACGAACCCCATGAGATGCCAGGCCGCGCCCAGCCTCTGCTTGACCCCTCCCCAGAGAGGCGCTACGCTGAAACCGGCAGAAGGGGTATCAAGAGGGGGGTGCTTCCGTGGGCGCCATGCCGCAGTCCATCGTAGCCGACGTACGACAGACAGTAGACGGCCGCCTCCACAAACTCGGTGAGGCGCTCAACCGTCCTACGCTCGTCGAGTCTTTGCGTCCCGGCAAAATGCTCCGCACTCGGCTCGCGGAGTACCTGGCGCACGCAGTGCGCGAGTGCAGTCACGGCGACGTAATTGTCGGTTGTGCGGCAACCGAACTGGTGCACACTGCGAGCCTCTGCCACGATGATATCATCGACGGGGCAAGGCTCCGCCGCCACCGACCCACGTTCTGGAAGGAGAATGGCGTCACCGAGGCGCTCCTTGTCGGCGACATGCTGCTCTGCGTGGCATTTGGCCTCGTTGCTGAGATGAAAGCCGCAGGCGCCACGCAACGATTCTCCTCCAGTGTCGGGGAAGTATGTGCTGCCGAGTGCGATCAGGAACTCCTGAATCTCAACCGGCCGTTGGACAGCACACAGTATCTGGTGAATGCTCGTCGCCTCACCGGCCCGCTCTTCGCCTTCCCCGCATGGTGTTGCGGCGGCGATGACACGCGCTTGCGTGAAGCGCTTTCGGACGCCGGCTCGGACTTGGGGACGGCGTATCAGGTGGCCGACGACTTGCTCGATGTTGTGGGCACCGAGAAGATCGCAGGCAAGACGCTGGGCACGGACTCCCAGCGCAGCAAGGCAACGATTGCCAACTCCAAACCGAGAGGCGTTGGGGCCTCTCGCAGGCTCATAGACCGATTACTGCGCTCCGCCACGGGCCGGCTCGATGCCTGGCCGGAGCCGCAGAGGGCTATGGAGCAGTACCTGCATCACGTCATGCGGCCAACTCTCGACCGGCACCTCTCGCCCTCACCGGTCGACCGAGGGGTCACCGAGCGCACAGGTTGAGCCGTATCCAGAGGGGGAAGTGAGCTACCGCTGCTGACGCAGGTCTTGCAGGATGCCGAGAGCATTCTCCCAACTGCGAGAGCGCAAAGTGCAGAAAAGGTAGTGCAACAGGGAAGGCACGCGCCCCACAATCTCCTCGCCCAACACGACTCCTGCCCCCCGCCCAGGGGCCAGGGGGAGCACGTAGCCCAGGTCCATCGGCTGGAAAGGCACGAGCGGCTCACCGTCGATCGCACGCATGATGTTCCGTGCTGCGCAGTGCCCTGCCGCCAGCGCGAACTGCACCGCCAGTCGTAATGGCTCCTCGGCGTCACCGGATGTGGCGCCGGCGACATCACCTGCAGCGTACAGGTGTTCGCCGCCGGGCAGCCTGAGGTAAGGGTCCACCTGCAGCCGCCCTCCCTGCAGCTTCGGGGCGTCCAACGCGGCAGCGGCTTCGCCAGGCGTGACCCCCGCGCACCACATTGTGAGTGCGCCGGGCAGCTCGGTGCCGTCCGTCAGGGCCACACCATCGTCGCGGAACTCCTCCACGCTGCAGTTCGTGCGCACCTCAACACCGAACCGGTTCAGCAGGTCAAGCGACCAGGAGCGCACACGGCAGGAGCAGTTGCGCAGGGGCGCATCAGCCTGCTCGACAACCACCACAGGGCATCGCGCAGGCAAATCATCGTAAGGGATGCCCGTCCGCCGGTGAATATGGTACGCCGCGTGGCTGGCGCATTCGAAGCCGGTATAGCCTCCACCGACTACTGCCACCGCCGCGGGCGAGCTATCCCCCTCCAGCCGGTCCACAAGCGCGTTCAGGCCGGCCCGCAGCAGGCGCCCCTCCTGCAGCGTCTTCAGGCCCGTCGCGTGCTTCCTGGCCCGTTCGTTGCCGTAGTAGTTGTTCTCACAGCCTACGCAGACGACGGCGTAGTCGTAAGCGACGGTGCCGGTGCTAAGCTCCACTCTCTGAAGCTCGGGCAGGATCCGGCACACCTCGGCCCGCAGGAACCGCGCGCCCCTGCGACGGCAGTGCGCGGCAAGCGGATGGACCATGTGCTCGGCCCTGACGCGGCCTGAGAGCAAGTCAGGCAAGAGGGGTGAGAACACGGCATGGGGGGAACGGTCAACCACGAGGACGGACAGATCTGTGCGGCCACACAGGCTCTGCAATGCGGCGAGCCCGGCGAATCCGGCCCCCAGTATGACCACTCTCGCACTCATCGTCTCACGCCGTCATCTTGGCATAGGGCCACATCACGATCCCTCCGTCCATCACCCGCACATCTTCGAATCCGTTCGCTTCCAGGATGATCGCCGCCTCATACGCGCTCAGCGAAACTCGTGAAAAGGTAATGATCGGCACGTTGCGCGGCAGTTCATTCAGTCGCCCTCGCAGAACGCTCAACGGAACGTGAGCACTGCCCTCGATCCGGGCGCTTTCGAACTCATCGTGAGTGCGCACGTCCAGCAGCACCATCTGGCGCCCCTCATCCCGCATGCGGCGCACCTCCATCGGTGAAACGCCGCGCATGTGGCCGTCCAGCTTGTTCATGAGCACGTTACAGGCAGTGTGCAAGTTGTCAAGCGCGTCGGAGTACGACGGCGCATAACAGAGGTCCAGGCTGGCGATGGCTTCCACGGGCATCTGCGCCGTCATGGCCGCCACGGCGACGTCTACGCGTTTCGCCGCCTCGCCTGGGCCTACGACCTGAATACCGAGCAGGCGACGCCGCGCACGGTCTCCGATCAGTTTCACGATGATCATAGCCGCGTAAGGCATGAAATGGGCTCGGTCGTAGCCCGGCACAATGGCCGTCTCAATGTCGTACCCGAGCTCGCCGGCGCGTTGCTCAGTCAGGCCGCTGCGGGCGACCGTGTAGTCGAACACTTTGCACACGGTTGTTCCCAGCACACCGGGGAAGGCGCAATCCCCCCCGCAGATGTTGATCGCCGCCGCCCTGCCCTGCTTGGCTGCCGTAGAGCCGAGTGGCACGTATGCCGGCTCGCCGCTGATCAGGTCCCCCGTCTCGCAACAGTCGCCGACGGCGTAGATGTCAGGGTCCGATGTCTGCAGATGCTCGTCCACAGCGACGGCCCCGTTGGGGCCAATCTGCAGACCCGCTTGCCGAGCGAGTTCGACGTTCGGCCTTACGCCCACGCCCATGATGACCATATCAGCCGGGAACTCGCCCTCCTCGGTGAGAACACGGCGTACGCGTGCATCGCCCTCAAAACCTGTCACCCGGGTGTTCAGCAGCACACGTACGCCTTTGCTCTCAAACTGGCGGCGCACCAGTTCGGCCATCTCCCAATCCATGATGTTCGGCAACACTTGTCTACGCATTTCCACCAGGGTGACCCGGCACCCGGCCGCGACGAGTGATTCGGTCATTTCCACGCCTATCAGGCCGCCGCCAACGATCGTGACGTCCTTCGCGCCGCCCGAGGCGAGATCTTCCTTGATACCTTCCGCGTGCTCCAGGCCATGCAGCGTGTAAACGTTTTCGAGCCTTGCACCGGGGATATCCGGCACGATCGGCAACGCCCCCGTGGCAAGGGCGAGCTTGTCGTAGGGCAGGCGGCGCTCCTCGCCGCTGATCAGGTCGCGCACGTAGACTCCGTGTGACTCCCGGTCGATGCGCACCGCCTCCGTGCGATTCAGCACACGTACGTTCTTAATCTTCTCGAAGTACTCGGTGCCGCGCAGAACGCCCTCTGGTGTGGAGACAAGCTCGCGCTGGTCCTGCACCATACCACTGATGTAGTGCGGCAAGCCGCATCCAGCGTAGGACAACACACGACCGCGCTCCACCAGCGTGACATCGGCGTCGGGATCCATGCGCATGATCTTGGCGGCAACCTTGGGGCCAGCCGCCACACCACCAACGACAACGGCCCGGAAACTGGGCTCCCGACTCGCTCTTTCCTCTTCGACAGCGCACTCGCGCCGCGACGTAGCCGGCACACTGAGCACAAACTGCGCGCCGCCCATTGACGAGCGCCCCGCTGAAACGGAGCCCCCGAGCGCACGCGCCACAGCGTGGACGAAGGCCAGCCCCAGGCCCGTGCCTCCGGCAACTATCCGACGCGCATTGTCCGCACGGAAAAAGGGCTCAAACAGCCTCTCTTCCTGATCTTCAGGGATGCCGATCCCTGAGTCGGCCACCATGAGTCTCAGGGCATCGCCTTCGCCTGCATCGAGCTGAACCGCAACGCGTCCGCCTTCCGGCGTGTACTTTACCGCGTTGTCCACAAGAGCTGTTACGGCTTCATCTAACACCACCTGTTCCATCGCGACGCATGCACTCTCGAGGTCTACCTGACATTGCAGAGACAGCCCCTTCGCCTCGGCGGGCTCGCGGTAGCGTTCGCAAGCTTCACGCACGCTCGCCGCCAAGTCTCCCATCGCCTCACCGGCACCGCCCGCCAACTCAGCCAGCGCGAGCAACTCGCGCACCGTTGTCAGTGCTTCTTCACACTTACCATCGGCCGATCGGAGGAACCTTTTCTGCCGATCGTTCAGCTCACCCACGTAGCCGCCCAGAAGCGTCCGGATGATGGTTTGCACGGTGCCCAGAGGCGACTTGATTTGGTGCGCGGCAACTGCCGCCTGCTCCAGCTCCCGTCCTTCCTCGTCAGCCATAGGCTACCTCGCTTGCATCTTGCCCAGCACGGCCGAGACTTCGTTTAGCAACAGAGCGGGGTCAACGGGCTTCTCCAGAAAGCGATCAACCGGCAAGTAATCTCCGTCGCTCTCAGCAGAGAACCGGAAAGGAGCGCGCTGGTGGATAGCGGTCAGCATAATGATGGGCACGTCCTTCAGGCGTTGGTCAGCACGAAACGCGTACGCCAGGTGGAACCCCTCAGTTCCGCAGACGAGCATGACGTCGAGCACGATGAGGTCCGGTGTTTCTTCAGCAGCCCGCCGCACGGCCTCCTCGGGCCGACTTGCAGTATCCACCACATAGCCCACCGATTCGAAGACGGCCGTCAGCGCCTCTGTAAGCGCCGGGTCGTCGTCCACCACGAGTATGCGCTCCCCAGCCATGTCGCACTCCAGCTCCCAATGCAGCGAACGAAACACAGTATTCCGGATCAACCATGTGGACTGAGAACCGGAATAACCATATGCTACAGTAGTGCCGTCTGAGGGCGGTTTCAAGGCGTTTCAGCACGTGGCAAAGAGGTCAACCGATGGATGAGGAGCACACGGGCGCTTCTCTCAGAGTCGGATTGACGAAGTAGCGTTTACTACCGTTCGCCATTTCCCCGCAGGAGCAGCGGACGAACGCGATTGAATGGGTAACTCAAAGGGTTACGCGATGCGAAGCATTGAGTACGGGGCCGATCCTCGGCCGAGTCGGTTTGACGTCAGCGCTGTTGACGAACTGTCGGATTCAACGCCGCGTGTGCAGCCATGGCGGCGGGTGGCCCTCGATCCTGAATGGGGCGGCGCGTGGAATCTCGTTGAGGACGTGAACGGCGACGGCCAGCTCGAAGTGGTCAGCGCACGCAACGTCAACGAGAACGACGTGCATTACACCTGTTCGGTTATCGTCCATCGGCTGGACGGATCGGTCCTATGGCGCTGGGGCGACCCGTCCGTCGGGCGGAACAATCTGCACCATGATGTCGCGTGTCAGGTGCATGAGTGGGACGCCAGCGGTAAGCCGGAAGTCGTCCTGGCAGCCGACGAGCGCCTCGTGGTGCTCGACGGGGCCACGGGCGGGGAGGTCCGCTCTTTCCCCATTCCGCCGGAAAGCTCCGACTGCCTTACCTTCGCCGATCTCACCGGGACCGGTCGCAGGCGGGAAGTCCTTGTCAAGACGCGTTACGGCAGTATCTGGGCCTACGACGCCGGGGGCGAGCTTCTGTGGACGGTCGAGCGCCCCGCGGGCTATAGGACGGCCCATCAGGTCCGGCCCATCGACATCGACAGCGACGGTCGGGACGAACTGGTCGCCGGATACGCCGTGCTGAACCCGGACGGAAGCCAGCGGTGGAACTTCGAGCACGAGGATGTGCCCCTCGGGAAGGGCCACCTTGACGCGGTGCGCGTGCTCAGGGCGGCCGCGACGGCGCAAGAGATGCTGCTGGTGGCGACCTTTTGCGGAGACGAGCGAATGGCGGTCGTAACCGGGACGGGGGACTATGTGTGGACCTCCTCGGGGAGACACTTCGAATCCGTCGACGTGGGGCAGGTCTACCCCGACCTGCCGGAGCCCCAGATACTGGTAGACATCGCCCATTCGCCCGGGCTGAACAGCCCGCTCTGGGTTGTGTCGTTCGAAGGAGACTTGCTCGGCCGGTTCAAGACAAACCGCAGCCGACGGCACGCGCTGATTGACTGGTTGGGGCGTCCGAACGAACTCCAGATTGTCACCGCTCACCCCCCGGCCATCTTCGACGGAAAGGGCCGGGCCGTGGCGGTCCTCGAAACAGGGGACTCCCCGATTGAGAAAGGGCAGGTGTTCGCCGTTGACCTGACCGGCGACGGTGTCCGGGACATCCTGTGGTTCGATAACCCCGCCGATGCCGTGTTCATCTACAGGAACGAAACGGGCCGGGCGCAGGACCCGCCGGGTTCGCCGGGCACCGGCCCCAACTTCACGCTGTACTGACCAAATCAACCCGACGAGAGCGCTGCCCGCCAAGTGCAAACCCGTTGACCTGCGACCATGGAGCAACGATGAACGAAGAGCCGGTTTGTGAAGAGGACTTCTCGGAGTATAGGCCACATTGTCCGGCCATGGTAGTCGCGGCTGAACATCCCTGGACAGTGTGGTCGGGCTCTTGACGAGTATCAGGAACTCTGGCCCAGACCGCGCCGGCTCACCAGCAAAGCGAGGAAGAACGGGCCACCCAGCATCGCCGTCAACACCCCCACCGGCAGTTCGGAAGGTGCGAAAGCAGTCCGGGCAAAGGTATCTGCCACGGCCAGAAAAGCGCCGCCGGTAAAGAGGGAAAGAAGCAACAGCAACCGGTGGTCGGGACCGAAGGCGAGCCGTAGCACATGCGGGATGATGAGCCCGACAAAGCCTATCGGCCCTGCTACGGAAACCACGGAGGCCGTTAGGGTGGACCCAGCCAGAAATGCCCGAAGCTGAACCGCCTCGACATCCACCCCCCGCCCCGCAGCCATCTCCTTGCCCATGGCAAGTTGGTCCAAAGCGGGTGCCTCCATAAACATAAGGGTGATCGCTGGCATGGCGAACGGCAGAACCGCCCCGAGGTCACGAAAGCCCTGAATGTCGAGCCCTCCCATGAGCCACCGGTCTACCATGACCAGCTTGTGAGGGTCCGAAGCGAAGCGGACAAACATGACGAGGGCTGAACAGATGAGCCCCAGAGTGACGCCCGCAAGCAGAAGTTTCGTCGGAGCGATTGCTCGGCGGCCACGCGCCAGCAGGTACACAATACCAACAATCCCGAAGGAGCCCGCCAGTGAGAAGAATTGAACCGTGCGGACCGGTCCGAATGCTGGAGCGTTCCACCCGAAAGATATGGCAGCGACTGCCCCGAGCGCTCCGCCGGCAGAAACCCCAAGCGTGTGCGGCGTCGCGAGCGGATTGCGCAAGAGAGCCTGAAACACGGCCCCCGATACCGCCAACCCGCCGCCTGCCACGAGCGCCAAAATGACCCGGGGGAGGCGTTGGCTGATGACGATGGTGTGAAACTCAGGGGCAACAGCCCGTCCGCCGAGCGCAGCGAGAACTTGTGCCCGTCCGATGGACACCTGGCCGAACATCACGCACGTAAGGGCCGTAAGCAAGCAGACCGCAGCCCCCACACAGGCATAGACCAGATAATGGACGGGGGTCAGGTCAGCCTTGTGAGGTCTCATGTGCACTCCTTCCGAGCACCGTCACCAGAGGACAGCAGGTGAACGGATTCTCCGCCACGCGCACGGGGGCCCCATAAGCGTGTGCCAGCAGTTCCTGTTGCAGCACCTCGGCTGGAGAGCCGATGCGCGCTATTCGCCCCTCCACCAGCAGTGCGAGGCGGTCGCAGAACTGGCTGGCGGTATTCAGGTCGTGCGTCACGGCAACCACCGCGATGCCCTTGCGTGACAGCGACCACAACAGGTCCATCACATCCGAGCAATGGTGGATATCGAGGGCGGCCGTCGGTTCATCCAGGAGCATGACATCGGGTTGCTGGGCCAGGATCCCAGCTATCAGCACCCTTTGTTTCTCGCCACCGGACAAGGTGGCGAATGCCCGGGCGGCAAGCTCGCTCGACTGCGTCTCGCGCAGAGCCTCGCTCACGGCCGCTCGGTCGCGCTCGGTCATGAATGCGAAAGCGCCCTGGTGCGGGTAGCGGCCCATGGCGACGACCTGCCGCACGGTGAAGCCGAAGGCAGTCCCCGGACTCTGAGGGAGAAACGCAACCCGACGCGCCAGCTCGCGTCGAGTGTGCAAGCGGAGGGCAACGCCGTCCAGCAGTACGTGTCCGGCGCGCGGCTGGAAGACCCCACTTAACAGCCGCAACAAAGTGCTCTTCCCGGACCCGTTCGGCCCGACGATTCCGAGCACCTCTCCGCTTCTTACGGCAATGCTAACATCGGACAGCTCAAACTCACCACGTCCGTAGCGAAACGAACAGTCCTCCGCCCTCAGCAATGTATCAGTCATCTGTTGCCTCCGGATGGAAGATCTGCGCAAGCCGCTCCGTAAGAGCTACGATGCGCGGGCCGGGAATCAGGGCGTAGGTCTCCTCGATGGCGTAGATACGTCCTTTACGCACGGCGGGAATCGTGTCGTACGCCGCCCATAGCGCCCTCACCTTCCTCTGCAGCGCCTCGGGATCACCGCCCTCGCCGTGCAGTTCCACGATGACCTCCGGGGCACGATGAAGGAGCGACTCCTTGTTGACCACTCCGTAGTCTACGGGCAAATCGTAGAAGACATTACGCCCCCCGGCGGCCCGAACGACATCGTGAAGGAATGTGTTCGGCCCGACAGTGTAGATACCGGCCAGCGATTCGGGCCGCCGGCCCGTAACCAGCAACACGCGCACGGGCTCAGCGCCGGCAACACGCTCGGAAATGCGGTTGAGGCGTTCCCGCATGTCCCTGCAGAAAGCGCTTGCTTTCTCCTGCAACCCCAGCAGTTCCCCGAGCCGCATCGCTTCCCGGAGTATCGAGTCCAGATCCGATAGAGACAAGGCGACAAGGGCTATGCCGTTCCGATCGCTGAAGTCCGAGAGCTCGGCGGCGGCCCCCTGGCTGACGATCAGATCTGGGCGCAGGGAAAGAATACGCTCAATGTTCGGATTGAAAAAGCCCCCGCATCTCGGCAGCTCAAGGGCCTCTTTTGGATACACAGTGTGCTGGCTCACACCGACAACACGGCCACCCGCACCGATGGCGAAAATGATCTCTGTCGCCGCCGGTGACATGCAGACGATGCGTCGTGGCGACTCCCTGGTGGTCTCAGATGACACGGCGCCTTGCTTATGCACTCGGCCCGTCAATAGAGCAAGCCCTACCCCCAGAAGCAAAGCTGCCATCGTGACAAGCCATCGAGACGCGTCGCCCATGGAAGTCACCTATCGGTGCTCAACGCCTTCAAGTCGGAACGAGATCGTGAACTGCTTGCGCGCCGCGACGGCTACACCGCGCTGGCGCGCGGGCACAAAGCGGGCCTCCTCCACAGCGCGCACCGCCGCCCGGTCGAGCCGGCGATAGCCGCTGGAGTGAACCACGTTCACAGCCCCTGTCCTGCCGCTCGGCAAAACCACGACATCCACTACCACGTCGCCCTCTTCACCACGACGGCGTGAAGCGAAGGGATAACGAGGCACTGGAGCGCGCAGAGTGCGGACCGGGCTGCTGATGCCGGGCGCACGGAGGTCCGAATTGCTGTCCACCGAGTCCATCCGCGAGGCAGAACGGCCAGCCTCGGGGCTGTGGCTCGGGGCAACCGTCTCGGGCGCGCTCTCGGTCTCTGGATGCTCAACAGATTGCTCGGGTGCTTCAGCTACGTCGTCGGCAGTTTGCCGGGGGAATTGTGCCGGGCGCCCTGTAGTCGCTGGGGCCGAAGGCACAGGCTCCGGCACCATTTCGGGCAGAAGGGGTGCCTCTTGAGGCGGGCGGGTATTGAACTCGGGGACGGGCTCCGGAGTCCCCGCGAAGACGGCCTGTTCCTCATCCGGGCTTCCGTCGACCGATGGCAGTGGTGGATCGGGCGAAACCGGTGCGGGCGGTGCGCCATCGGCGGCAGCAAGCGCATCCGGTTCGCTCGCACGGCTGGCGACGGAAGGCATGACCGTAAGCGTGACAGCGGATGCTCCCTGTTCGAAAGTGACCGTCGGGCTCACGTAACCGCTCAGGAGTACAAATGCGAGCACATGCAGCGCTGCGGAGAGCATCATCGGGAAGGTGTAGCGACCTGCGATCACGGTTCAACCACCTGCCGAGCCTCGAAACTGACGTCGGTGACTCCCGCCTGCCTCAACCGATCAAGAACCCGCACGCTTACCCCAAAGTCTGCCTCCACGTCGCCGCTGATGAAGACCGGCAGTTCGGAATCTCTCGCCCGCAGGGTGCGTATTCGCGCCGGGAGCGCGTCTGGCTCGATCGGCTCATGGTCGAGGTATACCGTGTTGTCAGCGGCGATGGAAATACCGATGTAATCCCGGCGATCTGGTTCTGCTGTGGCAGCTCCCGGCAGTCGCACCTTCATGCCACGGTGAACGACCATGGAAAGCATGGCGTAGATGAAAAACACGAGCAGCAAGAAGACGATGTCGATAAGCGGCAGCATCTCGACGCGCGCCCGCTGCTGCTCATAGCCACTACGCAGCTTCATCGCGCGCCTCCAGTCCCTTGCGGTATGCGACCTCCATGCTGGTCGCCTCATTCTCAATGCGGAGCGTCAGCCGCTCCACAGCGTGCACCAGGTAGTTGTGCGGGATGAGCGTAACGATGGCAATGGACAAACCGGCCGCCGTGGTGATGAGCGCCTGGGCGATGCCACCCGTGACAGCACGCGGGTCCTCTATGCCGGCCTGGCCCAGAACGTCGAAAGACTCGATGATACCAAGCACGGTCCCCAGAATACCCAGCAGCGGGGCCAGGGTAACGATCGTGTCCAGCACACGGACGCCCCGCTTCATACACGCAACATGGTCCTCAGCAGCCACTTGCATGCTCTCGCTAAGCCCATGGTCACGGTGCGCCAGACCGCTCGCGAGCACTTCAGCCACCGGGTCGCCCGTGCCTGCCGCCCGCGCGACCGCCTCTTCGAAATCCCCACGCTCAGCCATCTCCAGCATATCCTCGACGACGGCATCGTCCCGGCTCCTGCGCACCCTTAACCAAAACAGAGCCCGCTCGATCACGATCGCCACCGAGATCACTGAGCATGCCAACAGCGGCCACATCAGTGGGCCGCCCCGGCCAAATACCTCGTACATGCCTTGCTTCCTCCGGTCTCAGAAACGGAGTCTGATGCCTCCGAAGAATCCGATGCCTGGCGTGCCGAAACCGAAGACTTCTTGGTAGTCCTCGTCCAGCACGTTGTCCACGCGGCCGAATATCTGCACCCGATCACTCACGTCGTGCGCCGCCGCGATATTAACCAGAAAGTAACTGTCCAGTTCAACACGCGTGGCCGGCCACGCAGCGAAGTTCAGGTCATCGCGCTCTCCCACATACACGAGGTTCAGGTTGATATTCGTCTTCTCACACCAGGTGTAATTCACGTCGAACGCGGCCTGGTCGCGCGGCCTTCGCAGCAGGTCTTCGCCCGTGCTATTGTCCTCGGTGCTCTGGCGCGTGTAACTCGCCCGGAAGCTCAAATCCTCACTCGCGCGGTAACTCGCCGCCAGCTCCACACCCCGCGAGTCCGCCGATGAGATGTTGAAGTACGTCATGGTCGCCGGGTTGTAGTCGATCAGATCATCGAAGTCGTTCCGGAAGTACGTCGCACCCACCACCACCCGGCCGCCGCAGAGCTGCTGCTCGATGCCCACGTCCCACCCCTCGCTCGTCTCGGGGTCGAGATCCGGGTTGCCGAATGACGAGAAGAGCTGAAACAGCGTAGGCGCCTTGAACCCCGTGCCCCAGCTCGCCTTCAGCTTCGTGCCCGTCTCCTCGATCAGGTAAGCGGGCGCCACCCGGTAAGTGGTCTCCGAACCGAATTCCTCATGGTCGTCCACCCGCACCCCGACCGTCGCGAAAAAGCGATCCCCCAGACTGACCTGGTCCTGCACATACGCGCTGTTCGTCCGCGCCTCCTTCTCGGGGATTATGCTCGTGAAGGGGCCAAACATGCTCTCGGAGAAGAGCTTCGATCTGCCCGACTCCTCCTCCGTCTCCAGCCCGATGGTCAACGTGTGCTGATCGCTCAGGTAGAAGTCGCTCTGCCAGTCGAACTTGAGCAACTGGCCCCTGAAATCGCTACGCAGCGCCGTCATCGGATGCGCAGGGTCGAAGTCGTCCCGGAAGCGCCGGTCGTAGTCGGTAAACGAAACGCCGAACTTCTGCTCCCAACGCCCGTCCATCAGGGACAGCGACGCCTGCAGCCGGCCGAAGAATTCCTCGTCGTCGAACACGTAGTTGGGGTCGTCGCCGAACGCGCCGCCCATCTGGTCCAGATCGCCCTCCCCGTCCGCGTAGCGCAGTATCAGGTCGAGGCCGAACACCTCGCTCGGCGTCCAACCCAGCCGGCTCGAAAACGTCGTGTTCTCGTAGCCGTCCTTCTCGTCATTGCCCGCCAGCCCCCCGTCCGCAGCCGAGATGCCTCGCGTGTCAAACCGGCTCAGGCTCAGCGAGTAGTTCACCAACTGCGTGCCACCGCTCACGCCCACCGCCGTGCGGTAGGTGTCGCGAGAGCCGGCCTCGGCGGAGACGAATCCGCTCAGCTCGCCCCGCCCTTTCCGCGTGATGATGTTGATGACGCCCCCTATAGCGTCCGAGCCGTACAGAGTGCTCTGGGGTCCGCGCAGGACCTCGATCCTCTCCACGTTCTCGGTGGTCAGGTTGCCGAAGTTGAACGTTCGGCCCGGCGTGAACGGGTCGTTCGCCTCGATGCCGTCGATCAGCACCAGCGTATGCTCCGACTTGCCACCCCGGATGAATACCTGCGCCGGCTGGCCCGCCGCGCCGCTCTGCACCACGTTCACCCCCGGCACCTCGCGCAGCAGGTCGCTGACGAATCGCTTCTGCTTGCGCTCTATCTCCTCACTGTCGATGACAGTGACGGAGCTGGCGACCTCGCGCGCCGGCGTCTCCAGGCGCGTCGCCGTCACCACAATCGTGTCGCGCTCCCCATCGGCCGCCAACGCGGCGGCGCACAGGCACATCCCTGCTACCATCACAGCAGACCATGACGTACGCATCCTCCAGCACCTTTCTCCCCCCGCGGGGATCACGGGTAAACGCCGTAGAGCCGAAACAGGTCTCCTGGCTTCCGATCGACCTCCAGCCGCGCCTTCCCATCCCATTCAGCGGCGGGACAGTGGCTCATATGCGGCCTTCGTCACGGATACAGTTGCGGGGCAGCGGGAGATTCGCACTCCCTTCCCTTGATGCGGCTCCTCGATTGCAGCGGCCTCCGATGCCGCTTCGCCAAAAGAAAAACCCCGGAACCGCTCACACGGACTCCGGGGATGCCGTATTCCATCCACAGATTGCACGCACGTCCTCCACGCGGCTCCAGACCACGGGAGCCGGCGGCGTGCTGCACGGCGTGAACAGGTCTTCTGGCTCACGGATCATTCTACCGGCCGCGCCTTCCCATCCCATTCAGCGGCGGGACAGTGGCATGGTGCAGCTTTCGTCCCCGATCACAGCGGCGGGTCCGCGGCGGATTCGCACCGCGCTTCCCTCGGTGGGCCCTCCCGGGCCATTCACACCACCCATATTGTGCCACTTGCCGCGGCCGAAGTCAACCCCCCGCGACGGACCTTTCCGAACAGCCCCCCGCCGGGCGCCGGCTTATCCCATTTCTCACGCGCGGCTTCCCCACAGCCATCACTCACACTGCGAGTTGTGAGTTTGTGTCCGATATATCTTTTGTCCAAGCTTTTGCGACAATATGGGTTCGTTTCGCAGGGCGCGGGGGCACCCCGGCTTTCCCAGGATCTCGTGGATACTCGCACCCAGTTCCCACGCTGCATGCCTTTTGCAGTCCTTTTGGGGGCGGGCCGCTCCACGGGTATATGCCGGCGGGCCCGTTCATCCCCCCCCTCGGGGTGCGGACGGGGCGGCGGACATGGCCGGACGGTGGCCGGGTTTCTGGAGGTGCGGCGTCCGGGGCGGCCCTCCGCCGGCGGGAGGGCACTGCCGGAAGAAGTCGTAAAGCTCCGCGCCGGTGCACCCTCCCCCCGCGCAGGGGCAGTATGCCCGTGATGACCACAGTGTGCGCGCCCCGCACGTGGACTTCTCCCCCGCGCACGGGCAGGATGCCCGTGCTACGCACTGCACACCGCAGCCGCACGCCCGTACCTACGCACTACAGTTTGCAGCCGCACGCCCGGCCGCTTTGCAGGACATGACCGTCGACGAGCCGAAGCGCCGCTGGGCCGAGGTCTTCGCCGAAGAGCCCCCGAACAGCCACCCGCTGCTCCGCTACCGAATATGCACGCTGACGGATGAGGAAGCGATATAGTCCTCCGGGGCGCGCCATTTCTTCCGGATCTTGACCTTGATCTCGTAGAGCCCGGGCACCAGCTCCCACGGAACGTCCCGCCAGGCAACGCAAGCTTCCTCGTCTTCCTCCTCGAGATGGTGGTTCCGGCAGACGAGGAAAACGGGGATTCTCCTGTCGCCCTTCCAGATCTCGAAGGACACGCCATGGACATACCCGAAGTTCTTCCTGAATCTGCAGTAGAGCCGGTGGCGAGGGGCCTTGCGGACAGGGGGGTAACGCTCCACCCAGATGTTGTCGATCTCGACCGACGGCTTCCAGTGATCCGGCTCGAAATCCAGCCATTCGAACTCATCGGCGAGCGCGTCGGCCGCCTTGCGCGCGTCCAGCGTGCCGGTCTCGGTGCCCCAGTTCACGTCGCCGGTGATCTTCACGTCGAGCTGCAGCGGGACCGCATTGCTCTTCATCGCTTCGCCCATTGCCGGGTCGGTGCAGTACACCACGAGGTCGCACCTGCCGTGGATCTGCACGTCGGGAGGGATCACGCACGTCAGCGCATGATTGTCCCACCCATAGTTCAGGATCTTGTATCGCTGGTCGCCCTGCTCGATGTAGACACGCTTTGTGGCCTGGTGGTCGCCGAACCGGCCGTACATTTCGAACTCCTCGCCGAGCTTGACCTTACTCTTGTTCGTGCGCGTGATGCGCACTGTGCAGGGCAGAAGGAAGGTCTTCTGGAACGCGTTGTTCGCCTTGTTTGGTTCGGGGATTTCTTCCCGCCAGTCCACCTCGACGCCCAGGTGGAGCTGCGGCGCGTCAATCGTCTCCGGCTGGGTTATGTCCAGCACGATCGGCTTGCGTTGTCCCCGCTCCAGCGAAAGCGTCCATTCCAGTTCCCGGTCGATGAGAGGGCGCAGCGGCCATCCCGGCATGCCGATGACGCGGACCTTGACCGGGAGGCGCTTGATCGGAGCGCCGCGATTCACGACCTCGACCACCAGCTTCCGCCCGTCGGGTAATGGCTGGAACCTGGCGTCCACCACCGCCAGGTCGGGCGGCGTGAGGATGCTGAAATGTTGCGGGCTGACGCCTTCGGTCTTGCCGTCCAGCGTGGAGACGTGGACTTTGAACTGATCGCCAGCGTAGCCGATGGTCTCCGGCACGTGGTACAAATGAAGGCCGTGATCGGGGGTGCTGTCGGCGACGGTGAACCAGCCGCCTGCGCCGGCGCCCCATTTGAGCATGATCTTGACGTTGCCGCGTATGCCGGTGCTCTTCCAGCGTATCGCGTGTCGCATGCCCTTGTACCATGTCTCCCCGCCGCGCGGAGACTCGACCGTGATGCTTGGCCGCACGATGAGCTGGGGCTTGACCTCGCTGGGTCGGGGACTGACCTGCACGGGCTGGGCCAACGCGTAAGCGCTTGACACGACAAGGATCGTGAGGATCAGGCGCGGTTTCATGACATGTCCGCCGATTTCCCCCTTCGGTCGGCCACGGATTGGATAGCCAACACTCCCATAATGATTATAGTCGCGAGGCTAAGGTTGTCAAGATGTTATCCGTCTGAGGTATGTGCGCTGTAGGGGTATTCGGGGCCGGAGGGGGCGCAGTCATACCAGGCGCAATGGTCGCCGATGCTTCGT
>CAYQXJ010000008.1:0-122164 GCA_964421565.1 uncultured candidatus Brocadiaceae bacterium
CCCCCGACCTTCAGGTTATGAGCCTGACGAGCTTCCTGACTGCTCCACCCCGCGATCGTTACACCTGAGTATAGGGAACAGTGCCTGCTGCGTCAAGGGAATGCACAGGGCGAGCTGGGCCGCAGGGGCAGAGGTCAGCCGGGCTCAGCGAGTGGCTGACCCGTCTGGAGCTGCCTAATCCGTTCTTTTGCCCAGACCGATCGGCTGCCACCAAGCGCCACGTGTTGGCGGAAAGCTTCCACGGCCTGTTCGGCTTGCTCGGGCGTTCGAGCGTAGGCAAGCCCCAGGTTGAACCATGCCGGCGCGTAGCCGCCGTCGAGCTCAAGCGCTGTGCGCGCTTGCTTGATGGCTGCTTCCGAGTTTCCGAGGCGCAGCAGTGCCGCCGAAAGGTTGGTGAGGGCGCGCTTGCGCAGGTCGGGCTCGGGGCGGTCTTCGAGTGCGGCAAGGGAGCGCTGGTACCACCCGATGGCTTCGTCGTCGCGGGCACCGTGGCTGTAGCAGCGTGCTATACGGTAGAGCACAGCCGGTTCGTCTGCGCCGAGGTCGTGGGCGCTGAGCAGCACGGAGAGGCCGGCGGAGTAATCCTTCTGTTCGTAGAGCCGTCGCCCGCGCTCGCGCAGCCTGGCCAGCGCAACAGTGATGTCCGACTGAGCGGTTGCGGCCTGCTGCTGGGGCGTCTGGCCGGCTTCGAGTTCTGCGATGCGCTGGCGTGCCTGCTCAAGCTGCTGGCTCAATGCGTTTGAACGCTCGCTGATCTCCTGGAGTTTCTCCTGCGCTGCTTGCTGTTCCTGGTGGGCGGCGCGGAGGGATTCCAGTTCGCTCTCCAGCGCCGCGGCTTGCTGTCTGGCCGTTTGCCTGTCGGCACGCAGTTCAGCTATCTCAGCACGCAGTTGCGCAATGAGTTGCTGGTCCTGGCGTCCACAACTGGCGAGGGCAAGCACCAATAGGTACATCAGGCAGAGAGTGCCGAGGCCCAGGCTTGTGCGTTTCATTGTTACCTTCCGCAGTCAGGGGGGGACTGACGCGACATGATAGTCTCTCAGCCGGCGGAGCGCAATGCTCGCGGACCTCAGAACAGGCGGGTTATCTCGTCCTGGGGGAAGACGGGCATCTCTACTGGCCGACCATCGCGGAGCAGCGTGCAGCCCTCCTCACGGGGGCGCACCTCGCCGATGTCCGCGCACTCTATCCCGAGCTCGCGGACGGCCTGGGCGACGACCTGAGCCGAGTTCTCTGGCGTGCAGATTATGAGGGCGCCGCTGGAGATGGTGCCGAGGGGATCGAGGCCCAGGTAGCGGCAGAACGCGGCGCCGGGCTCGAGCAGGGGTATGCTCTGCGAGTGGATGAGCATCCCGCAGTCGGCGGCCTGCGCCAGCTCCCACAGCCCCGTGGAGAGTCCGCCCTCGGTGGGATCGTGCATGCCGTGGACCTCCCCTGCGGCGACGGCGGCCAGCGCCTCAGAGACGACGCTGATGCCCGGCTCGTCGAGGAAAGCCCGCGCCCGGGCGAGCAGATCCTCATCGAAGGCTGCGCGGAGCTGTTCGGTTCGCTCGATCGCCATGATGGCCGTGCCCTCCACGGGAACACCTTTGGTGAGCAGAACGCGGTCGCCCGGACGGATGTTTCGTTTGTCGATAAGCTTGTCGCAGGCTACTTCGGCGAGCATCTGGCCTATGAGCAGGGGGCGGTCGAGTCCGACGGTGATCTCCGTGTGTCCGCCGATGAGGTCGCAGTCGATGGCGTCGAGGGCACGCTGCATGTCCTGCCAGATGGACTCGACAAGGCGTTCTTCCGTGGCCCTCTCCGGCAGCAGGGCAGTAGCGAGGAACCAGCGGGGCCGGGCTCCAACGGTGGCCACATCGTTCGCATTGATATGGACGACGTACCAACCGATGCGGTTCGTGGCGAACGTGATAGGGTCGGTCTTGGCGATAAGGCAGACATCGCCGAAACGGACTGCCGCTACGTCTCGGCCAACGGCTGGGTGGATGATGACGCGTTCATCCTCGATTTCATTGGCTTCGAGAAGCCGGGCGAGAAGCTCAGGTGGGAGCTTGCCGGGTTTCATGGGCATGGCTAATCGGTGGCGCCGGCTTCGTTGAGCTTGCGGCGCCCCTCCATGTAGATCATGAGGATGGAGATGTCGGCGGGGCTGATGCCGGCTATGCGCGACGCTTGCCCGAGCGTGGCAGGCTGCAGTTCGGCGAGTTTCTCTCTTGCTTCACTCCGCAGCTCGGGAATCGATCCATAGTCCAACCACTCGGGGATGCGCCTGTCCTCGTTGCGGCGAAAACGGGCGATCTGTTCGCGTTGACGCTGCAGATAGCCTTCGTACTTGACCTCGATCTCGACCTGTTCGCAAGCGGCGGGGTCACACAGGAGTTCTGCCAGCCGGCTGTCACGTTCTGCGAGGTTCTGAAGCGTCGTCTCCGGACGGCGCAGCAGTTGGGTCAGGGTCTTGCCGTTCCGCCAGGTGTCGTCGATGTAGGCGCGGATGCGCTCTATCCGGCGCTCTTTGAGTCGCAGGCGCCGCCATTGCTGCGGGTCGATGAGTCCGTTCTCGCGCCCGTAGCGCATCAGTCGGCGGTCCGCATTGTCTTGCCGCAGTACCAGCCTGTATTCGGCGCGGCTGGTGAACATGCGGTAGGGCTCCTGCGTGCCCTTCGTTACCAGATCGTCGATCATCACGCCGATGTATGCCTCGTCGCGGCCGAGCACCAGTGGTTGCATGGCCTGCAGTTTACGCGCGGCGTTGATGCCGGCGACAAGGCCCTGGGCTGCGGCCTCTTCGTATCCACTGGTCCCGTTGATCTGACCCGCGTGGAACAGGCCTTCAACGGCCTTAGTCTCCAGGCTCGGACGAAGCTGCTGCGGCGGCACCCAGTCGTACTCGACGGCATATCCGTAGCGCATGATCTGGGCATGTTCGAGCCCCCGAACGCTGTGGACCATATCCTCCTGCACGTCCCTCGGCAGGCTGGTGAACAAACCGTTTACGTATACTTCGTAAGTATCGCGGCCCTCGGGCTCCAGGAACAGCAGATGTCGCTCCCTATCGAGGAAGCGCAGGACCTTGATCTCGATGCTCGGGCAGTATCGAGGGCCGAGCCCGGCCTTGATCTGGCCGTCATAGAGGGGAGCCCGGTCGAGGGCAGCGCGGATGATCTTGTGCGTTCGCTTGTTCGTGTAGGCGAGGTAACAGGGCAACTGATTGCACTCGATGCGCTTGGTGGCAAAGCTGAAGGGGCGGGGCTCTGGGTCGCCAGGTTGGGCTTCCAGGGCCTGCCAGTTCACTGTGCGCCCGTTGATGCGCGGGGGAGTGTCCGTCTTCATCCGGCCCAGGCCGATTCCTGCCTGTCGCAGGCTGTCGGAGAGGCCCACGGCGCGGGGCTCGCCCATGCGACCGCCCTCGACGATCGACGGGCCGAAGTGAAGCGTGCCCATAAGAAACGTGCCGGTGGTCAGCACAACGGCCTGCGCCTGATAGGTGTGACCGCTGCGGGTGAGGACCCCCCGGGCCTGTCCGTCCCCCACCCGCACGCTGGTCACCATATCCTGACGGAGCAGCAGGTTCTGCTGCTCCTCGATGCGTCGCTTCATCGCCATGCTGTAGGCGTTCTTATCTGCCTGGGCCCGCGGGCTGTGCATGGCGGGGCCCTTGCTGGTGTTGATCATGCGGAATTGGATGCCTGTCTGGTCGATCACCCGCCCCATGACGCCCCCGAGGGCATCGATCTCACGCACGAGCTGGCCCTTCGCCAGGCCGCCGATGGCCGGGTTGCAGCTCATGCGTGCGACGGCATCCAGGTTCATGGTGAGCAGTGCCGTGCGGGCGCCCATTCTGGCGGCTGCCAATGCAGCCTCGCAGCCGGCATGGCCGGCGCCGACTATCACGATGTCGAAGTGCGAATCATCCATGGGGCATGATCCACGTCTGGATTTGAGGAAGCCATCGACCCTATAAGTGTATGCGGTAGGCGAGGCCCCCGCAATCTTGTCGTAACGTGCGCAGTCGCGCAACCTCTACTGGATAAGCCGCAACACGGCGAGCAGATTCTGCAGGTCGGTTGCCGCGGATTCCCAGGGGGTCTCAAGGATCAGCGGCTTGCCATTCAGGGCCGGATGGTTGAGAGCCTTCCTGAGGCCTACCTCGCCGATAGTCCCTTCGCCGATGTGGGTGTGCCGGTCACGGCGACTGCCTGGTCCATCGCGCGAATCATTGACATGGATCAGATGCAGGGAGGGAAGGCCGACATTTCCGTCCACGTCGTTGACCAGGCGTTCCACTTCCGCGTGGTCGCGAAGGTCGTAGCCTGCCCCGAAGAGGTGACATGTATCCAGCGCGATGCCGAAGGTGTGGTTGGGCGCGCCGTCCTTCAGGCGGTCGATCAACGCGCCCAAACGCCGCATCTCTCCGCCCGGCCCATGAGACGAAGCCATGCCCTCGAGCAGTAGCGCTGGTACCGTCTCTCCCGCGGCGTGCAGGGCAGAGCCGATGCTTTCCGAGGCGCGCAGAATGCCCCAGTCGGCGGGGCGCCCTTTGTGGCTGCCGGGGTGCAAAACGTACGCATCGGCGCCGAGGCAGTGGGAGAGCTCGAGTTCCCCCCCGAGCCGTTTGATGCTGCGTCGCAGGACATTCGGGTCCTGCGAGCATGGGTTGACGAGGTAGCATGAGTGCACGAAAAGGGGGTGGAGCCCGGCCCGGGTGCGCGCAGTGCAAAATGCCTGAATCTCGCCCTCATCCGGCCGGCGGAGGGCCCAGGCGCGGGGGTTTCCGCAGAAGATCTGCAACGCGGTGCATTCCCGTTCCAAAGCCCGGCCCACAGCGCGACCGAAACCGCCTGCGATGGAGACGTGGAAGCCGATGCCGAAGGGGCATTGAGTCAAGAGCTGTCGGACATCTTCCCGGAGCCGGTCGGCGCCCGGCTCACTCATAGTTGAGCAGCTCGGGCATGCGGTCCAGGTATGTGCGGCTGCCGCTCAGAATCTGGTCACGCCGCAGCCGGACCTTTGGCAGTTCCTCGTTCATGTACTTCTCGGCGAGGGCGGCCTTGTGCTCGGAGCGCGCGGCAGGTGCCAGCAGCAGGTAACCGTTGTAGATGGCCGTCGCGCTTTCGACCAGTTTGTCGGCGTGCAGATCGCGGAAGTCCTGGTCCTGCTCATTGGCGTAGTGCACGGCCTGCGCAAGCCACTCACGTGCCGCAGCCAGGGCATGGAGCATGGACTCGTCCGCGCCGGCTTTCTGGTGCGCGGCGTGCATCTGGGCGTAGCGCTCCTCCAGCGTGCCTCGCAGCACGTGGCCGAGGGCCGCTGCGTGTTGTATTTGCGTGGTGCCCTCGTAAATGGTGGTGATGCGTGCGTCCCGATAATAGCGTTCCACCTCGTAATCACGCATGAAGCCGCTGCCGGCGAGGACCTGCAAGGCGTCGTAGGCGACCTGGTTCGCCATTTCGGTGGCGTAGTACTTGGCGATGGGTGTAAGAGCGCGTGCCAGTTGCGTGTAGGTTCGGGCCTGATTCGCCAACTGCTCGCCGCCCGGCAGATCATCGAGCTCCCCCGTGGCCTTCAGGTGGTCGATGCCGTCCATCAAGTCTACGATACGGGCTGTCTCATAGGTGATCAGGCGGCTCGTCTCCACCTTCATATGCATGTCGCCGAGCAGTTGCCGCACGGCGGGGAACTCGCGAATGGGACGCCCGAATTGCTCGCGGTCCGCGGCATAGTCGAGGGCCGCCGTGAGGGCAGCCTGGGCGATGCCGACGCCCTGTGCGGCGATGGCGAGCCGAGCGCCGTTCATCAGTGCCATCACGTAGGTGGACAGGCCACGTTTACGACTGCCGATCAGCCTGGCCGGGGTGTCGTTGAACTGGAGCTCGCAGGTGGGGGAGCCATGGATTCCGAGCTTGTCTTCGATGCGGCGCACGTGCACCGTCTCGTCGCCGTCGCAGACGAAAAGGCTCAGTCCGCGCGCTCCCTCAACTTCGGGTTCGCTGCGGGCCAGCACCAGCAGTACGTCGGCGCAGCCGTTGGTGATGAACCTCTTGACCCCATTGAGCCGCCACACGCCGTTCTCTTCGTCACACGTTGCGCGCAGTTGCACGTTGCCCAGGTCGCTGCCGGCGTCGGGCTCGGTCAGGACCATGGCGCCTGTCACCTCGCCGCTGGAGAACTTGGGCAGGTAATGCTCCTTAATCCCCTCGTCGGCGAAGCTGTTGATGGTCTCGGCAATGTCCTGGAGGCCGAACAAGTTCATCAGGCTGGCATCCGCGCGGCTGACCAGTTCGATGGCGATGGTGTAGATGAGCACGGGCATGTTGAGCCCGCCGTAACGGCGCGGCAATGTGAACCCCATCAGGTCCGCCATGCTGAGCTGGTCGAGTGCCTCCCGTGTGCCCTGCGCATAGGTAACCACTCCGTCCTGGTAGTGGGCGCCTTCGCGGTCAACCGCTTCCGCGCGGGGAGCGATAAACTCGGCGGCCAACTCGCCCACCATCTCCAGCACACGCCGGTAGTTGTCCATGGCGTCTTCGTAATCGACTGGCGCGTAGTCGTAGTGGTCGGCCTCCGCGTAGTTGCGCTCTTGCAGCATAGCGAGGGTGCGCAGGTCCGCGTTGTCGAGGTAGTCGAGGATGTCTTGGTTGTCGGTGAAGAAGTTGGCCATCTCGCGGTACCTTACCTCGCGTGTTCCTTGTAGATGTCGATGAGCGCGGGGATGACCTGGTTCAGGTCACCGACGATGCCGTAGTGGGCGAACTCGAAGATTGGCGCGTTCGCGTCGTTGTTGATAGCGATGATCTTGCTCGACTCCTGCATGCCCGCCCGGTGCTGCACTGCGCCGCTGATGCCGGCGGCGATGTAGAGCTTCGGGCGCACGGTGGTGCCGGTTTGGCCGACCTGGTGGGCCTTGTCAATCATGCCCCCATCGACAGCGGCGCGCGAGGCGCCCACCTCTGCCCCGAGAACTTCCGCGAGGCGGCGGATGAGCGCGAAGTTCTCCTTACTTCCAACTCCGGCCCCTCCGGAGACGATGATGTTCGCTTTCTTCAGATCGACCGATTTCTCCTCGCGGAAAACCTCCAACAAGTCAACACAGAGCAGTGACTCGTCGATCTCGCCTTCGAACTCAATCAATTCGCCGTGACGGTCAGCCTGCGGCTCGCCCATCTTCATCACGCCCTCGCGGACGGTCGCCATCTGAGGGCGAGTGTCAGGATTGACGATGGTGGCGATGATATTGCCCCCGAAGGCAGGGCGGATCTGGTAAAGCAGATTCTTGTAATCCTTGCCGGAGGTCACGTCGCGATGCGGGCCGGTCTGCAGGTCGGTGCAGTCGGCCGTCAGGCCCACCCTCAGCGCCGAGGCGACGCGTGGGGCCAGGTCGCGCCCGGTGGTGGTAGCGCCGAAGAGCACGACGGCGGGTCGGTGCCGCTCAACCATGCGGACTATAACGTCTGCATAGGGGAGCGTGGTGTAATGCGCCAGCGCCTCATGGTCGGCCACGTACGCCGTCTCGCAGCCGTGGGCGAATAGCGTGTCGGCAAGCGCGTGGACGTTCCGGCCGAGAAGGTACGCCCCGACGCGACCGTCAAGCTCCGCCGCCAGTTCACGGGCCTTATGCAGGAGTTCCAGGCTCACTTCGGCCACCCGGCCGTCGTTCACCTCGGCGAACACGCAAACGTCTCTGGCTTCTTCATGCATCACTGCGGTCACTCCTGGTTTCGCAGCCGGGTCAGTCGAAGATGTGTTCCGCCTGCAGCTCTTCGATCAGTGCGGTCAGTCCCTCCGTGGTCGGCTCCACCCGCCGGCGGTCTTCACTGACCAGCTTCACTGATTCGACCTTCTTCACTCGCGTGGGCGACCCGCTGACGCCGCACTGCGCCTCGTCCAGGCCGATGTCGTCCAGGTCCCACTGCTCGATAAGCAGACCTCGGCGGCGCAATGTCTCCACGTCCACCCCGGCTCCCTCGTCGATCTCCAGCGGGATGCGTGCCTTCTTGCATTTCATCAGGCACTTTGCAGAAGGCGGGCGCGGGTCGTTGGCGCTCGAGGGTACGGTGAGCAGCGCGGGCATTGGGCCGCACAGCACCTCGTGCCCGTTGCCCAGTGCTCGTCGTACGGTTAGCTGGCCCTCACCGGACTTTTGCACCTCGTCAACGTAGGTGTACTGGGGCAGGCCGAGCTTCTCGGCAAGCTGCGGGCCTATCTGGGCTGTGTCGCCGTCTATGGCCTGGCGACCGCACAAGACCAGGTCCACATGCCCGAGAGCGCGCACGACGTGGCTGAGCACCTGCGAAGTGGCGAGCGTGTCGGAGGCCGCAGAGCGCCGATCGGTCAGAAGGACCGCGCGGTCAGCCCCCCGGAACAGGCATTCCCGCAGCGCATCGGCTGCCTTGGGCGGCCCCATGCTGACTGCAGTCACCGTTCCCCCGTGGCGTTCGCGCAGTTGGAGAGCCATCTCCAACGCGTTCAGGTCCTCGGGGTTGACGATAGCCGGCAGGGCAGCGCGGTTGACCGTGCCGTCCTCCTTCATGGCGTCGGCGGTCAGGTTCTCGGTGTCAGGTACCTGCTTTACGCAGACGACTATCTGGTAGCCCACTTGTTGAGTCATCCTTCGGGTCAGGGCGTTGACGGGTAGCAGGGGGTAGGGCCGCATACAACCAGTTTCTAGCGACGCAGTGAACCTCACAATGGCGGACAGTCCACACGTGCTCCACCGTTGCGCTGCGTCGCGCCGGGCAGAAGAGCACCCGAAGCCGATGTAAGATTGTATTGAAAACACGTTGCGTGACGCAAGTGCCGCATAGGGGGAAACAGCTCCATACTGAGGGCGTGTCGGTCGCACGGAGGGCGACAAGCGCGCTGCCTCCAGCAGCGAGATGGGCCGGCTGGGGGAGGAACGGGACATCGTGCTGGAGCTGATCGCGGATCGTTCGCGCGACATAGACGTTGACCGTTTGTTGCGCACAGATGCGGCTTGCGCGAGGCCCGAGGTGCATCGGCTCCTGGAAAAAGAGGCTTACTTCGCCGTGGATAGTGGAGGGCAAGAACAGGGTGAAATGGGCGCATCCGTCCTGCCACCGGTTCATGGACAATGCGGTGCGGCGGCAGCTCTCCGCCCCGGCCTATAACCTGGCAGACGTCACGCGAGGGCTGCCCCCCCCGGGGCCTGTGAAACATTGATCATTGACCACCTGCGCAAGAAGCCCGTGAAGATCGAGGCTAAGGTGGTCAGGCACACGCGATACGTCGTGTTCCAGATGGCGGAGGGGATGGTCTCGCAGGACTTGTCCGGAGCGATCCTGGAGCAGGTTCACCGACTCACGGCCGTCATGACCTGACGGACCACGCTGTGTCTGTGCTAATTTGCCTGGCCAGCGGCAGCCGTGGCACGCAGGATCTGCCCAACGTTCATGAAGCAGTCGCAAAGCTGCGGATCTGAACCATCCCGTTGCCTGGGGATAGGACCTGATGAAGCGCTGGCGAGCGGAGAGCTTTGACGAACCCGTTTCAGCGGCATAGGCTCATACTCCGTGGCGGGACGGATTCCGCCGAGACGAACCTACCCGGGGAATCCCGAGGAACGTGACAGGTGGGAGGTGACCACATGAAGCTCAGGAATAGCTCCGGTATTGTGCTGCTGACGATCTGGATCGCGGCATCTGCGGTGATGGCCGAACCGGCGCCCGTGGTGGACCGCGTCCGCGTCTACCCCGCCGCGGGGCACGCGGACAAGATGCCTGGGGGCCGCATCGTTGCTTCCAACAGCGGCGAGACGGTCGGTTTCGTAGAACTGGCCAGGGTCGAGCGGGAGCCGCCCGAGGGCGCGTGGACGGAACTGAGTTTCACCAACCGGACGGCCTATCGCTGGATCAAGTACGAAGGCCCGGACGGTTCGTACGGTCTGATCGCCGAGATCCAGTTCTACGAGGGCGAGCGCAAACTGACCGGCGAGCCGTTCGGCGTGGCCGGTACGCGCGAGAAAGGCCACGACTACGCGAAGGCGCTGGACCGCGACACGGGCACGTGGTTCGATGCGTTCCTGGAGGACGGGGCGTACGTTGGGATCGACATCGGCACGGCGGACAACATCACGCCGAGGCCGGCGCTCAACCCCGCGCCGGGCCGCTACGAGAGGCCACTTCGGGTCACGATAGAGCCGCCTCTGCCAGGGGCGGAGGTCTGCTACACTACGGACGGCACTGTGCCCACGGGCGAAAAGGGACGCCGGCCGGCCGGACCGGTTGAGGTCGGCCCCGGCAATACCTGCCTGAGTGCTATCGCCGTCGCGCCCGGCAGGTTCCCCAGCGAAGCGGTCAGCGGCGTCTACACGATCGGGCCGGTGGCGCCGCCCGAGGGGCTGGTCACGTTCAGCACGGGCAACAGCCTGAGCGACACATTCAACAACGGCTGGCTGGAGCCGGTCGCCCGCAGCGCTGGCTACGAGCACCATGCCCATCGCTTCAGCGTGCCCGGGGCGCCGACGGACTGGCTCTGGAACCACCCGGGCAAGGGGTTCGGCCGCCCGGATTACGCCCGTGCCTTCGTCGAGCTGGCCCCAATCGACATACTCATCACGCAGCCTTTTGCCGGCCACGGCCGCTCGATCGAGAACGAGGCGCAGCACTCCGGCAACTTCTACATGATGGCCCGGCAATCCAGCCCCGCCATTCAACTCTACCTCTATCAACAGTGGCCGGGCCGCGCGTTCCAGGATGGCTGGGCGCAACTGCGCCAGGACTACATGGCGCCCTTGGCGCGGGAACGCGGGCTGAAGCCGGCCCGGAATTGGGAAGAGGGCGTAACGAACCACCTGGCCTACTTCGAGGCGCTGCGGAAGAAGATGGACCGCGAATACCCCGGCAAGCCGGTCCTCATCGTGCCGACTGGCCTGGCGCTGGCGAACTTGAAGCGAGCGCTGGAATCGGGACAGATTCCGGGACTGCCGGAAGATCAGTTCTTCGAGCTTCACTATGGTGTGGGCGACCGCGGTCCCGGCTGGAACATCCACATGATCGAAAAGGGACGATACTTCGTGTCGTTGGTGCTCTACTGCTGCTTTTACAAGGAAGCGCCGCACAGGGTGAACCTGCCACAGGAGACCAAGACGCTCACGCCCGAGCAGGACAGGGTCTACAAGAAGATCGCCTGGGAAACGGTGCGCAGCTATCCGTGGGCAGGCGTGATGCCCCTTCCCGAGAGAAAGTGAAACGCCGGTCCAAGCAGAGCCAGCCCGGCAAGACGCCCCCGGCATGCCCATGCGCCCCATGCCGAGGACTGCTTGCCCGGCGGTGACGTACAGGGCACTTGAAACCTCCGCGGGGGTGGGGTACAGTTCCCTTCTCGGCCTGCCATCCCCATTGCCGCCCGTCCTTTCAAGGCGTTCCCATGAGTGAGAAGAGCACCAGTGAGCTTGTAGCTCAGTTGGACAGCTGCGATGCGGGCCGGCGCCGTCGTGCGTTGGACTTGCTCGCAGCGCGGTTGGAGAGCCGACCTCCTGCCGAGCCGAGGCCCGAGGTGAACCTGCATTGTCACACGTTCTTTAGCTTCAATGGCCGGGGGTGGTCACCGTCCCGCTTCGCGTGGGAGGCGGCGAACTATGGACTGGAGGTCGCCGGCATTGTGGACTTCGACGTGCTGGACGGCACATCCGAGTTCCTGGAAGCCGGGCGGCTGTTGGGCCTAAAGTGCACCGCCGGTTTTGAGAGCCGCGTCTTCATACCCGAATACCGGTGTCGCGAGATCAACTCGCCCCATGAGCCGGGCGTCTACTACCTCTCCGGAACGGGCTTCACCCAGTTGCCTGAGCCGGGAAGCGCCGCAGCGGCAACGCTGGCCCACATGCGTCAATGCGCTCAGCAGCGCAACCAGGAGAAGGCGGCACGTATCAACAGACATCTTGACCCTGTTGTCATAGACTATGAGCGCGACGTTCTGCCGCTCACCCCGGCGGGCAACGCCACCGAAAGGCACATGCTCGTGGCCTATGAGGCGAAGGCTCGGGATCTGTTCCCTGACCGCTCAGAACTCATTGCCTTCTGGAGCGACAGGCTGGATGAGCCCCGCGAAAGCGTCGAGGAGTTGCTGGACGATGTCCCGGCGCTGAAGAACGTTATCCGTTCGCGACTGATGAAGCACGGAGGTGTAGGCTACGTTCCGCCGGACGAGGGGAGTTTCCCCCTGTTCCAGGAAGTGGTGCAGATGACGCGCGCGTGCGGGGCAGTGCCAAGCGGGTGCTGGCTGGACGGCACGAGCGACGGCGAAGCCGACCCGGTGGCGCATTTCTCCTTCTTGCGCGAAAGGGGTGTGCCGACGCTGACCGTCATACCGGACCGAAACTGGGACATAGCGGACCCGCAGGAAAGGGATCTGAAGGTGCGTAATCTGCATGCGGGCCTCAACGCCGCCCGCGAACTGCAGATGCCCGTTATGGTCGGCACCGAGATGAATAAAGCTGGCCAGAAGTTTGTCGACACATTTGCTGTGCCTGCGCTCGAACCATACCGTGCCGATTTCCTCGACGCGGCGCGCCTGGCGTGGGGGCACACACTACTGAAGAGCACTGTCGGAGTCGGATACACGGGCGCCTGGGCGGATGCCCACTTCGGCAGCGAACGCGAGCGTCGCAACTCCTTCTTCAGCCGCGTCGGCTCCCTGCCCTATCCCCAGGATGGAGCATTGCGCCGGCTGGCGGCGATGGGCGGCGCCGAACCCGAACCCGCCGACATACTGCGGGTCCTGTGAAGGGGAGGGTGCAGGACGCACCCTCGATCTGACCGCAAAGGCCGTGAACCTTCTGGAAGGAGCGTGCACTAAGCTGTCGCTGACGAGACCGACGGTCGTAGCGGGTGCACTCATACATATCATCGAGCCCCGCTCTCGTATCTGCTGAGCGTATTCATATCGAGACATACTGTGCTGAGCACTCTTTGGACGATAGCGAAGAACGCCTTTGCCGAAGTCATTCGGCAGCCGATCTATGCCATCCTGCTGGTGATCGGCATGGCGTTGATTGCCTTCTCGCCCGCCATCACTATGTTCAGCATGGTGGAAGACGAGAAGCTGATGGTGGACATGGCCCTGGCCACCATTCTGATGTTGGGCGTCGTCATGGCGGTTCTCGGTGCGACGCAAGTGATCAGCCGGGAGATAGAGGCTGAGACGGCGGGCGCGGTGCTGAGCAAACCGGTCGGCCGGCTCACTTTCGTGACCGGCAAGTTCCTGGGCGTCAGCATGGCCATGTTCCTGACCAGCTACCTGCTGATCATCACCTTGCTGGCCACGTTGCGCATTGGGGTGCCCAGTTCGGCTGAGTACGAGTTTGACTGGCCGGCCGCCATCGCGCTGGTCGGGCCGGCAGGTCTCGCCACTGCCGTCGCTCTCTACGGCAACTATTTCTACCGCTGGAACTTCACTTCCACGGCGATGACGCTGGCCTTGCCGTTCTACACCGTGGCGTTTGGGCTGCTGCTGATGGTCACCCCGCACTGGGGCATCGACCTGATCCCGCGCGTGTTCGTCGCGCGGCACGCTGGCCAGGTGGCCATCGCGGCGGGGCTGGTTGCGCTCGGCGTCTGGGTTCTCGGGTCGGTGGCGGTTGCTGCCAGCACGCGCCTCAACGTGGTCATGAACGCCATTGTATGCCTGTCGGTTTTCTTCCTGGGCATGGTCTCGCGTTTCCTGTTTGGTAATGCAGCATCGCTGGGGAACGTGTGGATTTCTGTGGGGGCTTTGCTGCTCGTGGTCGGCGTGCTGGTATTCGTGTTGGGGCCGCTGAACGGATGGCTGAAGCTGATATTCGGCATTCCGGCGCTCATCGCGGGCGGGGCTCTCGTCGTGGTATACGAGCCCGCACGGGTCCTGTTGCTACGATTCGCGGGCGTGTATGCGTGGTTAGGGGAGAGGATTGTGCCCAACCTGGAGTCGTTCTGGGTCGCGGACAACCTGATGCAGAAGGTACCGTACATACCGCCGACCTACGTCGGCATGACGCTCCTATATGCACTCGCCTACTGCGCTTCCATGGTAGCCCTGGCGGCCTACTTGTTCGAGCGTCGTGAGGTAATCTGAGACAGCCCGGTTGACCGCGGAGGAAAGACACCGAAACATGGCGCATCCGAAAAAGCTGGAATACACCGCCCTGATCGGCCTTGCTTTACAGGTAGCTTTCACGATTGTCTGCTGGGCATTCTCCACCCAGAGCGAGAGCCTGGCCGTGCAGGCCGAGACGTGGCACCTGGGCATTGGCGTGCTGATGTGGGCCATGGTGTGGGTGCACGGGCGCCAGCGGCGGCTCGCGCGCGATGAACGTGAGGAGTTTGAGCGCCTTCGTCAGAGCCGGCTCAGCGAGGAGATTTTCGAAGAGACCGAGCTGGACACGATGCGAGCCGGCAGCGGCCTGAACGTGCTGGAGAAGTACCTTGTTCCCGCCTTCAGCGTTGTGCTGAGCGGGCTGCTGATGTTCATCGCGTACCGCGTGTTCACACTTGTGCGCGTAGCGGAGTCTCTGGCGCAGGTCTCGAAGGTCGCCCCGACGGCAGTCGCGATGGTTGTGATCGCGTTCTTCGGGTTCTTGATTGGCAAGTACGCCGCGAGCCTTGCCCAGGCCAAGGGGTTTCAGATCCTGCGCGCGGCTGCCGGATACACCCTTGGCAACGTCATCGCCTGCATCCTGTTGGCAGTGGCGATGGTGATGGCGTACTTCGGTGTGCGTTGGGGCGAGCATGTGGTGACGTACGTGGTACCCGCCTTGATGGCCCTGATCGCGCTGGAGTTTCTGCTGAACCTCGTGCTGGACATATACCGCCCCCGGGTGCCGGGCCAGGAGCGCCGACCGCCTTACGATAGTCGTCTGCTCGGCCTGTTCGCTGAGCCTCAGGGCGTGCTTAAGACAGTCGCCGCCACGCTGGATTACCAGTTCGGCTTCAAGGTCTCCGAGACGTGGTTCTATCACTTCATGGAGCGGGCAATTGTTCCGCTGCTGCTCATACAGGTGGGCAGCCTGTGGCTGCTGACGGGCCTGGTGGAGGTGGAGCAGGACGAGGTAGCGTTCATTGAGACGCTCGGGCGTCCTGTGCTCACGGAGCAGGACGCCGCCCGCGGCCTGCAGGCAACGGTGTATAAACCGGGCTTCTATCTGAAGTGGCCCTGGCCCTTCTCAACGGCGCGCCACGTGCCCGCCTTCCGCGTGCATAGAGTCGAGATAGGCAAGTGGTACGGCACTGAAGGCAGCAATATCAGCGGGGACGAGCAGGCATTCGGAAGCGGTTACGGAGAGGATGTACTGCTTTGGCGCGAGAGGCATGTTGATCCGAGCATCGGGTTTGAGGCGAGGTTCCTCGTGCCGAGCACCGGGTCACTGCAGACACGGGTGGGCACGGAGGATCAAGTGCTGGATGTCTCGCAGGACGTGACCGATGAGTTGGCGGTAGAAGGGGGAGTGGAGGCCCCTGGCGTAAACCTCGCCCACGTGCTGGCGAACGTGCACTATCGGGTCCGGCGTCGCGAGGACGGCAGCATCGACGAGAACTCGGCGTTCACCTTTGCCTTCCGCCAGGCGCACATCCAGGTGCACATGGCGCGGTTGGGTTACCGTGCCATATGCCGCATTGCCGCCAGCCAGGACTTTCTGCGGTGGATAGCGCAGGAGCGCGACCAGACTGTGGAACAACTGCGGCGGCTTCTGCAGGAAGCCATAGATCGCGAGGGACTGGGGTTGGAGATCATCCATGTTGGCATACCTTCCGTTCATCCGCCCGCGGAAACGGCTGGTATGTTCGAACAGGTGGTCGCCAGCATGGAGTATCGCGAGGCGCTCTCTTACGAGGGCGATATGATCTCCGCACAGACCGTCGAAGACGCCAGGGCCGTCAGCTCTGAGATGGTGAACGCTTCAAAAGGCTATGCATACCTGTTGGTGGAGAACTCGAACGCGGCGAGGAATCAGTTCATGGTGCAGGACAGCGTATATCGCCTCTCGCCCATGGTCTACCAATTCCGCACCTACTTCGACGTGCTTGAGCAGGCTTTCGACGGCCAGAGAGTCTACGTATTGCCGAGTACCGAACGAGAGGTGCAGATTATCGACATGCAGGAGCGACTGCGCCCGCAGATACTGGAAACCGAGTTGGAGGGATGACCGAATGCGCGATAAGAAGCTCACTGTGGCCGTGGTAGCCCTTGTCAGCATCGGGCTGCTGGCCTATCTGGTCGTCTACAGCGTTCGGGTGGACTCTGTGGCGGCGCACTATCGGTTCGGCAAGGTGCTTCGTGTTATCAGACCCACGGTTGGCCAGAGCACGGATGCCGAAGGCGCGCTCGCCGAGAGCACCCTGGAGGAGGGCGTCGAGGTCATTACCCGGGCTGGCTGGTTCTTTAAACTCCCTTGGCCCTTTGACAGCGTGGCCAAGTACGACCAGCGCATGCGCATCGTGGATAACAGACCTACTCAGACCCAGTTGCCCGATGGCAACCAGGTGATACCTCGTGTCTACGCCACCTGGAGGCTGGTAGACCCGATCGCGTTCCAGCAGAACCTGAGGGGAGATATCGAGACAGCCGAGGCCCGTCTGGAGAATATCATCAACAACAGCGCGAATAGCGTACTGGGCAAGTACCGCCTGGAGGACCTGGTCAATACCGACCCCGAGAAGCTGAAGTTCGATCAGGTGGAGGAAGACATCTACTCCAGCGTCAAGCGTGAACTGACGAACATGGAAAATGCGTACGGGATCGAGTTGACCTCGCTGGGCATCACGTGGATTGCCCTGCCCGAAGAGACCACAACCGCCGTCTTCGCCCGTATGCGCAAGGAAAGAGAGAGCGTGGCGAAGGAACTGGAGGCCACCGGCCAGCGAATAAAACGGACCAAAATCGCCGAGGCACGTCAACAGCGTGACCGCATACTGGCCGAAGCCGAGGCGGAGGCGAAAGACATCCGCGCCCAGGCCGAAGCCGAGGTGGCCACCTATTACGAGACATTCGCCAAGAACGAGGAACTGGCCATCTTCCTGCGGAGATTGGAAGCCTTGAGCAATATCACCACCGCTGCCCGCAACAGAGGCGAACCCATAACCCTGGTAGTGAGTGCCCTGACCGAGCCGTTCAGGGCCCTGTATACCGGTCCCGAGACACGGGGTGAATCGGAGGCGCTGCTGTTGCCGCCGCTGGCGCCCGCCGGGGACAACCCCACAACGGCGCCCGCCGGGGACAACCTCACAACGGCGCCCGAGGCGGAGTGACCCATGGCTGATAATAAAAAGAATGGGACCAGGGCCGAAGAGGAACTGCAGCCGGTGGCAGGGTCTGAAGAGACAGGGTCCGGCGCGCCGAGCGCGCAGCCCGAGGAGTCGGCGGGGGAGGCGCTCGCCGACGCGCTGAAGTCGAGCTTCCGGTTCCTGAAGTTCGTGATGGTTGCTGCCATCATTCTCTTCCTGCTGACGGGCATATTCTGGGTCCCGCCGGACCAGGTCGCATTCAAACTGCGCTTCGGGCGGATAGTGCCGGTCGGCGGTCAACTTGTGCTCCGCCCCGGCACTGTGCACATCCGCTGGCCGTGGGAGACCAAGATTGAGCTGCGCACCGATGAGCAAGTGCTGGAGTTGGAAGATGAGTTCTGGACTGGCATGCCGACCACGGGGCATTTGCGCCCGGTCCAGAGCTTAGACGTCAGAGGCGATGGGTATTTACTTACCGGTGACGTTAACCTGGTTCATCTAAAACTGCGTGTGCGGTATCGAGTGCGCAGTGATAGCGAGGGTGCGGTGGCATATCGCTTCTACATGGGCCAGCCGACTGACTTGCTGCGACGCATAGCCCAGGCCGCGACAAACCGGGTTGTGGCCAGAATGAGGGTGATGAACGTCATCAACCGGCAGGATCTGTTGCCTTCCATCGAACAGGAACTGCGCCGGCGCCTGGCGCGTTTTGAGCAGCGCACCGGTGCCCCCCTGGGGGTGGAGGTGGTGGCCGTGGAAACCATTGAGCAGGAGGGCCTCAAGAACCCATCGGAGCCGGCCCTCGTTGCGCCTGCCTTCGCTGCCGCGCAGAACGCTGCCAACCAGCGCGATGCCCTGGCCAGCGAGGGCGAGACGGAGGCCACCACCATCGTGCAGAACGCGCAGGCACGGCGGGCGGAGGTCCTGGCCGAGGCGCGTGGAGATGCTGTGCGCCTGGTGCGTGCTGCAAGGGCCGATGCCAGCAAGTTGGAGCAACTGCTGGCCGTTTACGCGCAGTCGGCAGAACAGCGTAGAATCCTGAGAGAGGACTTCTACGAACGAGCCGTTGTGCAGATACTGCAGGACTCGCCCGGCGCATTCGTGCTCTACGAGCCGCCGGATGGCACCAGCCGCGAGTTCCGGATCCAGCTTCAGAAGAAGCCCTTCCTGCCGACGACCGTGCCCGGCGCAGGGCAGTAGGGATAAACGTACGCAAGCACCAAGGTCGAGGGCAAGCAGAAGCGCATTTAGGAGACCAGAGAAGTGGCACTCGAGGAAGCCGAACAACTGCACGACCACGAGCACATAGGCTCGATTCACACGCGGCTGATTATCACTTTTATCGGCGGCGTGCTCGTCCTGAACGCCTATCTGGCTGATTACATCTTGTTCAGGGAGGACCCCATCGTTGGCGGTCTCAGCGCCCTGATCGGCGCGCTGATCCTCGCCACGCCGATCGTGATCGGTGCCTTTCGCGAGTTGAAGGAAGGCAGCATGCACATGGACGTGCTGGTGGCGATCGCGGTTATTGCGGCGTTCGCCCTCGGCGGGGCGGGGCAGACCACCGACGTCGGGGGGCAAATGTTTGAGGACGCTGACTATAAGGTAGCCGGTATCGTCGCGTTCTTCATGTTGCTGGCCAGCCTGATAGAGCAGCAGACAGCCGCTGGTGCGCGCGAGTCCGTCGAGCGCCTGATGACCCTGACGCCCGAGACGGCGGAGCTGATTACCGGCGAAACCGTGCAGATATCCGCTCTGGCCCCGGGGGATCGCATCCGAGTGCGACCGGGAGACAGGATAGGCGCCGACGGCCGTATCGTGCGCGGCGAGACCACCATCGACGAGGCCACGATCACGGGCGAGTCCCTGCCCTCGGACAAGGACGAGGGCAGCGAAGTCTTCGCCGGCACACACAACCTCACCGGCGCCGTGGAGGTTGAGGTGACCCGCGTTGGCGAGGAGACGACCCTCGGCAAAGTGAAGCACCTCATCCTCGACGCAGAACGCACCAAGACGCCGTTCATGCAGCTTATTGACCGCTACGCCGAGTGGTACACGCCAGTCATGCTGATGGTCGCCGCCATTGTGTACGTCTTCACGAACGAGCCTTCTCGTTTTGTCAGCGTGCTGGTCATTGCGTGCCCGTGCGCCTTTGTATTGGCGACTCCCACGGCGATGGTGGCCGGGCTGTCGGCTGCCGCACGGCTGGGTATACTCATCAAGAACGTTTCCCATCTTGAGGCGGCCGGCGACATTACGGCGGTCGTCTTCGACAAGACAGGCACGCTGACCACGGGCGAGTTGACCGTCACCCGCCTGAGTCCTGTCGAGGGCGTGGAGCCGGTGGAGCTTGTGGAAACGGCTGCAAGCCTGGAGCAGAACTCGCGCCACCCCGTGGCCCAGGCAGTCTGCAAGGTGGCGGAGCGCACCCACGTGGCGTTGAAGGACGTGACCCGTTTCCAGGAGACCCCCGGCAAGGGAGTGGTGGGCACCATCGGCGGAGAGGAAGTGATCGTGGGGCGGCAGGAGTTCCTGCAGGAGCATGGCGTCGATATGAGCATGGCCCGCAAGGACCGCCACCAGAACGCCGTCGAGGGCATGAGCGTGCTCTACGTGAGTAAGGGAGGGCGCTGCATCGGCTGGGCCGGATTGGAGGACCGGGCGCGACCGGAAGCCCGAGAATCGACCGCAGAGCTGAGGGACCTCGGCGTGCGCCGGCTTTCGATGCTCACGGGCGATCGCTGGAGCGTGGCGAAGAAAGTGGCCGCCGAACTGGGTTGCACCGACGTGCAAGGAGAATGCCTGCCCGAGCAGAAGCTGCGCCTGGTGGAGATGCTGCGGGATGAGGGGCACATGGTGGCCGTGGTCGGCGATGGCGTCAACGATGCACCGGCGTTGGCCGCCGGCGACCTGGGCATCGCCATGGGAGCCGCCGGGAGCGACGTGGCGATCAACAGCGCTTCCATAGCGCTGATGGCCGACGACCTGGGCCGCTTGCCCTTCCTGGTACGGCTGTCACGCCGTCTGCGGTCGGTCATCGTGCAGAACTTGCTCTTCGGCGCCGTGTTCGTCGTGGTGGGCCTGCTGCTGGGTGGCTTGGGCTATCTGAATCCTGTGGTGGCTGCACTTCTGCACAACGTGGGCTCGTTCATCGTTATCTTCAACAGCGCTAGGCTGGTGCGTTTCGGCGAGGATCTGACACCGCATTCCGGCACGGTGGCCGACCGCGCGAAACCCGTCCCCGCCTCGGCCTGAGGGGCTGCACGACTATGCCTGATACAAACAGCACCGTTCTCGAACTGATCGAGCTGACCAAGGTCTACCGCGACTTCTGGGGTCGCGAAAGCGTGCGCGCTTTGAGCGAGCTGAACCTGGAGGTCCACCAGGGGGAGGTCTTCGGTCTGCTGGGCCCCAACGGGTCGGGCAAGACGACCAGCGTGCGGCTCATACTTGGCCTGCTGTTTCCTACGAAAGGGGCGGTGCGCCTGTTCGGCCGGGCCCCACGCAACGTGGATATCAAGAAGCGGGTCGGCTACATGCCCGAAGAATCGCATCTCTATCCCTACCTGAATGCCGAAGAAACGCTGGATTTCTTCGGACGCCTGTTCCACCTGGGCCGCCAGGAACGGGGACGCCGCGTGGACGCACTGATTGACATGGTGGGGCTGAACCGGGCGCGTAAGCGCCCCGTCGGGCAATACTCGAAGGGCATGGCGCGCCGGATCGGCCTGGCTCAGGCATTGATCAATGACCCCGATTTCCTCATCCTCGACGAACCAACGACGGGGCTGGATCCCATCGGCTCGCGGGAGATGAAGGACCTGATCCTCACCCTGCGTGACCGGGGCAAGACCATATTCCTGTGCAGCCACCTGCTGGCCGACGTTGAGGAAATCTGCGACGAAGTCTCCATCCTCTACGGGGGCAAGCAGCGTGCCTATGGCACCGTCAGTGAACTGTTGACAGCGCACGACGTGACGCAGATTCGTGCACCGCGGCTCGACGAGGAGACACTCGATGAGGTCATAGAGCTGATTCGGCAACGCGTTCCGGCCGGGGATGTGGAAGTCAGCGCCCCCACGCGGCGCCTGGAGGAATACTTCCTGACGGTGGTGAGGGAGGCGCGCCGCGAGCGTCTGGCCACCGCAGGGGCCGAACTGGGCACCGGCACGGCCGAGTTCCTGGGCGGCAGTGCAGAGCGCGACGGGGAGGCCCTGTTGCGCGAGTTGATCGACGCGGGCCAACAGGCGGAAGAGCCGGAGGAGGTCGGGCCCGAGCCCGTCGCGGCCTTCGAGCCGGACGTGGACGCTGACTTGCTGCACGATCTGATGCAAGTGGAACACGCCGAAGATGCGGCGGAGGACGAATCGGCGGCGCAGCAGGAGGCCCCCGGCACTGTGCGCCAGGATGCGCTGCGCGACCTGTTGGAGTCGGATGTCAAGCAGGGTGAGGAGGAGGCCGATGAAGGCCAGGATCGGTAGAACACTTCGCTGGCTCCTGGAACGCTCGCCGGAGATCCTTCTCGGGCTGTTCGTGCTGTCGCTGTTGCCTCTGGCCGTGCTCATTCTTCGTGGTCTGCTGGTGGAGATGGTGCAGTTCTTCGGCGGGCCGGCCGGCTACCTGGCCGGGTGGGGCCAGAACGTTTGGCGCCCGTTGGCTGCGGTGGTTTGCCTGCTGGGTTCGGCCGCACTGCTCTACATTCTGATCACCAACTGGACGCCGATCTGGGCGTCGGCACGCAAGATGATTCTGGAGGCCCTCCACCGCCGGGTCGTCATCGTGTTACTCGTGTTCTTCGCCGTGCTCATGCCGATTCTGCCGTTTGCGCTGAAGACCGAGGGCAGCGTCAAGAGCCAGGTGCAACTGGTGCTGCTCTACTCGCTGGTGCTGGCCCTTGTGCTGCTCTCGCTGCTGGCCATATTCACTACGACGGCCAGCATCTGCTCGGAGGTGGAGCGGCGCTACGTGCACATAACCGACACAAAGCCAATGCGGCGATGGCAGTTTCTCTTGGGCAAGTGGTTCGGCGTGGTTGTGATGTGCACGTCCGTGTTGATCGTCATGACGGGTGGCACGTTTCTGCTGGTGGCCTATGTTGCCCGACCGCCGGACGTCGGCAGCATGCGCCCGGACGTGGCAATGAAGGCGCAGAAGGAGTGGAACGAACTGGCGCTCGAGGTCTTCGTTGCCCGCAAGGCCGTCAAGGCGCCCCTGCCCGACTTCAGGGAGCAGGCGCGGCAAGAGGCCATGGAGGAGCTGGAGAGAAAGCAGGAGACTCTCGGTCGCTGGGCCATGAATAGCTACATGGTGCGACGTGAGCGCGAGTTGCTCTACAAGAGCCAGGCCGTGGTGCCTGGCACGTGGCGCGCGTGGCCGTTTGCGGGCTTAGAGAAGCGACAGGGCGAAGTACTTCACGTCAGATTCAAGCCCCACAGCACCGACCGCAACGAAGTTCTGGGCAGATGGGAAGCCTTTCACCGTGAGACGGTCCAGGGCAGCAGAGGCAAGGAGAACCAGCAGTTCCGCCGCGTGTGGGCGGGAGAAAGGCAGATCTGGGGCAGCAACGCAACGCACGAAATCGAGATGCCGTCAAATGTGGTAAACGACGATGGCACGCTCTGGCTCCGCTTTCAAAATATGAGCCTCAACAGCCACGTTATCTTCGACATCCAGCAGCCCGTGCAGATCATGCAGCGCGAGGGGGGCTTCCTGCCTAACTACTACCGTTCACTGCTGATCCTTGTCGTGCACGTCTCGCTGCTGGCGGCTCTGGGCATCATGGCCGGCTCTCTTTTCAGCTTCCCGGTGGCGAGTTTGCTGGTTCTGTGTCTGTTCTTCGGCGGCCTCATTGGGCCGTGGTTCGCGAAAGAATTTGTGGAGCCTGACGTCTATGCCCGGCTGACCACAGTTACCGTGCACATCGATCGGGCCTGGCGCGCGCTCGCGGGCGCGCTGGTGGCACTGATGCCCAACTTCGGCCACCACAATCCGCTCGGCAAGCTGGTGGACGGCCAGATGGTACGGCTGGCCGACGTCGCCGCAGCGGGGGCCGTGCTGTTCTACGTCAAAGGGGCGCTGGGCTTGCTGGTCGGCATGTACTTCTACTCGCGCAGGGAACTGGCGAAGACCATCGTTTGACGTTCTGGATGCCATCGGACCATGCATACGAAGACAAAGCGGTTGCTGCTCCTGCTGGTCGCCGTTGCGCTGATGATCGGCGCCGCCGGTTCGGCCATCGAGCCCATGTACCGGATGCGCGCCGAGTACGGGCTCACCAACGAGCCTGAGCAGGGCCTGAGTCCCGAGCTGGCGCTGGCAACGCAGGCACTCGGCTGGGGACGGGGCATTATCATCGACGTTATCTGGATTCGCATGGAAGCCCTCAAGAACCAGGGCCGCTACTTCGAGCTCGTGCAGCTCGCAGACTGGGCCTGTAAGTTGGCGCCGCGGATACCGGAGGTCTGGGACGTGCAGGCCTGGAACATGGCCTACAACATCAGTTCCCAGGTCGACTACCTGCCCGACCGGTGGGACTGGATATGGAGTGGCATCGAACTTCTGCGCGACGAGGGCTTGAGGTACAACCCCGAAGCGCCGCGCATCTACGAGAGTCTCGCCTACACCCTGTTCCACAAGATCGGGATGCAGGATGACTACGCGCATCCTTTCTACAAAGCCCAGTTCGCCAGGATAATGCACGAAGTCCTCGGCGGCAGTGGAGACGCCGCCACGTTGCGGGCCTTCGCTGAAGCGCCTCACACTCGTGACGAGCTGCTGGATGACGCTGACGTGCGCGCTCTGGTGAGAGAATGCCAGCAGAGGGGCTTCGACATAGTCGAGCGGTTCTTCGAATTCCACCACCGGACTGCCAGCGTGCCCAAAACTGTCATCGATGTCCTGGCGCGTCCCGAACATGCCGCCGCCTTCCGCAAACTGGAGACTTACGCCAAGGCCCGGCGTCTGCGGCAGGATTACAACATGGAGCCCGCCAAGATGCTGGCGTTGCGGGAACGCTTCGCAGACAGCGACGGGAACCCGGCACCATTCGACTGGCGCAGCCCGTTTCCTCATACCATCTACTGGGCGCTGGAGGGCATGCGTGTCGTTGACCGGCTGGAGGAAAGGCTCGACCGCACGGTCGAGAGGTTCAACCTGGAGCGTCCCACCCGGAGCTTGGACGAGGATCCACTGTGGGGCGGTCAGGAGTCACCGTATGACTACAGGCGCGTTCAGTTGCACCGGCTCGTCTACGCGGGTATGCAATCGCTTGTCCAGCACGGCCGCATACTTTACGGCCTACGGGGCGAGATGCTTTACGACGTCGGCGTGGACTACCGCTTTGCAGATGCGACGATCCCCTTGTTCGAGCAGGCTGTGGATCTATGGCCCGAGCGCTACCACACGGGCGTCAAGAACGCTTACGAGACGTTTCTGCGGCGCGGAGTTCTTGAGTTCTACCTGCTGGGCGACTCACGACGTAGCCGCGCTTACTATGAGCTGTTGGTGCAGAAGTTCCCCGAAGCCGTTCCCAAGAAGACCCGCAACTACGACGGCTATCTGGAATGGGCGCTCAGCGACTACACCAGCTCCATGACGTTCAGCCAGGTCCGCAATTACGTCAGAATATACCTGGCCCGGGCGCTTTTCGCAGCCGCCGCAAACGCCGACGAGAAGGCCGATGCGCTTTGGAAGGAGGCCGAGATCATCGTGGAAAACTGGGATCCCGGCCCCACGAAGAGCCTGAGGGAGATGATCCGCATCGACAAGCTGAAGGATGCCGTGCTCGTGGATTTCCTTACTGGAACATCCGGCCGGCTGGCCCCTGAGATGCTGGAGAACCTGAAGCGGCGAGTGGGCAAGGAGAAGGTGGAGGGGATCTTGGAGAACATCCAGAAGGCGCAGGGGCAAAGCCTGCCCGAGATGGAGGACATTGAGGAAGACCTGTACGAGGATCCGACCATCAAACCCCAGACCGATCTGCCGTACATTCCTGACAATTGAGCCCCTCACCGTCGGCTTACTGTGCCGACAGAATGAAGTCCGCAGCTGCCGGCAGGTTAGGCACGTCGGCATCGGCCCCGCTGCCGCGCGCCCGCCCGACTGCGATGGTCTGGCAGCCTGCGGCGCGCCCCGCCGCGATGTCCCGGGCGGAGTCTCCCACCATGTAGGACTGCGCCGTCTCGACGTTCCACTCCCTTGCCCCCCGGTTAATAAGCCCGGGGGCAGGCTTGCGACACTGGCAGTTGCGGGTGTATTGCTGCACCTTGCCCTCGGGCAGATGGGGACAGTAGTAGATTGCGTCCACCTGCGCACCCCGCTCCGCCAGTCGGCTTTGCAGTTCGGCGTGGATATCCGCGAGCTCCTGTTCAGTTAGCCAGCCCCTGGCGACAGCGCTCTGGTTTGTCACAACCAGCAGAAGGTAACCGGCGTTACGCAGTCTTTGCAGGGCCCCTGGCACGCCGGGCAGAACGCGGACGCGCTCCCTGCAGGTAAGGTAGTTTACATCCTCAATCAGTACGCCGTCCCGGTCCAAGAATACTGCCCGGCGCTTCTTCTCGGTCATATCAGGCCTTTCAATCTTCTTAGCACCCATTCAGCCACCAGGCACCCGGCTATCAGAGCGAATGTGAGCCAGTGGTCCCAGATCTCACGCCTCTGCCGGGTAACGAGTTTCAGGGGGCCTCCTCGTCTGGCCAGGGCGGGGAACAACTCGCCTGCCTGCAGATAGTGATAGTAGCGCCCACCGACGTCACGTGTCATGGCGGAAACACGGCGCAGCAGGCGCATGTCTGCCACGGGGTCTTCGAGTTCGGGGTTGATGCTGCTGGCGTGGAAGCGGCGCTCGTCCTGTCCGATCAGCTCGCCGCCCCTCCGGACGGTTACGCTGACCAGATGGTCCCCGTGCAGGGCAGGCAAGTAAGTGGCGATGAAACCTTCAACTTCACGGGAGAAAGCGAAGGAGAGCGATTCGGTCCCGCCTTCCGGATCGTCCACGGAAGCGGTGACAACTGCATCGCGGAGAGAGCTGCCTTCGGCGTCGGCCAGCTGCACCGTGACCTGCAACTGCTCGCCGACGAGCAACCGGTCGCGGCTCAGCTCGACACGCAGGCGCATCTCCGGTTCGTCCTGCATGCCGGATGCCCACAAGCAGAGCTGACGCCAGATCCGGCGGTGCTCCTCCTGAGTGTCGGCGGTGGTGAAGAACCAGCGGAATGTGGTGTCCGCCATGACACTTGCAACATGGCCCGCGCCCGACCGATGGGTGACGATCAGGGGGTTGCCGTCCTGGTCGGCTACCAGCACCCGCGCCCCGCGTTTAGTCTCCACGCCGCCGACCGCTCCGGCGAGGGGCGGCAGGCTCTGCCATACCTGTCGGGTCAACTCTGGCGTTTCCCCCAGCGCTACGACCGGGTGGTCGGCGGCCAGAGCCGTCAGCCGGGCAAACCGCTCACCTTCGATAGTTTGCACTGTGTTGGCGATGCGGACGGGCAAGACGTCCGAAAGCTCCGAGTGGGCCCACCCCTCGCGCGAGCCGCTGAGCGGGCCGATCAACGCGACCAGTCCCTTGCCAGCGTTCTGCACGGCTTTCTTCAACTCCAGCACGCGGCTCGCAGGCAGGGCGGAGGAGGGCAGGTCGCCGAGGATGAGGACATCGTAGAGCTCCGGGTCGATGGCACTGCGGTCGATAGGATGGCCCGGCAGCACGAACACACGGCGAACGCGCAGTTGCGGCGCACCGGCCAGCGCGCGCGCAATGAACTTGCTCTCTGGGCGCAGCACGTCGAAGAATCCGACGCGCGCCCCTTCGCTGATCACCTTCACGAATGCGCTCCGCTCGTTGTTCGTTTCCAGTAGTTCCTGGGGGACCACATCCGCTACGACTGTAAGCTTCAGGTCGCCGGTTGTGTCGGGTGTTACCTCGAAGACGACGGCGACCTGCTCCTCCAGATGGCTGACGGCCACGGTGGTCTGCTGGCTCTCTTGCCCGTCAAGTAGCAGACGAACGGGGATCTGCCGGCCCTGGCATCCGCGGAACAGTATGTCCGCCCGTGCGGAAAACTGCGAGAACAGGTAGGCGTAGGGGGGGGCTTGCAGATCCAGCACTTTCACGTCGCGCAGTTGGGCGGTGGCTACGTCCTGTCCGACCCCCACCGTGTAGACGGGCACTCCGAGGTCTGCCAGCTCTGCGGCGACATCGACGGGATCGGGTGAGCCCGCGTTGTGAGAGCCGTCGCCGAACAGAACAAGCGCGTCGGCCCGACCACCGGCGAACTCGCGGAAGGACTGCCGCAGTGCCTTGCCATAGGCACTTTTGTGTGTTCTTTCGGCCGGTTCTTCATCGGCGCTGAGAATGCCGTCTGCGAATCTAAAGCGGACTATGTCATAGTCTTCGGCGAGTTCGTTCAGGCTGTCTTCATGTTCGGACAGCAGACGCTCCACTGCGCCCAGACGGGTCAGTTTGTTGGGCGTGTCGGCTATCTGCGTCATGGAGTCACTGGCGTCGACCAGCAGGACTAGCGGCCGCCGGGTGACCTCGTAGTGGACGGTCTCCAGGCTGGGGCGCAGCAGACAGAGCAAAACACCGAACGCCGCCAGCAGACGCAAGGAAAGCAGGACGACCCTCGCGCCCGATGCAAGGGGGCGCGTGGTGCGCCGGTAGCTCAGAAGAGAGGCGACAAGGACCACGCCGGCGAGGGCAATGAGCACCCAGATGGGAACGTATGGTCTGAGCGCCAGACCCGTCTCGTCCATGGCGTTGCTGCCCAAAAGGTAAGGTAGCCGCGTGGACGCATTCTACGGGTTGCTGGATAGCTTATCCACCTGTGTCAGGCGCCTTCAGGCGTCGCGGGTGGCCGGGGGTTCCAGCACAGCGCCGCGGGCCGCGCTGGCGACCAGCTTCTCGTAGCGCGCCAGCCAGCCGCGCGTGAACTTTGGCGTCGGGGCGCGCCAGCTCTCGCGCCGCCGCTGCAGCTCTGCGTCGTCCACCAACAGGTCGAGCGCACGCTTGGCCAGATCAACCCTGACCTGGTCGCCGTCTCGCACAAGGGCAATCGGCCCTCCGTCCGCTGCTTCAGGTGATACGTGGCCGATGCTCAAGTTTCTTGTTCCGCCGGAGAAGCGCCCGTCCGTGACGATGGCGATCTTATCTCCCAGGCCGCAGCCTGCCACGGCGGCCGTGAGCGCCAGCGACTCGCGCATGCCTGGCCCTCCTCGCGGGCCTTCGTATCGGACTATCAGCACGTCGCGTTCCTGCACCTTGTCCGCCAGCAGGTATTCCATGGCGGCGTCTTCGCTGTCGAAGACGCGGGCCGTGCCGGTAAACTGGCGCATGGCTTCGCTCACCGCGCCTTGTTTTACCACTGCGCCCTCGGGGGCGAGGGAGCCCTTCAGGACCGCTATGCCACCCTCGGTCGCGACAGGATCGTCGAGCGGGCGAATGACCTCGGGGTCGCCGGTGGGTGCATCCGCCACGATTTCAGCGACGGTCATGCCCGAGACTGTGCGCGCTTCGGTATTGAGCAGGCTCTGCAGGTTTCTCATAACGGCGGGTATGCCGCCCGCCCATTCCAGGTCTTCCATCATGACGCCATCCTGTGCCGGACGCAGCAGCGTGAGCTGGGGTGTTTGGCGGCTCAGGCGATCAAAATCATCGAGGCTGATGTCGACCTCCGCCGCGTGGGCGACGGCGGGAATGTGGAGCGTTGTGTTCGTGGATCCGCCGAGCGCCATATCCATGCGGATGGCATTCTCCAGCGAAACGCGGGTGACAATGTCTCGCACGGTGATGCCCTGACGGACCAGCTCCACGACGCGTTCGCCGGCGTGTTCGGCAATGCGCTGCTTCCTCGCGCTGCCGGCAAGGGCGGTTGCCGTGCCCGGCAGGCTCATACCCATGGCTTCGGTCAGGCAGGCCATGGTGTTCGCCGTGTAGAGGCCCTGGCATGACCCCTGCCCAGGGCATGCCTCCATCTCCAGCTCCACCGCTTCGGCCTCGGTCAGCCGGCCGGCCTTGCACAATCCGACCGCTTCGAAAGTGTCCCGCACGAGCGAGAGTCGGCGCGAGCCGTGGTGGCCGGCCATCATGGGGCCGGCGGTAACGGCGATGCCCGGTATGTCGAGCCTGCAGGCTGCCATCAGCATGCCGGGCGTTATCTTGTCGCAGTTCGTCAGCAGCACGATGCCGTCGAGCCGGTGTGCCTCCACGATGGACTCGATGATGTCGGCGATCAGCTCGCGTGAGGGCAGGCTGTAGTGCATGCCCGAGTGGCCCATGGCAATGCCGTCGCAGATGCCTGGAACGGAGAACAGGAAGGGCACTGCACCGCCTGCGCAGACGCCCCATTCGATCTTGCGCTCGAGCTCGCGCATGCCGATGTGGCCGGGCACAAGGTCCGTGAAGCTGGAGCAGACGCCTATGAAGGGGCGGTCCATCTGCTCGCGCGTCACCCCTGTGGCGTGCAGAAGGGATCGGTTGGGCATGCGTTCTATGCCGCGGGTGGCCTGTTCGTGCCTGAGCGCCATCAGAATGCCTCCGCAATGTAGGCTGGGGAAGACGGCTCGCGGGTGAGTGATCTATTCCGCGAGTCTAACTACGGGGGCAAGGCCTGTCAAAGGGGCGGGGCGGCCCCGGCGCTGGGGGGCGCCCCGCCCCACGCGGCGACGGCGGGGGTTGCCTCTACTGCACGAGCTGCACCTTGTGGGCGTTTGGGCTGGCCCAGCCGACCGAGCCCGTCACCACATTGTGCACGCTTTCCAGCGCGTCCACGCGGCAACTTACGTACTTGTTGTTCCCGGTGAGCTGACAGCCTGTGATGGTTGCCCTCAGGAAGCCGATGCATCGAAACTCGGTGTTGCTGCCCTGTCCCTGGACTTCGTCGTAGACCACCATCATATAGCTGGATCCGATGGTCTGCTGTATTTCGCTCTGCAGCGTCGCACGGAAGCCGGGCGTGCCCTCAAGCCACAGATAGCCGGTCTCCGGATCTATCGAGACGGGACCGTCGTAGCCGTTCAGTATCCAATCACGCAGTTCGGGCGTGCCGTTCGGCCCGCCATCGAGATTGAGCAAGCCCCAGGAGCCCGGCGCCACTTGTTCGAGCCCGAGGCCGTTTCCGTTCCCATTGCCATTACCATTGCCGTTACCATTGCCACTTCCGGCGGGGTAGAAGACCATCTCCTGCCCGATGCCCGGGATGCTGCTCTCCGGTATGGCGAAGGGCCGCAGGCCGCCCAGCACAGTAGTGATGCGATTGTCGGCTTCGGCGAGCGCAAAGGCGTTTACGTTACAGGAGTCCATGCCGAACAGGCCCGCGAAGAACATTGGCAGCCTTCCGCCCGGCGCTTCGCCATTGCGCGCCACGGTGGCCTGCACGGCGGTGGCTTGCGTGTCGGTGTCCACTGGCGCGAATGTGCCGTCTGCGCCGCGCACGCCGAACTGCAGGTCAAGAAGCCCATCTGTCGTGTTCTCGACGAATATTTGCTCAGCAGCAGCCTGGCCGGCCGTGCGTGCCTCCGCCTCATCAGAGCCACCGGCACGCTCCTGCAGCAGCACTGAGCTTGCAGCCAGCGCGGCGGCGTCGCAGCCGTTCTGCAGGCGCGCCCGTTCGACAACTATCTGCCCCACGTCAACCGCGATGGCCAGAACTGCAGCGACACCGATAAGGAGTGCCGGCGCAATGATTAGCACCTGTCCATTGCGTTCTGGCGGGCTCTTGGCGGCCATCGGTGTTCTCCTTGTCTTGACTTCTCAATCTGGCAACCCTCTCTACGCGCAAATACGGTTCCTGCTAACCGCAAAGCAGCACTGCCGGCTCGGCACCGGTGTGCCCGCCCGACCTATGGCACGCTCTGAGGACTGTAGATGGGGGCCTCGCGGGGTGCCGATGCCGGAAGAGTAGCAGTCGAAGTCCCCCCGTATCAACATGCGACAGGTGACATTGGGGCGCTTGCGCAGTTCCCGCGTGCGGGGCGTGCACCGTGTGCCGGTCTGGGGGCACGAAGGGGGGGCGTGGCGCGGCCAAGGGCGTGGGCCCTTCTATCCGAGCAGTATCTGCAGCAATGCCCGCTCGGCGTGCAGCCGATTCTCTGCCTGATCGAAAACGGCCGAATGGCTGCCTTCGATGACTTGGTCCGTGATCTCCTCGCCGCGATGGGCGGGCAAATCATGCATCACTATGGCGCGCGGGGAGGCCAGAGAGAGCAGTCTGGTGTCGACGCAATACCCCTCGAAAGCGCGGCGCCGCTGTGCTGCTTCGTCCTCCTGGCCCATGCTTGTCCAGACGTCGGTGTAGAGCACATCGGCCCCGTCCGCCGCTTCCGCCGGTGAGTCGGTAAGCCGCACGCTCCCGCCGGATCCATCCGCTATCCGCCGCAGCGCCTCGATGAACTCCGGCTCCAGCGCGTACTGAGTCGGCGAAGCCACGACACAGTGGTAGCCCAGCTTGGCACACGCAGTGGCGAGCGAGGCAGACACGTTATTGCCGTCGCCGATGAAAGCGATCTTGACCTCACCGGGTTCGTCGAAGGTCTCCTCTATGGTGACCATGTCCGCCAATGCCTGGCAGGGGTGGGCTTTGTCGCTGAGGGCGTTGATCACGGGCACCCGTGAATAGGCGGCCAACTCCTCGACGGTCTGGTGAGCATAGGTGCGGGCGGCGATGCCGTCCACGTAGCGGCTCAGCACCCGAGCGCCGTCTTTGATGGGTTCTCTCTGCCCGAGGTTAACATCCTCGCGGGACAGGTAGGTCACGCTGCCGCCAAGCTGGGTCATGGCGACTTCGAACGACACGCGAGTGCGCATCGACGCTTTCTCGAACAAGAGCGCCAGCGACTTGCGCTCCAGCACCGGTTTGTACGGGGCGCCGTGGCGCTTTTGCTCATGGGCCAGATCGAGCACTTTGCGTATCCGATCGGCTTCCCAGTCCATCAGCGTTGTCAGATGCATGTTGGTCGACTCCGAGTCATATCTCACCGTCCTGGGCGGCGCTGAGCGCTTCGCTCAACACCTGGAGCCCTTCGTCAAGCAGGTCCCGCGGCACGTTCAGGGCAGGGTAGAGGCGCAGCACCGTATCGTGTGTACAGTTGATCCGAACCATGTGTTGCAGGCAGAACTCATAGATCGGCATGCCGGGCCGGCTCAGTTCGATTCCCACCATTAGTCCCCGACCGCGCACTTGCTGCACGATGGAGTAACTGTCTGCCATCTGGGCGAGGCGGGCGAACAGGTAGTCCGAAGTCTCTCGGCAGCGCTCGAGCAGGTTGTCCTCTTCGATGGTTCGGAAGACGGCCTGCGCGGCGGCGCAGGCGACCGGGTTGCCGCCGAACGTGGAGGCATGGGTGCCTGGCCTCAGGCTTTCGGCTACCTCAGCGCGCGCGACCATGCAGCCGATGGGCATGCCGGCGCCGAGTGCCTTTGCCAGCGTCATGATATCGGGCTCGATGCCGTAGAGCTGATAGCCGAACCACTCGCCGGTGCGTCCCATGCCGGCCGTGACCTCATCCACGATCATCACCAGCCCGTGCTCGTCGCAGAGCTCCCGCACACTGCACACGTATTCGTGGCTGGCAACGTTGATGCCTCCCTCGCCCTGGATGACCTCGAGCATCACGGCGCAGGTCTCCTCGTCGACCGCCTCGTGCAGGGCGTCCGGATCGTTGATGGGCACGTGGCGGAACCCGGGCAGCAGAGGCAGGTAGCCTTTGTGGTACTTGTCCTGGCCGGTTGCGCTGACCGAACCCATCGTGCGGCCGTGGAATGAGTCGCGCAGGGTGACGATCTTGTGGCGGCCGTTCGCCTGGTGGTGGAGCCTGGCGAGCTTTATTGCGGCCTCGACGGCCTCTGTGCCGCTGTTGCAGAAGAAGCACTGGCCGCCGAACGCCTTGCGACTGATGGTCTCCGCCAGCCGACCCTGCGGCACGGTGTAGAAGGAATTGTCCACGTGCAATAGCAGCGCCGCCTGTCTTTGCACGGCGGTGACAACCTTCGGGTGGCAATGGCCGACAGTTGTGGTTCCCCAACCGGGGAAAAGGTCGATGTAGCGATTGCCAGCGCTGTCCCAGATTTCCGAACCCTCGGCGCGCACGAACGCCACCGGGCTGCGCCCGTAGTTGCCGATAACGTAGCGGTCGAACTGAGCTCTGATCTCGTCGAACGATGGGGTGCTCATGAAGCCTCCTGCCGTAAGGCTCTACTCGAAGACGGCATCCACGAACTGTTCCGGATCGAAAGGCATCAGGTCCTGTGCCTGTTCGCCCAGCCCGATGAACTTGACCGGTATGTCGACCTGGTCCTTGATGCCGAAGATCACGCCGCCTTTGGCGGTGCCGTCCAGCTTGGCCAGGATCAGGCCCGTCAGGTCGATGCTCTCGTTGAACCTTATGGTCTGGCTGATGGCATTCTGGCCGGTTGTGGCGTCCAATACCATCAATGTTTCGTGCGGTGCCCCTTCGACCTTTTTGCCCACGACGCGGCTGATCTTCTGCAGTTCGCTCATCAGGTTGGTTCGAGTGTGGAGGCGGCCGGCGGTGTCGATGATCAGCACGTCGAACTCGCCCGCTGCAGCCTTCTCGGCAGCATCGAAGGCGACGGCGGCGGGGTCGGCACTCTCGTTCTTCACAATCTCGCAACCTATGCGGTCGGCCCACGCACTCAACTGCTCGACTGCGGCCGCGCGGAAAGTGTCGCTGGCGGCAAGCAGCACGCGCTTTCCGTCCGCCATCATGCGGTAGGCCATCTTTGCGATGCTGGTCGTCTTGCCGGAACCGTTGACCCCCGCCACCAGGATAACGCCCGTGCCGTCCGCCGGCAGGTGCAGCGAGGTGTCCCACTCGGCGAGTTCGGCCTTCATATGTTCTTTGAGGAAGGAGAGAACCTGATCCGCCTCCTTCACTTCCCCGCAGCGGTAGGCTTCGCGCAATTCTTCGGTCAGATCCATCACCGTGCGCGGCCCCACGTCAGCCAGGTAAAGCTGTTCCTCGATCTCGTCGAGGACCTCTTCGTCGAGCGTGCGGTGCATCGAGAGAACAGAACGCAGGCCGCCGGCGACTTTCCGTCGCGTCTTCTCTAGCCCCGAGCGCAGGCGCCCGAACAGTCCCTGGGCCGGCGCACCCGTGGCGGCGTCCTCTGCTTCCGAGTGCTGCCGCTCTGCAGGAGGAGCAGGCTCATTCGAGGATTGCGGCCCGTCCGTAGGCTGCTCACCGGCCTCCGCGTCGCGTTCGCCTTTGCCTTTACGGAAGATACTCAACGGTGACATGTCCGATCGGTTGGGGTCTCAAGCACGTACTCACCAGATTGGCCGCAACGGAACTTGCGCCGTCAGCGGCGTTTCATCGCCCTGCGCTGCAGTTCGCAGACTTCGACGAAAGAGACGAACTCCTGGCCCATCACGATATCCGGTTTGGCCTCGCCATGGAAGTCACTGCCCCCGGTAACCGCCAAAGCGTGTCCATTGGCGATCTCCATGAGCCGCTTCTCATCGTAGGGCGAATGGTGCGGATAGTGCACCTCGAGGGCGTCGAGACCCTGGGCTGCCAGTTCCGCGACGACCTGTTCCAGGTTGCTCAGCAGGCCGGGGTGGCAGAGGACGCTGCATCCGCCGGCGGCCAGCACGAGCTGTATTGCCTGGGCGGGGCTCAGCTTCTCTTTGGGGGCGTAGGCGGGGCATCCTTCCCCGATGAAGCGGTCGAAAGCCTCGCGGATGTCACCGACGTGCCCTCTTTCGGCCAGTTCCTGCGCCACGTGCACACGGCCGACTGCTCCCCCTGCCGCCCGTTCGAGAACGGCGGCCTCCTCAATGGGGACGCCCAGTTCGCCGAGTTTCTTCACCATTCGACTCACGCGGCGTTCACGAGCGTCACGCAGCTCGCGCAGCTTGCTGAGCAGGACCTCGCTTTCGGTGTCCACGAAAAGGCCTGCGACATGGACTTCCACATCCTCGCCGTCTGCTGACGGACGGTATCCGGTTAGTTCTACGCCGGAGATCAACTCGACTCCAGCCTCCGCCGCCGCCTCCCGGGCAGCCGCCACGCCCTCGACGGAATCGTGGTCCGTCAAGGCGAATGCAGCCAGGCCCCGTTTCGCCGCCATCGCCGCCAGCTCAGTTGGAGGCACTGATCCGTCGGAGGCCGTGGAGTGGACGTGCAGGTCGGCGCGGGACTGCGGGTCCGGGCTCAGTGTGGGGCAGAAGGCATGGGAGCCTTGCGCTGTTTCCGGCTCCTGCACGCAGACGTGCGTGTTGTATATCTTGTCAAGCACGCCGTTGACGAAAGTGGGGGAGTTCTCAGTGCTGTACTTCTTGGCCAGCTCTATGGCCTCGTTGATGGCCACTTTAGGGGGCGTCTGCTGGCGGTAAAGCAGCTCGAAGACGCCGAGGCGCAGAATGTTGCGGTCGGTGACGGCCATGCGTTTGAGTTCCCAGTTCTCGGCGGTGGCGCGGATCGTCTCGTCCACCTCTTCGCGATGGGCCAGGCACCCGTCCAGCAGCTCTATGGCAAGCTTGGCGGTATGCTCGCTTTCCGCATTCGCACGGCAGAACTGGTAGGGCTCCTCCGGCGAGCGGTCGCCGAGCAGGTCGTGCTGATAGAGGGCCCGAAGAGCCAGTTCTCTGGCTGATGTCTCAACTCTCAATGGTACGTCCGTGTAGGGTTGGCAGGGAATGTTGACCGGGGCTGCCGCCGAGCCGGGCCGCTTTGCGGATGGTCGTGTCGCCGAGGCCCGTCACGAGGCAGATAGGTCCTCCAGGAGGTTGGCCATTTCAATGGCGGCCAGCGCGGCTTCGGCCCCGCGGTTGCCCGCGCGGCCGCCGGAGCGGTCGACCGCCTGTTCGATCGTCTCGGTTGTGATCACGCCGAAGACCGTGGGCACACCCGTTTCAAAGCCGGCCCGGGCCACGCCCCGGGCGGCCTCGCCGGCAACGAAGTCGAAGTGGGAGGTCTGGCCCCTCAGTATGGCGCCCAGGCAGACCACGGCGTCGAAGCTGCCGCTCTCGGCAACGCGCCTGGCGACGAGCGCCAGCTCGTAGGAGCCCGGCACGCGGAAGACCTCGATGTCGTCTTCGGTGGCGCCGTGGCGCAGCAGGCAGTCCTGCGCGCCGCTGAGCAGCTTGCTGGAGAACAGCTCGTTGTACCGGCTGACGACCAGTGCGAAACGCTTGCCGGTCGCGTCCAGGTCTCCCTGGTGTTCCTTGATGGGCGCCATGATTGCCTCCAGTTCAGCCGCTGGTCGCGGCTTGCGGTGCGGGCAGCGGGCTCTTGTGGTAACCTGCACACTATAGGTAAAAGACCCATGCCATGCAAACGTCTGCGGCGTCCTTGACGCCATCAGCCTGGGGCTCTGCGATGGAAAGCAGCGGACTGCTGCAACGCGAACTGTCTAAGCTGCGGCGCGCTCTGCGCGCAGCGTGCGCGCTGAGGGGGCTGGGGCAGTGGCTTCTGGCGCTCAGCGCCGCATGCACGGGCAGCTATCTTGCGGACAGGGCGTTCCGGCTGCCTGCGCCCTTGCGGGGGGTGCTCCTTCTCGCCGGATCCCTCGTGCTGGTATCGACGCTGGCGGGCTGGGTCGTGCGGCCGTTGGTGCATGTCATGCCCGACCTCGAGCTGGCGCTGGAGGTTGAAGGGCGCGTGCCCCAGCTATCGGACGCTCTGGCCACCGCCGTCGCGGTGCGGAGCGGGCAGCTCGCTGCAAGTGGCGTCTTCGCCGAGCGGATGGCGGCACAGGCGGCCCGGGGCATTGCGCGCGCCGCGCTTGCCGATCTGGTTGCGTGGACCGGGGCCCGGCGCAGGGCAGCCCTCGGGGTTGGCGCGGCGGTAGGCCTGACACTGGCTGCCCTGGCGTGGCCCGGGCCAACCGGCCTGTGGTTCAGGCGCAACGTGCTGCTTGCCGCAGAGCAGTGGCCGCCTCGGACGCAGCTTGCCCTGCTTTCGCCTGGCGCGGACGAGTTGCGCGTGGCCCGGGGCACCGACGTGTTGATACGCGTGAGAGCTGAGGGGCGGCAGCCCCGGTCGGCACGGGCTGAGGTCACGATTCTGCGCACGGGCCGAAAACGCACGCTGCCGATGGCACGCCGCGAGGAGCGTATCTTCGAGGCGACGCTGGCGAGCGTGGCCGAAACGAGCGAGTTTGTCGTCCGTGCAGGGGATGGTTTGGTTGCCCCCCGCCGGCTGACCGTTGTGGAGCGCCCTCGCATCGTGGAGGCATCGGTTAGGGTGCAGCCGCCGGCCTACACCGGCCTTGCTCTCCTCACACCGCCCTGGGGTGAAGGTGTGTGCCAGGTCCCTACTGGCAGCGTTGTTGCCGTTGTGCTCACGGCCAACAAGCCGATCGGCGAGGGCGCGTATAGCCTGGGTGAGGGCTGGACGGCTATGGAAAGGACGGCCCCCGACCAGGTGACCGCTCAACTGACGGTCGAAGCCGATCTGGAAGTCACCTTCCAGGTGGTAGACACGCTGCAGGTCGGGATGGAGCAGCCGCTTCGGGCCGAGTTTCGTGCTCTGCCGGATACCCCGCCCACGGTCGAACTGGCAAGCCGGGGGGTTGGCGACATGCTGCTTGCGGGGGCCCGCCTGCCGTACGTGTGTGTCGCCGAAGACGATCATCGCCTGACCGAGGTCGAAGTGCTTCTGCAGGTCGGCGATGGCGGACAGGAGCGGCGCCTGGGCAGCGCCGTGGTCGAGCAGCTCGGACGAAGCTGGCGCACTGAAGCGGAGTTGCCGCTGGCCGTGCTCGGAGTGGAGCCGGGCGATCGCCTGCGCCTGTGGGCCCGGGCGCGTGACAACCGGCCGCCCTCGGGGCAGAGCGCCGAAAGCGCGCCGCTCAGCTTCCGCATCGTTTCCCTCCGCCAGTTTCTGGCACACCTGCTGGTCATCCAGCGCGATCTGCGCCGCGATCTGGAACTGCAGATCGAATCCCAGCGCAGCGTGCCCGAGCAGGAAGCCGCCGCCGCGCAGCGGGCACAGCGGAACATCAACTCCGTCGTCAAATCGGCGGCTGCGGCCTACTCGGATTTGTTGGAACAGATGCTCCACAACGAGGTACTCGACCCCTCCGCCTATGGCGTATACTCGGACACCATTGTCCGCAGATTGCGGGCACTGACGGAACCGGATGGACCGGCGCACGTCCTGGCGACCCACCTCGCCGCAGGCGGCCGGCCGGCCCAAGCGGCGCAGCAGGTGACCTCGGCGGTTAGCGCCATGGGCAATGCCCGCGATGCCATGCTCGTGCTGGAGGGTTACGCGGGGGTGTTGGCTTCGCTGGACGAGATCCGCGTGATGGAGTCGGAAATCGTCCGCGAGGCCGGGCAACGCGCCGGTGATATTCTGGATTTCCTGCAGGCAGGGGAGTAGATGCGCTGGCTCGCCGCCATGGTGGTTTCGGCCGCCCTGATGCTGACCGCGGTCCCGAACGCAGCAAGCGATGAAGCCGCCGAAAGGCAGGCGAAGGTCGCCGAGAGGATGGCCGAGGTGGAGCGACGCCTGATAGAGCTCGGCGATCTGCTCCGCGAAGAGGACTCCGACAGGGCTGCCGTATTGCTCAGAGCCCTGCAGGCGAGCAGGCAGCGGCTTATCGTGGCGGACATGGAACGCCTGAAGCACATGCTGTCGCGGGGCGACTTTGCATCAGCGGAAGAGCGCGGTCGCGAGGTCCTCGCAGCCCTGGAAGAGGTACTGGAACTGCTCAAGGAACCGGTTGACCGGCCGCGCGCGCGGGACCTGTTGGAGGCGCGGCGCGCGCTGGCCGAGCTGATCCGACGACAACGCGTGGCCGCTCAGCTCGTGGCAGATCTGCCACCCGAGAAAGCCCCCTCCTCGCAGGCACAGTACGGCAGGGCCGCAGAGGGGCAGGCGGAACTTGCCGCGCAGCTATGCGAACTGTTGGAAGCGGTGTCGGGCATGCCGGGCGCGCAACAGCTTCAAGGTGCGCTGGAAGCCATGCGGAAGGCTGCGGAAGCCTTAGGTTCGCAGCAGCAAAGCGAAGCCGCTCGCCGGCAAGAGCATGCAAAGGACCTGATGCAGGCGGCGCAGGAGGCACTGCGCCGGGCCGCCGCTCGGGAGCAGCAGCGCGAACGCCGTGAGCGCCGTCGGCAACTGATCCGCCTGCTGGGGCATGCGCTCGAACAGCAGCGCACCGTCACCTCCGACACGCGCCAGATCGGTGAGTCCGTCGGCCTCGCCTCGCCTCGGACCCGGCGACTGCGAATGCGCGGCATAGCGACGGCACAGGGGCAGGTGGCGGAGCTCGTTCAGGAGGCCGTGGCACTGGCGAAGTCAGATGCCACGACGCTTGTGCTGCCGCAGGCCCTCCGTCAGGTGCAGGCGGACGCGGAAGCGGCCGCTTCCTGGCTGGATGCCGAAGAGGGGCTGCGCATGGCCCTCACTCTGCAGGCCGAAGTGGAAGGGACGTTGGAGGCGCTGCTGAGCGCGTTACGAGAGGAGCAACAGGCCGACACCCTGTCGCCCGAAGGTGGAGACGCAACGCAGCCGCAGCGAGAGGCCGACCGTGATGAGCAAAGCCTGTTGCGTCTCGGACGAGAACTGAAGGTAATGCGGGAACTCCAGACGTCGGTGCTGCATCAGACAGAATCGCTGGACGCCGTCTCCGCTGCGGAGCGGCAGCCGCTGGCCGCGAGGCTGGCGGCAAGACAGGCGAGCCTGGCCCGCATGGCCCGACAGGTCGAGCAGTCGCTGACTTTGACAGAGGCCGAATGATGCATTCAGCGCGCGGTGTGTTTCTGATTGCGATGGTCGGGCTGGTCGGCTTCGCCTCCACGGGCCGGGGCAGCGAACTGGGAGAGGTGGCCGCGCAGATGGAACGCGCCGCCCGCCTGCTGCAGACGGGCGACGGGGCAGCCAACGCCGTGCCCGCCCAACGCGATGCCCTGAGGCGCCTGGACTTGCTGATCGAGCGGCTGACCATCAGCGAAGATCCCTCGCTGTCGGGTGAACGACCGCTGAAAGGATCGCGGCTGACTGAGACTCAGATGCTTACAGCAGGTATCGGGCCACAACCTGAACGACCTGCACAGGAGTCCATGCTGCCCGCCGCGCAAGATGGTCAGCCCCCACCGGGCGTAGCGGACGAGGCCGGGGGCGAGTGGGCGCCCGGATTGCCCGAGGCCGAGCGCCAGGTCATAGCTGACACCTTCAGCGCGGGGCGTCTGCCTCCCCATTATCGGGATCTGCTGCGGGCATACAACCGCCGGCTGGCAGAGACCCCCGACGGGGACTAAGAGGCCGTTGCAGAACCCCGTTCGTGACGAGGCCGAGCGAGAAGCGCGGGCCAAGGCGGCAGGGCCAAAACGCCCGGAGGCGTGGCTTGCCGCCACTTTGAGGACGTTTTGACCGGACAACGCAGTCAATCGTGCTGCGCAGCCGGCCGCAGTAGATCCGAGTTTTTCAACAGGCTGCTAAGCCACCCCTCCGCGCATGCCGGGAAGCTCGATCCTGTGGACAGCCCCCGCCTCGATATCGTGCTGAAGCGCGTCCGCGACCTCGTCCTTGGCTGTGAAATAGAGAACTTGCCAGCCTTCAAGGACCATGGACCTGAGAACGTCAAGCTGCCGCTCGAGCCGTTCGCAGTCAGCTTTCACAAAGGGGTCGTCCATGACGAAGAAGCCCGGTTCTCCGCCCAGGAGCGCCTCTCCCAGGGCCAGGCGCACGGAAAGGTAGAGCTGATCGTAAGCTCCCCCGGAGAGGGAGGCCGCCTCCAGCGCAGTGCCGGAGGCCGTGCTCACCCGCACACAACGTTCGCCCTCGCCCTGTTCATAAGTGACAGTTTCGTAGAGTCCATCCGTGATTCGCCTGAAGTATCCGGTTACAGCGCTTTCCGGGCCGAAGAGCCCGGCTACCTTATCCTGTTCGGCAGCGTTGATCTCATCCAGGATCCGGCGCGCTGCCACCGCAAGCCGGGCGCGTCGCTCTTTCGCTTCCACGAATCGGCGCAGGCGTCGTATCACGGCTTCCAGATCGCGCGAAGTGTCGCAGGGCAGCCGATCGTCGGACAACAGCAGAACCTCATTCGACCGGCGCTCTGCGTCCTTCAGGCTCTCGCGCAGCTCCTGCAGCGAACGGCCGAGTTGCCGACGCTCCTCGGTCAGGTCGCTCACGGCCTGCCGCGCAGCGGCGATGGCGCCGTCGGAGTATGCCACCCCTTCAGCGGCCCCCGCGTACTCTTTGAGCGGCTGGAGTTGTTGCTGCCAGGTTTCCACGCACTCGCGCAGGTCCTTGCCGTTCCGCCCGAACCGGCTCTCCAGCACGGCCGCGTGCTGCTGCACCGACTGCTCCAGCTCTCCCTTACGGGTCAGACGCTGGCCGTATTCTTCAATCGACTGCACACCGGATTCACCGCGCACCTCGTCGATCCGCTCGTTTGCCTCTTCGATTTCTTCCCGCACGCGAGGCATGTCCTCTTCTCGAAGCTTGCGCAGTTCGTCTGCATTGGTTTTGCGCCGGGCGCGGGCATCGTGCAGGGCGCTGCGGGCGCGACCTTCCTCTTCCTCAAGGGCGCACAGCGAGGTGCGCAGTTCCTCCACCGACGCGCCTTCCAGCCCGGCCCTTGCCGCCTGCTGCTGCGCTCTCGTTAGAAGGCGGCGCAACTGCCCACGTCGGCGCGCGTGAGAGGCGACGACAACGGATGCTGCTGCCGCAACGATGGCTGACAGGAAGGCACCTGCGCCGGCCGGGATTCCGCCGCCCAGGACGGCGCCCAGCCCGGCGACGACAGCCAGCGCGCAGGCACCCACCGCGACCCACTTGAGCGTCTCGGCAACCGGAGCCATCTCGGCGGTCTTCAGCTCGATTTCCTCACACTCGCGCAGCGAATAGCGCAGTTGCTCTGCGTCGCCTGTGCGTCTTTGCAGCGACTCCAGTTGGCGTGTAGCTTCATGCTCCTTTGCTTCCACATCGTCCGCTTTGTTGGACCGATTCGCGGCTTCCTGCTCGAGCTCTTGTAGCCTTGCGCGGCTCTTTTTCACATCTTTCTCGGTGTCACGCCAGAGTTCGGCGTCCTGGTGGGAGAAGGCTGCCAGGTTGTCCAGTTCCGCCATTGCGTTCCGAAGCTTCTCCAGGGCCTCGCTGCCGCTCTGCCACTGATCTCTCTTGCGGGCGTCTTCCAGGGCGCTCACCCGGGCTTCGGCTTCGCCGATGGCATCTGTCAGTTCGGCGAGCCGGCACTCCATCTCATCGAGTCCTTCGGCAATGGCCCGTTCAAGCAGCTTCTGCGCATCCTCAATCAGTGCGAGCGCTCCCTCCACTCGCTGCCCGAGCTTGCCGTCCTGCTGAGTGTTGGAGATGCGTCCCGTCGCCGTGACCTGTCCGATCTCGAGGAGTTTGTCCTTAACGGCCTCGATCTGCCGCGTCTTCAGCCCCGTCAGTCGGTCGGTGACGCCGGTGTAGATGCTGGCCTGTTGGGGTATCCCGAGGTCACTGTTGCGTATCAGGAAGATGCTGCGCCAGTGCTCCGGGCCGGTATCCGTGAGCTGGGGCAGGGCGGCGTCGCCGGGCAACTTGTGTGCGGCGCCCTGCGCGTCTTCGAGTATCACGTATCCGTCGGGCGACTCCTCCACGCGGTCGATCTGTGCCAGAGATCTCGCCCCCTTGCCCAGAAGCATCCGGGCCAGGGCCTCGATCGTCAGCGTCTTGCCCTCCTCATTGCCCGCGTGGAACAGGTTGAATGCTGCCAGTCGGACTCGCCCCGTGTCGGGCAAAGGGCCGTAGCGCCGGATGGAGAACTCCTCTATCCTCATAGCACCTCCATCATGGCCTGCAACGTCATCTGCAGCACATCGCGCCGCTCATCCGCGTCCTCAATCTCCGCTTCGGCGCGGCTCTGAAACTCCGCGAAGAGGTCCGTCTCGAGCACCTCGCCGATGTCACGCAGCGTCACGTTGCACTCGGCACAGTCGGCCGCCAACTCCTGTATCCTGGCGACCAGTTCCGACTCGGTCAGCCCCAGTTGTCGTGCATTTACAAAACCGCCCGCATGCAGCAGTGCACGGGCGTGCGGATCCAGCGCGGCCAACCGCTGCCTGATGGTGTCGAGGGGGTCGCTGTCTTCGAAGGGGTCGAGCTGCAGGCGAAGCTCGGCGTAGTAGGGGGTCGGCAGCTCCCGGGGCTCTGGTTGCTCCCCCACGCTGAACACGTTCACCTGACGAGGGCCGAGTTCCCGGCGCGTCACGGGCACGGGCGAGCCGGGGTAGACGAACCATCCGCCGGAGGGCAGTCGCCAGCGTTCGAACCGCGAGTGAAAATGGCCGGCCAGCACATAATCGGGCGAAAGCGCCTGGAAGTGCGCGAGCCGCACCGGCATGTAACGGCGGTCGCCCTCTCGGCCGAAGTCCGCCCGCGACGTGTCCGTCGGCAGGGCATCGAGCAACTCCCCGTGGTAGGCCAAGATGCTGAAGCCGTCACCTTCGGGGTGCTTGCGCAGATGTCGCAGCTTCTCCAGAACTTCTTCGGCGTGAATGTCCTGGAAGGGGAGGCCGGCGAAGGCTACATCGTCGATCCTCAGGGGCTCTTCACCCAGGACGCGGGCTTCCGAGCCGAAGAAGGCGCCTCCGCCGTACGATTGGGCATCGTGATTGCCCGGCAGCAGCAGAACCGTCATCCCGGTATCGGAGAAGACGGCTCGGACCTCCCCACGCAGCCGGCCGGCGTCGGCGTCGGCGTCGAACAGGTCGCCGCTGACGACCATCACACGGGCATCTTCGGCCTGGCCCGTCTCAACCACGGCAAGCAGGGCCTGCCAGCGCTCGTCGCTGGTCTCCCGCAGGTGTATGTCCGCCGTATGGATGATCTTCATGGCATCGGACAGGGCAAGGGTCGTCGCCGATACCCATGCTACAGGCAACTAATCATCTGTCAAGCGTCGCGGCGAGCGGCATGGGGTTGACTTGGGCCGGTGCTTACTCGAACATGGACATGCAGGGCTTTTCGGATCGCCTCAGGGGGGCCGACCATGGATGTTGACCGCACTGCTGCGCAAGCCGGGTTCGAGTCGTTTGAGCACACGGCGGACGTGGGGCTGCGGGTTTGGGCGCCCTGCATGCGGGAGCTGTTCATGCAGGCTGCCAGGGGCTTTATTGACATGTTGTTCGCGCCCGGGGACATCAATGCTGCCAGGGAATTGAGGGTGAAGGCGGACGGGGCCGAGCCGGAAGAGTTGCTGGTTTCGTGGCTGGAGGAGATTCTGTTTGCCTTTGACGCACGGGGCTTCGCGCCGGCGGGAGTGGAGATCAACGAGTTCGGGGATGGCTGCGTGGTCGGCGTGCTGCGGGGCGAGACCTTTGACCCCGAGCGGCACGAGGTGCGACAGCCGGTGAAGGCGGTCACTTACCACGATCTGGACATCCGGCAGACGGAGAGCGGATACGAAGCGCGGATTGTCTTCGATGTGTAGCGAGGGATGGCAATGGCTGAGCGAGACTACGACATAGAGCAGGTGTCTACGTATGTGTGGCAGATAGCCCCGCAGGGGCGAATGAACGTGCCCGTGCGCGTCTATGCCAGTAAAGGGCTGTTGGAGGCAATCGAGGGGGACGGTGCGCTGAAGCAGGCGATGAACGTGGCGCAAATGCCGGGCATCGTGCGGGCCTCGCTGGCCATGCCCGACGCACACTGGGGCTACGGGTTCCCGATCGGGGGAGTGGCGGCCTTCGACCCCGAGGAGGGGGGCGTTGTGACGCCGGGCGGAATAGGCTTCGACATCAATTGCGGCGTGCGGCTGGTGCGCACCGAACTGGAGCACGACGATGTGAAGCCGAAGATCAAGGAGCTTGTACAAGAACTCCACCGCCAGGTCCCCTGCGGCGTCGGTTCCTCCCGCGCGATCCGCAAGCTCTCCTCCAAGGATATGCACCGCGTTTGGACCGGGGGGGCGAGCTGGGCGGTGGAGAACGGGTTCGGCCGCGAGGCAGACCTGGTGTGCACTGAGGCGCAGGGCGCGCTGCAGGACGCCGATCCCGACACGATCAGCGAAAAGGCCCTCGAGCGGGGACAGAAGCAGATGGGCACCCTGGGCAGCGGCAACCACTTCCTGGAGGTGGACGTTGTCGATGATGTGTTCGACGAGGAAGCCGCTGAGACCTTCGGCCTGAGAAGTGGCGGCATTGCGCTCCAGATCCATTGCGGCTCGCGCGGGTTCGGGCATCAGGTCTGCACCGACTTTTTGAAGACGATGCAAAGGGCCACCAGCAAGTATGGAATCGAACTGCCCGACAGGCAGCTCGCCTGCGCGCCGCTTGACTCCCCGGAGGCGCAGCGCTACCTGGGCGCCATGCGCTGCGCGGCCAACTACGCGTGGTGCAACCGCCAGACGATCCTCGCCCTGGCGGTTCGGGCGCTGGAGAACGTGATGGGCGGCGACCGGGATGCTCTCGGCGTGGCGCAGGTCTACGACGTCTGTCATAACATCGCCAAGTGGGAGGAACACGAGGTGGAGGGGCGCACGAAGCGGCTGTGCGTGCACCGCAAGGGGGCGACGCGGGCCTTCCCGGCCGGGCATCCGGAGACGCCTGAGCCCTATGCGGAGGTCGGCCAGCCGGTGCTGATCCCCGGGGACATGGGCACGTGCTCTTACGTGCTGGTCGGCGCGCCGAAGGCAATGCAGGAGACATGGGGCAGCACCTGCCACGGCGCCGGCCGCAGCATGAGCCGCAAGGGAGCGAAGAAGAAAGCGAGCGGTCGAAACATCCAGAAGGAGCTCGAACAGAAGGGCATCTACGTCGAGTACGAGGGGCGCAGCACACTCGCCGAGGAGATGTCCGAGGCGTACAAAGACGTTGAGGAGGTTGTCAGCGTGATGCACGAGCTGGGCGTTACGCGCAAAGTGGCGCGCCTGCGGCCGATAGGTGTGGTGAAGGGCTGAGGTCGCCCGGACATTCTGACGCACCTTTCTGCGCGCCGTATTGGTGCCCACAGGCCCGACAACGGCCCTCTGAGGCCCGTTCGCCGCATGTCAGGTGTCAACATACTCTGCCCTTCCGATAGACTTGGCTATCCTGGTGGGGTTCTGTCTGCAGGACGCTGCTGACGAGCCCCGTCCGTGCATAGCCCGCCCGGGAGGTGGCGGAGTATGGTTGTGGCATGCCCCTACTGCGAGGCCGAGCAGGAAGTCGCCACGGGCGTAACGGCGGCGCAGTGCACCGAGTGCAAGCGGCAGTTCCCCGTGCGCGATGTCGGCACGGTGGCATGCCCGGGCTGCGGCTGCGACCTGACCGTTCCCCCCGGCGTCTCGGTAGTGCTCTGCGGCAGTTGTCGCGCACGCGTGGACGTTACCACCGGCCAGCCGGTCCAGCCGTCCACCACGCCTCAACCAACGCCTGCCCCTTCGGGCGAAGCTCGCAGTGCCACACCTCACGAGGAGACATCCGTCATCCTCGGCCATACGAACTTCGAGGAGGTGCGCCTGCAGAGCGTCCAGGCCGAGTTCGGCGAACGCTACGAGGTGTTGGAACCGGTCGGCAAGGGCGGCATGGGGGCTGTGTTCAAGGCGCGTCAGCGCCAGCCGGAGCGTCTGGTCGTGCTGAAGGTCATGCTCAGCGGCCGCTTCGCCTCCCGCAAGTATCGCGTCCGCTTCGAGCGCGAGGCGCAGGCCGTGGCGCGACTGAAGCACCCGGGCATCGTATCCGTCTACGAGTATGGCGAAGTCAACGGGCAGCCCTATTTCACGATGGAATACGTGGAGGGCTGCGACGTCAGGGAGTACGTGCTGCGCCACAAGCTGGACAAGCACGAGATATGCGAGCTCATGCTCAAGATCAGCCGCGCGGTCGCCTACGCCCACCAGCGCGGAGTCATACACCGTGACATCAAACCCAGCAACATACTGGTGGACGGTCAGGGCAACCCCCGCCTGCTCGACTTCGGCCTGGCCCGCCTGGCCGACGGACACTGGGACGAAGACCCCGACATGACCGAGCACGGCGAGGTGATGGGCACTCCGTCGTACATGAGCCCGGAGCAGACTATCGGGCGGGCGGAAGAGATCGACCTGCGCTCCGACGTCTACTCCATCGGCGTGCTGTTCTACGAACTCGTCACCGGCGCTCTGCCCTACCGCATCGACCGCAAGCGCCCGCTCGAGTCCTTGCGGATTGTGCGCGACTACGTGCCGCGGCGCCCCTCCACCGTGAACGAGAAGCTGGACTCCGACCTCGACGCCATCGTGATGAAGTGCCTCGAGAAGGAACGCGAACTCCGCTATCAGAGCGCCATCGAGCTGGCCGAGGACATCAACCGTTACCTGACCGGCAAACCCGTCGAGGCGCGCCCCTCAACCAGTTTCTACCACCTGCGGAAGCTCATGTGGCGGCACCGAAACGTGTTCCTCCCGGTCGCTGCCGGCGTCCTGGTCGGGCTGGTGATGAACGTGGTCTTCATCTGCGAGCTGATCAAGTCCGAACGGCGTACCCGAGCCAGCTACATGCAGGCCGTCGAGAGAGACCAGCAAATCCTGAAGTTCGTTGAGGACCTCAAGGCGGTCCGTCGGACTGTCGACGACCTGATACTCCAGGGGCGGTGGGAGGAGGCATACGATAAGGCGCTGTTCGCGGAGAAGCACTTCGCCGACGCCGGCTACGAAGGCTACGCCGAGCAAGTCCGTGCGCGCATCGCCGGCCGGACGCAGGGCGAGTTTGAACGGATCAGCAAACTGATCGCCGATCTCCAGTTCAAGGAAGCCCGCGACCGCATACGTCAGCTTAAGAACCTGGCCGAACACACGGGCCTGGAGCAACTGGCCGAGGCGGCAAACCAAGCCGAAGCCAGCTTCGGCGAAGACTGCTGGCAGAGCCTGTTCCCTTATATACAGGGCGGGGGTGGTTCGGCCCCGGCGCTCGAGAAGTTCCTCGCCGAATGCCCTGACAGCTCTCACGAGCAGGAGGCCCGCGAGTTGCTTCAACGCGTCATGGGCAGTATTCGCTTCGCCGAGTGGCCCTTCGACGAAGAAGAAGCCGAGCGACGTCGGCAACTGACAGCACGCGTGATGGAACTGCCCAGCAGCACGACGATGCCGCTCGATGGCGGCGCCCAACTGCAGCTCGTGCTCATCCCCGCCGGCGAATTCCTGATGGGCGCTGACGAAGGCAGCGTTCAGCAGATGGATAACGTGCCCCAGCATCGCGTGCGCATCACCAGGCCCTTCTTCGCCAGCGCCACCGAGATCACCCGCGAGCAGTACGAGGCAGTGACCGGTCGGCTGCCCGCCGGCTCGGACGAGGCGCCCGACATGCCGGCCGTTGTCTCATGGGGCGAAGCTCAGGACTTCTGCGCGAAGCTTTCCCGTCGCAGCGGTATGACCGTGCGACTGCCCACCGAGGCCGAGTGGGAATACATGTGCCGGGCCGGTTCGAGCGGACCCTATACACACGGGGTCAATGCTCAGGGCGGCGGGCTCGACCTGTACGGCTGGTACGCCGACAACTCCAGCGGGGCGCCCCGTCCGGTAGGGCGCAAGCTGGCGAACGTGTGGGGGTTGCACGACGTTCACGGCAATGCACAGGAGTGGTGCAGCGACTGGTATGACGCAAGGTACTATCACTCGTCCCCCGTAGAGGACCCCATGGGCCCCACCAGCGGGGCGTACCGCGTCATGCGGGGTGGCTCCTTCCGCAGCGCTGCCCGGGCGCTCGGCGCGGCCGTGCGTACGGCCGCCGAACCCTCAAGCACCAGCCCCACCTACGGCTTCAGAGTCTGCGTAGAGCACCCCACGCCCGGGGCAGGCGAGCAGGCCGACCGCGCCATAGCCGTCGCTTCGCAACGCTGAGGCTCCGCGGGCCGCTGCTGCCGGCCTCGCGCCGTAGCCACCCCCCCTCGCCCCTTCACTCCTCCACTATCTTGATCGCCGCCACAGGACAGTTCTCGACCGCCTCGCGGCACCGGTCCTCGACTTCCGCGGGGACTTCGTCTACTTGCACTTGCGAGATGCCGTCGACGACCTTGAAGACTTCCGGACACGTGATCTCGCACGACATGGACCCAATGCACAGGTCCTCATCAACCTCCACTTTCATTGCTGCACCTCCGCGTGCTGGTATTTCAAGTTGCACTGAGGAGCGTGGTTGCGCACCTCTCGTAAGATAGACGCTTCCGGCGGTTCAGTCAAACTGCTGGCGACGGAAATCGCGGGCGGCCCCGTCGGGAGGAGGGGGGGTACTTGTTGTTCGGTGGCTCGGCTCGGCCTGTTGCATTATACTTTCGGCCACTGCGACATCAGCGGCCCCGATCGCTTTGGCGTAGTTCCGCGGACTCTTGCATTGGCAGGGCACATGGCACTGAGAAGAGAGGTCGGCAGCCTGACGGTCTTCGCCATGGCTGCCGGCGCCATGATCAGCTCGGGCTTGTTCGTTCTGCCGGCGGTTGTCTTTGCTCATGTAGGATACGGTGTCTCGCTGTGCTATCTTCTTGCTGCACTGCTGCTGATACCGGCGGTGTTGAGCAAGGCGGAGCTGATGACCGCCATGCCGAAGGCGGGCGGCACGTACTTCTTCATTGACCGCAGCCTCGGGCCAGGCATCGGCACCGCCGGAGGGATTGCTGCCTGGGCCTCGATTGCCTTCAAGAGCGCGTTTGCCCTGCTGGGCATTGGTGTGCTTGCTGCGCACGTGCTGAATTGGGGCGTCGATGGCTGGCAGGTGAAGGCGGTTGCCGTTGGATTCTGCGCCCTGTTCACCGCCATCAACCTTCTGGGCATCAAGCAGGCCGGCCGCGTGCAGATAGTGCTGGTGGGTGTGTTGCTCGGCATTCTCGTCGCGTACGTCGCCAGCAGCTTCGGTTCGCTGCGCTATCCGGCGGCGTCAGACTACTTCCCTGAAGGGTGGAACAGCCTGCTTGCCGGCGCGGCAATGGTGTTCATCTCCTTCGGCGGCGTCACAAAGGTGGCGACGATGGGGGAGGAGGTTCGACGTCCCAAGCGCGACTTGCCGGTCGGCATGTTCTCAGCCGCTGCCCTGATCGGCTTGCTTTACGTGGTGGTGGTCTTCGTTACCGTGGGGATCTTGCCAACAGAGCCCGAGCTCTGGCGGCCGGCGCCTATCTCGCAGGCGGCCGAGGTGCTGTGGGGCCGGCCGGGCGCCGTGTTGCTTGGGGTCGCTGCGATGGCGGCGTTCCTCACCACGGGCAACGCCGGCATACTGAGCGCCAGCCGAACCCTGATGGCGATGAGCCAGGACGAACTGCTGCCACGCCGCCTCGGTTCGGTCAACCAACGGACCGGCACGCCGAGCGGCGCGATACTTTTCACCTCCGCCTTCATGGTCGTGGCCCTTCTGATCCTCGAACTGAGCGTCTTCGTGAAGGCGGCCTCAGCGATGATGATCCTGCTGTTCATGTTCGAGATGCTCGCCGTCGTGCTGATGCGCGAAAGCCGCGTGCCGACCTACAAACCCAGCTACCGTTCGCCCGGCTATCCCTGGCTGCAGGTCGGCGGATTGGTTTGCTACGGGTTCTTGCTTGTCGAACTGGGCACTCTGCCCCTTGCCGTGGCCGGCTTCATCGTGGGGGGGGCGGCCCTGTGGTACGCCCTGTATGCCCGGGTCAGCGTGCTGCGGGAGTCGGCACTGGTGCGCCTGGCCCGGCGACTGGCCGCCGTTGACTTCGATGATCACGACCTGGAGGCGGAGCTCTCGCGTGTGACGCGAGAGCGCGACCAGCGCACGCAGGACCGGTTCGATCGGCTGGTTCAGGACTGCACCGTGCTTGACCTGCGAGCGCCGGCTTCGCGAGAAGAGCTGTTCCATGTCATCGCAGACAACCTCGCCGAATCTGTCGGTCTGCCTGCCGAGGAGCTCTATAGACGTCTCGAAGAGCGTGAATCGCTCTCCTCGACTGTGGTCCGGCCTGGACTTGCGATACCCCACCTCATCATGGAGGAAGCCCCCGGCTTCCACATGCTCCTGATACGGAGCCGCGGCGGGGTTCAGTTCGAGGAGGGGGAAAACCCCGCCTATGCCATCTTCGTCATGGTCGCACCGCCGACGGAACGCAACTTCTACTTGCGCTCTCTGGTGGCGGTTGCCGAGGTAGCGCAGGATCCGGACTTCGACCGGCGCTGGCGAGACGCCCGCACCCGCGAAGCCCTGCGGGAAGTCGTTCTGGCTGCCGAACGCCGGCGCGATCATGTGGACGAGTAGCAGGGCACCTGCGGATTAGAGGCCCGCAATGGTGGCGCGCCAGAGCTTAAGAAGCTCCACCGGGTTGAATCCCGTAGCGTATCTTACCCGTGTGCCTGTCGGGCCTTCCTCCACTTGCCCCCTTCGCGGCCCGCGCCTTATCACTCGTTCGACGCGCGCGGTTCGCCATTGCAGGTCCATAGTGTCGGCCCAGGCGGCCGCTGCGACCACGTCGTGCATATACGCGCCGTTGCCCTGCCCCAGGGCCTGGTGGGCGCGGCACAGGTGGCGCACCAGGCGGGCCGCGAGCTGTGCCGCGGGACGCTTACCGAGGCCCTCCAGCAGCTCGTCTGCCGTGTACAGACGGCTCTCGGTGGCGTCGAGGGGCACCACGTCGCAGGGCAAGCCGGAGCGCAGGACGGCGTCCGCAGCGCCAGGATCCGCATAGAAGTTGAACTCGGCGAAGTCGGTCACGTTGCCCAGTCGCCCGTCACGCTCGCGGAAGGCTGCACCCATCAGCATGATGCGTCGCACCCGCCCCGCTATCATCGGATCGCTTACCAGGCGGGCCACGTCCGTTGCCGGTCCGAGCGCCAGGATCTCTATGTTGCCTTCTGATCCAGCAATGGCGGAGACCAGCTCGCGCATCGGCGGCAGGTGGGCGGAAGGCGCTTCGAGGTCTGCAAGTCCGAACTGCCCGTGAACCTCCGCCGCGTGCACCGCCGCCCCCGGCGGGTCGTGCCCTTGGAATAACTCCCCCGGCAAGCCCCAGGCCTCTTTGAGAAACGCGCAGTTAGCGACCACGTTGCGACACGCGGTGTTGCCGCCCGTGGCGATCACGCGCCCGAGGCGTGCGGGGGCCAGGCAGCTCAGCAACAGCAGCGCGAGCGCGTCGTCGAGACCGACATCCGTCGAAATCACAGGCAGAGCTGTTCGGCGCGGCTCGAAGTCCTGAACAGGGGTCATCGGTGTTGGGGGCCGCCCAGCAGCGAGCCGGCGACGAAACCCGCGCCTGCCGCAAGGCGCCATAGTGGGCCGACAGCCAGGACGCGCAGGGCCGCCGTTGGCGCCATGTGCCTCGTGGCGCGCAGAGCCCCCCGAAAGGCATCCGCCGTCAGCAACAGCAGGTATGAGCTCAATACGGCCGCCAGCCAGCACCACTGGCGTATGATCGCAGGATGGGCCTGCCATCCGAACAGCGTCGGCCACCAGGTGTCACGTATACTCAGCACGATCAGTGCGTAGGCGGCCAGGTTAAGCGGGGCCAGCGGCATATGCCAGCCCACGGCGGGAAGGCGGATCGAAAGGACCCAGCCCCATGCGAAGATGAGGAACGCAGCGAGCCAGGCGATAGGGAGGCTGAACGCCGAGATCGGAACGAGGGCAAGCGATGCAAGCGCGCCAGCGAACACGCCGCCGTTAAGCCAGTGCAGATCGTAGGTCTTCTGCAGCACGGCGTCGGCCCGTCCGTAGTCAAGCGCTTCGGCGAGGGCTCCGGTAAGCCGTTGGCGCCGGCCGTCGGGGCGGCACTCGACCTCGGCCTCCACGCCGAGTATCGCGTAGCCGGCGTCGGCAACGCGCAGCGACATGTCAACTGCTTCGCCGGGCGGGGGGAGCTCCTCCGAGAAATAGCCGATGTCGGCCAGCAGGCTGGCCCGGTAGGCGTCGCACCGTTGGCTGACCAACGCGTGCGCGCCAGTGCGGGCCGCGCAGAGCGGAGCGGCCGACTCCGCCAGTATCTCGGCCAGGGCGGGTTGGGGACAACTGCTTGACGCGACGGTCACGCCGACATCCTCCCGGTTGAACGGGGCGAGCATACTCCGCAGCCATCGTTCGTTGGCGGGGACGCATCGGGGCATGAGCAGCACCTTCACATGCCCCCGCGCGGCGCGCATGCCGATGTTCACCAGCGCCACCAGCCAGGGGTTAGTCTTCTCGCGGATCACGCGGACGTTCTGCGAGCCCTCGGGCAGACCTTGCTGGCGGGCCGCGCCGGGCCCGCAGACCACGATCAGTTCCGTCTTCTCGTAGTCCTGCGTGCGAACGCGCTCCAGGCAATCGGACAGCGATGGCGTCGGCTCGGCTATGGGGACTATGACGGAAGCTAACTTCTCGCTCACGGGCGCCACAGTTGCAGAGAGAACGGGGATACCGGGCCGTAGCTTATTGTCGGCGAATGGCGCTGCCTGTCAAACGCCGGAGGCCGTTATACTTGCCGCAGATGTGCGCTCTGCCTACAATGCCCCGTTGCTACAGGATGATGAGGGGGATCGGTGCTTGCGTTACGCCGTTATCGGCGACATACACGGTAACCGCCACGCGCTTGAGGCGGTGCTTGAGCAGATAGAGCAGGTGGGCGTCGACAGCACCCTTTGTGTGGGTGACATCGTCGGTTACGGAGCCTTCCCCGCTGATTGTCTGCACATCGTGCGTGAGATAGCCGACGCCAATGTGGCCGGCAATCACGACTGGGCTGTCGCCGGCAAAGTGGACATCAGGTACTTTAACGCGGACGCACGCGACGCCGTCGAGTGGACCCGGGCCAACATGCCCAAGGAGGAGGTGGAGGCAGTCGGCGAGGCGCCCCTCACAGTGACGCTCGACGGGCTGACGATAGTGCACAGCACGCTCTTCGCGCCGGAGGAGTTCGACTACATGCAGACGCAGTTCGACGTGCAGTTGGCCTTTCGCCATCTGGAGACGCCGATCGCGTTTTGCGGCCATTCACACGTGCCGGTCATGCTGCTGGAGGGCTCTCCGCCGGAGTGCCTGACGGTCTGCGATCTGGAGCTGCCGTCGGCACGGCGCGCCATCATCAACGTGGGCAGCGTCGGCCAGCCGCGCGACCTCGACCCGCGCGCGTGTTACGCGATCTACGACGAGGAGGAGCGCAAGGTCTGGCTCAACCGCGTCGACTACGACGTGCACGCGGCGGCTGACAGCGTTAGGGAGGCCGGCCTGCCGATCACTAATGCGCGGCGTCTGGTGCTCGGGCGCTGAGGCTGCTCTGCTGCTCGCTCAGGCGCGTGCGGAGTTCCTGTTCCATCAGCTCACGTGGGGCTCGCGTGCCCGTCCATATCTCGAACTGCTCCACGGCCTGGTTCACAAACCACTCCACCCCCGAAGCCGCCTTTGCTCCGGCCTGTTCCGCTTCGCGCAGCAGCCGGGTGCGGATGGGGTTGTAGATCGCGTCGAAAACGACCATTCCCGCCCGCAGCAGGGAGTGCGGCACGGGGGTGGCGTCCACCTTCGGCCACATGCCCACCGACGTGGCGTTCACCAGAACGTTCGGTTCAAGCCCCTCGAGCTCGTCCAACCCCCGGGCCGAACCGCCGACATCCGCCGCCAGCGCCTGGGCGCGGCTAACGGTGCGGTTGGCAATGATCAGCCGGCACCCAAGGCGTTTAAGCCCGAAGGCGATGGCCCGTGCGCCGCCGCCCGCCCCGACAATCAAGACCGTGCGGGCGGAGGCCGGCCCGAGGCCCGCGCGCCGAGCGGCGCGCTCAATGGCGTTTACTGCCGCGCCGACATCCGTATTCCATCCCCGCAGCCGGCACCCGTCGATCAGCACGGTGTTGACTGCGCCGACATCCCGCGCCAGCTCGTCCACCTCGTCCATCAACCCGAGCATGGCCTCCTTGTGCGGGATGGCGACACTGAGCCCGCGCAGTCCCCACGGGCGGAAGGACTCGAGGAATGCCCCGGGCTCGCTGACCTTGAGCGGCAGGTAGACGGCATCGAGGTCCCGCGCCGCGAACGCGGCGTTATGGATAGGGGGGCTCATGCTGTGGCCGACCGGGTTGGCCATCACGCCGAATACCTGCGTCCGGGGCCCGATGCGCGGCAGTCGGTACATCTGCAGCATCTGCTGCCAGGGCACCTGCCCCGGCGCGCTCCGGGCGTCTTCATCGAGGCTGGCGAAGGTAAGGAACGCACCGAACTTGGCCCCGAGCACCCGCCCGGCGACACCCTCCTCGCCCATTGTCAGAGCGATCAGCGGCCCTTCGTGGGCGTGACGCGCCAGCAGTGAGAGCACGCGCGGCACGTCGCAAATGTCCGTTGCGCGCACGGCTATCTTCGCCACGTCGGCTCCGGCCGCGCGGATGGCCCGCAGCACCTTCTCCAGGTCGGCGGGCGTGCGCTCGAAGTTGTGGTAGCTCACAATCCTGCGCACCCCGGGGGGCAACTCTCCCAGCGCAGCGGCGGCGTCGAGTTCCACATCCACGTAGTCGGCGCCCGCCCGCGCCGCCTCGCGCAGTGTTTCGAGCCGCTTCTGCTCATCCCCATTCCAACCACCGCCCTCACGCGAGGGGCGGTTTGTCACGATGATGGGCCGGTCCTTCGCCGAGCAGATCCGGTTCAGCTCGAACGATTCCATGGCGTCCAGGCGCACCTCCACCATCTGCACCTCGCTCGGCAGCGAGCGCATGGCGGCCAGGGCCTGCTCGGTCGTCTTCTCGGTCAGCGAAACGCACAGGTATGTCACAGCCGTCTCCGGCAAGGTCGTGGGGCTTGTTCTCGGTGGGGGATTATACGCGCACCAGGGTCGCCGCGCCATGGCGGCTCACCTGCCAACTCGCTTGAGATGAACCCCCCGAAGTGATATCATCTGCCCTTTCAGGCAAGCTCAGAAGCGGCACAGCGGCGCCGGCTCGGGCTCCGTCCCGACGTTTGCCGAGAACCGGTGGCCGACCTTCCCCGCATCACTGGAGAACCGTCCGAATATGTCCAGCCGAGCGCTCAAATGGATCGTGCTGGTGTTGCTGCCCATTCTGCTGGCCCTCTATGCCAGCTACCCTCCGGGCGACGTCGTTCTTGAGGAGAGACGCGTCGAGCGGAAGATCGCCGAGACCCTGGAGGAGGCCCAGGCGCACGGCGTCCGCGTCGGCGGCACCTACGTCGTCGACGAGCAAGTGCTCAAGCGGCGATGGCTGCCGCTCGCCTTCGGCCAGCGAGCCGAGGAGGTACAGCTCGTCGAAAGGACCGAAGAAGGCATCATCGTCGAACGCCAGAGCACGACGATGCGCGGACGCGTCCAGCTCGGGCTCGACATAGCGGGCGGCACCGAACTGCTCTACCAACTGCGCCCCCAGCCGGGCGAAAAGATCAGCGATCAGTTGCCGAACATCGTCGCCATCTTGAAGCAGCGCATCGATCCGGCTAACGTCAAGGAGTATCGAATCCAGACGCAGGAGAATGACCGGGTCCTGATCCAGGTGCCGGCCGCCACGGCCGCCGAAGTCGAGCAGTTGAAACGCCGCCTGGAAAAGATGGGCAAGCTGGAGTTCAAGATCGCAGTGCCGCGCCCGGGGCCGGGCGCGGAAGCGAAGTTCGTGCGCATGTACGAAGAAGCCGAGGCCGGTCAGCCCCCCGACGGCTACGTGCGCATGTACGTGGAAGGCGACCCGGCGAACGATTACTACCTTGTGAAGCAAGGGGAACCGGAGATCACCGGCCGCTACCTGGCAAACGTATACCCCACGCGTGACCCCAGCGGCATACGACCCGCCGTAGGGTTCGAGTTCAACACCATCGGCGCACGCCGCTTCGGGCAGATAACGGAGAAGAACCGCGGCTGGGCCCTCGCCATCATCCTGGACGGCGCGCTCAAGAGCGCACCCACCATCCGTGAGCAGATCACCGCCCGTGGCATCATCGAAGGCCAGTTCACCCAGCAGGAAGTGCAGGACATGGTGAACATCCTGCGCGCGGGCAGCCTGCCGATGGACATCGAGTTGTTGCAAGAGAGCACAGTCGGCCCGCAGCTCGGGCGCGACTCCATCCGGCGGGGCCTGCTCTCCCTCGCCGTGGCGGGGCTGCTTGTTCTCGCGTTCGTCGGCATCTACTACATAGGGTGCGGATGGGTGGCGGACGGTGCGCTGCTGTTGAACTTGGTGCTGTTGGTCGGCGTGCTGTGTCTGCTCGGCGCAGCGCTGACGTTGCCGGGCATGGCGGGCATACTGCTGACGGTCGGCATGGCGGTGGACGCCAACGTGCTGATCTTCGAGCGGATACGAGAGGAGCAGGAGGGCGGCAAGGGTGTGCGGCTGGCGTTGCGCAACGGCTACGACCGCGCCTTCACCACCATCGTGGACGCCAACGTCACCACGCTGCTGACGGCCGTCATCCTTTACGTTGTCGGCACCGGCCCGGTGCGGGGTTTCGCGGTCACCCTGTCCTTCGGCATCCTGCTCAGCATGTTCACTGCGCTGTACGTAACGCGGCTCGCCTTCGAGACGTTCATCGACAAGGGCTGGATGGAGCGTTTTCGCATGTTCCAGCTCTTCGAGCGTCCATCTATCGACTTCAGTCGCATTCGCCGGCCCGCTTACGTGCTCTCCTTGCTGGTCTTTGTCGGTGGCGTCCTCGCCTTCGCGTCGCGGGGCTCCAGGCTCTACGACATCGACTTCACCGGCGGCACCCTGGTGCGGCTCGCCCTCGATACCCCGAGCACAGTTGCCGAAGTGCGCGACAGGCTCGTCGAGGCGGGCTACGAACGGGCAGAGGTGCAGGGCGTGCGGACGACGGAGACGGGCGACGAGCTGAAGCAGTTCAATCTGCGCATCAAGGGCGCGGGTGTGGAGGAGTTGCGCGGCCAGTTGGTGCCCGAGGTCCGCTCCCAGCTCGCACGCGCGGGCCTGGTCGGCGAGGCCGACAAGCTGGAAGTGACGCCCGACGGTCGCGGACTCGCCCTGGCCCTGAGCGACCCTGTCACGGAGATGGACATACGAAACGCGCTGGCCGAAGGCGCAGACCCTCTGAATCTGCCCGCGGTCGGGGCGGTTTACTCCCCCGAGGAGGAGGCGCAGAGCGAGCGATACACAGTGCGCATGCTCGGGACCTCGTCCCTGGCGGGTCAGCGCGAGCTGTGGTCGGCGATGCTGAGGGCGCTGGCCTGGGCGGGACTTCGGATGCAGCAGGTCACCGTCGAAGGCGTGGAACACATGCAGGACGCCGGCGACGCGGGGCTGCTGCTGGATCTGGACCGCCATATCCAGCCGGAACTGCTTGCGACCGAACTTACACGCCGGCAGTTTGGCGCCCTCGATGTCGCCCTCGTGGATGAGGAGCAGGCGACCTACGTGCTCACCGGTCCTGCCGAGGAGTTGGGGCGGTTCGCACGAGAACTGCCGGCCGGGGCACGGCTGGAGGGCATTCCGCTGGCCCGCATCGATGGACTATCCGTCACCGCTGAGCTGGGCCAGCCCTATGGGGAGTCGGACATGCGTGCTCTTCTGCAGCGTCAGGGCATCGGCGAAGTAGTCGTCGTCCCGCTGGAGGCCAGGGCGCGGAACTGGCGGATCGACCTGAGCTACGAGTCGATCCGTGACAGCTTGCGAACAGCCTTTGCCGACCTGGCGGGTGGCGGTGTGGGTGTGGTGTTCGAGCCTGTGGAAGGTGGCGCCGAGGAAGGCGAGTTGCTGGTGACCATGCAGTTGGATGAGCCGATGGTGCTGGCCGGGATCCGCAACTACATCGAAGCGGCGAACCTCGGGCCGGTCGCTGAGGGGATCATCGCGCGGGAAGAGCTGTATGAACCGGGAATCCTCGTCTCCGAGATCGACATCAAACTGCCGGCCGCCCAGGCCGAGCACATTCAACGCGCCCTGCAGGCTTCGTTCAACCGGCCCCAACCCGTGCAGAAGATCGTGACGATCGGGCCGGCGGTGGCCGAAGAGCTGCAGGGGCGTGCCCTGCTTGCCGTCATCTTCGCTTCGGTCATCATCGTGCTTTACGTTGCCGCACGGTTCCACGCCTTCCGCTTCGGCGTGGCCGCCGTCATTGCACTTGTCCACGATATTGTGATTACCGCCGGCATCATCGCCATTGCCGATTACACCGGCGTGTTCGGCGATGTGAAACTGAGCCTTGCCACGCTTGCCGCGTTTCTGACCATCCTGGGCTACAGCCTTAATGACACGATCGTCGTCTTTGACCGCATCCGCGAGAACATGGTGCTGATGGGTCGCAAGTCGGTGACCGGCGACCTGATCAACACCAGCATCAACCAGACGCTCAGCCGCACCGTGCTCACCTCTCTGACCACGCTGGTTGTGGTCGTTGTGCTCTATCTGTTCGGCGGCACCGTCCTGCAGGGTCTCGCCTTCACGCTGATCGTCGGCGTCCTTGTGGGCACTTACTCCAGCATGTTCATCGCAAGCCCGGTGCTGCTCGACTGGGAGTCGCTGGTGGCGGGGCTGGCGGTTTTCTTCCGGATCCTGCTCACCCCGGTGCGACTACCGCTGAAGCTGCTCGGGGCCGCATTCGGCGGCAGCCGCTGAGGGCATCGGGAGGGCCGGGCAGGCACGACCGCAGTCGGATGATGGGAGATATGCAGTGGATTGTCGAGAATGCGCCGTGCTGTTTGACATGGACGGTGTCCTGGTAGATACGGCGCGCCCTCACTATGAAAGCTGGGTGCGAGTGGCCCGCCAGAGAGGTGCCCAGATCACCTGGGACGACTATCACCAGACGTTTGGGCGCCCAAACGCCGAAGTGATACCGGAACTGTTTGGGCGAGATTTCACGCCGGAAGAGATAAGTGAGATCGACCGAGAAAAAGAAGCCCTCTTCCGCGAGTTCATCCGCGAGCAGATCGAACCGATGCCGGGAGTCGTGCGGCTGATACAGGAGCTGGAGGAGATGGGCTTCCGGCTGGCAGTGGGCTCCAGCGCGCCGCCGGAGAACATAGAGCTGATGCTGAGCGCCATCGGGGTGCTGGGCTACTTCCGTGGGGTAGTCTGTGCGGAAGACGTGGCGCGAGGAAAGCCGCATCCGGAAGTCTTCCTGAAGGCCGCCGGGATCGTGGGGGCGGACCCGCACAACTGCCTGGTGATTGAGGACGTGCCGGCCGGCATTGAGGCTGCGCACCGGGCCGGTATGCAGTGCGTGGCGGTGACTACGACGCGTTCTGCGCACGAGCTGGCGGCGGCGGAACTGGTGCTGCCCGACCTGTCCGGCTTCCACGCCGACCAGGCAGCCCGAATGCTGGGTTGCGGTTGAGGGCGCGAGGCCCCTGCCTGCCGTGGGCGCGAGCGCTCAGTGTGGGGCTTCTTCACCAGAAGCCGAACCGGCGTCTGCACCGTGCGCACCGTGTGGCGTATCAGCCGTTGATTCGTGGCGTTCGGGCTGCGGCGGCTGCTCTTCGCGGAAGACGCCAATGCGGCGGTAACGCTGGTAGCGAGCTCCGATCAACTCCTCGGCGGGCAGCGCGCTCAACTCGTCCAACGTGTCGGAGATGTACGCCTCGAGGTTGCGCGCCGTGGCCTGCGGGTCCCTGTGAGCTCCGCCCCGGGGTTCGGGGATGATAGCTTCGATGATGCCTGCCTGGAGCATATCCTGTGCGGTGAGCTTCATGGCCTCGGCGGCCTGGGCGCCCATGTCCCCGTCCTTCCAGAGGATGGCGGCGAGGCCCTCCGGCGTAATGACACTGTAGTAAGCATTTTCGAGCATGGCAAACCGGTCGCCTACTCCGATCCCGAGCGCGCCGCCGCTGCAGCCTTCGCCGGTGACCACGATGATGATCGGCGTGCGGAGCCCGGCCATGGTGAATATGTTCTCCGCGATTGCCATAGCCTGTCCGCGTTCTTCGGCATCGACTGCGCAGGCTGCACCGGGTGTGTCGATCAGGCAGATGAGGGGGAGCTGGAACTTCTGCGCGAGCCTCATCTTCGCCAGGGCCTTCCTATAGCCCTCCGGCTGTGGCATGCCGAAGTTGGCCGCCAGCTTCTCCTTCGTATCCTTGCCCTTGTGCATGGCTAAGACCATGACACGGTGCTCGTCCAGGCGTCCGAGCCCCGTCACGATGGCGGCGTCGTCGCCGAACCGCCGGTCGCCATGCAGCTCAACGAAATCCTCGAACAGCATGCGCAGGTAGTCGGTGGGATGAGGGCGAAGGGGATGCCTGGCCAGGCGCACCCGCTGGTAGGCCGTCAGGTTCTCAAACGTCTCCCGCAGCAGCCTGTCACGCTCCTTTTCGAGCTTTTCCACGCGGGCGACTATGTCCGGCGCGGCGGTCCCTTTCTCGGTCAGTTCGCGTATCTGTTTCTCGACCTCGACGATTGGACGCTCGAAATCGTATGCGAAACGCTCCTGATTGTCGTTTGACACCATGGGAACGGGACTGCGCTCTTGGAGTGGGGGGAGCGGACGTGAGTCGGCCATTGTAGCTGCGGCCCCGTTTTGAATCAAGAGGGTTAACGTGTATAATCCCCGCCCTCACCAGGGACGGCCAGAGCCGACCGGCTTCCAGGTATCATCCGGAGACAGCCGTGACATCTGCCGAGCAAGACCGTCGTTACATGGAGCGCGCGTTGGCGCTCGCGGAGAATGCTCGCGGCTTCGCGGAGCCGAACCCCGTAGTGGGGGCAGTGGTCGTGAGCGATGGTCGGATCGTTGGCGAAGGCTACACTCAACCCTTCGGCGGTGACCATGCCGAAGTGGTGGGCCTGGAGAAGGCGGGCGAGCGGGCGCGAGGGGCAGACATATACGTAACGCTTGAACCGTGCGCGCATTACGGCAAAACTCCGCCCTGTGCCGAGGCGCTCGTCAGGGCACAGCCGCGACGGGTGATTATCCCGGTTCTGGACCCTACCCAGAAGACGCGCGGCAAGGGTGTCGCGCGGCTGCGGGAGAACGGCATCGCCGTAGAGGTGGGGCTGTGCCGAGAGGAGGCCGTCAGATCCAACGCCGGGTTCTTCAAGTTGGCAGCGGTGGGCCGGCCGCTGGTGATCGCCAAGTGGGCCATGAGCGCGGATGGCAAGATCGCCACGCGGGGGGGCGATTCGCGCTGGATAACCGGCCCGCAGGCCCGGGAACTCGTCCATCGGCACAGGGGCCGGGTGGACGCCGTGATGGTGGGCGCCCGCACTGCCCAGGCGGACGACCCTCTGCTGACGTGTCGAGACTCGGAACGTCGGCGCACGGCGGCGCGCATCGTTGTGTGCGGGGCAGACGTGCCGGCTGCGGGATCGAAGCTGGTGCGCAGCGTGCGGGAGGGGCCGGTGCTGCTGGCGCACCGCGCGGACGATCCCCCCGAGGGGCTCGACCAGGCGGAGACGGCGGGGTGCGAGGCAATGGCGTTGCCAGGGGACCGAAGCGGGGTAAACTTGTGCGCACTGCTGGATGAACTGGGCCGTCGATCCATGACTAACGTACTGGTGGAAGGCGGAGGCGAACTGCTGGGCAGTTTGTTCGACGGAAGGTTAGTAGATAGGGCTATGGTCTTTGTCGCTCCGATTGTCCTCGGCGGCCGGGGTGCCCTTACGGCAGTGGCTGGTGAGGGAGTCGCTTCGATGGCGGACGCGATCCCCCTGAAATCCCGGACAGTGTCCGCCCATGGTCCGGACATTCTGGTGGAAGGCTGGGTGGTGGATGCCCTCGAATGGCAACCTGATGAGCCGATCCCTGAGGAGCACCTATATGAGTGAGGGGGCGGCGACCAGCGAGTACCTCTTGACGTGCATATACGGCCTTGAGCAGGAGCTTGCAGGCGAGATCGGCGAGCGGCTGGGCTGCGAATGCGAGCATGGCTGGTGTGAGGTGACATTCCGTAAGGATTTATCGGCCAGTGAGTTGCGACACGTTCGTATTGCCACGAATAGCTACCTTGTGCTGGACGGGTTTGCTGTCGATCACACGAAAGACTCGCTGGCGAAGGTCGCCGAGCGTGTCGCCGCGATGCGCATGGAAGAATGGCAGCGGCGGCGCCAGGAGTTCGGCAGCGAGTGGGCCGGCGGACCGGTTCGAGTGTGCGTAAACCGTAGTGGAAAGCATAATTACAGCTACCGCGAGATCGAAGAAGCCGTGCTGGAGGTGATCCCCGATTCCTGTGGAATGAAGGCGCGGCTCGATGGGGACGGCGCAGAACTGCGCATCGACGTCGACGGCGAGCAATGCCGTCTGCTCGGGCGGCTGAGCGATCGGCCAATGTCTCAGCGCCCATGGAAGGTGCGTCACACGCGCGCCGAGACTGACGCCACGCTTGCTGCCGCAATGGTGCGCCGGACCAATCCGCAGCCTTCAGACGCGGTGCTCGATCCGTTCTGTGGCTCAGGAACCATCGCCATTGAGCGTGCGTTGGCTGCGCGGGTCGAGCGAGTGGTGGCCGGTGACAGCAAGGAGAAGTATGTGGAATGGACGGCAGTCAATGCCGAGAACGCGGGCGTGGACCTGTGTCTTAACACTTGGGATGCACGTCGCTTACCGTTCCAGGACCGCTCCTTCACGGCCGTCGTGACCGCACCGCCAACAGGGCGTCCCGAGGATGGTCGCCCCTGGGGCCTGGCCGAGTACGGCCGGCTGCTGGCCGAGCTGGTGCGCGTCGTCGAGTTCGGCGGCCCGGCGGTCGTGCTCGCCCGCGACCAACAGCTCATGAAGCGTGCCGTAAAACGTGTCGCCTGTGCTCGCGTCACGGACCGGTTGCTCTGCGACTGGAAAGGCATCCGGCACGCCATTTTCACACTGAGAAGAACTCCCTGATCGCGTGGATGCATCGATGCTGCTTATGAGGCTGTACGATGTCCTGCGTGGGGAGTTCGGGCACCGCGACTGGTGGCCGGGCGATGGTCCGTTCGAGGTCATGGTCGGCGCCGTGTTGACGCAACGCACAGCATGGAGGAACGTCGAGAGGGCGCTTCAGGCCCTCAAGGACGCCGACGTGCTTAGCGCGCAGGCGCTTGCTTGCATAGACAGCAGGGAGCTCCAGTCGCTCATCAAATCGGCCGGCTACTACCGTCAAAAAGCAGTGCGCCTGCAGCGCCTGGCGGCGTGGGTGGCCGAGGCCGGCCTGGACGACCCCCGTCAGGCGGAGCGTGTGCCGACCGGTGAGTTACGAGAAAATCTGCTCGCACTGAGAGGAATCGGGCCCGAAACGGCTGACAGCATCCTGCTGTACGCGCTCGGTCGGCTTGCCTTCGTGGTGGACGCCTACACCAAGCGGGCTATGGTCCGCCACCGGCTCGTAGATCCCGACTGCGGTTACTACGAGCTGAAGTCCCTTTTCGAGAGCAATCTGCCTGACGATGTCGAGCTTTTCAGGGACTACCATGCTCAGCTGGTCGAGCTGGGCAAACGCTACTGCCGCCCCTCTCCCCGGTGTGAGGGATGCCCGGCACGGCGTGTGCTGGGTAATCCCTGCCTGGAGGAGCCTTGACCAAGGTGTGGGGAAATGTTGAATGCTGCTAAACCGTTCACTACAATGCGCATGGAACGTGGCGGAACGTGGACAGCGCACCGCTGACAGAGACAGGAGCTGAAAGGCATGCCTTCGGTCGTTTGCCCCTATTGCGACAGTGAGTTCGAGTGGCGAACAGACATGGGGGAGGGCCGCACCGAGTGCCCCCTGTGTGGCAAGGCGCTCAGGATTGTGCGCAAGACAGGCAAGGAGCGCGCCGCCCGCGCTCTGCCACAGGCTTCTACAACCTGGGGCACTGAAGGCTTCCACAGCGAGGAACGTCGAGAGGAGTTCGGGGGCATCAAGAAGGGCGATATCCTCGGTGGTTTCCGAGTGGACGAGATGCTCGGGGCTGGCGCGATGGCGGTGGTCTACAAGGCGACGCAGCTCTCGCTGGATCGGCCCGTTGCGCTGAAAGTACTGCCAACCGAGTACGCCCGCAAAGAGATCTTCGTGCGCCAGTTCGATAGCGAGACGGATCTTCTGGCCTCACTGAACCATCCCAACATCGTTAACATCATCGACCGGGGCCGGGAAGGTGACACTTACTACTTCGCCATGGAATACGTTGAGGGGACCACTCTCGGCGAGATGGTCTCGGCGGGCGATATCGGCGAAGACTTCTTCCTGGAGATCATGGAAGATTGCGCGGAGGCCCTGAGCTACGCGCACTCGCGCGGGATAATCCATCGCGATATCAAGCCGGCCAACATCATGCTCAACGATCAGGGCCTTGCCAAGATCGCTGACTTCGGCATCGCGGGCCTTTTGGCCGAGGCCGATGCGGACTCCGGGGGACGTCGCCGGGTGATGGGCACGCGAGGCTACATGCCTCCAGAGCAGGAACAGGACGTGCGGCGCACTGACGAGCGGAGCGACATATTCGCACTCGGGGCCGTGATGTACCGTGTTCTGACCGACCGCATACCAAGCAACCTGCCACCCAACCCGCCCAGTGAGCTGAGCCCCGAGGTCGATCCCGGCATCGACAGCCTCGTGCTGAAATGCCTGGAGAAGGACCGATCCAGGCGCTACCAGACAGCGGATGAACTCCTTGAGGCCCTGCGTGCCTACAAGCGACAGATCAGCCGGGTTGGCGAGGTCTGCCCTGAATGCCACAAAGAGAATCCAGTAACCCAGAAGACATGTCTGCAGTGCGGGGCCGACCTCTCAGAGCTGTTTGACACTTGCCCCGAATGCGGGTCCGATAACCGGATCGATGTCGATATCTGCCGCTCCTGCGGCGCAAGCATCAACAGCATTCGTCACCAGATTTCGGTCCGCATCAGCAAACTGGAGGAGCAGGCGCGTTCACTGGCCCTCCACCACCGCTATTCTGAGGCAATCGACCGCCTCGAGGAAGTGATGCAGGTCGAGGGCAAGATGTTTCAGAGGGCGCGTGACAAGGCGGAGCGGATGATGGCTAACTACCGCCGCCAGCGCGCTGAGTACTACGGCGAACGCATCAAGTATGCGAAGCGGCTGGCGAACGAAGGCAAGCTGGACGCGGCACTCGAGATCCTGCGCGACGTGCCGGAGGACCTGCCCGACCATGAGCAAGCGCAGGCTTTCAGCATCAACGTCAGGTCGCGAATGGCCGTTGCCACGAAACGGCTGGAAGAGGCAAGCCGCTTGATCGAGGAGAGGGAACTCGACCAGGCAGAGAAGAAGCTGGAGAGCGTCGCCAACGCCTGGGTGAACTGTCCCGGACTGGAGGAGGCGCAGCGCGAACTGCAGAACACGCGCGAGACCGAGGAGATGCTGAAGTACGAGCTGCAAGAGGTGCGACAGTTTCTGGAGAAGGGAGAGTTCTCTCAAGCGCGTGAGGCCTTGCAGTTTGCCCTATCCACCATGCCGGATAACCCGCAGGTGAAGGCCCTGCACGCCCGCATCGAACAGGGGCAGAAGGAGGCCGTTTTTGCCAATACCGTTCTGGAAGGCAAGAAAGCCTTTGACGCCGGCAGCTACAGGGATGCTGTGCGCTGTTGGACAGCGGCCAGAGATATGCTCCCGGAAGGGGACCAGCGGCGACAGGTACTGCTGGAGCAGTTGCGCGGCGCGAGAGGGAAACTGGCCGCAAGCGGGATCGTTCTGCTGCAGCCTGCTCAGGTCGTGGCGTTGAGCCTCGCCGGGCCCCCGGAGGAGGGCCCAATCCCCACGCGTGTGCTGCTAACCATCCTGCTGGCAATGCTCGGGGCCATCGTCTTAGTAGGGGGCGTTGTGGTTGTTCTGGCGTTGAGTGGCTGAGGCCCTGCCGATACTGCCGGAGAGGGGCAGTTTTCCGATGTGTGTGCTGCGCTGGCCGGTGCCCCACCTGCCGTAACTTGACAGCCCGGCCGGGGCGACAGTAGCATAGTTTCGTCTGTGGCGGGGTAGCTCAGTGGCAGAGCAGGGGACTCATAAGCCTCGGGCCGGGGGTTCAAATCCCCCCCCCGCCACCATCCCGTTCGCATCGCACTGAGGGGCGTTTCGCTTGTTGACAGGCGGATTGGTGTGGGGTATGTTTATAAGTGGTGGGGCTATCTTCGTCGTGCCATGGGGTTCATGCCTACGACCGGTTAAGTTGCCCGACTGCGACTACCTGCTGTGTTGCGCGTGGGCGTTTGTTGAGTCAGGATCGGTGGAAGACCAGAAGAAACCGACAGAGGACGGATTGTGAAGATATCCCTCATAGAGCCCAGGTCGCCGGATTATCACGTCTACAGCAGCCTGGCCATTCCTCGGCTGGGTTTGCCCGTCCTCGGCACCATTCTCAAGGAACACGGACATCAGGTTCGCGTGTACGTTGAGGACCTGGAATCTATTGGTTCGGCGGATGCCCTGGACATCATCACGTCCGACCTCGTGGGCATCTCCTGCACTTCGTCCACCGCGCCCCGCGGCTACGCCATGGCGCGGCTGTTGCGTCTGCGCGGGGTGCCGGTGGTCTTCGGCGGTGTGCACCCCACCTTCATGCCCGCAGAACCGCTCCAGTACGCCGATTACGTCATCACGGGTCAGGCGGAAGTGAGCATGCCGAGCTTTGTGCGCGCCCTGTGCGGGGATGCAGATATGGGCTCCGTGCCTAACCTGCACTACCGCGCTCCTGATGGTGTGCAAGCCAACCCTCCCGAAGGCGGCGAGTGCCCTCCGCTCGACGACATACCCATACCGGATTACTCCCTGATCAAAGGGAATCGCCGCATGAAGATCATCCCGGTCATGACCACCCGCGGCTGTCCCCACGGTTGCACCTTCTGCTGCGTGACGCCGATGTTCGGCCGCGGCTACCGCACCAAGAGTGTGGACAGGGTGGTCGAGGAGATACGGCGCATCGGCCAGCGCAACGTCTTTTTCTGTGATGACAACTTCACGGCCTCCCCCGATCGGGCCCGCAGGCTGCTGAGCCGGATGTTGCAACGTGGCGTAATGCCCGCTCGATGGTACGCCCAGGTGCGGGCCGACACATACCGGGACAAGGAACTGCTGGATCTGATGCGCCGCACCAATTGCCAGCGGGTATTCGTGGGGTTCGAGTCAGTCAACCAGCGTGTGCTGGACAGCTACCACAAGCACCAGTCGCTGGAAGATCTGGAGCGCTGCGCCGAAGGGTTCCACGACTACGGCATAGCCGTCCACGGGATGTTTATGTTCGGTGCCGATGAAGACGATGCATCCACCTTCGGCCGCACCGTAAGCTTCGCCCTTGAGCACGAAGTGGACACAGTGCAGTTCCTTATCCTGACCCCTGTGCCCGGTTCGGACCTGTTCAGGAAGATGGAAGAGCAGGGGCGCATCTTCACGCGCGACTGGACCCTTTACGATGGCCATCATGTCGTGTTCGAACCGGCCCAGATGAGTCCGCTGGAATTGCAGATCGGCACTATCCGGGCGAACCGACGCTTCTACTCGCTGGGCAGCGTCGCCCGGTCCGTTTCCTGTATGCGGCTCGGCACGGCGATGCTTCGCTACGCTGGGCGACGGATCGTAAAGGGCTGGCACAGCACCAATCGCCGGTTCATGCAAGCCTTGCGAGACTGGCAGGCCGGCAGATCCAGCTTCCCGCAGCGCTACTCGCTGCGACACCAACTGGCGCAACTACCGGCGTTTCCCCGTTGAGCGGGCACTGCCACTTTGACAGCCGCCGCGATTCGCCTGTCTGCGCGCTGTCGCTTTGACAGGTGGGCTGATCGGCTGTCCGCACGGGAACATATCCTCAGCGGTCGCAATGCATCGCGATCGGGTGCCCTCTCAGCCGCCTTCGCTGTGAGAAGGAGCGGTAGATTTCCGGTGGCACGCATCTTGCGGATTTGCCCGAGCCAAGCTGTTGCCGTAGCCCAAAGACCCATTGCTCACACCTCAGGAGGTATGCCTACATGCCTGCGAAGGAGTTGACGTTCGAGCGCGAAGCTCAACAGAACCTTATGGAAGGCGTCAGTAAGCTCGCCCGAGCGGTGAAGAAGACTCTCGGCCCGCGAGGACGCACGGCCGTCCTGGACAAAGGCTGGGGGGGACCCAAGATCACCAAGGACGGAGTCACGGTCGCTGAGGACGTGGAGTTGGCGAACGACTACGAGAACCTGGGAGCCCAGCTTCTGAAGGAGGCGGCGTCCGAGACGAGCGACGATGCGGGCGACGGCACCACCACAGCAACGGTGCTCGGTGAAGCTCTGTGTAGCGAAGGCGTGAAGCGGATCGTGGCCGGGTGCGATGCCATGACCCTGCGGCGAGGCATTAACGCCGCAGTGCGCGCGGTTGTGGAGGAACTGGAAGCTCGAAGCAAGCCCATCGAGGAGTCCCACGATATCGAGGCCGTCGGCACCATCGCCGCCAACAATGTTAAGGAGATCGGGCGCATGATCTCCAAAGCGATGGACAAGGTGGGGCGCAACGGCGTGATCACCGTTGAGGAGGGTCGCGGCCTCGAGACCGAAGTAGAGGTCGTCGAAGGCATGCAGTTCAACCGCGGTTACCTCTCGCCGCAGTTCATCACCGACGAAGACACCATGGAGTGCGTGCTTGAGGACTGCATGGTGCTCGTGTTCGAGAAGAAGATAACGACGCCGCGTTCTGTGGCGCCCCTGCTGGAGAAGGTAGCCCAGGGCAACAAGCCGCTGCTGATCATCAGCGAAGACGTGGAGACCGATGCGCTCGCCACGCTCGTCATCAACAAGCTGCGGGGCGTCGTGCAGTGTTGCGCCGTGAAAGCCCCGGGCTATGGGGACCGTCGCAAAGCCATGATGGAAGACATCGCCATCCTTACCGGCGCGAAGGCAATATTCGAGGATTTGGGCATCGAGCTGGAGAACGTTCAGATCGCCGACATGGGCCGCGCCAAGAAGGTGACCGTCAGCAAGAACAACACGACCATCGTCGAGGGCGCGGGCTCCAGCGATGACATCCAGGGCCGCGTGCGTCAGATCGAACGCGAGATCGAGACCACGACCAGCGACTACGATCGTGAGAAGCTCCAGGAGCGGCTGGCGAAGCTGAGCGGCGGAGTGGCGGAGATCCGCGTGGGCGCAGCCACCGAGACGGAGATGAAAGAGAGGAAAGCGCGTGTCGAGGATGCCCTGAACGCCGTCCGTGCGGCAGTTGAGGAAGGTATCGTGCCGGGCGGCGGCGTCGCGCTCTTCCGCGCTGCTTCCGTGGTCGACAACCTCAAACTTGAGGGCGACGAAATGGCCGGCGCCGAGGTAGTGCGCCAGGCGTTGAGCGTGCCGCTGATGACGATCGCCAGCAACGCAGGCCTTGAAGGCGCGGTGGTGGCGCGAAAGGTGGAGAAGGGCGACTACGCCTTCGGCTACGACGCGGACAAGGGCGAGTACGGTGACATGTTCGAGGCGGGCGTTATCGACGCCACGAAGGTGGTGCGCGTCGCCCTGCAGAATGCGGCAAGCGTGGCGGGCGTTGTGCTGAGCACCGACTGCCTGATCGTGGACGCCGAAGAAGAGGAAGCCGAAATGGAAGGCCCGCCTGGCGGCCCTGGCATGGGCGGCATGGGCGGCATGGGCGGCATGGGCGGGGGCGGCATGGGCGGAATGGGCGGCATGATGTGAGGCCGCCCGTCGCGTCACCTATACCTGCATAACGCAAACACTTACGACAACTGAAACAGTGCGGAGGCACGAAGCAGACATGGCTAAGATCCAACCGCTGGATGACCGGGTCGTGGTGAAGCCCCTCGAGCAAGAGGATAAGACGGCTGGAGGCATCTTCCTGCCGGAAACTGCCAAAGAGAAGCCACAGCAGGGCAAGATTGTGGCAGTCGGTCCGGGCAAGGTGCTCGAAAGCGGCGAGCGTGCTGCGCCGAACGTCAAGAAGGGCGACGTGGTGCTGTTCTCCAAGTTCGGCGGCACGGAGGTGGAAGTGAATGCCGAAGAACTGCTCATCATGAGGGAGAGCGACCTGCTGGCCGTGATCGAAGACTGAGGATCGACCGCGGTGGGCTAACCGCGACCAAACAACTGGAGGAATGCAATGGCCAAACAACTGATGTACGGCGACGAAGCCCGGGGGAAGATCCTTAAGGGCGTTCAGAAGCTGGCAGACGCCGTCAGAATCACCATGGGGCCGACCGGCAGGACAGTTATCCTGCAGAGAAGCTACGGTGGCCCTCGCGTGACGAAAGACGGGGTTACCGTTGCCAAAGAGATTGAGCTTCAGAACAAGTTCGAGAACATGGGCGCCAAGATGGTCAACGAAGTGGCGTCCAAGACGAGCGATGATGCCGGCGACGGCACGACGACGGCCACTGTGCTCGCCGAACTCATCTATCGCGAAGGGCTGAAGGCTGTCGCCTCCGGCGCCAATCCGATGGCGGTCAAAACCGGTATCCAGGAGGCGGTCAAGTCCGTCGTGGAAGAACTGAAGGGGCAGAGCCACCCCGTCGACAGTAAGAAGGAAATCGCCCAGGTCGGCGCTATCAGCGCGAATAACGACAGGGCAATCGGTGACCTGCTCGCCGACGCCGTGGAGAAAGTCGGCAAGGACGGCGTCATCACCGTCGAGGAAGGGAACACCCTCGAGACCCAGCTCGATTTCGTAGAGGGCATGCAGTTCGACAAGGGCTACCTCTCCCCCTATTTCATCACGAATGCAGAGGAGATGGAGTGCGAGCTGGAGGACGCCTACATCTTGATCCACCAGTCAAAGATCAGCAATCTGCGCGAACTGGTGCCGCTGCTGGAGAAGGTGGCCGGCGCCGGCAAGCCTCTGCTGATCGTGGCTGAGGATGTGGAGGGCGAAGCACTGGCAGCCCTCGTGGTCAACCGTTTGCGCGGCGTGCTGCAGTGCTGCGCGGTGAAGGCCCCGGGCTTCGGTGACCGGCGCAAAGCTATGCTCGGCGACCTGGCAGTGGTCACTGGTGGGCGCTTTATCAGCGAGGACCTCGGCGTCAAGCTGGAGAACCTGCAACTGAGCGACCTGGGCCAGGCCGACCGCATCGTGGTGACGAAGGACGAATGCACCGTCATCGGTGGCAACGGCAAACAGGCCGACGTGAAGGCGCGTATCCAACAGGTGCGCACCGAAATCGATCAGAGCACCAGCGACTACGATCGCGAGAAACTGCAAGAGCGTCTGGCGAAGCTCACCGGCGGCGTGGCGATCGTGCGGGTCGGCGCCAGCACCGAGGCCGAGATGAACGAGAAGAAGGCCCGCGTGGAGGACGCACTACACGCGACGCGAGCGGCCGCCGAAGAAGGCGTGATCCCCGGTGGCGGCTGCACGCTGCTGCGTTGCGGCGACGTGATCCAGAAGAAGCGGGACCGACTGCGCGGTGATGAGAAAATGGGCGCGGACATCGTTGCGCGTGCAATCCGGGCGCCGGTCATGACCATCGCCGAGAACACTGGCTTCAACGGCGCGGTGGTCGCCGCCGAGATACTGGAGCGTGAGCCGGGCGTGGGCTTCGATGCCAACACCGGAACCTACGTCGACATGATAGAGGCCGGTATCATCGACCCGACCAAGGTCACGCGCACCGCTCTGGAGAACGCTGCCAGCATCGCCTCGCTCATGCTCACCACCGAGACCATGGTTACCGACCTGGATGAGGATGAGGAAGAGGCGACGGAGGGCGCCGTTCGCTGAGAACAGTCGCCTTGTGTGAGCGCCGCACAACACATAGAGCAGCGTGGTGCTATGTAGTGCAGGCGGGGGTTGCCGCGCAGGCAGCCCCCGTTTGCTGTCTGCACCGCGCAAGGGCCGCATCGGCACACCAGGGCCCCGGAGCTGACGATGGCTGAACGCGACTACTACGAGGTGCTTGGCATTGCCAGGGATGCCAGCAAGGCGCAGATCAAGAAGGCGTATCGGCGTCTGGCTCTGGAATACCACCCTGACCGCAACCCCGAGAACCCGCAAGCTGCGGAGAAGTTCAAGGAGGCCGCCGAGGCATACGAGGTCCTGAGCGACGACGAAAAACGCCGCCGCTATGACCGCTATGGCAAGGCGGGACTGCGGGGCGCGGGCGTGCATCAGTGGTCATCGGTGGATGAGATATTTAGCACGTTCAGTGACATCTTCGGCGGCAGCGTATTCGAAGAGTTCATGGGACGCCGGGGTGGCCGGGGCGGGCGCGCCGGCCGGAATCTCCGCGTTTCCCTGCAGGTGAGCCTGGAGGAGATGCTCTCGGGTGCCGAGAAGACCATCGAGCTGCGCCGCCAGGAGCCCTGCAGCAAGTGCGATGGGCGTGGGGCAGCGCCTGACGGATTGCGCACTTGTTCGGCATGCCGGGGTTACGGCGAAGTGGAGAGTCGGCAGGGCTTCTTCTCCATGCGGCGCACCTGCCCTCGCTGCAATGGGCGGGGCACGGTCGTCACGGACCCGTGCACGCAGTGCGGCGGTGCGGGACGTGTAGAGCGTGAGGCCGAAGTCGTCGTAAGGATACCGCCGGGGGTGGAGACCGGCACTCGTCTGCGCGTGCCGGGCGAGGGAGAACCCTCACCGGACGGGCCGCGCGGCGACCTCTACTGCGATGTCTACGTTTCCGAGCATCCCGTATTCGAGCGTAACGGCCGCGACTTGCACTGCGAGCTGCCCATCGGCTACGCCCTGGCAGCCCTCGGGGGAGAGGCGGAGGTGCCGACGCTGGAGGGCGAAAGCCTGGAAGTTGCCGTGCCCGCCGGCACACAGAGTGGCGAGCGTCTTCGAGTGCGGGGATTGGGTCTGCCCGACGTGAGTTCAGGCCGGCGGGGTGACCTGGTGGTACACGTAATGATTGAAACTCCGCGCAAACTCACACCCCGCGCGGAGGAGTTGCTGCGCGAGCTGGCGGAGATCGAGAGGGAGAACGTCACCGAGAAGCGAAGAGGCTTCCTCGATAAGATAAGGGAATACCTGTATGGAGAAGGACAAGACAACGGGTGACGAGGCCCGTGACCAGACACAACAGGGCGTAGAGCCGGAGGATGACGCCCGGTGCGACGAGTCGGCTGACGATGCGAAACAGGAGCAAGAGCCGGAGGGCAAGTCCGTTACGCTCTCCTACGCCGAGTACGAGGAGCTGAAGACGCTCGCAGCCGAGAGAGACGATTACCTGCGCCGGCTTCAGCGATCTGTCGCCGACTATCAGAACTTGCAGAAGCGGGTAGACAAGTTCCGCGACGCGGCGCGCGAGTCAGTGCTTCGGTCGCTCGGTGAGAACATACTGCCCGTCGCTGACAGCCTGAGCCTTGCGCTGGAAGCGGCCGAGCAGACCGAGGGTGCTGACAATATCGTGGAGGGCCTCGAACTGGTTGAGAAGTCCTTCTATGACGCCCTTGAGAAGATAGGCATCATGCCGATCGAGGCCGTTGGCCGCGAGTTCGATCCCCACTATCACGACGCCCTGATGCAGGAGCCGGCCGCGGGATTGCCAGCGAACCGGGTTGTCAGAGAACTTAAAAAGGGCTTCCGGTTGGGCGATCAGGTCATCCGCCCGAGCCAGGTAATCGTCAGTGGTGCGAGCCCGGCTTCGCAGGGAGAGGAGTAAGCGGGCACCGGCTTTGAATAGCTCTGGGGGACGCCGTATAATGCTTATCTTCGTGCTTCTCGCCGCCTGAAAAGGACGAGGCGTATAATGCCGACTTACGACTACAGGTGCAATCACTGCCGCCATACGTTTGAGACCTTCCAGAGCATCACGGACGATTGCTTGACTAAATGCCCGAAGTGTGGCAAGTCCGCTCTGCAGCGGCTGATAGGCGCTGGAGCTGGTATTATATTCAAAGGCTCGGGGTTCTACATCACTGACTACAAACGTGGCTCGGCAAGCAGTTCAGCGGGAAGTGCGTCCGGGGCATCTTCGGGAAGCGATGCGAAGGGGAGTCCTTCGAAAGATCCCGCCGACTGAGAGTCAACTCGGGACGCATTTGATCCTGATGCTGCCCGACGAGAGCACTGCTCAGTGCCTCAATAGGGCCGGCAAATGGCAGGTGAACCGTCGAAGGTGAGCTGCCCGACCTGCGGCAAACCGGTCTTACTACGTTGCCGACAGGATGCTCCGCATTTCCCATTCTGTTGTCAACGCTGTCGGCTGGTGGACCTGGGCAAGTGGTTCAACGAGGAGCACTGCATCAGCGAACGAGCGGGTGACGCAGCCGGTGGCGAGGGGCAGGAGCGAGCGGCGCCTGGCGACCAGTAGCGCCAGCCTTTTCAGGTTGACAGCGCAGCCGGCTCCGCTATAAAGTGACGTCAGCATTATCAGGGTAGTCCGTTGGAGGGGTTTCGCAGAGGAGTAGCTGCCATGGGTAGACGCACGGGTGATTGGCGGGACCTGTTGTCGACGTACGTGCTGGCGCTGAAGCCGAACAAGGTCTACGTAGGCTACCGGGCCGTCCTGCTGACTATCGCCGTGATGGCGATAGCCTCGGTCATATACAGCCTCCTGGTTGCCGGTGGCCTTATCCCCGACGCTGCCGTAGTGCCCGGGCTGCGCGACATGGGCGCCTATTGGCGAGAGGGGGCGTTCACCATGATTGACCACTTTCGTATGGGCACTGGCGGCAGTATGCTGGGGCTGTTTGCCTGCCTGCTCAATCCCTTCTACGGTAGCAGCGTCGCGCACTTCATGCTCTCGGTGCTGACCTACATCGCACTGTTCTTCGTCTGGAGCGGCGCCGGTGGCATGATCTCGCGGCTCACGGCGCTGGAGTACGCACGTGACGACCTGCCAACCCTCGCCGACGGGCGCGAGATGCTCCGGGGCAAGCGGATGGCATACTTCCTGGCGCCCGTCTGGCCCCTGCTTCTGCTGGTCTTCCTCGCCGTGCTTAACTTCCTGGGCGGGCTTGTGGCCTCCATCCCCTACGTGGGGCGCATTCTGCTGGTATTCCCCGGTCTTCCGATGCTGCTGGTGACGAGCCTGATGATGGTGATGATCGTGCTGTTTGGCGTGCTCAGCTACGGCATGATGGCGCCTGCGATCAGTGTAGGTGGCAAGGACGCCCTCGATGGCTGGAGCACCGCTTACACTTACGTTCTTTGGGGCTCAGGTCGCTATATCCTGTACACGGCTATCGCTTTCATTGTCGGCCTTCTGAGCTTCGTGTTCGCCACCTGGCTGACTGAGATGCTCCTCTACGTGCTGACAAGCACCGTGAATGTGGGGTACGTGGCGCGGCTACCATGGGTGAACTTCAGCCCGGGAGGGCCGGTTACCGGCCTGCTGGGAGAAGGCGGCTTCGTGGGCGTGATGAGCTACATCGTCGCCGTGTTGATGCTGGCGGTTCGGGCCGTCCCGCTTGCCTTCCTGGTCTCGTTCTTCTTCAGTGCGAACACGGTCATCTTCTTTCTGTTGCGCAAACACGTCGACAGCATCGAGATCGAAGAGATCTACGATGAAGCCGAACAGGAAGACCTGTTTGAGGAGATCGGGGGCGAGGAAGAGTTCGGCGAAACGGGCGAAGCCGGATCCGACCTCTCTGAATCGGAAGGGCAAGAGCAGGCCGCCGAGGCGGAGGAAACTGAGACGGAGGAAGAAGAACCCGGCCAGGGCGACGATGAAGGTGGCGAAGAAGCCGAGCAAGAGGAGGCTGAGGAAGAGGACGAAGATTGACCCCGGGCTCCTTTAGGCCCGAAGTGTTGTACCGTGCGAACAGAGGGACGGCCCTGGGCCGTCCCTCTGCAACGTACAAGTGCACAGCCGGCCGGACACGACGGGCGCTCGGCTGCCGTTGCGTGACGGCCGCTTTGTGTTACAGTAAGTGGCGTTCGTAGACTGCCCCAGGGAGCTGCCGGATGCTGATCGACTTCCACGTTAACGTGTATGACGAGCCCGGCTATGGCGAGGGGCTTGCTGAGACAGCGAAGAATCTGGGGTTTGATCGCCTCTGCATCGGCGGAGGCGAGCCCTGCTATGGTCTGGCGGCCAATGCGGAGGTAAGGCACCAGGCTGATGCCTATCCTGAACTCTTTGTCCCGTTTGCGCGGCTGGAGTTGGGTGTGGACGGCCCGGCCGTGGTTGAGCGCCTTTGGCGTATCGGCTTCGCCGGGTTGCGTGTCTGGGCCCCCCCCGCGCCATACTGCGATGCGGCCTTCCTGGCTGTGTATGAGGCGGCCGAGGCGCTCGACATGCCGATTCTGTTCCATACAGGTTTCATGCCGTCAACTCGCCTGGACCGCGCAAAGCGCACGTGTTGCGAGTACATGCGCCCCGTGTATCTGGACGCGGTAGCACGCTGGTTCCCGCGACTGTCCGTGGTTGGGGTGGGCCTCGGCCATCCGTGGTGTGAGGAAGCGGCCGAGACGATGCGCCGGAATCACAACGTGTACTTCGACCTGTCAGGCGACTTGTTGCGACGCCGGGGGCCGGAGTTCTTACGTGCGCTGTTCAGTTCCGGCCGGGCTTCGCCGTGGGAGAGCGAATCCGGCGCGAACTTGCTGGAAGCTGTTGTCTTCGGTAGCGCGGGAAGGCATGAGGACGTTGCTGGCGCTGAGCGGGACTATCAACGGGCGCTCAGATCGCTCGCCGCCGACGCCGAGAAGGTCGCTGCTGTGATGGGGGAGACCGCAGCCCGCCTGCTCGACATCACGCGGGCGGAAACGGACAAGAAGGGGGATTGAGCTCGCCGCGTGGAAAGGTGAAGTAGAATGTTGGTCGGAATCCTGGCAGATAGCCATGACAACCTGCCTCTGATTCAGAAGGCGCTGGATGCGTTCAATCAGCGCGGTGTGAGCGCGATTCTGCACGCGGGTGACATTGTTGCGCCGTTCGCTGCCGGCCTGTTGACGAACAGCGGGGTTCCCGTCGTTGCCGTCTACGGGAACAACGATGGGGAGCGGAAGGGATTGCGTAAGGCATGCGAGAGCATCTGCGAGCCACCGCATCGCTTCGAGATGGCAGGCAGGACCATCGTGCTTGCGCACAATGCGCAGAGACTCGCGCCGCAGGACGTGGCGGGAGCCGATGTTGTCGTCCACGGCCATACCCATGGTCCTGTCTTTGAGCCCGGGCCGCCGCTCATCGTCAACCCTGGTGAGAGCGGGGGCTGGGTCAGCGGCCGTTGCACCTGCGCTGTGGTGGACCTTCGGGATCTCACGGGCGGAATCGTTGAGCTGGGAACTCAGGAGACGGTGAAGATATGAGCAAACGCACGGCATGGACATTCGCGCTGCTCGGGACGGTCCTATGGTGCGGGTGCGTGGAGCGTACTCTGCTGATCGAATCAAAGCCTGCCGGCGCGCCGGTCTGGGTCAATGAGCACTACGTTGGGGTCACCCCGCTCGAGCATTCATTCGCTCATTACGGTGTCAACGGCATTCGGGTGGGGCCGGTGCGCAACGAACGCGACGAAGTTCAGTACCTCTCCCGGCAGCTCAGCTATGATGCAGATGCGCCATGGTACCAGACTTTCCCGCTGGACTTCGTCTTCGAAGTGCTCTACCCCGGCACGTTGCGCGACGTGCACCGGGTCCCGTTCGTCGAACTCCCTCCCGCCGGGAAACCCACCTATGACGAAGCCGACATGCAGCAGTTGTTGGAGCGCGCAGAGGACTATCGGAGCCGTTCACTTCAGCCCGTCCCGGATGCCGAATCCGTCGACTGAGCATCAGCCGACATCCGCCAGCCTCGCCGTCTCACCGTACTGCGCACGTACCCGGGTTCGCAGCAGGGCATGCTCCGGTTCGGATAGCTCGGGGTCAGCGACTACCAGTCTGCGTGCATCCTCACGCGCCCTGTCCAGCAAGGTCAGGTCACTGAAGTCGTACACGCGAAACTCGGGCATCCCGCTTTGTTGAGTGCCGAACAGCTCGCCCGGCCCACGTATGCGCAGGTCCTCCTCAGCGATGCGGAAGCCATCGTCGGTTTCGGCGAGCACCTGTAATCGTTGCCAGGCAGTGTCCGTGCTGGGGTCGGCCAGCAGAAAACACGTGCCTGCGTCGCTGCCACGGCCGATGCGGCCGCGGAGTTGATGTAGTTGAGCGAGTCCAAGCCGTTCGGCGTGCTGGATGATCATGACCGTTGCTTCGGGCACGTCGATGCCCACTTCGACGACTGTGGTGGCAGCCATCACCTGGTACCGACCCGCACGGAAGCCCTCCATCGCCGAGCGCTTGGCCTCGGTGGGCATCTGGCCGTGCATCAGGCAGCAGTCGTATTCCGGTAACAGTTCTTCCCTTAACTGCCGATAGCCTTCCTCTGCGCTCGTGAGGTCCAGATCGCGGTTCTCCTCGACGAGCGGGTAGACGACGAAAGCGCGATGGCCACGCTCAAGCTCCGAGCGAACTGCCTGGAACGCCGTGCCCCAGTCTTCGGGCATGAGCAGGCACGTCTGCACAGGGCTGCGACCCGGGGGCATCTCGTCGATGATGCTCACGTCCATGTCGGCAAAGCAAGCGAGGGCGAGCGTGCGGGGTATCGGTGTGGCCGTCATGATGAGAACGTCGGGCGGCGGACCCTTCTCGCGCATGGCGAGCCGCTGCCGCACGCCGAAGCGGTGCTGCTCATCGACCACTACCAGGCCGAGCTGGCGGAACGCGACCTCGGGCTGTATCAGGGAGTGCGTGCCTACCACAATGTCCAGTTCGCCGTCGGCAAGCTGGCGGCGAACGTGGTTGCGACGAACTGGCGTCAGACTGCCCGTCAGCAGCGCGGTCTGAACCCGGGCCTCGGCCAACAGGGATTCGACCTTCAGGTAGTGCTGCTCGGCCAGTATCTCGGTTGGTGCGACAAGTGCAGCCTGGTAACCGCGGCTGGTCTCCGCGATGGCGGCAAGCATTGCGTAGACGGCGATTACCGTCTTGCCGCAGCCTACGTCACCTTGCAGAAGCCGGTTCATGGGACGAGGGGCGCGCATGTCGTCGGTTACCTGTCCGACGACACGGTTCTGCGCGGATGTGAAACTGAATGGAAACAACCGCCGGATGCGGCGGTCAACCCTGGGGCCGACGCGGAATGTCACCCCATGCGCTTTGCGCACTCTTGCCCGACGCAGGGCCAGCGCAGTCTGGAAGACGAGGAGTTCCTCGTAAGCCATCCGGCGTCGCGCCGCATTGGCGTCGTCGGTCGTCTCAGGAAAGTGGATGTTCCACAGGGCTTGCGATGCGGTGGGGTAGTTGCGCCTTCTGCAGAACTCGGGTGGAAAGAGGTCTATCGCCTCGCTGGCGGCTTTTTCCAGGGCCGTCCGAACGATTCTGCGCATGATGCGTTGCGAGAGGCCCTCAGTGAGCGGGTAGATGGGCAGCAGTCGTCCGAACTCCTCGGACTCCTCAGGCGCGCTGCCCACGGTGCAATTGGGCGCCACGATTTGCAGGCCGTCGTAGAATCTGACCGTGCCGAAGGCGGTGATCGGCTCCCCAACAGGATAGCTCTTCTGCCAGCTTGGCCTGGCGTTGAACCAGACAAGCGCTATCACGCCGGTGTCGTCCGAGACGAGCACCTGCAGTATTCCTCTATGCTGGTTGTGCCGGGTGCGGAACGAGGTGTCGATTATGCGCCCGCAGACCACGGCGCTTTGCCCCACCCGCAGTTTGCCGATGCGCTCAGGATTGCGACGGTCCTCATACTCGCGGGGAAGGTGATATAGCACGTCCCGCACCGTCCGCACTCCAAGCCTTCCCAACAGCGCGGCACGCTTTGGGCCCACGCCCTTCAGGTAACGGACTTCTCGTTCCAACGCAGGCTGACGGCTCTCTGCAGTCATGATCGGGCACTGTTCAAGGGCATCCTGCGGCGAGTATAGTGGAACAGGGATGTAGGCGGTAAGGGAATCTGCGTGCTCCTTTGACTACAGGCGGCCCGGTATCTAACATCTCGCCTTCGATCTTGGGGCACCACTCCTGAGGAGACTGACCATGGAACCGCGAGTATGCTCTGTGAGCGAAGTGCCCGCCGAAGACTTCCCCTGGGGGGCGATCACGTGGCTGGTAAGCGGGGAAATCGGCAATTCTGAGTCGATGACCGTCGGCCGCGTCGTGATCTGTAAAGGCCAGGCAAACGGCGAGCATGCGCACAGTAACTGCGACGAGGTATTGCACCTGCTCCAGGGCGAGCTGGAGCATACGGCGGGGACGGACCAGGTCTTCCACCTGAAGCCGGGGGACACGATCACACTTCCTGCAGGCACGCGCCATAGAGCCCGCTCGGTTGGCAGTCAAGACGCTGTGATGCTGGTCGCGTATTCGAGTGCATACAGGGAAGTGAGTCAGGAGTGAGGTCCGCCCAGCGGCCATACCCTTGGCCGTGCATGCCTGGCAGGCGGTCGGCTCCTGGGGGCCCTCAGGGGTTCACCGGTGTTGGGCGGTCGTCCGCGCCGACGCAGACCATGACTACCGTGCCGTCGAAGGAGCGGGCTCCGTCACCCGTCCGCCCGTCGTAGATGAGCATCTCGACCCGCACCTGCACGCTGGTGTTGCCGACCTTCTCGATGCCGAAGCGGAACTCAAGCATGTCCCCGAGACGGGCCGGAGCGGTGAACTCTGCCCCGTTTACGGCGCGGGTAACAAAGTTGCGCCCCGGGAACGTGCGTGTGCAGGCGATGAACGCCAGTTCGTCGATGACTGCCAGAACTCGGCCTCCGAACAGGCTGCCGAACTGGTTCAGGTGCTCCTGCCGCACGATCATGTGGTGTTCGAACTGCTCGTCCATTCCTCTACTCCGGTATGGCGTTAAGAATCCGGCGGCGTATCGTATCCAGGCTCTCAGGGCTGTCGCCCTCCACCCGGACGGTCAGGGCCGGCTCGGTCACACTTGGTCTGCACAGGGCCCACCCTTCCGGGAAGTCGACCCGAATCCCGTCCGTCCGGTCCTGCGGGTACTCTGCGAACACCCGGGCCAGATGGGCAACAACCGCCGGCGCGTCGCCTTCCGGGCGTTGGAGGCGGATGTCTTCGCTGACATAGTAGGGTGGTATGGTTGAGCGCAGTTCGCCAAGCGAATGGCCCGAACGACGCACCAGCTCCGCCACGCGCAACGCGGCATACAAGCCGTCATCGCCCGCAATCGCGCGGAAGAAAAAGTGACCGCTCGCCTCCCCGGCCATGAGGGCGTCCTCGAGTATCAGCCGCCGCTTGATGAACGCATGGCCCGAGCGCTCCATGACGGGCCGCCCGCCGGCGCGCTCGATTTCTTGAGGGACCACGCGAGTGCACTTAAGATCATACACGACGGAACCCGGGGCGCGCGCCAGGGCAGCCCTGGCCAGCAGTATCAGAATCTCTTCGGCCGCTACGAAGCTACCGTTCTCGTCCAGGAACACAACGCGGTCCGCATCGCCGTCAAAGCACGTTGCCATGTCTACTTCGAGGTCGACGGCCACCTCGGCCGCTCGCCCCAGGGCTGCACGTCGTGAGGGGTTCGGGGATCGGTTCGGAAAGCTGCCGTCCACGCGGCAGTACAACTCGTGGACCTCGGCTCCGGCGGCACGCAGGGCCGCAGGTGCCCAGTCCGAAGCCATACCGTTGCCGGCATCAACCAGCACGGTCAACCCGTCAGCAGCCTGCGGAAAGGATGCGGAAAGCCATCGCAGGTAGTCTGCGCGTACGTCGCCATGCTGCCTGTGTCCGCTCCCGGTTGCGAACTCAGCCGACTCAGTGCGCCTGCGTATCCGTTCCATATCTTCGGGCGTGACCGGCAAGTCCCCCAGCGTCAGCTTGACGCCGTTGTAGTGGGGGGGGTTGTGGCTGGCGGTTACGATGGCGGCGCCGCGCGCGCCGAGCTGTCGCCTGGCCCAATACGCAACGGGCGTGGGCACAATGCCTATGTCTATCACGTTCGCGCCGGAAACAAGCAACCCTTCTGCGAGCGCCTGTTTGAGCGATGGGGTGCTCAGACGACAGTCCCCTGCGAGGATGCACGTGCCATGTTGCAGCTCTGTGCCCAGGCTCCGTCCGATGGCGTAGACCGTCTGTTCATCCAGTTCCTCAGGGTACGCACCACGGATGTCGCACGGTTTGAAGATCGTCATCTCGGCCCAGCGGTGAGGGGGCTATAGAAGCCCGATAGTAGGCCGTGGCGGCCGCCCTGTCAACCGGCGGTCCGACCGTCGGCCACTGCGGTCAGCTTGCCCGTGCCGACCAGCGCATGCTGTGGAATTGTTCCATCACCTTATGGCGGCGTTGCACCTCTGTGGCGCGCAGTTCTGCTTCTGGGAAGACGGGCAGATTCTTCTCCTTGTCTACATCGAAGGTGTAGCTGCAGCGGGGACATTCGTAGTGTCGGTGTTCTCGGCTCATCTGGACATCGCAGGCGGGGCAACGAACGTGGGGCAGTGAGTCCAGTATCCTCAGTGAAGGTCCGCGCACCATTCATGCCTCCTCTTCACGCAGCCGGATTCCTATCCGCTTCCGACCGGTGAACCCTTCTGTCAAAGCCCAACCAGAGCCCTTCTCTAACGACTATAGGGAGGGCAATCCGATCTGTCAAACGCGAGACTCCATCTCAGCCGAAGACTGCTCGCATGTCCCTGCGTCCGATCCTTATGCTAAGGGGCTATTGCAGAACCCGGATCTACTGCGGCCGGCTGCGCAGCCCGATTGCTGCGTTGTCGGGTCAAAACGCTCTCAACGTGGCGGCTGCCGCCTTGCCCTCGGGCTTCTCGCTCGGCCTCGTCACGAACGGGGTTCTGCAACAGCGCCTGAGCCGTGTTAAGCTATTGATGTAAGGCAGCTTTCGGGCTCACTTGATCTACTATGCCGGCACCGGCCGTGCTACCTGCTGGGACGACGTAGGGGCAGACCTCGTGCAAGTTGCAAAGTGCGGCACGGGCAAGCATAATGGGTCCAGCAGCTGCCACGCGGCACTCGGCCGTGCCGATTCACCCTTAACTTCTCCGGGGCAAGGAACGCAACAATGTCTATCTACGTGGTTACCGGCGGGGCGGGCTTTATCGGGTCGAACATTGCCGCGCGGCTTGTTGCGAAGGGCGAGGAGGTTCGAGTGGTGGACAACTTCGCCACCGGGCACCGACGCAACCTGGCGCCCATCCAGTCGGATGTGTTGCTCTATGAAGGCAGCGTGTGCGACCGGAGCCTGTTGGAAAAGGCATGTGAAGGGGCCGATTTCGTGCTGCATCAGGCGGCACTTGCCAGCGTGCCCCGGTCAGTCGATGACCCGCTGGCAACCAATGAAGCCAACGTCGATGGGACTTTGAAAGTGCTGCTGGCCGCCCGGGACTGCGGGGTGCAGCGGGTAGTCTATGCATCGAGCAGTTCGGTCTACGGCGACGCTCCCGAACTGCCCAAGCGCGAGGATATGAAGCCCGCCCCGAAGAGCCCCTATGCAGTCAGCAAATTGGCGGGTGAGCACTACTGCGCTGCGTTTGGCGAAGTATACGGCCTGGAGACGGTCGCATTGCGATACTTCAACGTGTTCGGGCCGCATCAGGACCCATCCAGTCAGTACGCCGCCGTGATACCGATCTTCGCAGATAGGTTGATGAAGGGCGAGACGCCGCAGGTCTTCGGCGATGGCGAGCAGTCGCGCGATTTCACGTTTGTCGCTGACGTAGTGAGGGCGAATCTGCAGGCTGCTACCGCACAGGGAGCTGCCGGGGCTGTATGTAACCTTGGATGTGGTCGCAGATACACTCTGAACCGTCTGATCGAGCTGCTGCAGGACATTATCGGCAGCGACGTGGAACCCGAGTACGGCCCCGAGCGGCCGGGCGACGTTAGGCACTCGGAGGCCGATATCAGCCGCGCGCGGCAGACATTCGGCTACGACCCGAAAGTGAGTTTTGAGCAAGGGCTGCGGCTTACTGTCGAGTGGTACCGCGAGCAGATGGTATGAGGGGGCTACGGGCCTCGCCACGTTACTGGTACGCAGGCATTCCACCATGCAGAACAGAGCCACAGAGCTGCAGAGAGAAGCGGCGGTCCTCCTGCTTCTGCTCATAGCGCTTGCGCTTCCCTTTGCGACGCTGACGTGGGGCCGGCTCTATTCCCGTCTTGCGAAGGGCTCTGCCGACGCGGCACAGGCGCACCCGGATAGACCGCTGCCCGCGCACGCCGTGACTTGGAGCGCTGAGCTGAGCGAGGAGCATGCAGCCCGCACGTTTGCGGCGGTGCTCTCCGCGTTGACGCCGCAGGCGGAGCAGGTAGATCCTGCAGGCGCCGGCATTGGCGGCCCATTGGGGCCGGCATTTTTCACCTTCTACCTACCGGGCGGAGGCCGATTCCGGGCAGTTATCGCGGTCGGGCCTCTGCGCCAGAGGGCGTTGGAGGCGGCGCGTCAGTTTGCCGAGTGGGCCGGCACGCCCGTCGCAACCGATGGGCTTCGTCTTCGGCTTGACGTGCTGACCGGGGCCCGGCCCTTCCCCCTGGATAAGAGGTTAGGGTTCTCCGACCGAGGGTTCGGTTCGCCGGTGGGCCTCGCCGTGGAATCGCCGCAAGGGATGCACTGGTTTCTGCCAGCAGACGTTGTGGCCTACGGCGCACAGGCACACACAGACATCCTGAATGCCGCCTGCCGAAGAGCGGGACTGGCGACGAGCGCCTGGAGGCGGGAAGGTGTGAACATGTGGCGCATCGAAGCCCTGGGTTTCGTGAACGCCGACGGAGGCAGCGGGCGGGCTTTCTCCAGTCCCCGCGGGTTGACGCCCTTGCCGGCGCCCGGCGCGGCCATGCTGCTGCGCAGTATGCGCCTGGCCGGGGGATACCTGGCCCGTGAGCGCGCGGTGGATGGGATGTTCCTCACGTTCTTGAATCCGGTTGCGGATCTGCGCGGCGGTTGCGAAAGCCTGAGCGAACAGGCGGCCGCAACGGCTGCTCTCGGGCGCCTGGCGCAAATGACGCCTCGTGATGAATACATAGAGACTTGCTACGAGGCCATCTCGTCACTGATGCGCTACACAGATAGCGATCCGAGGGACCGTCGCCGGGCATTCAGCACGCGTAAGGAACCATGCGGCGACATGCTGGAGTTGCAGGCGTCTGCACACTTGCTCGAGGCGATGTGCCGATACTGTGCCGCCAGCGGACGCAGTGAGCCGGAGCCGTGGGTCCGGGCGCTCGGGGAGTTCCTGTTGTTCATGCAAAGGGAGGATGGCTCCTTCCACCTGCAGTACGATGTCGAGACGGGTAATCGCACTACGCCAAAGCGCCTGGAGTTTGCAGTTGTGCCCCAGGCTGCGGCGGTGGTCGGCCTGGTTCTGGCGCACGACCGTCTGGACGAGCCCCGTTTCCTGCTTGCTGCCCAACGGGCGCTGGACCGACTGGCGGCCACTGGTGATGGACGCTCATGGTCCAGTGGCGATGCGCGGTGGCTGCTGACGGCGCTGCGCGAGTTTGCGGCGTTCCTGCCGGTCAATGGCTATCAAGACCTGTTGCGCCGGATCGGCGAAGCCAGAATGGCCGTGCAACTGAGTGCCCGTCATGCACCTTCGGCGGATCTTGTCGGGGGCACAGCGCAGGGGATGCCGCCGCCCGCTGGCGCCACGGCCGATGACCTGAGCACATTTGTGGACCTGGCGCTTCTTCAGCCCGCGAAAAGCGCTATTTACAGGCAGGCGGCGCTTAGAACGGCTCGTTACCTGATGCAGTTGCAGTACACTGCGGAGAACAGCTACTACCTGCCGTCGCCGGACGCCGCACGAGGGGGATTCCGAGAACAGCCGGCCATGAACCTGGTGCGACTGAGCACTCTCGAGGCCGCACTGCGTGGCCTGACCGGATTGACTGAGATGGTGCTGGCCGAGAATGAATGAGGTGATCCAGAAGGCGCGCATCGACGACCCGCCCAAGATAGTTGCGCTCGTCAACGCGTACGCCAATCGAGAGCTGATGCTGCCAAGATCGTTGAACGATACATACGAGAACCTGCGGGATTTCTTCGTGAGCCGCTCAGGGGACGAACTGACGGGCTGTTGCGCCCTGCACGTTAGCTGGAGCGGGTTGGGCGAGATACGCAGCCTTGCCGTGCGCGAAGAGGCAACGGGCAGGGGCATTGGCAGCCGGTTGGTGAGAGCGTGCCTCGCTGAGGCGAGGGAGTTGGGTATGCGGCGCGTGTTTGTGCTCACCTACATACCGGATTTCTTCCGGAAATTCGGTTTCAGTGAGTACGCCAAGGAGAAGCTGCCACACAAGGTGTGGGCTGACTGCCTGAACTGTCCCAAGTTCCCCGATTGCGACGAGATAGCCATGGCTCGGCAACTGCGGGAGGAACCGTGAGTCCGCCTTCGCGAAGCCCTTACTTGCCCGACCAGCAAGTACGGCAACGCATTCGGACTACTACGGGGCGCAGCCTGCTCGTCGAAGCCGGCGCTGGAACGGGCAAGACCACACTAATCGTCGACCGACTCGTGCAGGGCGTCCTGGATGGCAGCATACGCATGCCCCGCGCAGTGGTCATCACCTTTACGAGGAAAGCAGCCGGCGAACTGGAGGTGCGCGTACGGCAGGCGCTACAGCAGGCCGCTTCCAACCGGGATTTGTCGGACGAGCAGAGAGAGCGAGCGCTCGAAGCCATAGGCGCCCTGGACCAGGCCGTCATCTCCACCACCCACTCCTTCTGCGCCCGCATGCTCCGCGAAAAACCGGCTGAGGCGGGCATTGACCCGCAGTTCGAGGTCCTGGAGGAGGGCCCGTCGCAGATACTGCGCCGCCGTTGCTGGCAAGCCTGGATGGAGCGGCAGGTGACGCAGGAGCCGCGAGTTTTGCTCGAGGCGCTTCGGGCCGGGGTTTCGGTGGCCGCGCTCAGAGACATGGCGCGTGCGCTGCTTGACGCGCCGGAGGTAGTCTCGCGACCTGAGTTCAGGCTCGAGCTTCCCTCGATGTCAGAGGTGGAATGTCTGAAGGCTTTGCGGGAACACGCGGCGGATGTAGCCGCCTCTATTTCGAAACACATGCGGAGAAACGGCAACAAGGCATCCAGGGCCGTGCTTGAGGAGGCCCTCCGGATCTGCGAGGCGGAAGGCGGCGAGACCGCGCTGCGTCGCAGTGCATACCGGCTCGCAGCCATTGACCCGGAGGCAGCCATCACCAGCTTCGGGGAGGAAGTACGAGACCTGATTCTGGCTCACATGCAGTCTCTGCTGGAGCCTGCCCGTGCATTGGGTGCACGCCTGGCCTGCGATGTCTTCGACTGGTTGCGTCGCTTCCTGGATTACTATGGCCAGCAGAAGCGCTCACGCTCGGTGCTCGACTTCCAGGACTTGCTTCTGGGCGTGGCCCAGATGTTGCGCGACAACGCTGCGGCCAGGCGTTACTTCCAGCAGCGCTACTCGACCATATTCGTCGACGAGTTTCAGGATACCGACCCCCTTCAGGCGGAGATAGTCGGCTTTCTTTGCGAAGAGCCGTCCGGACCGATGGCGTCGCGACTGGAGGAGGTGCAGTTGGCCGAAGGCAAGCTGCTGATCGTGGGTGACCCCAAGCAATCCATCTACCGTTTTCGGCGCGCGGACGTCCAGGTCTATGACCGTTTCAAAGGGCTGTTCGCCAATGATGGAGTAGAGCGAATCCAGTGCAACTTCCGCTCAACTGCGCCGCTGTTGAATTGGCTCAACCGCTTGTTCTCGAAGCTCTTTGACGGCGGCACAAGAGCCGGTGTTTTTCAGGCCGAGGCGGTGGACCTGCTGCCGCCGGCAGACCGTGCGTGCGAGGGACCTTCGGTCGTGGCCGTGCCTCCGCCTCCGGACTGGGAGCACGGTAAGCTTCATGTGGGGCAATGGCGGAGCCTGGAGGCACGGTTCCTGGCGCGCACTGTCCGCCAGTTGGTGCAGGGAGAATGCGAGATGCCGGGGGCGCCGGAGCATCACCGGCCTGGAGACTTTGTGTTCCTGTTTCGGGCGATGACCGATATCGGGATGTACGAAGATGCCCTGGATGCGTATGGCATACCGTACCGTGTTGTGGGAGGGCGCCACTTCTACCAGCGCGAGCAGACTGCCGAAACCATCGCATTGCTGCGGGCGGTTGACGACCCGCTCGATGAAATGGCCGTTGTAGCCGCGCTGCGCAGCAGCTACTTCGGACTGAGCGACGAAGACCTGCTGCGCCATCGGTTGGCTGGCGGCCGATGGAACTACCTGCGCGACGGAGGCGACGGCCCGGTGCGTGAGGCGCTGGGCCTTCTGGCACGCTGGCACCAGCAACGCAACGCGAACAGCCCGCACATTTTGCTGCGGCAGATCATCGACATTACCCGGGCCAGAGAGACGTTCCTGATGAAGCCGGCAGGCCGCCAGAGGGTGAGTAACCTGGACAAGATACTCGACACGGTGCGGGCGCTGGGGGAGACGATGCGCTCCTTCGGCGACGTAGTGGCCCACCTCACGGAAGCCCAGGTGCAGCAATTGCGCGAGGAGGACAGCGCGGGCATGGAACCGGGCGACGAGTTCGTGCGCCTGATGACCGTCCACGGGGCCAAAGGGCTTCAGTCGAAGGTGGTAGTTCTGCCCGCCCTCATGCGCGAGTTCAGGAACATTGCGGGGGTCGGGCGGCTGATTGTTGACCGCAGTGACGGTCGTGTGGCGCTCAGAGTCGCCTCGGGGCTCCAGACGCCCGACTATGAGCGGCTGCGCGACATTGAGCACGCAAACATCATCGCAGAGGAGAGCCGCCTGCTCTATGTTGCTTGCACGCGGGCCGAGAGGTTGCTTCTGTTGGGGCTTCACTGGGGCGACCCTCACAGCAAGGGCTGCTTTCAGTCCCTGCTGGAACGAGCAGGGGCTGTCGCCGAGCGCGGCGACATTCCCTATGGGGAGGACAGGGACGGCGTGCATTACCTGGATACCACCGGCTGGATGGACACGACTAACCTTGACGCGCTGCCCCCGCGACTGCCGGAAAGCAAGAATGAACAGGTGGAAACGCTCCTGAAGCAGCGTAGCGAGTGGACTGAACGGCATCAGGAACTGGTATGCCTGGCTTCCGAGGGCATACGAGTGGTGCAGCCGAGCCAACTGGAAGCCGACATGGCTCATACTTACGCCCCCGTCAAAGGCACCGCGGCAGAGCCAGGCGGGAGGGAGTTCGGAACTCTGTTTCACCGTGTACTCGCGGACGCTTCTTGGGAGTTCGGTCTCACGCGGCTTCGCGAACTCGCAGTCGCGACAGCGCATGAACTGGGCATGGGCAGCACCGAAGCCGAAGAGGCTGCTCGGCTCGCGGCGAAGGCGTTGGGAGACGAAGCCTTCCGGCTTGTTACCGCTGGCGCCGAGCTATGGCGCGAGGTGCCCTTCTGCGTGCCGCTCTCCGCCGTGGCCGCCGAACATGTCCGGGAGGGCGGTTACCTGGAAGGCAGCATTGACCTGCTCGTGCGTAGGGGCGCGCAGACCACTATTGTCGACTACAAAACGGATCGAATCGCCGAGCGCGGCGCAGAACAGGCAGCCGAGACCTACTGGCCCCAACTGGGCCTTTACGCAATGGCCTTGCAGGCGTGTGAGCTTGCCGGGCCGGCAGTTGAACTGATTGTTTACTTCGTGCGCCACGGTCGGTTGGTGCGTCGCCTGATGGACGAAGACCTGCGGCAGCGCCTGGCGAATTACCTTTAGGCTGACTCGCCCCGGCGCCTGCGGCCCGCTGCATGCCATTACCCCTTCCTGCAACAGTTACACGCTCTGAGTGCGCCTTCACGGGGGACGCGCAGTCATAAATGGCTCTGCAGGAACACTATGTGCCATTCCATCTGTCCCCGGGCGTGTCCCAAAATGGGCGGCACTTCTTTTGCAGACCATTCCACTGATCCTTTAGCGGCACAGGCGAACGCTATGGTGAGGGAGGCCATGGCCGTGAGAAGAACGGTTAGGACACAGAGAGCGAGGCAACAGGTGAGGCAAGCCCAGCAGTCGCGCACAGGCACCCCGAGGGGAGGGCAGGCGGTGGTGGAGTTCGCCCTGATCCTGCCCGTATTTGTGCTCCTGGTGTTCGGGGCGCTGGAGTTCGGACGGGCGTACTACAACATCCACCTGCTGACCAACGCTGCCCGCGAGGGTGCCAGGCGGGGTTCCCTACCGGGTCAGCTTGAGACCGACGTGGAAGACACCGTGGATACATTCCTGGAGGGCTGCGGACTCAGTGGCGACTGGACGAGTTCAGTCGCCGTGACGGCCCCAGACGGCACAACGCGCAGCGGTCTTTCGGCTGCGCAGGAAGGCGACACGGTGGAGGTAACCGTGGAATACGACTTCACGGTGGTCACGGGCCAACTGCTGCCGGGCGTCTCGGATACGATAGCACTGCGCGGGCGCTGTGCGTTCCGCCATGAGTAGCAACCCCCGGCTCGTGCCATCGGCGCCCGTGGGACCAGAACACTGAAAGCAAAGGAAATGGTGGACTCATGAAGACTCGCGCGCTCATCTACATCATCGCTGGAGTTTTATGCGCCAGCGTGTCCGTTTTCGCTGCGTACAAGTACGTCTCAGGCGCGTCGGACAAGGCCGAAGGGATCGCGATGACGCCCGTGTTACTGGCGATGCGAGATATAAGGCAAGGAGAACCGCTCGAGCTGACAACCAATGAGGGCGACGGCAACGTAGCTTTCGTTCGCTGGCCAGCCAACTGCGTGCCAAGCGGCGCCGTGCGTGAGAGAGAACAGGTGGCCGAAAGCACGCTGCGTGCTCTGAACCGCGTCACGAAGCACGAGGTCATTCAGGACAGCCGGGTCGTGGGTGAGGCGAACTACGTGCCGCCGGACATGTACCTGCAGATGGTCAAGGTCGGCGAAGAGGACCTTAAGAGTGGGCGCCTGCGTCTGGGCATGAAGGTGGACGTGCTGCGGATCGTCGACAAACGACCGACTGACTTCATGAAGTGTGTTTCGATCCATGCCATCGGTCGCCTCGATGAGAACGGACTGTCCCTGGCCGAGAAGGAGCCACCGCCGAACGTGTGGCTGCTTGTCAAGAAAGAACACCGTGACGCCTTCGTGGAGGCCGAATTCGCCAGCAAGCTTCTTCTGGTGCAGTCTGCCGATAGCCAGTGTGCTGAACCTCAGCTCATTCAGTCTTTGGACATGGTCAAGCAGCGGCGTGAAGAGGCAGTGCGCTTGCTGGATAGGGCAAAGAGCCTGGCAAAGGCGGGTGACCACGCAGAGGCAATGACGCTGGCTAAGGAAGTCACGGCAGACTACAGCGATATGGAAGAGGTAGCAGAGCAGGCATCCGTTCAGATGGTGAAATGGCGCGAGTCAGCGGCGAAGGACTTGCTCAAGCGCGCGCGCGTGGCCTTGGAGAACGAGCGCGACTACGCGGCAGCGCTCAGCAAACTGGACCGCCTCGAACGTGATTTCGATAGCGTAACCAGTGTGCTGGGAGGCATTCATGAAATGCGCCAGAAGGCCGAAGAAGGGCTGCAGGTGCACAGGGCCGAAGTGCGATTCGCTGCGACCATGGAGCATCTGGACGCCTGCCTTGCCGAAGGCGATATCCCCTCCGCTGAGAGCAAGTTGCAAGAACTGCAAGGCTTGACCGACACCATCCCTGGCGGCATCGGCCGATACGAGTCTGGCGAGGCCGCTGCCCAGCACTATGAACGGCGAGTCAGAGAAGCCGGCGGAGACTTCCGTATGATGAAGCAGGCTTTGGAACTGTTTTTGAACAGGGGTGACGCCGAAGCGGCGCGCGCCAAACTGCAACAGATCAAGGAGCGCTTTCCCGCTCATCCGGAACTCCACCAGTTGGAGGCGAAGGTGACCGATGGGCCCGAGAGCAACTCATGACTGGCGGCTCGATTTGCGCCCGGACCATCTGAAGGAGTGAGAGACACCAATGGCCGAAGTGACGATATTCGTTCTGCATCCCAACGAGCAATACTGCCGGGAGATCATCACGGCCTATCACGAGTACGATCCTGAGCTCGAGATGGTGCCGATCGCCGACCTGCGCGAAGCGCCGAATCGCGTGCGGGATGAGCACCCGGGCATCGTCGTTGTTGGTGTAGATACCCCGAACGATCCCGCTCTGAAAACTATAGAGAATATCAGTGCGCTGCCCCAGGACGTGGGCATCGTGGTGGTGAGCCGGGAACCCTCGCAAGAGTTGCTGGTCTCGTGCATGCGGGCGGGCAGCGACGAGTTCCTGGAGTTTCCCATCGACCGGGATGAGTTGAGCAACACGATGGATGGACTCTTCCGCCGCAAGGGCATCGGCCGACAGGGCCAGGGCAAGGTCGTGGCCGTTTTCAGCGCTGCCGGCGGCACAGGGGTCACCACCGTTGCCTGTAACCTGGCATGTGCGCTCGCCGATGAGATGGGCACTCCCAACGCGTGCTGCATAATCGACATGAACATGCAGTTCGGCTCCGTGGCGCTGGCCATGGACTTGCGCGAGTTTGCCTACACGATCGCCGACGTCAGTACCGAGGCCGAGAGGCTCGACGAGAACCTGTTGAAAGGCTTCGTCACGAACCACCCCAGCGGAGCAGCCGTGCTGCCGGCCCCGCTGAGCATCGCTGAGATTGAGGCGGTGAATCCAATTAGCCTGCGAACCGTCCTTCAGATCTGTCGTAAGTGCTATCAGTACGTCGTCATGGACATGCCGCATTCCATTGACGATGTCTCGATCGTGGGTCTGGACGAAGCGGACGAGATATACCTGGTCTGCGACATGGTGTTGCCATCTATCCGCAACACGATACGTGCCCTGGAGACGTTCTATGAGCTGGAGTATCCGCGGGACAAGATCCGGCTGCTGATCAACCGTTTCTATGACAGCGATCAGGTGAGCCTGGACGAGATTACCGAGCACGTGAACCTGCCACTGCACTGGCTGATACCCTACGACACGGAGGCGGTAGTCATCTCGCTGAACTCCGGCCAATTGCTGGAGGAGAGCGGCCCCGGAAGTCAGGTCACCCAGAGCCTCCGCGCCCTGGCACAGCACACGGCGGGGCTCTCTGTGCGGCCGAAGAAGAAGAAAAAGCGCCGGCTTTTCAGCTGGGCCCGATAGTGGGCACGTTGAGCCCGGAAGGCAATAGGAAGGGAATACAATGTCGACGTTGAGAGAGAGGATACGGAAGATCCGGGGCTCGGCCGAGGAGCCTGCTGCCTCCACCACTGCGGGCAGGGGCGAGCAGGAGGGCCGTCCTCAGCCCCCCAAATCGAAACAGGAACCCCAGTACACCGTCCAAAAGGGCAAGATCTCCATCCGGCGCGATCAGTATCAGGAACTGAAGCGGAATATCCACCGCAAGCTCCTTGACGCTCTGGATTTGACCATCCTGAGCGAGATGGAAGATGACGAGATCCGCGAGCAGATACGCCAGGTCCTCACCAAGCTTCTGGAGCAGTCAGGAGTTCACTTCAATCGACGCGAGCGGGAACGCTGCCTCCAGGAGATCGTCGACGAGGTCGTCGGCTTCGGCCCGTTAGAGCCGCTGCTCGCCGACAGCACGATCAGCGACATTCTGGTCAACGGGGCAAAGCAGGTCTACGTCGAACAGCACGGCAAACTGGTGCTGACCGACGTGGAGTTCAAGGACAACGTGCACCTGCGCCACACAATCGACCGTATCGTCAGCAAGGTCGGCCGCCACATTGACGAAAGTTCGCCAATGTGCGATGCGCGTCTGCCGGACGGCTCCCGTGTCAATGCCATCATCCCGCCGCTCGCCGTCGATTACCCGGTCCTCTCCATTCGTAAGTTCCGGGTCGACGCCCTGAGCATGGAAGACCTGATCAACTACGAGACCATAACGCCCGAGGTCGCTGAGATCGCCGCCGCGTGTGTGAAGGCCCGCCTGAACGTACTGATCAGCGGCGGAACCGGCGCTGGCAAGACGACGACGCTGAACGTGATGAGTGGCCATATCGGCCACTCCGAGCGCATCGTCACCATCGAGGACAGCGCCGAGCTTCAGCTCCAGCAGCCACATGTCGTTCGGCTGGAGACGAGGCCCCCCAACATCGAGGGGAAGGGGGCAGTGACCCAGTACGAACTGGTGATCAACAGCCTCCGCATGCGCCCGGACCGCATCATCCTGGGCGAAGTGCGCGGGCGCGAGGCTTTGGATATGCTGCAGGCAATGAACACGGGCCACGACGGCTCCATGTGCACTATCCACGCCAACACCCCCCGCGATGCGCTGAGCCGTCTGGAGACGATGGTTGCCATGTGCGGCGTCGAGCTGCCACAGTCCGCGGTGCGCCAGCAGATCAGCAGCGCGCTGGACGTGATCATCCAGATGCAGAGACTGTCCGATGGAACGCGAAAAATGACCTACTTCAGTGAGGTGACCGGCATGGAAGGTGAGGTCATCACCATGCAGGACATCTTCCGCTTCGAACGCAAGGGCATGGACAAAGAGGGCCGGGTCCTCGGCAAGCACGTGGCGACCGGAGTGCAGCCGCGCTTCGTGGATCGGCTGCGCTATTCCGGCATCGAGATCACCCCCGACACGTTCATGCCCCACTAACGCGCGGGCGTAACCCGACGGAGACTGCAACATGCTGAACGTGGCCATAATCGTCATGATCTTCTTCGCGGTGCTGTTTGCGTTCTTCGGCGTATGGCTGCTGGTCGGACAACGCAGCGGCGTGCGCGGAAGCGTCTCCGCCCGGCTGCAGGGCGTGAAGCAGATCAAGCGCTACGAGATGGGCGACGCACTGGCGCAGAACCGGAAGAAGGAACTGGAGAAGAAGGAGAAGCGTAAGGAGGCGCTGCGCAAGAAGGCGTTCAGCAGTATTCCCGCACTCGACGACGCCCTGAAGCGAACGTCATGGGCGGAGAAGATGAACGGCATGCTGCTGCAAACACAAATCCCTATTAGTGTTACGAATTTCGGCCTACTGTGCGGCACCCTCGCCGCAATGGGCGTGGCGGTGGGCGTGCTGTGGCGCGGATCGTTCGACCCCTTGCTCAGCCTGCTGTTCGGTGGGAGCCTTGCCGCCATGCCGATGATCTACGTGCTGGTGAAGGTCCGCCGACGCATCAAGAAGTTCAACGGCCAGTTGCCGGACGCACTGGACCTGCTTTCCAGCACTGTGAAGGGTGGCCAGTCCCTGAACGCAGCAATCCAGAACGTCGCGGAGGAAATGCCCGATCCCATCGCCGATGAATTCCGGATCGTCTCGGATGAGCTGACATTCGGCGTTGGGTTCGAGGAAGCGCTGCGCAAGCTCATGACCCGAGTGGACACCCCGGACGTACGCTTCTTCTGCTCGGCGCTGATGATTCAGAAGGAGACCGGCGGCAGCCTGGCAGAGGTACTCGATGGCTTGCAGAAAACCATCCGCGAGCGCTTCCGCATCCTGGGTCAGGTGAAGACACTTACTGCCCAGGGCAAGCTGAGCGGACTCATAGTCGGCCTGCTGCCCGTGGTGCTGTGCGGTGCCATCTACCTGGCGAACCCGGAGTACATGAAGGACCTGTTCACCACTGAGATGGGCAAGAAGATGCTCATCGGAGGAATCGGACTGCAGTTGCTGGGCATGTTTGCGATCTGGCGGATCGTTAACATCAAGGTGTAGATATGGGAACGACGGAAATACTGATCCTTGTGGCGGTCTTTTGCGGGGTTGCCGGCTTGTTCGCGGCCCTGGCGGTGTTCTTTGGAAGGCAGGGCGCAGGGTCGGGCGGCGACCGATGGGAGTTCCTGCAACGCACGAACAGAGCCGCTGCCAGCACCAGGAAGAAACGGAGTAAGCGCAGCAGCAGAAGCGGAGCCAGTGGCGAGTCCGCCGTCGAGCGCGCGCTGAAGTCCTTTGCGCGCATGTGGCACATCGGCGACACCTCGCAGAGTAAGCTCCAGGAAACGCTCGTCCACGCCGGCATCCGCAACAAGGGAGCGGTAGAGGTCTTCCTCGGGGCCAAGTTCGCCCTCGCATTTGCTCTGCCCTCGGCAGTGGTGGCATTCCTGATGTGGCGGGCACGGGCCGCGGGCTCACAGGTGGACTGGGGTAACATGCTGATGTACGGCGCCATCGGGCTGATCATGGGCCTGATGCTGCCTAATATCTGGCTGAAGCGAAGAGCCCAGGGCCGGATCGAGCGCATCCGACTCTCCCTGCCCGACGCTCTGGACTTGTTGATCGTCTGCGTTGAGTCAGGTCTCGGCCTGGATGCTGCTCTCGTGCGCATTAGCAACGAGCTGCAGGACGTGGCCCCCGATTTCTGTGAGGAACTGCAGTTGCTGAACCTGGAGGTCTCGGCCGGCAAACCACGAGAAGAGTGCCTGCGGAACCTGGCGTTGCGCAGCGGTTGCGACGAGGTGGAATCCCTGACGGCACGCATCAATCAGGCTGCCCGTTACGGCACTAACCTGGGGCACTCCCTGCGCATACACAGTGAGTCACTAAGGCAGAAACGTCGGCAGGAAGCCGAAGAGCGAGCCGCCAAGACTACGGTGAAGCTGCTCTTTCCCCTCGTGTTCTTCGTCTTCCCTGCCATCTTCGTCGTCATTCTCGGGCCGGCTGCCGCAAAGGTTGCTGAGCAGTTCCTGTAACCGGCTCTGTGCCTGGCAGTGGGCGGTGGCGGGCGGCAGGGCGCATTCTGCAGGGCCAGGGCGCCGTAAGCGCAGGGGGTTTTATTTTTTTCGGCCCTGTTTTTGCCGACCACGTGATGCTGGCCCTCTGCCTGCCGTCGCACGCCGACATCGCCTGATGCGGCGCCACGGACGCGCCAGAACCCTCGCTCTGCGTCGCTGCCGCCCGGGCGATGCCTCCGTTGTCCTCGCACCGCACCACTGCCGTGCTATGCCTTGAAAGGGGATGCGGGGATTGCGTAGATTCTGTACTGAGTGGTTGGCAAGTCACGCACAGCTTCTACCGGAGGGTTCGGAGGATGAGCAGAAGGCTAAGCGGAGCCGCCATCTGCGCTGTTATTGTTCTGGCGGCAGGATGTAGTCCGGTGCAGAAGGGCGCCACTACGGGCGGTGCACTGGGCGGAGCGACCGGCGCCGCCATAGGGCACTACGCCTCTTCGTTGGGTGGGGTGCCCGGTGGCCTGATCGGCATGACGGTGGGCGCCGCCGGCGGAGCACTTGCCGCAGACCATTATTACAACGACCCGGCTGATGACGCAGAAACGCAGGTCGCCTCGGGGGATCTGCAACGGCTACGCCAGCAGCTCGGCGTTAAGGATGAGGAGCTGGCTAAGACCGAGGCCCAGCTCGAGAAGGAGAGGGCGCAGCAGAAGGCCATCCTTGAGGCGTATGAGAAGCTGCGCTCCGGCAAGGGGGCTCTTCAGAGCACTGTTCCCGCCGGTGTGCAGGTTTCCACAGACGTCGCCAACAACACCATCACCTACACCGTGCTCTCCGAGGTCCTGTTTGATTCCGGACGCGCAGACTTGAGAACCGAAGGCAAGTCAACCCTCAGGCAGGCGGCGCAACACATCCGGGAAGAATTCCCCAACGCGGAGATTGAGGTGCGGGGCCATACCGACAACGTTCCGATCCGTTACTCGTCCTACGAGTCGAACTGGGACCTGTCCTGCGCGCGCGCCGTCTCGGTGGTGCGCTACCTGATTGAGGCGGAGAGCTTCACCCCGGACAAACTTGTAGCGGTCGGCTGCGGCGAGACGCGACCTGTGGCTCCGAACAGCAACGCTTCAGGGCGCCGTAAGAACCGGCGGGCTGAGATCGTCGTTCGGCCGGTCAAAGTCGAAGTGGCGGACGTTCGCACGTCCGAGTGAGCGCCAGCATCCTCCTTGTCCCGGCCGGGGCTTGCCGATGGCACGGACGCATATCCGGGGTCTCGCCCTGCGAACCACTTGCCTTGCAGCGCTACTACTGCTGAGCGCTGGCTGCCACTATCCAAGGCCGGTGCCGACGTATGAGTACCTGACGGACTATGAGCGAATGAGCGACCGTTACGACCCGCTCGTGTCGCTGGTGTATGCTCCGGAGCCGACGGCCCTCGGCAATTACAGCGGGATGATCGTCGGGCCGATCACCGTCGGCAGCGGCTGGGTTAACGACAGGGAAGATGCTCTTCACTACGCAACGTATCTACGGGTCTGCCTGAAGAAAGAACTCAACGAGCTGCGGCGCTTTGGTTTCGTGGCATTCGAACCTGACGACTTGCCCGTGGGCGGCAGCGAGGGGGCTTTGCGCCTGGAGGGCATGGTAACGAAGTTCGAGATGGGCTCCGGATTCCTGCGCTACTTGAGCGGCGCATTGTTCTTCGTGCAGGCGGGCGCTACCGATCTGCAGTTCGAAGGGCGGATTGTCGAGGCCGACACCGGCCGCCTCATCATGGAGCTTTGCGACCGTCGCCGGCATCACTGTAACACGCCGTTCGGCCCGAACCCCAAGAACTTCCTCAGCGGCTATGCGATGGCCATCACGGCACGCGAAACGGCGGCGTGTCTGGCCAGGCTCGTCGGTCTCAGCTACGAAGGTGTGCCGGACGGGTTGCCCGAGCAAGAGGAACAGCAAGATCAGAAACAGGGCACTTCCCTTGCTGCGCGGGAGGGGCAATGAGCGTGGATTCCGACGTACACCGCGTTCGCTTCTGCTCTCGGCAGCAGCTACTCGACCTTGTGGCCCGGCTGCAGGGCCTGCGGGTGACGCTGATGGGGCTGGGGTTGTTTGGAGGCGGTGTCGGTGCGGCGCGGTTCCTTGCCGAGCGGTGTGCGCGTGTCACGGTTACTGACCTGCGCAACGCCCGCCAGCTCGGAGAGTCGATTCGCGCACTGGACGGCTTGCCTGTGGAGTATCGGCTCGGGGGCCACGATCAGAGAGACTTCCGCGAAGCCGAACTCGTGGTAGCCGGCCCGGGCGTTCCTCGGACCAGCCCCCACCTGCGCCTTGCCGCCGCCGCCGGGGTACCGATCACCAGCCCGATGAACATCTTCCTGGCACTCTGCAAAGGGCGCGTGGCCGCAGTCACGGGCAGCAACGGTAAGTCGACAACCACGGCGCTGCTTGCGGGAATGTGCCGCGAGGGTGGCCGTCGCGTGTGGCTGGGGGGTAACATCGGCATATCGCTGCTGCCATCGGTGGACACCATCGACGAGCATGACCTGGTTGTGCTGGAACTGTCCAGCTTCCAGTTGCAGGACGCGGCGACCATCCAATGGTCCCCCCACGTGGCCGTGGTCACGAATATCACCCCGAACCATCTGGACCGCCATGGCACGTTCGCAGATTACGTAGCAGCAAAGAAAAACATTGTGCGCTGGCAGGGCCGCGGGGACTTCGTGGTTTTGAATGCTGGCAACGAGGTTCTGAGGATGTGGACAGGGCAGGGCCTCAAAGCACATGTCGTTGTCTTCGGGGGCGGAGCTGGACAAGAGTGCCCAGAAGGCGTCAGGTGCGTGGACGGACGGGTGCTGTGGTGTAGCAAGGGCCGGCAGGAGTGCATGTTCCGCCACGAAGTGATTCCGCTGCCGGGACACCATAACGTGGAGAATGCCATGGCTGCGGCTGCAGCAGCGCGGCTGTTGGGCATTGGCTCCGCGTCGGTTCAGGCTGCGCTGCGCGACTTCGTGGGGCTGGAGCACCGACTCGAGTTGGTGGGGGATTCCGGATGTCTGCGCTACTACAACGACTCCTACAGTACCACACCAGAGTCAACAGTTGCAGCTATCGACAGTTTCCCGGGCCCGATAGCCCTGATCGCTGGAGGCTACGACAAGAAGCTCGACACAGCGCCGATCGCCGCCGCAGTGGCACGCAGAGCCGCGATAGTAGTGACCATCGGGCAGACTGGGCCACGTCTGGCGCGCCAATGCCGGCGAGCCGGCGCAATCGCAGGTCGCGAGGTGTTGGTCAGGGAGGCGGAGGGATTGCGGGACGCTGTGCAGTTGGCGGGCCGTCTGTCGCCCCCCGGCACATCGGTGCTCTTCTCGCCCGGATGCGCGAGCTACGACATGTTCGAGAACTGTCGGGAACGGGGCAGGCTGTTTCGGCAGGTTGTCTTGGAAGAGGCTGGGAACGCTGGTCCGGTTAACCGTTCGGCATGATGAGCGAGGGGGGCGGTCCGGCGGGACGCGGACCAGATTCTGGCGGCATTTGCGACCTGAAGCTGCTTGCACGGGCACTATTCAGCCACTATAATACATCTCTTGGTAATTGTACGCCAGGCAGTTGTTCAGCCCCATCTGGTGGACCCGCGCCATGGTTAGGAGGTGAGTCTCTCTCGTATGGCGAAGATTATCGTGCATCAGGATGAGTCCGTGAAGGATGCTTTGCGGCGCTTCAAGAAGTTGGTGAACCGCGAAGGCATTGTTACGCGAAGCCGACGTGTGTCACGCTTCGAGAAGCCTTCCGAACGGCGCCGCCGTGAAAAGGCCGAAAGACTGAAGAACATCCGCAAGGCGCAGAAGAACTCCCCGTGACGTGACGTACTGCGGGTTAGTGAAAAGCGACCGGTAGCATGGGCTGCCGGTCGCTTTGTTCTGCGGTAAGCTCAGGCCCGCCAACACCTGACGAAATGGCCATCCCCCACTTCGGTAAGCTCCGGCAACCAGTGGCACTGCTGCCCGGCCATGGGACAGCGCGGGCGGAAGGGGCAACCCTCCGGTGCCTGGGTCCGGGGTTGGTCGTCCGGGGCGGGCTCCGCGGCGCGCTCATGGTCGGGGTCCGGTACGGGCACCGCAGCCAGCAGCGTGAGAGTATACGGATGACGCGGTTGACCAAACAGGGCATCCCTCGGCCCATGTTCCACGATGAGCCCTCCGTACATCACCATCACTTCGTGCGATATGTGCTCCACCACACTCAGGTCGTGTGCGATAAACAGGTAACTGATGCCCCGCTCGCGCTGGATGTCAGCCAGCAAGTTGATAATCTGCGCCTGGATGGACATGTCGAGCGCGGAGACCGGCTCGTCGCAGACGATGAAGTCCGGGTCGAGCGCGAGGGCCCGGGCGATGCCGACGCGCTGGCGTTGCCCGCCTGAGAACTCATGCGGATAGTGGTTGTGATAGGCGGCCGACAATCCGACGCGCTCCAGCAGTTCCGCGACTCGACGGCGACGCTCTCGCCCAATCGCCAGGCCATGTATCGCCAGCGGTTCGCCGACGATGCCTTCCACCGTCATGCGGGGGTTCAGGGAGCTGTACGGGTCCTGGAATATGATCTGCATCCGTCGGCGCAGCGCCCTCAGCGCGTTGGCGCCAAGACTGTGGATGGCCTGACCGTCGAAGACAATCCGCCCCGTTGTCGGTTCGATCAGGCGGAGTATCGCTCGACCGGTCGTCGTCTTGCCGCATCCACTCTCGCCCACCAGCCCTACTGTGGACCCGCGCCGTACGTCCAGCGATACACCATCCACTGCGCGCACGTAGCCCTTCACACGCCGCAGCACGCCCCGGTGGATGGGGAAGTACTTCCTCAGGTCGCGTACCTCAAGTAGCGGCCGATCTTTCATTTATCTCCACCTGTGGGTCAGTCAGCGTAACGCCTGGCGGTGGGCCGTGGGTGTTCTGCCAGTAGCCCGCCAGCCGCAGGCACCGCGCCTGGTGGCCTGGGGCTACCTCGCGCAGCTGTGGCTCAATGCGTGCGCAGGCCTGCTCCGCCATGTAGCAGCGCGGATGGAAACGGCACCCGGACGGGTGGTGCCGCGCGTCCGGAACCTGGCCGGGAATCACGTTCAAGGGCCGGCCGGGCTCGGAGGCGACCGGCAGTGATTGCACAAGGCTGAGCAGGTAGGGGTGGCGCGGTTGCCGGAAAACGGCTCGCACGTCGGCATGCTCCACGATCTGGCCGGCGTACATGACGCCGACGCGATCCGCCACTTCCGCCACGACGCCGAGATCATGGGTGATCAGCAGCACCGACATTCCGAGCTGGTCCTGCAGGTCCTTCAGCAGGGCGAGTATGCGTGCCTGGATCGTCACGTCCAGTGCTGTGGTCGGCTCGTCGGCAATCAGCAGTTCCGGTCGACACACGAGCGCCATGGCAATCATGGCCCGCTGCTGCATGCCGCCGGAGAGCTGGTGCGGATACTCACCCATCCGTTCAGCGGCACGGGGGATGCGCACGCGCTCCAACATGTCGACTGCGATCCTGCGCGCTTCGCGGCGGCTGACTTCCCGGTGTTGCCGCACGGCTTCCACGATCTGCGTGCCGATCGTGAAAACCGGGTTCAGCGAGGTCATCGGTTCCTGAAAGACCATGGAGATGTGGTTGCCGCGGTGGCGTCGCATCTCACGCGCAGGCAGCTTCAGAAGGTCGCGACCACGGAAGAGCACCTCGCCCGATACAATGCGTCCCGGCGGCGACGGTATGAGCCGCATAATGGAAAGAGCTGTCACCGACTTGCCGCAGCCCGATTCGCCGACCAGGCAGAAGGTCTCCCTCTCACGCAGGCGGAAGCTCACTCCGTCAACAGCGTGCGCAACGCCGCTCTCGGTGAAGAAGTGAGTGACCAGGTTCCGCACTTCGAGCACGGGTTGCTCTTCGCTCACGCTTGCCCTCCTTCCACCGAGCGCAGTCGGGGGTCGAGCGCATCACGCAGGGCGTCGCCCAGCACATTGAACGCCAGCACCAGAAGGAACAGGGCAACCGCCGCGCTCACGAACTGCCACCACACCACGGGTTCCCGGGTCAGTTCCATCTTCGCGTGGGATATCATGCGCCCCCACGACGTCCTCTCCACCTCAACACCGACACCGAGATACGTCAGCAGCGCCTCCGACAGGACGATGCCGCTGAAGCCGAGAGTGAAGGTTATGATGACGATGTGGAACAGGTTCGGCAGTACATGGCGCAGTAGCACGCGCGAGTGGCGCGCCCCGATGGCCCGGGCAGCCAGCACGTAGTCCGCCTCCCGAAGTTTCAGCGTTTCCCCGCGTATCAGCCGGCAGAGCCCGACCCATCCCGTGACGCCGAGAGCAATGCAGACCTGCACCAGGCCGCGCTCCATCACCGTCATCAGTGCGATCAACAGCAGGATGCCGGGTATGCAGGCAAGGGTTGAATAGATGTAGACGATCATATCGTCGATCCGCCCACCGAAGTAACCCGCCACGATGCCGAACAGCAGTCCCAGGGGGATGTAGATCGCCGCCGTGAGGCCGCCCAGCACCAGAGCCGTGTTCATGCCTTTGATGGTCTTCAGCAGCACGTCTCGGCCCTGGATGTCCGTGCCCAGTATGTGCCGGTTCGTTCCCGGGCTCGCGTAACTCTCTTCCTTGTCGGTCTCGCCCACTATCACGGCGAAGGCGTAGTCGATCAGGCTGCCCTGCCGGGCCACGGCCTGTTCGCCGGAGCCCGCCGTCCACGCCACCGGCACGAACTCCAGTGCGCCGAGCACGAAGTAAACGCCGATCACTCCCATGCAGGCGATGGCCAGGCGATTACGACGCAACCGTCGCCATCCTTCCCCCCAGAGGGAGCGCACCTCTGCCGTTTGCTCGTCGCCGTTCATCGAAGCGTCACCCGTGGGTCAACCAAAGTATAGCTGATGTCGGTTGCCAGGTTTCCCGCAGCGAACAGCAGGGCGCCCAGGTAGACGATGGCGGCCAGCACACGCGTGTCGCCCGTAGTCACCGCCTCGACCGTCAAGTTGCCGAGGCCGGGTATGCCGAAGAACCTCTCCAGCAGCAGCGAGCCCATGAACAGGAAAGGGATGGCCAACACCGTGCGTGTCAGGATGGGCACCATGGCATTCTTCAGCACGTGCTTGAACAGGATCAACCTCTCGCTCAGCCCCTTAGCCCGCGCGGTGCGCACGTAATCCCGGCCCATCTCCTCCAGCATGATGGCGCGGTAGAAACGCACATTGCTGCCCAGCCCCTTGATAACGGCTATGATTATCGGCAGCAGCAAGAACTGGAAGGCGCTAATGCCGCTCCCGTAGCCGTAGACCGGGAACAATCGCATGTGTTGCGCCAGCAGGTACTGCCCTCCGATGATGTAAAACAGCATGGAAATGGACATCAGCGCAACACAGATCACGACGATCCACAGGTCCAGAAATGTCGCACGGAAGTATGCCACCGTCAGTGACAGGCTAACCGATACCAGCAGTCCGAGCACGAAGATGGGGACCGTGAGCGTGAGGGACGGCACCATGCCGCGCCGGATCATCTGGCCGATGTCTTCGTGCGTCTTCTCCGAGCGGCCGAAACGGAACAGAAGCAGCCGGGCCATGTGGTCGGCGAAGCGGGTGTCGGTCACCCACTTGAAGCCCTTGGCCCGTATGTTGGCAAGCAGCCTGATCACTCTCCCCTGCAGCGATGGGACCGGCAGGCGGTTGATCAGCGCCAGTTCCTCGGGTGGCGCCAGGTTGAGCGCCAGTGGCCTGTCCCAGCCCCTCGCTTCTACAATCTCGCGTATCTGCTGCTGCGTGGCGGCCTTGCCCAGTTCCCGCGCCGCGCGGTCCTGAGGGGAGAAGACCACCTCGAACAGCAGGAAGGTGAACAGGCAGACCCCGATCACCAGCGGGATGGTGTAGAGCACGCGGCGGATGATATAGGCGATCACGGGTGCTCCTCTGCTCGTCGGTGTCGTTGCACAACTCCGAGCACCGCGGGCACCACGACTACGAGCGCCACAAGCACGGCCAGCGCGGTGTAGTTCGGCCTGTTCCATTCGCGCCGGCGCTCTCGGCGCAGCTCCGGGTCGACGTCGCGGTATTTCGCGAACCCCCCGGTGATGCCGTGCGGCTTCACGTTGCGCAGCCATTGATGGTAGAGACTGAACGAGACACGGTGGTGGCTCGGGATCCAGGGCGCCTCGCGCACGAAGATATCGCGCATCTCGCGGATGATGTGCAGCCGCTCTTCATTGTTGGGCATCGCCTTCATGCGCTCGAACAACTCGTTGTAACGCTCATTGTCGAACATGCAGTTGTTCGGTCCGTCGGGCGCGCTGTTTGGTCCATAAAGCAGTTGCAGAAAGTTCTCCGGGTCGGGGTAGTCAAGTATCCATCCCACATTGAAGACCTGAGTGCGGCCCTGGCGAATCTTGCGCAGAAACTCCGCCCACGTGTTGAGCTGTATGTCCACGTCGATGCCGATCTGCTCCATGTCCGCCGCGAAGCGGTTGGCATACTGTTCGGCGGCTGGATCGGCGCTGCCCAGGTCATAGGTGATTGTCAGTCGCTTGCCGTCCGGCCCGACTCCACCCGGGTAACCGACCTCGGCCAGCAGCCTGCGGGCCTCGTCAACATCGTAACGCTTATAGGGGTTCTGGAACTTCGGGTCATAGCCGAAGATCCCCGGCGGAAGGGGGGTGTGCGCGGGGATCGCGCGCCCGTTATACAGGTGCTTGATGCGCCACTGGGTATCGTATGCCAGGCTCATCGCCTGGCGAAGCTTGCGGTTGTCCCCGCCGACCAGCGGGTCCTTCATATTGAAACCGACGTAGTAGACGTCCGCCTCCGGCGTCTTCCTGAGCCGAATGCCCCGTTCGCGGAATGATTCCGTCAGCGTCATCTCAGAGGTGATGGCCTCCTGGAAGTGGTCCTTGCTGATGCCGGAGGCGTCCAGGTAGCCCTGTCGGAACAGTAGCCAGCCGGGCTGGCTTTCCTGGATAACGCTGTACCATACCTCGTCGACAAAGGGCAGCTTCCTGCCCGCATCCTCCAGCAGGCTGGCCTCGGCGTCCCCCGGTTCGCCCTCACTGGGATAGTAGTCTTCGCGGTAGGTGGGGTTGCGCTCGAGGATCAGGCGCCACCGCTTGTGCCATTCCTTCAGGCGAAACGGTCCTGTGCCGACGGGGTTGTTCACGAAGTCCTGGCCGTAGTAGTCCACAGCCTCCCGCGGAACGGCAGCGGTGTAACTCATCGCCAGAACGTAGACCAACTGCGGGAAGGGCTCCGTAAGCCGTATCGTGAGGGTGTAGAGGTCCGGTGCCTGCAGGCCCGCCACGTCCATGGAGTAGTCCATCGGCTCGCCCGCAGCCTGGCGCTCGACAGACTCGGCGCGGAAGGCGTCAAGGCCCTGTATCTTGCCTTGCAGCAGCCACCAGCCACGCGGCTGGTTTGCGATATCGGCGAGCCGTTTGATGGAGTAGACAAAGTCTGTCGCCACTACCTCGCGCCCCTTACCCGCGCTCTGTGTGAAACATGGATCGTCCTGGAAGTAAACGCCCGGCTGAACCCGAATAGTGTAGGTAAGCCCGTCGTCGCTTACCTGAGGCATCTCTGCCGCCAGAGCAGTCTTCAGCTCGAACGGGCGTTTGAGGAAGTGGTACTCGTAGAGGGCGTCGTACATCTGGGCGATGATGCCGCCGGACAGCGTGTCGCCGGCCTGCACGGGATCCAGGCTGTGGGGGTCCTCGCCGATGGCCGAGTAGAGTATCTTCTTGTCGCCCTCGGGCGGATAGGGATCGTTCGAACAGCCCGTCAATGCCCAGAGGCATACAACCGCCGCAAGAACTGCAGAGCGCACGTTCCAGGCCAGCGGTGCTCTCACTGCTGGGGCTCCTCGGGGTGTTCGGTCAGCAAGGCGTGCACCTGTGTCACAAGGTGCTCTGCAAGGCGTGCAAGGGCCCGCCCTCCCTGTTCGGCATCGGCGTTGCGCGCATCATCGCCCATCTGTGCAAAGAGCGGGCGGGAGGCGTCGAACTCTACACCTGGATGACGCTCCCCGGCGGGCGGTGGCCCTGACTGCGGCCAGGACTCGCATTCATCCCGTCCCTCCCGCAGGGCCTCCAGCCTTACAAGCTCCGGCAACAGCGCGAGCCCGTAGGCCGTTTCCCATCGGGCTGCATGATCGCCGCCGAGCCGGACCTTTGGGGCACCGATGTCGGCCTCCGTGCCGCAGATGAAGTGAACGTTGGGGTGCTGTTCCTTCAGGCGAAGTAGTATGTGCGCTGCGATGCCTCGCCAGGGGTAATGGCCCGCCAGCAGCACGAAGCAACGGAAGCCGAACCCGATCAGTCGCTCGAGCGTGTTGGCCAGGATCGCGCAGGCCGCATCTTCCGGCTGGTAGAGTGTCCATTTGAACTCGCCGTGGCCACCCCGGCCTCCCCACCACATAACCGGCAGCAGCACGCCGCCGGTCTCGCGCACAAGCCGTTGGCAGAACCGCTCGGCCTTCAGACCGTCAAAGCCGACCGGCAAGTGCCAGCCATGGTGTTCCAACAGTCCGAGGGGCCAGTAGGCCACCGGTGCCCGCTGAACGATGGTCTGCAGTTGGTCCGGCCGCAATTGCTCGTAGCGCCCCCATTTCATGGCTCTCGTGCCTCGAACTTCTCGATCTTCAGCATGTCTGTGCCGCCCGGGGTGTTTGTGCTTGCGCCGGCCACGTAGACCACGGTCTCGCCAGCATCAACCACGCCCATGTTTTTCAGGCGATCGCTGCCGCGCTGGATCATCTCGTCGGTGCTGTCAAAAACCTCGAGCATGATGGGACAAACGCCCCAGACCAGGGCGAGCCGCCGACAAGTGGCTTCGTTGGGCGTGAGGGCATAGATAGGGGCGTCTGGCCGGCGCTGAGAGACATAGCGAGCAGTGCTGCCGGTGATGGTGAAGGCGACGATTGCGGCCGCGTCCAGGCGGTCGGCCACCATGCAAGCGGCGTTCGCCAGTGCGTGCTCGGGAGCGCTGGCTATGGTCTCGATTTCCGGCGGGGCGGCCGTAGATCCCTCCCGACGGTGCTGCTCGATCTCGCGCGCTATGCGGTCCATCATCCGCGCCGCGACGGCGGGGTAACGCCCGATGGAAGTCTCGCCGCTGAGCATGACGGCGTCCGTGCCGTCCAGGATGGCGTTGGCCACGTCGCTGGCTTCGGCGCGCGTGGGGCGGGGTGATTCGACCATGGACTCCAGCATTTGGGTGGCGGTGATCACGGGCAGCCCGTGGCGGTTGGCCAGATGGATGATGCGTTTCTGCGCGACGGGCACCTGCTCAGTTCGCATCTCGATGCCCAGGTCGCCACGCGCGACCATGACGCCGTCCGCCTCATGCAGGATGTCATGCAGGTTCTCTACGGCTTCGGGTTTCTCGATCTTGGGGATGATCGGCAGCACCGAGTCGGCGCCGCTGTGCTCGCGCATGGCCTCGCGCAGCCGCCTCAGATCGTCCGCTGAACGCACAAAGCTCAGCGCCACAAGGTCGACCCCCTGCTCCATGCCGAAACGCAAGTCCTCAATGTCCTTCTCAGTCGGCGCCGTCAGGCTCAGCCGGGCGCCCGGCAGGTTGATCCCCTTGTGCTCTCCGATGGTCCCGCCGGTGCGCACCCGGCACCGCACCTGGTGGCTGTTGCTGGCGGTAACCTCCAGTTCGATCATGCCGTCGGCCAGCAGTATCTCGTCGCCCGCTTCCACCTCTTGCGGCAGATTTGCATAGCTGACGGGGATGGTGGTCGCGTCTCCCTCGAACTCGCCCGGCTCCAGGGTGACCTCGGCGTCATCGGCGAGTGTCACAGGCTCCCCGCCTTTGAGTTTCCCCGTGCGGATGCGCGGTCCCTGCAGGTCTTGCAGGATGGCCACGACCTGATCGGTTTCTTCGGCGCAATCGCGGATGGTCCTGATGTAGCGCGCGTGCGACTGGTGGGTGCCGTGGGAGAAGTTGAGCCGGAACACGTCCACGCCGGCGCGGATCAGGGCGCGGATCTGTGCCGGCTCCTCACTCGCCGGCCCGAGCGTGGCGACGATCTTTGTGCGCGTTGGTCTCAACGGAATCCTCCGGTTCGCTTGGGAGCTGGTCCCTGATCCATTCGAGAGCGGCCTCTTGCTGCTGCAGCATTGCGGCGTGACGGGCCTCGTGCCATTCGTCAGCCTTCTCGAGGTCCTCGGCGGGAAAGGGTTGGAGCTCCCCCACGATGATGTCCGGGCGCACGCCTTCGGCCTCGATTCTGGTGCCGTTTGCCAATTCGTACAGGGCGATGGTAATCACTATGCCCGAACCGTCCGGCAGCCTGCGCAGGGTTGTCACCGAGCCCTTTCCCACTGTGCCGGTTCCGACGACGATGGCCCGCCCATTCGCCTGGAGGGCGCCCGCGACGATTTCCGCAGCGCTCGCCGTGAACCGGTCGACCAGCACGGCGACGGGCACGTCATCTTCGATCAGGGTTCGGGCGTGAGCAACCTCGCGAGTGTCCGCGGGCACTTCTCGTCCGGTCAAACTCAGGATCAGCCCGTCGCTAAGGACCATGTCGCAGATCCTCACGGCCTGGCTCATGACTCCGCCGCCGTTACCCCGCAGGTCCAGCACCAGCCCGTGCAGACCGCGGGCGGCTAGAACCTTCAGCGCATCGCTCACTTCGTCGGCCACGTTCTTGTCGAATGACTCGATCCTCAGCCTGGCGATGCCTTCCTCGAGGAACAACCAGCGCACGTTCGGCACATCTATGCGCTGGCGCTCGACGCTGAAGGCGATCAGCTCCCCTTCAGGCGGTCGCTTGATGCCTAAGCGGACCTCGGAGCCGGGCTCGCCGCGGATGCGGCTGACCAGCTCCTCGGCGCCCATCACGGACGCCTCCTCGTCGTCCACGTGCGTGAGGATGTCGCCCTCGCGCATGCCGCTTGCGGCGGCGGGGCCGTTCTCAAAGACCTCCTCGATGATGTAGGTGCCGTTGCGCCTGCCCACACGGACGCCGATACCGGCGTATTCGCCCTCGGTGGCCTCGTTCATGCGGCGGCGTTCGGCAGGGCTAAGGTAGTAGCTGTAGCGGTCTTTCAAGCTGCGCACCATGCCTCGCATGGCGGCGCGGTAGACCTCCTCTCGGTCGACGTCTCGCACGTAAGAGGAGTCAATGAATCGCAGGGCCTCGCGGAACGATGAAACCTGCAGCTCCTCCTGCTCCGTTGGTCGGTAGAAGAGAAACCAGACCACCAGGTAGACGAACATCATGGCCAGCAGCGTCCAGGTGAGGACGGGCAGGTAGCGCGCGGACCGCTGTGAAGGGGGCTCGTTACGCTCAAGATTCACGGGCACTGCCGCAATTTCAGAAGGGGAAGGGGCGCCTTTAGAAGCAAGCACCACACACGAGGGATTCTAACAGATGGGCTGTGAACCGGGCAAGGAAGCAGCCGAACACCATTGGCCGGGCGCGCGAACGCGGCTATAATGCCCGCACGGCTGTGTTAGCATGCGCGCGGGGAGGGATAGACGATGGAGATTCTTGCCGCGCTGGAAGACATGTCCTTGCCGGGAAGCTACGTGGCCATGCTGCGGTTGACCCTGGCGGCGACGCTCGGGGCAGGGATCGGCTGGGAAAGGGAGCGTCACGGACGGGCGGCCGGATTGCGCACGCACTTGCTGCTGTGCGTGGGGTGCGCCCTGATCATGCTCATCTCACTGCAGATTCCCCGCCTGTTCCTTGCCCTGGGTTCGGAGAGCACGGTACGCATTGACCCGAGCCGGGTGGCTTCCCAGGTCCTCAGCGGGTTGGGTTTCCTCGGTGCCGGGGCCATCATCGTGCTGGGACAGCACATACGGGGCCTGACGACGGCGGCGTGCATATGGGTCACGGCAGCCATCGGCCTTGCGGTGGGCGCCGGGTTCCTGGCGCTGGCGCTCTTCACCTGGGGCGTTGTGATCGTGGCGTTGCTGGTGGTAGGGCGGCTGGAGCGACGCATGGCGCGCAAGGATCAGTACATGGGCCTGACCCTGGTCTTCCCCCGCCCCGGCGAACGGATCGGATCCATTCAGGAACTGCTGGGCCGGCACGGCATGAGGGTGGTCGAGTACACGGTTGACCGCCGGGGGCAGGTTGCCGAGTACAATCTGCAGGTCCTCTATAGCCGGACGCCGGACTTCGAACAGGTCAGCACTGACCTGGCCAATGGACTGGCAGAGGACGGCGTGCAGGAGGTTAGCTGGGGCATTGCCACCATCCCCACCTGAGTCAGTCTCTCTTATGGTAGTTCCGGTATATGCCGCAAGCCTCGCGTGCCCCCGTCCAACTGCCGAAGTACTTGCACGCGGCGCTGTAGAGCGAAGAATGGTTCTCGCGCATGTTGGGCGCGGCCAGATCCTCACCCATTTCGTTCAGTTCGGTGATCTCCTGCTTTATAATCTTCTTGCTCCAGCGGCGCCGCTTATAGACCTTTTGATAGTCGATGCCCGCGGCCTCGAGCGCCTTGTGCCACGCCCCGAAGTGGTTCAGGGCGGCGTTGAATAGCTTGGAGCCCTCATCCTGCATTGCCTTGGAGTTCAGAGGTTTGCCCTCTGCCTGTCGCTCCTTGATGCGTCGGATGATCTTGCCCTCGTCCCAGGCCTCGTAGCGACGTACGTTGCGGGGGTTGATGCCGGCGGCGCGCAGCGCATTGTCCCAACTGCCGAACTGGTTCTGGCGGATGGCAGCATAGGCGAGAGGGGAGTAGTCGCGGTCACTGGTGACGCTGGTCCACGAAAGGTCCTTCCCGGCCTCCTGCGCGCGTTTGATACGCTTCACGATCTTATCGCGCGTCCACTTCGGCACCTTGCGCACCTCGCCCTCGTAGTCCACTCCTGCCGCGTTGACGGCTTCGGCCCAACTGCCGAAGTGGTAATTGGCTGCCGCCAGCAGGCCCTGCCGCTCGCGGGCCATCTGGTTGTAGGATATATCTTCGCCTGCGTCGTAGAGTTCCCTTATCCGGCCGGCTATCTTCTCCCGGCTCCAACCCTTCGTCCTGCGTTTGTCGGCCATGTTGATGATCCAGACTCCAGGAATGCACACGGCACGTTCGACCGTGGTGAGACGCAACGCGGCGCCTCTGCTCCCCCGGCGACAGTGCCCCGTATCTGCACAACATTAGCCATGTTACACACCAGGGCGAGAGACCGTCAAGAAAAACAGCACTTCCCCTGCGCAGAGCCGCGTTGGCTGCCTGCTGCCGCGGCGGCTACAATGGGCGTGGCAACGGGCTCAACCGCAGAGGCTTTCGACAAGATGGCGGGCCAAGGGCTGAAAGAACGCGACAACTGGCTGCGCGGGCTGCTCTGCCTGCTGCTGGCCTGCGCGCCGCTCTGGGGTGTAAGGGCCTCATCCGCTGCCCCACAGCCGGTGGTGGCTGCCCGGCTCGACCTGCCGGTCGTGATGGAGGCCCAGGCAGCTCTGGAGGCGGCCCGTCGCGCCGTGCAACAACAGCGATGGGATGCGGCCCTTCCCACGCTGCAGGAACTGCTGGAGGTTACGCCAAATGCGCTGGTGGACGACGGGGGAGTTTACCGGCCCGCGCACATACCTGTGAACCGCTTGCTGGCCGCCTTGCCCCCTGAGGCGGCTGACGTCTACGTGGCTCTGTTCGGACCCCTGGCAAAGCACCGCTTGCAGGACGCGCTCGACGCAAGGTCCCTGGAGGGACTGCGGCGAGTCGCACGTTGCTGCGCTCTTACCCCGGCCGGCAGCCGCGCCGCTGCAGCGTCTGCGGACCTGCTGATGGACGCCGCACGCTGGGGCGCGGCGCGCCGCGTGCTGCGGCGGGCGCGCTCGATGCAGAAGCAGCCGGCAGATGTGCCTGCGTTGGCTATGCGCGAGATCATCTGTCTGGCCAGGATGGGACGCAGCGCCGACGCGCTGGAACTGGCCGCCCGCATGGGTGCGGCCCAAACTGTGACCGTCGGCGGCCGTGACTGGAAGCCGGTGACGTTCGCTGAGGAAGCCATACGGCGGCTCGAGCCCGAGAACGACCCGGCGTGGCAGTTCGGCCGTGCTGAGACGGCGCAGGCGGTGCGTGTGTCGCTGCCGACCCAGGAGGGCGACGTAATCCAGAGCGATGCACTGGCATCGGCGGCGCCCCTGGTGGATGGGCCGGGCGTGTTCGTGAAGGCGGGCGGCTGGGTGTACGCTCTACGTGACGAGCCGCCACGGCGGGTATGGGCAGCGCCGCCTCCTGGCGCACTGGCGGAGTCCGTGCGCGTCGCGCTTGGCGGCGAGGGGGACGCGAGCTGGCTGGCGCCCTACGTGATACCTGCTGAGAGCCTGGGGCAATGGCGCTGCCGGCGGAACCGGGGCCTTGCAACGCTGGCATTGGCGGGCGGTCGCCTGTACTGCGTGCAGCTCCACCCGGGGGCCCTGCGCATCCCATTTGATCCGTGGATGGCCACGCAGGAGGACTTGCGTGTCGTCAATCGCCTGCGCTGTCTGGACGCTACGACCGGGCGTCAGCTCTGGAGCAGCGCGAAGGTGGGGCAGCTTGCCGAGTGCTGGTTCTTCACCGCTCCCGCGTTGCAGGCAGGAAGGGCATACCTGGTGGCTGTTCGCAGCGGCGAGTTGCTCGCATTCTGCCTCGACGCCGCCACGGGCCAGGTGGCCTGGGCAACGACGATCGGTGGCATACGAGGCAGACGGCAGATCCGCCGTTACTACTGGGAACTCTTCTTGTCTGACGCCTGTGCGCCGGCTGTGGCCGACGATGTCGTCTACCTGCCGACAGGGCAGGGGATCGTGGTGGCGCTCGACGCCGTTGGGGGCGAACCGATATGGCTTGCGCCCTACCAGCGGCGCGAGGAGCGCGTGAACCGGCTGGGTGAAGACCTGCGGATTCCGCAGTCGCCATGGGCTTCCAAGCCGCCGTTCGTTGCTCACTGCGGCGAGGGCGACGTGGTAGTCGTGGCGCCCCGCGACAGCCCGCATCTGCTGGCCTTTTCGGCGGTTGATGGCACGCTGATCTGGAGCCGTCAGTTCGCTGACGGCATCGCCTTGCTTGGCGGTGCGGAGGGGCGGGCATACGTTCAGGCATCCAGGCGCGTAGTCTGCCTTAGCGTGGCGGACGGCGACGTCGTATGGACGGCACAGATGCCGGACCACACGGGCGTAGGGGTGCTACAGGGCGGCAGCGTGCTGATTCCTGCCGCCGACGGACTGATCGCGCTGGATGTGACTACGGGAGCGCAGATCGGGCGGCACTTCTGGCCGTGGCAGGGCGAGGGGCGAGGCAACCTTGCGTGTGGCCAGAGCCTGCTCGGCCTGGCGGATTGTGCGCGGCTCGTCACGTGTCCCGTTCACGATGGCTCGGGCAGGCGCGGGCAGGCGGCCGAGCCGAAACCATGACATTCCCGCCAGCCGCGTGTAGAATGGCCTCTGTACACTCGACGGAGGCACCATGCGCGCCCGGCCCCTGTATATCTTCGCTCTGTTCGTTCTTGCGTGTTTGCCCGTCGGCGCTGAAGGTCCGTCAGTTAGTAGAGATCTATCGCCGGCCGCCGTTGATGCTGTTCAGCGCGGGTTACGTTGGCTTGCCGTGGCACAGAATCGTGACGGTAGCTGGTTGACAGATGGAGAGACGGGGCGCTTTCCGACGGCGATGACGGCACTCGGGGGCCTGGCGCTGCTGGCGAGCGGAAGCACCACGTACAGCGGCCCCTATGCGATCCAGGTCCGGCGCGCGACGGAGTATCTGCTCCGGCAGGCCGACCCGCAGAGCGGCCTGATCGGCGGGGACGAGGGTGGGCGCCCCATGTTCGGGCACGGTTACTGCCTGCTGTTTCTGGCCGAGGTATACGGCTCTGAGAGCCAATCGCCTCTGAGGGCGAGGATCGAAGAAGTCTTGCGCGGCGGAGTGAGGCTCTCGGTCAGCAGCCAGAATGAACTGGGCGGCTGGTTCTACCAGCCCGATTCAGACCAAGACGAGGGCGCGGTGACGATCACGCAGATGCAGGGATTGCGCGCGTGCGCCAACGCGGGCATACCTGTTCCCGAACGAGCTGTTCTTAAAGCGCGGGACTACATCCGGCTCGGCCAGAATCCCGATGGCGGAATTGCCTATCGGGCGAGCATTCCCGGCGAGAGCCGACCAGGCGTCACGGCGGCGGCCGTGGCGACGCTGTTCGCCTCGGGCATCTACGAGGGTGACCTGGTGGAAGGTGCGCTCGCATACGCACGGGCGAATGTGCCGTTGCGGGCGCCCGCCGTGGCTGGCGGTGGCCATTTCTACTACTCGCACCTCTACCTCTCCCAGGCGCTCTACAGTGTCGGCGACGATGCCTGGCGCGATTACTTTCGCGCCATCCAGGAGTGGCTGCTTGAGGTGCAGGGGCCGGACGGGGCCTGGCAGGGCGATTATATCGGCAAGACTTACGGGACGGCTGTCGCCCTGCTGATACTGCAGCTTCCGGAGAACAATCTGCCGCTCTTTCAGCCTTAGCATACTGATGGAGACGACGGGCTATGGATGATGCGAATGGCGATTCGTCCGACGAAGCCATGCTGCGTAAACTGAACGATGCCTACAAGAAGCTGCGCGGGCAGGTAGGGAAGGTCATCGTCGGTCAGCATGCCGTGATTGAGCAGATGATGATCTGCATGCTCGGGGGGGGCCACGCCATACTGGAAGGGGTACCCGGCCTAGCCAAGACGCTGATGGTGAGCGCCCTGGCCCAGACACTGAGCTTGAGCTTCCGCCGCATACAGTTCACGCCCGATCTGATGCCGAGCGACATAACGGGCACCGAGGTCATCCAGGAGAACCGCGCGACCGGCAAACGCGAAACGCGGTTCCTGCGTGGCCCCGTGTTTGCCAACGTGGTGCTGGCCGACGAGATCAACCGCACCCCTCCAAAAACTCAGGCGGCCTTGCTGGAAGCGATGCAGGAGAAGCAGGTTACGGTCGGTGGCGAATCGTTCCCTCTGCCTGCGCCCTTCATGGTTCTTGCCACGCAGAACCCCATCGAGCAGGAGGGCACCTATCCCTTGCCCGAGGCGCAGCAGGACCGCTTCATGTTCAAGATACTCGTCGACTACCCATCGTGGGAGGAGGAGTTCAGCATTGTGCGCATGGCGGAGGCCGATGCGCCGCCACGGGTCGAGCCCGTCCTCGACGCCGAAGACCTCCTGTCTTTGCAGCACCTAACCAGGCGCGTGCCCGCTGCGGACTACGTGGTGGAATACGCCATGCGGCTTGCGCGCGCCACGCGTGTGGGTGCCGGGGGCGAGGTGCCGACATTCGTCGAGGAGTGGGTCCGCTGGGGCATCGGGCCGCGAGCGTGCCAGTTTGTGCTGGTGGGCGCCAAAGCGCGTGCGTTACTGAGGGGGAGGGGGCACGTCTCCGTGGAGGACGTGCAGGCCGTCGCTCGACCGGTGATGCGCCACCGCCTGGTAACCACGTTCGCCGCTGCCAGCGAGGGAGTGAGCCCCGATCGGATCGTCGACGAGCTGATAGCGCACATACCCGCCCGAGAGAGCAGACTGAGTCGTGACAGAGCAGTCCAGCAAGTACTACGCCCCGGAGACGCTGAGTAAGATCCGCGGACTCGAACTGCGGGCACGCCACGTCGTCGAAGGTTACCTGGCCGGCCTGCACCGCAGTCCCTACCGCGGCTGGAGCGTCGAGTTCGCCGAACATCGGGCGTACAGCCCGGGTGACGAGCTGCGCCACGTGGACTGGAAGCTCTGGGCCCGCACCGACAGGTTGTTCGTGAAGCTCTATGAGGAGGAGACGAACGCTCGGGCCCAACTGCTGCTCGACGGCAGCGCCTCGATGGCTTTCCGTTCCGCGCCGATGAACAAGTACGACTACGGCGCTACCGTGGCGGCATCTCTGGCGCACCTGCTGCTGCGACAAAGGGATGCCGTCGGGCTGTCATTGCTGGCAGATGGGGCGGATGTCAACCTGCCCCCGACTGCGAACCCCGCCGTGTTCGGCAGACTGTGCCGGGCGTTGGAGAGCCACGCCCCGGCAGGCCGTGCAGAGCTGGCAGCCGAGCTGCAACGTGTGGCGGATGGGCTCGCCGGACGCAGCATCGTCATCCTGATCAGCGACATGCTGGCGGCGCCAGAGGACCTGCTGTCCGGCTTCCATCGACTGCGGCACGATGGCCACGGCGTGATCGCCGCTCACGTGCTCGATCCGGCGGAGAGGTCTTTCCCCTTTGATGAGCAGGTCCTGTTCCAGGGCATGGAAGGTGAGCAGGGTCTGCGCACCCACGCCGGTCAGGTGAGGGGAGCGTATCTGGAGGCGCTTGACGAGTTTCGGCACAGGCTCCAGCACGGCTGCGGCAGGTTGGGAGTGGACTACCTGGATGTTGACACGTCAGAGCCGGTGGGCGAGGTGCTGTTTGAGTTCCTGGCGGGACGACGGGCCGGTTACTGAATTGCCGATCGTGCGGCACGCGGGGCTCGCGGAAGGGCCGAGCTGTGCGACGGCACCTCAGAATATGATGTCGTTGCCGCTCCGCCGCACAATGCTTAACCAGGTGTTTATCTGTTCCTGTCGCTCGGCAAGTCGTGGCGCCTCGAGCGTCAGGGGCACGCCGGCGACCCTCCACAGGATGTTACCGAGCCGGCGCGCGTAGCCCACGTTCTTCTCGTTCTGGGCGTGGGTCACCAGTGCCGCGAAGAACTGCTTGCCGACCTCGGGCCCGTAGCGCTCAGCCACGACTTCTTCGATGGTGTTCAGGGCCTCACCCCGGGCAAACTCGTCCGGCGGGTCGTTCAGGACTGCGATGGCCTCGGACATGCTCTTCTTGGCCGCGAGGGCGTCAGTGAGCAGGCTCTTCGCCTTGCTTGTAGCGTAGGCCGGCATGTCGCCTCTTCCGGACAGTTGATAGAGCAGGACCCCGCGGTAGCAAGTGACTTGCTCGGCGGTTGCGTCAGAGGGCGCAACCATGTAGTTGGCGAGTGTGATCTCAAATTGCTGCCACGCGTAGTCGACGAATCTTTGCTCGCTTTTCGTCCTCAGCTCAGCCAGCCACTGCTTCTGCCATTCCGCGACCACTTCCGAAGGCGTGTTCGCCGAGCCCGCGTCGTTCGGTGGATAGGGGACGCCGGTCAGTTCGCCGAGCGCGCGCCCGAGGGTCTGGCTCTGCCGGCCTGTTAGGCCACCGGCCGCCAGTGCTTCTGCTATGGCTGCCACCGGCCCCAGCCAGCGCCGCCGCAGTAGAATCTCGACTGCGCTTTGCCGGGTCGCCGCGTCCGAGGTGTGCAGCGCCATACGGCAAATGACCTGCCAGGGCATCTCCGACAGCGGGGGCAGCGCATCCGGGGCGGACGCCACCCACTTGTCGAAAGCCGACCGCATCTCTGCTGCGTCCAGCAGGCCGGCTTCGCCGACGGCCGTCTTGTTAATCTGCATCAGTGCGGTGCCCGCGGTGCGCACGACTACCTCGGGATAACCGCTGTACAGAATCGCCAGCAGGGCCGCATTGACCTGTCGAAGGGCGGCGGACGGCTCTGCGCCTTCCCAGATATGGCCCAGGGACTTGGCCGCCTGGAATGCAAGTTCAAGGTTTGGCTCGGACAGCACAGCCAGCAGCACATCGGTCGCCCGTCGGGTTTTCAGCTCACCCAGGGCGATGATGTAGTTGAGAACCAGCTTGGGGTCAGACACTCGGCGCCGGTTTTCAACGGCGGCGATGATAGGCTCGAGGGCCTGCTCGCCCTGGTCCTGGACCGCCTGGCGGGCCACTTCGACGAGGGCGCTCCGGTGCATCCCCCGCTCCGAAGGACTACTGGCCTCAAGTTGGGCAAGAGCGGTGGGTATGTCCTCCGGCAGTTCCTCAATCCGTCTGAGCATCTGAGCGTGTGCGGGTGAGAGCAAGCCGGCCAGCACGACGACTAAAGCTATCGCAGCAGCGGGGCGCAATGGTCTCATGAGCTTCACCCTGTCAGATGGTGTGGCATGCGGTTCCCGTCTTTATCCTGGACTTTGTGTCGCCATTTTTAGCAGAGCGAAGCGCGATAGTCAAGCGCCACAAACCGGAAAGGACAAGTTCCCACGGGGCGGAGGCTGCCCGCGGGGGAGGCTATTTGTCTTCAACCGCGACACCGGCGCCATCACGCTGTTCGGCATCCACCAGGTCCCGGTTATAGTACTCGCAGAAACCTCTGTCACCGCTCGTCTGTCTGGAGGCGAAGAGGCGGCGCCGGAAGTGGGGACAGCCCTGGCAGTCTGGAATGTAACATCCACAGCAGCGCGTAGGCCGTCGGCGCGGGCGGGATGGGGCCGGCTGCTGGCGGCGGCCGGCTTGCCCGGGTGCCTCGGACCGAACGGGCTCGGCCAGCAGCGCAAGGACGACTCCGACCACGGGCAGCAAGGCGCCGATCAACCACCATGCGGCCCGGCGCCGGCCTTTGCGCCCGGCGACGAACGCGCTGAAGAATCCGCAAATGATCTGTAGCACAACGAAGTAGTGCACCATTCGCATTCCCCTCTTTGTACCTATGATATGCGGTCGTCCGCTGCGCCGCAAGCAGGCGGGTGCCGAGCACTGTGGAAACGCGGCATCGGGTGCATTATGCTCGGGGCCTGTCACAACCGGAAGCGACGGAGCAGGGCATGACGGCGGGCGAGCTCTCAGTGCTGCAATGGGCCGGGGCGGGCACATCTGCCCTGCTGGTCGGCCTCTCGAAGGCCGGGTTTGGGGCGGGGGCGGGGCTGCTCGCAGTGCCACTGATGGCCGTTGTGCTCGGCCCCAAGCAGATGTTGCCCGTGATGCTGCTGGTGCTGATCGGCGGTGACATCTTCTCCATCGTTCACTACCCCACCAAGCACAGCAGCCGCAACCTCGCCGTGCTGCTGCCGGGCCTGGTCCTGGGCATTGGCGTCGGATGGCTCATGCTCGACTGGTTTCTGGGGCTTCAGAACGCCGAGCTGTGGATGAAGCGCACCATTGGCGCCCTGGCCGTGACGTTCGTCCTGGTGCAGCTCTACCGCCTTGTGCAGGAGCGAAGGGCGGGACGGGTGGCTGACGGCTACCGACCCCGGGCGTGGCATGGCGTTCTGCTGGGGGCGGGGGCCGGGCTCAGCTCCACTCTCGCCCACGCGGGCGGGCCGCTCATCGTGCTGTACCTGCTGCCGCAGAAACTGGAGAAGCGCGTCTTCGTCGGCACCGTCATCAAGTACTTCTTTGCGGGCAACGTGCTCAAGCTATATCCCTATCTGAGCGAAGGTCTTATGACAGGGCAGGCCCTGCGCATCGCGTTGCTTCTGCTGCCGAGTGTCGTGGTCGGCACGTTCGCCGGTGTCTACCTGAACGGCAGGTTCAGCGATCGGGCGTTTCGCACGTTTGTATACGTGCTGGCGCTCTGTGTCGGGCTGTACCTTCTGAGCGGGTGGAAACCGGGGCAGCAGGCGAAGAGAGGAACCGTGGAGCCGTTCGGGGCGGGCCTGGGCCACTACCACGCAGAGCGGTTCGAGCAGGCGGCGCGGGCCTTCGCTCAGGCTGCGAGCACGGGGCGGGCCGAGCTGCGCAGTGCAGCCCGGCTCAACGCGGGGCTCGCCTTCTGCATGCAGGGCGAACTGCAGCGTGCCCGTGAAATGCTACTGCTGGCATCGCAAGCGCCCCAGGCGGTCATACGGCTGTCGGCGCAGTACAACCTGGGCAACTGCGCGCTGCTGCTGGGCGAGACCCGCCAAGCCGCCGGCCACTACCTCGACGTTGCCGAGGGCAGCCAGGCCAAAGGGCAGAGGCTGAGCGAACTGCGCCGCTGTGCCTTGCATAACCTGCGGATCGCTATCGAATTGCTGCCGACAGCTCAACCGGTGGAGGGCGCCCGAGAGCAGGGCGTCGCGCGACCTTCGGCAGATGCTCCCGCGCGGGGAGGGGACGCCGAGGCGGACCACCCGCCAGCGGGCGGAGTCTCAGAACCGGAGGAACGGGCCGCAGGTGGGGGGATGGAAGGTGGCGAAGCGCCACACATGCGGGACGTGCAGGAAGTCCTGCAACGAGCCGCCGCGGCGGATACCGGCCCCGTCATCGTCAACCGGCAAGCCGCAGACAGCCCAACGCCCGCGTGGTAAGGGCTAATCCTCCAACGTGCCGCGAGGGCCCGTGCTGAACTGGAAGTTTGCCCCCACGAATGCCACCACCAGCCAGACGAGCACCAGCATCAGGGCGTGAGCCATCAGCCAATCGAAGGAGTCGCGGACGACGTCCAACTGGCGGCCTATCAGGTGGGCGAGCAGGCCATATGCCGAGACGATGCAGCCGGCGCCGAACAGGGAAGTGGAGATGATAGCCAGGGGCCGGACCTCGACCATCGCTGCGAAGCCCGCAAGTAACCCCGTGCAGAAGATGATCAGCCCGAGGACCCCTTCGTGCGGGAGCAGGAACGCGCCCAGGATCAGGAACGGCGACAGGATGACCAGGAAGGCGGCGACCGGCTTCGCACGCAGCGCCGAAAACAGGTACAGGCCGAGCCCCAGCGTGACACCGACCGCCAGGACCAACAAACGGAACCATACCTCGCGCTCGGTGTACATGGCCTGAATGATGCAGAAAGCGGTCGCTCCGCCCGTCGCCAGCCCCCATACCGGGGCGAAGGGGATCAGCAGTGACTTCACCAGGACCCAGCCGTAGAGCAGAGTCACCACTCCGACCAGTGCGGCGCCTAACAGCGTCGCCCAGCCCACGGCCCGGTTTTGCGTTATGTCCCGGAAGTAACGGTCCGCGTAGACAGCAAAGTCCCTTACTTCGCGCTCGGCGCGTTCACGGAATCGCTCGGCGCCCTCCTTTATCTGCTCTCGTGGCGAGCCCGAGCGCTTCTGTGGCTGCTGAAACGGAGTCTGTTGGGCCGCTGCAACGTTGTAGAGCAGGGCTAACAGGCACAAGCCCATCATGGCGAGGCACCGGC
>CAYQXJ010000008.1:122264-157957 GCA_964421565.1 uncultured candidatus Brocadiaceae bacterium
GGTCATGTGGCCCCTTCCTGATCCAGTTCCACCCGCTTGCGCGCTATCAGTTCGTCGACCGCTTTCGAGAAATAGTCGTAGTTCTCGACGATCTCGTCATCTACGCGCTCTTCATACGTCGAGCGCGCCCGCTCGAGGGGATCGCGCAGCAGTTTGTAGAAGGTTCCGTAAAGTACGCCCTCCTGGACAGCGTCCTCGTGGTATGCCTCCAGGTCGGCGGCGAGCACGCGGGCGATGCGCCAGGCGTTCTGATGCCGCGGGTCGTCGGCGACTTCAGGCCCGAGAGTCGTGGCCGCGTCCTCATCTATGCGCAGTTCGGTAGGCGGCTTATCCGTGCCGCCTGCTTGCGTCTCCATCAAGGCGCCGTGATGGGACACCTCGCCGCCCGTCATGCGGCGGTACAACTTGTCGACTCGGCGGCCGATAGACTCCACGAACCTCCCGATGTCCTTGGCCTGCTGGTTGATGGCGGCGATCAACTGTGACTGGGTCTCTTGCATGTTGCCCAGCATCTCTTCCATACGCTGCACGCGACGCTGCATCTCGCGAAGCGAGGCGTCCATGCCTTCGCTTTCGTCGATATATTCGACCGTCAGCACGGTGGATGGTATCTGGGCGCTGGTCTCCCTCGGAGCGGCCTCCTGATCGCCGTCTTCGCCCTTGCGGGCGAACAGTTTCTTCATCAGGCCCCCGCCGGCAGGCTCCTGATGCTCTTGCTGGCTCTCGGGCCTGGTATCTTCCGGCTCCGCCATGGCGTTATCCTTTCGGGACGTGGAGCATCCCACTTTGTGGCACAATGCCTGGTTGATGTTACACAACCCCCGGGGCCAAAGCAAGGCCGCGAACCGGCCCATGCCGGTTGGCCAGCAGGCTGTTAGCCGGCCGGGGGAGGCAAGCCCCTGCGCCCGTTTTCACGGTAGTGCGCCAGCCCCTCAATGAGGGCCAGGATGTTGCGATGCTTCGTGCCGGGTGTGACGCTGCTGCTCGCGCCGAGAAAGAGGCCCTGCGGCGGACCGTTCTCCACCAGCCACCGCAGCTCCCGCTCAACGTCTTCGGGCGTGCCGAACGGCAGCGTGCGCGTTACCGAGACGCCCGCCATGATCAGCAACGGCCCGCCGCCAGGCGTACGCATACGGCAGATGCGTTCGTAGTCCATCCCGGCCTCGTATTGGAAGCCCTGGAAGCCGCTGACACCCGCCTCGATCAGCAGGGGCACCATCTGCATCAGATTGCCGTCGCAATGCCATGTGACCCGGACCCCGGCCTCCACGAACGGTACGATGGCACGCGCGAAGTGCGGGAACCAAATGCGCTCCAGCGATCGGATATTCACGAGGGTTCCGCTCGAGTCGGCCATGTCATGGTCTGCCCGGATAAACCGGGGCAGGCCGCCCTCGACCATCGCCCTTACTGCTGCGCGGTTGCGGAGCACGGCGAGGTCCGCCTGCTGTACGAAGTCGCGTTCCATCAGCTCGGGGTAGAGCGCGTACGCGGTGAAATAGTTCACGTAGCCATAGGTGCCGTAGTGCAGGCGCGGGAAATTCTGGAAACCGCCTCCGTAGGGGGCCTTGAGGATGTTTGGCCCGAACATACGCTGAATGTCGCGCTCGGCCGAGATCATCTGGCCGATCCGATGGGGGGCCCCGGGGTCGAAGTCGGCAATCTGCTCGGCGCGCCGGGGGAACACCACACTTTCCATGTGCTCGAGGACGGCCTCGGGCGAGTCGATCTCCATCCCGTCCACCACGATGCGCTCCGCGCCCGTTGTCGCCTTCCGTTCTGTGGTCGCATCGTAGCCCCTGGGTCCCATCGTGAGCGGGTTGCGCGGGATGAACTGGTCGATGAAGCAGGTGCCGATCGTGCGCTGGAAGGCGAGGTAGGTTTCCTCGGGGCGTCGGGCGAACTCCCCGTGCCGACAGCCCACCACGTGTTCAATGAAAGGAATGTCCATCACGTGCAGGCCGGCAGAAGGTATGCCGGCCGTGGGGTGCAGCGCCAGGGTGTCGGCGGCCAGGCGTGCGTTCTCTCCGAGTATCGGGGCGTCAGGCTGCGTGCCTGCAGCTTTGTGGCCTTTCACGTATCTCTCCTTCCCCGGTGCTGAGAACCGGGGCGTGTGCGCATCCACCTCGTGCGGCGGGCTCTAATCCCCAATCATCTGCCCAAAAACACCTTCCCGCCTCGGGGGGGTAGATATCCTGAGAAAAGGGCTGTGCCGATTGCGCCTCCGGCCGGCTTCGCTATACTGCCGAATGCATGCGTTGCGCTGGGCGATCTCTGGTATCACTAATCCAACTGGGAAGGTCCGGGGATGTCAAGCATAAGGCGTTGCACAGGAATCGCCGTGGGGTTTGTCATGTGGTGTGCGATGCTCACCAGTGCAGCATGGGCCGGCGCAGCTCCGCCGGAGCCGGAGCTGGACGAGTCAAACTCGTGGGCATTCGAACCCCCCGACGACCCTTTCACAACCGAGGCCATGCTGGACCTGCTCGAGCTTAACGAGAACGTGGCGGGCGAGACGGGTTTTGTGCGCGTGTCGCAGGACGGCCGCGACTTCCTGCGTGGGGACGGCCAGCCCATCCGCTTCTGGTCCGTGCTCGGCCGAGTGGACATGGACATGTCGCGCTTCAGCCCACAGGAGGTCGAGACCCTCTACCGCTTCCTGGCCAAGCGCGGAGTGAACATGATTCGCCTGTTCGCCACCTTGCCGATGGCTAAGGAGGGCGCGCAGATAACCGACGTGGACCAGGCGCAGATAGACCGCATCTGGCGGCACGTCTCCATCGCCAAAAAGCACGGTATCTACGTCATCATCTGCCCCTACTGGGCGCACTTCCAGGTGCCCGAGAGCTGGGGCATCCAGGGCGCATCCGGCAAGTCCCCGACCGGCTTGCTCTTCTTCAACCCCAGGCTTCAGGACGCCTACAAGCACTGGACGCGCGCCCTCTACACGCCCGTAAACCCCTACACTGGCATCGCGCTTAAAGACGATCCCGCTCTCGCCATCATTCAGGTGCAGAACGAGGATAGTCTCTTTTTCTGGACCACGCAGAACATCCCCGAACCACAAAAGCGCCTGCTCGGCAAGCTGCAGGGCGACTGGCTGAAGCTCAAGTATGGCAGTCTGGACGCCGCGCTGGATGCCTGGGACGGCTTCACCGACCCGAAAGACGACCTGGCGGCGGGCATCGCCTGGCTGGTGGGCGACACGTCCGCCATCTGGGAACTGACCCAGCCAGCCACGGGCGGCAAGGCCGCACGCCTGCGCGATGAAACGGAGTTCCTCGGCAAGCTCCAGTACGATTTCTACGCCGACGTGCGCCGGTTCCTGCGCGATGAACTGGGGTGCAAACAGCTCGTCAACGCCAGCAACTGGCGCACGGCCGACCAGCTACGGCTGGAGGACGCCGAGCGCTACTCCTACACCGCCTGCGAGGTGACGGCCATCAACCGCTACAGCGGCGGCGTTCACGTCGGGCAGAACAACGGCTACCGCATTGACCCCGGCCACTACTTGCTCAGCCGCTCCATGCTGCGCAACCCGCTGCAGATGGTCACCAATCTGAGGCAGCCGGCAGGCCACCCCTTCATCATCACCGAGAACGCCTGGGTGCATCCGAACCGCTACCAGACGGAAGGCCCGATGCTGGTGGCTGCCTACATGGGCCTGACGGGCGTGGACACGACGTTCTGGTTCTGCGTGCAGTCGGTCACATGGCACCTGGATCCGCGCCGCACCTTCTGGCCCGTCGTCCCCGGCGAGACCGGCTACGCCATCGCCAAGTGGACAGGCAATGTGCCCCAGCAGGTCGGCATGTTCCCGGCCAACGCCCTTATCCACCGACTCGGCTACGTGGAGCGCGGCCAGCCGGCCGTGCAGGAGGTCCGACCGCTTGAGGCGCTCTGGGCGCGAGAAGAGCCGATCATAGCCGAATCTGAGTCCTTCGACCCGATACGCGACACGCGCGACCTGCGCGGCGCGACCGGCGCGGAGGTGGGCGCGGTCAGCCGTCTGGCCTTTCTGGTCGGCCCGGTCGAGGTGACCTACGGCGGTGACCCCACACGCACCTACGTCGCCGACCTGGCGCCCCACATCGACGGGTCGGCCCGGACCGTGCGCGGCAATACCGGCCAGGTGGAGCTAAACTACGACGTCGGCCTGTTCACCCTCAACGCGCCGAAGGCGCAGGGCGTGGCCGGCTTCCTGAAGGAGGCCGGCGGGCGCTTTGAGCTGGCGGACGTAACGATCGCGTCCGCCAATGAGTACGCGGCAGTCCAGGTCGTCTCTATGGACAACCTGCCGCTGGCGCAGTCGCGGAAGGTGCTCGTGCAGGTCGGCACGGTCGCACGCCTGACCGGCTGGAAGACGGCGCCGGCCGAGTTCGACAATCGAGGCACGACGCTGCACGGAGAGCGTATAGTGGCCACGGGCAAACCGCCCTGGCGCATTGCCAACACCCTCGTGCAACTCGATGTGCGCAACGCGGGACTCTCGAAAGCCACACTCCTGGACGAAGCCGGTTACGCTCGCCGCCGGTTGCCCGTGCAGACGGCCGACGGTGCCCTGAGCGTGCAACTGCCGCCCAACACGATGTACCTGGTGCTGCAGTAGGAGTGAGGCCGGCCCGAGAACGCTCCCTGCGGGGCACGCAGTGCGTCAGGTGCACGGGGCAGGGCCAATGGGCGGCGCGCAGAGCATGTCATTTTTCCCCTTGACAAGTGCAAGATTGTGCGTATAATCCGCCATAGATGACGCCTCGGGGGCATTCTGCCCCGTTGCGCCGGTGTCCATGCCGAGACGCGGGGGGCGCAGGTCGATGATCAGGCTGCTCTGGCTTCAGGCGAGTTGCTGCGGTGGTGAGACGGTCTCTTTGCTGAACGCCGAGCAGCCCGACCTGTTGACCACCTTTGACTTGCTGGGCGTGGACCTCGTCTGGCATCCTGCTTTCACGAACGTGCAGGGCAATGCCGCGCGCGAGCTGCTGCGGCAATGTGAGCGGTGCGAGAAGAAGCTCGACATTCTGGTCGTGGAGGGGGCCGTTCCTCAGCACGGCGGCTCTCCGGGCGCATCGCCGCAGGAGGAGTCGAGCATAGCGGAGCGCATCCTGTCCCTGGCCGGCGTTGCCGGTTACGTGATGGCGGCCGGCACCTGCGCGTCGTTCGGCGGGGTGATGTGTGCCGGTCGCAACGTGCAGGGCGCGGTGGGGTTGCAGTTCAGCCGCGATCAGCGCGGTGGCCTGCTGGGGGCGGAGTTCCGCTCCAGCGCCGGCCTGCCCGTTGTCAACGTGCCCGGCTGCCCCGCCCATCCCGATTGGATAACCGGCACGCTCACGCAACTGGCCGATGGCAGCCTGCGAGAGGACGAGCTGGACGGCTACTGCCGGCCGAAGATGTTCTACTCCAAGCTGGCCCACCACGGTTGTCCCCGCAACGAATACTACGAATTCAAAGCCTCTGCCCGGCAGTACGGTCAGCAGGGCTGCCTGTTCGAGAATCTGGGCTGCAAGGGCACCCAGTGCGACAGCGACTGCAACGAGCGTCTGTGGCTGGCCCGCACGGGCAGTTGCACACGGGGGGGATTCCCCTGCCTCTCCTGTACCTCGCCGAAATGGCCGGACGGTTTTGTGCCGTTTTTCGAGACGGAGAAGATAGGCGACGTGCCCACGACTCTGCCCCTCGATGTGCCGAAGGCGTGGTACGTGGGCATCAGCGGGCTGGCGAAGCTTGCCTGCCCGAAGCGCCTTTCTGTCAACGCCGTCAGCTACAAGCCGGTGGACCTGGGCGATGAGGACGACGAAGAGAATCGTGTTTAGCCCTTTCACGCGCGTGGAGGGCGACCTGCGGCTCGACGTGGAGCTCGCAGACGGCGCAGTGGACTCGGCACGGGCCTCGGGCACACTGTATCGCGGCTTCGAGCAGTTGCTGCGGGGACGGCGGCCGCGGGACGCCATCGTCATACTGTGCCGCATCTGCGGGCAGTGCGGAGCAGCGCATTCGAGCGCCGCGGCGGCCGCGCTGGCCAACGCCTGGAGCGTCGAGCGAACGCCCAACGCCGTCCTGGCGGTTGCGCTGATACAGGCAACGGAGCTCGTGCTCAGCCATCTGGCCCACTTCGAGTGTTCTTTTGCGGGGGATCTGTGCTCCCTGCCCGGCGGCGAAGTGCTCTCGCAGCGCTTTGCGCCGATCCAGGGCGCCTCCTTCCGGCGTGCCCTGCGCGCCCGCAAAGTGTTGCTCGGCCTGATGGGCCTGCTGGCTGGCAAGTGGCCCAATACGCTCGCAATGCAGCCGGCGGGCGTCACCCGCACGCTCAACCGTGGCGAACTGATCCGCGCCCGGGGCATACTGGAGGAGTTCACCCGCCACCTGGAGGAATGCATCCTGGGCTGCTCCGCCGAGAAATGGCTGGAGGTGCGCTCCCTGCCCGAGCTCCGCAACTGGTTGGATGTCGCCGAACAGCGCGGTAGTGACCTCGGCGCGTTCGCTGTCGTCGCCCTGGACAACGGTCTGGACAGCATCGGCCGCGGCCCGAGCCGCTTCCTTTCGGCGGGCGGCTTCGAACTGCCGGGCGGCCAGACGTGGCTGCGGGCCGGCTACCGCGATCAGGAGCTTGAGCCCCTCTGTGAGAAAGGCATCTGCGAGGACGTGACCCATTCCTGGTACGAAGCCCATGGGTCGAGCACCCACCCCGCGCAGCAGCGCAGCGTGCCGGCCCCCGCAAAGGAAGAGGCATATAGCTGGTCGAAAGCGCCCCGTTACCAGGGGAGCACGGCCGAGGTCGGGCCAATGGCAAGGATGTTGATCGATGGCGACCCCCTTGCCGTGGACCTGGTCGATCGGTTGGGGCCCTCCGTCTTCACGCGAGTGCTGCTGCGCCTGCATGAGATGGTGCGCCTGGTCGCTGAGATGCGTCGATGGCTGCCCCTGATCGATCCGAAAGCGCGGTTCTGGGTGGAGTGTGAACCGCGCGCCGCCGCAGAGGGCTATGCCCTCACAGAGGCCCCAAGGGGCACGCTCGGGCACTGGGTGCACATAGAGCAGGGCAAGATTCGTAACTACCAGGTGGTGACGCCCACGAGCTGGAATCTCTCCCCCCGGGACAGCGGGGGCCAGCCCGGACCGCTCGAACAAGCCCTGGTGGGCACACCCGTCACTGACCCGCAGAATGCCGTCAACGTCGCGCTGGTCGTTCGTTCATACGACCCGTGCCTTTACTGCAGCGTGCATTAGCCGAAGCCAGGTAGCGTCGGGCCGGCGGCAGTGCCCTCCGGCTCGCACGGACCGCAACCCGAGGCATGCCCGAGATGGCGCAGAGCGTAAAGAGCTCGCAGGCGGACGTCCAGGAAAGCGTCTGGATCGAAATCATCCGTCATATGGAGTCGCTCTACGGTGAGCTCGCCGAGGCCCAGGCCGAGGTGGAGCGCCGTGCCCAGGAACTGAGCGAAGCCAAGAAGCTGACCGATAACGTTCTGCGCAGCATGAACGATGCGTTGGTGGTCCTCGACTCCGCCGGGCGGGTCAGCATGGTGAACCACGCGGCGGAGAAACTGTTCCGGCTCCGCGAAGAGCGCTTGCTCGGCAAGGAGGTGACCGTCTTGTTCGCGCCGGGATCGCGGGCACGGTGGCGCTGGTCGGTCCTGCGCCGGGAGATGCAGCGGGAGGGCTGGCCTGCGGAAGTCGAGACGCATTGCGTGGATGCTACGGGAGCCGGCATTCCCTGCGGCGTCAGTGGGGCGCCCCTCCAGGACGGCTGGGGGGACATCATCGGAGCAGTGCTTGTGGTGCGAGACCTGAGGGAGGCGAAGCGCCGTATCGCCGAGGCCCGCAAGGCGACCCAGGCCGCCACGGCCAAGGCGCGCGAACTGGAGAAAGCCAACCAGGAGATGAAGCTATTGCAGGCCGAACTCGTGCAGGCCGCGAAGATGAGTTCCCTCGGCCAGTTGGCGGCCGGCGTGGCGCATGAACTGAACAACCCGCTGGGCAGCATCCTGCTCTACAGCGACCTGATACTGGAGGAGACGCCGCAAGACGACCCGCGGCGCCAGAACCTGCAGAAGGTCGCCAGGCAGGCTGCCCGCTGCCGAGAAATCGTGCGGGGCCTGCTCGACTTCGCCCGCCAGCCCCAGGCTAGGCTCTCCTCGGTGGACGTCAACGCCCTGCTGAGCGAAACTATGGACGTGCTTCGGGGACAGGAGATGTTCCACAACGTCGAGCTGGTTTGGCAACTGCAGAACGATCTGCCCCCGCTTACGGCCGACCGCGCCCAGTTGCAGCAAGCGTTTACCAACATTCTGCTCAACGCCGTGGAGGCCATGCAGGGGCGCGGCACTCTGACGGTCGCCACGGCCGCCGAGCCCGGAGGGAAAGGCGTGACCGTTCGCTTCACCGACACCGGCTGCGGAATCCCGCAGGAGGACCACAACCGCCTCTTCGAGCCGTTCTTCACCACACGCGAGACCGGCACCGGCCTCGGGCTGGCCGTTACCTACGGCATCGTGGAGCGCCACGGCGGAAGCATAGAGGTGCGAAGCGAAGTCGGCCGGGGCACTACGTTCGTGCTGCACCTGAGGTCGATGCGCGAGGGAGGCGGTGGTGATTAGCGGGGCTCGCATACTGGTAGCGGACGACGAGGAGGCCATGCGTGATAGCTGCCGGCAGGCCCTGGAACGGGACGGAGCCCGTGTGGCGGAGGCGCGCGACGGCGCAGAGGCCCTACGAATGCTTGCCAAAGGGACGTATCATCTGGTGCTGCTGGACTTGAAGATGCCGGGGCGCAACGGGCTGGAAGTGCTCGGCCAGATTGCCGCCACGCACCCGGCAGTGAGCGTCGTGGTGATCACCGGCTACGCCAGCGTCGATTCAGCAGTGGACGCGATGAAGAGGGGCGCAACGGACTTCCTGCCCAAACCCTTCAACCGCGACGCCTTGCGCGCGGTGGTCCGCAAGGCGCTGGAGCACCGGCACCTGCAGCACGAAAACCGCCGCCTGCGCCGTGAGCTTGGCCGGCTGGGCGAGCCCGTGACCATCGTGGGCGAGAGCCCTCAAATGCGCGATGTCTTCCGTCTCATCGAACAGGTGGCACCGACCGACTGCACCGTGTTGATCATGGGCGAGAGCGGCACGGGCAAGGAACTGGTCGCCCGAGCTCTGCATGCGCACAGCCGACGCGCGGACGACCCCTTCGTCGTGGTGGACTGCGCCACCCTGGTCGGAACGCTGTTCGAGAACGAGCTGTTCGGGCATGCCAAGGGCTCGTTCACGGGGGCCAGTTCGACCACGCATGGGCGCTTCGAGCTCGCGCACGGGGGCACTCTGTTCCTGGACGAAGTGGGCTGCATCGAGCCCGGGATCCAGCAGAAACTGTTGCGCGTGCTGGAGGAAAGGGAGTTCACACGGGTGGGCAGCAACGAGGTCATCTGCGTGGATACGCGAGTGATCGCTGCCACGAACAGTGACCTGGCACAAGCGGTCGAGGCGGGCACGTTTCGCGAGGACCTCTACTACCGCCTCAGCGTGTTCCCCATCACGCTGCCGCCCCTGCGCGATCGCAAGCGGGATATACCCGCTCTCGCCGAGCACTTCCTGCGCTTGCACGGACGGCGGCGCGAGAAGAGCGTGAACGGATTCACCGACGAAGCCCTGCAGGGCATGATGGAACACGATTGGCCGGGCAACGTGCGCGAGCTCTCCAACGTGGTGGAGCGGGCAGTAGTGGTCGCCTCCGACGGGCTGATCGGTCCCGACGACCTGCTGTACAACCACCGAACCGCCGCAGAGCCCGGCGAGTCGGCCCGGGAGGTGCTCAGCCTGCAGGAATTGGAGAGGCGCCACATCTTCCGCGTCCTTGAGAAGACCGAAGGCAACCGCCGAGCCGCCTCCGACCTGCTAGGGATCGATCGTAAGACCCTCTACCGCAAGCTGAAGCGTTACCAGGACGGGGCCAACTGACCGGGGCGAAGTGCCCCACACCGGGGCGGTTTGCCACGGCAGAAACGCCCCCTGCCAGCACCTCTCTCCGCCGTAGCAGAGCGCCATACGAGAACGCGGGCACACTTTGTGCGGCCAGCCCGGCCGTACCCGCTGGGGAGTGAGAACAGAGCCCCTTCGGCTGGTGTAACTGCATGCCTGCCAATCCTTTGCCGCCCGCCGGGCCGAGGCTCCATCCGGGCAGGCGGTCCGCACGAACCTGCGCTGCGGCGGGCCCGGCGGGCGCGGCGCGGGCTGCCACTCTCCTGGTCCCGGCGGGCGGCGGCGCGTGGTTTGCTCGGGAGCCTCGCAAGACTGCTACGGGGGCGTTGAGGCCATGGAAGAGGAACTGGTGCTGGTCGTGGACGGGGATGCAGAGGCCCGGGCCGAGACGGCAACTCTCCTTAACCGCCACGCTTATCGCACGCTGACTGCCGGCTCTGCGGCCGAAGCGGCGGATCTGCTGGAGCGCAGGCACTGTGTATGCGCGGTGGTGGACACCAGCTTGCAGGACGTGGGCGGCGTGGAGGCGATCCCGCTGCTGCGGGCGGTTGAGCCCGAGCTGCCGATCGTGGTCACGACCCCGCAGAACACCAGGGAACTGGAGTCAGCGGTCCGCTGTCACGATGTCGTCTACTACTACGTGAAGAGCTTCCCGGAGGACGAACTGGTGGAGGCAGTCGCACGCGCCGTGGCAAAGCATCATCACAAGCAGGCAAGGGTACTCGTCGTTGATGACGACCCCGACTACCAGGCCGCCGTGCGGCAACTGCTGGAGAACGCGGACTACGACGTCATAAGCGCCTACACCAAGCAGGAGGGCATGCAGGCGCTGCGTGAGGCCAGCCCCGACCTGATAGTGCTCGACATCATGATGGAGGGCATAAGCGACGGTTTCCACTTCCTCTACGAGATGCGCAGCGAGGCGGATGCTGAACTGCCCCCCGTGCTCTCGGTCAGTTCCATCCGCGAAAGGGCCGGTTACGACTTCTCACCCACGACGGACGAAGGGTACTTCCCGGCGGACGACTTCCTGTCCAAGCCCGTCGAGCCTGGCGAACTCTTGCGGCACGTGGAGCTGCTGCTGCGCGGCCATCGCCCGCCCAGAGAGAGCCCCTGATCAAGCGAGCTGAGATGTCGGCGTCTACTTCACATGATGAAGCCGTCGCCACCGATAGACGCCCCGGCGACGGTCAGGAGCAGAAGCGTGATGCGCACAACCCGCCAAAGATCCTTGTCGTGGACGACGAGGAAGCCATGAGGGATTCCTGCCGACAGGTGCTGGAGCGCGATGGTTATCAAGTGCGCACGGTCCGCAGCGGGGACGAAGGGCTCGACATGCTGGCAACTGAGGAACCGGATGTGCTGCTGGTGGACCTGAAGATGCCCGGCATGAACGGGGAGGAACTGCTGCGCAGGGCGCGGGAGATCGCGCCCGAGGTGGCATCTGTTGCCATCACCGGCTACCCCACACTCGATTCTGCCATCGACATGATGAAAGCTGGGGCGTGCGACTACTTGCCTAAACCCTTCAAGGCGGACGAGCTGCGACGTGTCATCGCTCGCGCGCTGCAGACGGGCCGGCTGGCGCAGAAGGTGGCCGCCGCCGAGCGGGAAAGGGAGCGGATGCGCGACAACTTCGTCGCCGTCGTCTCCCACCAGCTCAAATCGCCCGCCGCCGCCGTTAAGGAATGCCTGGATGTGGCCCTGGCGGCCTTCAGCGACCGCATGCCGCAGGGATGTCGTGACCTGGTCGAACGCGCGGCCGCCAGGTCCGGGCTGCTTCTGGACCTGATGGACGACTGGCTGACACTTGCGAAGGTGGAGTCCGCCGGCATCGAAGCGGCCGAGGAGCCCCTCTGCCTGCAGGACGTGATCCGTGACGCGGTTGCCGCCGCTGAGGAGTCGCCGCACCACAACGATGTCGAGCTGGAAGTGGAAGTGCAGGCTGAACCCGTCTCGGTCGTGGGCGACCGCGAGGCGCTGCGCAGCATGCTGTTCAACCTGCTCGACAACGCCTTGCGCTACACCCCGGACGGCGGACGCGCTACCGCGGGCCTTCGTTGCAGCGGACGGCGAGCCGTCTTGACGGTTACGGATACGGGCCCCGGCATTGCGCAGCATGAGCAACCACTGGTATTCGAGCCCTTCTACAGGGGCAGCGGCGTGCGGCAGCGTCAGGGGACCGGCCTCGGGCTGCCCATCGCCAAACGTATCGCCGAGGCGCACGGCGGCCGCATCGTTCTGCGCAGCCGCTCCGGAGAGGGAACGACTTTCGAGGTTCATCTGCCTCGCGAGGGAGGCGGAGAATGATGCCGAAGTTCGTCGACAAATCGAACCTGGCGACAGTGCTCGAGCAGATGCTTGCCGGCCGGACGATATTCGTCGTCCGCGCCACGAACGGTGATGCGCACCTCGAGCGGGGGCTCACGCCCGCCTTCGAACCGTGCGGCAACAGGTCGGTGGAGCCGCTGAAGAGCCTGTTGTTCGGTTCCCGGCGGAACGTTGCGACCTACTTCGAAGCCGCGAAGCTTTCGCCTCCGGGTCTGCGGGCCATAGTCGGCGCCAGCGCATGCGACCTGGCGGGGCTGCGGGTGCTGGACTACGTGTTTCTGGAAGGCGATCACGTGGACACCGACTACCAGGAGGCCCGGCGTGACACGCTGCTGGTCGCCTGCGACTGCACGGAGCCACGAGAGGTCTGCTTCTGCACATACCTGGGCGGCGAACCACATCCGACGGACGGCTACGATTTGAACCTCTCTGCGGCCGACGAGGGGTTCATCATCGAATCCGGGTCGCAGGCCGGACAGGCTCTGCTGGAAGCGACGGGGGGGCTGTCCGAGCCAGACGCAGAGCAAGTGGCCCGGCGCGACGCCCGCAGGCGGGCCGTCACGAAACGGGTGCACGAACAGTGCGCGAATGCCGGCCTGGCGGCTGCCGATGAGCTGCAGGGAATTGTTGGTGCAGCGCGCGACGGGGACCTCTGGCAGCAGTTGGCGGAGGAATGCGTCGAGTGCGGGGCGTGCAACTTCATCTGCCCGACGTGCCATTGCTTCCTGCTGCTCGACCTGCAGGAGCGGCACGGGTTCCGTCGCTTCCGCAACTGGGACTCGTGCCAGTACCCCGCCTTCGCGCGCGAGGCGAGCGGCGCGAACCCGCGCCCGAGCCGGGCTGAGCGCCTGTACGGGCGTGTGCAGAAGAAACTCGAGTTCATACCCGCGAATGCGGGCCTGTGGGGATGCGTGGGATGCGGCCGGTGCGCGGAAGCCTGCGCCGGGCGGATCGACGTGCGGGAGACCCTGGCGGAGTTGGCTAATGCATAACCCCTATGAACCGCTGAAGGTGGAGCTGGCGGACGTCGTCACCGAGACGCCGAGCATCAAGACCTTCGTGCTGCGCCCGAAGTCCCCTTTCGCCTTCCGTGCCGGCCAGTTTGTCGAGGTCACCGTGCCGGGGCTTGGCGAGTCGCCTTTCACCCCGTCCTCCTCGCCAATCGATGAGCATGAGCTCGCCGTGACCGTGATGCAAATGGGTCGTGTCACCTCGCGCCTGCATGAGATGGAGCCGGGCCTTAACCTCGGCCTGAGGGGGCCGTATGGGAATGTCTACCCGCTGGAAGAGTTCGAGGGCAGGGACATACTGGTTATGGGGGGCGGTGTCGGCATGGCGCCCCTGCGCTCGTTGCTTCTGGCGCTGCTTGCGGAGCGCGAGCGCTACGGGCGGATAATCCTCTGCTACGGGGCAAAGACGCCGGCCGACCTCGTCTACCGCGACCAGTTGGGGCGGTGGGCTGAAGGCGATGAGATGGAGGTGCATCTCACCGTGGATGCCGCCAACGGGGAGTGGGAGGGCAGAGTCGGCGTGGTGACCACAACCATGGAGGAAGTCTCGATGGAAGCCGCGCCCGCCGTCGGCGTGGTCTGCGGGCCGCCTGTCATGATGAAGTTCGCCACCGCTGCGCTGGTGGGCTACGGGTTCGATCCGCGGCGGGTCTACCTTTCCATGGAGCGCAACATGAGCTGCGGCATCGGCAAGTGTGGGCACTGTCGCATCGGCAACTTTTACGTGTGCCGCGACGGACCGGTCTTCACCTGCGACCAACTCGAAGGAGTCCATCACCTGTGGTAGCCCGGCGGAGAGGAGTCCATGGCGGATAGGCTAATCATCGATCTGGAGGCATGTCGCGAGTGCGAGGAGTGCACGGCACAGTGCGCCTATCCCTACCACGATCCAAACGAGGGCGTAGCCCGGCTGCGCGAGGTAGCCGCACAGGAGCTGCTGTGTCGGCGCTGCACGCTCCGTTGCTGCATTGAGGCCTGTGCGAACGATGCATTGGACGAAGACGCGGACGGACGGCTTGTGCGCCATAACCTGCGCTGCACGGGGTGCCTCTCCTGCAGCGTGGCGTGCCCGTTCGGGGTGCTGACCCCGGCCGCTGTGCAGTTTCGCGACAGCATGTGCGATTACTGCGCCGGGCGGGCGAGCGGGCTCCCGATCTGTGGCGAGACGTGCCCGGAGCATGCGATCTCCCGTGGCGAGGCCCCCGACGAACCGAACGTGCACGTGCTGGGGGAGCACCTGGCCGTGCGCGCCGCCGCCTGGCAGAAAACGGAGCCTGCGAGGACGAGATGAACACCACCATTGCCAGCGGCTTGTTCCGTTTACTGGTCTTCCCGGGTTTGTTGTTCACGGGCGTGCTCGGCCTGTTGGTGAGCTGGGTGGACCGCAAAGTGACGGCGCGCATCCAGTATCGCGTGGGCCCGCCGTTGCTGCAGCCTTTTTACGATGTCGTGAAACTGATGGGCAAGGAGACGGTGGTCCCGGCGGGGGGCAGCCGGCTGGCTTTCCTCGGGGCGCCGCTGTTCGGTCTGGCAGGCGTCACACTGGCGGCGACCCTCGTGGGCACGGCAGCCGTCAACCCGCAGAGTGGCTTCACGGGGGATATCATCGTGCTGATGTACCTGCTCGTGATGCCGTCTCTGGCCGTCATCATGGGGGGCGTGGCGAGCCGCAACCCCCTGGCGTCCGTCGGCGCCAGCCGCGAGATGAAACTTGTGCTCAGCTACGAGCTACCCCTCATCCTGGCGGTTATGGTGCCTATCATCCAGAGCGGCGGCACGCTTTCACTCGCCGGCCTGCTGGCCCACCAGGCCTCTGGGGGAGCGTTTGCGTGGAGCCCTTCCGGCCTGCTGGCCCTGCTGGTCGCCATCCCATGCCTGCAGGCGAAGCTCGCCCTTGTGCCGTTCGACCAGGCCGAGGCCGAGACTGAGATCATGGGCGGTGCGCTGATCGAGTATTCAGGCGCGCCCCTGGCCATCTTTAAGCTGACGAAGGCGATGATGCTGCTGGTGATGCCCGTCTTCGTGGTGGAGGTGTTCTGGGGTGGCTTCGGTTCCAGCGTAGGTTCGGTGGCGCTTGGCGTGGGCAAGTATCTGGTGCTTGTGGTGGTCGCAATCCTGCTGCGTAACACGAACCCGCGCGTGCGCATAGACCATGCGATGAGGTTCTTCTGGGGGCCGGTGACGCTGCTGGCGATCGCCGCCGTCATTCTCGCACTGCTGGGAGTGTGACATGGGGCTTGCACTGAAAGCGCTGGCGAAATCCCCGTGGGTCTTCCACGTCAGCGCCGGCTCGTGCAACAACTGCGATATTGAAATCCTGGACTGCCTATGCCCGCGCTTCGACATCGAGCGGTTCGGCGCAGTGCTGGTCGGCAGTGTGCGGCATGCTGACGCGTTGCTGGTGACCGGGGCGATGAACCGCAAGTCAGCCGCGCGCGTGCGCCGGCTGTACGAGCAGGCGGCCAAGCCATGCCTCGTGGTGGCCGTGGGCACGTGCGCGTGCGGCCAGGGCATGTTCGCCGACAGCTACGCCACGACGGTGCCGCTCGACGAAGTGCTGCCCGGCGCAGTCGCCGCATACGTGCCCGGATGCCCGCCCAAACCGGAAGCGATCATCATGGGAGTGGTGAAGGCGCTCAAGACACTGGAAGGCCCGGCCGATGAGTGAAGAGCTGATCAATGAGATAAGCAGCCGTCTCGGCGATGCGATCACCGGGGTGTTTCCGCGCTCGCCGCGTCGGCTCTACCTGGAGGTCAAGCGGCATCGGCTGCGCGAGGCAGCCACCGTGCTGTTTCGCGAGATGGGCGCGCGCTACGCCATAGCCTCGGCCACTCAACTGGAGGACGGCTTCGAGGTGTTACACCACTTCGCGTTCGACGCGCAACACATTGTGGTCAGCCTGCGGGTGAAGGCGGACGGGCAGAAGCCGGAGCTCGACTCCCTGGCTCCCGTGATCAAAGGGGCGGGTTTCATCGAACGGGAGATGCACGACCTGCTGGGCATTGACTTCCGCGGTCACCCGGGGTTGAAGCGGTTGATCCTGAGCGATGACTGGCCGGAAGGCGTTTACCCCCTGCGCCGGGGCAAGCCGTGGGAAGGCAAGGTGAGGAAGCCAATATGAGATCCACAGTGCCACTCGGGCCATTCCATCCCCTGCAGGAGGAGCCGGAGCTGTTCCGCCTGCACGTCGACGGCGAGACCGTCGTGGGACTCGACGTGGAGATTGGTTACAACCATCGCGGCATCGAGAAGGTGTGCGAGGGGAAGACGTTCGACCAGGTGCCGTTCGTGGTGGAGCGCATTTGCGGCATCTGCTCCACCTCTCACCCCATCGCTTACGTGCAGGCGGTAGAGGACATTGCGGGTGTTGAGGTGCCGGAGCGTGCCCTGTACATCCGAACGATCATCGCTGAACTGGAGCGCATACACAGCCACCTGCTGTGGGTGGGACTGGCCGGGCACTTTCTGGGCTACAACACGGTATTCATGTGGGCGTGGAAGTACCGCGAGCCCGTGCTCGACATCTGCGAGGAACTGACGGGCAACCGCAACAACTACGCCATGCTGAAGGTAGGGGGCGTGCGGCGCGACCTCGACGAGTTGCGCTTCCCCGACGTGCTGGCCCGCCTGGATGCGCTGGAGCCGAAACTCCGGATGCTGGTGGGGGCAGTGACCGACGACCCTGTGCTTCACGCCAGGCTGAAAGGGGTCGGCGTGCTCACGCCTGAAGCAGCGCACGATTGGGGCGCCCTGGGGCCGACTGTTCGGGCCTCGGGCCTTCCGCTGGACGTGCGCCGCGACGACCCCTACGGCGCCTATGATCGCATCGATTGGCAGGTGATCACGGCAGACTCATGCGATGTCTACGGGCGGGCAGTGGTCCGCCTGCTGGAGACGGCGCAAGCGGTCAAGATCATCCGTCAGTGCCTGGAGCAGATGCCGCCCGGTGAGATCGACGCCAACATCACCGACGTGCCCCCCGGCGAGGGCATAGGCCACGCGGAGGCGCCCCGGGGGGAGACCTTCCACTACGTGCGCTCCGACGGCACCAACCGGCCCGTGCGGCACAAGGCCCGCGCCCCCACGTATATGAACCTGCCCACGTGCCATGACACGGTGGTGGGCGAGTCGGTCAGCGACGCCACCATCATCCTGGCCTCGGTGGACCCATGCTATAGCTGCACCGAGCGCATGGGCGTTTACGACGCAAACGACGGCCGGCGACTGCTGGACGGCAAGGAGTTGATACGACTCTCCCGGCAGAAGACAGAGCGACTGCGCAAGGAGATGGGCGCATGAGCGTGCAGACGGCGCTTCTGATGGCGATTGCGTTGCCGCTGGCGGCGGGGGCGCTGGTGTTGATGGTGCCGCGTGGGTTCGCCCGGCTGGCGCAGGCGCTCGCGCTTGTGGTCACGGCCCTGGTCGCATGGGCGGCGCTTGCCCTCTACCGCATGCAGCCTTTCACGTGGAGCCCGCAGGGCGTCTCGGAGCCCTTCTTCGGCCTTGATCCCCTCGCCGCGCTCATACTGCTCGGCTGCGCGTTCTTCTGCGTGGTCGTGCTGCTGTATTCGTGTGGCTTCCTGGATCATGGCGCCCTCAGCCCCGGCGCCTACTACGCGAGCTTCCTCTGGGTGGTGGGCACAGCCTGCGGAACGGCCCTTGCCCGCAACATGGTCGTGCTGCTCGTGTTCTGGGGACTGATGGCGGTGCCGTTCTTCCTGCTGGTGAACATGGGATCGGAAGGTTCGGACGCGGCGGCTAAGAAGACTCTGATCGTGCTGGGCGGCACGGACTGCCTGCTGATGCTGGGGGTGGCGGCAGTGTACGCGACGAGCGGCAGCCTGGACCTAATGCAGCCCTCGATGCCCGTTGTTGGGGCCGGGGCGCTCGCCTGCCTCTGCTTCGCCTCGGCGGCATTCGCCAAAGCCGGGGCGATCCCGTTCCACTCCTGGGTGCCGGACGCGGCGCAGACGGCGCCCGTGCCGGCAGTCGCGCTGCTGCCTGCCTCCCTGGACAAGCTGCTCGGCATCTACCTGTTCGCGCGGCTCTCGCTGGGCCTGTTCGAGATCAATCTCGGAATGCGAAGCCTGTTCGTACTGATAGGGGCGGCCACGGTGATCGGCGGCGTGATGGCGGCGCTGGTCCAGCACAACTTGCGGCGTCTTCTCGGGTTCCACGCGGTCAGCCAGGTCGGCTACATGGTGCTGGGCATCGCCACGGGCACCAGCATCGGCGTGATCGGTGGGCTCTTCCACATGGTGAACAACGCCATATACAAGTCCTGCCTCTTCCTCACGGCGGGCTCTGCGGAGCGGTACAGCGGCAGCGGCGATATGGACGAAATGGGCGGCCTGGCGCGCTATATGCCGGTCACCTTCGCGGCGGCCCTGATCGCGGCGCTCTCGATCTCCGGCATACCGCCCTTGAACGGCTTTGCGTCGAAGTGGATGGTCTACCGGGGCATTGTGGAGATGGGGCGCGCGGGCTCGGGCCTGTGGGCAGTGGCGCTGGTGGCCGCCATGTTCGGCAGCGCGCTAACGCTGGCCAGCTTTGTCAAGGTGCTGCACTCAGTCTTCCTCGGGCAACCCACCCGGCAGGTGGAGGATGGCGGGCCCACGCCGAACGCACTGATGGGCGTTCCAATGGTTGCCCTGGCGGCGCTCTGCCTGGTGTTCGGCATCTTTGCCTACTCCGTGCCCGTGCGCGGGCTGCTGTTGCCGGCGCTGCCTGCGCTCTACCAGGTCGACTTTGCCCAGGCGGCGTGGCAGCCCGGCATAGCGACGGTGCTGCTCTGCGCGGCGCTGCTGTTCGGGGTGCTGATCTATGCCGTCGGCCGCGGCGCCGGAGTGCGTGAGGACGAGGCATACGTCGGCGGGGAAAGCGCTGCCCCGAGCGGCTCTTACCATTTCAGCGGCATTGAGTTCTATCGCACGATCAGCGCCCTGCCGACTCTGGAGCGCCTCTACCTGCATGCCGAGCAGGGATGGTACGACCTGTATGAGCTGGGCGGCCGGTTCGTGGGCTGGATCGGCCTTCCCTTGCGCAGGCTTCACTCCGGACTGCTGCTGACCTACGTGGCCTGGTGTGCGTTGGGGCTTACCGTGCTGTTGTGGTTTTTCCTGCAGATGGGATAGCGAACCGATGCGAAGCGAGGATGGCCATGGATAGCCTTGTGGTACTGCTGCTGGTGTTCATGATCATAGCGGCGATAGCGGCCATCTGGACCAGCGACCTGCTGTCGGCCGTCATAGCGGTCGGCGCAGTCGGGTTCGGCAGCAGCGTCGTGTTTCTGCTGCTGAGCGCGCCCGACGTGGCGCTGACCCAGATCGTGGTGGAGGTGCCGACGCTGATCATCTTGATCCGGGCCACCGTGGGCCGCGACGTGCGCACGGTTTCCGGCGGGCGAGACATCATGGGTGTGGCCGTTGCCGGGGCGCTTGTGCTGGTGCTCATCGTGTTCACGGTCGGCGCCGTCGGCGCGCTGCCGCCTTTCGGCAGCCCGGCCGTCGCCCGAATAAGCGATGCTCCGGCGGCCGGCTACCTGGCACAGGGGCTCGAACGCACGGGCGCGGGCAACATCGTTACGGCAGTGCTGCTCGATTTCCGCGCATTCGACACGCTGGGCGAGGCGACCGTCCTGTTTGCGGCCATCCTTGGCGCGTTGGCACTGTTGCGAGGCCGCAGCATGACCACCAAATCCGGCCTGGAAGCGGAGTGACAATGGAACGCAAGAGCCTGGTGGTCCGAACGGTGGCCCGGTGGGTGGTGGCGTTCATCTTCCTGTACGGCCTCTACATCATCGCCTTCGGTCACTTGACGCCCGGGGGCGGCTTCCCGGGCGGGGTGATCCTGGCGTGCGCCTTCATTCTGGAGGTGCTGGCATGGGGCAAGGAGAGTGCGCTAGCGGCGTTCCCATTCAGGGCCGCCAAACGCTTCGACAGCGGGGCGGCGTTTGCCTTCCTGCTGCTGGCATTGCTCGGCCTGCTGCTGGGGGGCGCCTTCTTCGCCAACTTCATCCAGAAGGCGCGCCCTGGAGAGCCGATGGCCCTGTTCAACGCGGGCATCGTGCCGCTGGCGAACCTGGCGATCGCGGCGAAGGTCTGCGCCTCGCTGTTCCTGGTGGTGCTGGTGCTCTCGGTGTTGCGCGTTGCGGCCGCCGGCACCGAACGTGACCTGGTAACGCAGGAGGAGGAATGACCATGGTCTACGTGCTCTGCCTGCTGCTGCTCATGGTCGGCCTCTTCGGCGCACTGACGCAGAAGAACCTGATTAAGATCATCCTGTGCGTGGCTGTGATCGAGTACTCGGTAAACCTCTTCCTGATTCTCATCGGCTACCGCGCCGCAGGTGCGGCCCCGATTCGCGCGGAAGCCGTTGAGCCGGGCTTCGCGGCTGGCGCAGTGGATCCGCTGCCCCAGGCGATGGTGCTCACGGCCATCGTGATCGGCCTCGGGGTGCTGGCGCTGATGGTGTCCATAGCCCTGCGCCTGTATCACACGTATGGGACCTTCGACATCACCCGGATACGCGAACTGCGCGGTTAGGGGGGCCACACGATGGAGCTTCTGCCGCTGTTAATAGCTGTGCCGTTGGGCATGGGATTCCTGCTGCCGCTTCTGCCGCGGCGCGCGGCGCGCATGGCGGACGTGCTGGCCTGCCTGACGGCGTTTTGCCTGGTGGCGCTCGCGATCGCGCTCTCCGGCCGGTCGGCCGTCTACCACGTCGGCGGGTGGGCTCCGCCTCTCGGCATCAACCTGGTCCTGGACGGCCTGAGCTGGGCCATGCTGCTGATGGTTGCGGTGGTCAGCTTCGCGGGGACTCTGTTTTCCGCCCGCTACATGGATCGCTACACCGCGCGCAGCCGGTATTACGGGCTCTTTATGCTGATGGTGGCCGGCATGAACGTGGCCGTGCTCACCGGTGACCTGTTCAACCTATACGTCTTCATCGAAGTCGCCGCCGTGGCATCCTACGCGCTGGTGGCCTTTGGCTGTCGTCGCCAGGAGTTGGAGGCCGCGTTCAAGTACGCCGTCCTCGGCTCCATCGCCAGCGCTTTCATTCTGCTCGGCATCGCCACGGCCTACTGCCTGTTCGGCACGCTCAACATGGCCCACCTCAGCGACAAGATCGCCGCAGCGGGCGCGGTGCCGCAGGGCGCGCTCTTCGCGCTGACGCTGTTCGTGGCGGGCTTCGCCCTGAAGGCCGCCCTCGTGCCCTTCCACGCGTGGCTGCCGGATGCCCATCCGTCGGCGCCGGCGCCCATTTCGGCGATGCTCTCCGGCGTGCTGATCAAGGCGATCGGCGTCTACGCTCTGATCCGGGTGACCTTCACGGTGTTTGGGGTGACGACACAGATCGCCCAGGCGCTCATGCTGCTGGGCACGCTTTCGATGGTCGTCGGCGTATTGATGGCCATCGTGCAGTGGGACTTCAAGCGCCTGCTCGCCTATCACAGCGTATCGCAAATCGGTTACGTGGTGCTGGGCATCGGCGTCGGTGGGGCGGTGCTGGCATCGGGTGGCAGCCCTATGGTGGCGGCGCTGGGATTCGCCGGCGGGCTGTTCCACCTGCTGAACCACGCCGTCTTCAAGTCGCTGTTGTTCCTAACGGCGGGAGCTGTGGAGTACAACACTGGCACGCGCGAGCTGAAGGAGATGGGCGGGCTGCGAGGCCCAATGCCGGTGACCGCCGGCGCGTCGTTGGTCGCCTCCATGTCGATTGCCGGTGTGCCACCGTTCAACGGTTTCTTCAGCAAGCTGCTCATCATCTTCGCCTGCGTACGGGCCGGCTACTACGGCTACGCCGGCTGGGCCACGCTGGTGAGCATCATCACGCTCGCCTCGTTCATGAAGGTTCAGAAGTACGCCTTCTTCGGCGACCTTCGCCGCAGGTGGCGCTCGTTGCGCGAGGTGCCCGTGCCCATGCGCGCCGCGATGATGCTGCTGGCCACGCTCTGCCTGGCGATGAGCGTGCTGATGCTGCCGCGCGCGCGCGAGGCCGTTCTGGCGAAGGCGGAGGCCGCCCTCACGGACCGGGCGGGCTACGTGGAGCGCGTGCTGGGTCGGTCGCACGTGGCCGACCTGTTGTCCGATACCCAGATGGCGGAGAGGTGAGCCATGCGCAGGGCGGTCATCTTCATCGTTGCGTTCATCACATGGTGTCTGCTGGCCTGGCCCTATAGCGCAGCGACGGGGCTCGACAGCCAGAGTCTGCTGGTCGGCGCTGGGGCGGCCCTGCTGGTGGCACTGCTGTTCGGCCGCGCGCTTACCCGCGAGCCCGCCCGCATGCTCAACCCCGTTCGCTGGTTCTGGTTCCTGTGCTACGTGCCGGTCTTCTGCTGGTACTGCATAAAGGCGAACCTGCAGGTGGCTTACCTGGTGCTGCATCCGGCGATGCCGATCCACCCGGGCATTGTGAAGGTGCACACGAAGCTGCGCAGCGAGGCGGCCATCGCCGCCCTCGCCAACTCCATCACCCTGACTCCCGGCACGTTGACGGTCGACGCGCGTGAGGACGGGACACTGTTCGTGCACTGGCTTGACGTGAGGACCGCCGAGGAGGAGAAGGCCACCGAGCAGATCGTCGCCAGGTTCGAGGCGTTTCTGGCACGAGTATTCGAGTAGAGGGAGGAAAGCGATGCCGACGTTCATCTACATCGGGCTCGGCGTGCTGGTGGCTGCCAGCTATATGTGCCTGTACCGGATCGGCGTCGGACCGTCCGCGCCGGACCGCACGGTCGCCATCGACATACTGGGCGTGATCCTGGTGGGTTTCTGCGCGCTGCTGAGCCTGCTGACGGGGCGTGACTTCTATCTGAGCGTGGCCATGGCGTGGGCGCTGCTCAGTTTCATCGGTACCATCGCCCTGGCCAAGCACCTGGAGGGGATGGGGTTCGATGAATGAATCCGTCGGCATAGCACTGATCGCAATCGGGCTGACGTTCGACATCTGCGGTTGCATTGGCCTGGTGCGTCTTCCGGACATCTACAGCCGGCTCCAGGCAGCCACCAAGTCGGTGACGCTCGGCACCTGCATGATACTGATCGGGGTGGCCGTCTACGCTGGCCTCGGCGCCATGGGCGTAAAGGCCCTGGTGTGCATGGGCTTCGTGCTGGTCACCTCGCCGACGGCCGCCCACGCCATCGCTCGAGGTGCGCACAAGTTCGGCATCAAGCCGGCCGAACCGACCATCGTGGACCGGTATGCCGAAGCGCAGGCCGAAGAGACGGGAGCCACATGATGCGCATGCCGAAGCTGAGAGAGCTGAAGGAGGCCGTCCGCGCGCTGATCGGCGGGCCCTACACGGCGAACTTCCCCGCCGAGCCGACCCCCGTGCCGGAGACGTTCCGGGGGCGTCCCCGGTTCGAAGAACAGGAATGCGTCGGCTGCGGGGCCTGCGTCAACGTGTGTCCGCCCGGGGCCCTAAAGATGGTGGACGAGCCTGAGCCCGGCACCCGCACGCTCACCCTGCACCTGGACCGCTGCATCTTCTGCGGCCAGTGCGTCGCCAACTGCCTCACGGAACGTGGCATCCGCCAGACGAACGAATACGACCTGAGCACGACGGACCGCAGCACCCTGCGGGAGGAAGTGCGCAAGGCGCTGCTACTGTGCGAGGCCTGCGGTGCCGTGATCGGCGCACGCGACCACGTGCGGTGGGTCGCCCGGCGCCTGGGACCAGTGGCCTTCGCGAATCCCACGCTTATGCTGACGGCCATGGAGGAGCTGGGCCTGAGCGACCGGGAGCCGGAGCCCCACCACGAGCTGCACCGGGGCGACAGGCTGCGGCTGCTCTGCCCGAAGTGCCGGCACGTAACCTCGCTGCTTGCTTGAGCGCGTGGCCGGGGCGCTACGCTTGTGCATGCTCGCCGTGGCTCAGGCGTCGGCCTGCAGCACCTGGCGCAACCTGGTCGCCAGCTCATGCGCGGAGAACGGTTTCTGGATGAACCACACGTCGTCGTCCAACACGCCGCGATGGGCAATAACGTTGGCCGTGTAGCCGGACATGAAGAGCACCCGAATGTGCGGCCAGCGCCTGCGTAGCCGTTCGGCCAGTTCGCGCCCGTTCATCTCGGGCATGACGACGTCCGTGAGCAGCAGGTCGATGTTTCCGCCATGTTCCCGTGCGAGTGCTACGGCTTCGGTCGGCGTCTGCGCGACCAGCACGGCGTAGCCCAGTCGCGTGAGCATGCGCTGGATGAGTTTGAGCACGGCGGGTTCATCCTCCACCAGCAGAATGGTCTCGCCGCCGCCGCTCGGCGTTTGGGCGCCGCGGGCGGCCTGGCGGGTGTCGACCTCGTCCTCGCAGCGGGGCAGGTAAACCTTGAAGGTTGTGCCCTTGCCCGGCTCGCTGTAGACCCACACGTTGCCGTTGTGCTGTTTCACTATGCCGTAAACGGTCGAGAGCCCCAGCCCAGTGCCGTGACCCAGTTCCTTCGTGGTGAAGAACGGTTCGAAGACCTGCGCCCTCGTTTGCTCGTCCATGCCGCTGCCCGTGTCGCTGACGGCGATCATCACGTAGCGGCCGGGGGCGACCGACACGTGGACGCGCGCGTATTCCTCGTCGAGTTCGGCATTTGCCGTCTCGATGGTCAGCGAGCCGCCGTCCGGCATGGCATCGCACGCGTTTACGGCCAGGTTCATGATGATCTGTTGCATCTGGCCCGGATCGGCACGCACGTTGCCCAGGTCGGGGTCGGGCAGGAACTTCAGCTCAATGTCCTCGCCGATCAGCCGCCGCAGCATTCTGGCTTGCTCGTCGATCAGCGAGTTCATGTCGAGTACCACCGGCTGCAGCGTCTGGCGGCGGCTGAAGGCCAGAAGTTGTCCGGTCAGAGTGGTCGCCCGCTCGGTAAGCGTCAACGCTTCACTCAGATCCGTATGGATCTGGGAGCCCTCTTCAGATGCCTCGCGCGCGAAGTTCAGCAGTCCTGCGATGCCCGTGAGCAAGTTGTTGAAGTCGTGGGCAATGCCGCCGGCCAGCCTGCCCACCGTCTCCATCTTCTGGGCGGCAAAAAGCTGCGACTCCAGCCGCTGTTTCTCTTGCTCCGCGCGTTTGCGCTCGGTGATGTCACGGAAGAAGCCCACGTTGCACGGCCGACCGTCTACCGAGATGGTGACAGCGTTCACGTCGGCATAGACGACGGTGCCGTCCTTTTGCAGGCACGGGATATCCTCGGCCAGAGTCTTCTCTCCTCGCGATTGGGCTTCGAACTCGGCCAGCACTTTGGACAATTCCCCGGGCGGGTGGAGGTCCATCACTTTCATGTCCGACAGCTCCGCCTGGGAGTAGCCGAGGAACTCGCACATGGAGGGGTTGGCGTATCTGAGCTCCTTTGTCGCGACATCGGCGATCAGGATGCCGTCGGCGCTGCCGTCGAAGAGCGCGCGATAACGGGCCTCGGATTCCCGCAAGGCGGCTTCCGTGCGCCTGTGTTCTTCCGCCATCTCCATGCTGTGGAGGGCATAGCCGATGTCCTCGCTGAGTTCCTCAAACAGCATCTGCTCCTGCGGCTCATCCGCCAGGGCGGCCGGCAGGGCCGTTACGAGCACCCCATATTCGCGCTCGCTATGGCGCAGGGCGCCGGCGAGGGCGGCCGTGTCGCGGTATGTCAGGCCCACGGGGCACACTTTGCAGTTGACCACCGTGTTGTGCATAACGGCAATGCCCGGGCCGTCGAGCGCCTGGCGGCAACACGGCGGCCAGTCCCCCCGCTGCAGTTTCGCGCGGATTTCGGCGAAGGCGTCGCCGATGCCGGACTCGGCCGTGACTTGGAGGCGCCCTTCCTCGCCGAAGATGACGACCCATGCGCAGCGATACCCGCGTGTGCGGGTCAGTATCTGGCACGCCTGTCGCAGCAGTGATTCGCGATCCGTCTCGTGAGTGATCAACTGGTTGACGTTGCGGACCGCGCGCAGCACGTGGTTCAGATGTTCGACCCGCTCCCGGGACTTCTTACGCTCCGTGATGTCTTCGGCGGCGCTCATGATGGCCACCTTCTCGCCGCGCTGATTGCGTATGGGAGCGACGGACAGGCTCATGGGGAACAGCGTGCCGTCCTTTCGCAGGCGCATCAGCTCCTTGCCGACAAACCCTTCGCCCTCCATCACCTGGCGACGAAGCGCTTCGAACTCCTGGCGCTTCTCTTGCGGCACGATCGGCAACGGCTTGCCCAGGACTTCGTCCGCCGTCCAGCCGAAGATTCGCTCCGCTGAGGCGTTCCAGCTCAGCACAGTGCCCTCCGGGTCGATGCTGTAGAGGGCGACCGGCGAGCAAGCGATCATGGCCTGCTGAAACTCCACGCTTTCGCGCAGCTCGCGCGTTCTGCTCGCAACCTGCCGGCGCAGCGACCATGACCAGAACACGACCGCCAGCAAAAGCAGCAGCAGGGGCACCAGGACCATCGCGGAGTAGCGCAGGGCCAGCAGCAGTGGGGGCGGTGGCCCCCTGTACACCCCAAGCCATTTGTTATGTATGCGACGGTATTCGCCGCTTTCCTCCAGTAGCTTCAGCCCCTCGCTGAGCTGAGCAAGCAGTGCCTTCTGGTTGTTCGGAACCGCGTAACAATACTGAGGAGCGAGCAATGGCTCGCGTGCCAGTCGCAGAGTTCCCTCCCAGCCATGCTTCGTGATCCAGAAAAGCGCCGTCATGCGGGCCACCAGGGCGCAGTCGTGTTTGCCTTGCACCAGTTCGCGCAGGGCGTCTTCCTGGGCGGGCACGGCTACCAGCCGCTCGTCGAGCCCGTTCTCCCGGGCGAAGTCGTGCATGATGTCGTCCCGTTGCACGACCAGTTGCCGGCCGGCCAGTTGGTCTAATGTGTTGGGCGCGGGGCCTTCGCCCTCGCGCACTACCGCGACGTAGCTGACCACAGTATGTGGTGGCGTGAAATCGAACGTAAGGTCACGCTCGGTGGAGTAGAACATGCCCTGCAGCGCATCCACTTCGCCCTCGGCCAGCGCCCGGCGGATTTCCGCCCACGGGCCGAGGCGCACCTCGACATCGAGGCCCATCTCCCTGGCGATGGCGCGCGTAAGGTCGACGTTGTAGCCGGCGGGTTGCCCCGCCTCGTCAAGGTATTCGAACGGTGGGAAGTTGCTGTCGCCGCCGACCACGATGCGGCGGTGAGAGGGCAGTTGCATGGCGGCGAACCACTTGGCGTGCAGGTGGCGGTAGGTGCCGTCGGCCATGACGATGGCGAGCCCCTCGTTCAACAGCGCCAGCGTATCGCGATCGCCCTCCCGTACGGCGAAGCAGAAGTCCTGGCGGAAGCCCTCCACCGGTTTGTCGATGACATGCAGGTTCGTCAGCCCGGTCTGCTGGATAAGGCGCAGGGCGACAAGGCGTTGCGTGAGCACAGCGTCGTAGCGACCCTCGGACAGCTCGAGCAGGGCGGCCTCGAAGGTGGGAGTGGTATGGATGTGGATGCCGCGGTCTTCGCGACGGAGGAACTCCTCCGCATTGTCACCCTTCATCACGGCAACATGCCGAGCGCGCAGGTCATCCATGCCGCGGATGTCCGTCTTGCCCCTGCGCACTACGATGGCCCCGTGCAGGGACATGTAAGGGAAGGTGAAATCGAACAGGGCCTCTCGCTCCGGGGTGCGGCCCACCAGGGGCAGCGCGTCGACCTCCCCCTGCTCCAGCCAGCCCCGCACCTCTGCCCACGGCCCCGTGCGGAAGGTCACCTCCCGGCCCATGGCCTCCAGGGCCTCGCGCATCAGCTCGACCGAGAAGCCTTGCGTCTGCCCCGACTCGTCAACGATGCAGAAAGGCGGGTAGTCGATCTCGCAGCCGCTGCGGATCGGCGGTTCGGCTCGAGCTGCCGGCGGCATCACCACCAGCCAGATCCATGCCAGAGCCGAGAGCATGCAGCGGCACGCTCGCCAGGTAAGGGGCGCAGGGCACCGGCGGTGTTCTCGGCGGGGTCCACCTCCGTTCATGGCCCTACCCTTCACCCGCTCTTCCTCCGAATGACCTGCAACGTGACGGCGTCCGTTGGGTCTCCGGCGGTTCCTCGCGCAAAAGCGCCTGTGCACGGGTAAACCGGTCACTCTATGCACTCGATACCCTAACCGATGGTGGCAGGCGGTTTCCAGCCGGCCGGGCGGGCGCGGATGCGATTTACGGGGATGAGAGCGCTGAAGCGATGAGCGCGGCGGCGCGCTCGGCCGCGCCGCGGACCTCGGGGCTCAAGTCCCGCCCGTAGTCCGTTGCGCCTGGCTGTGCTGCCAGCAGCAGAACCCGCGCCCCACACGCCTGCCGCAGGAAATCGCCAGCGATCTGGAGCGACGCCGCATGGGTCGAGAAGTCATCGGCGCGAAGGTCGCTCGCCCGCAGGAGTCGCATTTCGCCCGCGCGCCCGCCGAAGTGCACGGCGTCGACGAACAGCACCACGGCGGGCTGCAGGGAGGCGACACGCGCCAGGTGATTCTCGGGCGCGGGGCCGCAGTCGATGACGGCCCCCGGCACGGCGCCTGCCAGTCGATGCGCGACCTGCGGGCCGAACCCGTCGTCGCCCCGCTCGGGATTCCCGACCCCCAAAACGGCCACCCGCTGCGGCGGTGCGCCGAGCAGTCCATTCCTCAGCGCGTCGCGGATGTCGCTGTCGCCCGCCGGTCTCAACTCACAAGGCCCCCTTTCGCCGCTGCGGTGCAGCGGCCGGCAGCCGCCCAGACGGAGCGTGCCGCTGCAGCTATCAATGCTTCTCCAGGGCTCCGGCGTCGCGCCGTCCGACGGGTTCATTGCCCGCGAAGTCGCTCAGGAACGGCCCGTCGAACTGCCAGGTGTAGAGTTCTTCGATGGTCGTTCTGGCATCGGCAAGGGTGCCCAGGCTGACGCGGGCGAAGTCGATGGTGCCGGCCAGGCAGTTGCCCTGCGGTGTGCCGCCCACGTAGAAGTCCGCCGTGTTCGCGAGCGAGACCGGACCGGGCCCGGCCGCTGCGGCGTCTGCTCGGCCGTCCACATACAGGACCATCCTGCCCGCTTCGCGGTCGACCTCCGCCAGCAGGTGATGCCATGCTCCGTCGTTCAGAGCGGTCTTTCCGCTGACGGTCATCTGCCTGCCGCCGGCCTTCACTGTGAGGGCGGGGGCGCCGGCGAGGGTCAGGGCATATCCGGCCTGCGGACCCATCTTCTGCATCAGGATGGCCGGTCCGGCGCCGGGCTCGGTCTTGAAGTAGATCTCGAGTATGAAGTTGCTCTCCCGCACGCCCGGCGTCATCAGTTCGTGGGCCGGCACGGTGCGCTCGCCCGGTGGCTGGGTGTTCAGCACCTCCTGGGATACGTAGGCGTACTGATCGCGACCGTTCAGCCGCAGCGCGCCGGCTATCCAGTCTTCCAGCTCGCCCTGCACGTAGTTCTGCTCCGTCACGTTGACGGCTTTCAACGGGTATTGCGGCATCCGGTGATAGCCGGCGCGCCCGGCGAAGTAATCCGCCATGTACCAGTGTTCGTCGGGGATCACGCTCACATCGTTGCCCATGTGGTAGAAGTTCCACTCGCCGACCATGCGGGCCAGGCCCCAGGGGACGAAGTACTTGACCCCCTGGTCTATGGCGGCTGAGCCCTCCGCCAGGCGCATGTCGCGGTTGGCGGGGTCGCGTAGCGGCTGGCGGTCAGTGGTGATGCCGAGGCCCGCGTCGAGCGCCTGGCGGCGAGCCAGCGCCTTTTGGAACGACTCGAAGTCTTCGTACCCCTTGCCGGCTACCTCGAAGACGCCGAACAGCTCGCCGACCTTGTAGAACACGTTGTGCCCGTAGGCCATCAGCTCGTGCGGATACTCCTGCTCATGCTGGGCCCCTGTGTCCTCCTTGAGTCGGCCATGGCGGAAGGCCATCTGGCTGATGTCGGACCAGACGTTGCCCAGGAAGCGGTGATGTCCGCCGGCAGGGGACCAATCGGACCCCTTGGAGAATCGGTAGATGGTGTTGTTGATGTAGGAGTTGTGGATTGTCGTCGTGGCCTCGTTGATCGCGGCGGGGTGGCAGTACTTGCTGTCCCTGTCGTTGTCGAGGCCCCACAGGATGTTGTTGAAGTCGTAGTTCTTGTGGCCCCCGTCGTGGTAGAGGGCGTAGCCCAGCCGGGCGTTATAGGGCTTGCCGGCTGCCCAGTTCCAGTAGCCGTTCGGATTGGCTGAAACGTTGCTGTAGAGGTAGAAGGGCCCGCCCTGCCAGGTCTCGATGCCGCCCCAGTCGTTCGTGGACAGCAGCGTTTGCTCCGCCTTGTTATGGTGGACCAGGTAGCGTGCAAGGGGCACCTCACCTGCCGCGCCGCTGCGCTTGCCACCGAACAGGAAGATGCCCGCCCCGTACGTGCGTAGCAGGATGTTGCCGGCCACCTGCATGGTCACCGGGTAGCGGACGTCCAGGGCATGCGCGTCCGACTGGCGGAAGGGGCGCAGCCCGATCATGTAGAGCCGATTGCGCAGCACGCGCACATCCTGCAGGCTGCCCGCGCCCCTTACGATGCTGAACGCCGCATCGTCGGTGTGCTCGACCTCATTGTCCGCCACCACGACCGAACCGATTCGCGTGCGGTCGTTGATGGCTTCGATGCGCACGGCCTTGCTGACGTGCTCGAAACGGCAGTTTCGGATCTGCACGTCGTCGCTGGAGCCGAGCAGGCGGATGCAGGCGTTGTCCACCTCCTTGTGCATCCAGTCGGAGAAGTGATAGTCCCACCACGCGTTGGTGAAGCGGAAGGTGAGCCCGCTGATTACCACGTGGCTCAGGCCCGTGGTGTCGAGGCGCGCCCGCCCCTGTTCGCCGATGATGTCGAGCCGGTTGGGCGAGTTGGCGGATGCCTGGTCCTGGATCAGGTTGTAGCGCCTGGCCGCTTCGATGGTAACCCCGTGCGGATTGCGGTCGCCCGGCAGGCGGACGTAGAGCCGCCCTCCGTCGCCGTGCCTCTCAAACCAGAACTCGCCGGCAGCGTCGAGGTATTGGGGCTTGTTCTCCAGGAAGTACCGGTTGCCGGCGTTGATCTGGCCGCTGTCGGTGAACCATCGGCCCTCAAAGGCGATGGCCCGTTTCTGCGGGAAGTATTTCACCACGGGCGTGGGGAAGGGCGTGCCCATCACTATGGCCCACTCGCTCCACACGATGGCGTCGCGGTAGTATCCCGGCTCGCGGGTCAGATGCGTGGTGTCGATGCCGAGGTGCATCTTCTTGCCGTCTACGGTGATGGTGCGGTTCGCCTCCACCCACCATTCCGGGTTCTCCCACTCCCACCATTCGCTCTTCACCTCTTCGGGGTCGGACACCTGCCAGTTTGGCGTGCGGGCGAGCGCTATGCGAGTGACAGCGCCATCGCGGTCAATCATCCAGACGCGACGGGGCAAGAAGTCGAGATCGGCGTGCCAGACCTTGTTCGCCTCGGGCATGTCCGCGTGGTTGGCGCCCTGGCGCCAGCCGGTTACGACTTCCGAGCCGCTCAGCACTGCTTCGCCGCGGCCCCAGGAGGGGTCGCTCGTGAGCCGAACGGGCTGGCCCGGCCGGCCGGATTCCCGCGCGATAAGGGCTCCGCGGTAGGTGACGCCCCGCTTGAACACGTAAGTGTGCACCCCGCGGCAGGCCGCCGCGCGGCCCGTGGCCGCCGGATCCCAGGGGTGGTGCTTCCAGGCGGCCTCAGGCGAAGCGCCGTCATCGGCGTCGTCGCCCCCCTCGAAGTCGATGTAACGCACCGAGTCTCCCGCCTCGAACGCGAACAGCTCCGGCGCCCATTGCAGGTCCCCCTGCGGTAGCACCCTGGCATGTTGCTTCTGCCAGGAGTACAGGGCCTGCTGCGCTTGCGCGCGCTCTGCGCCTGCCAATGTTGCCACCAGGCACACCACAACCCATCCGACCCATGTCGCCCTGTGCATCCTTCACGCCTCCCGATGATGTTCTCCGGATCTGTACACCTCGTGACGGCAGTCTACTGGGAGCACGTGGCACATACAACGGCGCGGGGCGGGCAGGGGGCGCCGAGTAGGAACGCAACGCCCTCGAGCGCAGCTTTGACCGCCCGACGGCGCCGAAGTAGAATGACCTGTAGAGCAACGACCAAACCCAGCATACTTGCGGAGACAACCATCATGGGCGCAGTCGAGTGCAAACTCGCCCGCATCGTCATGAGTGAAACGGGCGACCACCAGGTCGTCGTGCTGAAGGAGAAGGACGGCGAGCGCGCCCTGCCGATTGCCATCGGTCCGTTCGAGGTGTTCGCCATACACCGCGTCATTAACGACGAGCCGCCGCCGCGCCCCATGACTCACGAGCTGTTCGGCAGCGTGCTGGACACCCTCGGGGTGACCATCGAACGGGTGGTGGTTACCGAACTGCGCGACATGGTCTATTACGGGATGCTGGTGCTGCGGCAGAACGGCAACACCTTCGACGTGGACACCCGTCCGAGCGATGCCATCGCACTCGCGGTGCAGAAGGGGGCGCCGATCTTCGTGGACTCGACCGTGCTCGACGATGCGGGACAGCCTTTTTAGCAGCCTGCCAATGCACTCCCGCCTCAGCCCCTCTCCCTCAACGCTTCGACTGTGCGTTGCATGTCCTGCGGCAGGGGCGCCTCGAAGGTCATCTTCTCGACGACACCGGGATGATGGATGGTGAGCCGATGGGCATGCAGGGCCTGGCGGGCGAGGAGCGGTTCCTGGTGCGGGGGGTGCTCACCGCCGGTCAGATCGCTCACGTACAGCCGGTCGCGGCGGCCGTAGTGCGTGTCGCAGACGATGGGGTGCCGCAGGTGCGCCAGGTGCACGCGTATCTGGTGCGTGCGCCCGCTACGCGGTAAGCAGCGCACCAGCGTGAACCGTTCGTATCGTTCCAGCACCTCGTACACCGTCGTGGCCGACTTCTGATTGCGCCCCTCGACGGCCATCTTCTCCTCGCGCCGCGGGTGGCGGCCGATCGGCGCGTCGATCAGGTCGCTGTCCAGGTCCAGCACTCCTTCGCAGATCGCTATGTACTCCTTCTGTGTGGTGCGCTCCTCGAACTGTCTGGCGATCTGTTCGTGCACCGAGCGGTCCTTGACGATCAGGATCACGCCACTGGTGTCCCGGTCGAGCCGATGAACAATGCCCGGCCTCAGCGGGCCGCCCACGTCGCTCAGGGTTTGGAAGTGGTGCACCAACGCGTTCACAAGCGTGCCGCTCTGGTGCCCGCGCGAGGGATGCACCACGATGTCCGGCGGCTTGTTGATCACGACGATCCAGCGGTCCTCGTGGATGATGTCGAGCGGTATATCCTCTGGGGGCACTTCCGTGGTGCGCTGCTGGGGCACCAGGGCCAGCACGCGGTCGCCGGCGCAGGTGGTGTAGGCAGGCTTGACGGAGCGACCGTTGACGATGATCGCCTCCGCCTCGATCAGGCTCTTGATGAACGTGCGGGAGTAGTCCGCGAACCGGCCGGCAAGGTAGGCGTCAAGCCGTCTCCCTTCGTGGCGGGCCGGAATCCCGAACTCGTAGCGCTTCACCTCCACGGAGTCATCGCTCTGGGGCACCTCGTGCGCCGTTGGCCTCTTCTGCGTCATGGCGCTGTCAGGATGCGGGTGTATCGGCGGAGAGCAACTCGGCGTAGAGGCGCAGGTGCTGCCGGGCGGTGTCACGAATGTCGAACCGCTCGCGGACCCGCTGCTGTGCCTGCATGGCCATCCGGCGGGCCCTGTCCTGATCGGCCAGCAGGCGCTGGACGGCATCGGCCAGCACGCCGCCATCGCCCTTCGGCACCAGCACTCCCGTGCGGCCGTCCTCCACCAGCTCGCATGCCGTGCCAGTGTTGAAGGCGATTACCGGCCGCGCGTGTCCCATCGCCTCCAGTATGCTCATGCCGCTGATGTCCATCTGAGAGCTCTGCACGACGATGTCCAGCGCGTTGAGAACGTCGTGATAAGCGGCGAAGTCGACGGCCACTGTCACGCGGTGCGCCAGGTCCAGGCTGTGGATAAGGCGACGTATCTCCGGCGTCTCCTCGCCCTGGCCGGCGACGACGAATTGAGCCTTCACGCCCCGGCGGACCAGTTCGGCGGCCGCCTGGATGAACAGTTCATGCCCGCGTCGTTCCTCGATCGGGCCGAGCGATCCCACCGCCGGCACGGGACTGCGAAAGATCGGCGGGATCGTCCGCTCCATCAGCCGTTCCACGTCGATTCCGTTGGGAATGACCTCGATCTGCCGCTTCGCCAGGCCGCAATCGTTGACCAACTCCTCGCGCAGGCTCTGCGTGGTGGCGATGATCCCCGCGAGTCCGCGCGCAAACTTGCGCAGCCCCCGGCCCGCCGGGGGCATCCAATGCAGCGTGAGTGCCTGGGGCGCGCTGCAGTCCCCCCTCAGCAGCTTCATGGCCCCGGCAACGCGATAGCTGTGCCCGTGCACGATCTGGGGTTCCCACTCTGCGGCCGCCTGCGCGAAACGCTTCTGCTCGCCCAGGTGCAGGCACATGTTCTCCAGGTGATCGAACGTCCGCACCGGTATGCCCATCTCCGCAAACCGCTCCAGCATCGGCCCCGGCGCGCAGAACACCGCCGTCTCCACCTGCTGGCGACGCAGCTCGCGCGCCAGGCCGAAGGCACACTGGCTGATCCCGCGCACCTCCATCTCGGGCGCGATCAGCAGCACCTTACGCACCTGGGCTGTCTTTGCGGGCATGGGATTCCTCAAGCATTGCTGCTGCGGAGTGTACAGCCCACATGATACACGCAGCCGCGCGGCGTTTCCACCCGTGGCAGCCGGCTGCGCCCGGCGCCTCCCCATTCCACTTCGCCTCCATCCGCAACCTGCCTGTAATAGACCCGGAGCCGGAACCTGCATCGGGAGGTAGCCATGCCGGAGCAGAACGGCATCCAGGCCGTGGTGCAGGAGCAGACGCTGCCCGTCGACGAGCAAGCGGGTCTGCCCACTGCCGGCGGGTTGGTGGCTGTGCGCGTGCTGGTGCCGCGCGATGACTACGAGAAGGCCGAAGAGATCATAGGCCAGATCGCCCATATGGCCTGAGGATCGGAATGACCATATGCTGCAATGGTGCCGTCTGAGCGCGATTTCAAGGCGTTTCGACCCGCGACAAAGAGGTCAACCGATGCGTGAGAAGCAAACGGGCGCCCCTCTCAGAGTCGGTCTTGATAGGTCGGTCACGGTCCGGTTCGTGGGGGCAAAGGTCTCCAGCGACGCGGGCCTTCTGGCCTACCGGGAGCGTGATGAGCGGCTCGGGTTGACGGAAATGGCGGCCGAGGAGCTTTAGGACCCGCGCCGGGGCAAGAACATCCAGCACTCCAGTCCGGCCCATACACCTACCGCCCGTTGCGACCCCGCGCAAGCGAAACCATCGCCATGCTCCTCGGGGCGCGGAGCGCCGCCCTCCAGGGCCTGACCTCCCCGGGCCTGTGCCCTATATTGCGGCTATGG
>CAYQXJ010000009.1:0-149122 GCA_964421565.1 uncultured candidatus Brocadiaceae bacterium
GGAGGAGCCATGTGCGCGCGGAGGCGAATGTTCGCGTCGGAGCCTGAAGAGCTCGCGGGGGGGTTCGAGTTCACCGAAGGGCCGGCCTGGCATCCCGAGGGTTTTCTCGTTTTCAGCGATATCCCGGCGGACACGATCTACTGCCTGAAAGCGGGCGGCGCGCGGGTGCTACGGCGACCCAGCGGCCACGCGAACGGTCTTGCCTTCGACCCGCAGGGGCGCCTTGTCGCCTGCGAACACGGCGCCCGACGCGTCTCGCGCACGCTGCCCGGTGGCATGCTGCAGCCGGTTGCCACGCACTACGGGAGCGGGCGATTGAACAGCCCGAACGACGTGGCGGTCCGCAGCGACGGAGACATCTTCTTCACCGATCCACCTTACGGAGTCGAGGACGGGGAACGAGAACTCGACTTCCAGGGCCTCTACCGTGCCGGCACGGACGGCGCCCTTGCCCTGCTGGCGCAGGACTTTCTGAAGCCGAATGGTCTCGCCTTCTCGCCCGATGAGTCCGTGCTCTACGTGGCGGACACCGAGCGGCACCACCTGCGCGCCTTCGAGGTGGCAGGCGATGGCACTCTTCGCAATGGCCGCGTCTTCTTCGCGGCAGAGCCCGGCGAAGAGCTGCGACCGGACGGCATGAAGGTCGACGAGGAGGGCAACGTGTACATCGCCGGAATGGACGGCGTCTGGGTGGTCGACCCGTCGGGACGGCGGCTCCAGGCGCTGAAACTGCCGGTGCGGCCATCGAACCTGGCGTTCGGCGAGCAGGGGCAGACGCTGTTCATCACGGCGCGGGCGAGTGTGTTCCGCGTTCGCACCACCGTGAGCGGGGCCACCTGGCCAGCAAGAAGGGGGCGGCGAAGGCCCTCCGATGCGGATTGACAGGGATTGCCGCCTCACGGCAAGGGCGCGGCCACACCGGTCAGCATGCAAGCCTGGAAGGCGGCTTGCATCCACGCTTTGCAGGAGCCCGCGGCCCGTCTTCAGGTGACACCCTTTGTGCCACAGGATAGGCTGGATACTGTAGAAGCTCAACGCGAGGAGACCACGCCATGTCCGACAAGCAGTCCGGCGGGCTATCGCCGTCGACACCTTATGCGCTCTCAGCCCTGGTGGACTACGCGGAGGGGTCCATTGTCAGCCGAACCCTGGCCGACACGGAGCAGGGCACAATCACCCTGTTCGCGTTTGACGAGGGGCAATCGCTCAGCGAGCACAGCACGCCCTACGACGCCTACGTCGCCATTCTGGACGGGGAGGCAGAGCTGGTCATCGCCGGCAAGCCGGTGCGCCCGAGCGCGGGCGAGATGGTGCTGATGCCCGCCGAAGTGCCTCACGCCGTCCGTGCGCCGGGTCGGTTCAAGATGATGCTGGTGATGATACGGGCCTGAGGGCGGGGTGGGCTGACATCTGCCCCGTCGCTCAGCCGTGCAGAATCAGCAGCGCCAGTGCGCCGACGATCGCGGCCGTGGCGGGCAGCCGGACCCAGGCGCCGCGCTCGCGATGGATGATGAACGCCGCCACGACGCCGATTACGATGCTGAACTGGCGGAAGGCGAGCAGGTAGCCCGTCTGGGTGGCCATCTGGAAGGCCCAGAGCACCAGCGTGTAGCTGGCCAGGCCCAGAATGCCCGCGGCCAGCGGCATCCACCAGCCGACCTTCGCGCCCTGAGGTGCCGGGTCTGCGAAACCCCGGTGCAAGGCCAGGTAGGTCAGCGCGGCGAATACGTGCCACACGCCGCAGTAGAGCAGGGCGCTGCCCGGGCCCTGCAGCATCGCCTCCTGCGCCACCTTGTCGAGCATCGTGAACCCGGCGATCGTCGCGGCGGTCAGCAGTATCCACACGAGTTCGCGCAGGTGGTAGCGCTTCAGGTCGAACTTGCGCAGCGACTGCTGCGGCGCCAGCACGCAGCCAGCGGTGACGATGATCATTGCAAGCCAGCCGACGGCGCTGGGATAGCGTCCGCGCAACACGTCGATGGCCGCCACAATCAGCACGGGCAGGGCGCGCGCGACGGGATAGACGATGGTGAAGTCGGAGGAGCGGTATGCGAGCGCCAGGAACCAAAAGTAGCTGCCGCAGATGGCGCCGCTGATCACCACGCAGGCCCAGGCGACGGGCGGGAAGGAGTGAGGCAGCGCGAGGCCGGCGCCCACCACCACGCCGGCCATCGGAACGATGAGCAGCAGCATGCGGCGGAAGAACGTTACTTCGTCCCGCCGGTGCCTCGCCAGCAGGTTCCAGCCCGCGTGGGTGAAGCAGGAAAGCAGTATGAGAACGGCAGGGAAGACAGTCATTGGAGCACCCATCCAGGAGGCGGGGGCGGCCAGCGTCCGCGGCATTATACGGGGCCAGGGCGCGCGGGGCGAGGGGCAGCGCCGCAGTGCATGGAAGGGGCGGGGCTCCCGTGTGCCGTGGGCGGGAAGGCTCAGCGCAGGTCCACCCAGGCCCAGATGACCTGTCCGATGACGGGTTCCTCCATCTCCCGCAGGTCGATGACGATGGGGGGGTATGCGCGCTGGTCGTCGTTGTCGCTGAAGAGCAGTGCGAAGTGGCTTCGCACACGGAGTCGCTTGATTACCACGCCGCCGTCGGGCGTGCGAGAGCAGACGACCTTGCCCTCGACGGCGCGCAGCGGCAGGGGCGTGATGTCGACGGCGACGATGGAGCCGTCAGTCAGCGTGGGGGCCATGCTCTCGCCGGCTATGCGCACGCAGCGCAGCTTCTCCGGGTGGGGGGCGACGCGCTTGTGGATGACGCAATAGCCCTCGACCTGGTCCTCCATGATCAGTCCGGCACCGGCCGCCGCCGGATCGCGCAGGTAGGGGACGGCATAGTATTCGTCCTGCCCCTCCAGTCGGCGGATGGCCTCCAGCTCCTCCTCGGAGGTGGTGATGATGGGCCGGGTGGCGCCCGCGCTGACGAAGGGATCGCCGGCGTCCTGGAGGACCCACTCGTGGTTGATCCGGAAGCGGTGCTCCAGGGCGAGCAGGACGGGCAACGGCGGGCGGCGCTCGTCGGCCTCGTAGGCGGCCACCGTGCTCTGCGTGACACCGATGCCCTCGGCAAGCTCTGTCTGGTTCATCCCCAGTTCGGCGCGGGCCGCACGCAGTCGCTGGCCGACGGTGCGTGGCGCCGATGGACGTACGGCTCTGGCCATTGCAGGCCCTCCCCTCACATTCGGCTCCGCATCAGCGGAGCGAGTCACCCTTACCAGGTATTATATGCTCATGAAAAGCCTAAAAGCAATGGTATGGCACCTGGAAAAGGTAAACTACTTGACAAAGGTCGGCAGAACGACTAAGCTATATCTTTGCTGTTCAGAAGTATAGCACATTGAGGGGCCGAAAGCAAGAGCCCAATTCATCAGGAGGGAGCAATGACCACTGCAGCGCGAGCAGGCGAGAACCTGGCGGAGCGAGCCGTAGCACGCAGGCTCAGGAAGCTGGCAGCCGTCGCGGCGGAGCGCGATCGTTTGAAGGCCGAACTCGAACGCGACCTGGCCGCCGTCCACGAACGCTACGGCGCCGGGCTGCAGAGCGCTGAAGGGCGGCTGAAGCGCCTGGCGCATTCACTGGAGCGTTTCTGCCGAACGCGCCGCGACCTGTTGGTCGGCGACGGCCGCAAGAGTCTGGCCACGGAGTGCGGCGAAATCGCATTCCGCCGCGTGCCGTCGGCCGTCGAGGTCCGCGAAGGCTGCGACGGCGATGACGCCTGCCGCAGGCTGCTGGAGTGCGGATGCAACGAGCTGGTGCGCGTGCGGCGTACCCTCAACCGGGGCGCGGTGCGCCGGGCGGTCGAGAGTGGCCGGCTGGGCGAGGGCGAGCTGAAGCGCGCTGGTCTGTGCATAGTGCCGCGTCCCGACGCTTTCCGCTGGCGCCTTCGCGGCGTCGGGCAAGGAGGCGCCCGATGAACGCACGGCGCATCGCGCGTACCGTTGCCGCGTGCGTGCCCGCGCACCTGCGCCGGCTGCGCGGCCGGCTGATGCTGGAGGGGGAGGCCACTTTCCTCGGCGTCGAGGAGCTCAGGTGTCCCGCGTGCCGCGGGCAAGGGTGGCTGAACCGGCGTCGTCTGGAGGCATGCACCCTGTGTTGCGGCTTCGGCGAAGTGCCGGACGGGCTGGCGGAGTGGTATCGCGCGCAGAGCTCCTACGTGCGGCGCCGCGAGCAGGCCGCAGGGGGCGCGGCGCGCCGCGGCCTGGCGAAAGCGACGGCGGGACAGGACGAGTGATACGAGAAGACGGAGGCGAGCCCAACCATGACGTGTGCAGTATGCGGATGTCCGGAACAGAGGTGGCTGCGCGTCGCGACCGTGGCGCGCCAGTTCGGCTGCAGCAGCAAGCGCGTGCGCCGCATGATCAAGCGGGGTGAGATCGACGGGGTGTTGTTCGGCGGCGAGTGGCGAGTCGACCACGAGTCGCTCGATGCCTATGTGCGTAAGGATTCGGTGCGGTTCTCCCCTGCGCAGGCGGACGGGGGATGGTAGCGCGGCGGCCCCCCGGCCCGGCATTCTCACCATTCGACAGGCCGGCCGACGGTCGCCTATGATGGTATGCAGGCAGACCTTGCGGAGTTCAATGCATGAGCGTGCAGATACCGGAGAGGTTGCGCGCCAGGATCGACGAGATGCCGCGCAGGCCGGGAGTATACCTGCTGAAGGACGAACGGCAGGAAGTCATCTACGTCGGCAAAGCGAAGGACCTGCGCGCCCGCGTGCGCAGTTACTTCCAGCAGGGCGGAGAGGACTGGCGGCTGATCTGCAAGCACATCGACCAGGTCGCCGACGTCGACGTGGTGGTGACGGCCTCCGAGAAGGAGGCCCTGCTGCTGGAGAACAACTTCATCAAGCAGTTCCGCCCCAGGTACAACGTTTACTTCCGCGACGACAAGAGCTTCGTCAGCATCAAGATCGACCGAACCGAGCCCTGGCCGCGTCCGGTGATTACGCGGCGGCTCGACGACGAGGGCGCTACCTACTTCGGCCCCTACGCCAGCGCGAAGGCCGCGCGTCGCATGTTGCGCGCCCTGCAGGACCTGTTCCCCCTGCGGCGATGCTCCATCCGCCAGTGCAGCCGGCGCCGACGGGCCTGCCTCTACGGAGAGATGGGCAAGTGCCTGGCCCCGTGTTGCGCTGACGTAGCCCGCCAGCAGTACGATGAGCTGGTCGAGCAGGTCGTCTTGTTTCTGAAGGGTCGCAACGCCGACCTGTTGCGCGAGCTGCGCGAGCGGATGGATCGGGCTGCCTCGAATCTGGAGTTCGAGCGCGCCGCACGGCTGCGCGACCGCATCGCTGCCGTGCAGACCACCATGGAGCGGCAGCGCGTCGCCTCCAGCGCTGAGGAGGTCGATCGCGACATCTTCGGCATCTGCACGCTGGACAGGTACGTCGCGGTCGCCGTGCTGTTCGTGCGCGGGGGCAACGTTCAGGACGTGGCCAGCTACCGCTTTCCCGCCCGGCTGGACAGCGAGCAGGCGATCTTCCGCTCCTTCCTCAACCAGTTCTACAGCCAGAACCGCTTCATCCCGCAGGAGGTACTCACGCCCGTGCCGACGCCTGACGCCGATTTGCTGGCGGGCTGGCTGACGGAGAAGAAAGGGCGCAAGGTCTCCGTCATCTGGCCGCGGCGGGGGCGCAAGCGCGAACTGGTCGAGCTGGCCAACCGTAACGCCCGCGAGGCCGAGCGCGCGGCAACCACACGCAGCGAACGCCGGGCCCTCGAGATGGAGTCGCTGCAGGACATGTTGGACCTCGACGAACTGCCCACGGTCATCGAGTGTTTCGACATATCGACGCTTCAGGGCAGGGAGGCGGTCGGCTCCATGGTCGTTTTCCGCGACGGCGAGCCGGACAAGTCCTGCTACCGGCACTATAGGATACGCCACGTCGAGGGGCAGGACGACTACGCCATGATGCGGGAAGTCCTCACTCGCCGCTACGGCAAGCTGGCCGAGCAGCAGGAGGGCGAGACGCCCGAGCTGGTGCTTGTCGACGGGGGCAAGGGCCAGTTGGCAGTAGCAACGGAGGTGCTCGACCGGTTCGGACTGCTCGATGCGTGCGAGGTGGCCGCGCTGGCGAAGGCGCGCACACGGGACGGCCGCCGGCTGAAGGAGGAGCGTGTCTATCAGCCCGGATGCGCCGATCCCGTCGTGGTGCTGCAGGACACTTACGGTTTCCGCCTGATCACGCGGGTGCGCGACGAGGCTCACCGCTTCGCGATCGCCTATCACCGCAAGGTGCGCCGCCGCCGCAGCGTGCAGTCGCCGCTGGAGGAGGTGCCGGGTATCGGCGCCAGGAAGGCGCGCCGCCTGGTCAACCACTTCGGCGGTCTCAACAAGGTCAAGCGCGCGAGCGAGGAGGAGCTGAAGGCCGTGCGCGGCGTCTCCGACGTGCTGGCCGAACAGATCGTCCAGCACTTCCGTCGCAGGGGCGATTGACGCCCCGCCGTCGCTTGCTCCGTGTCAGCGGGCCGCGAAGCCGCCCGGGCGCTCAACAATCCGCATGCTGTGGAGCACGGGAAGCAGCAGCGGAGTGACCGCCGCGGTGAATGCGGCCTGGCCGAGACCCGCCCGCAGCAGCGGCGCCGAGGCAGTGCCCGCGCAGACCATGCCCAGAACGGATTCCGCCACGCTGAATGCCAGGATGAACAGGGCCACCAGCAGAAGCTCCGTCCAAAACGACTCGCGCAACAGGTACTCCCCCAACGTCACCGTGCCAGCGGCGGCGACGAGCATCAACAGCGCGGAAGAACCGAGTCGGCCCGAGGAGCCGAGGTCGCGGATGATGCCCACTGCGAACGCACCGCCCAGCGCGCCGCGGTGGCTGGCCTCCAGCGAAAGAAACGCCGCCAGGGCGAGCAGCAGGTCGACGCGCAGGAAGCTGTAGCTGAAGCGCTGCGCCAGGCACGCCTGCAGCACAAAAAGCGCGGCCAGGCACGCGGCGAGGCGGGGTCTGCGCAGCATCGGTCTACCTGTTCGGAGCGGACGAATGAACCGGCCCGATTGTGCCGTACCCCGGCGATGCGGCGCAAGGGCGCGCGCCTACTCGTGGCGCAGCGCTTCGATGGGGTCGAGGTTGGCCGCCCGGTAGGCCGGGTATATGCCGAAGGTCAGCCCGACCGCCGCGCTGATGCCGAACGCCAGCAGCAGCGACCACAGAGTCACCACCGTCGCCATACCCGCAAAGTGTTCCACCAGGATGGGGCCCACAACGCCGAGGGCTATCCCCAGCCCGCCGCCGAACAGCGCCAGCAGCAGCGTCTCGGTGAGGAACTGGAAGATGATGTGCTTGCGCTTGGCCCCCATGGCACGGCGGATGCCGATCTCCCGCGTGCGTTCCATCACTGTGGCGAGGGTGATGTTCATGATGCCGATGCCGCCGACCAGCAGGCTGATGGCGGCGATGGAGCCGAGCACGATGCTGAAGATGCGCTTGGTGCGGCGTGCCTGGACCAGAAGGTGCAGGGGCACGATGAGCTGGTAGTCCTCCTTGTCCTTGTGCGTGGTTCTCAGGATGTGGCGGACGACCCTTTCGACGGGCCGGACGGCCTCCAGGTCGGTCACCTGCAGGATCAGCTCGTGCACTTCGACGCGCTCCATGGAGTGGCTGCCGGCCGTGCGGTAGAAGTTGGTAGGTCCGAAGACACTGAGCATGGTGGAGTAGGGGATGTATATCTCTATGTTGGGGTCGCCCTGCAGCTCGGCGGCGCCGTACTCCCCCCGCGGCAGTGAAGTGATGACGCCGGCGACCTTGAAGCGGTGCCATCCCCAGCGCAGTGTGCCGCCCATCGCGTCCCCGAGGGGAAAGAGCGTGTCGGCCGCCTGGCGCCCCAGCACGCAGACCTTGCTCTTGGTGTCCATGTCGGAAGGGGTGATGAAGCGGCCGCGCAGCAGGGTCATGTTGTTGACGACCAGGTAATCCGGCGTGGTGCCCACCAGGGCCGTGTCGGTGCGTCGGCCGCCGTGCGAGGCCGTGCCGCGCACACGCCGGGCCGGAACTGTGCGTCGCACGTGCGGGATGGTGTTGGAGATGATGTCCACGTCGCTGTAAGTCAGGCCATAGGAGATCATGCGGCTGCGGGAGTCGGCCTGCTGCTGGCTTTCGGGCGGTTTGACGGCCTGCACGATGATGTTATGGCTGCCCAGGCGTTTGATCTGTTCCTGGGCCTCTTCGCTGGCGCCGGTGCCGATGGCGAGCATGGCGATCACGGAGCAGACGCCGAACATGATGCCCAGCACCGTCAGGCCGCTGCGCATCTTATGCATCCAGAGGCTCTTGACGCCGAACTTCAACGTGCGCTTCAACTGGAAGTAAATCATCGGACTTCCATCACGGATGGGTCGTCGGTCATATTGCCGTCCACCAGGTAATGCGTGCGCTGGGTGGTGGCGGCGACTTTCGGGTCGTGAGTGACGACGATGAACGTCACGTCTTCCCGGTTCAGCTCATGCAGCAGGTCCAGAATCTGGGCGCCGGTCTTAGTGTCCAGGTTGCCGGTGGGTTCGTCGGCGAGCACGATCAGGGGGTTGTTGGCCAGTGCCCGCGCGACGCCCACGCGCTGGCGCTCGCCGCCGCTCAACTCGGTGGGCAGGTGCCCGAGCCGGTGGCCGAGCCCGACGCGCTCGGCCAGTTCCACGGCACGCTCGTAGCTCTCCGCCTCGGAGATGCCCTGGTAGTAGAGGGGGACTTCGATGTTCTCAATCACGTTGAGTTGGGCGATCAGGTTGTAGGACTGGAAGATGAATCCGATCTGGTTTGCGCGCACTTCGCTCAGTTCGTCGTCGCTCATGGTGGAGACGTCGCGATCGCCGAGCAGGTACTCGCCCCGCGAAGGGCGGTCCAGACAGCCGACCAGGTTCAGGAAGGTCGACTTGCCCGAGCCCGACGGGCCCATGATGGAGACCATGTCGCCGCGTTGCAGCGAGAAGCTGACGTCTTTCAGAGCGTGCAGCTCGGCGTGGCCCATCTGGTACGTCTTCCAGATGTTCCTCAGTTCGCAGATGGCCATGGCGTTCTCCGCTGCTACTGCTGGTTGGGTGCGGGGCGTCCGCCGCCTGTGGAGCCTCCTCGACCGCCCGCCCCTGCGCCCGGCCTGCCGCCGAATCCAAGCTTCTGCATAAGCTGCTGGCGTTCGGCTTCGGGCAGGTTGCGGAAGGACTGGAAGAGCTGCACCCGCTCCTGCTGCGACATGTCCTGGAAGTACTGCGCGCGTTCGTCGTCAGACATGCCGATCAGCTTCTGCGCCAACTCACGGGCCTTCTGAACGGCATCGGAATCGGCCCTTTCCTCCTCTTCGGCGCCCGTGTCGGACTCGTCTGTCTCTGCCGGTGGCGCCGGCCTCACTTCCGGGGCTTCCTCGGCCGTTTCCTCCTCGCCCATCCCGGTGGCTTCCTCGTCACCTTCGGCCTCCATCTCTTCCTCCGGCGGGGCCAGGAAGACCGTCTCGCCCCCCTTCAGCCCGTCTCGGATTTCGACGTACTTCTCTGTGAAGTATCCCGTTTTGACCTCGCGCATCTGGGGCCCGGTCGGGGTTCGCACCCAGCAGACCCGCTTGCCGCGCCGGGTGCTGACGGCCTGAACGGGCACGTAGAGGACGTCCTTCAGGTCGGCGACGATGATCTCGGCGGTTGCCGACATGCCCGGGCTCAACCCCTCGAAGATACCCTCCAACTTCACGTCGGTCTCATAGACCATCGTGTCGGGGTTCAGCCAGCGGTGTTCGCTGCTGGCCATGGGGCTGATACGCGCTACCGTGGCGGGGAAGCTCTCGCCCAGCAGGGCTTCCACGCTGATGCGGGCGGGCTGGGCTTCCTGGATCTTGGAGATGTCGATCTCGTGGATGTTCACTCGTGCGGCCAGTGTGCTCAGGTTGGGCAGGTTGATGAGGGTCTCGTTTTGCCGGACGTTGGCACCTTCCTGGATGGGATTGTTGTCGCGGCGCCAGGGGTCGCTGGTGGAGGCGTAGACGACGACGCCGGGCTTGGTCGCGCGGATGGTGGACTTCTCGATCATCTCGCGCGTCTTCTCCAGGCGTTCCTTCTCCAGATTGTAGGTAGCCTGTTTGGACTTCAGGTTGGCTTCGGCCTGCGCCAGTTCGCTGCGCGAGGTCGCCTCCACGCGATCGAGTTCGCGCTGGGCCTCGATGTAGTCGCTGTAGCGCTGTTCGGCATCTTTCGGCAGCGTGTAGCGGATGAACAGGCGCAGTTCCTCCTTCGCGCTTTCCAGGGTCACCTGGCGCTGTTCCTTGCTCAGCAGGTCTTCGTCCAGTTTGCTGCGGTTCTCGTACTCCTCTTCCACCAGGCGACGGGTCCAGTAGAGCCTGTCCTCCTGCTGCGAGAGCTGAGCGCCGGCGATCAGGACGTTCGAGGCGAGGTCGCGCACTGTCTGGCGGGCCATGCCGCCGAGGGAGACGTCCAGGTCTATGGCTGCTGTCGTGTAGAAGGCGCCGAGAACTTCCTCTGCCGTAGTGCCCTCAACCTGCAGGGCATTCTCCGTTCCGGCCTGGCGAACCTCGCTGAGTATCTTCTCGACTTCGCGCGTTGCCAGTGGCCCGAGGATGGAGAAGTCGGCGTTCTCCAGGTCCTCCGGCCTGCCGTACTGGGCGACTATGTGATCGGCCAGGGCGTCGCCCAGGTAGCGGGCCAGTTCCATGCGAGCGAACTTCAGCTCCAGGGCGGCCCTCGCCTCGTTGCTCTCGTTCTGCTTTTTGCGGATCTCCAGGGCCTCCCGTGCCTGTGTCAGGCTCGCCTCGGCACTGGCGAAGCTGATCTCGCGGTTTGCCAGGCGCTCGTCCAGCTCGCTGGCGTCCAGGCGCACCAGCACCTTGCTGTTCTGGACGTCCTCCTCGGTTATGATCGTGCCCTCCGGCACGATTTCGAGTATTTGGTTATTGCCCTCGACCTCGCTTTTGATTTCGAGCGACTCCATCGCCCTGAGGGTTCCCCCCTGGGTGATGCTCACCGTGAGGGGGCCGCGCTTGACCGGTGCGGTGGGAATGGCGGATATGTCGGTGCCCTTTTCACCTGCTCGCACCATGAAGGTGATACCCACGATGGCCAGGATTGCGGCGCCGACAACGATCAGCGCCGTGGCGAGTACGTTCCTGCGCGGCGGCGATGCGGCCTTCGGCTGGCGGCCCCCTGCCTGCTCGGGCGTTCTCTGATCAGAGGTACTCATTGAACCGCTCCTCCAGTTGTCCGGTTTCGGTTACGTGCAGTATGCCCATGTCTCGCGCCAACGCGAGCCGTGCGACGCGGAAATCGACCACGGCGGCTGCCAGCGCGTTCCTTGCGTCTCTGAGGGCCTCCTGGGCTTCCAGAAGGTCCCTGGTGATCGCGCGATCGGCATCGAGCAGCATCCTGACGCTCTCCACGCGCTGTTCGGCCAGCGCCACGCTGCGTGCCTGTATTTGATAGCTGCTGCGGGCTCGCTGGTACTGGCGCCAGGAGTTCCTGACGCTCAGCAGCACGCGGTCGCGCGTCTCGCACAGGTCGCGCTGGCTGCGCTCCAGGCTGATGAGCTGGCTGCGGTAGGTGTTCCGTTCGCTTAATCTGTCCAACGGCAGGTCGAGTTCGAACCCGGCGCTCAGGTCGATCTGGCTTCCGTCGAAATCGCTGAGGGTGTTGCCGCTGGTCTCCCAGTTGAGGCCCGCGCTCAGGTCGAGGCCCGGCAGCAAGTCGTTGGCGGCCACCTGCACCTTGCGGGCGGCGTCCTGCAACTGGTCGCCGGCGGTCATCAGGTCCAGCCGGTGGGCGAGGGCAACGCCCGAGGCGTCGGCCAGCTCGAAGCCGAGCTCCTGCACGCTGGCGGTGGCGAGGCGCTGCAACTCGCCGGGATCGAGCGCTATGTGCGCTTCGGTCGGCAGCCCGAGCGTGAGCTTGAAATCGTCCAGGCTGCCTTCGTAGCTCTGGCGGCTCAGCTCCACGCGGTCCGCCGCGCGCAGCTCGTCCTGGCGCGTCTGGTCCACCTGGAAGGGCGGCAGGCGACCCGCCTCGCTGAGCGCCTCCGCTCGCCGACGGCTGAAGACCAGGCTGTCGTAGTTGCTGCGTTCGTTCTCCAGAACCTGCAGGTTCTCCAGCACGCGGTAGTAGGCCGAGAGCACCTGCACGAAGAAACTGCGGCGGAAGCGAACAAAATCGCGAATCTGGTAGATGACGTTGCGTTCGGCCTGGGTGAGCGGTTCGGTGACGGCGATGCCTGCGCCCCGCAACAGCGGCTGAGTGACGGCGACGCTGAAGAGCGAAGACTGGGCGCGGCGCGGGTCGCCCGTCAGGTACTCGCTGATGTCGGAGAGCAGGCTGACCGTCAGCATGGTGCCGGTGCGGAAGAGCCGGCTGAACCCGAAGGAGTTGCGCCCGCTGACCAGCTCCTCGTCGCCGGAGTCGGTGTTGTTGTAGTCACCGCTTATGGTCCAGAAGAACTGCGGATCGAAGGCGTAGCGGCTCAGGGTGAGGGAGAGTGCGCTAAGGTAGACCGACTCCTTCTGCGACTGGTATTCGCGGCTGTTGTGTGCGGCGATCTCAAGCGCCCTGGTCAGGCTGACCAGCGCCGCCGGGGGGGCGGGCTCGGCCACGCCTGAGTCGTCCACGGCGGGGGGTTGCGAGCCGTAGGGCGGTGCGTCGGTCACCAGTGGGCAGTCGCGGAGCACGGTCTGGGGGCTCGGCTCGATGGTGAACTCGCTGAGCATACCGGGCACCTTGGCGGACTTCTGCTCAATGATGCCGTAGACCTGGCGATCTGCCGAGTTTCGATAGAACTCCCGCGAGCACCCGCCGAAGGCCACCAGCAGGCACACTCCGATTCCAGCCAGCAGACAGGTTCTTGATTGCATAAGTCCCTACCGTGCTTCCTTAGCGTCGTCGGCCAGCAGGCCAGTCTCAAACATTTCCACAATGCCCACGGGCCAATCCTTGCCCCCCGGCATTTCGTTGCGGTGTCGCATGCCAGTGCGCAGCATGCCCATCAACAGCCGCGCCGCCGCGGCGGGGCTGAACTTGCCGATCCGGTAGCAGTGCCGGTCGACCCCGGTGCGTATGAAGCCGGCGAAGATGTCCACGATCTTATCCGACTTCCTTCGCCACTTTCGCCGCACCACGTCGCGCTTCTCCGAGCCGCGCAACTGTTCGCTCCACATCAGGCTGAACAGGGCGTGACGCCGGTTGTAGAACTCGACCATGCGCCTGGCGGTCTCGCGCAGCCCTTCGCCCGGCTCTTCGGTGCTCTCTGCGACCTGCTGCACGGTGGCCATCAGCTCGTCCAGACCGCGCAGGATGACCTTGTAATAGAGGTCTTCCTTGTCCTCGAAGTACCGGTACACGGTGCCCTTGCCGATGCCGGCCTCCTTGCACAGGTGATCCAACGTCACCTCGTGGTAGCGGCCGTCGGCGAACAGACGCTCGGCGGTGTCAAGTATGAGCTGAGCCTTGTCGGACATCATGTGGCCTCCGGGGCAGTACTGACCAGTCAGTTCCATTATCGCCTACGCCATACGCCATGTCAAAGGGAACGCCCCGTCCCTGGGCTTGCGCCCGCGCGCCACCGGCGGCCCCGAGCGGTGCTACCGCTTATATGGTTGCCTGAGCGGAGCGTTTTCTTCCACGCAGTGGCGGCCGCAGCGGAACCCGCGGCCCGGCGTGCAGAGCGGCTGCGTGGTGTAGGCCCGGTGGAAGACCAAACCTTCGCGGGCGAGCCGGTCGATGTTCGGCGTCTGGATCACGGCGTCGCCAGCGTAGCCAAGGGCGCGCGCGCTGTGTTCGCTCAGCTTCTGGCGGGCCTCGCAGGTGAAGCCCAGTTGCCAGGGCACGTAGGGTGGCCGACGGTGCTCGATGGCGGCGCGCACGACCTGGCGTCTGGTCACGGAAACCCCGCGATGCTTGCGATGTCAGGAGGGCACGCCCTGCAGGTCGAGGATGCGGTGGAAGGCGTCCCAGCAGGTGCGATAGTAGTCCATGATGCGTCCCGGCTCCTGGTTGGCGGCTACCTCGGCCAGGCAGAACCCTTCGTATGGCTGTTCGCGCAGCAGTCTCAGTAACTCCACCCAGGGGTAATCGTCGGCGCACAGGTCGCGCATGTGGACCAGGGCGATCTCGTCGGCCAGCAGGCGGAAGTTGTCCTCGATCGAGCCGTTCTCGACCTCGTAGGCGTTGGAGTTCCAGCACACGAAGGCGTTCCGGTGGTCGGCGTGGTCGAGTATCTTGCGGATGCGCTTCGGGTCCTTTGTCTCCGGTCCGTGGACCTCGAGGCGCACCTCCACGTCGAGCGCGTCAGCGTACTCCGCACATTCGGCCAGGGCCTCACCGATCTGCTTCAGGGTGACCTCCTCCGGCACGCCCTTGTCGGTCTTCAGCCCGTTCGGGCGCACCTTGATACCGGGCGCGCCGACCTCGGCCGCCAGGCGTGCGTACTGCTTGGTGCCCTCGATGTTGTGGCGGACCTCGTCGGGATCGTCGGAGTGGTATTCGAAGGCGCTGCCCAGCCCGGCCAGCTCGACGGGGCTGCCGGCGAACTTCTTGCGGACCTCTTCCCTCTGGGTTTCATTCAGGTCGACTTCAACCCCGTGCGCGTGCGTGGTGCGCAGTTCCGCGCCCTGAAAGCCGTGCTTCGCGCACATCTCGATGATGTTGTCAACGTCCCAGTCCTTAGCCAGGTTGTACGTCACCAATCCGAGCTTCATGCTGACCTCCTTGCTCTGCGGTTATGCCTGTGACAGTATCATAGGCGCAGGCGGCGCCAAAGCAACCGGCCGGCGCGGCCGCTTCATGGTGTGACGGCTTCCTGCGCGCTCACTCGGCCCCCCTCTTTGAGGTCAGTCGGCGGGCGGCGCACGACGACCTCTGCCGGTTCCAGGCCCTCGACAACCTCGTATTGAGTTTCAGCCTTCAGGCCGGTCTTGATCTCGCGCAGGTGGGCGCGTCCGCCTTCGACCACGAACACCGCCGAACCTGTGGGCGTGGCGAAGACGGCGTCGGAGGGCACCAGAACGGCGTCTTCTTTCTGCGCCACGGCTATCTTCACGTCCAGCTCGTAGCCGGGCCCGAGGCCGAGCGCTGAGTTGCCGGACTGGATGAGCACGGTCACGCGTTGCTGCCGGACGCCGAGGGCAGATATCTTGGTGAATCCGGAGGGATAGACCTTTTTGACCGTTCCGACGGGCGGGCTGTTGCCTGCGCGCGGGGGTATTGCATCGCCGACGAGCAGTACCTTCTGGCCCACTTTCACGCGCTGGACCTCGTCGGAGAGAACGTCCGCGCGGATTTCGATGGAGCTCATGTCACCCACTTTGAGCAGCCGGGTTCCCGGCTGCACGAACTGCCGGCTGTTGAGGTGCTTCTCCAGCACCACGCCCTCGATGGGGCTGACCACGTGGGAGTGGTATCCGACGAGCTCGAGCTGTTTGCGGATGCGTTCGCGCTGTGCCGCGTAAACCTTGTGCAGGTGTGCCGTGTCGTCCATGCTGTCCAGTAACGTCTGCTTGCGCAGTGCGGCCAGCTCGACGCCGGTGCGGGCTGCGGCCAGCTGCCGTTCCAACGCCTGCAGCGAGGCGGCGGCCACGTCGCGGCGCAGTCTCGCCTCGTCGAGCTGCCGGTCGGAGGCAGAGCTCTTCCGGTAGAGTTCCTGCATGCGGCGCAACTCGGCTTCGGCGTAGCGCACTTCGGCTTCGGCGGCCTTCTTCTCCTGCTCCAGTTGCTCCACAAGCTTCTCGGCGCGCAGCCGCTCTTTCTCGGCGGCCTCGATTTCGGACGGCTTCGGCAGCGGCACGTCCACTCCTTGCAGTTGCGCTTCGATCTCCTGCAGTTGGTCGCGCAGTCCGCCGAGTGTCAGTTCGAGCTCCGTATCCTCTATGGAGGCGACCACCTGCCCCTTCTCGACCCGGTCGCCGACTTCGAGGGCGATGCGCCGCATTGTGCCGGCACGGTCGGCGGCCAGGACGCGCTCCACGTCGAGCTGCGTCTCGGCCTCCTCGCTCACGTATTCCTCGATTGGGCCTCTCTCGACGGCGGCTGTCTCGACGGGGAGCGGCCGGCTGCGGGCGATCAGGTAGAGCAGCAGCGCCGCTGCGGCGATGCCCAGCGGCCAGCGATAGCGGGAGATCAGTTGCGTCAGGGCTTTCATGGCTGTGGTGTCCGTTCTGGAGGCGCGGGGCTACTCGCGTGTCTTGAGACGCTGGACTATGTTTATGCCGAACACCCGCCGCCGAGAGACTGCGCGCGCGACCAGCAGGAAGCACAGCACGAGCAGGGCGGAGCGGGCATACGTCAACGGATTCACGATGACCGGCAGCTTATATAGCTCAGTGGAGAATGCCTGCGCGATGCCCCAGGAGGCCAGATAGGCCAGCGGTATGCCGATCAGCACGCCGACCAGGCCCAGAGGCATGGTATCGTTTGTTGCGATGCGCGCCACCTCATCCCTCTCGTACCCCAGGCTGCAGAGGCAGGCCAGGTCGCGCTCCTGCTCCGCGATGCTCACGGCGCTGGCATTATAGATGACGGCGAAGGCGATGATGGCGGAGGCGAGGGTCTGGATGAAGACCGCAACGTTGATCAGTTCGGCGACGGTCTCCTTGAAGTCGCGCAACATCTTGCCGGAACTGCTGACGGCCGAGACTGCCGGCAGGTCGTCGAGCCGATCCATCACCGAGTCCAATGTGCCCGTGTCCGTGGTGAGTATCGCGCCGTTCAGGAAAGGGCCTTCACCCAGGGCTTTCGCCAGGTAGCGACGGTCGGCGTACAGCTCCAGGCCCATGTACTGCTCCACAATAGCGCGCACGCGCACGGGGTATTCGTCCTTGTCACCGATGTATGGGTCGAGGATCAGCTCGTCCCCGCAGCGGATGTCCAGGTCTTTCGCCATGCGATCGGGCATCAACAGGCCGTCTGGGGGCAGGGGAATGGACCTGCCCTGCAGGTCGTAGACTCGGTAGAGTCGGCTGTCCGGTTCCAGGCCGAGGATGAACACGAGCTTCGTGCGCCACCCGTTGCGCAGCTCGCCGCCGATCTGAAGAATGCCTTCCACACGGGCGACGCCTGGTTGGGCGGCGATCTCGAGCGCGGCGCCTTCAGGTCGCTCGTCGGCGAAGTCCACCCGGATCTGCGAAGCGTCGACTTCGCCAAACTGGTAGTTGATGATCCACTCGAAAAAATCGCTCGTCGTGGAGCCGACAACCAGCATCATCATGGATACGGCCACTCCGAGGATGCAGAATGCGCTGCGCCCGCGGGCGCGGATGGCGTTGCGCAGCGTGATGCGCCACAGCAGGGGCAGACGCTGCCACAGGGACGAGAGTCTGCCCGTGTGGAAAGTGCGTCGGCCGGCCGGCGGCGCGGGGCGGATGGCGACGGCCGGTTGGATGCTCAGAACGCTCCATGCCGAGCGCACGGCGCCGATCACGCACATGCCGCAGCTTAGCGTGAAGGCGACCACGATGGCCTTAGGGTGAAATACCACCCTGAGCGAGGGGAATCGGAAGAACATGTTGTATATGACCACGAACCGCCCGGCCAGCAGGTAGCCGGCCAACACCCCCGTCAGCGTGCCCGCAAGAGCGATGATGAGGGCGTAGGAGATGTAGTGCATGGTTACACGCAGCTTGCCATAGCCCAGCGCGCAGAGCAGCCCGATCTGCGTACGCTGATGCTCTACCAGCCGGTGCACGATGATGTGGATAACCACGGCGGCGACGATCAGGAAGACCATCGGCACGATGCGCGCGCTGGTGCGCACGCCTTTCAGCTCCTCCAGCAGGTAGCGGTTGCTCATCTGCCGGTCCCGCCCGTACTTCCAGTACACGCCGTAATCCTCGAGCCGGTCACTGATGGTATCCAGCACGCGCTCCACGTTCGCCCCGGGGTGCAGCAGGCCGCAAACGTCGTTGACGGCGTTGGTCATGTCGAAGGCATCTTCGACGAAGCGTTCGCGGGCGAAGATGATGCCGAAGTCGTGGTAATCGGGGGCGAACTGGCCGACGGTGCGGATGGCGTAGACATACTCAGGGCTGTAGCAGGTGCCGACGATGCGTAGATCCTCCTTGCGCTCGTTAAGCGTGGCCTGGAAGGTGTCGCCGATTCGCAGAGCGTTTGCTTCGGCAAAGCGCTCGTTGACAATGACCTCCTCGGCCGCCACGCCGGGGAAGTAGCCGCCCCGCAGCATGTGGATGTCGTTGATCAGCCCGTCACGCTCATCCGGCATGGAGATGATGCGGCCGACCACGGCGCCTTCGTTGCCCTCCACCTCGAGCGGCACATCCTTGACGATGCGCCCGCGCGCTCGCCAGACGCCCTCGACGGCCTCCACGTCGCGCAGGGCGGACTCGGGCGCCTTCTCCAGGTGCACGAAGAAGTCGGCGAAGTTGTATGCCTCGTAGTAGTTGTCGCGCGAGACGACGAGGCTGCGGTAGGTCATCAGAAAGCTCACGTAGAGCGCCGTGGCGCAGAAGACGACGGCGGCAGCGGCGGCGAACTGTGGCCACGATTCCCACACGTCGCGCAGCAGCTTCTTGCGCAGCAGGTCGCCTACCATGAGAGTTCCCTGGGGTCGACGGGGTTCGCGTTGGTCCGCATGTCCTGCACGGTGCCGCTGCGCAGGCGCACCACGCGGTCGGACATGTCACCGATGGCGGCGTTATGGGTTACGATCACGACGGTGCGGCCGCTGTATTTGTGGATGCGTTTCAGCAAGTTGAGCACCAGCTTGCCGGTCTCGTAGTCGAGAGCGCCGGTCGGCTCGTCGCCCAGGATTACCTGAGGGTTCTTGACGACGGCGCGCGCGATGGCCACGCGCTGTTGCTCGCCGCCGGAGAGCTGGCTGGGGTAGTGGTCCGCGCGGGCGGCCAGGCCGACCACCTCCAGCACGTCCATCACGTCCATCGGGTCGTCGCATATCTGGGCGGCCAGGTCCACGTTCTCCGCTGCGGTGAGTGTGGGCACCAGGTTGAAGAACTGGAAGATGAAGCCCACGTGGTGTCTGCGGTACTGGGTCAGTTCGCGCTCTCCGAAGCCGCTGATGTCGGTCCCTTTCAGCAGCATCTGGCCCTCGGTCGGGGTATCCATGCCGCCGATGATGTTCAGCAGGCTGCTTTTGCCGCTGCCGCTCGGCCCAAGCAGCGTCAGCAGTTCGCCCTCGTAGATGTCCAGGTTGACGCCGCGCAGGGCGCGCACAGTCAGGTCGCCCATGGGGTAGCTCTTTGCCAGGTTCCGTGCGCTGTATAGTGGCCACTTCGCCATGTCGCTGTACCGGCCTGGAAGGTTCGGCGGCGGGACGCGCGCGTATGGCATCCCGTGCGCCACATTATACGTTCGGCGGCCTGCGGGCCACAAACGCGCCCGTTGCGCGCGATCCTGCATGTTCGCTATACTGTGGGTTCAAGCAAGGTTGCTGGGTTCTGCGTCTCTCTGCGGACTATGGCGATGGCCAATACACAGCGAAGCTGCCCGGGCGAACGCTACTGCATCTCGCTGGCCATATGCCGCACCCGGCAACGCAATCAGTATCCGAAGTGCCTGCTCTGTCCGCACCGCTCGCCGGAGCTGGCGGGGGCGTCGGCGAGCGATCAGAAGGTCAGCAACGCCGTCTTCCGCGCCACAGCCGTGCTGGGGCGCGTGCCGGAGCAGGTCAACGAATACGTAATGCGCAAGATCGGCCTCGCCACGGCGCAGTTGCTGCGCGCGGAGAACCCCTCCGGTTCGCGCCTGGTCGTGGGCTGCGACCTGCGGGAGAACTCTCGCGGCTTTGCGCGCATTTTCTGCGAAGGCGTGAACCGCTCCGGCCTGGACGCGGCCAACCTCGGCGTCGCAACGCCTGATCAACTTGCATTCGCCGTGGGCACCGACAGCTACGCGGGCGCGGCGTTCATTGGCGGGGGCAACTACGCGGACAACGTCAGCGGCGTGCGCCTCTGGCGACGGGACGGCCGCCTGGTGGCCTTCGGCGACGGGCTGGAGAAGGTCGGCCTGATCGCGCGGCGCCTGCGTATGGCGTCGAGTCGGCTGCCGGGGGAAACGTCGAGCGAGAGCGTGCTGGCGGACTACGTGCCCTATGTGGCGAAGTTCGCGTCTCAGTTTCCCACATTGCGGCTGGTGGTGGGCGGGGGGAACGGCTCCGCCGGCCGGGTGTTGAGGCCCCTGCTGGCGAAGCTGCCCGTTGAGCTTACGGCCGTGCGATTCGAGGAAGATTCGCACACCCCGCTGCTGGGGCGGCGCTTCCCCTGCCACATGGTGGTCACCAGCATGAAACGTGCCGTCCGCGAGAGCCGGGCCGGCTTCGGGGCGGCGGTCGATTTCACGGGCGAGCGCATCGCCTTCTTTGATGAGGGGGGCGAACTGCTGCGCCACGACGTGGCCGCTGGACTGATCGCCTCGGAGCTGCTGGCCCGCAACCCCGAGGAGGTCATCTGCTTCGATCTGCGCTCGACCGCGTCGCTTCGGGCGCGGATCCGCGCCCTCGGCGGCGAGGCGGTCGGCGCCCCGGCAGCGCGGCGGGGGTTCGCGATGGCCTTCCGGCGCAGTGAAGCCCTGTACGGAGCCGACCTGACGGGCCTGCACTACTTCCGCGACTTCTTCCGCTTCCCCTCGGCGATCGTTGCTCTGCTCGTGTTCGGCAGCTACCTGGCGCGGGAGGGTGGAAAGGTCTCCGAACTGGCCGGGGAGCTGGATGTCTTCAGCCGGAGCGAAGAGGGCAATTACGAGATACCCTCGGCCGATGCCGCCGAGAGCATCCTGAAGCGGGTTCGGGACGAGTTCCCGGAGGCGGAGAAGGAGATGATCGACGGCCTGACCGTCCGCACGCAGGACTGGTGGTTCAACCTGCGCCAGCCAGGCAAGGCTGCCCACCTGGAGCTTGTCGTCGAGGGGCGCGACCGACGCGCCGAGCGGCGTGGCCGTCAGACCATTGAGAAGCTGCTCCAGCGCGCTGTCAGCGAACTGGCCGGTTAGACCGTGTTTTCTTGCGCCACCTGATGCGAACTTCCATGAGCGGCGAAACGCCAAAAGTCTGCATTGTGACCTTCGGCTGCCAGATGAACAAGCTGGACAGCCAACTGCTCCGCGGCGAACTGCGCCGAGAGGGCTTCGAGCTGGAGGAGGAGCCCGGCCGGGCCGACGTGGTGCTGTATAACACCTGCAGCGTGCGTGAGCATGCTGAGAACCGCGTTTTCTCGCATCTGGGAACGCACCGTCGCCGCGCGTCGGCAGGCGAGCGATTCGTGCTCGGCGTCATCGGCTGCATGGCTCAGCGGCTCGGGGTCGAGATCGTGCGCAGGTTCGATTTCGTCGACCTGGTCTGTGGCACCCGTGCCTTCCTTCGCGTGCCCGGGCACCTGCGGCACATCCTCGCCGGGGGTGGGACCGTGGTTGATGTCGAGGACGAAAGCCCCGTCCGGTTCGAGCGTCAGGGCGCCATGCGCTGCGGCGCTCACCAGGCCTACGTGAGCGTGATGCGCGGCTGCGATAACTTCTGCAGTTACTGCATCGTGCCCTACGTGCGCGGCCGGGAGGTGAGCCGGCCGGCTGCGGAGGTCGTCGACGAGGTGCGCCGGCTGGTGGACGGGGGCGTGCGCGAGGTCACGCTCCTCGGCCAGAACGTGAACAGCTATCGGCGGGATGGTCACCGCCTGGCCGACCTGCTGGGGGTGGTAAACGAGGTCGACGGTCTCTGGCGCGTGCGCTTCGTCACAAGCCATCCGGTGGACATGTCGGACGATGTTCTGTGGGCCGTTGCGGAGCTGGAGAAAGTCTGCGAGCATCTGCATGTGCCGGCGCAGGCCGGCTCGGACCGTGTGCTGCGGCGGATGCGGCGCCGCTACAGCCGGGCGGAGTATCTGAGCATGGTCGAGCGCGCGCGAGAGATTGCCCCCGGTGTGGCGCTCGCGGGCGATTTTATCGTCGGCTTCCCGGGGGAGGCGGCGCGGGACTTCGAGCAGACGCTGAGCCTGCTCAGCCGGGTCCGATACCAGCAGGCGTTCATGTTCAAGTACTCGCCGCGCCCTGGCACGCGGGCCGCCCGCTGGCCCGACGACGTGCCGCAGGGGTTAAAAAGCGAGCGCCACCAGCGGCTGCTGGCCGCTCAAAAGGCCATAGACGAAGAACGCCGGCGGGCGATGATCGGGCGCGAGGTGGATGTGCTGGTGGAGGGAGTTAGCAAGCAGGACGAGAGCAGGCTGTGCGGTCGCACGCGGGGCAATGACATCGTCGTCTTCCCCGGCGACGCCGCCCTGTCCGGAACCTTGCAGCGTGTCCGCATAACCGATGCAACAACGCTGACCCTGTTCGGCGAAGTCTCGAACCCGGGGGCGGGGCCCTGACCTCGCGGGGCGTTCCGCGTTCTTCAGTGGCCAGCGTGCGTGCGCAGAGACCTGGGCCGTGGCGGGGGGGGCACCGCTTGCTCCAGATGACGGGCCCGGGTCCTCGTCAGGGCTCGCTTTTGATCCGCGTGAAGCGCATGTGGTAGCCCGCGCTGCGGCAGGCCTCGAACCGCTCACGGCTGGCGGCGCGCAGCTTCTCGTCATAGACCGCTGCGAAGTCGTAGAGGCGTGGGAACCGTTCGAACCACTCCGGCAAGGCGCCTTGCGTCAGGACGATCAGGATGTCGGATTCGGCTTCGCCCGGCGCGCCACTGAGGATAACGACGGGCTCGATGAGCGGATCCGTTGCCTGCTCCAGTCGCACGTGGGGGATGAACGCACTCTGGGCGAATGTCCAGAGCCGTTCGTCGAGCTCCTCGGCGTCCGTGGCCTGGGGGGCGTGGACCGAGACGGTCAGCCCGGCTTCGTAGCAGCGGCGGGTGTACTCGCACACCACGTCAATGCGCTCCTCGGGGGAGGCGAGCTCCACGAACTCTGCCACTCGTTCAGTGCCCTGGTTCATCGCTCTGCGGTACTCTCACTTTCCGCCGTTTATGAGCGTCATGGCCTCTGCCCTTGTTGCGGGGTTCTCGCGGAATATGCCGGTTACCACGCTGGTGACGGTCAAGGAGCCGGGCTTTTTGACCCCGCGCATGGTCATGCACAGGTGCTCGGCCTCAACGACGACCATGACACCCTTGGGGTTGAGCGTGCGGGTCAGGTCGCGGGCGATGTCGGCCGTCATTCTCTCCTGCACCTGCAGGCGGCGGGCATGCAGATCCACCATGCGGGCCAGTTTGCTCAGGCCCGTGATGCGGCCGGCCCTTGGCAGGTAGGCCACGTGCGCATGTCCGTGGAAGGGCAGCAGGTGGTGTTCGCACATGGAATAGAAAGGGATGTGGCGTACCAGCACTATCTCGTCGTAGCCTTCCTCGTGGAAGACCTTTATGATCTCTTCCGCGTTCTGTCGCATGCCCGCAAACAGGCCGGCATAGGCGTCGGCGACGCGATTGGGCGTCTCGGCCAGGCCGGCTTCATCCGGATCGCGCCCTATGCCCTCCAGCAGCAGGCGCACGCCCTTTTTCACCTTGTCGCGGTCGTAGTCCATGCAATCCTCCCCTCGTGCTTGCGGCCGCCGGCGCAGCGTCTAAAGCAGCGACTCCGTGCGGTAGATGATCTGCTGCATCTGGCGGACGGCTTCGCGGAGCCCCACGAAGATGGCGCGCGAGACGATGCTGTGGCCGATGTGCAGCTCGTGGGGGCGCAGGTGGCGAACGACGGCAGCAACGTTGCGGTAGGTCAGCCCGTGGCCCGCGTTGACGGTTACGCCGAGCTGGCGCGCCACGACGGCGGCGTGGCTCAGGGCCATCAATTGCTGGTGGACGGCTTCGCCGCTATCGGTATTGGCATAGGCGCCCGTGTGCAGTTCCACGAATGTTGTTCCACTGTCGGCGGCCGCTCTGACCTGGTCCTCATCCGGGTCGATGAACAGGCTGACGGGGATGCCTGCCTGGGCGAACCGCGCGACCGCCGAATCCACGCGTTCGCGCTGGCCGGTCACGTCGAGCCCGCCCTCGGTGGTCACCTCCTGACGTTTTTCAGGCACGAAGGTTACCATGTCGGGGTGGACCTGGAGGGCGATCTCCAGGATCTCCGGCTCCAGTGACATCTCCAGGTTCAGCTCGACCGCCGTCGTCTGCCGCATCAACCGCAGGTCGCGGTCGTTGATGTGGCGGCGGTCCTGGCGCAGGTGGACGGTGATTATATCCGCCCCGCCGAGTTCCGCCTCTGCCGCAGCCCAGACGGGGTCGGGCTCGTAAGTGCGGCGAGCCTGGCGAACGGTAGCTACGTGGTCGACGTTGACTCCGAGCAGGGCCATTGGGGCCTCCCGGCAAGAAGGGCGGTTGGAGGCACCTATTGTACCGACTGTGCGGGGTTCTTCAACAAGATGGTGACCTGGTCAGGTTCGACGCGGACGGACTGGGCGCGAACGTCCGGCGGAACGTAGACGTGGACGCGTTCCCGATACGGGGCGGTTCCACCCGGCTCGATCGACTCGGATGCGAGGCCCGCCAGATCCACAAAGACGCGTATGGCCTCCGCGCTCAGCCGGCGAATGGCGTCCGGAGAACCGCGCACCGTCACCGAGACGGCAGCGGCGCCGTCCTCAACTTGCGCCTGGAAGGGGAAGCCCAGGGGTACCATGGGCTGCACCGTCAGGTTGCGCCAGGTCTTCTCCTCGAGAGCTGCTTCGGCTATGCCGAAGGTGACCTCGGCCGCCGTATGCTCCAGGGAGAGGGCCACTGCAACTCGCTGCCCATTGCCGAGAGGCACCTCGAAGACGCTCTGCAACCGTCGGCGCTCGCGGTAGGCCCCGATGCGACGGTCCCAGAGCGATACCTCCTCGGTGGGCACCGCATCGATGTGCTCAAACGCGACGGCCGGCCCGCGCACCGTCACCTGTGCCGGCACGCTCTGGGGCTCGCCCTGCACGCGCAGGCCCTCCGGAAGGGAGCCGACCAGCACCGGCCGCACCGGCAACTGGCGTTCGACGACGGGGCTTGTGTAAACGCGGACGTTGCGGGGGGAGATGCCGAGGAAGCGCAACTGGACGAGCTCCCAGTCGGGCAGCGCGAGCTGAAGCCATTCCGGCCGTATCTGGACGGTCGCCCAGCCATCGCTGACCTGGTCGGCTGAGAGGCTGTGGCGGGCGCGGATGCCCTGTTCGGCGACGCTCAAGACGCTCTGTATCAGCGAACCCGGCCCCGCGATGCGCACTCGCACCTGGCGCTCGCTCTGGTGCACGATGGTGTAGCCGGCGGGAGGCTGGATACTGATCTCCGCCGTGATGACGACCTCCTCCCGCAGGCGGCTGCTGGCATAGAACCAGACGCCAAGGGCCAGCACCAGGGCGAGGAGTTTCATGCCCAGGCGATTCGTCACGGCGTCGGTCAGCTTGCTCAGCATGTGTTCTATTGTTTCTCTTCCAGCTCGGCGGCCAGTTCCTCGAGCGCCCGACGGAGCGCCCGCTCGTCCATGTCGCGTTGTATAGTGCCCCCGACCGCCAGTGAAACCTGTCCGGTCTGTTCGCTGATGATGATGCTGGCAGCGTCGGATTCCTCGGTGACTCCGATCCCTGCGCGGTGGCGTGTGCCGAGTTCGGCGGAGTACTGGGGATTGTCAGTCAGGGGAAACAGGCACCCGGCGGCGGCCACGCGCTGCTGGCGTATGACGATGGCCCCGTCATGCAGCGGCGTGCCGGGCCAGAAGATGGTCTTGATCAGTTCTGCGGTAACCTCTGCGTCGAGCCGCACGCCGCCCTCCACGTAACCCCGCAGGCCCACTTCGCGTTCGATCGCGATCAGGCCACCGACCCGGTCGCGCGCCAAGCTGAACGTGGCACGGACCAGCTCGTCCGTCACGCTGCCGTGCGGGCGGAAGAACATGCGGAACAGGGGGTTCTGGCCCAGCCGTATCAGCGCACGCCGTATCTCCGGCTGGAACAGGATGAACAGTGGTATCAACACTACCGGCCCGAGCCGGGTGACCGTCCAGTGCAGGTTCTCCAGGCGGAAGCGCCGCGTCAGGAAGATCATCACCACCGCGAGCCCGCCCATGAACAGGGCAAGGCCCTTCAGGATGCCGGCGCCGCGCGTGCCCTCCATGATTCGCAGAAATGCGTAGACGAAGATGAAGATGATGAAAACCTCCACCGCCGCCTTGGCCAGTATCGGCAGACGCAGGCCGATCCAGTGGCCCCACTCGGGCAGGGTCTCAATCATCGCCCCAGCCACTCCCCCGACGAATGGCTTCGCAGACCTCGATCACCTCCAGCGCCGGCCTCACGTCGTGAACGCGAACAATGTGGGCGCCGGCCAGGGCGCACGCCGCCACGGTTGCCAGCGTGCCGTAGAGGCGCTCATCCTCCGGCGCGTTCAGGACTGCTCCGATCGTTGATTTGCGCGACGTGCCGACCAGTATAGGCAGGCCCAGCTCGTGCAGTTCGTTCAGACGGCGCAGCAGTTCCAGGTTCTGCTGCGGAGTCTTGCCGAAACCGAAACCCGGGTCGACAATGATATGGGCGGCAGGCACACCAGCCGAGGCTGCGTACTCGACGCGTTCCCGCAGCCACTCGCGTACGTCGCGGACGACTTCCCCATAAGTGGGGTCTTTCTGCATGTTCTTCGGCGTGCCCTGCATGTGCATCAGCACGACGGGCACGCCGGCGTCTGCCGCGAGTGCGGCCATCTGCGGGTCAGTGCGCAGCGCGCTCACGTCGTTTATGACCTCTGCCCCCGCCTGCAGCGCAGCCGCCGCGACCTCAGCCTTCTGTGTGTCTATGCTGATGGGCGCGCTGACCTCGGAGGAGAGTTCCTTGATCACGGGCAGCACGCGGTTCATCTCCTCTTCGGTGTCCACCGGCTCACTGCCGGGCCTGGTGCTCTCGCCGCCGATGTCCAGGATGTCGGCGCCCTCTGCCACCATGTCGTGCGCGTGGTCGATGGCGCTGGTGAGGGATAGGTAGCGCCCACCATCGCTGAAGGAGTCCGGGGTGACGTTGAGGACCCCCATCACCAGCGGGCGGTTCTGCGTAGTCAGGACGTGGCCGGAGGGCAGTTCGATAAGGCAGGGCGGCCGTTCGACCCACGGGGCGTCGCCGGGCAGGATGGCAGGCTTCATGCGCTCCCCTCGGTCGGCTGCAGGTTCGGTAACCGGAGAAAATGAGTGTAAACACCATGTAGGGGCTTTGCAAGCGATTGGTCGCGCTGGCAGGCTCTGACACCTGCGTCGCTTGCGCGCGCGGGTTACCCTCTGGCATAGTCAATGCTGCGAGGTTGCCTCACATGGAAGTAGCCGATGAACGAACTGTCCCGGTTTGACTACGATCTGCCCGAACAGCTCGTCGCTGCGGTCCCGACCGAGCGGCGGGACCAGTCGCGCCTGATGTGCCTCGACCGGCGGACCGGGGCGGTGTGTCACAGAGAGTTTCGCGACCTGCCGCAACTGCTCCGCGAAGGCGACCTGATGGTGATGAATGACGCGCGCGTGCTGCCGGCGCGCCTTTCGGCCCGCCGCGAGACGGGCGGGGCGGTCGAGCTGCTGCTGGTGCGGCCCGAGTCGCATGCGGCGCAGTGGCTCGCCATGGTGCGCGCGGGCGGCAAGTTGGGCGAAGGCGAGTCGCTGATGCTTGAGCCGTCACGGCTCCGCGTGCGGATGTTGCGCAAGCGCGAGGGGGGCTACTGGACGGTCGAGTTTGCCGACCGGAACGAAATGCACCGGGCGTTGCAGGGTGGTCAGACGCCGGTGCCGCCTTACATACTGCGAGCCAGGCGCCAGAGGGGCCTGCCGCAGCACATGCCCGAGGTGGACCGCGAGCGCTATCAGACCGTCTATGCCGCGCACGACGGTGCGGTCGCAGCGCCAACGGCGGGGCTGCATTTCACCGATGAACTGCTCGGACGCGTTCGGGCCGCAGGTGTTGAGACGCGCGCCCTGACGCTGCTTGTCGGGCCGGGCACCTTTCGCCCGGTTCAGAGCGAGAGGATCGAAGAGCACGTTCTGGAGCCGGAGGCCTACCACCTGCCGGCGGGCACGGCGCAGGCGGTGCAGCGGGCGCTGCGCGAGCAGCGGCGCATAGTCGCCGTCGGCACCACCACCACGCGCGTGCTGGAGTATGTAGTGCGAACCGGCCACTGGCGGGAGCATGAGGGCTGGACAGACCTGTTTATCCACCCGCCCTTTGAGTTCCGCGCCGTCGGTGCGCTGATCACGAACTTCCACCTGCCGCGCAGCACGCTGCTGATGCTGGTAAGTGCCTTTGCGGGCCGCGAAAACGTGCTGTCCGCTTACCGCGAGGCCGTGCGGCAGGAATACCGCTTCTACAGCTACGGCGACGCCATGTTCATCGCCTGACGCCGCCTCGCTGCTACGGGCGCAGGCAGTGCTGCATGACCTGTCGGAAGGTGATCTCCGTCAGCCGGAACGTGCGAGGATTCGTTCGCGTGCGCTTGCCATAATCGCTGATCTCCCCGTGGTGCATGGCCACTGTGTAGAGGCGCTCCTTCTCCACGCTCTCGGGTTCGACGCGCGGGATGAATCGACCCGGCTCGTCGCCCCGGGCGAGGATGGGAGCGACGCGGAGCAGCTCGCTGCCGGTTATCTCCATCACGGCGGCTCGGTCTCCGTATTCCCAGGCTGTCAGGTCCGCAAGCCGTGTAACAGCCGGTTCGAGCCTCTGCTCCTCAGCGTCACCGTCTTGAAAGACCAGAACGAAGTCTGCACCCGTAGCTCGCCGCAGCGAGGCGGCCCTCATCTGCGCCATTCCGCCGCTCGTGCATGCCTCGGCCGGCAGGTGTGGCGAGGCGGCGTAGCCGCTCTCCCAGCGCCAGCGGCTGTCGAAGCGCCGCGCGGCGATTCCCTTGTCCCCGGATACGGAGAGCAGGATGAAGTCCGGCGGCTGACCCCACGAGAGCCGATCCAGAAGCTGCATGCCGGGCTGGTAGAAATCGCCTGATTGCGATGCGAACCAGCCCACCAGGCGGTCGGGGGCGTCCGGATTATAGTGCGTCAGGTGCAGGGCACGGCCGGCAAAATCCCATGACTCTCCGTCCGAGCTCTGCACGCGTCCGTCCTCAACCTTCACGAGCAACCGGTCGGCGATCCGCGCGACGACCGAATTCTGCCTTGCCGTGCCGAGCAGAATCAGGTTGTGCCTTGCGATGTCGCCATCGGTGACCTGGTGGTCGGGCTTGCCGGGGATCCGGCCGAACAGGGCCAGGCGCATGGGCCAGGTGGAATCGAGCGCCTCGGCCGGCCAGTTTGCCCGGCAGGAGCTGCGCACGGCGTCCGCCACGGTCTTCATGGCGGCGTTCGTCCCCTCGTCCCCTTGTGTGCCCCACACGACCATCAGGGGTTCGCCCTGGTAGAGGGCCGCAATGCCGCCGGGGAAGTGGAGGCGATGGTCGGGTAGTTCGGGCGGATTCTTGCCCAAATGCCAGCCCTCAGGGGTTGAGGAGACAAAAAGCTCCGTCGGCAGCGGCGGCTGGATCGCACCAATTATGCGGCCGCCGACAACAACCATGAGCTCCTGTGCTGCATCCAGCGGCGCTTCGTGCAGCGAGAAGCGGGCCGCTGCGACGTTGTCCAGGCTGAGGTACAGGGTGTTCGCCTCGTCCAGCCGGGCGTCGATATGCGCGGGGCGCCCCTCAGGACCCCATTCGAACACCTCCGCCCAGTAGGCGCCGCGTGCCAGACCATCCGTCGCCGTGTAGACGACGCGGCTGACCTGCGCAGGACGCCGATGGCGCATGGCCCACTCCAGTGACCGTTCTATGCCTTCCCTGTATTGCCACACGCCGTGGCCGAGACCGGTCGTTTCGTCCTGGATGGCGCGGTAGCCCAGATGGGTCAGTCGGCGCACGGCCGCCCGCGACAGGGAGACGAGCACGACCCAGTCGTCATCGCTGTGCACTGAGTAGAGTGGCACGTGCAGCAGGTTCTCGAGCGGCGTGCCGAGGCCACCGCCGCACCACGGCACGGCGCTGGCGAAGCGGTCCGGGAAACGGGTGGTCAGGTTGAACGTGCCGAACCCGCCCATGCTGCTTCCGCACAGGTGCACCCGCTCGGGAGCCACGCTCCAGTGCTGCATCACGTAGTCGAGCGCTTCGAGCACGTCCACCTCTGAGAGCTGCACGTAGCTCCCTCCCCGGGCGCGTCCCATCACGTCGAGAGCAAGATATTCACGCTCGTCCGGCTCACCGTAGAACTGTCCGTGCGTGCCGCCCATGCCGTGCAGGTACACCTGCAGGGGCCAGGCGCCAGCGGGGTCGTAGTCGCGCGGGATGTGCAGCGAGAATGGCTGTCCCGTGCCGTCCACGCGCGAGAGATAGGCCCACTCGTGCGAGCCCCGCATGGCGGCCATGGCATCTACGTCATCACAATGTTCCCGCCAGTAGGCGACCTGGTAGGCCCGCCGGGCGGTCTCCTCGTCGGGCTCTTCTCCGTCCTCAAGCGCTTTTTCGATGCGTTCGGCGAGGTAGGCGAACCATCCGGCATAGGCGTCGTGTGCGCCCTTCATGGCCAGTCGCCGGGCCGATGCGGCCGCTTCCCGCACCGTCTCCATGGGTTCCTCCTGAGCCAGGATGCCCGCGGCGCTCCAGCGCTCACGGCCTGGAAAGCCCGCGGCATGAGCGCGGGCGAGCAGCGGGCCTGAAGGGATCTCGAAAGCCATGTCGTTGCCCAGCGGACAATGCTCGCTGGCGACCAGCTCTCCGTCGGCGTCCCGTATTGTCAAGGCGACGGTGCGCCCCGCGAACAGCGCGTTCGCCTCCGTCAGTTCCGGGCGGAGCACGGCGCGCCAGGTGTCTCCCTGCTCATCGCGGGCTTGCGTGCTGACCACGCGCAGCCGCAATTGCACCTTCGGCGCGAGCACTGCCCGGATCGTGTCCTCCGAGACTATCTCGAAGCTGAAGCCCCATGGACCGCTGTGGTTCTCGACCTTCACCAGAACGCGGTTCATGCCCCTTTGCAGGCGCAGGCGAAGGTGCTCCGCCCGGGCGCGCCATCCCCTGCCGGACGGCGCCCAGCTATCGAGCGCGAGCTGGTTGTTGACCCAAACCTTGGCGGAGTCGTCGCTGCCGAAGAAGCAGTAGAGTGCCATGTCGCGTTCCGCCTCGACCCACGCAAACGCGTAAGCGACCTTGAAGCGCGCTTCTTCGCCCGGTGGCTCGGCGTAGGCCGCCAACACGTCCACGTAGCCGTCCTCGCCCGGGCGGGCTGTAGTTGGTTCGACAGAATGCTGCGCACGTGAGTCATCGGCGAACGTGACACTGGTTGCCGGCGTAAGTATGGCTTCCGCCTCGCCGCCCAGTCCGCTTAGGTAGTCGCGGTTGTAGCCGAGTCGCTGCGAGTTGTGCACGCGCGGGTCGGACTGCGGGTTCGGGAACGGCCCGAGCAGAAGCCACTGCCCGACGTGCTGCGAATCGGCATCCCTGAGCGTGTGAACGGGCGCCCGCTGTGCCGGCGAGGCCTGGGCGCTGAGGGCGGGGCAGAGCAGGACGGTGGCAACGCCGAGCACGGCAGCGACCAGAGCAGTGGATCTGTGCACGGACATATTCCTCCTGAAGGGGCTCGTTGCGGATGGCGGCACATGATACCTTCTGAAGTGCCCGCGTCAAAATGCCTTGCTGTGACGGGGCACGCTCTGGGAATGTGCTCGCACGGTGCCGCCTTCTGTCCTATCCTATGCGCCGTTTACGCACTTGTGCGGAGGATTCGGGTGGACTTCTCAATCACGGCAACAGACCGCGATTCTCGTGCCCGTGCTGGCGAGCTGCGGCTTCGCTCGGCCACGGTGCCGACGCCCGCCTTCATGCCCGTCGGCAGCCGCGCGACCGTCCGCGGCCTGACTCCTGCTCAATTGCGGGAGAGCGGCGCCAGAATGGTGCTTGCCAACGCGTATCACCTCGCGCTGCGTCCGGGCGCCGAACTGGTGGAGCAGATGGGCGGGCTGCACCGCTTCATGGCATGGGAGGGGCCGATACTGACCGACAGCGGGGGCTACCAGGTCTTCAGCCTGGCCGAACACCGCCAGATAGCGGATGACGGAGTGCGTTTCCGCAGCCCGCTGGACGGATCGGATATCTTTCTCTGCCCCGCCGAGTGCATGCGCATCCAGGAACGGATGGGCGCGGACGTGGCAATGGTCCTCGACCAGTGTCCGCCGTATCCCGCTTCTCGCGAGGACGTAGAAACGGCCGTCCGGCGCAGTCTGCAGTGGGCGGAGGACTGCCGCAACGCGCATTCACGGGCCGACCAGGCGCTGTTCGGCATCGTGCAGGGCGGCGTGAACGACGATCTGCGCGAACTGAGCGCCCGGCGGACGGTCGCACTGGGGTTCGATGGCTATGCCGTCGGCGGGGTGAGCGTGGGCGAGCAGGAAGCCCTGCGCCGCCGGGCCGTCGATGCCGCCGAGCCCTGGCTGCCGCAACACCGCCCCCGCTACTTGATGGGGGTCGGCTTCCCGGTGGACCTGCTGTTCGCGATCGGGCAGGGCATGGACATGTTCGACTGCGTTGCCCCCACCCGCATGGGGCGCAACGCCACCGCCTTCACGCCGCGGGGGCGGTTGCGTATGCGCAACGCTGCCTTCGCCGACGACCCGCAGCCTGTCCAGGCGGGTTGCGACTGTCTCTGCTGTCGGCTATACTCACGTGCCTACGTCAGCCACCTGTTCCGTGTCGGGGAGATGCTCGGCCCCATCCTGCTTACGATCCACAACCTCACGTTCTACCAGCGCCTGGTGGCGGACGCACGTCGGGCGATTGAGCAGGCCCGTTTCGCGGAGTTCCGCGATGAGTTCATCGCTCGTTACCGGGCCGCAAGCCCGTCCGACTGACCCGCCCGCGCAGAAAGGGAGTGAAATGCTGAACGCGTGCAAATCGCTCGTCGTGATAGCCGCCGAAGGTGCCGGCCAGGCCGCCCAGAACGGCGGCCAGCAGCCCGACCTCGTGCAAACGCTCATGAGCATGGCGCCGATCATCCTCATCATCGTCGTCTTCTTCTGGCTGATGAGCCGTTCGCAGAAGAAACGAGAGCAGGAGCGCCAGCAGATGCTGGAATCCGTCAAGGCGAAGGACGACGTGATGACCGTCGGCGGCATCCGCGGCCGAGTGGTGAGGGTAGACGACGATGGGATAGTGCTGCGCATCGACCCGGAGAAGGATGTCAAGGTGACGATGGCAAAGACAGGCATCGCGCGCATCATCGGCGACGAGGAGGAGTAGTCCGCCGGCCGCGTTGTGCGAGGACGAGCCATGCGCGTGCACGCCATCGCTGACTTGCACCTGTCCGGCACCGGCGAGAAGCCGATGGACGTGTTTGGGCCCGAGTGGGTGGAGCACGACCGGCGCATCGCCGAGAACTGGCGCCGAACCGTTGCGGCGGATGATCTGGTGTTGATGCCCGGCGACCTGAGCTGGGCGATGACGCTCGAGGAGGCCAAGGCTGACCTGGTAGACATCGGCGCCTTGCCCGGGGAGAAGTACTTCATCCGCGGCAATCACGACTACTGGTGCACCGGTCCCGCACGGGTGCGCGCCGCCCTGCCACCCTCCCTACACTACGTGCGCTTTGGGGCCGCCGTGCACGGGGGCGTCGGCATCTGCGGTGTGCGCGGCTGGATTCCGCCGTGGCACGCCGACTACGCGCCCGAGGATGAGAGGCATTGGCGAAGGGCCATCGCTCGGCTGGAACTCTCCCTGGAGGCCCTGTCGGCATTGGAATGGAACACGGCGGTCGCCATCTTTCACTACCCGCCCCGCGCCGCCGATGAAGGTTCCGAGCTGACCCACCGCATACGCGACGCGGGTGTTAGCTGGTGCGTTTACGGGCACCTGCATGGCCGGGATGCCGCCGGGGCCTTCGAAGGCGAGGCGGAGGGTGTCACATACCGCTGCGTCAGCGCGGACCGGCTCGGCTTCGCCCCGCTCGAGCTGTTCTCGCTCTGATTTCGGCGAGCCCACATGCATTCGGAGACGGCTTGCCTTCTCGGGCTCCTTTTGCCAGCCAGGGCTGACCCATATAATGGTAGTAGGGAGCGAGCACTTGAACAGGTGCAGTCGAGATGGCGAACCACAACCACACAGCCCTTACTGACCCCACTCTCGCGCTGCTGGCCCGTCTGCGGCGCAAGGTGTCGCTGGCCAGACTGGGCGGCGGGTACGTGGGCGTGGCGTTGGTCGTAGTGGGGCTGATGTTCGCCGGCGTGTTGCTGGACCATGCGGTTGTGCTGCAGAAGGGGGGGCGAGTTACGTTCTTTCGCTTCCTCATGCTTTCCTTTTGTGTGACGCTGCTGGTGGCGACGTTCTGGCCGCTGATGCGCCGGTTGAGCCCCCTGTACCTCGCGCGTCGGATCGAAACTTCGCGTCCCGAGCTGCGCAATCTGCTGACGACCTACCTGCAATGCCGAACTGATCGCAGGACCCCCACCGAGGTGAAGAAGCTCCTCGGCCTGCGGGCCGCTGAATCGCTGCGCGGACAGGATGCCGAATCCGTCGTGGACTACACTCCGCTGCGCCGTTTCGCCGTCGCGCTGGGTGTGCTGACACTGGTGGCGTTGGCATATTCGGTGCTCTCGCCGAAGAGCACGGTCGTTAGCGTGGAGCGGCTTCTGTGGCCGAGGGCAGACATCCACCCGCCGACTGCGACGCGCCTGACACAGGTAGAGCCGGGCGAGGCATGGGTGGTGCGCGGCACGGCGCCGCAGCTTCTGGTGAGTGTGGGCGGAGTGCGGCCGGAGGCGGTTTATGCGCTCTGGCAGACAGGCGACCAGCCTGCGCGGCGCATGCTGCTGAATGAGGGCCGGGAGGGCGCCTGGAGTGCTGACCTGCCCCCATTGCTGGAGGATAGCACCTATTACGTGGTCGCGGCAGACACCCGAAGCGACCGCTTCACCATCCACACGGTGCCCAGGCCCGTTGTCGAGTCCGTGAGCATGCAGCTCGTGCCGCCGGCTTACACGGGGCTACCGGATAGAACCGTTGATGACCAGGAAGTGACAGTGCCGGAGGGCACGACGGTGCTGCTGACCGTCCGCACGAGCGTGCCGGCGGAGCGTGGCTATTTGCAGCGGACCGGCAACCGGCGCACCTGGCTGATGCCCAGGGCTGACGGCACCGGGCTGGGAGGGGAGTTCACCGTGGTGAAGTCCGAATCCTTCACGGTACACTTCGAGAGTCCGCGCTACCCGGACGGATCGGTGTTCCGCAACCTGTCGCCGCTCACATATCGCATCCACTGTGCCGAAGACGAGGCGCCGCGCCTGGAAGTGCTGGCGCCCCCGGATGGGGCGCGGGTGAAGCCCGACGATGTCGTCGCCTTGCGCTACTCAGTATCTGACGACCATGGGCTGTCCGCGGTGCGGCTGCGCTACAGCGTCAACGGTTCATTCCTGCCCCCCGTGCCGTTGGCCGTGCCGAGCGCGGCCAGCGCAGAGGACCAGCAGTACGAGTGGGATCTGGCGCAGATACCCGCGCGAGGCGGTCAGGTGATCGCCTACTACGTCGAGGCCGACGATAATCGGCCGCAGGCTCCGAACACGGGCCATTCGCCGGTGCGTCGGCTCTTCGTCGAGCGGACGGGGCCTGGGAAAGAGCCGTCCGGGGCGCCCCCCGGCGCGGCCGAACAGCCCCCTCAGGGCGGGGGTGCGAGGAGAGCGGCGGCAGCAGAGCGGCTGCGTAGCGACGAGCGGGAGGCCCCTGTGCAGCAGAGCGAACCGCGTGCAGGGCAGCCACCCGGGCAGCGGCAGGATGCGGAACCGCCCGAAGGCGAGGCACAGAGCGGGCAGGCGCCGGACGATGACAGTGCGTTCGAGGCGTTCCTGGAGCGTTTGCGCGAACTGCGGCGCGCCGCCCGCCCCGACTCGCCGAAAGCCGATCGGGAATTGGACCCTACTGGCGAGAAGCGTGCGGAGGGCGAGGGTGGGCGCCCGGGCACCGCCTCGGGCGGAGGCAGTGGGTCAGCGATCGGCGAGGGGCAATCGGACGCCGCGCCGGAGACCGGAACTGCGGCGAGCGGTTCCTCAGGTTCGCGACATGCCCCCCGGGCGGATAGCACCGGTGCAGAGCCGGGGGGAAGCGAGGCAGGCGAGAGTGGCGCGCAAGGCGCAGATGGCGAGGATAACTACACTGCGACGGGCGAGCGACCTGCGAGTGCAGGCGCGGCGGAGGCCGATGGCGCTGCGGGCGAAGCTGAAATCCCAACGAGTGATCAGGAGTCGGGTGGCGGGGGAGTGCAGGGCGAAGGGGCCGCCCGGATCGCCCCGCCCGGCGAACCGGAGGACAGGCCGCTGCGCACATGGGAGGATCTGGACGCCGCTGTGCGCGAGCTGGAGACGATGGCCCAGCAGCGGGACGCGGAGCGAGCCTTCCAGGATCTGGGGATCAACCGGGAGAAGCTGCGGGAGTTCATCCAGGAATACCGCAGTTTCCGCCGGCGCTCGCAGGCGGGGGCCGAGCCGGAGCCGAGCGCCGGTAGGGGGGAGGAGCCCGGGCGGTTGCTCCGCGGCGAGGCCGCTGACCGTGAATTGAGCGCAGGGGACGCTTCTGCGTCGAAGGGCGAGAGTGACGAGCTGCGCGCACGCTTCGAGCGTGCCGCCGAGCTGCCCCCCCGCTGGCGCGAGACCGTCGACCAGTACTACCGCGCATTGTCGGAAGAGAGATGAGAAAACCACTACGCCTGCGCCGCTACCTCGTGCATTTCAGCAGTTACAATGTGCCCCAGATATTCACCGACGTGCTGGTTCTCGGCAGCGGCGTTGGGGGGCTAAGCACCGTGCTGTGCCTGCCAAACGACATCTCCGCCGTGGTGGTGACCAAGGGGAGCCTGGACGAGAGCAACACGGCGGAAGCGCAGGGCGGCGTGGCGGCGGCGGTGGGCGCAGACGACTCGCCTCAAGACCACTATCGCGACACTGTGGAGGCCGGCTGCGGTCTGTGCGATCCGCAGGCCGTGCGGACAGTAACCGAGAGTGGTCCGGAGCGCATCGAGTGGCTGCGTGAACTCGGCGTGAGCTTTGACCGTGAGAGTGCGGGGCCGGCGCTCACCCGCGAGGGCGGGCACGGCGCCCACCGCATCCTGCACGCCAATGGCGATGCCACCGGCCGGGCGATCGTTGATGTCCTGACGGCCAGGGTCAGCGAGCGGCAGCAGGTGGAGTTGCTGACTGACACCTTTGCCCTTGACTTGCTCACGCTCGACGGCGTTTGCCACGGGGCTCTGGTCTGGCACCCTTCGCACGGGCTGATGATGGTGCGCGCCAAGCAGACCGTGCTCGCCACCGGCGGAGCGGGCCGCGTCCATCGGGAAACGACGAACCCCCGTGTGGCCACCGGCGACGGTGTCGCGATGGCCTTCCGGGCCGGGGCTTCGTTGCAGGACATGGAGTTCGTGCAGTTTCATCCCACCACGCTTTACGTCGCGGGTGCTTCGCGCGCGCTGATCAGCGAAGCGATGCGTGGGGAGGGCGCCATACTGCGCAATCGAGAGGGCGAGCGGTTCATGCCCGGATACCACCCGGACGGGGAACTGGCCCCGCGCGACGTGGTGAGCCGCAGCATCATCGAGGAGATGGCCCGCACGCGCCACACGAACGTCTACCTTGACGTGCGTGAGATGTCTGCGGAGTTCCTGGAGAGTCGCTTCCCCACGATCACCCGCTTGTGCCGGCGGTTCGGGCTCGAGCCTTCGGAGGACCTGATCCCCGTGCGGCCTGCGGCGCACTACATGATCGGCGGGGTGCGGACCGACCTCGACGGTCGGACGGCCATCAAGAGCCTGCTGGCTTGCGGCGAAGTGGCCTGCACCGGGCTGCATGGGGCGAACCGGCTGGGCAGCAACTCTCTGCTGGAGGGCCTTGTCTTTGCCCGTCGCTGTGCAGAGGCCGCCGTGGCGGGCCTGCGCAGGATGGTCGAACCCCTCTCCGTGCATGCCCTGCAGGGCCTGCCCCAGGAGCCGGCTTACGGCAACCTGAATCTGACGGACGTGGAGAACTCGCTGCGAAGCGTCATGTGGCGCTCCGCCGGTGTGGTGCGCAGCGCGGAGGGCCTGGACGAAGCGCTGGAGATGATCACCTTCTGGTGCCGCTACGTGATGGACAAGGAGTTTGAGGGTCCCCAGGGCTGGCAGCTACAGAACATGTTGACCGTGGCCCGCCTGGTCGCCATGTGCGCCCGCCAGCGGGAGGAATCGCGCGGCGTGCATTACCGCAGCGATTTCCCGCACACCTCGCCCGACTGGCAGCGCCATATCGTGATCGCCAACACCGGCGAGGACTGGCTCTGAGGACCGGTTCTGCCCGGGGCCCTTCATCAGGTCATGGAGCTGAAGAGGCGTGAGCACTGAACATCGCGGCGCGCGATGGAGTCGACGTCAGGCGTCAACACGCGGCGGCCGTTTATCCGAGCACCGAGTGGTTCGTGTCGTCGGCGATGAACCACAGGATGCCGGGCCGCTGCCGTAACGCTCTCTGGGAGCTCAACGGCTTCTGCCCATCCGACTCAGACCTCCGCTGCGGCGATCATGCGGTCAGCTTCATCGACGGAGCCGGCGCGCATGGTGAAGATGAAGTCCTGGAGTCGCGCTCCGAACTCGCGTTTCAGCGTGAGCAGATCATCCATTTCCCGCAGGTAGGTGAACACGCGCTTGCCGGCGTCGATGGTCTTGTGGTAGAGCGGCCACCAGCGTTTGGCGACGGGGGGTGGGGCGCCGCCCCCCGGCACCCACTGGATGGCACGCAGGCGTTCGATGCCGAGCAGGTGGTCGTGGTGGGGGATGGCGCCCGGCCCGTCCCAGTGATAGAAGGGATAGCTGGTCCGCTCGCACATTTCGGTCAGCAGCGGCACCATGAAGTCGGCGAACATCTCGGGGCTGATCATCGCACTGAAGTCGCACTGGAGCTTCACCGTGCGCCCGGGCCCCCAGATCCACCAATGGCTGCCCCCGACCTCGTCGCGGAACATGTCGTAGAGAACGTCGTAGTAGTAGAAGTAGCAGTCGGTCAGGGAGCGCATGCAATCGCGCACCCAGCGGGGCCGCTCTATCAGGTCGATGAGCAGTCGTTCGGTGCCGCGCAGGGCGGCCAGCGTGTCGAGCCCCTCGATCAGGTCGGGCCAGACGACCATGAACTTGCCCCTGGCAAGGCGCAACTGCTCGCGTGCCAGGCGGAGGGTGAAGTCCCAGTAGAAGTTGGTGCGATCGACCTCAAAGGCGGCTTCCTCGGGCTCGTCAATGCACGGCTCGAACCAGACGGTTGTCTGCCCTTCCACGGCCGTGCTGCCCAGGTACAGTGCCAGACAGTTCGGGCCGAGGTCGGGGGCGACGCAGGGGACGGCTTCGCCGAGGTAGTGCGTCGCCACGCACTGGCGCGCCGAGACGTAAACCCGGTCCTCCAGGCTGATGGTGGAGTAGCGGCGACAGAGCACGCCCTCTGGCTTCGGCATCTCGGGGACGGTCTCCAGGAGCTTTTCACGCGGCGCGGTGATCAACAGGGCCGGTCGGCCGATATCCTCGCCGGCCCACCAGGCGCCCAGGCGCGCGCGCACTGCGTCCATGTCGGGCCGGTACAGCAGTCCTGCCACAGCTTCTTCCTCCGGTTGCGGGTTCCTGGTGGGGGGTTACTTCACCACGATGTCGCGTCCGCTCATTATGCGTTCGCAGTAGGTGCAGCGAATCGTGGGGGGAGTGGAGTGCATGACGTCGAAGCAGGTCTCGACGCCTTGCTGGTTGGTCACGCAGTTGGGGTTTGCGCACAGCAGCATCCCCTCCACGCGGTCGGGCGCTTCGACTTTGCGCTTCTCCACGACGCCGTAGTCCTTGATGATGTTGACGGTCGCGTCGGGAGCAATCAGCGCAATGCGGTTGACCTCCGCAGGGGTGACCTCGCGGTCCTCGATCTTGATCAGACCCTTGCGTCCGAGACGGTCGCTCGGCAGGTTGACGCCGATCAGCACCATGCGCTCTTCCTGCATCAGGTTCAGGATCTCGACCACCTTGAAGGTGACCTCGTTGCGGATGTGGTCGATGACCGTTCCGTTGCGGATGGCCGAGACGTTCAGTTCCTGGGGGGCGCTGTTCTTGGGGCTCATGTCAGGCCTTCCCGAGCACTTTGGCGAGCAATGCCTGGCGGATGGGCACGCCGTTACGCGCCTGCTCGAAGTACACCGCATACGGCGTATCGTCCAGATCGGGAGCGAGCTCGTCAACGCGAGGCAGGGGGTGCATGATGCGCAGCTCGTCGCGGGCGCCGCACTCCTCGAGCAGTGCGCCGTCGATCCGATAGGCGCCTTTCACGCGTTCGTATTCCAGACTGTCGGCGAACCGCTCGCGCTGCAGCCGCGTGCAGTAGAGGATGTCGAGCTCGGGGATGACGGAGCGCAGGTCCTCTGTCTGTTCGACCTGGACTTCGGCGCGTTCGAGTTCCTGTATAACATTCGGCGGGGGCGTGAGCGTCGTGGGTGAGACGAAGACCTGCCGGCATTCGAAGCGCGTCAGTGCGGTGGTCAACGAGTGCACCGTGCGTCCGTACTTCAGGTCGCCGACAAAGCCGACCGTCAGGCCGTCGATCCCGCCCCGCACCTTCTGGATGGTGTAGAGGTCCAGGAAGGTTTGCGTGGGGTGCTGGTTTGCGCCGTCCCCGGCGTTGATGACGGGGACGCCGCAGATCTGGGCCGCAAGCCTGGCCGCCCCCTCCCACGGGTGACGCAGAGCGATGATGTCGCAATAGCCGGCCACGATGCGGACGGCATCGCTGAGCGATTCCCCTTTCTTGAACGAGGAATGCTCCGGGTCTCCGAAGTCGAGCACCTGTCCCCCCAGGCGCATCATCGCCGAGCAGAAGCTGAGCTTCGTCCGCGTGGAGGGTTCCAGGAACATGGTGCAGAGAACCCGGCCCTCCAGCAACCCGAAGTGATCCTCGGCTTCCATCTCGGCGGCGAGCGCCAGCACGTGGAGGATGGCGTCACGTTCGAACTCGCGGATGCTGATGACGCTTCCGTTGTAGCCGAACATTCGCTATCGATCTCCGGGTTCGTGCAAGGGCGCATCGCGGGCCGCCGTGGCGGCGATTATACAGCACGTGCTTCTGCATGCAACTCCGGCCACGGGCGGAGAATCGGTGAAGAGCGTCTCCGGGATGGCTCTGCGCTTCGAGCCAGTAGCGTTCGACCCGTTCGCCGCCCACCGTTTCGGCTAACACCATGGTGGCATCGTCGGTGGGGTGAGCCCTGGCGCGAAACTCGTCCAGCGTGGCGATCATGTTCTGCAGGAAGTCCGACCCCTCGGCGCTGAGGCTTTCTCGCACGGCACGGTGCAGTTGCTCGCGCCCGAATCGCTCCCCGGGGGGGTGGTTGCGTCCAGCGCGCTTACCAGCGGGTGCGGCGACGAGGAGCACTTGCGGCTGAAGGTGTCGGCTATCTGCGACATGCGGCAAGCCCCCCCCCGGCAGTGTGGCGGAGGCGAAGTTCGTCGATGCGGCCCGCGGCTTGGGCGACCTCTCGTTTGCGTTCAGCTTGCCGCGAGTCGGTCTGCCACCAGGTCGCCGACTTCGCTGGTGCTGTAGCCCATCCTCCCGGCGGCCATGCTCTGCAGCTTGTTGCCGGTTGCCCACTTCACGGTCTCTTCCACGCGGTGGGCGGCGGCGGACTCGCCCAGGACGTCGAGCATCATGGCCATCGCGCAGATGGCAGCCAGGGGGTTGATGACCCCCTTGCCGGTGTACTTCGGCGCGCTGCCACCGATCGGCTCAAACATGCTCACCCCTTCGGGGTTGATGTTGCCGCCGGCGGCGATGCCCATGCCGCCCTGTATCATGGCGCCCAGGTCGGTGATGATGTCGCCGAACATGTTGCAGGTTACGATGGTGTCGAACCACTCCGGGTTCTTGACCATCCACATGCAGGTGGCGTCCACGTGCGCGTAATCGCGGGTGATCTCGGGATACTCCTGCCCCACCTCGTTGAACGCACGCCACCAGAGGTCATGGGCGTAAGTCAGCACGTTCGTCTTGGCGCAGAGGGTCAGGGTCTTCTTGTCGTCACGGCGGCGGCAGTATTCGAAAGCGTAACGCAGGCAGCGCTCGACCCCGAAGCGGGTGTTGACCATCTCCTGGATGGCGACCTCATGGGGTGTGCCCTTATAGGTGAAGCCGCCGCTGCCGGTGTAGAGGCCCTCGTTGTTCTCGCGCACCACGACGAAGTCAACATCCTCGGGCCCTTTGTCCTTCAGCGGGCAGTCCACGCCGGGGTAGAGCTTCACGGGGCGCAGGTTGATGTACTGCTGCAGCTCGAAGCGTAGCTTCAGCAGCAGGCCCTTCTCCAGGATGCCCGGGGCAACGTCCGGGTGGCCGACTGCGCCGAGGTAAATGGCATCGAAGCCCCGCAGTTCCTCCAGTGCGCTCTCGGGCAACACCTCGCCGGTGGCCAGATAGCGGTCACCGCCGAGGTCGTACTCGACGGTTTCATACTGGAATCCTTCGCTTTGGCTGACGCCCCGCAGCACCTTCAGCCCCTCGCGCACGACCTCCGGGCCGGTGCCGTCGCCGGGTATGACGGCTATCTTGTGCATGGTGTCCGCTCGCAGGTGTGAGTAGCGTACGTGCATTCGGTGAGTGCCATAGAGCTTACATGCGGGGGGCACAGAAGTCAAAGCGCAGCGGTGGCACTGGCTGGGTGCGTCCGGGAACCCCCGCTCCTGCCCTCACAAGGAGCTTCCTACCAGGGGGAGGAACTACGTGGCGGCGAAGGAACTCCATAGCTTGCCATGCCCTGAGGGGATGTGCATAATACGAGTTCCCGGTCCCCACGGTCTTACGAATTGAGGTCATGCTGATGGAGAAGGTGGAGCAGTGGAGCGTCTTCGAGAAGGCTGTGAAGGCGCGCTGTGACGAGAACCCGTTTACGGATGTCGAGTTTGGCGCGCGCTTCCAGCACGAGCACCGCGTGGTGACTGTCCGCGGATTCTATGACGGCGACGGTGCCTTCGGCGTGCGATTCATGCCGGACAGCCGGGGCGAGTGGACGTACGAGACCTTCGGCAGTTGCAGTGCGCTATGCGGGGTGGAAGGCTCATTCGTCTGCACGGCGCCATCCGCGGGCAACCACGGACCGGTTCGGGTTCGTGACCGCCATCACTTTGCCTATGCCGACGGGACTCCATACTACGAGGTCGGCACGACGTGCTATGCCTGGGTACATCAGGGAAACGAACTGGAGGAGCAGACCCTCGCCACGCTCGCTGAGGCGCCGTTCAATAAGCTGCGCATGTGCGTTTTCCCGAAGCACTACGAGTACAATCGGAACGAACCGGTGCACTACCCGTTCGAGGGGAGCCGCGAGGCAGGATGGGATTTCTCACGTTTCAACCCGGAGTTCTGGCGGCACCTCGAAGGCCGCGTGGTGCAGCTTCGCGATCTGAGCATTCAGGCAGATATCATCCTGTTTCACCCCTACGACGGCGGACACTGGGGGTTCGACAGAATGCCCACCGAGGCGGACGACCGCTACCTGCGCTACGCTGTCGCGCGCCTGGCGGCGTACCGGAATGTATGGTGGTCCATGGCGAACGAGTTCGATATTATGCGCACGAAGAAGGAAGATGACTGGGACCGTTTCTTCCGCATCGTGCAGGAGAGCGACCCTTACCAGCATCTGCGCAGCATCCACAACTGCCGCCGATGGTACGACCACAACAAGCCCTGGGTCACGCACGCCAGTATACAGGCGGGGACAGACGACGTGGACAGTTGGCGCCGCGACTACGGCAAGCCCATCGTCGTCGACGAGTGCTGTTACGAGGGAGACGTGCCGCGAGGATGGGGCAACATCAGCGCGCAAGAGCTGGTGCACAGGTTCTGGCAGGCCACTGTCAAGGGAGGCTACTGCGGACACGGCGAGACGTATCGTCATCCTGAGGACCTGCTGTGGTGGTCCAAGGGCGGGGTATTGAGAGGCGAAAGCCCGGGACACATCGCTTTTCTGCGACGCATCGTGGAGGAGGGCCCTGCCGGTGGATTCGATCCAGTGTCGTGGATATCGAGCTCGGAGGCCCCCGCCGCTGGCAAAGGCGACGACTACGTGCTCGTATACTGGGGCCGCCATCAGCCCGGCGAGTACACCTTCTGTGCGCCCGAGGGCAAGCGGTACCGGCTGGATGTAATCGACACCTGGGAGATGACCATCACTCCGCTCGACGGCGAGTTCGAGCGAGAGTTCACCGTCGAACTGCCGGCGAAGCCTTATGTCGCCCTCCGCATGCAGGCGCTGTAGACGCTGTGCGCGGAGTTGCCGCCCACGCCGCAGTGCATGCAGCGGGATGACTTCAGAAGAGGTTGCGTAGCAGGTCCTCCGGCGACTTGCCGTCCTGTTCCTGCCCATCCGGTTCCTCGTCCGCCTCATCGGCGGGATCGCTCTTGCCCAACCCGGGCAGTCCCGCCTCCAGGCGCTGGCGCAACGTCTCTGACACCTCCTCGCCGAGCGACTCCTTCAGCTTGTCCCCCATCTCGCCGAGCTTCTCGTCAGCCAGGTTGGCAAGCTGCTGCTTGCCGGCGGCCACCAGCGACTCCTTCATGCTCGCGAGAACCGCATTCGGATCGAGCCTCAACCGGGGCGCCCCGAGCGTTCCGCGCAGGGCCCCTGTCAGCTCAAACTCGCGTACGTTCTTGATCATCTTTGCTGCCGTCTGGGGGTTCAGACCCAGGAAACCCTCGCCCTTGTGCGTGTCGGCTTCGAGTTTGCGCAGCTTGATCGCGAACGGCATCTGGAGTGAAGTGCTGCTGAACGTACCCGCCATTCGGAAGTCCGCCTTCCCTTCGCGCACGTCCACCGGCGAGCGATCGCCGAGCGGCAGGGCGTTCAGAGACAGCCCATCGAAACGGAAGGCGGCTTTGTGGACGGGTTCTTGCTGCTCGAAGTGCATTTCAACGTCGGCGATTGGTTCGCCGCCCTCGGCCGGCACCATGCGCAGCAGCATGGGCGTTCGCAGCAGGCTCGGGTGGCTGCTGATGTCTCTTGCCTCGATGCGCTGCAGTCCCTCCGCGAACGGCAGGGCCAGGCCGTTGACGCGCACCTCGCGCACTACCCAGAGGGGGCGCTCGGTTAGCAGGTCCCTGGCGGACATCTCGAGGTAGCCGCGGTTGGCGGCCAGTTGCATCGTGCGTTCCTTGCGTTCCTGCTCGTCCTTTCGGGCCCTGTGTTTCTCCAGGAACTCCTGCAGTTTCTGCAAATACCGGCGCAGTTCCTGGGCCTTCTCGAAATAGTCGACAGCGGTTGGCTCTTCATCCGGCGCACGTTCGGCTTCGGGTCTGCGGTAAACCTTGCCCGGCTGCTCACGGGCCGTGCCGAACTTGACGTTGCTGACCGCCAGCAGGTTCACCACGTAACGCTTGCGCAACAGGTCACTGATTGCCAAGTCGGCCTCGATGACTTCCGCCTCCCATGCGTTTTCAGTCGGCTGATCTGGATCAGTTGCCTGCAGCCCCATGAGCTTCAGTTTGCCACCAGTGAGCGACATATCGGCTGATTTGACATCCACCTGCGCCCCGTTTACGAAGCCGAGTCCCCTCTCAGCGCCTACCTGCACTGCGTAGTCCAGGAACAGCAGTTCAAGAGCGGCAATGACCGCGAGCGCAATGCCCGCCAGCACCAGGCCGGCCTTGCGCAAGAGCGGCTGATCGGCCTCCAGGATGTCGTCCTGGTCCTTGCGGCGTCCGAAAACGAGCCACATGAAGGCCTGAACCAGCCGATTCTGCGCGAGCTTATGCATGCGTGGGCTGCGTTCGGTGGCCCGAACAATGCCGGAGCGCAAAGCCGCCACCAGACGCGCCATTAGCCAGCCAAACGCGAGGCCGAGGACGATAGCGACGGGCAGCCCGCCGAGAAGGGCGTACACGTGCAGGTCCATCAGCGCCAGCACGGGTGCGTCAGCGGCCCAGCGGAACAACCCCTCCAACCCGATGCCGTGGATGAGGGCATAGCCGATCTGAAAGGTGACCGGCGCCAGCAGAAGGCAGAGCAACTTGCCCAGAGCCAGTCCGAGCAAGGCGATGCCGACGTGGGCATTCAGCGCAAGAAGTAGCAGGATGGCCAACACGAGTGTGAGATTGAGGCCCGGCACCATGCCGATCAGCACCCCGAAAAGCGCTCCGAGGACTATCTGGCGGTCCATGGCGCCGCCCCGCAGCAGTTTCCCGAGCTTTCGCAACAGTTTGATCAACAGCATGATCGGATCCCCCTGGTTGGCGCTTCAGGCAGAGTCGCCCGCCCGGCCATGTGGCATGCTTCTCATGATACCACCGGCGAATGCCATCCGAAAGACGCCCTTGACCCGCCGACTGCTCTGGCCTTAGCATGCGCAGGCGAACCAGTATCACCTGTGAGATGCGCAGAAGATGCTTGAGGATGTCGACCTGAACCGTTCACTCGCTCGCGACGAGTACAAGGCGTCCTTCACGAATCTGGAGGCGCGGCTCGGGGTCCTTCAACGCACGGCGCGCGCCAAGGGGCTGCCCGTCATCATTGTTTTGGAAGGGTGGGACGCCGCCGGCAAGGGAGCCGTGATCAACCGGCTGGCGCAGGCTCTCGACCCGCGAGGGTTCAAGGTGAGGGTTGTGCTTGAACCTGACGAAGCGGAGAGGCTGCGGCCGTGGATGTGGCGTTTCTGGCGTCAGTTGCCTGCCGCCGGATCGATCACAATACTCGACGGGTCGTGGTACAGGAAGGTCCTGTCCGAGCGGATCAACGGCGCGGCCGGCGCGAGGACGTTGGCGGCCACGTTCGAGGACATCCTGAGCTTCGAACGCCAGCTCGCCAACGGAGGCGCGCTGATCGTCAAGTTCTGGTTACACCTGGGCCGCGAAGAGCAAAGGAACCGGTTCAGAGAGCTGCTCGCCGATCCCGCGACTGCCTGGAAGGTGGGACAGCACGAGCTGCGGCAGAACGACCGGTACGAGCAGTGGCTTGCCGCCGTCGAGGATATGCTGGCGTGCACAAACACAGCGCATTGCCCCTGGACCGTTGTGCCGGCAACGCACGGGCGCGTGCGCAGGAGGGAGGTCTTTCGGACACTCGTGGAGCGCATGGAGGGGCGACTCGGCGGTGGCGATGTGCAGGAGCAGCAGCGTGAGCGAGCCGGCGAAACGCCTGCTGAAAGGTCTGTCAGGCTCGACGACGTGGACCTGGATGTGTCCTTGAAGAAGCGAGAGTATCGGAAGCGGCGCGACGAATTGCAGGGGCAACTGTACGCATTGGAGCATCAGCTCTTCCTCGAACGCGTGCCGGCCGTCGTCGTCTATGAAGGCTGGGATGCGTCCGGAAAGGGCGGCAACATCCGACGGTTGACCGCCGGGCTCGACCCGCGCGGGTATGAAGTGATCCCGGTCGGCCCGCCAACCAGAGAGGAGAGCGCGCATCACTACCTGTGGCGTTTCTGGCGCGACATTCCCAAGGCGGGGCACATTGCGATATTCGACCGGTCTTGGTACGGGCGAGTCCTTGTGGAGCGGATCGAAGGCTTCTGCTCGGCCGACGAGTGGCAGCGCGCCTTTGACGAGATCAATGAGTTCGAGCGTCAATTGGTTGGCTTCGGCACCGTGGTCATCAAGTTCTGGCTCCACATCAGCGCTGATGAGCAGTTGCGGCGCTTCCGCGCGCGCGAGCAAACACCGCAGAAGCGTTGGAAGATCACCGCCGACGATTGGCACAACCGGGCCCGACGGGAGGACTACTGTCGGGCCGTGGACCAGATGCTGGAACGGACGAGTACGGACTACGCGCCGTGGACCCTGGTGCCGGGCAACTGTAAACGCTACGCACGCGTCGCCGCCCTTCAGACGGTTGTGGACGCCATACGAACCGCCGTCGGCGGCGAGTGACATCAATGGGTCTGGTCAGGAACGCCCCTGGTGTCGAGTTATCAACGGTTGGAGATTGTCACCCTATGAGTAGAGCAACCGAAGGGGAGCGTCTGGCACTGCCTGGATTGGCCGGCAAGGCCGCCATCGTGACCGGGGCCAGCCGAGGCATAGGCACGGGCATCGCCCGCGTGCTGGGCGCCCAGGGAATGCAACTCGTTCTGACCGCCAGGTCTGAGGCCGACGGCCTGGCCTTCATCAGGGAACTGAAAGACCAGGCCATCGATTGCCTGTGGGTTACGGCTGACGTAAGCCGCAAGGATGAAGCACACCGCGTATACGATACAGCCGTGGAGCACTACGGCCGGATTCACCTGCTGGTCAACAATGCCGCCTGTCTACGTTCGAAGGGATTCCTGGAACTGGACGAGGAGACATACCGGCAGTCCTTCGAGCAGAACGCGCGCATCGTGTACGAACTGAGCCTGATGGTCGCCCGCCACATGGCCGACGGCCAAGGGGGCAGCATCGTCAACATCTCCAGTGTCGGCGGCCTGCGTGCGCACCGCTCCAATGCGGGCTATGACGCCAGCAAGGGCGCCATGGACGCGCTGACGCGGTGCATGGCGGTGGACCTGGCGCCGCATGGTATCCGCGTGAACGCCGTTGCGCCGGGCGCTACGGCCCGTCCTCGCGACCGCAGTCGGCCGGGCTACGCGGACCGGGTGCGCGATAAGACGCAGGGCATTCCCCTCGGCAGGATGGGCACGCCCGAGGACGTGGGCGCGGCTGTGGCATTCCTGGCTTCGGATGCCGCCTCCTACATCACGGGGCAGATACTGTATGTCGATGGGGGCCTTACGACGCAGCTTACGCCGCCGGGTATCCGCATCTGACGGGGCTAATCGGTTCTTAGCGTGCTCATCTCACGCACTGTCTGCGTCATGGGGTTGAGCATGTCCTGGCGCAGACCGAGCTGGCGGGCCAATCCCTGCCAGAGCCAGTCCCAATGGCCGCCGGCGTAGTCAATGCAGCCGCCGTTGTACAGCACGACGTCCAGGTTCCAGGTGAACGCGTACACCACCCCTTGCCCCAGGCGATGGCGATAGAGAAGGGGCCCTGGCTGCGCGTCTACGAGCAGTTCGGCCGATCGGGGCAGGCAGACCTTGCTCAGCGTCGCTTCCTCGTCCATCCGGAGTTGCCAGTCCGGTGTAAGCTCTGTTATGAAACCGGGATGGACGCCGGCGATGTCCCTCAATGATGGCAGCGTTACGCGCTCGCTCACCCCGGCTCCCGTTAGTTCGGCCATTGCCGGCACGTCTCGCCACGCGAGGTAGGGGTCCTTCAGGCGCTTGCCGTCGCCCAGGGCGAAGAGCAGGGCGCCGCCTGAGTTCACGTAATCGCACAGCACGCCCGGGACCTCGGGATGGTCCCAGTCGTATTCCGACGCGCCTATGACGACCAGCCGGTAGCGCGAAAGCTCTTCCCTGGTGATCATCTTCTCACCCGCCGAACTCATCGCGACGTCGGCGTCCATGCCCTGGCGGGCTAGAGAGGTGAGTATGGCGAAGCCGGTAAGGTTCGCTCGATAGCGGTACAGGCTCTGGAAGACGGGGCATGGGAAGAGCACCAGCACTTCGGAGCGTTCACCCACCGTCTGCAGCCGGCCCAGAGAGGCGGACCAACCCCTGATTCGTCCGGCCACTGGCCGCTCTGAGCCGTCGTAGCGGACGATACCCATCGTCTCGCCCGCCTGGGAGTATTCCTTCTCCTCCTGGGGCGTGTCCCGCGTGTATTCGAACCCCAATTCGCGCGTATATGTCTTCGAAAGCTCGTCGTCGAGCCAGCACCAGTAATTGATGTCCCGGCCCCCGGAGGATAAGAAGAAAGTGTTGTATCTGTCGAGCATCAGCGTTTGGTCCTTCTCGCTGCGAACTCCCCGGCGCTTCTCGCCAATATCCACGCCGTGACAGATGATGATGGGCTTCCCCGAGCGCTGCATCCAACGGGTGAGCATCCGCACGTAGCCGGCCGCGTTGATCACGTCCACCGAGGGGCGGTTGGCCACGGGCTCCGGCATCCAGCGCAGTTCCTCTTCGTTCAGGATGTGGTAGCTGCGTAGCCCCTCCCAGTGATACGCCTCCAGCCACAGCGCGTCGGCCGCCGTCATCTCGGGGACGATCGTGTTCAGGTGACCCGTGGAGAAGCAGCAGCCTTCCATGCTCTCGAACAGGAGTTGGCGGGGGGCTGCCTGGCGCAGGGCGTCGACGATACGGGCTGTCGACCGCCGGGTCAGGGTCTGTTGCATCAGCGCGAACTCGTACGATCGCGGGTTCTCGTGGTTGAAGTAGGGCTCCATCTCCGTGGGCATCCGCACCTCCGCCCAGGTGCGCTCGTCAGCCTCGAATCTCAGAACCTCCCGTGCCCGCTCAAAGTCGCCCTCGAAGCGCTCCTCCAGCCATCTGGCCCAGTTGCTGCGAACAAGCGGGGCGGTGAACTTGAAGCGGAAAAAGCGCCCGATGCCCATCGCCCATCCCATGATCTCGGGGCGCTCGGCGTAGCGCTCCAGGAACGGCAGCATGGCGTCGATGCGGTGTTGTTCCGCGTGACGGTTCACGGCCGGGTGCCAGAGCTCCGGGCCCATCTCCACCCCGTGAGCGTTGCACCAGTCCTGTGCACCGATGCCCCGCGCTCCGTAGATCACGGCACGGAGCCCATGGTCGGCCAGCTGTTCGAGCACGTAGTCCAGCCGAGCGAAGCGCTCGGGGTCGGGCTCCAGGCCGTCGAAGAACTCGCGGCCCGGCAAGAAAAGCCCGACGCCGTTCAGGCCTAGCTCGTGCATGTGGGCGAAATCGCGCTCCAGGAACTGCGCGTTGAACTGCCAGTGCTCGCCCATCCAGTCGGCTCCGCATGTTCCCGGGCGTCTGCCGAAATAGGTGGCGCCGTGGTACGCCCAGGGGTTGCCTTCGAGAGTGAATTGCCCGTCTTCGGTCGCGATGAACGCTTGCATTTCGCCTCCGCCTGTCTTCTGGTGTCGGACGCGGTGGTGCGCCATTCTACGGGGCGCTGCGAACCCCGCAAGGGGCATGCTGATTGACAGGCATGCGGGCCGGCCATAGAATCCGACCGACCTTCGCCCAAGGAGACGCACCGTGTCGGACCTGAGAGTTACTGACGTGCAGGTTTTCCTTACTCAGCCGCGCAGCCCCGCCACGCGACTGATCGTCGTGAAGGTGCTCACTAACCAGGACGGCCTTTACGGCCTTGGCTGCGCTACGTTTACCCAGCGACACCGCGCGGTGGAGGCTGCTGTCATGCACCATCTGGGGCCTGCCATGGTGGGCCGCGAACCTGCCAATATCGACGACATATGGCAATCGTTGATGGTAAGCGGCTACTGGCGCAACGGCCCCGTATTGAACAACGCCATCAGCGGCATCGACATGGCGCTGTGGGACATCAAGGGCAAGCAGGCCGGCATGCCGTGCTACGAGCTGTGGGGTGGCAAGTGCCGGCCGGGCGCGACTGTGTACTCGCATGCAAGCGGCAACAGCCCTGAGCAGGTGCTGCAGGGCGTGCGGGGGCTGCTGGAGCAGGGCTTCCGCTACGTGCGGTGTCAGCTTGGTGGCTACGCGGGGGTTGAGGCCGAGTCAGTTGGCCGCCCGGACGGGGCCCTCGAGGGTGCATACTACGATCCGCGCGAGAAGTTGCGACGAATACCCGCCCTCTTCGCCTATCTGCGGGAGGAACTCGGCGATGGGGTAGAGCTGCTGCATGACGTGCACGAACGCCTCTCGCCTATAGACGCCGTGGGGCTGGCGAAGGCACTGGAGCCGTACCGTCTGTTCTTCCTGGAGGACCTGCTCGCGCCCGAAGACCTGGAATGGTTCGAGGACATCCGTCGCCAGTGTACGACGCCGATCGCGATGGGCGAGCTGTTCAACCATCCTCGCGAGCTGACTCCGCTGGTCTCCCGAAGGCTTATCGACTTCGTGCGGTGCCATGTCTCGCAGATCGGTGGAGCAACGCCCGCGCTCAAACTGGCCCACACGTGCGAGGCATTCGGGGTGCGCACCGCCTGGCACGGGCCCGGCGACGTCTCTCCTGTCGGCATGGCGGTTAACGTGCATCTGGACGTCGCCGTACACAACTTCGGCATACAGGAATGGGGACGGCGCACGGACCTTGAGCGGGAGATGTTCCCCGGCACGCCTGAAGTGCGCGACGGCGTGGCCTACCCGAACGACGAGCCGGGCTTCGGCATCGATTTCAACGAAGAACTTGCCGCGCAGTATCCCTGCGATGATGTGGAACTCGGGTGGACGGCTGCTCGGCTACCTGACGGCACCATCGCACGACCTTAGCTGCGGCATGAAGGGGAGAGACATGAGCGAGAGGACGATAGAGTTTTTCGACGACGGGTTCCGCGATGTGGTAGACCCCGAAGCACCGATCGAGCTGCTGGCCGATGGCTTCGGTTTCACGGAGGGACCGACCTGGGTGCCGGCGCAGGGGGCGCTGGTCTTCAGTGACATTCCGGGCGACACGCTGTATCGGTGGTCGGAGCGGGACGGCCTGGAGGTCCTGCGCAAGCCCTCGCACCAAGCCAACGGCAACACCGTGGACCTGGACGGCCGCCTGATCACCTGCGAACACGGCAGCCGCAGCGTTACACGCACCGAACCCGACGGCTCTGTCACCACGCTGGCGGCGACATACCGGGGCAATCGCCTGAACTCGCCCAACGATGCCGTGGTCAAAAGCGATGGGACTCTCTGGTTCACTGACCCGCCATACGGCATAAAGCCCGAACTTGCCGAGCAGCCGGCAAACTACATCTTCCGCCTGGAGCCCGGGGCGCAGGAACCGGTGGCGTTGAGCGGCGAGCTGTCCATGCCGAACGGGCTCTGCTTCGCCCCGGACGAGAGCCTGCTCTACGTGGCGGACAGTGACCGCGAGCTGCACCATATCCACGTCTACCGAGTGAATGAGGACAATGCCCTGGAAGGGAACACGATATTCGCGACGATCGCGCCAGGGGTCCCGGACGGGATCCGCGCCGACGCCGCGGGCCGCATCTACAGCACAGCCGATGACGGCGTCCAGATATTCTCGCCAAACGGCGAGCTGCTTGGCAAGATTCACACGCCCGAGACGGCGGCGAACTGCGCCTTCGGGGACGACGACAAGCGGACGCTTTTCATAACCGCGACTAGCGCCGTCTGGCGTGTTCGGCTCAACGCCGCATGGGCTTAGCAGGCCGTTAGCCGAGCCGTAAGGCGCAGAACGGAATCGCTCTCACACGTGAGCCGGCCCGCTGAGCCGCCGTAGAGCGCCCACCGTTTTGAGGAACGGACCGAGCATGTCGGAAGCGATGACATATCTCATCACCCAGTCGCAAGTCAGAGAACTGCTCGACATGGCTATCGCGCTGGAGGCCGTAGAGCGCGGTTTCAGGCTCTACGGTGAGGGGCGGGTGCAGATGCCGCCCAAGCCCTACCTCCGCTTTGACCGGGGCGACCTGCGGTGCATGCCGGCTTACGCCGCCGAGTTTGGCGTGGCGACCGTGAAGAACGTGAACGTGCACCCGTCCAACACGGATCTGCCCACGGTGATAGCGACCCTGACGCTGATTGATCCGGGAACGGGTTTTCCGCTTGCGATAATGGATGGCACCTATTTGACCGCCGTGCGCACGGGCGCGGCCGGGGGGGTCGCAGCCAGGTACCTGTCTCGAGAAGACGCTCGCGTGGCGGGCATCGTCGGTGCCGGACGGCAGGCCCGCACGCAGCTCGAAGCGCTTCTGATGGTCCGGCCGGGCGTAGAGCGCCTGCTGGTGTGTGACGCGCAGTCAGAACGCGCAGCAGCCTTCGCTCGTGAGGCGACCGAGGCGCACGGGGTGGAGGCATGGCCGGAAGGTGTGCAGGAGACTGTGCGGGCGGCCGACGTGCTCATTACCGTCACGCCGGTTCGGAAGCCTATAGTGAGGGCTGACTGGGTGCGGGCCGGCACGCATATCAACGCCATAGGCGCCGATGCCCGGGGCAAGCAGGAACTGGAGCCGGATCTGCTGGCGCGGGCGAAGATCGTAGTGGACAGTTGGGAGCAGGGCAGTCACGCCGGAGAGATCAACGTGGCTGTCTCGTCCGGACTGCTGAGCAGGGGCGACATCCACGCCGACATCGGGGAGGTGGTGGCAGGCAGCAAGCCGGGGAGGCAGTCGCCCGCCGAAGTAACGGTCTTTGACAGCACCGGGCTTGCGATACAGGACTGCGCCTGCGCAGCGGCGGTATGGAGACGGCTTCAGGCATCTGGCAGGCTGGCTGACTGCGAAGTCTTCGAGTTCTTCTGATGCTTGCGACCCTCCCTTTGGGGTAACAGAGCGCACCGGCGAGAGGGCCAGGGAGGATTGCTGAGGGACAGCGTCTCATTGACAGCGCAGTATGCTGGCAGTACGCTCAGTGGTAAGGCTTTTCATCAGAGCATTGGGGGGAACACGCAAGATGGCCAGCGACTTTGAGGAAGCCGTGCAGAAGGCCCGCAAGCTTGAGCTCGATGGTATCGAGTTCTACGAGAAACTCGCACAGAACTGTCCCTCTCCGGCCGGCCGGCAGATGTTCAGTTCGTTCGCTTCGGACGAGAAACGGCACCTGCGTGTGGTTAAGCAGCTTGCCGAGGGTCTCGGCGCCGACATGTCCGAGTATCCCATGCCGCGCGAGTCCATACGGACGCTTTTCACTGAGGCCGCGGGCGAACTGGGCGACTATGCCGAGGCCACCGATGACGAGAAGGACGCCGTCGAAGTTGCCCTCGGCATGGAAACCGAGAGTTACAAGCTCTACACGAACTCCGCCGACAACGCCGAGGATGACAAGGCGCGGGAGCTTTTCGAGCGCCTGGCGCGTGAGGAGAACCAGCACTACGAGATGCTGGAGAACACGCTCGAGTACCTGAACGCCAACCAGGAGTGGTTCCTGTGGAAGGAGGGGGCACTGGTCGTCGGGGACAGAACCTCTCTGGGGATGGATTAGCCTCTGCCTGGATGGCGCGACACGGGCGCCTCGCCCCGCTGCTCGGGGTGGGGCGTCGTCATAGTGGCTTGAGAGAAAGGCCTGCGATGGCAACGGCCAGACCGAAGCAGTTCAAATACCGTACGTCCACTGAATGGACGGGACAGAAGCGGTGCACGCTCGCCAGCGAGGGCAAACCCGAACTGGAGTGCGCTACGCCGCCGGAGTTCAAGGGTCATGAAGGTGTGTGGAGCCCGGAGGACCTGCAGGTCGCAGCGCTGGATTCCTGCATCCTGATGACCTTCCTCTACCATGCAGAGCAGGCGGACATCGAGGTGGTCAGCTACCGATCGGAGGCCGAGGGCGTACTCGAAATGCAGGCGGGGGGGCTGGTCTTCACGGAGTTTGCCGTCCGACCGCAGATTATCGTTGCCCCCGGGCAGAAGGATGCCGCGCAGGAGGCAATACACAAGGCGGCGGAGAGTTGCCTCGTGCACCGGTCGTTGAGTGCGCAAGTACACCTGGAGGCCGTTGTGCGCGAAAGAGGACCCGCCTGAGGGCCTGCCTGCTGTCGTCAGATAGGCGAGTACTCGTTCATGTCGAAGCTGCACGCCGCGGGCACGTAGTCCATGTGTGTCTCGTCGATGACGTAGTCCGCCTGCGGCCCGTCGCGCACCACGCGTTCGACCGCTTCGAGGAAGATGTCCACTTCCTCCGCCGTGTTGTAGACGCCGAGGCTCATGCGCACCATGCCCGGCACGGTCGCGTGGTCGCCGGCTTCCAGCTTGGCCATGATCTCACGCATTTCGCGCTCCGAGACGCCCAGCAACTCGCGGACGTACGGCTGAGCGCAGAAGCAGCCGTTTCGCACCCCGATGCCCCACTCGTACCCGAGCGCCGAGGCAAGCTGGCTGTGGCTGAGGCCGTCGGCCTTCATCGGCACGACCCCGATGCGGTCCTGGCTCAGGTCAACGTCGCGCTGGCCGTACAGAGTCAGGCCCCGGATGGACGTCAGCCCTCGCAGGGCGCGCCGCGTCAGCTCGCGTTCATGTTCGGCGAGTTCTGGCATGCCGATGGAGTCGAGCACCCGCACGGCGGTGGCAAGTGCCATGGCGCCGAGCACGTTGGGCGTGCCCGCCTCCTCGCGTTCGGGCGGGGCCGCCCAGGAAGTGTCGGAGAGGGTGACGGCATTGATCGTGCCGCCGCCGACCATGTCGGGCGGCCCTTCTTCGAACAGTCGGCGTGGGCCTACCAGCACGCCGCACCCGAACGGCGCATACATCTTGTGGCCGCTGAATGCGGCGAAGTCGATCCGCTGCGGGTCGTCCGGCGCGCCTAAACGGAAGGGGCGGTGGGGGACGAGTTGCGTCGCGTCGACGGCGAACATGGCTCCGTGCTGATGGGCGAGTTGGGCTATCCGCCGTATGGGGGGCATGTTGCCGGTCACGTTCGATGCGCCGGTAACCGTCACCAGGCAAAGCCTGCGCCGGTGGCGGCGCAGCTTGCGCTCCAGATCTCGCATGTCAAGGCTGCCGTCGGACGGGTCGATGCCCACGTGCACAACCTTGCACGGCAGCTTGCGCCAGGGCAGCAGGTTGGAGTGATGCTCCATTACAGTGGTCAACACCGTGCGGCCCCGGGGCAGACACATGCGCATGGCCAGCTTGTTGAGCCCGTGCGTGGCGTTCTGAACGAAGATCAGCGAGTGGTAAGACAGGTCGGCGCCGATGAACTCGGCCACGACTTCACGGCACTTCTCATATACGTGCGTCGAAAGCAGCGATTTGAACCCGGTGCCCCGGTGCACACTGGAGTACCAATCGAAGAAGCGCCCGAGGCATTCGGTTACGGGCGTAAAAGGGGGGGTGGTGGCTGCGTTGTCCAGGTTGATGTATTGTGCCGCCTGCCCGTCATAGAGCGGGACGCGGCGCGCGAGCCCGGGGAAGAATTCGCGCACGTTGGCCAGGTGTACGTCCGGCAGGGCTTCTGCGCAATCTGTGCACAGGCTGTCGGCCACGTGGTCGGCGTCTCCCATAGGGCGCTCCCTTCATCCCAGCGGACGATCAATCAGCGGCTGGCAACAGCTTCCGTCTGCTGGTACTTCTTGGCGATCCGCCGCTGGAGGTCCCATTTGTACTCGCCCCATATGCACACGGGTATCGTTCGCACCGCTTCCGTGTCGGGGTCCTCGTACACGAAGCCGGCCCAGCAGTCGTGCAGTCGAGCCGCCTCAACGGAATGATATTCCTCGAAGGGCAGCACGATCATGAGCATCACGTCGTGGGCGTTTGTGTTCTTGCGCAGAACGTCTTTCGCCTTCCGCCCTACGGCCAGCCCGGCGACGATCTTCAGCCCGCACAACAGTCGGTTGCCCTTGAGCAGGTTGCCGAAGTTCAGCGAACGAATGGCGAGTGGAGCGAGGGCCTTCAGCACAACGGCCTGCCCGAACAGTCGCTGCACGCGCTTCTGCGGGTCGAGCCTGCGCAGTTTCGGCTCAACGCGCTCACACCGGTTGACGACCTCTTCGGCGATCTCATCGAGTGGTTGTTTCAGGTAATGGCTCAGCGGATGGTAACGTTCCCCGTCAGAGACCAGAAGCGCCGCCGACTCGCAGTTCGGGTGAGCGCCGCCGAACTTCAGCTTCAGCACACCGAGAAACTTCGAGGCCAGGCTCAGCCGCCCCGAAAGGCCGGCGGGCAGGAACTCCACCTTCTCGTCGGGAAATGCTTCGTCGACGATCTGCTCAACATCTTCCAGAGTCGTCGCCATGTCGGCTTCGAACTCGCCTTCCTCCCATGTCTCGGTCAGGGGGATGCAGTGCAGACATTTGATGTAGCGCCGGTTCTCGTGGCACATGTCGATCAGCCCGCGCACGTGCTGGTCATTGATGCCCCGCGCGATACACGACATTATGGTGTTCTTGTGCCGGCTATGCTTCTTAAGGTTCTCGAGCGCCTGGACCTTGCGGCGGTATGCAGATGGACTCTTGCGCAGCCGTTCGTAGATCTCCGGCGCGTCGCCGTCGAATGCGAGCAGCACGTGCACCTTGGACTCGCACAGCCGCCTGCAGTAATCCTCGTTGGCGAGCTTCAGCCCGTTGGTGACGATGCGGGCGTCGAGGCCCCGGCTGCGGGCCATCTCAATGATCTCGAAGATATCCTCGCGGACCGTCGGCTCGCCGCCGAAAAGCTGTACCAGGGGCTTTGGGTCCCAGGTCTCCAGTTCGTCGAAGATGTGCTCGAAGTAGCGGAGAGGCGGGTTGAACTCGAAACCCATCGCCGGGATGTTGGCGATACAGATGGGGCAGTTCATGTTACAGCGGTTGGTCACGTCGAGGAAGACCATCCGCGGCCGCCGGTGGTGCGAGCACTCGTCGCAATTGAGCGCGCACGCGTAGGGCTCGTCGGGGTCGTAGTGGCATATCTGGCGCTTGCGCTGCCAGGTTGCGGCATCTGTACTGATAAGCGCCTCGGAAGGGCCGCATTCCGGGCAGTCCTTGCGCAAGAAGACGTGCCCGTCACGGATGACGTGCTCGCAGGGAACCGGTTCATGGCACGTGTGACATAGTCCGAGGTTCGCGGCCATCTTCTGCTACCCCTCTCCTGGTGTTCTTTCGGCGCGTTCTGCGCCTAACGTATCAGCCGGTCTGCGCCGCCACCAAGTCATCGCCCATAATGTCCACGGTGAACCACCCAAGCAGGAAGTCCGCCAGTTCGCCGAATTTGCAGTTCAACGCGACACCGGCCCAGCCCAGATGCAGCAGCTTCGGGCAGTTGACCACCTGGCCGTTGCGCGGTCCCGGTCCCTGGCTCAGCCCCAGGACCCCCACCCTCCAGGGCTCAGGCGATTGCGGGCCTAACGGGTCGAAGTCACGGTAGCCGAGTTGCTCCTCGCCCCACAGCAGTATGCCCCGGGCGTTATGCCGCATGGCCGCGCCCCCGAACTGACGGTCACTCAGGCCGTACATCGTTCCGTCCACGTTGGAGTAGCCAAGGGGAACCACGCTCAGGAACCCCGCGTACAGAGAAAACTGCGGCTCCTTCGAGACCGTAACGCCGAAGTCCAGGAAGTCGGCCGCGTCGCGGCCACGATCGCCCAGGTAGGTGCATCCCGCCGAGGCAAGGGCAAGCGCCATAGGAGCACAGAACGTCATGCTTCGAGCGCGGAGCATCACGGCTCTCCTGTTGGCCAGGATAAAGTCTTATAGGCAGCACCGGCACGGAAAGGGCGCAAGCGCGGGACCCATCAGTTCCAGAACCAGCGGCCCACATTGACCCCATCGTCGCCCGCCAGGTCGAACATGCTGAACCCGAGGGCGAAGTCGATCATCTGCATGTAGCGCGCGTTCCAGACCAGGCCCACAAACCCGATGTGCGGGAAGAAGTGGACACAGGCGGGGCTGTAACCGGGATCATGCTTATACGGCGGCAGCAAGTACCCGAGGACGCCGGCATAGTTGCGATTCAACGTGTCGGGATCATCGACGTCAAAGTCCCCCCAGCCAATCTCCTGGTAAGCATAGCCGAACCCTCCACACCGGTTGTAGTGACGCTCGAGGCCGATCTGGCCGCCGCCGATGCCGAAGAAGTAGCCGTCGATGTGACTGTAGCCGACCGGGAAGATGTCAAGGCTGTTCCAGTACAGACCGATCATCGGTCTTGCTGTTAGCGTCACCCCGACATCGACCATCTCCAGAGCGTCCTCTACGCGATACTGCAAGTAGGTGCAACCCGTAGCTGCGTGCATAATCGCCGCAAGCACAAGCAGTGTCGCAATGTTTCGGATACTACGCATCGCTCCAGGCTACCTCCCGGTAAGGTGCGGGGTCCGAGTCCTCCCTGCTGACCCCAGAACTCCCTCAGCTTACCGCTTGTCGGGGCCTCGGGTCAAGCTTGCCCCCGCTCAGATGGTGGCAGCGAACTAATACATTGTGATAGCAGCGGGCCGCCCACGATTCATCTCTGCATGAGCTCCGCCACCTGTATCGCACGCAATAGCGCCTTCGCCTTGTTCAACGTCTCCTGAAACTCATTCTCAGGTACAGAGTCGGCAACAACGCCGCCGCCGGCCTGCACGTACGCCTGTTGCCCGGACAGCACGATGGTGCGGATGGCGATGCAGGTGTCCATGTTGCCGCTGAAGTCGAAGTAGCCGACCGCTCCGCCGTACGGGCCGCGCTTAGTCGGCTCCAGCTCGTCGATGATTTGCATGGCCCGAACCTTTGGCGCCCCGCTCAGCGTGCCTGCCGGAAGGCACGCCTTCAGGGCATCGAGAGCTGTAAGACCGTCGCACAACGTGCCGTGAACGTTGGATACGATATGCATGACATGCGAGTACTTCTCGATAGTCATCACTTCGTCCGCTTCGACAGTGCCGTACTGACAGACGCGGCCCACATCGTTGCGCCCCAGGTCGACCAGCATGATGTGCTCGGCCCGTTCCTTGGGGTCGGCGAGCAGTTCGGTGGCGAGTTCCTCATCTTCATGCTCGTCTTTGCCCCTTCGGCGTGTGCCCGCGATCGGACGGACGGTGACTTCGCGGTTTTCCACACGCACCATCACCTCTGGGGACGAACCGATCAGACGCAGTTTGCCGAAGGTCAGATAGAACATGTACGGTGAGGGGTTGATCACACGCAGCGCCCGGTAGATATCGAAGGGCGGCACGCCCGTCGTCGTACTCAGTCGCTGGGAGGGCACTACCTGAAAGATGTCGCCCGCCCGGATGTACTCCTTGGCCTTTTGCACGCCTTCAAGGTAGTCTTCACGGTCGATATTTGACTCGTAGGGCAGGTCGACTTCGCCCGTGGGCTCAATATCGTCACTGACGCTGGAGACGGGCTTGCGCAGCTTCTGGATAGTGCAGTCGATGCGCCGTAGCGCTTCGTCGTATGCCTGGTCCGGGTTGCGGCCATCGATGCGCTGGCTGCATACTACCTTGATGGTCTTGTTCAGATGGTCGAAGATGATGACCTGGTCGAAGAACATGAAGAAGATGTCCGGCAGTCCGCGATCATCCTCTGGCACATCGGGCAGATCCTCGACGAAGCGGACGACGTCATACGCCATGTAACCCACGGCCCCGCAGGAGAAGCGAGGCAATTCCGGCAGGGGTGCGAAGGAGAAACGGGCCAGGTACTGGGCGAATAGACTCAGTGGGTCGCTGGTCTCCACTGTGCGGCCAGCCCCGTCCTCGTGGATGACAACGTTGTTTTTGCGACTGCTAAACAGGGCGAATGGCGAGGTGCCCAGAAAGCAATACCGCCCGATGTTCTCCGGGCCTGCGGCGCTCTCAAGCAGGAAGCTGTGCGGCCCTTCGGCGATCTTCTGAAATGCGAGCACGGGCGTCAGCGTGTCCGCCATGAGCTGACGGTAAACGGGCACAACGTTGCCGTGTGCGCAGAGCTGCGCAAAACGTTGGCGGGTGGGATAGTAGGCGGCGTTCATGGCAGGTCACCTCCTCTGGCCAGCGCCCACGCGTGTCGTTGAATCCGTCTTCTTCGGGCGCGTACAATCTGTTGGGTCGAGTGTCGATACCCTCGGCTCGCCTGCGCTGCCAACTTCAAACTGCTGAGGAGGGAGCTATGACTGCCTACGTGGTCGGCATCGTTGCCGGCGCTGTATGCGTGGTGATGCCCCTGATCTACGCGATGGCCCTGGACCGCAGCGTGGCGGTCATTATGGCCCAGAACCCCGCACAGCAGGTCAGCTTCGAGTCTGCTGTTCCGCTGAGCTTGCTGTGGGCGGTCTTCGTTGTGGGTGCGCTCGTGCTCCTGCTCAGCGCGGCCATGGCAGCCTACGCGGGACCAAAGCGGAATCGCGCGGCTGCGCCTGAGCTGGAATCGTCCATCCGCGAAGAAGTCCAGAAGTCGGACCCGGGCGCGGAAAGCGGGGACGACATCGAGCTGCCCGAAATGTAGACTCCCGCGCGGCATCGGCATCCATCGGGTGTTTGGTTTCATGGTCGCCCGATTGCCTCGCGCACGCGTTCCATCAGAGGGCGGGCCAGGGCCCGAGCTTTCCGCGCCCCGTCCGCCAGCACGGCGTCCAGCTTCTCCGTGTCCGCAATCAACTTATTGTAGCGCTCTCGCGGTCCGGATAGCTTCTCATCCAACAGTTGGAACAGCTCCCGTTTGGCGTCAGCCCAGCCGATGCCATTCGCATACCGGACGCGCATCGCCTCGGTCTGTTCAGGCGTCGCGAACTGGCGATAGAGGGCGAAGATGATGGAGCCCTCCGGATCCTTCGGCGCGTCGGGTGGGCTGGAATCCGTCTTGATCTTCAACACCCGGTCCCGCAATTCATCGCACGAGGCGAACAGGGGGATCACGTTATCGTAACTCTTACTCATCTTGCGGCCATCCAGCCCGGGCACGGTGCCCACGCCGGCGCGCACCTCGTGCTCGGGCAGCGTGAGCACGTCGCCGAACTGGTAGTTGAAGCTGCCGGCGATGTCTCGAGAGATCTCGACATGCTGCACCTGGTCCTCGCCGACGGGCACGACGTCTGTCTCGAACAGCAGGATGTCAGCGGCCATTAGAACGGGGTAGTTGTACAGCCCCATGTTGACGCCGGCGTCGAGGTCGGCCTCACCTTTCTGCTGGTTCTCCGCGACGGCGGCCTTGTAGGCGTGGGCGCGGTTCATCAGGCCTTTCGGCGTCACGCAGGCGAGCACCCAGGTCAGCTCGAAGACTTCAGGTATGTCGCTCTGCCGATAGAACAGGACGCGCTCGGGGTCAAGCCCCAGCGCAAGCCATCCGGCCACCACTTCATAGGTTAGCTTGCGGAAGACCTCGGGATCCTCCACTGTGGTGAGCGCGTGGTAGTCGGCGATGAAGTAGAGGCAACGGGCGTCGGGATTGTCGCGTGCAATCTGGAGCGCGGGCTTCATCATGCCCAGGTAATTGCCCAGATGCGCCGTGCCGGAGGGTTTGATGCCGGTCAGGTATGTTTTCTGTTTTTCCATGGGTCTCTTTCGTATGGGGGGCTGTCGGCCTACATGCCGTGTGGTTTCTTCTCTGCGGGCCTGCCGCTGTCGATCCACCTGAAGAGCCGGTTGACGGCGCCAATGTAGGCGACGGCGCTCGCCTCGACGATGTCCGTCTTGGCCGCCCGGCCCTTCTCACTCCTCCCGTTTGAGCTTATCTCGAGTGTCACTTCGCCCATGGCATCCTTGCCGATGGTGATGGCACGAATGCCGTAATCTTCCAGTTGGCATGTTATGCCGGTGATGCGGTCGATCGCGCGGCACACTGCGTCGATGGGGCCATCGCCGATTGCCGCGTCCGTCCTCTCGCCCTGGCCGGCTACGTGGACGCGAACAGTGGCCGTGGGGATAACGCCTACACCGCTGGTCACGTGGAAGCTAACCAGCCGGAAGGTTTCCGGCACCTCCTCGATCTCCTCCCGTACAATGGCCTCTATGTCCTCGTCGTAGATGTCCTTCTTCTTGTCGGCCAGGCGTTTAAACTGCTCGAAGGCATGATCCAGGTTCTCATCCTCCAGGTGGATGCCGAGTTCCTGGAGTCGTTCGCGGAAGGCGTGCCGGCCGCTGTGTTTGCCGAGCACAAGGCGGTTGCGCTCGAGCCCGACGTCCTCCGGGCGCATGATCTCGTAGGTGCTCTTCTGCTTCAGCACGCCGTCCTGGTGGATGCCCGCCTCATGGGCGAATGCGTTGCGACCGACCACCGCCTTGTTGGGCGGCACGTGGACTCCGGTCACCGTGGTGACCAGCCTGCTGGTGTTGATGATCTGCCGTGTGTTCACGGCTGTCTCAACGCCGAAGAAGTCACGGCGCGTACGCAAGGCCATCACGACTTCCTCAAGCGAACAGTTGCCGGCCCGTTCGCCGAGGCCGTTGACGGTGCACTCAACCTGCCTGGCCCCGGCCTTCACCGCCGCCAGGGAGTTGGCGACAGCCATGCCGAGGTCGTCATGACAGTGGACGCTGATGACGGCGTCGTTCACGTTCGGCACGTCGGACAGAAGCATGTCTATGAGTTCGGCGAACTGCTCCGGCACGGCGTAGCCGACTGTGTCCGGTATGTTCACAGTGTTGGCGCCCGCGCCGATGACCGCTTCGACCACATCGCGGAGGAACTCCGGCTCGGTCCGTGCAGCGTCCTCGGGACTGAACTCCACGTCGTCGGTCCACTGGCGGGCCGTCTTCACTCCGGAGATCGCGCGCTCGATTATCTGGCGCTGGTCCATCTTGAGCTTATGCTCACGGTGGATGCGGCTGGTCGCCAGGAATACGTGGATGCGCCCGCTGGCGGCGTCCTTGATCGCCTCGCCGGCCCGTTCGATATCTGCCGAGACGCACCTTGCCAGGCCCGCCACGGTGGGTTTCTTCACGGCGCGGCAGACCTGCCGCACGCTCTCGAAGTCGCCGGGCGAGGCAATGGGGAAGCCTGCCTCGATCACGTCCACGTTCAGCCGCTCGAGCTGCTGGGCAACCATGGTCTTCTCCTCAAGGGTCATGGAGCAGCCCGGCGCCTGCTCTCCGTCTCGAAGCGTGGTGTCGAAAACCGTCACTCGTTCTTTGTCTGCCATTTCGGTTGTTCTCCGGCCACAGCGTTTGGAGGTTTATGCCACCTTTCAGTGCACTGATGCAACGTACGTGAAAAGGCCCTGCAACCCGGGCTGAGGGCTGCAGGGCTCTTGGCTTGTCTTCATCGAACGGCTGGAAGGAAGCAGACCCCTACCGCCTCAGCGCCCCGGCCAGGGCCAGGGTAGTGCCAGCTTGCATAGCGCCAAACGGCGATGGTCTGCAGTGCGCTCCATAACAGGCGGATTATAGCCCTTGCGCGCGGTTCTGTCAAGCGTCAGGTCGCCCTGAATGCAGGGCTCCAACGCTTTGACACTCCGATGGCAGCGGCGTAGAATGCCTGGTGATCCCTTCACTCCGTTGCGGTACCTGCATGCAGAGCACAACTCTGCTGATCGGCCTGGGCAAGGGCGGCAGTGCACTGTTGCCGTACCTGCTGGCGAACGACCAGTTCGAGCTGGTCGCCGTTTGCGACTCGAACCCCGACGCCGTCGGGGTCGCGATCGCGCGCCGCTGTGGGCTCAACTATTACCAGGACGCCGTCACGGCAGTCACCGACATCCGCCCTGACCTCGTCGTGGACGCAACGGGCGACCCCTCGCTGGCCAGCACGCTCTACGAAGTGCGACCCGCCGGCACGTCGGTCGTCACCGGCGAGGCGTCACACCTGCTGTGGGAGTTGCTGACCGTCCAGGAAGAGCAGCGTCGTTGCGAGCTGAGATTCGGGCGCTTGATGGACGACATGCACAGCGCCCTTGTCGTTGTGCAGGACGCCCGCATCAAGTTCACCAACCGGGCTTTCCACGAGATGCTGGGCTATGCGAAGAGGGACGTGCTCGGACACCCCTACGAGTCAGTGCTCGCGGAAGAGGTCCGCGAACGCGACCTGCAGACCCACCGTGAACGCATGCGGGGTGACCAGCCCCCGATGGAGTACGACACTAAGCTGGTCGACGCCGAGGGCGCCGTGCGCGAGGTCCGTGTGCGCGTGAGGCGCAGCGACTGGGAAGGACGCCCCGCCAGCCTCATCATCATGAGCGACGTCACGGAGTTGCGTCGGCTGCAGCGTGAACGTGAGCAGTTCTTCCGCTACATGGTGCATGAGTTGCGCGCACCCCTCTCGCCCGTAAGCACTGTCATCGAGCTGTTGCGCAAACCCGACGCCCTGCAGGATGAGCAGCGTGCGCGGAAACTACTCGGGGTCCTGGCCCGAGCGGCAGACCGGCTCGAGTCCCATGTGCGCGATTTCCTGGAACTCTCCCGTATAGAAGAGCAGAAGGTCTCGCTCAACCGCGAGTCCGTCGACCTGAAAGGTATCGTCCACGAAGTGGTCGAAAACCAACGCGTGCTGGCCGAGGACAAGGGATTGACGCTCAGGGTTGAGCCATGGCCCGAATTCGAGGTCGTCGGCGATGAGTTCGTCGTCCGCACGGGTGTGCGGAACCTGGTCAACAACGCCATCAAGTACACTGAGTCCGGTTCGGTCACCGCTTCGATCGAGCGGCAGGGGGACCGCTTCGACATCCTGGTTGCGGACACGGGGATCGGCCTCAACCAGGAGGAGCAGGAACAGGTCTTCCAGGAGTTCGGGCGTATCAAGCGCACGGCCGGTATGAAGGGGACCGGGCTGGGGCTGGCGCTCGTGAAGAAGCTAGTGGAAGCGGCCGGTGGCAGGGCATGGGTCGAAAGCGAGGGCAAGGACAGGGGCAGCACTTTCGCGTTCGAGCTTCCCGTTGATTTCGGCGGCGATGGGGAATCGGCAGAGACCGCGACAACGTGAAGCGGTTTGCCCGCGGAACGGCTGCAGGTTGCCGGCGGGGCGCGCGTTTCCGTATGATTTGCGGTGAAGCGAGGCTACTGGAGCGGTGCGTCTCTGAAGGGATAGGGCCATGGTAGACATCATCGCCATCCTCGTCATCGCCGTCAGCGTCATGTGGGGCTACCTGCGAGGTGCCCTGCGCAACCTGCTCACACTCGGCGCGCTGGTGGCAGCTTACGTCGGCAGCGCACAGTTCGGCCAGCCCCTTGGCAAAATGCTGGTGCAGAACTTCGACTTCAGCAGCGGCACCGCTTACGTCCTGGCCCGACTCGGCGCCGGGCTCGCGATCTTCATCTCGCTGATGATCGCGGCAGACATGGCCGACCGCATCTTCGGCAAGACGGAGCAAGGCATCACTCGCCGATGGAACCGCCGGCTCGGCGCCGCTGCGGGGCTCGCTACAGGCGCGGCGACTGTGCTGGTCGGGCTGATACTGCTCGATGCTTTCTACAAGGCGTTTCCCGAATCACGTGACGGCTTTCTGCGGATTGCGGAGGGATCAAAGCTGCGCGCCCTGGTCTCCTCGCATAATCCGGCTGACCGCTACCTGCTGACTGACATGTTGCGGCTGCTGCGTGCTGCCCAAGATGACCCGGTGGTGCTGGAGCGCCTGCGTGAAAGGCAGGAAGTGCGCCAGTTGCTGGATGAGCCAAAGATTGCGGCCGTGCTCAGTGATGAAGCCCTGGTCGAAGACCTGCGTGAGCACCGCTACCACGAGGCCCTGCGCGACGAGGACCTGCGCCGGCTGATGTCGGACACGGATGTGCTGCGTCGTCTCATCTCGCCGGACGTGGCCCCCGACCTGGGGGCTATCATCCGGGAGGTCATGGAAGAACGAAGAGCGGATCTGGAGGAGGGCGGCGAGCCGTAGCCGGATGAGGGGCCATAGTCGGCGTGCGGCGCACGGCGGCCTCAGGGCGAAGCGCGCTCGTCCATATGTCGCCCGTCAGGCGCCTGGCACTGGAACAGTTCGCGGCACAAGGCGATTTCGGATACACATACGTGCTCTGAAAGCCACTTCAGCAGGGCCCGGCGAGAGCGCCACTGGGCAAAACGCAGAATCAGCGAAGCCCTGCGCCTGGTCACGGTCACCTTGTCCAGATCGCAGAGGTAGAATTGGATCTCAGATGCTTCGGCATAGTCTTTGCGGTAGTGCACGTATCTGGGGCGGACGCCGCCGATACCGCAGTCTTCGATCTGCAGCCACCAGCGGACCAGGCGCAGCAGTATGGCTTCGCGTTGGTCGGCGCTGAGCAGGTCGAACTGTTCGTTCATCATGCGTCTTAGAGATCGCAGCTCTCCGACGTGCTCCGCCAGCAATACGCTGCCCACCGTCAGCCCCCGGCTTTTGACCTTCCTGTAGTAGACCGGTGTTGCGGTCGGTATGCCGGCAGTGTTCATGCGCCGCAGAGCGCGCCACGTGGCCCGCCCGTAGGCAGGCAGAACAAGGCGCTGGACGCCCTTCACCACGCCGACCCACTTGTATGCCTTTCCCCATAGCCTGATCCGTTCGCCGTCCTTCACAGCGTCCACCTCGAAACTCACGTGCGTGCGCCTGTCATGCCCCAGGCTCTGAAGCCGCAACTGCCACTTGCGCTGCGCGTCGGCGCATGGTCCCGAGGCAGCGATGGCCTGCACGCGCCTCTGGAAGACGGGATTGCCTGAGATGGCATCCAGTTGCGTTTGCAGGTCGAAGTCATCAACCATGCGTTCGACCACGTCGAGGCTGCTCAGCAACGCTACGACCAACGCCATGACGATGCCAGCAGCTACGCCGCAGATGCCAAGCATGTGTATCGTTGTAGCCTGGCGCCGCAGAGCTGTAGCAGTGCCCGCGGCCTGCGTCGATAGCACGGTGGCCATCTCCCTCAAGGTGCGGGCCCGTTCGGCGGTCTGAGCGAGCCGTTCAGGATTCGCGCTGTCCATCGGCTGCGCACCGCTGATTGAGTCTGCAAGGTCCGCCAATTCATCGCGAAGCTCGGCTTCTGCTTCCGCGAGGCCCAGGCGCGCGATTGCCCCGGCAATCTGCTGAGTCGCTTCCTCGACCTCTGCCAACAACTCGGCCAACACAGAGCACAGCCGGACCGTGTCGACAACATCCGGCTTGGCCCGGGCCGCCTCGCACGCCTCGGATATGCGCGAAGTCACCAAGGTTAGGCGCTGTGCGGACTCGGCCATCGAAGCTTGCAGGGCAAAGGTGTCCGACCGTTCGCGCCCGGAGGAAATGAGAGCAACCAGGCCGAGCAACGACAGCGCGGCGCTCACGGCTGCGCACAGCAACCTGCGCCGGACCGGTTTTATGGAACTCATTTGTCCAGTTTCACCCAGTTGAGGATGTTGACAGGTCTGTGCCTCCCGGACGCATACTTCACCCGCTCAAGCAGCCTCCCGGGCACAGGCCACGCTTTGCACCTGAGCAACGTTCGTCCAGGTGTAGCCATACCGCGCGCACCCCCCGGTGACTTTCGCAATCCATCTGCTCTTCGCGCGCGCTTTCAGTTAGACTCCTCCCGCAACTCGCGCGAGATCTCCCCCAGCTCACGGGCGTTGATCTGCTCCAGATGCTTGCCTCGTTCGTCCACTTTGTCGTTGAAACGCAGCACTGTCTCCCGCATTCTCTCATGCGTCGGCTTCGAGCCGCCGTGGAGGTAGAAGTTCTCGCCGCGCGTCACATACAGGTCGCCTTTGCGACCGTCCAGGCCGATTCCGAGCAGTCCCTTGATGCCCAACGGCCGGTCTTCGTCGTGTGTGCCTGCCATGTCGGCTCCGGCTGATGTAGGAGGGCGCGGGGCGCGGCGGCCACAGAAGGCTGGGCGCACTCCGATCAGTGCCCTTCAGAGCTTACGAAAGTAGAAGATCTGTTGGCCGATCTGCTGGAAACCGAACGAGGGGTAGAGCCGACGGCCCTTGTAATTCTGTTCCAGGGTCTCGATGCGGGCGTAACGCATGCCTTCATTGCGGAAGTGCTCAAGTGCAGTGCGAATGAGCGCCTTGCCGACTCCTCGGTCCTGGTGAGAAGACGCTACGGCCATGTTCGCTATATGACCCGTCAGGATGCTGGAGTAAAGCCGCGCGCAGAGGAACCCGACCACCTCTGCGTCAACCTCAGCAACCAGCGCGTGCCCGGGGTGTCGTCTCAGATCGTAGTCGATGCCGTTTCTCTTGCGTTCCGCCCATGTCGTGCCGGCAATCCGACCGAAGTGCTCCTCCATGTTCGATTCGAGGCAGAATCCCTCGAAGCTCTCTTCGACGATCGCCAACACGCGGCTGCGGTCACGGCGGTGGTACTTCCGGACGGTGACATCTGGCGGTTCCATTGGCGAGGTGCGGTCAGAAGTGGGGGGCTACCCGGCGAGACGTATGGCGACCTCCTCACCGGCACCGTGGTCTCTGAGGGCCTCGTAGTCATCTATTGCTCCGACCACGTTAACTGGCGAAGCCGGAACAATCACGTCCTCGGATGAACTCATCGGGGTCTTGCCGTAGAAGATGCAGAAGCACCGCCCCTGGGGCCAGTACGCGAGGTCGCCCTTCTGGACCGCTGCAACGGCGTTCTCCTCGCCGGCTTCGACGGGGATCTCGAAGTAGATCTCCGCTCCCCACGTTCGGGCGGCAGCCCGCAGGGGAAGTGCCTCCAGGATGCGCTGTACGGTTTCGGGCGCACGGCTCTCGCTCAAATGCGCAGAGAACTGCTCGCCGCCGACGTCGATCACGATCTGCGTGGGCATGGCATCGCTCCCGCCTGTGTGCCCCGAGCCTGCCGTCGCCATTCGTTATACACTCATCAGGCCGTCAAGCTCAACGGAAGAATAGAAAGGACGAGCACCCCTTGTGTCTTACGAAAGGGGTGCTCGGAAGGCGGGCACAGGTTTGGTCCGCTACATCGCGCGGGCGACATCCACGGCCGAGGCGGCGTCGGGTGCGTATCCGTCGGCGCCGATTTCTTCGGCGTATTCCTGAGTAACTGGGGCTCCGCCTATCATCACCTTCACGTCGAGCCCCGCCTCTTTGACCGCTTCGATGACGGACGCCATCTGGGGCATGGTCGTGGTCAGCAGCGCAGATAGACCGAGTATGTTGGCGTTGTTCTCCTTGCAGAGCTCCACGAACTTCTCGGGCGGAACGTCGATGCCGGCGTCAACGACCTTGAATCCTCCGCCGGTGAGCATCATGCCCACGAGGTTCTTGCCGATGTCGTGGAGGTCTCCCTTCACGGTGCCGATAACGACTGTCCCGGTCGGCTGCGCGCCACTTTCGCTGAGGACGGGGTCCAGGATGTCCATTCCGGCGTGCATTGCGCGGGCGGCGATCAGTACCTCGGGCACGTAGAACTCGTTGTTCTTGAACTTGCGGCCGACCACATCCATGCCGGCCACGAGGCCCTCGTCCAGGATCTTCTGGGGATCGACACCTTCGTCGACGGCCGCCTGCACAAGCTGTACGACGGTGTCGCGGTCTCCCTTGATCAGTGCTTCGGCGATTCCTTCCAGTTCCGCCATTTCGGCCTCCGTAAGATAAGGTAACTCAGTGATTGAGCGATTCGCGGCAGTCTACAGACGCCGCCAGGGGCTGTCAAACCTCCTAAGGCGACTGCGAGGCGGGCGCCCCGAGATGATCCGAATGCAGTGGCGTTACGCCTGGTAAAGCTGGCACGCCCTGTTGTTCCTTCGATGGCGGCGCGGGCTCCGGTGGGGCAGGCAGCAGCCTGCCTTGCTCTACATCAGCTAGGCGCGCCTTTGCGAGCTGAACGACCTGCGGCTCATCGGGCCCCTCATCGAGGAAGAGTTCGTAACGGCGCCTTGCCTCTTGCGCCTCGCCGGCAAGCTCCAGGCATCGGGCGGCGTGCAGCCAGTAGAGTGGGGATTCCTGGCGGGCGAGCTGGTCGTACTTCTTCGCCGCTTCGGCATACTCACCCAGGCCCTCCAGGGCAGCCGCCCAGTTCGGGGCCGCAACCTGTGCCGCCATGCTGTCTGGATAGCGCCTGACAAGCTGAGCGTATGTTGCAGCCGCCTGGCCCCATTCCCGGCCCGCAGCATACAGACCACCCAGCTCCACCATGGCCCAGGGCTCAGCCGAGCTATCTGGGCCGGAGTCGATTAGCCTCTGCAATTGAAGGATGGCTTCCTGGCGCAGCTCCTCAGCCTCCGCGCTGTCAACGCCGAGCTGCAGTAGCAGGCCCGGCGTCACGGTGCCCAGCGTCGTCCAGGCTTCATACGATTGGGCTTCGCGTCGGTAACGATAGGCCCGCCATCCGGCCCCGGCTGCAATCAGCAATGCGACGCCGAGGATGATGTGCAGCCAGTTCTGACGCAGGAAGGGCTCCACCCGCTGCCAGGTGCGTTCCAATATCTCCTGCTCCGGGTGGCCCTTCGGATGCTGTTGGGTGGTCATCGGGGCGTCCGTCTATTGCGGCGGGACTGGAAGTGCTGGGGATTATACGGCAAGCCCGGTTGCCGTTCAAAGGGCGGGGCGTGGGCCTTCAGCCGGCGCGCACCGCCCGCAGGAGTTTGAGCGCAGCGCTCTCGCTATCGCAGCCGGTGATGAGGAGCAGCCCCTCGTGCGGCAACCTGTTGAGCAGGAAGGTCACCTCATCCGCCCGGCAGTGTATCTGCAGGCACTTGCCGCCCTCCAGGACCTGCAGGCAGACGTCGACCCATTCGCTCATCGGTCCGCCCCCCGCCCCTTGCACCCACTGGATGCCGTCGAGTTCCTGTATCTGAAGCAGCAAGGGCAGGTTTCCCAAGGCGCTCGGCCCGTCCAGATGATAGATGGAGTTGTCGAGGTATGCCGCCAGTTGACGGACTTCTTCCAGAAAGAAGTCCTCGAACATCGCAGGCGAGATCAAGCCGCTGAAGTCGTTCTGAAGCGCCACATAGCGTCCGCGGGATAGGGCGCGAATCCACGTGGAATGGCACTCCTGGATGGCCGATATGCGCGCGTAGTACTCGTCGAAGACCTCCTTGTAGATCCGGGTCAGGGTGCGCATCAAGCGACTGACGTCGTCGGGGCTGTCGTAGAGGTCCAGGGCAAGCCGATCGGGGTGACGCGCGGCAGACAGGGCGTCTGCGCCGCCGTGCATGTCGGGAATGCCGACGATGAAGTGGCCGGGGGCGGCGGCGCACATGGCGTCGATGATCTCGCACATCAGCCGCCACCAGCGGTTCTCACGGACGAACTCCGGCTCCCAGCTCTGCAGCTCATCCACAAAGGGGTGGATCCACGTGGTGTAGTCGTTTACGAACTGCAATTCGCCGCCGAGGTACGCGGCGAAGGAATCGGGGCCGATGTTCGGCATTTGCATGGGGAAGGCAGCGCCGTAGTACGCCGTGCGACGGCTCTGCCACAGGGCGTTGTCGACGTGATACTGCACGTTCATCCAGCGTTCGCGCAAAGTGTCGGGCACGGCGAAGTCGCGAGGAGGGGCTTCATCGCGCGGTGCGGTGACGGCCAGAAGTGGCTCCTCAGGTGTTCGACGCGCCCAGAACGCATCGAAGCGCTCCAGCAGGGCCCCGAGGTCGAGGTGTGCAAGTGGTTCGTCCATCGGCTGCTCCAGGTTGCTTCGGGTTGGGGCATTATATGCCGGGGCTCGTGCCGGGCAAGCGGCCGCCATGGTTTGACCGGTTACGTCGTGCGACGTATATTCCATAGGTATGCCCGGCACGAACAGGAGACGATTATGCTCTGCTTGAACTGCGGCGAAAAGATGGCTGGCTACGTCGCGATGACGCCGACCGGCCGCATTGAATACACTATTTGTGAGTCATGCGGTAGCCTGTGGCTCGACAGAAGTGCTCTCGACAAGATGGCCTTCCAGGTTGAGGGCAGCATCGAAGCCAGCTCGCAGGAAGAGGTGAAAGCGGACACTGGCCGGCCATGTCCACGTTGCGCGAACGTGGACCTTGAGGAAGTTCGCTTTCTCGGCGAGAGCCACATCATGCTCGAGAAGTGCCCCAACTGCGGCGGTTTCTGGCTCGACGGTGGCGAGCTCGACCTGGTCAACCGCGAGCTGGAGCTGGTGATGCCCGTCGTGGGGCAGGGGTTCAGCGAGTTCGTCAACCAGGTGCACCTGCCATACTGGCACAAGCGTGTGCGCAGGCCGCCTGAAGAGTTCGAGTCTGCTGCCGGGGCCCCGCCGATCAAGGGAGCAGAGCAGGTCGGCGAGACCGACAAGCCGTGTCCGGCCTGTCCCAACCGCTTATCCCGATATCGCGTTTGGGGGCTCGACTTTGAGGGCTGCGCGCAGTGCAGTGGCCTGTGGCTCGATCTGGAGAAGCTGCGCGACCTGAAGGACCGGGCCACGTCCGGCACCTGGCGGGCCCTCAATTGGATGGATGACGAACTGGAGGCAATCGGCAGCGCCCATGCCGTGGAGACCGACCGTCCATGCCCCGACTGTCCCGACCGGACGCTGCTGGCCACGGTTTTCGGCGACTCCGGCCTGATCGTGGACTGGTGCCCGGGGTGCCGCAAGGTCTGGCTCGACGCTTGCGAGTTCGACCTGATGCTGGAACACCTGCAGGCGGAACTCGACAGGATGTCGCCGAAGGACCTGCGCGAGCAACTCCTGGAGGAGCTGAAGGAGGTGGTGAGCGGTCCGGAGAGCCCCCTCGATGAGCTGCGCGACGCGAAGGCGGCGCTCTCTGCACTGGTCAACGTCACCATATTCAACCATCCGAAGCTCTTCCACTGGCTGATCAACCTTCCACCGGCATAGCATGGCGTCGGACCGTCGGCTCCCCTGCGCCAGCAACGCCGACGGTGCGCCAGGCCCACCGCTGGAACGAAACGTCCCTAGACTGAGGACGCTGTCGAACTCGTCCACGTTGTGTAATCAGCGCCAGCTCGTTACAATGGTGAGCCGTTCAGGGCGCTTTGCACGTCGGCCCTGCCCTGCGCTGGCGACTTGACATCCGGGTGGTGTGCGGGTTATTCATGAGGCCCGGATTTGCGTGGGAACTGGTGCGAGGGATATCGCATGTACCATGTTGCCAACGAACAACTGCCCCTGCTCAGCAAGGTGCGGAAGTTCCGGGACGCGGAGCAGGTCCGCTCCGCAGGGCTATACCCTTACTTCCGCCCGATCTCCTCGGCGCAGGACACCGAGGTCATGCTGAACGGGCACAAGGTCATCATGATGGGCTCCAACAGCTACCTGGGGCTCACGAATAACCCGGAGATCAAGGAAGCCGTCAAGCACGCGGTGGAGAAGTATGGCTCCGGCTGTGCGGGTTCCCGGTTCCTGAACGGGACACTGGACATTCACCTGGAGCTCGAGGCGGAGCTGGCGGCCCTGGTGGGCAAGGAGGCCGCCGTGCTCTACTCCACTGGCTTTCAGACCAATCTGGGCATCATCAGTGCCCTGGTCGGGCGGGGGGAATACGTCGTCACCGATCGGGAGGACCACGCCAGCATTGTGGACGGCTGCATGCTCTCCTACGGAGAGTTCGTGCGCTATGCTCACAACGACATGGAGGCGTTGGCCGAGAGGCTCAGAGAGTGCGAGCCCGATGCGGGCAAGCTGATCGCAGTGGACGGTGTGTTCAGCATGACGGGCGACATCGCCGACCTGCCGACGATCTGCGACCTGGCGGCCGAGCACGCCGCCGTGGTCATGGTCGACGACGCGCACGGCATCGGCGTGCTCGGCGAGCAGGGCGCGGGCACCACGAACCACTTCGGCCTTTCGGACGAAGTGCAGGTCATCATGGGAACGTTCAGCAAGTCCCTCGCCTCGCTCGGCGGCTTTGCCGCCGCCGATGCAAAGACCATCGAGTATCTGAAGCATCGCTCCCGTGCACTCATATTCAGCGCCAGCATCTCGCCCGCTAACACGGCGGCGGCCCTTTGCGCGCTGCGCATCATGAAACGCGAGCCGGAGCGCATCGAACGCCTGTGGCGAAACACGCAGATGATGCGCCAGGGCTTGCTGGAGCAGGGGTTCGATACGGGCAATGGGCAGACGCCGATCATTCCTGTGCATGTGGGTACAATGGAGACCTGTTTCAAGATGTGCAAAGGCCTGGAGCAGGAGGGCGTGTTCGTGAACCCCGTCGTGCCGCCCGCCGTTGGGCCGAACGAGGCCCTGCTGCGCATCAGCCTGATGGCCACGCACACCGAGGAGCACATCGAGCGCGCCCTCGCCAGGCTGGCCAAGGTGGGCCGCAGGCTCGGGGTCGTGTGAGGCCGTCGTCAGCCGCATGCAGAGGACACCGACGCAGGGACGACCGCATGGCGATCCGCGTGAAGGAGGTCGCGTCCCCCCGCGACCGAAAGCAGTTCATCCGTTTCCCTCTCCGCCATTACCCGCCCGCTTCGCTGTACGTGCCCCACCTTCTTGCTGAGCGGAAAGACTTCTTCAGCGATAGCAACCCCATCTTCGACTTTACCGACGTGCGCTACCTGCTTGCTGAAGATGCCGCCGGGCGCGTGCTCGGGCGTGTGACCGCCCACATCAACCACCGCCACAACGAATACTGGGATGAGCGCACGGGGTTCTTCGGATTCTTCGAATGCGTGGACGACGTAGAAGCCGCAAAGGCAATGATGGCGGCAGTGGAGGAGTGGCTGGCCGAACGAGGGATGGAGCGCGTGCGTGGCCCCTTCAACTTCTCCACCAACGAGGAGTGCGGCTTCTTGGCGGCCGGGTTTGACAAACCACCGGCGTTCATGATGCCGTACAATCCACCATACTACCTGCAGTTGATGGACGCTCTCGGCTACCGGAAGGTGAAGGATCTGGTTTCATGGACTTACGACTGCGGGGGGCAGGTTCCCGCTTACCTGGAGCGCTTCGGGCGGCGGGCGCCGGATCGTCTTTCGGTTACGGTGCGTTCATTGCGCATGAACGAGTTCGACCAGGAGGTGGCGCGCGCTTTCCGCGTCTATAACGAGGCGTGGTCGGACAACTGGGGCTTTGTGCCGATGAGTGAGGCGGAGTTCGCCTACATGGCACGCAGCCTGCGCCCTGTAGTCGACCCTGAGGTTGCGATCATTGCCGAGGTGGATGGCGAACCGGTGGGCTTCAGCCTTGCGCTGCCGGACTACAACCCCGTACTGCGGAAGATGCGCGGGCGTCTGCTGCCGTTCGGCGTGTTCCGCTTCTTGTTGGGCCGCCGCAAGCTGGATCGGGTGCGTGTGATCACCATGGGGGTGGTCGAAGAGCATCGCCGCCGGGGTGTCGATATCCTGATGATCTACCGCACGTTCGTCAACGGCATTGCCCGGGGGTACTATCGGGGCGAGTTTGGATGGATACTGGAGGAGAATGAGCTGATGCTCAGAGCGCTTGAGCGCATGGGCGCGCATCATGACAAGACCTACCGCATCGTTGAGAAAGACCTGTGAGGATACTGCTGACCGGCGGCAACGGCTTCATCGGCAGCCATATCACGGATGCCCTGCTGGACGCCGGGCATGAGCTGACGCTGTTGCTGCGGCGGACCAGCGACGTGAGCTTTATCCGTGATCGCCTCGAGCAGGTGCATGCAGTCTACGGTAGCCTGCATCCTCCGCATGGACTCGGCGACGCAGTGGATGGGGCGGAGGTGGTAGTTCACTGCGCGGGCAAGACGAAGGCCGTGTGGCGGCGGGATTACTACGCTGTGAACGAAGCGGGCACGATCGCACTGCTTAACGCGTGCGAACACTCGGGCGGCAGCTTGCGCCAGTTCATTCTCCTCTCGAGCCTTGCGGTCACTGGGCCCGGCACTCCGCAGGAGCCGGCCACTGAGGACCAAGAACCGGCGCCACTCAGTGACTACGGGCGCAGCAAGCTGCTTGGCGAGCGCGCGGTGCGCGAAGGATCGCCGGTTCCCTGGACTGTGCTGCGTCCTGCGGCGGTCTACGGGCCGAGGGACGGCGACTTCCATGTCCTGTTCAAAGCTGTCAGCTCGGGCATAGTGCCGTTGATAGGCGGCGGCAGGCGACCGCTGAGTATGGTTTACGCCACGGACCTGGCGCGGTGCGTTCTTGCGGTTGTGGGCCGATCCGACGCCCACGGCGGGGTCTATCACGTTGCGCATCCAGAGCCTGTGACTCAGCGCGGCCTGGTGGACGCCGTTGCGTTTGCCATGCACCGGGACCCCTGGGCCGTGCCCGTGCCCACACTCGCTCTTTACCCTCTCGCGTTGGGCCGGGATCTCTATGCGCGTCTGACCGGCCGGGCAAGCATTATGAACCTGCAGAAGGTGCCGGAGTACTCGGCCCCGGGCTGGGTTTGTTCCACCGAAGCCGCGCGGCGCGCTCTGGGGTTCGAAGCCCGGGTGGCCCTGCCGGACGGCGTGCGACACGCCGCCGAATGGTATCGGCGGCAGGGGTGGCTTTGAGAGGGGGACGGCAGAACGTGACCGAAGCGGCAACCCGACTGCGAGACAGCGGCAGGGCAGTTTCTGCCTTGGGACGGGGCTACCGCCTGATCGACAACCTGACGCAGGGCTACATAGCGTCAGTCGGGCTGTTGGTGCTGTGCTTCCACGGTGAGGTGGTCCCGAACTGGCAGGTCCTTGTTGGCCTTCACGCAGCGGCGCTGATAGGCATACATGCCCTCATTCGGCTTCAGGCCAGACGCCCTCATGCTGTGCTGAATCTGGCTCGGGACTTCTACCCGATTATCCTCTATACCTTCTTTTACCTGGAGACGCACCGCCTCCAGTACATGTTCGTGCACACGCGGCTGGATCCTCACATTATCGGGCTTGAGCAGTGGGTGTTCGGATGCCAGCCGAGCCGTGTGCTGCCGGCGCGGTTTGGGCATTGGTGGCTGAGCGAGATGCTGTACCTGTCCTACTTCTCCTACTACCTGATGGTCGTTGGCGCGGGACTCGGGCTCTACTGGCTGCGGCGCAACCGCTTCGCGCGTTATGTCACCGTGGTCAGCCTGGTCTTCTATGTCTGTTACCTGACCTATGTCTTTGTGCCAGTGCTCGGACCGTATTCACAGGAGGTGATCGCTTCCAGCGATGGGGTGGAGGCGTTGATCGGCCCCCGCCCCAGGCAGCCCGAGGCGACTCGTGGATTCTTCTATCACATCGTGGGTGCAGTTTACCGATACGCCGAGGTGGAAGGGGGAGCGGCCTTCCCCAGCAGCCACGTGGCCGTGGCCCTGGTCACGCTTACGTTCACCTGGCGCTATTTGAAGAGAGTGCGCTGGCTGCACCTCGTCTTCGTCGTGCTGCTCTGCATCTCGACCGTGTATTGCGGCTATCACTACGCTGTCGATGTGGTGGGGGGGCTGGTCGCAGCCGCCGTACTGGCCCCGCTCGCCGAATGGCTCTACGTCCGCGACGAGCGAAGGCATGCGGCAACGGCGGGCAGCAATCTTGCCGGCGGGTAGGGGTGTTTTGTCCGCGCCCACCGCACAGGCCCTTCAGCAGGAGTTTTGCTGCGAGTCGCGGAGTGCGTGCGTCCCGTATCCATCGCGTCGCAGGCGCAGGACGGTGTCCCGATCGGCGCGGAAGGGGCATGGCGGCGGCTCGGGCAGGGGCACGCTGTGGGTCTCGCCGAAGCCTACGGCGCGCGCCTTGCGGTTGTACGACATGACCATCAGGCGCTCGAGATTGACAGTGTCGGCAATGTTGTAGGCAAGGAGCGTTTCGAGTGCGCAGGCATCGTCCCTGCGCCGGAATTCCTGCCAAAGAACGACGGCGAAATAGCCGTCAACGCCCTCGAGTTCCCCGCGTTCGATCCCGAGCTGTTTCTCGCACCCTTTCAACCCGCCCCGGCAACCAAGTGAGGCGAGCACGTAGCGCAGATCAATGTGGGCCCTCGGCAAGTGAGCGCCCAGGTAGTCCCTCAGAAAGGGACCATCGAACTGCTTGCCGTTGTACGTGACCACGAGGCGGTAATCGCGGAGGTCTTCGCGCAAGTCTTCCAGATTGTCACCGTGGACGTAGTGTCGCACGGTTCGGCCATCGTAGAGCGCTGCCGTGGTCACATAGTCATACGGGCCGCCGAGACCCGTCGTCTCGATGTCCACGTAGGCGATGCAGTTCCGGAACTCGGGGAAGAGTCGCCACTGCTCACAGGCGGGCAGGCCGGAGTAGAACCAGTTGACGTCGCGTCGGGACAGGCGGCGGATGGATTCCTCGGCCCGGCGCGTGATGCTCAGAGCACGCCTTCCTCTCAACGGCAATGAGGCAACGTCGCAGGCGTCTTCCCAGCGGCGTACGCCCGCGTCCCAGAGCTTCCGCTCCGTCTGCACCCCAACGCCCTGAATGTGGCAGAACGTGTTTCTCAGCATGGTATTGTTCCTGCTGCTTGGTGGCTTCTTTGCCGGACAGCCGACTTGCGGGCGCGCTCCGGCCCGCAGTATAGGTGCTCACGCCTTCTCGGATCGGGATTCGAGGGAGTCATGCACCAGCGAAAGCGTCTCTGCCGTCACCGCACACACCACACACGTCGTGTCCGCTGCTGGGCATCATAGCATCCCCCGAGGCAGGCATCCATGATGGCCCACGGCTGTGCAGACACAATGTCCAAGGTGGTACGCCCGGCAGGACTCGAACCTGCGACCTGCGGTTTAGGAAACCGCCGCTCTATCCGCCTGAGCTACGGGCGCACCGCAGAAGCCAGAAGGGGCATGATACCCTATACGCAAACCCCAACCAAACGTCCGGAAGCACCGTGCGTGTCGATGGCTGCGCCGCTCAGCCCAAGCGCGGAGACGTGCGCTGTGAGGCGTTGTTGGCAACTGTCCTCCGTGGAGGGACCAGGCGGGTCTGGTGAGCGCCGGGAAAGCGAGACCACGGAAACGGAAGGCTAAGCTCCGGGCGTGCGCACGCCCCAGGGGTTGACAGAGAGTCTGAAGGCTGTACACTGGGTTTACACGTGAGAGTGTCGTCCGGATCGGGCCGCCGGATGGCCTGCTCGAGGCAGCGCTGCATTCGGGGTCGCGGTTCGAAAGGGGACCGTGTCTCGAAAGGGGGTGCGCCGATGGTGATCGAACGCGTGAGGCAGTTCATGCACGGAGCTGTCGATAGCAGGATTTCCAAACTTGTAGCCAACGCGTCGCCTGACTCATTGGCCGCTATATTCCGGCTGTTCGAGAGGGTGAGCACTGACGCGCAGAACCGGCGCAACGCGGCGCGCTTTCGCTGGCTCATTGAGCAGAAAAGCGCCTTCGGCGGCTGGCTGCAGCGCGTCGCCGCGGAGCTGAACCCTAAGGTACGCCGCTGCCTGGTACGCAATCTCTACGGCAATGCCTGGTTCCTTAACGCAGGTCTGCGCAAGCGTTTCGCGAGGCGACACGGCTTCAAACCGCCGAACATCATCGTCTTCGACGTGACGGCCCGGTGCAACCTGCGCTGCGAGGGCTGCTGGGCGGCGATGTACGGCAAGCGAGACGACCTCCCGCGGGAGCTGCTCCACAAGGCTGTGACCGAGGCGGAGGAGGAAATGGGCGTGCACTTCTTCGTCTTCTCGGGTGGCGAACCGACACTTCGGCCAGACCTGGTCGATTTCTGCCGTGACCACCCGGACTCGCAGTTCCAGGTATACACGAACGGCACGTTGATAGACGAGCAGATGGCCGCGCAGTTCGCCGACTGTGGGAACGTGATGCCGATGCTGAGCGTCGAGGGCAGTGCCGCACACACTGACGGGCGCCGGGGAGAGGGGACGCACGAGCGGGTGATGCAGGCGATGGAGCGATTGCGGCGGCATGGCGTCCTGTTCGGCTTCAGTGTGACCGCTACGGCGAACAATACCGAGCAGGTTATGAGCGAAGAGTTCGTTAAGCATATGGTCGCCGCCGGGTGCCTGTACGGATGGTATTTCCAGTACATCCCCATCGGCCGCAACCCCAGTTTGGATCTCATGGTGCGAGCCGAGCAGCGCGAGATGATGCGCGTGCGGGTCTATGAACTCCGGAACAAGTATCCTATCTTCCTGGCTGATTTCTGGAACGACGGGCCGGAAGTGAACGGCTGCATGGCGGGCGGCAAGCGGTATTTCCACGTGAACAACAACGGCGACATCGAACCCTGCGTCTTTTGTCACTTTGCCATCCACAATATACGTGACACATCCCTCACGGAGGCTCTGAAGCACCCCTTCTTCCGTGCAATCCGTGAAGGCATCCCCTACGATGGCAATCTGTTGCGGCCGTGCATGCTGATTGACCGGCCCCATGTGTTCCGCAGCTACGTGGAAGAATATGGCCCGCGGCCGACCCATCCCGGCGCGGAGACCCTCGTCGAAGAACTGGCCTCCGGACTGGATGAGCACGCACGGGAGTGGGCGGAACTGGCCGACGAGAGGTGGCAGAACGGGTGCGCTCTGCCCATGTACCCCTTCCCGCCCGGTTCTCGGCCTCAGCATCTCGATGCACCGCAAGAGGTAGGCTCGCCTGCCTGACGCTATGCCGTCCGAGTAATCTGGCGCCCCGAGGGCGCCCTGTGTACGAGTGGAGCTGAAGGATGATGGCAGGCCACGAAAACGAGACCGGCAGGGTCGAACTGCCGGTCATCGCGTTGCGCAACATGGTCACGTTCCCTGGTGTGATGGCGGGCTTGCGCGTAGGCCGTCCCCGCTCGCGGGCTGCGCTCGAGAGCGCCATCGCTGCGGACGGTCGGGTTGTGCTCCTGGCGCAGAAAGAGGCAGACGCGGAGGAACCGACGGCGGAGGATTTGTACGACGTGGGAACCGTCAGTCGGATAATTGCTCGCAAGGAGACGGATGAACCGGGCGTCTTCAGCGTGCACGTGGAAGGTCTGCGACGTTGCCGCTTGGTCTCCTACACCCGGGAGACACCAGCCATTATCGCTGAAGTCGAACCGCTATCTGACAGCGAGGAAAGCGTCCCCGACGACCTGAGGGAGGAGGTCCGCTCGCTCTTCAGTGCAACGGACCAGGGCAACGCCATGCTGCAAATGCTGGGCACGATGGAGAACCCGCCCCCGCGGGATTGGGCGATCGCCCACGTGTTAGACCTTCCCGTTGAAGAGAAGCAACGGTTGCTCTCAACAACCGACCGGGAGCAGAGATACCGCATGCTGCTGCCCGTCTTGCGCGTTGAACAGCAGATTGAGGAGGCCGGACGCCGCTTGCGGGGAGAGGCCCGCAGGTCGGTGACCGCCGAAGACAGGCTCGATTACCTGCGAATGAGAAAGCAGCAAGTACTGCAGGAGCTGGACGAGGTAGGCGAAAGCCCTGACTCTGAGCTGCAGGACCTGCGTCGGCGTCTGCAGGAGGCCGATTTGCCGGACGAGGCCGAGCAAGAGGCCGAAAGGGAACTGGCAAGACTTGAACGTATGCCCACCGGGTCGCCCGAGTACGGAGTTGCGGTCGATTACCTGAACTGGATTATTGACCTGCCGTGGTCGGAGTCGAGTGCAGCAGAGATCAACCTGGAGAAGGCATGCGAGGTACTTGACAGAGATCATTACGACCGCTCCAAGGTGAAGGAGCGGATTCTTGAGTACCTGAGCGTTCGAAAACTGCGGCCGGAGCGCGAGGGAGCCATACTCTGCTTCGTCGGCGCACCCGGTGTGGGCAAGACATCGATGGGCCGCTCAATCGCTGAGGCGACTGGGCGCCGCTTCCATCGAGTGTCGCTGGGGGGCGTACGGGATGAGGCCGAACTGCGTGGCCACCGGCGCACCTATATCGGTGCGCTGCCCGGACGCATCATCAGGGCGCTCCGGACCGTGGGCGTCAACAACCCCGTGCTGCTGCTCGACGAAGTCGACAAGCTGCAGCCGGGGCTCCGGGGGGACCCCACTGCCGCGTTGCTCGAGGTGCTGGACCCCGAGCAGAATGCCGAGTTCGTCGACAGCTACCTGGCGGTTGCCTTCGATCTCTCCCGCGTGATGTTCATCGGCACGGCAAACACGACGGACACAATCCCCGCAGCGTTGCTGGACCGTATGGAAGTCATTGAGTTGCCTGGCTACACGACGGCCGAGAAGGTGGAGATCGCCCGCCGATACCTGGTACCTAAGCAGGTGGCAGCCACAGGCCTGGACGAGGAATGCGTGGTGTTCAAGAACGATGCCCTGGCCGTGCTCGTGGACCGCTACACGCAAGAGGCAGGGGTGCGAAACCTGGAGCGTCATATCGCCTCTGCTTGTCGCAAGCTGGCGCGCGAACAGATGGGAGGCCGGCGAGCTCTGTGGTATCTGGATGCCGAGCGGGTAGTTGACCTGCTGGGACCACCGAAGTACCAGCCGAACCGCTTGGAGAAGGGCGGAAGGCCGGGCATCTGTCCCACCCTTGCCGTGTCCGCAGCGGGAGGCGAATTGCTGCTGGTGGAGGCCGAGCGGCTTGCGGGCGATGGCAAGCTGATTGTCACCGGCCGGGCCGGTCCGGTACTGAGAGAGAGTGCGACGCTTGCGCTCGCCCTGTTGAAGGGGCGTGCTGAAAGGCTCGGGACAGAGGCGGACACGCTGAGAAAGTCGGACTTCCACGTTCATTTCCCAGCGGGCGCTCAACCCAAGGAGGGGGCGTCGGCAGGTCTTCCGGTGGCGTTGGCGCTGGTCTCCCTGCTGATGCAGCGGCCCGTGCCTGAGGACGCCGCCGCCATTGGTGAGATAACGCTCCGTGGCCGGGTGCTGCGCGTGGAACGCATCGCAGAACGCCTGGCTGCGGCGGGCCGCGCAGGCATTCGGCGCATCGTAGTGCCCGAACGCAACCGTCCTAATATTGAGAGCTTAGGCGATAAGGAGTACTTGGCAGGTGTCCGTTTGCTCTACGTGCGTTCGCTCGATGATGCCGTGGGGGCCCTGCTGCCCCGCGGCGTGGGCGCGCGGGCCGAATGAGCCGCCACTGATCCATAGGAGACGCGAGGTGAAGCTGCTGCTGGCAACGCGGAACGTCGGTAAGCTGGAGGAGATGGAAGACCTGTTGCAGGGACTTGACGTCCAGACCGCTACCATAGCCGATCTTCCGCAGGCGCCACATGTCGAAGAGACAGGTAGCACGTTGCAGGAGAACGCGGCGATGAAGGCGTCGCAGTGCGCCAAGGCGTGCGGTATGCACGCCGTTGCAGATGATTCCGGATTGTTCGTGGACGCACTGGGGGGCAGGCCCGGCGTGCGCAGTGCACGATATGCCGGGCCTGGTGCCGGTTCCGAAGCCCTCTGCGGCAAATTGCTGGAGGAGATGCAGGGCGTGCCTCGGGACGGGCGAAGCGCCAGGTTCCGGTGCTGCATCGTGCTCGCTGACCCAGGTGGCGGGCTGATCTTCACGGTTGAGGGGGCTGTGGAAGGAATCATCACCGAACAGATGCGAGGCACCGGGGGCTTCGGCTACGACCCCGTCTTCTACCACCCTCCCTCCGGGGCAACCTTTGCCGAAGTCAGTCGCAGGCGGAAAAACGCAGTCAGTCACCGGGGGCGCGCTCTGCGACGCTTTCGCGAGGAGTTGGCAAGTCTCCTTGGGCAATCGTGATCAAGGGCCTTGTTGCGCGGCAGCGTCGCCGAGGGTGAAGTCCTCAGGCAGGCCCAGTTCTCTGTAGAGCCGCGCACGGCCAGCCTGGTCCTGCTGCTGTATGTCCCGGGCAACGGGCAGCACCTTGTTGACTGCGGCGCCAGGCACGACGATCACGCCGTCTCCATCCGCAGCGATCAGATCCCCCGGATGCACGTAAACCCCGCCGCACGTGACTGGTTGCTGGAACGAGTCCACACGGACGCGGTTGGGCTGAATGCCCCGGCAGAAGCCGTCGTGGTAGACCGGGACCCTTTGCTTGATCAACTCGTCCGAGTCGCGGACGCCGGTGTTGCTGACGGCTCCGACAGCGCCGCGGGCGAGCCAACTGAGGGAATTGTTCGAACCGATGAAGCCGCATCCGGGATTGCCGCTACCGTCGAAGACGATCAGATCGCCCTGTTGAAGATGATCCGCCCATCCGAGCTGCTCTCCGTACCATTGCGACGCCTTGCGTCTGTACTCCTGTGGGGACTGAGCCGTAAAGCGCTCCCTTGCAGGCACATACCGAACAGTGAAGGCAACGCCCACTATGCAATGCGCCAATGTCTCAGCATCTCGCCATAGTGGTCGGATGCAGGGAACCATCAGACCCCGGTCGAACAGGCCAAAGGCATCCATGGCGTCGTGCCAGTCGGTGACGCGTATGCCTCGGCACTCTGCCAACAAGGCGCGGCGCTCTACTTGGTCCATGTGCGCTCCTTATCAGTTCCAATGGAATCCCGGCACGGCGGCCCGACATCCGTAGGCCCCGTGTTCGCTAACCATTGCTTGGCGCCTGAACGCAGAAGAACAGGGCCCAGGCAATGAAGGCCAGCACTGCGCAGCCTGCAAACAGTTGCCGGAATGTGAGCAAGCCGATGTCAATGAACCAACCTGCCAGTGGAGGGCAGATCGCTCGCGGCACCCCGACAAAGGTGAGTGAAAGGGCAATGTAGCTTGGAATCCGGTTCGGTTCAGCGAAACGCATGATGGCTGGCAGGAAACTGGTAAGCCGCATGCCAAAGGCCAGCCCCAAAAAGGTCCATGCCACCGAGACGGCGATAGGGCTCGATGTGAACACAACGATGACAGCGGCTGCAACGAACAAAGCGGGCGCCAAACGGAAGGGGGCGATCACATTCCTACGGTCGCTCAGGTAGCCGCCTGCCAGAGATCCCACGGCCATACTGCCCTGGTAAAACGCCGTGAACGTGCCGGTGATGCCGTCCGAAACACCTGGATGCGTCAGGCCGTAGCGCGTCAGGAACGTGACGATGAGTGTCATGGGCAGACCGAGCGCTACGGAGCCGATAAGGAAGCGACGAAAGGGGCCCGGCGCAAGCAGTATGCCCGCCAACCCGCCGAAGTATGCCCTCCACGGCCGGTCACGATGGTGCGGCAGCCCGTCGCGACGTTCCTCCTGTATCAACGCGACACAGACCAGCGACGCTGCCATGCACGCCACTGCCGGAGCAAGCAGTACCTGGTAGCGTGTCGGCGGAGGGTAGCTGCCCATCACCCACCGGATGAAGAGCCCCAGGACCACGCCGACTAACCCGGACAGTGCCCGCCGTACACCCAGAACGCTTGCCCACGCACCCGACGGGCTTGTCTTTGCGTAGAAGTCCGACCAGAGCGGCCCGATCACGCCTGTGGCCAGCCGGTTGATGGCAAGTGCCATAAAATAGAGTGAAAGTGTGGGTGCGGGTTTCCAGAAAAGGAATAGACTGGCGAGGAAGGCCGCATACCCGACACGCTGAATGGCTGCCCAGATCAGCACGGCGCGCTTCTTGTACGCCAGTCCCTCCAGCATCCGCGCTGCGAAGACCTGGGGGACGAGCTGTCCCAGCCAGAAGACGAATGCCACCAAGCCGAGCAGCAGGCCCGAGTCGCTCAGGTCGGCGATCATCCTGGGCACGACCTGGCCCCGGTTGAACAGCGTTATGCTGGCGAAGAAGAACACGCCGTCCAGGGCGTGCAGCAGAGCGTTGCGCTGGAGGCGATGGTCGCTCAAGGGTGCGGGCCGGCGGCCTTCTGAACTCTTCTGGGCGGTGCTGGAGCCCGCATTGTAGCCTTCGTGAGAACAGGAACAACAGAATGCCTCACGGCCCGGCAGGCTCCGCTCGAGGCGTAAACAGCAGCAGCACCCAACCCGTCAGCGCCAGAACGCCACACGCGAGGAATACCAGAGGGTAGGAGACCCAACCCGCCTCGAGCACAACACCGGCTGCAACCGGCGCAAGGGCGAAGCCGCACCCCTGAACGGTTGAGTAGGCCGCTGTGTAGCTGGGACGGCGCGCGGGGCCCGCGTAGGTCCAGACGGCGGGGAAGCCTGCGGTCACTTGAATGCCCATGGCCAGGCCCAGGAAGCCGAAGGCCAGCAGGATGCCAACGCCATCGACGGCAGCCATTGCGCAGAGCGAAGCGGCGATCACCGCCGCCGGCAGCACGCGGTAGGGCGCTATGGGGTGGCTGCGGTCGCCAAAACGGCCCGCTACCAATGAACCGGCGCTCATAGCGACATAGAAAGCCGTAGTGAACGTGCCTGTCATCGCGTAGCTTACGCCCGGCAGCCCGAGCCCGTACTTCGTCAGGTAAGTGGCCATGACCACCAGGGGCACGGACACCAGCAGAACCGCAACGAGGAAGCGCAGAAATGCCCTGTGCCTGAGCACCCTGCCCGCAAGCGCTCGGATGAAGGCACCCCAGTTGCCTCCGCCTTGCTGGTCGGGCTTTGCCTCGGGCTCGGTGATCAGCGTAAGGCATACCGTGGACAGGGCATAGCACAACAGCGAACCTGCCAGCAAGACCTGGTAGCGTCTCGGGTTAGCGAATCGGTCCATGACCCACTGCGATGCCGGCCCAATGCCCAGCACCACCAGACCGAACAGCGCCAGCCGCAGCCCCAGGATGCGACCCCAGGCGCTTTGCGGCGAGGTCCGGGCGAACCAGTCCGTCCATATCGGAACAATCATGCCCGATCCCAGGCTTGCGGCGCCCAGCGCGGCGAAGAACAGGGCCAGCAACAGGTGGGGCTCCTTCCACAGCAGCGGCAGTCCCAACAACAGGACCAGCCAACCCACACGCTGCGCAACCGCGCACAGCACGACGGCGCGTTTCTGCCGGGGCATCGCCTCGGCACGCCGCGCGAAGAACGTCAAAGGCGCAACATAGCCCACCCAGTAGACGAAGGCGATAAGACCTATCAGCACGTCCGAATCACTCAGGTCACGCACCATGGCCGGCATGAACACTTCGCGGCTGAACAGGGCGATACCGGCGAAGAAGAACACGCCGTCCAGCACGTGCAGGACTGCGTTCTTGCGCAAGGCGGCGCGGCTTAGGCGATGGTTAGGCAAGGTGTGTGCGGTGTGAGGGCAACGTTGGTAGGTGATGGGGCCAGCAGCGCGCGACGTTTCGTTGGGAGTATACTCCTCGCCCAGGATGGCGGCAAATGCGTCGGTTGCGTTGGGACTAAGCGTTGCGCTATAATGGGTGTTCTCGGGGGCCGTTTCGAGTCCGGCGCGAGGCTGAGCGTTGTGTCCTTTGGGAAACACGATGGTGTTGGGCAAAGCTGCGTTGACTGTCGACCTTGAGCCCGACTGGGGCGTTCGCGGCCACCATGCTTACACTCAAGTGCTGCCGCGCTTCTTGCGCTTCCTCGAAGCGCGGAGCGTGCGTGCCACGTTCTTCGTCTGCAGCGACCTGCTGGAGGTCTCCGAAGAGCCGGTCGCCAGGATCGCAGAGCGGCACGAAGTGGCCTCGCACGGCTGCTCGCACCGCCGCCTCGATGGGTTGTCACGCCGGGCGGCATTCAGCGAGGTGGCGCATTCGCGCTACCGGCTGCTGGAAGTGGCCCCGGCCGTAAGGGGATTCCGGGCGCCCTTTTTCAGGCGGGCCAGGGGACACTTTGCCCTGCTGAGTGCGGCCGGTTACGAGTATGACTCGTCGGTGGGGTCGATATGGCCCGGCCCACAGAATGGTTGGCTGGGAATGCCCGCTGCGCGGCACTGCGCTGCTGTGGCAGAGCTGCCCACCGGGTCCCTGGCAGGCGGCTTCGCGCCGCTGTCGCTTACTTACCTGCGCCTGCTGGCCCCGCTGGCTGACCGCTTGCTGCCGACCGGGGGAATCAGGATTCTGTATATGCACCTGCATGAGTTTCTTCCGCCGGAGACGGCAGGGCTGCTGCCCCGCCCGCTGCGCGCGGTGTTGACGCGCAACTGTGGCGAGGTGGCTTGGCACGTGTTGGAGAGGGCGCTGAAGCGTCTTGACTGCCAGTACGTGACTTGTGCCGACCTGGCACGTGAGGGCCGAGAGAGCACCGGCTGAGGATGGAGCTACGATGAGTCCCGATGACAGACCAGTAGCGATCGCTGGAGGCGGTTTGGCGGGGTTGTCAGCCGCCTACAGGCTCCAGGTTGCCGGGCACCCGCCGTTCGTGCTCTTCGAGCGAGAGCCCTTTCTCGGAGGTTACTGCCGCACCGTCGCGCGTGGTCGGTTTCGCTTCGATCTGGGGGGGCACCGTTTCTACACCAAGAACCAGCAAGTGCATGAACTTGTGGAGCATCTGCTCGGCGACGATTTGCTGGTAGTTGACCGTGTCAGTCGCATATTCTTCCGCGGCCGCTTTGCGGACTATCCGTTGACCGTCTGTGGCAGCCTCAGGGCGCTGGGTTTGCGTGGTGCGTTGCGGGCCCTTGCCGACTATGCCGTCATGCGTTTCCGCAGCGATCGGGCAGAACCCGAACAAGTGACTTTCGAGCAGTGGGCCCTGCGTCGCTTTGGCCGATACCTTTATGAAGCCTATTTCCGGCCCTACACGGAGAAGACGTGGGGCCTGCCGTGTGAACTGATATCGGCTGATTTTGCTGAACAGAGGATTAAGAAGCTTTCCATCCGTGAAGCAGTGCGGGACGCCTTGTCCAGAAGCGGGGAGGACGAGAGTCTGATCCGACGCTTCTATTACCCACGCTATGGCTTTGGGCAGATTCCCGACGCCCTGGCGGCGACGGTGCAGGAGCCGAACTCGCTGAGGACTTCCCACGAGATTGTGGCAATCCGCCACGCAGACGGTCTCGTGAAGGAAGTAGTCGCTGAGGGGGCCGACGGCGAGCGACGGCAGGCCTGCAGGGCGCTCGTCAGCAGCCTGCCGATCACGGATACTGTCCGCATGTTGGAACCAGCGGCCCCGAGGCAAGTGACCGACGCCGCCGCACAACTGCGCTACCGCAGCGTGGTGCTGCTGTTTGTGGTGCTTGACATCCCACGGCTGAGCCACGACCACTGGATCTACATACCGTCGCAGCAGTTCGGTCTCTGCAGAATGCACGAGCCGAAGAACTGGAGTGCGGAAATGGCACCGCCGGAGCAGACGGGGGTCGTTCTTGAGTACTTCTGCCAGCAGGGAGACGAACGCTGGACACAGCCCATCGACTCGTTGAAGCAAGAAGCGATGGCCTCGCTGGTGCGCATGGGGCTGCTGCATAGCGCGGACTGCCTTGCAGACGCCGTGCGCATTGGCCTGCCCAGGGCTTACCCGATCTATCAAGTGGGCTACCGGCAGAGACTGAACGTAGTGCGTGAATACCTTTCAAGGTTCGGCAATCTCTACAACGTCGGCCGGAACGCATCCTTTCTCTATACAAGCTCCGACCATTACATCGACATGGGCCTGAAGGCAGCCGAAAACGTTCTGGGCCACGAACACGATCTGGCCGAGATCGGGCGCGATAGGAACTACGCCGAGACCTGGCAAGAGGCCGAAAGATGGAGTTAGGCGGTTTCTGCCGGGCGTGGCGCCGCGCCTGGTTCAGGCGGTTGTTCGTTCTGGTGGTTGTCGCGGCGGCGATCGTCATCGTGGCCAACGGAACGCGACGAGCGCTTGTCGGCTCCTCGGAGTTTATGGGCTTCCGCCGGATAGTGCAGGTCAGCCTCGTGGAGAACGACAATCATTACGAACAGATCGGGCACATACGCGCTTATCCGCCGTTCTTCCCCATATTCTGGTCTCCGTTCGGCGCGTTTCCCGTAGGACTGGTGCCAGACCCAGATGCACCCCTGTCGCAGAGAACGCGCTGGCAGCAGGTCCAGCTCGGCATCAGTGCCCTGATTGCTCTCATCATCATGTCTGGGCTCACGGTCTGGGCAGCATGGCTGGCGGCGGACTCTTTCGGCGTTGGCGGGCCGGAACGCGCGTTCTGCCTTTTTGCGTTAGTATACCTGCTGAGCGTGGCCCTGATGCATAACTCGCTGGTGCGTTGCGAGACCGACATGTTCGTGGTTGTCCTCGTGGCGGGCGGGATGTACATGCTGCTGCGAGAGCAGCGCAACTGGGAGGCCGGCGCACTGCTGGGGGTGGCGGCTGCCCTCAAACTCACTCCCGGCCTGTTTGCACTGTACTTTCTTTGCCGCAGGCGGTGGCGCGCCTTCGGCGGAATGGCTGCTGCTGGCCTCATATGCTGGCTGGTCCTGCCTTTGAGCGTTTGGGGTGCTCGGGGAACGGTGGAGCGCTATCGCGGCTGGACCGAACATGTCCTGCTGCCGATCGCCGAGGAAGGGCCTGACTTCATAGCACGAGCGTACAGGGGCACAAACCAGTCTCTACGGGCCGCGCTCGTCAGGTATCTGAGCCGCTACAATGCCGGTACACGAGCCAAACCTGCGTACGTGAACGTGGCACAACTGCCCGAACCGACGTTGTCGGTTATCGTGAACGGAGCTCGCGCCGTCGTGCTCGGAAGCTTGGTGCTCGTCTGGGTCCGCGCGCCGCGGAACCGAGGAGAGCTCGAGGCGGCTCTGTTCGGCCTCGTTCCGCCGGGCATGCTTCTGCTGTCCGACGTCTCGGTGGGTGGCCACTTCGCGATTGCGCTGGTGCCACTTGCGGTGCTCTGCGCCCACGCCTTACGGCACGAGGGTACCTCGGCGGCGCGACGTGTCAGTTGGGGCGTTGTTACCACAGTCGTGCTCATGCACTTGATAGCCTTCGGGCCTCTGAAACGGCTATCTGCTGCGACGTTCGGTGCGTTGGTCCTATATGGAACGCTCTACTCTCTCGCCCTACACCTGTCTCGCCGCCGCCCAATGGAGAAAGTGACCAACTGCCCCGCTCAGTAGAGGATGGCTGCCAGCTTGCGACGGTACTCGTTCGCCAGGTCCGTGTGTGAACCAACGAGGCTGAAGATGCGCAGAACGGCATCTTGGGCAGCGCCATCGCGATAGCCTTTGTCGCGCGACAGCACTTCGAGGAACTGCTGGATCGCCCCCTCGTAGTCGCCTGCGGCGGCGAGGCAGCATGCCAGCTCGTAGCGGGAGTCGAGGTCCTCGGGTTCCTCTGCCAGGCGTTCGCGGCAGGCGGCCGGGCCGTCGCTTCCCACGCAAGTGCGGCTGAATGCAAGGCGCGCGAGCATGGCCCTCGCAACGTCGTATTCCGGGGCATCTTCTTCTATCCGGCCGAGCAGACCCTCCGCTTCGCCCTCGCGGCCCCTCTCGACCATGAGTGTCCCCAGCCGAAGCAGCGCACCTGTGTGAGTGGGATCCTGCTCAATGGCCTCGCGGTAGCCCTCCTCGGCCTGTTCCACCAGGCCGTCCTCGAGAGCATTGTCTGCCCGCTCAACCAGTTCGTCGACGGGCGAGGGAATCACCGACTCAATAACACGGCGGACCTGACCCTCCGGCAGTGCACCCACAAACTCAGTGACCACTTTGCCGTCGCGGAAGACCTTCACCGCCGGGATGCTCTGCACCCCGTAGCGTGCCGCGACCTCTCGTGCCCCGTCGACGTTAACCTTTGCCAGCCGGGTGCGGCCCTCATAGGAACGCACCACGTTCTCAAGCAGGGGACCGAGCGTGCGACAAGGGCCGCACCATTCTGCCCAGAAGTCAACCACGATGGGCACTTGCCTGGAGGCTGCGAGGACGCGTTCCTCAAAGTCCTCCGCGGTCACATCAAAGACCATCTCATCTGTCATGTGCGAGGCTCTCCTCGGGAGTTCACTCTCGATTATACCCTTCGCAGAGCTTGCCTTCACCGGGCCGTCCGAGCGTCAGCTTCTTGGTGGCACCTTGTCTGAGCACCCGGTAGAATCAGGCCCGAAGTGCAGCCCGCTGTATGGCGCTGGGCTTCACACCTGGGCGGAACCGGCCACCTGCCCTGCTGCGAGCTTGCTGCCTTTGTCCGCTGCGTTGTAGAATCAGCCCGCCTTGCTGACCCTATTTGCCTCTTACGCCCGCACAGAATATGGGACTGCCATACTGCACCAACCGAGGCCTGTTCTCCGACCACTACCTCGCCACCCGGCTGTCGGAGCTGCCGGAGTGGGGGGATGATTATGCCCCGCTGCGCGGTCGTCTCTCTGCGCTGCTGGAGGCGAAGGCCGACGCGCTGCCTACCCTGAGCGAAGCGCAGACGGAGCAGCAGTTCATCCGCCCTGTCCTCGATGCGCTCGGGTGGAGCTACGAGACCCAGATCACCTTCCGTGCGCTGGGTAGGGACTACCGGCCCGACTATGCCCTGTTCCTCTCCGACGACCGGCAGCGCGAAGCGCGCAGCACCGTCTCCGCCCGCCAGGAGCCCTGCGTGCGCGCCTACCTGGACAAGGTCGCAGCCCTGGCCGAGGCGAAGTACTGGGAACGCCCCCTTGAAGAACGCAGGCCGGAAGACACCCGCGACCGCCCGCGTGACCGGGGCCGCTCTCCGCACTTCCAGATCATCGACTACCTCCGCGACTCCGGCGTGCGCTGGGGCATCCTGACCAACGGCCGCACCTGGCGCCTCTACCTCAACGGGGCCGAGACGGCCGAGATACTCTACTACGAGGCCGACCTCGCCGGCATACTCGAATCCGGTGACCCAGACGAGTTCAAACGCTTCTACCTGTTCTTCCGCTCTGAGGCGTTCGCTCCTGACGAGGACGGACGGTGTTTCCTGGATCGCCTCCGCGAGGAGAGCCAGCGCTACGCCACGGAGGTCGAGGACAGCCTGAAGGAGCGCGTCTTCGAATCGGTGGTGCCAGCCGTCGCCGAGGGGTTCCTGCACAACCTGCGCGAGCACAGAGGCGTCGAAGTCGGCCCAGACGACCGCGAGGCGCTGGACCGCATCTACGGCGGCACGCTCCTTCTGCTCTACCGGCTCTTCTTCCTGCTCTATGCCGAGGCGCGCGACCTGATCGCCGTGGGGGAGGGCGGCGGCTACGCCGCGCGCAGCCTGGAGCACCTGAAGGAGGAGATCTTCGGGGCGGTCAGCGACGGCGTCTCGCTGGGCACCACCTCGACCGACTGGTGGGACGACCTGCGGAACCTCTTCCGCATCATCAACCGTGGCGATCCCGGCCTCAGCGTCCCCCGCTACAACGGCGGCCTGTTCGCCCCTGACGGCCTCGGCGACCCCGACATCCGGCCCGCCGCCGAATTCCTGGAGCAGAACGCCATCGCGGACAGGCAACTGGCTGAGGCCGTCATGCTCCTGACCCGCCACGCCGAGACGGAGGACGACTACAGCCGTCCCGACTTCATCGACTTCCGCGACCTCGGCGTCCGCCACCTCGGCTCGGTCTACGAGGGGCTGCTCGAGTTCAAGCTCAACGTCGCCGCCACGCACTTGGTCAAGGCAAGCGAGAAGGGCAAGCCGGTCTGGAAGCCCGCCGACGACCCGGCCAAAGCCGACAAGAAGCCGGGCGAGCTTTACCTGACCAACGACAAGCGCGAGCGCAAGGCCACCGGCTCCTACTACACCCCCGACTACATCGTCCGCTACATCGTCGAGAACACCATCGGCCCGCAGATCGACCGCCTCGAGCGCGAGCACGAGCTTAACCAGGAGATAGGCGGGAGCGCCGAGGAGCGGCGACAGTGGGACGAGATCCTGGACGAGGTGCTGGAGGGCAAACCGGAGGACGAGGCCCGCGCCGCACTGACGCTGTGGGACGGCCTCAAGTCGGACGCTGAGCGCCGGCAGTTCCTGCTCAACCACCTCGAGGGCGTCCAGCCGGAGCACCGCTACGACCCGCCCACACGCGTGCTCGAACTCCAGGTGCTCGACCCGGCGCTCGGCAGCGGGCACTTCCTGGTCGGCGCGCTCGACTACATGACCACGCGCCTGGCCGCCATGCTGAACAAATACGCCGACTCGCCGGTCTTCGAGCGCATATGCGAAGACCGCCGCAAGATCGTCGAGTCCCTCAAGGGGCAGGGCATCGAGGCCGAGGAGGGGAAGCTGACCGATGAGAACCTGCTGCGGCGCATGGTGATGAAACGCGGCCTCTACGGAGTGGACCTGAATCCGCTGGCCGTGGAGCTATCGAAGCTCAGCCTCTGGCTCCACGCCTTCACCGCCGGCGCGCCGCTCTCGTTCCTCGACCACCACGTCAAGTGCGGCAACAGCCTCATCGGCGCCACGCTTGAGGAACTTCGGCGTGAGGCCAGGAAGGCCGGCGGGCTCTGGAGCCTGCCGATGGAGCCGCTCGAGCGGGCTGTGCAGCACATGCTGACGGTTGCCGAGCTATCGGACGCCAGCTTCGAGGACGTCGAGCGGAGCCGGGAGGAGTACTGGGCAGCCGACGCCCGCGTCGAGGGCTACCGGGCCATGCTGGACAGCCTGACGGCGGCCCATTTCGGCCTGTCGGAGGCAGTACAGGTCATCGAGTTCGGCCACGATATCGACCTGGAACGCTACCGGGAATCGCTCAAGGAGATGGACGCTGACTGGCGCGAGCTGCTCGGCAAGGCACGCGCCGTTGCCCGGGACAGGCGCTTCTTCCACTGGGGGGTGGAGTTCCCTGAAGTCTTCTTCGAGCGCCGGGGCCAGGGAGTCGAGGAGAAGCCAGACGCCGGCTTCGACGCCGTGGTGGGCAATCCGCCGTGGGTTGGCATCCGAACCGGCCAGATACCCGACGACTTCGTTGCCTACCTGCGGGCGAAATCGATGGCCTCTGGCCAATTTGACTTAGCGGCGGTGTTTTTAGGGGGGGCTTGTGACGTCATGTCGCCATCAGGCCACGCTGGCATGGTTGTCCCCAAGCGGCTGGCCACCAATGAGACTTACGCCGAGCTGCGATGCAAGCTTTCCGTGGAGCGAAGCCTTACGACAGCTGTTGATCTCGGAGTTGCCTTCGAAGGGGTCAACAACGATGCGGCGATTCTCGTCTCTGCTGCTGGAGCGCCTCACACACGTTGCACGGTTGGCGAACGTGTCGGTAGCGATACGTTGTCTCTCCGAACCATGGCCAGGGAAGCGCTTACTGGCATGCCGTACCGAATCTTCCCATTGAACAGCCTCAGCGCTGTTGCCTCGCTCATTGCCTCTTTCCCAAAGGACACCATACCTTTAGGGAGGATGGCCGAGATAGAACGGGGCGCTGAATGCGGCATGAATCATGAGGCCATCACGCGCGGCCCAACAGCTAACTCGCTGCCATTGCTGGATCACCTCGATGTCACCCCATACAGCATTCGGCATGGCGGCTGGTACGTGGATAGGGACAGGCTGGATGCTTCAGTGCTGAAGAACGCTGCCATCTACACCACGACGCCGAAGTTGCTGATCCGCTTTCTGGCGGCTGACTTCGTCGCAGCGATAGATGACCAGGGGTATGCGTCTACCAATCTACTCTACCACGTCCGCTCCAGCTTGGACCTGGCATTCTTGCTCACGGTGCTCTCCTCGCGGCTCATCAACCTATGGTACATGACGGCATTCCAGAACGAGGAGGTCAAGTTCCCGCACGTCCAAAAATCACATCTGAACGAGATTCCCATCCGCCGCATCTTTTTCACGACGCCGGAAGCTGAACGGCGGGAGACGGTGCAAGAGCTGAAGAACCTGTACCAGAGAGCGATGGAGCGCTGACCCGTTGCCGCCAGCCCCCGAAGGGGGCGACCTCAGAGGTAGCGCAGGGCGAAGGGCGCCCTCCGTCCGGGCGCACGAGCCCTGGGAAGGTGTGAACCCCAGAAGCAACGAGCCCACGAAGTGGGCGACTCAGAGGCGGGGAGGATCAACCATGCCCCAGAGCTACACGAAACTCACCTACCACTGCACCTTCAGCACCAAAGGTCGCGTGGCCGCCCTGTATGCGGACATGCGCCCGCGACTCCACGCATACATCGCCCGGACGATCAACAGAGATTTCGGCTTCGCCCACGAGGTCGGCGGCGTAGAGGACCACGTCCATATCCTCTGCGACGTGTGCCCGACCGTGGGCATCTCGGAGTTCATGCGGCAGATCAAGTCGACCTCGTCGGGCTGGATGCACCGCGAGTTCGTCCAACTGGCCGATGCGGCCTGGCAGGAGGGATACGGTGCTTTCACGGTGAGTGCCTCCGCCGTCCCCTCTGTGAAGCGATACATTCGGCAGCAAGAGGAGAGGCACCACAAGGAGTTCGGTTTCAAAGACGAGTTCCGGCGACTGCTGGAGAGGCATGAGATAGAGTTCGATGAGAGATACCTGTTCTGAATCGCCCCTTGTCAGGGGCTCCGTTCAGGGTCGGCGCTTCGGTTGCCCCAGGGCTCCCCGGCGGGCCGGGTCGCCCTGCGCTACGGCTGAGACGCCCCCGTGCGGGGGCTGACCGCACCGCTCAGACACAACTCAAGACGATGCATAGAATACTGGAGAGGATCGACGCCCTCCTGCCGCGCAATGAGCAGGGGGAGTTCGTTGCCTTCGCCGATTCCATCAGCATGGGCGAGGCGGTGGCGAAGGGCTACGTCGAGGAGATTCCGGATTACCTGGATGAGGACGCGCCGAGCGGGTTCGACGCGGACGGAGAGCCCCTCGAGCACAGCGATGTCGTCCACGACTTCCTGGGCTACCTGGCCGAGCGAATGATGGAGATGCACAAGGAGCGGCAGGCGCTCTGGGACGGGATTCGCAGCGGGTTCCTCAACAAGGGCGTCGACCCCGACGATCTCTCCAGCCTCTCGGTCACCAAGAGCATCCGCGCCTACGTGGCCAACGCGCGGGAGAAGTCCCATCCCACCCCGAAGCAGCGCCGCATGCGCACCTACGCCGAGCAGGCCGAGCGCGCCTTCGGCCGTACGCTGGAGGACCTCTACGAAAGCGACGAGCACGATTACGGCTTCGAGGACCTGCCGCGGTTGGGCTTCGAGCGCTTCAAGTGGCTGGCTGCGCTGCGCGGCGCCGATCCCGCCCTTTTGGACGAGGCGTGGGAGGCCATGGCGGATGACATCGCCGCGCTCCGTGACGTGCTGGCACGAATCGGCTCCGGGGACTGGTATCCCGAGCGCAACCCGGAGACGGGCGAGTACGCCGTGGACGGCATCCGCTCCACCGACTGGCTGATCGACCAGGTCGTCTACCGCCTCTACGGCCTGACCGAGGAAGAGGTCCGCGTGGTGGAAGGCTTTGAGCCGGCCACCGACGACGGCTGAGTCCGGGGCGGGGGACTGAACCTTCTCAAGCGCCGGGTGCTCGAAATCGTCTGTTTGAACTACCGGCTGGACGACGTAAGTCTTTGCCCTGTATGGAGAAAGCCCTTCGACGTGCTCGCCGAAGGGCTCGTTTTGCAGAATGGTCGGGGCGCCCGGATTCGAACCGGGGACCTCTACACCCCCAGTGTAGCGCCCTAAGCCAGACTGGGCCACGCCCCGACCGAGGAGGCGATTATACCGCCCTGCGGTGTGTCGTCAAGTCGCACGTTTGCTCTGCCGGGACATGGTCCCCCCAGGGAGAGGAAGACTGTGCGCCTCAAAGGGCTCGCGTCCGCCCCCCGGCGAGTGCGAGACTCGCTCGCTCAACGGATGAAGTCCGGTACGGCTTCCCCGGCATCTTCGAGCTCGGCAACAAGCCACGCGTGCAGACGACCGCGCAGGGCCGAGTGGTCGGGCTCGTCGTAGAGGTTCGTCAACTGGTATGGGTCCGTCTCGTTGTCGAACAGCATGCCCCAGCCGCCCTCGCCGACGGCGTAGGTGTTGCGGGGGGTGCGCACGGCCCGCCACTGCAGGCCCGGCTCGCCTTCGGGGTGGTAACGGGGATTGCCGAACCACTGCACCAGCGTCGCCCGGCACGGTGGGGTCTGCGATGCGTTCGCTGTTCGGGCCAGGGAGGAGAGGTCGCGTCCCTGAACCTGCCCCGGCACGTGCACGCCACAGAGGGATGCGCACGTGGGGAACAGGTCAAATAGGTTCGCCGGGCAGTGTCGTAGCTGACGCCTTCTGCCACCAGCCGGTCGAGGTTGGGGGTGGAGACGTTGGGCTCGCCGTTGGCGGACAGAGAGTGCCAGCGTAGCTGGTCACAGAAGATCCAGAATATGTTGGGGCGCGCATCGGGCACGGCTCTGTTCGCCTCCCCTCCGGCATGGCGGCCTGGCTTGGCGTGGCCCGGGCGTCACTCGCCCATGATCTGCACGACAAGTTCGCGCTCGCGCGCGCGCACGTCGAAGTCGTAGAAGACGATCTGCTGCCAGGTGCCGAGCATGAGACGATGGTCGCGGAAGGGCACTGCGACTGACGGGCCGATGAGACTTGCCCGCACATGGCTATGTCCGTTGTTGTCGTGCCAGCGCTCTTCGTGGTGGTAGTAATGGTCGCGGGGCGCCAGCTTCTCGAAAAGCTCCTTCATATCGCGCACCAGGCCTGGCTCATACTCCATGGTAGTCAAGGCGCCTGTTGAGCCGGGGCAGAAGACGGTGACGATCCCTTCGCTTACAGCGCTGCTTGCCAGAAGATCGGCGACATCCTTGGTGATGTCGACGATATCCATCTCCGCTTCGGTGTTGAACAGGATGGTTTTGCTTTCGATCATGGCTCAGTTTCCAGGCCCTGGAGTTCAGATGCCACGGGCACAGCCTGATATCATACACCAGATGGCGCTGCCGTGGAAGCACAAAGGTGCGCTTCCGCACTCAGCGCTTCACGTGGCGACGGGGGGTTTCACGGGCGTGGTGCGCTAACGCATTGCAGCAACTGCCGATACACACGTTCTGTGGCGGAGATGGCCGCCTCTACGCTGAATTCGCGCGCGAAGCGGCGTTTGCCTTCCTGGGCCATGGCCCTGGCTGTGTCCGGATGGTTCAGCATCCAGACGATCGCTTCGGCGAGGGCGTCCACCGATTCCGGGGGGACGAGCCGCCCGGTGACGCCGTCGATGACTACCTCCGGCGCGCCGTCCAGCGAGTAGGTGACAACAGGTGTGTCGCAGAGCAATGCCTGCACCAGCACTCGAGCCAGTCCTTCACGAAGCGAGGTGTGAACCAGCACATCCATGGCGCTGATGCAGGCTGGTATCTGGTCGGGTGGCACAAGCCCCGCGAAGATGAAGCGGTCGCCCACGCCAAGACTCTCTGCCTGCTGTTGAAGCTGCTCACGCAGGATTCCGTCGCCCAGGAGGAGAAACCGCGCGTTTGGACACTGGCGGATAATGCGTGGCGCAGCCGCTATGAGGAAGCGGTGGCCTTTCAGGGGAAAGAGCCGCCCGATCTTGCCGATAACTCTTTCGTGTTCCATGAGGCCAAAGCGTTTGCGGGTGGCACCCCTTTGCCTGCGCGCATGGCGGTATGCAGTCACGTCGATGCCGCTGCGCACAACGGTGAATCGGCCGGGTGGCGCGATGCCCGCCGATACGGCGCCATCCACCATGGCCCGGGCGACAGCGGTGAAGTGGTCTGTGAGCCTTGCCGCGAAGCGTTCGGCAGCGATGAAGAGGGAGTTCTGCCAGGCCGGCGCATAGGGGTGGAAGGGAAGGCCGCGTATCGTGTGTACCACAAAGGGCACCCTCGCGATGCGCGCAGCGAGCCGGCCCAGTATGCCCGCCTTGCTGCTATGGGTGTGGACGATGGTCGGGCACAACTGGCGCAGATTGGCGGTTAGTTGCCAGAGGGCGACGGCGTCTCGGATGGGGTTGATCTGGCGCTGGAGCTGATTCACCAGCCGGCAGTCTACGCCGAGGCGCCGCACTTCGGAGAGCAGTTCTCCTTCGGGGCCGCTGGGGGGGCCGGTCAGCAGCACGGTCTGCCAGCCTGCTCGCTTGCGCAGGCCGTCGCACAGGGCGAGAGTGCTTTCCTGCGCGCCGCCCAGAATCATCCGGGTGATGATGTGCGCGACGCGGACGGTGGCGTCAGGCATGCCGGCCCTCGGGCAGGTCTGGTCAGTCTGCGAACTTGCGGAAGATGAGCGACACGTTGTGACCGCCGAAGCCGAACGAGTTATTGATCACGGCCCTAATCCGGCGTGGCTGCGCTTCGTTGGGCACGAAGTTCAGGCTGCAACATTCGGGATCGGGGTCTTCCAGATTAATGGTGGGGGGGCAGACGCCTTCGTTGAGAGCCCAGATGCAGACGGCGCTTTCCACTGCACCCGATGCCCCGAGCAAGTGGCCGAATACGCTCTTGGAGGAGCTTACCGCGAGTTTGTGCGCGTGCTCCCTGAACAGGCTTACGATGGCCTTTGCCTCGACGTCGTCGCCGGCCGGTGTGCTGGTGCCGTGAGCATTGATGTAGTCGATGTCCTGAGGTTCCATGCCCGCGTCGCGCAGGGCGTTGGCCATGGCACGGGCGGCGCCCCTGCCTTCCGGCTCCGGCAGGGTGATGTGGTATGCATCGCTGCTGGCGCCGTAGCCGACGAGTTCGGCCCTAATCTGAGCGCCGCGGGCCCTGGCGTGTTCAAGCTCCTCCAGCACAACTATGCCTCCGCCCTCGGCCATGACGAAGCCATCTCGGTTGGCGTCGAACGGCCGGCTGGCACGGGTGGGTTCGTCGTTGCGCGTTGAGAGGGCTCTCATCTGCTGGAAGCCGCTCAATCCCATGGGCGTGACGGCAGCCTCGGCCCCGCCCGCCAGTTGTATGTCGGCCGTGCCGCGCGCCACGCACCGAAATGCTTCGCCGATGGCGTGGGACGAGGACGCGCAGGCGCTTGAGCAGGACATAGTCGGCCCGAGCAGGCCGGTGCGCATGGCAACCTGGCCGGCAGCGGCGTTCGTCATGAGTTTGGGTATCATGAGCGGGCTGGTCCGCCTCGGGCCGCTGTTCAGCAGTCGGGTGTGCTGTTCCTCGATCTCGTGCAGCCCGCCAATGCCGGTGCCGATGTAAGCACCGATGCGCTCCAGGTCTTCAGTGTCGAAATCCAGCCCGGCATCAGCGATGGCCGCGTCTGCGGCCACCAGGGCGAACTGCACAAACCGGTCGAGACGGCCCAGTTCGCGCTTGGTGAAGTGGTCGAGAGGGTCGAAGTCCTTCACCTCACCAGCGATGTGCACGTTGTAGTCGGAGATATCGAAAGCTGTGATGTGTCCGATGCCGCTCCTGCCGTCGCGCAGGGCGGGCCAGGCACTCTCTTTGCTGCTGCCCACTGGGCAGACAACCCCGATACCGGTCACGACCACCCGTCTGTCGCCCATTTACTTGTTCTTCTCGATGTACTCGATTGCCTGTCCCACCGTCTCGATGCTTTGCGCTTCCTCATCGCTGATGCTGATGTCGAAAGCTTCTTCCAGGTCGATGACAAGTTCCGCCATGTCGAGCGAGTCGCTCTGAAGGTCGTTGACGAAGTGTGTCTCGTCGGTGATCTGGTCTTCATCGACGCCCATGCGCTCAGCGACCAAGCTGATTACCTGCTGCCGAATGTCGTCGGACACTTGAGTACCTCCTGCTTAGAAGAAGCATATGCTCTGACCTCGCGCTCAGCGGGCGGGGTCATGGGATTGGGCAGACTGAACGGCCGCACATTGTAACCAGCGCCGCCCTGTGTTCGCAAGCTCCCAGCCGCTTCACATTACCATGCCACCGTCGACACGTAGCACCTGTCCGGTCATGTATGCTGAATCCGGCCCGGCCAGAAAGCCCGCAACCGCCGCCACGTCCTGTGGGGTTCCCATGCGGCCGAGTGGGATCTGCTCGGAAAGGGCCTCGCGGGCATCATCGCTCAGCTTGTCCGTCATCGCAGTCTCGATGAAGCCGGGAGCGACCGCATTGACGTTGATGTTGCGACCGGCAAACTCGCGCGCGGTGGTCTTCGTCAGGCCGATAACTCCGGCCTTACTGGCGCTGTAGTTCGCCTGGCCAGCGTTGCCTATAATGCCGACGACGCTCGCTACGTTGATGATGCGGCCCTCGCGCTGTTTCATCATCTGTCGGGCGACGGCCTTCGTGCCATTGAAGACGCCTGTAAGGTTGACGTTCAGAACCGCCTGCCAGTCCTCTTCGCTCATGCGGATCAGCAAGCCGTCGCGCGTAATGCCAGCGTTGTTGACCATCACGTCAGCACTGCCGAATGCCTCAACCACTCGCTTGACGGCATCCTGGAGCGCGTCCGAATCGCAAACGTTTGCCTGCAGAGCCATGAAGCGGGCCCCTGCTGCCTGGACCTCTGCGGCTGTCTGCTCCATATCGTCCAGGGCTATGTCGACGCCGGTCACACCCGCGCCCATTGCGGCCAGCCGCGCGCAGACGGCGCGCCCAATCCCCCGTGAGGCGCCAGTCACGATCGCGCACTTCCCGTCAAGTGGCTTCGTCATCGGATTCATCCTCCTGCATGTTGTTACCTTCGCGGTTCCTTGAAGGCACGCACATCGTCGATGCCGTTCACCGGGGTGCATGCGCAATGCCGGTCCGTGCGGCGTAGCAGGCCTGTCAGAACACGCCCCGGCCCGACTTCGTAGAAACGCCGGATGCCCAGGTCGATGAGTCGGCGCTGGCACGCTACCCATCGCACTGGTTCTGTCACCTGTCGCACCAGCAACTGCCGGATCTCCTCGGTGCTCTGTGCGGGCGCCCCGGTAACATTGTGCACGACAGTTACTTTCGGTCGGCGCAGCTCGATGTCACGGATCAGTGGGCTAAGCCTGTCGGCGGCGGGCTGCATCAGCGGACAGTGGAAGGCCCCCGCAACTTTCAATTGGATGGCACGCCGCGCGCCGGCTTCTTCGCACCTTTTGGCGGCGGCAGCGGCAGCGGTGTGCTCACCGCTGATCACTACCTGTCCCGGACTGTTGTAGTTTGCAGGCCAGACATGGCCGCCGTCCTGTCGCACTCGTGTGCACGTGCGTTCGACAGTTTCGTCATCCAGGCCGATGATGGAGTACATTGTGCCCGGGTTCGCCTCGCACGCCTCCTGCATGTAGAGTCCTCGATGGCGAACGGCCCGGAGGGCTTCGCGCAGTCCAATGCCGCCGGCAGCGACGAGTGCCGTGTACTCTCCCAGGCTCAGGCCGGCGGCGCCGGCCGGGTGCAGGGGCTCGCCGAGGTCCTCCTCCATGGCCTGCAACGCAGCGATGCTCACGGCGAGGATGGCCGGTTGGGCGACATCGCTACGGGAGAGAGTCTCGATGGGCCCCTCGAAGCATATTCGGTCGAGGGGCAAACCGCTTTCTTCGGCAGCCAGGTCGAGCGTCGCCCGCGCGGCGGGGCTTGCTTCGGCGATGTTACGGCCCATGCCGACTTCCTGGGCTCCCTGGCCGGGGAAGAGCACTGCGAAGGTATCCACGGCGGCCTCCGATGTGTGCCTGATCTCAGTAGCGCAGCAGTGTGGCGCCCCAGGTTAGGCCGCCGCCAAACGCGAGCAGCAGCACAAGGTCGCCCCTGGCCAATTCGCCGTTTTGCTCAGCCTCGGCCATGGCCAGGGGGATGGAAGCGGCGGAGGTATTGCCCACCTGGTCTATGTTCATGTATGCCTTCTCCAGTGCAATGCCGCTCCGCTCGCAGGCGCTCTTGATGATGCGGATATTGCTCTGGTGGGGCACCACCATGTTGATGTCGGACAGTTGCACACCAGTCCGTTCGGGAATGCGCAGGATGAGTTCCGTCAGTTTGTTGACAGCGAGTTTGAACACATCACGGCCCTTAAGTTGGATGAAGTGCTCGCGCGCCTTCACCGTTTCGTGGGAAGCGGGTCGGCGTGAGGCGCCCGCCGGCACGATCAAGATGTCGGGCCACGAGCCGTCAGAGCCCAGTTCCGAATAGATCAGCTCGCTGTCGGTTTCGGCCCGGCGCAGGATAGCTGCACCGGCGCCGTCGCCGAAGAGAATGCATGAGCCCCGGTCTTCGTAATCGGTTATACGGGAGAGTGTTTCAGCGCCGATAAGCATGACGTTGTTAGCGATACCGTTCGCCACGAGCCCGGCAGCGCAGGTCATGCCATAGATGAAGCCGCTGCACGCGGCCTCCAGATCGAATGCCAGCGCGTCGGTGGCGCCAAGCTGGGCTTGCACTATGCACGCCGTGGCGGGGAACAGGTGATCGGGTGTGCAGGTTGCCACCAGAATTGCGTCCAGGGCGGCAGCATCCATGTTGGCTTGCTGCAGCGCCTGGACGGCGGCTGCCCTGGCGAGGTCGCTTGTAGCTTCATCATCGGCGGCGATGCGTCGCTCGCGGATGCCCGTGCGGGGCACTATCCACTCGTCCGCGGTATCCACCATCTGCTCCAGATCGTGGTTGGTCAGCAGGCGATCAGGCAGGTAGCTGCCCAGTGCTGCGATCTCCACGGGCAGTGAATGCTCGGTGTGCATGGAATATCTCATAGGAGTTCAGTAGGGCGGCGCTTGTTCCGGCTGCCGCAACGGTGCTACATCTTGACGCCTCGCGCAGCGGCGTCCCTGAGGATGGCCTCTTCGATACGTTCGTTGACGTGACACTCGACGAAACTTCGCGCCTCGCGCACGGCGTTGCAGATAGCGCGCGCGTCGGAGGTGCCATGCGTGATTATGGTGATACCGTTCACCCCGAGCAACGGGGCGCCGCCGTACTCACTGTAGTCGGCGCAGTGCTTGAGGTGGCCGAACAGGTCCTTGCACAGCAGGTAGCCCGCCTTATACCGCAGGCTGCCCCCGACTTCACCCCGCAGCCAGTCGATAAGTTTGAGCACAAGGCTCTCGCCAACTTTCAGTAGCACGTTGCCCACGAAGCCGTCGCAGATGAGTATCTCGCAGCCGTGGCCGAAGAATGCCTCGGGCTCCACATTGCCCACGAAGTTCAGCTCGGCGTTGCTCAGCAGCTCAAACGCTTGTTTGCTCACCTCGTTGCCCTTGGCTTCCTCGCTTCCTACGTTCAGCAAACCCACCCGCGGGTTATCCAGGCCGAGTATTCCTTCGGCGAAGACACTGGCCATGATGCCGTACTGCAGCAGGTGGACGGGTTTGCAGTCCACGTTGGCGCCGACGTCGATGGCCACCCCGACGTGATCGATGATTTGCATGGCGGCCGCGATTCCGGGCCGCTGAACTCCCCTCAGTCGGCCCAGTTTCAGGGCGCTTGCGGCGACCACTGCGCCGGTATTCCCCGCGCTGACAAACGCGTCGGCTTCACCTGCCGCGACCATCCTGACGCCGACAGCGACGGAGGAGTTTCGCTTCTCGCGGAGGGCCTGCACGGGCGATTCGTGCATGCCGATATGCTCTGGCGCGTCGACTACGACTACGTTGGGGGGCACCGAAGGTAGTGCGGCCGTGATGGCCTCTACCTCGTCGGCTGGTCCGCACAGCAGTATGCGTGAATCGCTGTAGAGTTCTGCGGCCTGCAGCGCACCGGCCACACGCTCCGCCATGGGGGCGTCGCCGCCTGAGGCATCCACCGCGACGCGGGCCACCACGGAGGTGAGGCTATCAGCGCGAAGGCCGGTGGAGGCCGCCTGCCGTCGACTCTCCGCCATGCTGTCACGAACGGGATGGCTCATCGGGGCGATCTCGCCTTATCGTTCGACTTCTATGACGGCCTTGCCTCGATAATGTCCGCAGTTGGGGCAGACGGCATGGGGTTGCTTGGGCTGGTTACAGTTGTTGCAGAAGAACCTGTCCGACCGGCTGCCGGGGGCACGTACTTTCTGGCTCCGCGGCACGTTTGGCTCGGCCAGTTTGTAGTGAGTCCTGCGTTTGCGCTTTCGCGCCTTACTTGTACGCCTTTTCGGCACAGCCATGGGATCACCTCGTGGAGTGTGCGCTTCGTGGATCAGTACGCGGCATCGCCGACGCTGCTCCGCCGCAAAGCGGGTGGGCATCGGGTCGGGCACGTTCTTTGGAGACAAGGCCCCGCGCCCACATCAGCACGGAGCGAAGCCGCGCCCTTGCCGACCGTTCAAGGTGGCATATTCTACCGGCCGAGGCGGCCATGTGTCAAACACCGCAAGTGTCTACGGGGCGCCGGCTCTATGCGCTTAGCTCCGATAGCCTTCTGCTGAGCTGCCCGATGTGATCCATCTCCTCGGCTATCAAGCGCTCAACATCGGAGCGACCCAGACCCTCGGGGACAGCACGCAGCAACCCGAGGAAGAACACCACTGAGTCCTTCTCAAACTGGATGGCTCTGCTCAGGACTTTGGCGGCGTCATCGGCCTCGGCCAAAGCGTCCGCGAGCTGCTGCTGGACGTTGAACACGTGGGTTTCGGCGGCCGCCCTCAGGTAACTTGCGGCTTCGCCGTTGGGGTCATAGTTCGCTGTAAACGGTGACCTGCCCGAAAGGGCTCTTTTTATCTCCGCGAACAGTTCCTCGTGATCTTCCTCCATCTCGGCCAGTTCGCTTAGTGTTTGGCGAACCGAGGGTTCAGCAGCCTGCGCGGCGGCCGAGCGGTAAAACCGCCCGCCATTGCGCTCAATCTGCAGAGCCATCTCGAGCACCTCTTCGGCGTTGAACGGTGCAGCCACTATGAGCAAACCTCCATACATTTCTGATGGATGCATCGGGAGTCCGTTTAGTCTTCCGGCGGCGGAACTCCGTAGAGCACGATCTCGCCCGAATGGAAGCCGGCGGCCAGGTGAATCTGATTCGGGCTGAACGATACTGCTCGCGGACTACCCGCAGGTTCGGCAGACCAGAGCAGGGCAGCGGAGTCTACCTCCCAAACATGCAGGCGCGCCGCCATGATCCCACCTGCCGCGGCGGCCAGCAGACGCCCGTCCGGAGAGAATGCGAGGCTCTGGACGAGGCCTGACACCGGCGGCAAAGTCACCAGCGGCTGGGCGCTCTGGACGTCCCAGATGGTTACGATGCGGTCATATCCGAAGGTATCCCTCTCTTCCCGGTGAGCGGTAGCCAGGCGTCGACCGTCCGGCCCAAAGGCGAGGGCTTCCATGCTGCCGGCTGTCGCCAGTTCGCCCGCGACCCGACGGTCCTCCACATGCCAGAGTATGACACCGCCCCCGCTCTGCGCCAGGGCCACCAGGGGCTGCGTGGGAGAGTGCGCAGCCGGCGCCCGGCCGGCCAGCAGTTCACCCGCTTCGGGTGTCGACCTGGTGGGCCATATGCGAGCCTTCTGCGCATCGGCAGCCAGCAGGCTTTCCCCCCTGGCGGTGAACTGCACGCACATGACTTCCCTTTCACCGAATACAGCTCGGCCGTCCAGCACACGGTCCCGAAGCGACCACACCTGCACCTGCCCGTCCTGCGTGCCCAAGGCAAGCAAGTGGCCGTCGGGTGCCGTCGCTGCGCAAGTGACCACTCCTCCCGGACTCAGGCGCCCCTGTGGACTCAGATCGGGTAGAGACCAGAAGGCCACTGGCTGCAGATCAGTTTCGCTCTTTGTGGCGCTCACCAGCAAACTGCCGTCTGCGACAAACGACAGTGACTCCACCCAGCCAGGATGGGCTGCAACTGCACGGGTGGTGCCAAGCTTGTGAGCTGCCGCCGGGCGGACAACCAGTCCCAGATGGCGTCTCATGTGTGCATGTTTCTGCGTCCATTCCTCTGTTTGCTCGCCGTCTGCGAGAACCGAGCTCAGGGATGCCAGCACTTCCTGCGCCTGACGCCATTGCTGGCGAGAAACCGCCAGGTCGAAGGCCAGAACGTGCTGGTGCAGGTAGTGTTCCTGCGGACGGGTCCGCGCCTTGTGCAGCAGCTCTTGGGCAGGTTCGCGGTACGTAGCGCCCGGTTCTGACTGGAGGAACTGCTCAAGTCGGCTTACCGCATCCTGGCGTGTGTAGGCGCGCTCCACCTCCGTGCGCACCGCTTCCCAAGCGGCGGTGTCGAAATCGGATTGGGCATCGAGCAGCGTGGCGCGCAGATCCCCATATTCCTCTGGCAGGCGGTTGGCGAGTTGCGACACTTCGCGTGCGTGCGCGCGCGCGGCCGCATAGTCCTGCTGCCGCAGCAGACGGAGAAACTCTGACAGGGCGTCGGAAACGGCGCGTTGCGCGCTGCGGCGCACTTCCCGGCGCAAGTAGTCGAAGTCGGCCTCCTCGGGGAAGGCAGCGGCGAAGTCCTCAAGGCCCCAGAGCGCGCGCTGCCACTCGCCTTGACGGAGCAACTGTTCTACGCGTTGTCTGGCGTTGTCTGCGCCGGCCAACCAGCCCTGCAGCCTCTCCCGTTCCTTGCGGAGCCCGGCCATCCTGGCCGCCATATCAGAGAGCCTGGCGCCGAATATGAATGTGAGCGTCACCATCACAAGCCCCGCCACTGCCAGCGGCGTCAGGACGCGCCGGTTGCGCCAGCACCACTTGCGCAACCTGTAGAGGGGGGTGGCCGGTCGGGCAGTGATTGGCCGGTCCGCCAGCCAGTTCTCAAGGTCTTCACCGAGGGCGTCGACGCTGGGGTAACGCTCAGCCTTGTCGCGCGCCACGGCCGTCAGCAGTATGATTTCGAGGTCGGGGTCGATGTGCGGATGCAGCGCACTGGGGCGGACGGGCTCAGAGGTGTTGAGCACCTCGATGAACCGCATCCCTCTTGTCTGCTCGACAGGGTAGGGCAGTACCCCCACCACCATCTCGAAGAGAATAGCGCCGAGGGCGAAGACATCGGTCTGTTCGTCCACCTGTGACTGATGCCCCAGGGCCTGCTCCGGGCTCATGTAGCGCGGAGTCCCGAACATCTCGCCGCTGACGGTCAGCATGCTGAACTCCCGCCCCTCTGCGTCGGCAGAGACGCGAGAGAGACCGAAGTCCAGGATGCGCGGTCGCTCCATCTCGTCGACGATGATGTTGCCCGGCTTCAGGTCGCGGTGAACGACGCCGTGCTCGTGGGCGTAGCTGACTGCATCGCACACGCGCACGATCAAGCGGCACATCTGCTGGTGGCTTAGTTCGTTATCCCTGGCGTAGGAGAGCAGGTCTTTGCCCTCCACATACTCCATGGTGAAGTACGGCTGCCCTGCCACTTCCCCGTATTCATACACGGGTACGATGCCCGGATGCTGCAACAGGGCGACTGCCTGGGCCTCGCGCTCGAACCGGCGGGTCATGCGCGGTGAGGCGAACTGCCCGCCGCGCATCACCTTCAGCGCCACCACGCGCGAGGGGCGCAGTTGCCTCGCCTTGAACACGGCGCCCATGCCGCCGCTGGCGATGAAGTCAAGTATCTCGTAACGCCCCCGGAACTGCTCCTTCATCCATTCGACGGCCTGGCGGGCTTTCTGTATGCGTTCCCGCGTGTCGGCACCCTCGGCAGGCCCAGGCATCGCTTCCCGCGCCCCCGCCCGGGCGGTCGGCAGTGTTCTGGCCGTAGGAAGGGGGTCTTCGCCTGTGAGCGGCTCGCCGCAGTGCGGGCACTGCTCCGGACGTTCCTCGGCCGGGACGGTGAGTTCGCGCTGGCAGCCAGGGCAGTTGAAGCGGATCCGTCGGCCTGCCCCGGCCTGCTGGCCCCTTGGCCGGCGGAGGGTATCGTCGGTTGCAGTTGACGGCTCCGAGTCTTCCGTCCCGTGCCGGGATGTGCTGCGCGCCGTGATGACGGTGTCGTCCTGCTCGCCGCGCCGTACGGGCACAGACTGGCCGCAGTGGGGGCACAGAATAAGGGTGGCCTCGCTCGGCGCTGCGATTTCCGCTTCACACTGGGGGCACTGTATGCGCACGCACTCTCCGGTCATGGGACCTAACGCATTATAGCGACCGGCAGCACGGCAGGGCCAGCCCACAGGGACGCCGTCAGCGGGCCTCTGCTGTGGCATGCGCCATGCGACGGATGAACCGGAGGGCTGCCTCAGCGGTGTCCTGCCCCTTCTGATCCGCCTCAGCGATCCGCCTCATGATAGCGCTGCCCGTGATGACGCCGTCGGCGACCCGCGCGACGGCTGCGGCCTGCTCGGGAGTTGAGATCCCGAACCCCACGGCAACGGGCACCGACGTACGGTTCTTCAGGTCTCGGATGTTCTCGACGAGATCCGCCGGCAGTTCCTCGCGTGCACCGGTGATGCCGCGGACGCTTATGTAATAGATGAAACCATGTGCGCGGCGCAGTACCACGTCCCGGCGTGAACCGGGCGTGGCCGGCGTAACGAAGCTGACCAGGTAGAATCCCCGCTCGGATGCGCGTTCGATGAGATCCCCCGCTTCCTCGATGGGAAGGTCCGCAAAGGTAGCGCCATCGATGCCTGATGCGAGGGAACGATCGACGAAGCGGTCGAAACCCATCCGGAAGACAAGCGTGTAAGAGATCATCGCTACGATGGGAAGCGAACACTCTGCCCGGGCCTCAGCCACCAGGTCGAAGACATCGGAGATCCGTTGCCCTCTTTCAAGAACCCGGGCGTAGGAGGCCTGGATGGTAGGGCCATCGGCGATGGGGTCGGAGAAAGGGAAGCCGAGCTCAATCAGGGAAGCGCCGGCCTCTTCCGCACCGGTCAGCATCCGTTTCGTTGTGCCGAGATCAGGGTCCCCGGCGGTGATAAACGGTATGAAGGCGGCCTGCCCCCGGGCTTTCTTGCTGGCGAACATGGCGTCTATGCGGTTCATTTCAGCCCTGCTCCTGGTCCATCCCCAGCAGGCGGACTGCCTCGCCCAGGTCTTTGTCGCCCCTGCCTGACAGGCACACGATGGCGATCTGGTCATCCGGGACGCGGTTCTCCGGGCGCATAAGCCAGGCGATCGCGTGCGAGCTCTCCAGGGCCGGGATGATGCCCTCGGTTTCCGACAGAAAGGTGAATGCCTCCAGCGCTTCCTGGTCGGTAACGTTTTGGTACTCCGCGCGGCCCGTTTCCTTAAGGAAGCTGTGTTGGGGGCCGACTCCGGGATAGTCGAGCCCGGCCGAAACCGAGTGGACGGGGCTGGTCTGGCCGTCTTGATCCTGCAGGACGTAGCTGCGGGTGCCGTGCAGAACGCCCGGTTGTCCGTGTACCAACGTGGCAGCGTGCTCGCCCGGCAGTTCGCCGCGGCCTCCGGCCTCCACGCCTACGAGGCGGACGGCCGAGTCGCCGAGGAAAGCGTGGAAGAGACCCATGGCATTGCTGCCCCCGCCGACGCAGGCTACCAGCATGTCGGGCAGGCGGTTCTCCCTCTCCAGTATCTGCTGCTTGGCCTCTCGCCCAATGACGGACTGGAAGTCCCGCACCATGGTGGGGAACGGGTGCGGCCCGGCCACCGTGCCCAGCACGTAGTGCGTGTCCTCGAAGGAGCCCATCCAGTCGCGGAGTGCCTCGTTAAGGGCGTCCTTCAGGGTCCGAGCCCCGGTACTCACAGGTACGACGCGTGTTCCGAGCAACTGCATGCGCAGTACGTTCGGATGCTGGCGGCGCATATCTTCCTCGCCCATGTAAACGTCGCACTTCAGGCCGAAGAGTGCTGCCGTCGTCGCCGTCGCCACGCCATGCTGGCCCGCTCCGGTCTCGGCTATCAGGCGTTGCTTGCCCATGCGGCGGGCCAGCAGAGCCTGTCCGACCGTGTTGTTGATCTTGTGTGCGCCGGTGTGATTCAGGTCCTCGCGTTTCAGGTACACCTTGCCGCAGCCGAGGCGCTCGCTGAAGCGTTCGGCGAGGTAGAGCGGGTTCGGCCGACCGACGTACTCGGTTAAGTAGTAGTTGAACTGCTGCTGAAACTTCGGATCCGCCCGGGCTTCAAGATAGGCTTGTTCGAGTTGGTCCAAGCCGGGCATCAAGGTTTCCGGCACGAATCTGCCGCCGAAGGAACCGAAGTAACCAGGCTGCTTTACGTCCGTCGGGTTCATGGGTATCCGCCGGAAAGGCGAAGGGGATTCTGCGCCACGCCGCACCTGCTGACGCCACAGGGCGTCGAGAGCACCAGAATGGTAACCTCCGGCAGCGGCGTTCGCAAAGGTGCGGTAGCTACCGGGGCCAGTTCTGTGCCACCGGCAGGCGGCGTCCCGGGCCAAATGCTTTCCGGGTGACGCGGAGCGTGATGGGCGCCTGGCGCCGTTTGAACTCGGCCCTATCTACCATCGCCAGCACGCGCCGCACGGTCTCCGGGTCATATCCCTCCTCAACAATCTGGTGATACTCGCGGTTCTCCTCCACATACAGCGTCAGGATGCCATCGAGCACCTCGTAAGGGGGCAGCACATCCTGGTCGGTCTGGTCTGGTTTCAGTTCGGCGCTCGGGGGCTTCTCCAGAATGGAGCGCGGGATGACTTCTCCGTCCCGATTGGCGTAGCGCGCCAGTTCGTAGACCATTGTCTTTGGCACGTCACCGATAACGGCCAGCCCGCCGACCATGTCGCCATAGAGAGTGCAGTAACCGACGGCCAGTTCGCTCTTGTTTCCTGTTGCAAGCGCCAGGCAATGGAACTTGTTGGCATAGGCCATGACGAGGTTGCCGCGGATGCGTGCCTGGATGTTCTCCTCCGCCACACCGCGTTCGGTACCCGCGAAAAGGTCAGACAGCGATTCCTCCATCTGGAGCCGGGTGGATTCGATAGGCAGGATGTGGAAGCCAATGCCCAGGTTGCGGGCAACGGCGTGGGCATCTTGCCGGCTCTGGGTGCTGGAGATTCGCGTTGGCATAAAGAGCGACATCACGTTATCCGCACCCAGTGCCTCGGCAGCGAGAGCCGCCGTGACCGCCGAATCGATGCCACCGCTGATGCCGAACACAACCCTTTGGAATCCGCACTTGTGCACGTAGTCCCGGAGACCGAGGATCAGGGCGCGCCAGATGTCCTCGACCTCCGACGGCAGGGCGGGGGGCATGGCGGCGCCATGTGCGTCCGAGTCAATGAGCATCAGGTCCTCTTCGAAGGCAGCACCCTCGGCGATGATTCTGCCCTCGGCGTCAATGGCGAGGCTGCGGCCATCGAAGATGAGCTGGTCATTGCCGCCGACCAGGTTAGCATACACCAGCGGAATGCCGTGCCTGCGGGCAGAGGCGCAGAGCATGCGCCGGCGGAACTGCTGTCGGCCGACTGAGAAGGGCGAGGCAGAAAGGTTGAGGATGAGCTCCGCACCGGCGCCGACAAGCTGCTCTACGGGGTCCGTGTCGTAAAGCCGCTCGGGCCAGAAGTGCCTGTCGTTCCAGGCATCTTCACAGACGGCGAGGGCAATCAGGCGCTCCTCCACGCACACCGGTTCATTCTCGGCTCCCGGCTGGAAGTAACGAGCCTCGTCAAAGACGTCGTAGGTCGGCAACAGCATCTTGTCCCGCCGGGCAAGGATACGCCCGTCGCATACCAGCGAGGCGGAGTTAGTAGCGCGCTTGCCCGGGCGGGTGTGGCTGCAGGCCAGGTGCCCGATGGCAACATATATGCCATCTGCGGCGCGCGCTATGCGGCGCACTGCCTGTTCGTTGGCCTGCAGGAAGGCGGGCCGCTCGGCGAGATCCTGAGGAGGGTAACCGCAGACTGCAAGCTCTGGCACAACGAGCAGGCGCGCGTCGGCCCTCCTGGCGTCATCTATCAGTCGGCATATTCGCGCGGTATTCCCTTGAATGTCGCCGATAGTCGTGTTAACTTGAGCAACTGCGATGTTCATGGTTCCGGGCCTGTCGTTGGCTGGTGGTACATGGCGTCGCCGGCCATTGTATGTGCTGGGCCCGGCATGTCCAGCTAATCGGGCGCAGAGCCCGCCTACGGACGCGGCGTCGACGCGCGTTAGGATCGGGTGAGGAGTTTTCCTGTCTCCGCTTGACTTGACAGCGCAGTTTGTTAGAATACGACGCCTATTCACCGACCGCCCTCGCGCGGACGTTTCCCGGCACGTTTGGAGATGCATTCTGTGGCTGGCGAGAAGATACGGATACGCATGGAAGCGTATGACCATCGCGTTCTGGACCGCTCTGCGAAGAATATCGTGGACACGGCTGTCAGAACGGGCGCAAAGGTTAGTGGGCCTGTATTGCTGCCCACGCACATCGAACGCTACACCGTGCTGCGCTCTCCCCACGTAGACAAGCGGTCGCGAGAGCAGTTCGAGATCCGCACGCATAAGAGATTGATTGACATAACGGACCCGACAGTTCACACCGTCGACGCCCTCAATAACCTGAAGGTGCCCGCGGGAGTGGAGATAAAGATCAAGGTTTAGCCGACGGCATCTGGGTGTGGGCGGCCTGCCGTGTCAGGGCATAGGGGCCCCGGCGGGGCGGCAGGTTTTGAATGCACATCCGTGGCGACGGTGCCCCCTCCCGGGACTTCATTGGGGGGCGATACCGGACCGCCTTCAGGCGCCGTGGGCCCTTCTGTTGCCCCAAATGTATCCCGCGAGGCGCATGCAGAATGCGCCTGGACCCTGGTGACCTCCCCCGACTCGAGGGGTGCACTTGTCACCCCCGTTTGCAGGGAGGGGTTTGCCTTGCGGCTCAGTGTTCGTGATCGGTTCGTCAAAGCAGCATGCTGAGGAACGACATCATATGGTCAAAGCGCTGTTAGGAAAGAAGATCGGCATGACGCAGGTCTTCGACGAAGCCGGCAAGCGTGTGCCGGTTACGGTGCTGCGCGTCGGCCCATGCGCCGTCACGCAGGTGAAGGCGTCGCGGGGCGAGCGCAGCGCCGTACAGATCGGATTCGGCGAACGCAAGCGGAAGAATACGCCTCAACCGCTGCTGGGCCACTTCGAGAAGGCTGGCGTGCTGCCGAAACGTATTCTGCAGGACGTGAAACCCGAAGGCGACCAACTGCCGGAGCCTGGAGACGAGCTGACAGTCGAGCTCTTCGACGGAGTTGAGCACGTGGACGTTACGGGCACGAGCAAGGGAAAGGGTTTTGCGGGCGTGATGCGGCGACACGGCTTCAGTGGCGCCCCCGAGACGCACGGCGGCCGCTTCGGCCGCGGCCCCGGCTCCATCGGTAGCAGCGCAAGCCCCGCACGGGTGGTGAAGGGCCATCACATGGCCGGCCATATGGGCGCCGAGCGCGTGACAGTGCGCAACCTGGAAGTCGTGGAGATAGACCCCGAGCGGAACTTGATGCTGTTGAAAGGTTCCGTGCCCGGCCCCAACGGCGGCTTCGTGATCGTGCGCAAGGCCGTTGCCGCGCCGGCAAAGCCCAAGACATGAACCGCCGAAACGGGCGTTAGAGAGATCGGAATAGAGAGATGCAAATCCCCGTTTACAGCATAGCCGGCCAGGTGGTGGACCACATCGCCGTGGATGAGGGAGCCCTGGGCGGGGAGCCTAATAGGGAACTGATCCGGCAGGCCGTCCTCACGTACGAAGCGAACCAACGCCTGGGGACGGCCAAGGTGAAGACGCGCCATGAAGTGGCCGGAAGTGGCCGGAAACCGTGGCCCCAGAAGCATACCGGCAGGGCGCGCCACGGCACTCGCACCAGCCCCATTTGGGTCGGTGGGGGAGTTACGCACGGGCCGAAGCAGCGCGACTTCCGCAAGAAGATGACCAGGAAGGCCCGTCGCCAGGCAACTCGGTCGGCCTTTCTGGCAAAGGCACTCGACGGTGAGGTGCTGGCCATCGATGGCCTGGAACTGCCGGAGGCAAAGACGCGCGAGATGGCGCGCATCCTGAAACTGCTGGGCGTCGAACGCACCTTTCTGCTGGTGGTGCCCGCCCACGATGCGTTGCTGTGGCGCTGCACGCGGAACATACCCGGCGCCGCCATGGCTGCCTGGGCTGAGTTGAATGCCTATGCGTTGTTGCGGCCCAGGCAGGTGCTGTTCACTCGCCAGGCGCTGGAGGAGTTCCTTGCCGCATCGGCGGCGGACCCCACGCAAGGAGCGGGGGTGAGCAATGGATAGTCATCACGTCATAGTCCGCCCTTTGCACACGGAGAAGAGCGTTACCGACATTCGTGTCGATAATGCGTATCACTTCCAGGTTCACAGAGACGCGACGAAGGGGCAGATACGCCACGCCATTGAGGAGATGTTCCCCGGCCGCCGTGTCCGCGACGTGCGCACCATGTGGGTGAAAGGCAAGAGGCGGCGTTCAGGCCGATACGTGGGCCATACCGGTGACTGGAAGAAGGCCATCATCAAGCTGCGCCCCGGCGATACGATCGATATCGGGTATTGATAGCGACAAACGAGGGAGTGGAGCCGTGCCGACGAAGAAGCACAACCCGACAAGCCCGGGCCGCCGAGGCATGACGACGGCCGACTTCTCCATGATTACGCGGGAGAAGCCGGAGAAGTCGCTGCTGAAGCCGCTGAAGAAGAGCGGTGGGCGGAACAATCATGGGCGCACAACCAGCCGGTTCCGCGGCGGCGGCCATAAGAGGCGTTATCGGGTGATTGACTTCAAACGCGACCGCGAGGGTGACCCCGCCACAGTGGTGGGCATCGAGTACGACCCGAACCGGTCGGCGCGTATCGCCCTGGTCGAGTACGGGGACGGCGAACGCCGTTACATGCTCGCGCCCGAAGGCCTGCAGATTGGGCAGACCGTTCTTAGCAGTTCGGACGCGCCGCCGAAGGTGGGCAACTGCCTGCCGCTGCAGCGGGTGCCCCTGGGGCTGTTCGTGCACAATGTGGAGATCAAGCCGGGGGAGGGCGGCAAGATGGTGCGCAGCGCCGGCAACGGCGCGCAGGTGAGTGCCCGTGAGGGGAGTTACGTGCACCTGATCATGCCGAGCGGCGAGATCCGACGCGTGCTGGGCGCCTGTCGCGGCACCATCGGGCGCGTAGGCAACGCCGACCATCAAAACGTGAAATGGGGCAAGGCTGGCCGCATGCGATGGAAGGGCCGGCGCCCCCACGTTCGTGGCTCGGCACAGAACCCTGTCAGCCACCCCATGGGCGGTGGCGAGGGCCGCCGTGCCGGCGGGCGGCACCCCGTCAGTCCCACCGGAGTGCTGGCAAAGGGCGGCAAGACGCGCAGACGTAGGAAATACAGCGACCGCCTGATCGTGCGGAACCGTAAGAGGAGGAAGTAGCAACTCGTGAGCAGATCACTGAAAAAGGGCCCGTTCGTCGATGAGAAGCTGCTGCGCAAAGTAGTGCGCCAGAAGGAAGGCGGCGGGCGCGAACCCATCAGGACGTGGGCGCGCGCCTGCACGATCATACCCGAATTCGTCGGCCACACCTTCCTGGTGCACAACGGACGCTCGTTTGACAAGGTGTTCGTTACTGAGGACATGGTGGGGCACAAGCTTGGCGAGTTTGCCCTGACCCGCACCTTCCGCGGACACGGTGGCAGGGGCCGCCGCGAACGTGCGCCCGAGGGCCGACCTTAAGGATCACCGAGAGAGCAGCCATGGAGTTTACGGCAAGCCATAGACATGCCCCGATATCGGCCCGAAAAGCCCGCCTGGTTACGAGTCTGATCCAGGGCAAGCATGTGAACGACGCGCTGCAGATACTGCGCGCCACTCCGCAACGCGGGGCTTACTTTGTGGACAAGGTGCTCCGCTCTGCGATGGCGAACGCGGACCAGAGCCTGGAGGCGGACATGGAGGAACTGCGCGTGCTAAGGGCCTGGGTGGATGAAGGGCCGACCCGGAAAAAGGTGCGGCCACGGGCCCGGGGACGGGCATTTCTGGTCCGCGGGCGTTCGAGCCACATCAACATCGTTCTCAACGACGGGCAATAAGAGAGGTCCTATGGGACAGAAAGTCAGACCGACGTCCTTGCGATTGGGCATCACGGAGAAGTGGCGCTCACAGTGGGTTGCTGACAAGAAGCGGTTCGGCGACTACCTGGTCGAAGACCAGAGGATACGCACTTACACCAAGAAGCAGTATTATTACGCAGGCATCTCGCGCATAGTGATTCAGCGAACCCGCGATCGCGTGCACATTGCCATATGGGCCGCGCGTCCGGGCCTGGTTATCGGGCGTCGCGGTGTCGAGGTGGAGCGCCTGCGCAATGGGCTGCTCGAGCTGACAGGACACGACTGCGAGGTCAGCATCGAAGAGGTGCCCGAGCCGCAGTTGGACGCGCAACTCGTCGCCGAGGACGTGGCTCAGCAGTTGGAGCGGCGTAGCTCCTTCCGGCGCGCCATAGGCCGGGCGGCCGAAGCGACTATGGCCGCCGGTGCCGATGGGATCAAGATACAGATATCTGGCCGCCTCGGCGGTTCGGAGATGTCTCGCCAGGAGAAGGTGATCCTGGGCAGTTTCCCTCTGCAGACGCTCCGATGCAAGATCGATTACGGTTTCACGGAAGCGTCAACGAAATACGGCAACATCGGCGTTAAGGTGTGGGTCAACCGGGGGATGCTGGACCCGGGCGAGACGATCATGGATGTGGAGGAACGCGAAAATGCCCCTAATGCCTAAACGCGTCAAACACCGTAAGTTTCAGCGAGGTCGGGTCAAGGGCAAGGCCACGCGGGGCAATCGGGTCGCCTTCGGCGAGTATGGCTTGCAGGCGCTTGAGCCCGGTCGAATCACCGGCGAGCAGATCGAGGCCGGGCGACTGGCCGTTATGCACTACCTGCACCGCGAAGGCAAGCTCATAATCCGAATCTTCCCTCACCGCAGCGTCACAGCTCAGCCAGCAGAGACCCGAATGGGCAAAGGCAAGGGAGAGATCGCCCACTGGGTGGCAGCCGTTAGACCGGGCGCCATCCTGTTTGAGCTCAGCGGCGTGCCGGAGGAACTCGCCAAGGGTGCATTCTCCCGCGTGGCGCACAAGATGCCGATCAGAACCCGCATGGTGGAGCGGAGGGTCTCCGTATGAGGGCCAGTGAACTGCGCGGTATGGATGAAAGCGACCTGCGCCGCGAAATGGCGGACCTGCAGCGTGAGCTGTTCGAACTGAAGTTCCGCTGGCAGGCGGAGGAGAACCCGGACACGAACCGTCGCCGGCGACTGCGTAAGGATATCGCGCGTTACAAGACAGTGCTGCGCGAGCTCGGACGTCAGCAGCAGCAGCAAAGTGAAGCTCAGGCGAACGGATGAACGGAGAGGACGTGGGTGAACAGATGAGTGAGGACGAATCCAGGCAGGCCAGGCGGGCGCGCGGCGTAGTGCACAGCGCCAGGATGCAGAAGACGATCACCGTGGATGTCACGCGCACTCTTGAACATCCGCGCTATGGCAAGCATATGCAACGGTCGAGTCGGTTCATGGTCCACGACCCGCACAACACCGCCCGCGAGGGCGATGTGGTTGAGATTGAGTCGACGCGCCCGCTCTCGCGCCATAAGAACTGGCGCTTGGTGCGCATCATCCGCCGGGCCCCTACGTCAGAGGCCGGCGCCGAAGCGCCCGTGCAGCAGTGAGAGCATTGGATACTGTGCAGATGGAGATTACGGGCCGATGATAGCAGAGCAGACGGTTCTGGACGTTGCCGACAACACCGGGGCACGCGCCGTGCGGTGCTTCAAGGTCCTTGTCGGGAGCCGGCACAAATACGGATCCGTCGGCGATGTGGTAGTTGGCAGCGTGATCCGCGCCATACCAGGAAGCGACGTGCAGCGCGGCGAAGTGGTGCGGGGAGTCATAGTCCGAACGAAGGCTCCCGTGCAGCGTGACGACGGCAGCTACGTGCGGTTCGACCGCAACGCGATCGTGCTGCTGCAGCCCGATGGCAACCCCCGCGGCACGCGCATCTTCGGCGCCATACCCCGCGAGCTTCGGTACAAAAACTATATGCGCATCATCAGCCTGGCGGCGGAAGTCGTCTGAGAATGGCAGGGAAACGATGAAACCCAAACTGCACGTGGTAAGCGGAGACACGGTGGAGGTCATCGCCGGTAACGCTCGCGGCGCCCGTGGCCGTGTGCTGAAGGCTATGCCCCGCGAGCGCAAAGTGGTTGTGGAAGGCGTGAACATGGTCTGGAAGCACCTGCGTCGCAGCCGCGAACACCCACAGGGAGGACGCGTGCGCATCGAAGCGGCCATAGACGCATCCAACGTGATGCTGGTGTGCGGAAACCGCGAGTGCGAACGCTACGACCGTCCCGTGCGCACACGTACGTTGGTGGAAGATGCCGGCGATAAGAGGCGCGTGTGCGTTAAATGCGGCGGCGAGATCGCGAAAGTCGAGTGACCGGCCCGGCCGGCCCAGCAGGTGGGGGCCGCGGGCCTATGAGAGCTAACTATGAGTGATACGACCCAGACGACCGACGAGCAGGTTGAGCCACGGCTGAAGGCGTACTACGAGCAGGAAGTAGTGCCGCGCATGATGGAGCGGTTCGGCCTGCAGAACTCGATGGCAGTGCCTCGGCTCAGGAAGATTGCCGTCAACATCGGCGTTGGTGAAGCCGTCGAGGACGCCACCGCCCTGAACGACGCGGTGGCCGCCCTTCGCACCATCACGGGCCAGCAACCCGCGACCACGCGCGCCCGCGCCAGTGTGGCCGGTTTCCACCTGCGCCAGGGCATGCCCATCGGAGCACGGGTTACGTTGCGAGGCGGTCGGATGTACGAGTTCCTGGATCGCGTGATCAGCATCGCCCTGCCGCGGGTGCGGGATTTCCGCGGTCTGTCACCCGACTCATTCGACGGCACGGGAAACTACAGCCTGGGCATCCGCGACGCGGCCGTCTTCCCGGAGCTGGACATCGACTCCCTGGGCACCGTGCACGGGATGGACGTGACGATCGTGACTTCCGCTGACACTGACCAGGAAGCGTTTGAGCTGTTGAGACTGCTGGGAATGCCATTCCGCCAATAGGCGCAGCTTGAAGCACTTAAAGAGGGTGAAGCACACTACAGATGGCACGTAAAGCGCTCATCGAGAAGGCTAACAGGAAACCGAAGTACCAGGTGCGCAAGCATAACCGCTGTCGGCTTTGCGGCCGACCTCGCGGATACATGCGCAAGTTCCAGGTCTGCCGCATCTGCTTCCGCAACCTTGCCAGTGAGGGCAAAATCCCCGGAGTGCGCAAGGCCAGCTGGTGACCGGACCGGCAGTAGGGCGGCGACCGGCGGAGAATAGAAGAGGCAATAGACTATGATGACCGACACCACTGCCGATATGCTCACGCGGATAAGGAACGCTCTTGCCATCGAAGCACAGAGCGTGGAGATGCCCACCTCCAAGGTCCTCGAAGGTATCGCCCGCGTGTTGCGCGACGAAGGATTCATCGAAGACTATCGCGTCGGGGGTGAGGAGCCCCACAGGGTGCTGAAGATCTACCTGAAGTATGGGCCGCTCGGCGAACGCGTGATACGAGAGTTGGAACGCGTCTCCAAACCCGGGCGGCGCATGTACCGAGGGGTCGGGGAACTCGGCCATTATCGCAACGGTCTTGGCATATGGGTCGTCTCCACCAATCGAGGCATACTAAGCGACCGGGAATGCCGACGTGAGCACGTGGGCGGCGAGGTCCTGTGCTCCGTCTTCTGACGGGGGCCCCTTCGTTCCAAGAAGCCTGTAAGGAAGGTGAAACTGCAATGTCGCGGATCGGACAGAAACCAATACAGGTGCCGCCGGGCGTCGAAGTTGACATCCGGGACAATCACGTGAAGGTGAAGGGGCCGTTGGGCGAACTCGAGCACGACCTGTGGCGGCGTCTGCAGGTCGACTACGACCCGAGCGAGCGAATGCTGCAGGTGACTCGGCGCGGCAATGATCGGCAAAGCCGTGCCATGCACGGGTTGCATCGATCATTGGTGGCGAACATGGTCCAGGGCGTCAGCACGGGCTTCGAGAAACGCATGGAGCTCTATGGCATGGGCTATAGTGTGAACATGCGCGGCAATACGCTGGTGCTTCAGGTCGGGTTCTGCCACGAGGTGACGTTCGAGCTCGGCGAGAACATGTCGGTCGAGATCGAACAGAACAGCGCGCAGAACGACGTTCCGGCCCGGTTTACTATCAAAGGCATTGACAAGGAGCAAGTCGGCCAGTTTGCGGCCACGGTCCGGGCGGTACGCCCACCCGAACCGTACAAGGGAAAAGGCCTGCGCTACGAAGGCGAATACGTGCGCCGCAAGGAGGGCAAGGCATTCGCCGGCATCGGTTGATGACAGCACAGGCACCGCACACGCCGAGCCAAGGACAAGGGCTACATGGATAAGAACAAACAGAAGACGTTGCTCCGACGCAAGCGTCACCGCCGAGTGCGCACCAAGGTGGAGGGCACGCCTGATCGCCCGCGCCTTTGCGTTTACCGCAGCGACGGCCACATCTACGCGCAGGTCATCGACGATTGGAACCAGCACACCCTTGCCAGTGCCTCCACACGGAGCCCAGAAATCCGGGATGAGATCGCCCGCGGTGGCACGGTCCAGGCGGCGGCCAAGGTGGGGCAACTGATTGGGCGAAAATGCGTGGAACAGGGCATCCGGGCCGTGGTCTTCGACCGCGGCGGATATCGCTATCACGGCCGCGTCAAGGCGCTGGCCGAGGCTGCGCGCAAGCAATTCGATGAGGCCGGCACAGACGGCTTCTGACCCGGCGAGCACATGGGCTGACAGGCCGGAGGATACATGGTAGATAGATACGAAGGCGGTGTTCAGGACGAGGTCATTACGATCCGTTTCCATACCAAGGTGACCAAGGGCGGCCGCAAACTGAGCGTGGCGGCACTGGTTGCCGTCGGGGATGGCAAAGGGCGGGTGGGGCTCGGATATGGCAAGGCTACCGGTGTGCCCCAGGCCATCGAGAAAGCGACCAAGGAAGCCCGTGGCAGCATGGTCCGGGTCAACATGGTGGGCGACACCATAGCGCATGAGGCGGTGGGACGGCACGGGGCCGCCCGAGTCTACCTGAAGCCCGCCAGCCCTGGAACCGGTGTGAAGGCTGGCAGCACGGTGCGTGCCATACTCCAGGTGCTCGGCGTGCATAATGTGCTGAGCAAGGTCTTCGGCAACACGAATCCCATCAACGTTTCTCGAGCCACCATGAATGCGCTGGAGGAGATGCGTTCCGTCGATGAAGTGGAACGGCTGCGCGGCGTGAGTCTGCAGGCCTTCCATCCGCAGGCCAAAACAGAGCACCAGAGCGAAACTGAACAGGCGCCGGAGCAGGAGCCTGAACAGGAGCAGGAGGCGGCTGAGACGGCCGCAACGCAGCAGTGACTGTGGACACCGGGCACCAGACCCAGATGCCCGAGCCTGCGACTGCGCGGACTCGATAGCGGAAAGACGAAGAAACCATGGACCTGAGCGAAGCCAAGAAACAAACCAAGCGGCGGCGAGAGAAGAAGCGCCTCGGACGAGGAAGTGGCAGCGGACAGGGCAAGACTGCCGGGCGCGGCATGGACGGAGCGAGGGCTCGTTCCGGCTGGTCCTCTCGTGGCATGACGGGAGGAAACCTGCCCCTGTGGCGGCGCCTACCCAAGTACGGTTTCAGCAATGCCACATTCAAAACGACGTACTCCGTCGTGAACGTCGGCCGGTTGAACGCCCTCGACGAGGGAACGGAAGTGACGCCGGAGACGCTCGCCAAGCGAGGCATCGTGAAGCAGATGGCCGAAGGCGGGGTCAAAGTACTGGGGGGCGGAGAACTGCAGAAGGCGCTCACCGTGCGGGCACATGCCTTTAGCGCATCCGCCCGCGCGAAGATCGAGCAGGCCGGTGGCCGTGCCGAACTGATAGCCGGCCCGAAACCGCCTGTGCGCAACAAGATGAAGGCCCGTTCGGTACTGGACGTCGAAGAGCTGTAGCCAAACGCACGTGAACCGGAAGATAGAGCCATGAGCCTGGCCGAACAGCTCGGAAACGTCTGGCGGATTCAAGACCTCCGCCGGAAAGTGCTGCTCACCCTCGGCTTGTTGGCTCTGTGCCGTGTCGGCGTCTATGTGCCGCTGCCAGGCATCGACGTGCAGGCTCTCGACCAGCTCCTGCAGAGCATGCAGGACGCGCCTGGAGGACAGTTGCTCGGCCTGGTCAACCTCTTCACAGGCGGGGCGCTCGGCCGAGGAGCCATTTTCGGGCTCGGTATTATGCCCTACATCAGCGCGTCCATCATCTTCACCCTCATGGCCAATGTCATACCGAGCTTGGAGCAGTTGAAGAAGGAGGGCGCTGTCGGGCAGCGCAAGCTCAACCAATACACCCGTGTGGCGACGGTGTTCATCTGCTTTTTCCAGGGCGCCATACTGGTCCGCGGGCTGGTGCAGATGGTTCCGGGCATCGTGCCGGTGCCGGTTCAGGAGAGCGGCGCGCGGATGGTCGTGTTTATGCTCACCAGTGGGTTCCTGATGATGGTGGGCACCATGTTTCTGATGTGGATTGGCGAGCAGATCGACGAGCATGGAATCGGCAACGGTATATCGCTGATCATTATGATCGGTATCCTGGCGCGCATACCGGCCGCCATTACGGAGATGGCGGCCCAGATTCAGAGCGCGGAAAGCTCGCAGACCGTCATACTGAAGTTGCTGGTATTGTTTGCCCTGTTCGTGGCGGTCATCGTGGCGATCGTTTACATAACCCGAGGTGAGCGCCGGATACCCGTCCAACAGCAGAAGCACGTGCGCGGCCCCAAAGTCTACGGCGGCCAGAAGCATTACCTGCCGCTGCGCGTCAACCAGGCGGGCGTTATGCCGATCATCTTCGCACAGGCCCTGCTTACGTTTCCTGTGATCATTGCCGCCTCCGCCACGAATGCGCTGGAAGGCAGTGGCAGCGCGTGGTACGGATTCTTCAAGTCTATCGCGAACGCAGTTTCGCCCGGCAGCGGGCTCACCTTCAGCTACATCGTGCTGTACGGAATGCTCATCTTCTTTTTCTGCTACTTCTGGACGGCCGTCATGTTCAACCCGAAGGAGATGAGCGAGAACCTGCAGAACTACGGCAGCTTCATCCCCGGCATCCGCCCCGGCAAACGGACCGCCGATTACCTGGAGGGCATCATGAACCGGGTAACCCTTGCCGGCAGCTTCTTCCTGCTACTAATCGCGCTGATGCCGATGCTGGTGGGCAGCTTCGCCGGGGGAGGGTACTCCGCCGTGGCTGGCTTCTACGGCGGCACAAGCATCCTGATCGTTGTCGGTGTCTCGCTGGATCTATGGCGCCGCATCAATGATCACCTGGAGATGCGGCGCTACAGCGGATTCGCCGCCGGGTCGGGCGGACGTCGGCGAAGCCGGCGCCGGTGAGCAGAGATACGCCCTGTTTAGGGAAGGCGATACGGTGAAACTTGTATTCCTGGGTCCGCCTGGCGCAGGCAAGGGCACGCAGGCCAAGAGGATGGCCGAACGGTTTCAGATCGTGCACGCCTCAACGGGCGATATCTTCCGGGAGGCGGTCTCCGACGCAACGGAGCTGGGCCGCACGGTGAAGGAATACCTGGACAGCGGCAAGTTGGTGCCTGATGAGTTAACTTCGCAGGTCGTCGAGGAGATGGTGGTAGAGCGCTATGAGAGCTATCTTCTCGATGGCTACCCGCGGACGATCGGGCAGGGCCAGGACCTGGAGCGCATGCTAAGCGCCCGCAAGGAGAGCCTGGATGCCGTCGTTTACTTTCATCTCGACGACGATGCCGCGATGGAGCGGCTGACCGGTCGCCTGGTCTGCACTGAGTGCGGCGCCAACTACCACCGCAAGTTCATGCAGCCCGAACAGGAAGGCGTCTGCAACGAATGCGGCGGGCGACTGAAGGTGCGTAGCGACAGCGCGCCCGAGGTCGTGCGCCGCCGGCTGGCCGAGTATCACCAGAAGACCCAGCCGCTTGTGGCGTTCTACGAAGAGCGGGACTTGCTCGAACGCGTGGATGCATCGCCTGCGCCGGACGAGGTGAGCCGGAGAACTGAGCGCGTGCTGGAGCGCTATGCCTGAAGCCGGACGCGAAATGCGCGCCGTCTGCCGAGGAGCTGTGCATGTGTGCCATCGAGCTGAAGACCCCGCCTGAACTGGCGAAGATGAGGGTCGCCGGGCGGTTTGCGGCGGAAACATTGCGCCTCGTGCGGGATATAGCAGAGCCGGGCATAACAACAGAGCACCTTGACAAGACGGCCGCAGACTACATTGCAGAGCAAGGAGCCGAAGCCGCCTTCAAAGGCTACCGCGGCTTCCCTGCCAGCATATGCACCAGCCTCAATGAGGAGATCGTGCACGGCATACCCGGCCCGCGCCAACTGCAGGAGGGGGACCTCCTGAAGGTGGACATAGGTGTCATCTGGCAGGGCTACTACGGTGACGCAGCGCTGACCGTGCCCGTGGGCGAAGTCTCCGATGTGGCCAGGGACTTGCTGAACGTAACCCGGGAAGCTTTGGACATCGGCATCACGGCGATGAAACCGGGCATGAGGCTCAGCATGTTGTCGAGCTCGATACAGAACTACGTCGAAGAACACGGGTTCAGCGTGGTGCGCGAATACACGGGCCATGGTATCGGAAAGGCCCTTCATGAGGACCCGCAGGTGCCGAACTTCGTTCCGTGGCGCCTCGGCCATCGGGACCCCGAGCTTCGCCCGGGCACGGTGCTTGCCATCGAGCCGATGGTGAACATAGGCACGCACAAGACGAAAGTGCTGGAGAACGGCTGGACAGTGGTGACCCGTGACGGTGAGCTCTCCGCTCACTTCGAGCACACGGTCGCCCTCAGTGAAAGCGGCCCGGTCATAATGACCGTGCCATAAAGCGTTTGCAGTGTTGCATACAGAGTGTTATAATCTCACAGATTAGGCTGTTATGGCGAAAGAGGAACCGATACGAGTACAGGGCAAGGTAACCGAAGCGCTTCCGAACGCCCGGTTCCGCGTTGAGCTGGAGGACGGACACGAGATACTTGCTCACGTCTCCGGCAAAATGCGCATGCGGTTCATCCGGATACTTCCCGGCGATACCGTAACGTTGGAACTGTCGCCCTACGACCTGAGCAAGGGTCGTATCGTGTGGCGCGACTGAGGCCGTGGGGCTTGCGAGGCAGGAGTCGAGCGGTTGCACGCCATCTACTCGTCAGCAAGTTGTGAGGTGGAACTATGAAAGTTAGAGCTTCTGTCAAGAGGCTATGTGAGGACTGCAAGATCGTCCGGCGCAAGGGCGTTCTGCGCGTCATCTGTCGTAACCCCAAGCATAAACAGCGCCAGGGCTGAGACTTGAGAGCCCGAAGGAGTGATAATGCCGCGCGTAGTCGGTGTCGACATACCGAACGATAAAAGGACGGTCATCGCCCTTACGTACATCTACGGGATTGGTAACACATCCGCCCAGGCGATCTGCGACGTGTTGGACATCGACCCCGACAAGAGGGCGCACGAACTGACCGAGGACGAACTGAGCCGCATCGCCAGCTACGTGGACAAGAACTTCATCACGGAGGGCGAATTGCGCCGGCTTGAGGCCGCCAATATCCAGCGGCTGCGGCAGATCAACTGTTACCGGGGCGTGCGCCACCGTCGCGGACTGCCCGTGCGCGGCCAGCGGACCCGAACCAATGCGCGCACCCGCAAGGGGAAAAAGCGCACCGTTGCCGGCAAGAAGGGCGTGAAGGAACTCGGCCATTAAGCCACGCTCGGCCGGAGGCCGCTCTATCCGTGAGTGATGACGGACTGCTGGAGTACCTAAAAGGCCGCACCGATCTTCTGGCGAAGGTAGAGCTGGCGGGCCCGCAAGGACAACGGGACTCACGGCGAAGCAAGAAGCTGAGCGAAGTGGCGGGTTTCTGCAAGATCGTGCTGCGATACGTACGCCGATGGCTGGCAAATCGCGACCCGTTGCGAGTGGTGGAGTTCTCATGCGGCAAGAGCTACTTGGGTATCATACTTGCCGTGTTGCTCGAAGAGCTCGAAGGCAAGCGCGCGCGGCTCGTCGGCGTCGATGTTAACGAACGGCTGACCGAGAAGTGCGCGCGACTGGCTGCTGATGTCGGGCTGCAGCATGCGGAGTATGTGGCTACGCGCACGCTCTCGTTTGAGAGCAACAAGGAGTTCGACCTGGCGCTCGCACTGCATGCGTGCGATACGGCCACCGATGAGGCCATTGCAAAGGCGATCGAGCTGGACGCCGAGCTGATATTAACGGTGCCGTGTTGCCAAAACCAGATACGAGCCCAGCTAAAGGCCGGTCACCCGCTGACGGGCATGACAGAGTTCGGCCCGCTGCGATACCGACTCGCGAATATGCTGACGGACGTGTTGCGCGCCCAGTTCCTGCACGCGGCCGGGTATCAGGTGGAGATGGATGAGATCGGCTCGCCCCGATTGACGCCGAAGAACCTGTGCATATGTGCGCGCAAGGTGCGACGACGCAGCCGAGGAGCCCGCGATGAGGATTACGTTGCGCTGAGGGATTTCTTCGGCGTGAAACCTAAGATAGAGCAGTTCTGCCCTGGTGTGGTGAGAGAGCCGGGGGATTGAGAGATACACGGGGCCGCGGGCCGGTCCCTCAAGAGAGGAAAAGGCGCAGAGAATGGCAAAACAAGGAGCAACCAGGCGCGTCGGTAGCCGGGCCATCGCCCACATCCAGGCGACGTTCAACAACACGCGGATCACCATTACCGACCTGAAGGGCGAGGTGCTCTGCTTCGAGACGGCAGGTTCCTGCGGGTTCAAGAACACTCGCAAAAGCACGCCGTTCGCCGCCCAGCGGACTGCCGAACGCATCGCCGACAAGGCGAAACGCATGGGCATACAGGAACTCGAGGTGAAGGTGAAAGGGCCGGGTTCCGGGCGCGAGGCCGCTGTCACTGCTCTGGAGGGAGCCGGCCTGAGCATCATGACCATCGAGGATGTAACCCCGCTGCCCCATAACGGCTGCCGTCCACCGAAGCGACGGCGGGTCTGAAGGCGACACGGTCAGGGCCGCTTGCCCGAGACGAATACATTCACCTGTAGAAGGTCAACCACAGTATGGCGAGGCATCACGGACCGAAGTGCAAGTTGTGTCGGCGCGAGGGAGTGAAGCTGTTCCTGAAGGGCGCGCGGTGCCACACCGCCAAGTGCCCCATCGAGAAGCGCAGCAAGCCTCCCGGAATGCACGGGTGGCGCCGCGGCCGACCGAGCGACTATTCCATACGGCTGCGTGAGAAGCAGAAGGTCAAGCGCTATTACGGCGTGCTGGAGAAGCAGTTCCGTCGTTACTTCGAAATCGCTCGCAAGTATGCCGGCAACACCGGCGAAGGACTGCTGACATTGCTTGAGCGCCGACTCGACAACGTGCTGGTCATCTGCGGTATCGCTGTCTCCCGCGCGCAGGCACGGCAACTTGTCAACCACGGTCACGTGCAGGTGAATGGTGCGAAGGTGGACGTGGCGAACTACCAGGTTAAGGAAGGCGACGTTGTTCGACCTGTACCTGAGGACTCCATCCTCGATCTGGTCAGGAGCAATCGCGAAGAGACCGGCCACCCGGAGCCGGCGTGGCTTGAAGTGAACGATGCCGACCTCACCATACGCGTTGTGCGAATGCCCGTGCGCGAGGACGTCACCGCCGAGGTCGAAGAGGGTCTCGTGGTGGAGTTCTGCTCTCGCTAACCTCCCGGAGAGGCCGAAGCGCGGGGCCTCTTGGTCCTCACACGAAAGCATTGGAGAGAAACACATGGCGATGAGAGTGCGATGGCGGGGATTGGAGCTTCCCGTCCAGGTTCGCGTTGACCGGGAGACGCTCACGGACAAGTTCGCGGAGTTCACAGCTGAGCCATTCGAGCGTGGCTTCGGCCACAGCGTCGGCAACAGCCTGCGTCGCGTGCTGCTTTCGTCCATTGAAGGGGCGGCCGTCGTGGCCGTCAGGTTCGACGGCGTGCAGCAGGAGTTGACGGCCATCGAAGGCATCCTGGAGGACGTGCCTGAGATTATCCTCAACATCAAGGAACTTGTCCTACGCCTACATCCGGACGAAGAGAAGCAGCTACGGCTGGAGGCCCACCAAGCCGGCCCTGTCACGGCGGCCGACATCGAGGCCGACCCGGATGTCGACATAGTGCAGCCGGACCAGCCCATCTGCACGTTGACCGACGACGTGGACCTTGTCTGCCATATGACCGTCAGGAAAGGGCGTGGCTACGTGCCGTCCGAGGAACTGGAGAATCTGCCTACAGAGATCGGGGTGATTCCCGTCGATGCGCTCTTCTCACCCGTGCGGCGCGTGAACTACAGGGTGGAAAACACACGTGTGGGGCGAAAGACGAACTACGATCGCCTGCTGATGCAAGTGCAGACAAACGGTGTGGTTGATCCTGAAATGGCCCTGGTCGAGGGTTCCAAGATACTGCGTAAGCACCTCAATCCGTTCGTGGATTACTTCGAGTTGGGCAGGCAACTTCCGCAGGAGGAGCCCGAACCCCTCGCGGAGATGAAGCATCTGGGCGAGCCGGAGATACCGGAGTCCAAGCTTTCTATGCCGCTCTCGGCCCTCGGCCTCAGCACACGCGCTGCCCATTGCCTCGAATCCGAAGGCATCCACACCGTCGAGGAGTTGCTGAAGAAGACAGAGGACGAGCTGCTGGCCGTGCGCAACTTCGGCGCGGTATCGCTGGAGGAGGTGGCGGAGGAACTCTCCAAACACGGACTGGAGATAGGCCTGCTCGCCGAGAGCGAGTGAAAGGCGACTCAGCAAACAGACAGACCCGATTGCGACAACAACCCCGAGATGCACCATGAGACACAGGAAAAAAGGCCGCAAACTCAGCCGTTCGTCCGCACACCGCATGGCGATGCGACGCAACATGAGCAGCTCTTTGCTGCGGCATGAGCGCATCGTGACGACGCCCGCCAAGGCGAAAGAAGTGCGCCCCTTCGTCGAACGCTTGATCACGTTGGCGCGACGCGCTTTGCCGTTCAAGGATGGGCAAGGGCAACAGCGGGCGCAGTACCTGCACTACTACCGCATGGCGCTCCAGCGGCTGCAGGATGAAGAGATGGTGCAGAAGCTGTTCGGTGAGGGGCAATGGCTGGAGCAGGAGTCGCTGGCTGAGCGATACGCCGATCGGCCAGGGGGCTATACAAGGATCGTAAGGCTGGGCGGCACCCGCCTCGGCATACCGATCGGAGACACCGTCGGCAGGGTGCCGGAACTCGTTTACGAGATCGATGGCGAGGAGCGTAGCCTTCGGCTGACCGGCAACCGGCTCGGCGACAACGCCCCGCAAGTGCTCTTCGAACTGGTGGAGAAGCAGAGCGCGGTGGAAGAGGAGGAGATTGCTCCGACCATCTCTGTCTCGGCGGACGAAGGTGCCGGCGCAGCGGATTTGGACGATCAGTCTACCGGAGCCGAACAGCAGGAAGAGGCCGAATCGGGCGAAAAAGACTGATTTGCTTCCCTGTGTTTGCTTAGCGTCAGAGGAGTGCGTCCTGTACGCTCAGGCTGAAACTACCTGCTGCAGTGCCTCCTCGTAGGCTGCCTTGCCCTGGGCGCCGACCATGCGTAACTCCTGGACCTCGTCCCCATCCTTGAAGAACAGGACCGTGGGTATGGCGGTGATGCTGTACTTGCCCGCCGTCGCCTGATTCTCATCCACGTTCAGCTTGCAGACCTTGATGGCATCAGGGTTCTCCTCCGCAAGCTCTTCGATGACCGGCCCGACCATGCGACAAGGGCCGCACCAGGGCGCCCACATGTCGACGATCACTGGCGTGTCCGCCCCAAGCACTTCGTCCTCAAAGCTGTCGTCGGTAACATCTACAATGTCGGCCATCGTGTTGCGTCCTTTCCCCCGTTGTGACCTGTAGTCCGCTCAGGATGCGGCGGGGCCCGTCTGCTCCGCCAATCTCTCGGCTTTGGCCTTCAGAGTCTTCAGCAGACGCCGCGTGGCACGCTTGCTGGCCTCCGACTCCCGCGGTTTGCCATGTCGGGGACGCCTGCTGTCTTCCCATGCGAACGGCGTCTTGACTTCAATGGAGTCGATAGCTTTGGCCAGTTCGCCTGCGAGGTCGCGGGCCCTCTGGTTCGCCGCGATGTGTTCTCCACGCTCGATCAGTCCGCGTATCTCGGCCATTTCCTGGACGGGATAGGAGATGAGACCCGGTTTCTCCTGGATCACGCCCTCCATGGTGCGCTGATACATGTAGCCGGCGAAAATGATCAGTGAGAAGGCGATGACAATGCCTACGTACAGCCCCCCAGTATAGAGTTCCTGGTGGCGGCCCTTGCCCCGTGCACGCTGAACCTGGGTCTCGTAGGTCTCGCCGCTCTTAAGGTTGACGCCGCAGTTCGGGCACGCGATCGAGCCCAGCGATACTCCAGCGCCGCAATTTGGACACTCCAGCTCGCCTTCAGCCATGATGCAGTTGACTCCCGCTCGCTTCTGCGCCTTCATCCAGCGTCCCTATATATTCTAAGCGCTTCGGGGGCCGTGTCAAACGACCTGCTGCGTGTTGAAGCGACAGGCAACGATCTGCTACCTTGGGTGCGAAACTACTGCGTGACCCTTATGTGTAGGGAGAGCCCGTGAAGGCGTTGGTCCTGTACTGGAGCGCCGGCGGCAACACACAGAAGGTGGCGTTGCGATTGGCACAAACGCTTGAGGGGGAGGGTGTTGCGGTTGACGTGCAGCGCATCGATGGGGAGTTGGCGGTGCAGTACTACGACTATCAGCTTGTGTTCATTGGAGCTCCGGTTTATCAGTTCCTGCCCCCGGATGCCGTTATGGGCTTTCTGAAGCGGCAAAACCGTGACGCCGTCGAGCCTGCTGCACCCGAAAGGCCAGGGGTGCTGGGCGTGGTTTTCTGCACTTACGGCGGACCACACACAGGCACTCGTGAAGCGGTGCCAGCGCTCCGGTACATGGGTCAGTTCCTGGAGCACGCAGGCATCCGCGTGGTGGACGAATGGGCCGTCGTTGGCGAGTTCCACGATCAGGGCCGGCAACGGCTGAACGTGGAGGGACGGCTGGGTGATATTAGCGGTCGTCCGAATGAGAGCGACCTGCGCGATGTGGCCGAGAGAGCGCGTGGACTTCTGCGGCGAGTGCGGTTTCTGTTGCCGGGCTGACGATATGGAGCGTGGCGAAGCTCCAGGCGAGGTAGGGACGGAGTGAATGATGTCATGACGCCGGATGATGCCAGCAATGAGGCGAAGCGCACCGGCGCTCTCAGGGCTGAGCTTGCCTGTTGCGCGGAGGCTAAGGCGAGCGACGTGCGGATCGTACGCAGCCCGTATCGGGTCTGCCCGTTGGGGGCGCATGTGGACCACCAGCTCGGCAACGTCACCGGCTTGGCGCTCGACAGGGCGCTACTGCTGGCGTTTCTTCCTCGCGATGACTGCAAACTCGTGCTGCGCAGTCGGCAGTTCAGCAATGCGGTGCGGGTTGACATGGAACGCACCCCGCCGCGGCCAGCGGGCGACTGGGCCGATTATGCACGCGGCGCCGTGTTTGCATTGCGCCGCGGTTACGCGATCAGGCGCGGGCTCAGCGTCTTGATAGACGGCTATGACAACGTGGGTGGTCTCAGCTCCTCGGCCGCCGTCGGCATCGCCTATCTGCTCGCCCTTGAGGCAGCCAACGGGCTCGAGGTCACCGAACAGGAAAACATCGAGCTTGACCGCATCATTGAGAATGACTACATCGGCCTCGACAACGGCATCCTGGACCAATCGACTATCCTGCTGAGCCGCAAGGGCCACCTGATGCATCTGGATTGCTCTTCTGGCGAAAGCTCTCTGTTGCCGCGCGGCGGCTCGCAGGACTTCCTCATCGCCGTGCTCTTCAGCGGGCTGCGGGTGCCCCTGGCGCAGACGGGCTACAACCGCCGCGTGGAGGAGTGCCAGGAGGCCGCCCGACGCCTGCTCGTGGAGGGCGGGCTTGCCGTGCCTGACAGTCCCGTGCTGCGGATGGTGCCACGTCGGGTGTTTGATGATCACGCGCATACGCTGCCGGTGAACTTGCGCCGACGTGCCACGCATTTCTTCAGCGAACAGCAACGGGTTGTCCAGGGCCTGGAAGCATGGACTACAGGGGACCTGACGACTTTCGGCCGTCTGGTCAACGAGTCCGGCCGCAGTTCAGCGGAGCTCTACGAGTGCGGCAACTCTTATCTGCGCACGGCGTACGAAGCCCTGCGTGATAGCCCGGGCGTCTACGGTGCCCGGTTCAGCGGGGCCGGATTCCGGGGATGCTGCATCGGGCTGGCGCGTGGTGGATCAGAGGAAGGCATCCGCGAGCATGCACTTTCGGCCTACTGTGCGCGTCACCCTGACATGGCAAACGAAGCTGACCTCTACTTCTGTCGCTCGGCTGATGGTGCCGGCCTGCTGGACAGGGCATCGGGACAGTGAATCGACTGCGCAAGCTCACTGGCCAGCTGGCATGGCGCAGGTTGCCGTGGTACCTGCCCGTAGTTGCCCTCGGCATGTGCGCCATAGGCGCCGCGTTCATATGGAGCTCGCACTCGCTGCTGTATGCGCGCAAGCACATAGTGTTTAGCGGTGCGGGGCTGATTGCGTTCCTGACCGTTGCCGTCTTCGACTACCGGCGGCTCAGCGGAATCACGTTGCCGCTCTACTGCCTGGGCCTTGTGGCGCTGATGGGCCTGTGGTCGCCCCTCGGACTGCAGGTAAGTGGTGCCCGACGTTGGTACGATCTGGGGTTCTTTCACGTCCAGCCCTCCGAGCCCATGAAGTACCTGTTGGTGCTCGCCCTGGCGGACCATTTCCGGTTTCAGCATCGCCTGGATCGCATGCGTGACCTGTTGCTGGCACTCGCCATGGCAGTGGTGCCGGCGGCCCTGATCGCCGCCCAGCCAGACTTCGGCAGTGCGGTTCTGCTGGCGCCGGTGTTCTTCGCGATGGCATTTCTGGCGGGGGCGCGCATGCGCAACCTGGCGCTGTTGGTGGTGGCCGGGTGCGTGCTGTTGGTGGGTGCGTGGTTTACCCCGGGGGTGATGCAGGACTACCAGAAGGAGCGGGTCAGGACCTTTGTGAACCCCACGCGGAATCTCGATTCGCCGGCTGCCTACAATGCTCGCCAGGCCATGTTGGCCATCAATGCAGGCGGGGCGGCGGGGCAGGGCTGGGGGCAGGGCGTGTTGAACCGACTGCGCCGTGTGCCCGAACGACACACTGACTTCATCTTCCCCGTGGTGGCTGAGGAATGGGGCTTCGTGCGGACGGCCCCGCTTGTCGGCCTCTACATGGCGGTCACGGCCGTGCTGGCTGCGCTCGCCGCGCGCGAAGCGGACCCCTTTGGCCGGCTGATCATCGGGGGAGTGATGGCGCTGTTCGCCGGGCAGAGCCTGTTACACATGGCCATATCACTGCGATTGGCACCGATCACCGGGCTCACGTTGCCTCTCATGAGCTACGGAGGTTCCTCCCTCGTCAGCACCTTTGCCGCACTCGGCCTGGTGGCCGGCGTGCGGATGCATCCGCCCGAGGATGCCTTCCTCACCGCTGGGAGGCGCTGAAGGTGACAGGGCGTTGCATAAGGCCCTGTGGCGCAATAGAATGCGCCTCTGCTGATCGCCGCATGGAGAGTGCAGACCACCCAACCCCCTACGGAGATGAACCATGTTTCACCGCGTGTTCCTGCCCCAACTCGGACAGACGATGGAGGAAGGCACCATCGAACGCTGGGTCAAAGAGGAGGGCGAACAGGTTGCCAAGGGCGACATTCTCTACGAGCTGACAACCGATAAGGCGACCCTGGAGGTCGAGGCATTTGCCGAAGGCGTTCTGCGGAAGATTCTGGTGGGGGAAGGGGAAACCGTAGAGGTGAACACACTCGTGGCCGTCATCGGCGATCCGGGGGAGGAGATACCCCAGGAGTTTCTGGATGCGCAAGCAGCACGCCCGGCGGCCCCTGATGTGGAGGTTGCGGCAGCCGGGGCCGAGCCTGCGGCGAGCATCGTTCAGTCGGTGCCCGGAGCTGCGCCGCAGCAGGCGGAACGTAGCTTCGCTTCGCCCCGTGCCCGCAAGTTAGCCCGCGAATTGCGAGTGCCGCTGCGGGCCGTGTCCGGATCAGGCCCACAAGGAAGGGTGATCGAGCGTGATGTGCGCGAGTTCGCGGCCCAGGCGGACGAAGTGCCGCACACCCCGACGGCACGGGAGGCCGCCTTTGCGCATGAGGTGAGCCTGGTGCAAGTCGTAGAGCAGGTCGGCGGTCGCCGTGTGCGCGAAGCCGATGTCGTCGCGGCTGCGAGTTCCGGACGGCCGGGGCTGGCGAGGGCGCAGGGAGCGGGGCGCAGGGTGGAGCTTACTCCGATGCGCAGGACCATTGCCGAGCGGATGGCGCGCTCGAAACAAACCGTGCCCCACTTCTACCTGGTCGGCGAGGTACAGATGGCCCGAGCCCGCGAACTGGCACGGGAAGTGACCGGGGAATCGGGGAAGAAGGTGACGTTGACGGCGGTGTTGGTGCGGGCCATCGGGCAGGCTCTCCGGATGCACGAGCGCGTGAACGCACGGTTCGATGGCGAGGCTGTCGTGCTGAACAAGGAATGCAATGTGGGCGTTGCCGTTGCGGTGGACGATGGGCTGTTCGTGCCGGTTATCCGCACTGCTGAGCGTAAGCCGCTGCCCCTCATAGCTGAGGAACTACGCGTCCTGGCGGCTGCTGCGCGGGAAGGGCGCCTGCTGCCCGAGCAGTACGAGGGCGGGTCGGTGACGGTCAGTAATCTGGGGATGTTCGGAGTGGACTGCTTTCTGCCGATCATAAACCCACCGGAAAGCTGCATCGTGGGCGTCGGTGCGGTCAAGGAGCAGGCGATCGTCGTCGATGGGGGCATTCGCATCGAGCCGGTCATGCAGATGTCGATCAGCGCCGACCACCGGGCGATCGACGGCGTGGCGGCGGCGGAGTTTTTCCGTTCCGTAAAGGAGACGCTGGAGGCGCCGCAGACCTTGCGCGGCTGAGAAGCGGGGCTGCCGTTACATGACCACCTTGTTGAGGGGGTATTCGATGATCCCTTCGGCGCCGGCGCGCTTGAGCTTGGGGATCAGCTCGCGGGCCACTTTCTCCTCCAGCACAGTCTCCACGGCGTAGCCCGACCCGTTCGCCAGGTCGTTCACCGTCGGGTTGCGCAGCGCCGGAAGAAGCGAGAGGACGTTCTGCAGAGCATCGGTCGGAACGTTCATCTTCAGGCCCACCATGCTCTTGCTCACCACGGCGCCCTGCAAGAGCATGGCCAGGTTCTCGATTTTCGTGCGTTTCCACTCGTCGCCCCAGGCCGCGTGCGACGCAATCAACTGTGTAACGCTGGTCATAACGGTGTCCACGATGCGGAGACCGTTTGCCTCCAGGCTTGCGCCCGTCTCCGTTAGTTCTACGATGGCGTCCACCAGGTCGGGCACCTTGGTTTCGGTGGCGCCGTGGCTGAACTCAACGCGGGCCCCTATATTGCGCTCGGCAAGGAACTTCTTGGTCACGTTGACCAGTTCGGTGCTTACGGATTTTCCCTCCAGGTCGTGCACCGAACGAATGGTGGAGTCCTCGTGCACGGCTACGACCCATCGGATGGGCACCAGTTCCTGCTTGGCATAGACCAGGTCGGCGACAGCGACCACGTCGCTCCCATTCTCCGCGACCCAGTCGGCGCCTGTCAATCCGGCGTCCAGGGAGCCCTTCTCTACAAAGCGCGACATGTCCTGCGGGCGGATGAGCCGGGCGCTGATCTGCTCGTCATCGATGGCGGGGTAGTAGGAACGGCTGCTTGTCTTCACCCGGTAGCCGGCCCTGGCCATGAGTTCCACCGTGGACACCTGCAGGCTGCCTTTGGGTATGCCGAAGGTCAGATTCTTCATGGTTTGTTCTCGAAGGTGGGGATCGGTGAGGTGTTGGCGCAGAGGGCGCGCCTCACTGGCTGGAGGGACAGTGTGGGGCCAGCGGGCAGTCAGTGCAGCCCGGTTCCTCCGGCGCACACAGCTTGCCGGCGTGGTCGGCGAAGAACATGTGCAGGGCGGTATAGAGTTCGGGTTCGAACAGGCGTGTCACGGCCCTTTGGTTCCGGATCGTGGGCCGCTCGTTCTCCAGCATGCCGAGTCGGTAACACATGCGTGCGGCTTCGGCGGAGAGCGGGAGCACCGAGATACCGAGGCTCAGCAGCAGTACCTGGTCTGCCATGTCGCGCTGGACCATAGGCAGGCTTTGCAGGCAACTGCGCGCCTGGGCGGCTGTTAGATCGGCCAGGAAGTCCATCTCAAGCTGGCTGCGCCTATCGTAGAGTTCTCGCAGCAGCCACACCAACTGTTCGGCGCCGACCCTGGCCCAGTTCGTGCCGGGAAGCACGCTCATCAACTCCGCCGGATGGCTCACACGCACCTCGTTCCAATCCACGAATCTACGTTTCAGACTGCGCAGGGCGCGTGTGCTCTGGCCAACACTGGTACGCTGGCCGAAGACACTGAGGATAAGCTGCTCGAGCGCTGAGCGCTGCTTGCGGTTCTTCAGCGGTCCGTACTTCTCAATCGCGCACTGGCGGACGCGGTCCGCCTGCTTCTTCAGTTTCTTCTGCTGCAGCATGCAGCGGCCCCTCTGTCCTGGTTCGGGTGTTCTGTGGCTGTTCGGCCTACGGCCGGAACTCGCGGTCTTCCTTGCGCGCCTTCTCTATCAGCGCCTCCAGCCGCATTGCTTCGCGCACTTCAGTGTCCTCTGAGAAGCTAAGCACCGGGGTGTAGCGCAGTTCCAGGCGCTTGCCGATCAGTCCCTGCACGTAACCTCGCGCGTGGGTAAGCGCGCTGAGCGTCTGGTCGGTGGCCTTCTGCCCCCCGTGCACGGTGAGTAGCACCTGGGCGGAGCGCTGGTCCTCGCTCAGTTCTACACGGGTCACCGTGCAGAAGCCTGCTCGCGGGTCTTTGATCTCATGCAGCAGTATATTGCTCAGCTCCCGCCGCAGCAGCTCCTCAACGCGTTTCTTCTTCCTGGGGTTCATGATGGCGGGCGGTGTTAGGAGTATCTTCAGTGTATCTCGATGGAATAGTCCACCAGCCGCGCCGCTGGGAAGGTCCGCACCATGTCCACCAGCTTCGCCAGTGAGCTATCCAGGTAGCGGGTATCATTGGCCACCTGTGCAACGCCCAGCGTTGCACTCTGGATGAAATCATGCGCGTCGATCTCGGCGACGCTTACGTTAAACTTTTTGCGGATTCGGCTCTTCAAGCTGGAGATCACGCGCCGCTTATCCTTCAGGCTGCGGGCGCCAGCCAGCGAAATGCGCAGCTCGCACGTTCCGACGATCATGTGCGTTGCCTAGCTGGGCCCTCCACTGCCGCTCGGGGTGAGGGTGCGCTTGACGCTTATCATCCGGAAGCATTCGATCACGTCACCGACCTGTACGTCATTGAATCCCTCTATGTTCATGCCGCACTCACGGCCGCTAACTACTTCGCGCACATCGTTCTTCTCCTGGCGTAGCGAAGCGAGGGAGCCCTCGTGCAGCACTTCGCCGTCGCGCAGGACGCGCACTCGTGCGTTGCGCCGTATCACGCCTTGGGAGACGTAGCACCCGGCAATGGTGCCGTATCGGCTTATCTGGAATGTGGCGCGCACCTCGGCCAGCCCGAGCCTCTCTTCCCGTTTCTCCGGCTCGAGCATGCCTTCCAGAGCGGCGTGGATGTGTTCGGTCACATCATATATGACGTCGTAATGCAGGAGTTCCACCCCGTGCTCAGCGGCCATCTCGCGCACCTTCTCGTCTTCGTGCACGCGGAAGGCCACGATCACTGCGTCGGATGCCTCCGCCAGCAGGATGTCGCTACTGTTGACGGGGCCCACGGCGCTGTGCACGATCTTGATGGACGCCTCTTCGGTGTTGATACGGCTGATGGTCTTGACCAGGGGGTCCAGCGTGCCCTGCACGTCGGCCTTCAGGATCACGTTGAGCTGGGTAGCCTCGCCCGCCTGGATGCTCTCATACAGGTTTTCCAACGTCACGCGGCGACGGTCCTGCAAACGGTGTTTGCGCAGTTGAAGCTGCTTCTCTTCCGCAACTTGCCGGGCGGTGTCGAGTTGCTCGACGACGACAAACGTGTCGCCGGCTTCGGGCACCTGATTCAGGCCGCTCAGGGAGACGGGTTGGCCCGGAACGGCCTGCTCGACCTCATTGCCGCGGTCGTCGTACATGGCGCGCACCGAGCCGTAGGCATTTCCGCAGACCAGGATGTCGCCCCGATGCAAGGTGCCGGTCTGCACGATGGCGTCCGTTACGGCACCGCGGCCGGGCTCCATGCGTGCCTCCAGCACGGCGCCGGTGGCAGGCCTGTTTGGATTGGCTCGCGCTTCAAGCAGTTCGGCCTCAAGCGTGATGCGCTCCAGCAGTTCTTCGATACCTTCCCCGGTGATGGCACTTACGTCTACGAAGCCTGTCTCGCCTCCCCATTCCTCAGCGTTTAGTTCGAGGCCCGCAAGCTGCTGGCGGACGCGCATGGGGTTCGCATCGCCCTTATCCACCTTGTTGACCGCGACGACGATGGGCACTTCGGCCGCTCGCGCGTGGTCTACCGCCTCGATAGTCTGAGGCATCACGCCATCGTCGGCGGCCACGACCAGCACCACCAGGTCGGTAACTTGCGCCCCTCTGGCTCGCATGGCCGTGAACGCCTCGTGGCCTGGCGTATCAACGAAGGTAAGGGTGTGGCCATCGTACTCTACCTGCCAGGCGGCGATATCCTGAGTGATGCCGCCCGCCTCACTCTCGGCAACCCGCGTGTGGCGTATCTGGTCGAGGATAGACGTCTTGCCGTGGTCCACGTGGCCCAGAAGGGTGACCACTGGGGGGCGGGGCTCCATGTCCTCGGGTTTGTCTTCGGGCAAGGACTCCAGCAAAACGTCCTCTGCGGACTTCGGTTCTGTCAAGGTGATCTCGACCTCATGTTCAAGGCCGATCAACTGCACGACTTCGTCACTGAGCGTGGCGTTGATGTTGGCGCGGACGCCGTGCTCGAACATCAGGCTCCTTATGATCTCGTTGGCCGGAACACCGAGCCGCTCGGACAGATCGCGCACGGTGACGGGAGACTCCATCTCCACATGGGTCTCTTTCTTCTTCTTCGGCGGCCGGCCAGGGCGCCGAAAGACAATTGTGCGCTTCTTGATCTCCGTCTGGTCTTCTCCCTCCTGTTCGGCGCGTCGGCGGCGTGCCTTCTCACGGCGCGCATGGGCAGGCTTGGGAGGGGGAACAGGCATGTCCTCCTCTTCCTGCTCGGTGGACGGGGGGCGCCGGGAGCCCTTCGGCGCAGGGGGGGGGACGGGTTTGACATCGCGGGTAGATGGGAGGGCCGACTTCTTCCGCTCGGGGGGTGCTTCCGCCTTCGGTTTTTTCGCCTTGGGGGCAGAGGTGGATCGCTGTTTTGGTTTGTAGAGCTTGATTGCTGTCTTGCGGAGCTCTTCGGCCACGTCGGGCGGAACGGCGTTCGAATGGTGCGTGATATCCTTGTAGCCGGCCCGCTGGCAAATCTGGATTAGCTCTCCACTTCCGATCCCGAGGGCCTTGGCGATCTCGTAAATCTTGACGTTATCTGACACCTGCACCACCAATCGAGTTACAGAACTGTCTCATGAACCGGACTGCACAGCTTCCCGCAGCCAGCGTCGGGGCGCGGCCGCGCTGGCAGAGGGGCAAGTTACTCCGCCTGCACTGAGTTGTCGGGCGGCGGCTGATCGTCGTCGGGCGGGCTGCTGGCTTCTACGGCAGCGCCGACTTCCTCTTCGTCGCCGGTCAGGTCTGGTTCGGACTGCGACAACTCAGGCTCTCTCTCTTCTTCTTCTTCTTCTTCTTCCTCTTCTGGTTCCGGCGAGACGATGTCGATATCCCAGCCTGACATTTGGACGGCGAGGCGCACGTTCTGACCCCTCCAGCCAATGGCCCAGGAGAGCTGCTCTTCGGGCACTGTCACCACGGCCCGTTTCGTGTCGGGGCCTTCCTCCAAAGTGATCTGGAGTATCTCCGCCGGCTTCAGGCTATCGGCCAATATCTGCTCCGGGGCCTCGCTCCAGGGGATGATGTCGATCTTCTCGCCTTTCACTTCGTCGATTATGCTCTTTATCCGGGTACCCCGCACTCCGACGCACGCGCCAATGCAATCCACGCGAGGGTCCAGGCTCTCGACTGCGATCTTGGTGCGCAGCCCGGGGTCGCGAGCGATTTTGCGTATCTGAACGACTCCTTCTGCGACCTCGGGGACCTCCAGTTCGAAGAGTCGCCGGATTATATCGGGGCTGCTTCGCGAAAGTATGATCTTGACGAAGCTGTTGGTCTTGCGCACGTCCTTTATCACAGCTCGCACGCGTTCCCCGGCCTGGTAGTGCTCGCCGGGGATCTGTTCAGAGCGTGGCAGTATGGCTTCTGTACGCTCGAGGTTCACCACGATGGTTCCACCCTCGAAGCGTTGCACGCTGCCGGTCACCAGGGTGCCTATCTGGTCGATGTACTCGTTGTATATGGTTTCGCTCTCCGCCTCGCGGATCTTTTGCACTATTATCTGCTTGGCGGTCTGAGCGGCGATGCGGCCGAGGGTCTCCGGTTCCACGCGGCTCTCGCCCAGCACAGCGGCGACCTGGCCGGTTTCACGGTCGATCTCGACCCTTATCTCTTCGGCGGACCCGAAATGCTTACGCGCGGCCGACTCCAGGGCAGCTTCGATGGCCTGAAAGATGATCTCCTCGTCGATCTCTTTGTTGCGATGAAGGGCATCGACGAGGCGGAGTAGCTCTTTTGGTTGCATTTCGCTTCACCCGGAACAAAAAAGGTGCTCAGCCCTTTGCCGACCAAGCGGAGCTTGGCCCAAATCCTAACGAAGGCTCACGGGCATCACACCGGTACCTTGCCGCTCAGCGCAGCGTTTGCTGCGCACGGGCCTACAACACTCCATGTCGGACGCGCACGACAACCCGCCGTTCAACCGTATTGTATGCGGCACACGGCGCCCTGTCAAGGAGAGAAGGGCACAAGTACACAACATCCCCCTGGCCGGTCTAACCGCTTGTGAACGGACCTATCCCAGATGTCCGCTGCGGTCTAATCGCCGGTCTCTGCCATTTCGGCAGCCACGCGGCTGCCGTACGATAGCGCGAAGTGAATCAGGAAGGCATAGGAAGCAACCGTCATGGCGACGGCTGACCAGAACAGGGTTGCCCCTGCGAAGGGCGAGGCGCGCCCCAGGGCTTTCAGAACAAGCAACAGGTAGCCCAATTCCGCCACTGCGACCTGGAGGCAGAACTTGGTTTTGCCCATCCAGTTGGCGCCTTCAACCTTGGTGGGGGTGGTTCTTGCATGCCGCACTGCCGTTACCATGAACTCTCGCGCCATGTTCAGCAACACCAGCCAGACGGGCAGTAGTGTGCCATCCGCGAGGACGAACAGCACGCTGAGAATCAGTATCTTATCCACTACGGGGTCCATTAGATTGCCCAAGCGGCTGCGGCACTCGAGCTTGCGCGCCAGGTAGCCGTCGAGCCAATCGCTGAGGGCCGCCGCGTTGAACAGGGCCCAGGCCGCCCCAAGCAGCAAGGGATGCTCGCCGTACGACGCCGCAACCAGCAAGGGCACACATGCCAGGCGAAACGCCGTTAAGATATTGGGCGCAGTCATCGAGTCTCCACGGCTGACCCCGGGGCGCGGCGGCTGTCGGGTGCCATCGCAAGCTGTGCGCAGAGGTGGAGGCCAGCGACCAGCTCAAAGGGGCGAGGCTCACGGTCCAAACTCAAGGCGCGATGGGGCGGATTCTCACCGCGCTTCGACGCCCGGTATGCGCTCGATGTCACGGGTGGTGATCGTCGCATGATGTTCGTAGTGCCACAGCCAGCCTCGGTCCCATTGGCCATTGCCGTTCAGGTCCACGAACGCGTCTCCCGGGTCCACTCGCCCGTTGCCGTTTAGATCCTCGTGGATGGGTTCATCATGGATCAGGAACGGCGCGTTGCCGCCCATGCGCTCTTCCATGTGGTCGTAGACGCGTAGCACGGCCGAGCCGGTGTCCAGCGCGGAGGGATGGGCGTTACCCCAGTTGCCCGGCAAGTACTTCGCAAACGGCAGCATGGACCACAGGACGAGCACCGCACCGGTGAACACAACGGCATTCAACACGCCGACAATCGGCCCCCCGATGCGGTCCACCCAGCCCAGGCAGCGTACCTCGGGCTCCGCATAATGGACCTTCAGCAGGCGGCCCACAACGTATACGACCCCCAGGATGGTCGCGAACGATATTGCGCGGTAGTACTGGGGGGCGGGATGTCCGCCGCCGAGCATGGCCTCCAGGAACTTCGACATTGCGGGAGTGAACGTCATGGCGAACAGGAACGCTACGAAGTTGCGGGCCAGCGCATAGGTGCTGAAAAAGACGCCATCGCGTAAGCCCGAGTATGCCAGAAACAGCACCATTGCCAGGACGAACAGCAGGGCTAACGTGCTGGTCATCGTTCGCCTCCTGCCTTGGGCCGGGCCTTGGGTCCGTTCTTCAGCACTCGACGCACCTCCTTCAGGTCCGTCACGCCGCTTGTGATCTTGGCCACGCCGTCTCTGTACATCGATCGGAAAGCCACTTCCCCGGCCGCGCTGCGGATGTCGGCGGCCGTGACGCCGGAGCGAGCCAGGGCTTCTGCGACAGGTTCGGTCAAGATAAGCATGCCGAACACCGCCGTTCGCCCTCTGTAGCCCGAGCCCAGGCATGATTCGCAACCGATGGGCCGGTACCAGGTGCCCGGGTTCGTGGGGTCAACGCCCAGCTTCTGAAGAAGCGCGGGGTTTGGCTCCACCTCCTCCTTGCATTCAGGGCAGAGCCGCCGAACAAGCCTTTGCGATATCACGCATGTGACGGCCCGGCCGATCAGGGCAGGCTCTCCGGCGAGTTTCTTCAGAACGATCAAGCCTTCCGGCGCGTCGGCAGCCTCGAGCGCCGTGATCACCAGCCCTTTGTCGGCCGCGAACGTCAGAAGCGATGTTGCGCGTTCGGGCTCGTCCAGTTCGTAGAACATCAGGGCCTCTGGGTCTTCGCGCATCAGCGCGGCGTACGCCTTCTGCCACGGTTGATCGGTATCAAGGCTCCACCGGCGAACGCTTTCCAGGTCATACTCGGGCTCCGGCTCCACGGCGAGCACATCCGTGGTGAAAATGTCGATTTCCTCCGTAACCGCATAGAGCGTCGTGGTGACTCCCGAATGGGGAAGCCCGCAGACGACGATGGTCCCCCTGTCTTGCTGCAGGGCGGATCGTATGCGCTTGTGGACGGCGGGGTGCATGCCGAGCGCTTCCAGCCCATGCTTGTGCAGATCAGCAGTCCAGTCTGGGAACTCCAGGCTCAGCGCGGGCCGCCCTCGCACACTCAGCACCGTCGCCTGTATCTCCACTTCCTCAGTGCCCGTGAACTCGGCCTTCATCTTTGCCGTCCCTTGTCGTATGCGACCCTCATCGGCGAGACCCAGGAACACGCAGACGCAAGCAAGCAGCAGTTGAGCTTGCCCTTCCGGCAATAGCTCCCCTGTGTGCATGAAGCCGTCGAGCTGGTACTGGATGGCGTAATCGGCTTCGCCCGGGTATACGCGAACGCGGCTCGCGCGCGCGCCTTGGGCGCGCACCAGGCAGTCCACCAGGATGTCGGCGGCTCGGGCGAACTGCGGCCTCTCAGCCACCACGTCGTCAAGGTTGTCCCCATGTTGGCTGGTGACCGGCACCTTGGAGGCGCCTCTGCGTTCTGCCGTCTCCGCCGTGATGAAGCTTCCCAGACCGGGGATTCCGCTCAACACGCGGGCCCGATGCGCGCGCCCGAACAACTTGTGCTGCTCGGGCACGATCTGGTTGCGCTTCACAGCATAGGCCAGGAAACCACCCAACACCAGGAAGAGCGTCAGGAAGCTGAACGCCGCGTGGAAGAGCACGGTAAACAGCACACCGATCGCTCCGAGCGTCAGGAAGAGCAAGGTGACAATGGGGTAGTCCATGCCAACGCCGCGGGAGTCGGCGTTCACCCAGGAGACCACGTAGATCCAGACCGTCAAGCTACAGGCAAAAAGGAGCAGCCACCAGGGGTTCATGTACAGCGGCACGTCGGGAGGGCTTACCGGTACGGATTCGGCGCCATCGGAGTCCGTCCCTGGGGGAAGGGCTTGAGCCGGCTCCACTGGTGCCTGCTGCGCCGTCGCATCAGCGGCCTGGGCCGACTCCTCCTGGGCGGTGCACCAGGGCGCATGCGTGGCGGCGAGCAACAAGAGGGCAACTACGGCCCAGATCACTCCGTATCTTCGTGGCAGTGCCCAAGTGTGCCTGCAGGTCATGCGGTGTATTGCTCCGCTCTTAGCCAATGGAAGGTTGGGCGATATCGATGCCCTTGAGCGCCATTTCCAGGGCGTCCCGGTTCGGCGCGTACTCCCGTGCCACTTTCTTCTCCACGTATCCCTGGTTGACCAGAGCGGCAAAGGACTGCGTCCAGGTGAGCATTCCCTGCTCTCGACCGACCTCAATCAGATCGGCGATGCGACCGTCCTCACCCTCTTCGATCGACTTGCGGATGGGCGGGTTCACGAACATCAACTCGACGGCCGGCACAACCTGGATGTCTTCCCGGAAGGAGGGCACCAGCTTCTGGCATAGCACGCACTTCATGTTGAAGCCGAGGCTCTGGCGAATCAACGAATGCTTTGCCGTTGGGAATAGGTCCAGTATGCGCGAGATGGTGCCGGCGGCGCTCGAGGTGTGGAGCGTACCGAAGACCAGGTGACCTGTCTCGGCGGCGATCAGGCCGGCCTGGAATGTCTCGGTGTCCCGCATCTCGCCCACCAGTATTACGTCGGGGTCCTCGCGCACGGCCGCCCTCAGCGCCTCGGCCCAGTCGTGGCAGTCGAGTCCAATCTCCCGTTGGTTGATAATGCTCCTGGCGTCCTGATGCAGGTACTCGATCGGGTCTTCGATGGTCAGGATGTGGCATCGTCGACGCTCGTTGATCATCTCCAACAGGCAGGCCAGCGTGGTAGACTTGCCCGAGCCGGTGATGCCGCATACGAGAACGAGCCCCTGCTGAAACTCCGCAGCGCGTCCGACCGCGCCGGGCAGGTGCAGCTCGTCCAGGCTCGGGATGTCCATCTTCACCAGCCGAGCCGCCAGGCTCACCCTGCCGGTCTGCAGGAAAATGTTCAGCCTCACGCGTCCCTGCCCGAAGTCGTGGCCCAGGTCAAGGCTTCCCTTCTCGAACAGCTCGCCCATCCGCTCCCGGCCGAGCAGTTCTTCCACCAGGGAGCGGACCTGTTTGTCGGTAAGTGGTTCCGACTTTGCCCGGTGCAGGTCGCCAGAGACACGGTAGAGCGGAGGGTTGCCCTCCTTCACATGCAGATCGCTTGCGTCCAGGTCGAGCATGCGCCGGAACAGCACGTTCAGCCGGACATCCTTCTCCTGTTCGGCCATTTCCTGCTCCTTCCGTTCTCGCCTGGCAGTGCTGCCGCCGGCGGGATGTTTCGTCAGCCGGACTCTTCGTACGCGAGCCCCCGGCGGTGGACGGGATCGTTGAGACGTCCCTCGATATCCACGTCGAACGCCCGGCTGATCGGCTCCAAGACCTCCGGGCTTCTGTCCCAAACGGTTCGGGCCGCCTGGACGACGGTCTCCAGCCCCTGAAGGGTCATCTTGCCGAGGGGGCGGCGGGGCAGACCGGCGGGCATCCCCAGCAGGCGCATCAGCGTCTTGATGGGCAGCGGGTTGCGAGCTTTGCACATGCGTTCGCCGTGCCGGCCGGCGGTCTCCAGCGTCTTCACGGTCACGATATCGAACAGAGGTTCGAGCGCGCGGGCCAGACGTTCGCCTTCGGCCATGTCGCCCCTGCCCAGGCTCTCGGCCATCTGCTGGACCGCTCTCGGAGCGACGTTGCTGACAACGCTCACCACGCCGCACGCCGCGATCGAAGGGTTGGTCATCATGGCGTACGTCAGCCCGTCGTCGCCGCTCAGAATCCGAAACTCGGGGCCACAGAGTTCGCGTGTGAGACGCATGTTCTCCAGGTCGCCGGACGCCTCCTTTACACTGTTGACGTTCGGGCAACTCTCGTGCAGAAGAGCCAGATCCTGCGGCAGCAGTTGCGTGCCGCTGCGGCCGGGAATAACGTAGGGTATGATCTCTGCCTGGGGAAACTGCCGGGCTATCGGCTCAACGTACTCGCGGGCGATCTCCAGCGAGCTCGGTCCGTTGTAGTACGGTTCCACCAGAAGAATAGCGTCGATGCCGTCTGCGACGGCGTGATGTGTGCTCGAGATGGCCTCATCCGTGCAGTTGGATCCTGTCCCCGCGAGGATGCGGCACCGGCCGTCCGCAAACTGCTGGGCCCTGGCGATAACGCTACTGTGTTCTTCCCAGTTAAGGGTGGGGCTCTCGCCGGTGGTTCCCATGGCGAGTATCCCACTCACACCACCGGCCACCTGGAACTCCACCAGACGCCGCAGGCCGTCGATGTCTATCCTGGCGCCGTGTTCGCCTGTCATGGGCGTGATCAGGGCGGTATAGCAGCCTTGGAGTTCTGCGGTCACGACATCACCTCGGTACTGATTGCGGCCTTTGCGGGCCAGCCGCGGCGGACATCTTCCGCATTTTGTGCACGGCCATTATTGTGGACGGGCGCTCCTAAGTCAACTTGAATGCGTCCCCCAGGCATTTGCGCTATGGGGGCATTCGGGGCCGGAAAGGGGGCGGAGTCAAGCCTGGGGGGCGGTCGGCCGGGCTTTCCGGGCTCGCAGTGGATCCATCGGGGAGCGCGGGGGGCTGAAAAGGGCCGCTTCGGGCGCCTTCGTTCCATCCGAGTGCCTGTAGTCTGACCGGATTCATAGACCTTACCTGAGGCGGCTGGGGTGCGCCCGGTTTTCCCCGCTGCCCGGCGGGCATCAGCCGCCGAACTGTCGCCGTTCGTGCTGTCTACCCTATCGTACGCGATCCACTCCGTGTCGCAAGACCCGTCTCCA
>CAYQXJ010000010.1:0-53074 GCA_964421565.1 uncultured candidatus Brocadiaceae bacterium
TAGAACTCCTCGTGGGGCGTGATCTTCTCCCAGTCGGTGGAGGAGTGGTCGTTTGCCTCGAGCCAGTCGTACTTCTTCTGCCGCCGACCCCAGCGTTCGGCGTGCCGCACGGTGACCTCTGCGTCCCCATCGGTCTTCACGAAGAACCATATCCCGACGCCCTGGCGGATGTCGAAGACGTTCTCGTCCGGGCTGCCGTCGGGACAGGTCTCGCGCTTCAGAGAGTTACCGTGGAGGTCGAGCACGTAGATCTCGTCGAACGTCTTCATCAGGCTGCGACGCATGCCGCGGAAGGTAGGGTTGTCGAGCCAGGAGTGGTTGGTGATCATGCCGACCACGCCCTCGCCGGCCTCGTCGATCTTCCACTGAGCGAAGCGGAGGAACTTCACGTAGTCGTCCTGCAGCCACTTCGGGTTTCTCTCGCCGAGCGGCTTGCCGTCCACCTGCTTGTAGTCCTCTATCTTGTCTGTAATCCAATCGCCGGTGTTGCTGGAGTGCCCGGAATAGGGCGGATTCCCGAGGATGACGAGTATGCGCTGTTGTTTCTTGACGCGCCCGGCCAGGCTGCTCTCCTCGGCCAGCGATTTCATGCCGGGCAGCTCGGTCTGGTCGAGGTCTTCCATCTCCAGCGTGTTGGTCAGGTAGAACTTGAAGCGCTCGTCCGGCCCGAGCCGGTGGCCCAGTTCCTCCAGGAAGAAGCCCATCTTCAGGTGCCCGACGGCGTAAGGTGCCATCATCAGCTCGAACGCGTGGAAGTTCTCCAGGAGGTGCTGCTGGATGAACTCGCCGCGCTTGCCCGCGCCGTGGTTGGCGACGAACTCATCAACCGCCTGCCGGCAGGCGCGGGCGACGAAGGTCATGGTGCCGGCGGCCGGGTCCAGCAGCGTGACGCCATCGGAGGCCAGCCCCTCCGGCCGGCCGAACTTCTCCTTCAGGATGCCGTGGAGGGAGCGGACGATATAGTCGACGACCGGCTCGGGGGTGTAGTAGACGCCGCGGCGTTCGCGCTCCTCGGGATCGTACTCGGCGAGGAACGGCTCGTAGAAGTGGACGATGGGGTCCGCGCCCTTGCCCTCCTCGTAGTAGCGCTCGAGCATCTGGCTGACGTCGGCGACGCGGAGCACCTGGGCGATGTCGTCGACGGTCCACTCGATCTGCTCCGGCGGGTCCTCCAGCGAGATGAAGCGGAAGACGTCGCGCAGCACGCCGATGGTGCGCGGGATGTTCTCGTAGGCCGAACGGCGCGTGAAGGTGTCCTCGGCGCGTGTCCGGGCGGCGAAGAGGCCATAGGTGACCGTCTGGGCGTAGAGGTCGGCGAACTGGTCGGGCTCGAGGTGACCGATCAGGTAGTTCTGGAACGCCTGGTAGAAGCCGTGGAGCATTCCGTGGTCGCTCTCCAGCTCCGATTCGAGCTGCGCGAGCACGAGGTCGCGCAGGAAGCGGGTGCGCTTAGCCAGTTCGACCGCCAGGGAGGGCGCGTCGAAGGTGCGCGGCATGCTGAAGAAGAGGAACCGCTCCAGCAGCGTGCCGGTGCCCTCGACGTCCTCGGGAGGCGGCACGGCGCCGACCTCGGTGAGCGTGCCGGGCTGCCCGGCCAGGGCGCGCTCGACCATCTCCCCGTTGCGGTAGAGGCGGAACTCGAAGAAGTTGGTCAGGATGAGATTCGGGAAGGTTTCGCGGTAGCGGCGCAGCTGGGGGGTGCTTTCGACCAGGTCGAGGCGCTGCTGTTCCGGACGTTTGGCCTCGATGTAGCCGGTGATCTCGTGATCGCCGTCCCAGACGCGGAAGTCGGGGTTGCCGCCCTCCGTCGGTGCCGGCAGGGCCGTGACGTCGATGCCCTCGCGGCCGCCTTGCACGGCGAACGCCTTCACGAAATCAACCAGGCAGCCGTAGTAGCTGAGTTCCGTGGCGTCGCCGTGGGCTGCGACGTCACAGAGCGACTGGAAGTACTTCTTGAGTATGGCTTTCGTCTTCATTTTCAACATTGCACAGTGTGAGCGGTTCCACGTCAACTGCGAGCGGGTCGGCGCCGTTGCGATGTGCCCGGCCCCGTTCAGGCGGAGGGGGCCACTTCGACCTGGGTTTTCTCCTTGTGGGTCGTCTGGACGATGCGCTGGAGGTTCGCGGCGGCCTCGTCTTCGATCCAGCTCTGCCCGCAACTTTCGCATACCAGTGCCGGCACATGGCGCACTACGACAACCCCGGCTCTTGCACGAATCCAAGCCCCAGAATGGATGGGAAAGGCCTGTCTTACCGGTGGCACTCGATTGCCTCGCCCCTCAGCAGGGCCGCCCTGCCCCACGCTCGCGACATGCCGCGCTGAAGCATGCGCTCCAATGCGTGAGCCCTCCAGCGCAGGCGGCCTCCTCGCACGGCTTCGGCGACTGCCGCCGCGTCCAGGGCATCGCTGCTGGAGTCCACAGCAGAGAACTGAGGCCACTCCCCGGCCTGAAAGGGCACCGATCCGCCCCGGCCTTGTAAGGCGGACGGGGACTCCCTATAACGACTGCGCCCTTTGGTCTCACGCGGGCGGAACGAGGCGCGCTCGTTACGCTGCCCCCAACCATTACCTGACAACAGGAGCCGTCCATGAACGTTGCCATCGTCGTCATCGACACGCTTCGCTACGATCACGTCAGTGCGAACGGGAACCCCGATGTCCGCACGCCGAACCTCGACCGGCTGGCAGCCGAGTCCTGGCGCTTCGACCACTGCTTCGCGGCCAGCTTCCCCACCATTCCCCACCGCCTCGATTTCATGAGCGGGGGCTACGGGGCGCCTTTCCACGCCTGGATGCCTCTGCCCTACGATTGGCCTACGCTGCCGGAAACTCTTGCCGAGGAGGGCTACGCCACCCAGCTCATCCACGACACGCCGCACCTTGTCAACGGTGGCCACCACTTCGATTGGCCGTTCCACGCCTGGACGTTCGTGCGGGGCGCCGAGGTCGACCGGCCGTGGATCGGCGACCTGAGCTGGCCGGACAACTGGGCGCAGGACGAACTGTGGGATTTCGCGGACACCGGCCCCGCCGGCTACAACCCGTTCCCGACCTACATCCGGGCCAATCGCGCCCGCAAACGCCTCGACGACTGGAACGCAGCGCGCCTGTTCGGGGCGGCGGCAGACTTCCTGCACGAGAACCAGCGGCGCGACAACTTTCTGCTCTGGGTCGACTGCTTCGACCCGCACGAGCCATGGGACGCGCCGCCGGAGTTCGTCCGGATGTACGATCGCAGGCCCGGCTACGACGGCCGGATCGATCCCCGCTCGTTCGTGCTGCGCAACGACGAGGGGCTGACCGACGAGGCTGCCGATCACCTGCGCGCGCAGTACGCCGCCAAGGTCACCTGGATGGACCGCTGCTTCGGCCGGTTCCTCGACACCTTCCACCAGACCGACCTGGCCGAGAACACGGCCCTGCTGCTGACCTCCGATCACGGCACCCGGCTCGGCGAGTTCGGGCGCTTCGGCAAGGGTGGCCGCATCCAGGAGCAGATATCCCGCGTGCCGCTCTTCATCCGACCGCCGGGGGGCGAGCACGGCGTCTGCGAAGCCCTCGCGCAGCCGCAGGACTTCTGGCCGACCCTGGCCGCACTGGCCGGCATCGATGCCCCCGAGACGCCCGGCACGCAGGACCTGCTGGCCGTCGCCCGGGGCAGGCGGAAGCCAGTCCGGGACGTCGCCCTGGCCGGCGGGTCGGCCGACGGCTGGCCCCGGGGCGCGGGCGGCCCCCTGTTCACTGTCTTCGCGGCAGACGACTACCTGGAGCTGGCCCTCGAGCCGGAGAATAGCCGCCTGCACCGCTACGGCGACGGTGACGACGATCCCGAGCATATGCCGGATCGCGTCCAGGCTCTACATGCCGCCGGCCTGAACGAGCTGGAACGGCGAGGGACTGAGGAGGCGCTCATCCGCTGGCTGCGCGACGGCGGCGAGACCGGGCTGCCCGACGACACGCCGCTCTTCCGCGGCTGGCCGAAGCCGGCTGGCTACCGGCCATACTTCCAACGACTTTACCACGGCGAGTGAGGCCCCGGAGGTCTGCAGGGCAAGCGAACACCTGAACGCCATCCTCTTCGTGTCGCACGACCTCGGCCATCCCCCTGGCCTCCATGGACCGCTGCGCACTCGACGCGCCCCGCGGCGAGTAGTCGCTTAGAGCGTCACGCCGTCCTTCCAGAGGGCGATCTGGCGGAAGCCGTTCTCCTCGTTGCGGGTGGGGCGGCCGGAGGCGACCTCGAGCGTCAGGTCGAACAGCTCATCGGCGAGACCCACCCGCTCCGCGTCCGCGAGCACGCGGCCGGCGCCCGCGAGCACGCGGCCGGCGTCGAAGTCGATCCAGTGTGGCTTGCGGCGGGCGAGCTCCGTCCTGCTGCTCACCTTGATCGTCGGGACCGGTCCACCCATCGGCGTACCCCGGCCTGTGGTGAACAGGATGACCTGGGCCCCGGCCGCCGCGAGAGCGGTGGTCGAGACCAGGTCGTTGCCCGGGCCGCAGACCAGGTTGAGGCCGGCCTTCGCGCACGCCCCGCCGTAGTCGAGCACGTCGACCACCGGCGCGCGGCCGCCCTTCTGCACACAGCCCAGCGACTTCTCCTCCAGCGTAGTGATGCCCCCGGCCAGGTTGCCCGGGCTCGGGTTCTCGCTGACCGGCTGCCCGTGGTGGACGTAGTAGGCGCGGAAGTCGCGGATCATCGCGGCGAACCGGTCGAAGACCTCCCGGTCGGCGCAGCGGGCGGCCAGCGCGTGCTCGGCGCCGAACATTTCAGGCACCTCCGTCAGCACCGCCGAGCCGCCGGAGCCGACCACCCGGTCGCAGACGTCGCCGACCATGGGATTGGCGTTGATGCCCGAGAATGCATCGGAGCCTCCGCACTTGAGCCCCACCGTCAGCGCCGACAGGGGTACCTTCTGCCGGCGGGCCGCTGAGGCCCTCTCGGCCAGCCCCCGCAGCAGGCGCAGCCCCTCCTGCACCTCATCGCCGCACTCCTGGGCTATATGGAACCGCACGCGTGCGGGGTCGACCTCGCCGAGCGCCCGGCGGAAGCTCTCGATGGTGTTGTTCTCGCACCCCAGCCCCAGCACCAGCACGCCGCCGGCGTTGGGATGGCGCACCAACCCGGCCAGGACCCGTTGCGTTCGCAGCAGGTCCCCGCCGAGCTGCGAGCAGCCGAAGGGATGGGTGAGTGCGTGCACGCCGTCAACGCCGTCGGGCAGGTCGCGGGCGCCGAGGGCCGCGAGCTGCTGCGCCAGCGAGTTGATGCACCCGACCGTGGGCGCGATCCAGATCTCGTTCCTCACACCGACCGAGCCGTCCGCCCTTCTGTAGCCCTGGAAGGCCCCTGCGGTGTCGGATAACGCGGCCGCCTCCGCCGGCGCGTAACGCAGTTCCGCAGCACCGCTCAGGCTTGTCGCCAGGTTGTGCTCGTGCACCCACTCCCCCGGCGCAATCGGTGCCGTGGTGTGCCCTATGGGGTGGCCGTACTTGATGACCGCCGCGCCGGCGGGGATCCCGTTCAGGGCGACCTTGTGGGCAGCGGGGACAGGCTGGGCAACTGTCAGCCCGCTGCAGAGCTCCCCGCGGGTCAGATCACGCAGGGCGACCGCCACGTTGTCTTCGGCGTGTATTCTCAGCAGGGAGGGCTGTTCAGCCATGGTCTATTCCAGGAAATCCCTCAGCACGCTACCGTCGGCGTCGGCCGGGCAGGGGATGCCGGCCGCGGCCGCCGCGGTCGGCGCGACGGATGTGATCAGCGTTGGCCGCTGCCGCCGGTAGCCCTGTCGTACGCCCGGGCCGGCCAGCGCGAAGTAGGCGTCGTCGCTGTGGCTGCCGGCGTTCAACAGCGGCCAGTCCCAGGTGCCGGTGTCCTCGCGGTCGTGTGTCTGCCAGAACTCCTCGCAGGTCATGACGTCTTCAGGAGGCGGTTCGGCCGGCCAGAGGAAGACATCGCCGACGCGATCGCCGCCCACCCCGAGCCGTCCGGCTTTTCCCTTCGGCAGAACGGCCTGGTAGGTCGCCCGCCCGGCCTCGTTCGTGCAGGCGCGCAGGGCGTCCATGATCTCCTCGCGCAGGCCGTCGAACTCGTCCCCGCGCCGCACGACGCCGTCCGGGTCGCGCCCTGCGACGTTGAGGAATACGTAGTGGCCCCGCCCGTAGGCGACGGTGCTCGACCAGTCGACGCCATCGGGCCCATCGACTAACCAACCGTTTGCGCGCAGCACATCGTTGACGTCGGGATGGGGATGGCGCAGCGGCAGTTGGGTGTCGCCTCCGTGGTCGCTGACCAGGGCGACGAGGGCGTCGGGCCCTGCGGCCTCGACTGTGCACCCCACGATCTCGTCGCCCCAGCCCATGATCCGGTCCCACAGTGCCCAGCCCTCCGCTGCGCGTTCCGGTTCGTGCATCGGGTGCCGGGGGTCGATCATGTACATGGTCAGGTGGTTGGTCCAGTCCGGGCCATGCCATTTGAGCATGAAGAGGTCCCAATCCTCGTTCGCGAGAACATGCCCGGCGGCGTCGCGCCACCAGTGCGCCAGGTGGCGCTGCTCTTCGAAGTAGGTGGCTATGTCGCACGCTCCGGCCTGCACCACCTGTTGGCGCGAGCACTGGATGATGAACGGGCCGCAGGCGTCCAGCAGCCCGTTCGCCAGCCCGCTCGGGTGGACGAACTCGCGCAGGGGGTATATCTCGCTCAGGTAGAGGTGGACCCTGGATGCGTCCGGCTCCAGGATCAGCAGCTTGCCCCGCACCGCGGCCTCGACCTCCTCCCCGTCGGTGCGGAAGGTGTGACGCGACCAGTCGGTCATCTCGTTCAGTCGGCAGGTCAGCAGCGGCCCGGGGGCGTCCTTCGCCGCGTAGACCTCGGCTCGCTCGAAGCCGTCCGGCCCGTTCGGCAGCAGCGCCCAGAGGGATTCCGCCTCGTTGTAACGGCTGCGGAAGCAGGGCGTTACGGTGACTTCGAACTCGAGCGAGCCCTCCGGCACATCGGCCCAGCCGGTGGCCGGCTGCAGGCGTATCTCCGTCACGTGCGCCTCGACGCGGTAGTCTCTCGGCCGGGGATGGGTGGTGTAGGCACGGGCCTCCTGCAGGGCGCGAAAGGCGTTGTCCGGGCGGCCGTCTTCGCCCACGTGAACCAGGCCGTCCTCGACCGACGGCGGCCAACTCTGCGACCAGTCGAAGACGACCGACCGGAGCCCGGCCCGGCGGGCGGCTGTCCAGAGCTGCTCGGCCTTGCAGATCTCGGCGGGAAAGCCGTGGCTCCACTCGTCGAGCGGGCGGCCCGGCAGGTGGGTGCTCATGTTGCAGCCGGTAATCCACGGCGTCGCGCCTGTTGCGAGGCAGGCCCAGTTGGTGCCCGTCTCCATGGGAAAGCAGGGCCACGTCTGCGTGAGGCTGCCGCGCCCTATCAGCTCCGCCACGTGCGGCATGACGCCGCGGTCGACGAACTGCAATAGCGTGGGCAACGAGATGGAATCGAAACCGATGACGGCGAGCTTACGAGTGCGTGACACGCTATGCCTCCTGACGCCGACAGCCTGATGCTGCCGTGGGTCGCGCCTTTGATGTTCAGGGCTTCACAAGGACCTTCAGGGCATTCGCCGTGAAAAACAGGTCGAGGGCTTCTTCAATCCTCTCAAGGGGAAACTCGTGGGTCACCAGTTCCCGCGCGGGCAGGCGATCGTCCGACACCATCCGCTGATTGTGCTTGAACTCCCCGATGGTGAAGTAGAACGAGCGGATGATGGTCATGTCGTTGAGCATCCATGTGCCCTTCAGCCGCTGCAGCTCCACCCGCCCGCCATACTCGCCCAGGATGTTTACAGCGCCCCCGGGCCTCACCAGGTCGAGCGCCTGCCAGATTGTGTCGAGCCGGCCCGCCGCCTCCACCACCAGGTCCACCCCGTGGGGGTGTCGCTCCCGGACGGCGGCCTCCAGGTCATCCGAGGCGGGGTCCAGCGGAATGGCGCCCAGCTCCGCGGCCCGGTCCCTGCGGTAGGGCGACGGCTCGGAGACGAAGATGTCCCGCGCGCCGAAGGCCTTTAGGAAAGTCACCGCCCCTACGCCGAGAGGTCCGGCCCCCATGATCAATGCGCTCTCGGCCTCACATCCCCCGGCCAGCCGGAGCCCGTGCCCGGCGGTGCCGAGTGTGTCGAGAAGCGCCACACCCTCGCCAAACGACACATCGTCAGCCAGAGGCAGGGCGTTTCGCTCCGGCACGACGATGTACTCCGCGTAGCCCCCGTCCGTGCTCCAGCCCAGAAGCCCACGTCTTTCGGGACAGATATTCTGCCGGTCGCCACGGCAGTACTCGCACACGCCGCAATGCATGGGGATATAGATGGCGACGCGCGTGCCCGGCGGCGTCGAGCAGCCAGTGCCGGCCCCATCCACCGCCCCGACCACCTCGTGGCCGGGGATTCGGCCGCCCGAACCTCCCTGGAAAACCTTGCGGTCAGACCCGCACACGCCGTTGGCGGCGACCCTGACTAGCAGCTCGCCCTTGCCAGGTACTGGAATGGGGACCGCACGCAGCTCGACCTCGCCGTCCCCAAGGAAGAATGCCGCACGCATCGTGTTCGCCATCGTCGACCCCTCAGCGACTGAAGCTCTTCATCGGCCGAGGGCCCCACTATAGCGGCAGCGACATGTGCGGGCAACACGCCCGTCGCGCCCAGCCCGCGCTACATGCCATCGCCCGCTCAGGGGTTCGGCTGCTGCCACTGCTGTCCTCCTTCGCCCCGGTTGGGCTTGCGCACGCTGGACGCTGCGCAATCGCCGTATATCCTGTTGGGGCAGTGTTTTGAGACCCGGCAGCGGGCCCTGCACGGCCGACGTGGCACCGGACGCAGGGCTCGTCACGCTCCTGAGGTAAGGCTCTCCTCCAGCTTGCTGAGGAGTCGGGCGCGCTCGGCCAGGCGTTCGGCCGAGAGCACACCCGAAGCGGTGACGATGCGGTCGATGAGTTCCGACGGGACCTGCTCGAAGTAGGGGTTGCGGACGGAGACGCTTGCGATGGGATCGCCGAGCTCCTCGGGGGGCATCTGCTCGATGGATGGTTGATGACCGGCGGGCAGCACTTTGCTCTCGCCTGCCACGCAGAGCGCGGTGGCGCCGGCCTGCGCAGCGGCGCAGCAGAGGGCATATGTGCCGGTCTTGTTCACCACGGAGCCGTCCGCGAGGACGCCGTCGGCCCCGAACAGGACGACATCAGCGTCCTGGACGGCCGCCGCGGCTGCTGCGTCGGTTAGAAGTACGGTTTCCAGCCCGAAAGAGGCGGCGGTCTCTGCTGTGCGGCGGCCTTCGTTCGCGGGCCTCGACTCGGCCACGATCAGCCGTCGCAACCAGCGACGTGCCTCGTGCAGAGCGCCCAGCGCCATGGAGCTGTAGCTGAGGGTAACCACCGTTGCACCCGGCGGCAGTTCGCCGGCTGCGCTCCGGGGGGCCAGGACAGCGGCCTGCTCGCGCGAACCGATCAGCGCGCCGATCGCTTCGCCCTTCGGGTCGATGCCTGCTTCCTGCACCAGGTCGAACACTTCGAGCGCAGCCGAACGCACCGTTGCCATGCTGGGGCGCAGGTCAGCGGCGCGCCGGCACGCTTCGCGCGCCTCGTCCGGGCCCGTGGCGCTGGCGGCGGCCGCGCGCAGCCCATCCAGCGTCCATATTCCGAGCTCGTGGGCTCCGTGTTCGCGGTCAACCCGAACGTCGTGGAAGATACGTCCAGGATCGGGCGGTCCCTCATGGTCGGCCACGGCCTGCCATGCATCCGCGAGCTTGGGCACGCTGCGCCGCTCAGCGATAGAGCCCGGCTCGACCCACTCGAATCTCACGTGCTCCCAGTCCCGCTGCACGGCATCGGGGCAGAGGCAGCGGAAGCGGAAGGGATGAACCACCCAGTGCGTGGCGAGGGCCCAATCGGTGAAGCGGACGGCTCTGCCGATGGAGCGCAGCCCCACTGCATCCTCGTTGAGCCCTGTTTCCTCGCGGATCTCGCGCAGCGCACCGCGGACGGGCGCTTCGGTTTCGACACTGCCGCTGATGGCGGCCCAGCGGCCGGGGTAGGTGCGAACCTCATCGCTGCGGCGGCCCAGAAGCACGCGACCGTCGGCGCGCTGCAGGAAGGCGGTGACCACGTGTCGCAGTTCCATGGCGCGCTCCGGGCATGGTTCGGCCGACGGGCGGGGAGTCAGAACTCCGGCGGGAACTCGACCGGATCGCCGTCGTAGACCTCTCGCCGTGCGGCCTCATAGGCATCGTAGTATTGCCTGGCGACGACCTGCCAGCTCACAACGTCCGTCAGGTATCGGTAAAGCTTGTGACCCAGGTCCCACCGCAGACCTTCATCGGTGGCAAGTCGCACCACCTTTTCGCGCAGCATGCGCCGGTTGGTGAACAGCAAGCCCCCGCCGCTTTCGAGGGTCTGTGCAGTCAGCCCTTCGAGGGGGGCGGTGGTCACGTATGGCTTGTTGAGGGCGATGATGCGGGCGAGGGTGCCCGACTGCGTTTCATCCAGGCTTGGCAGCACCACGAAGTCGCAGATTCCCATGACCTTGTAGTAGGGGTCCCCCCGGGGGGTGAAGCGGAAGAAGTGGGCTATGCCCTTCTCCTCCAGCAGGCGCACGCCGTCCACGTAGCGTTTGAAGTCCTGGTGGTGGTGGGGGTCGCGGATGTCGCCTGCGCCGAGCAGCACCCATTCCTGCCCGGTTTCGCGGCAGATCTCCTCGTGCACCTCGTCCCACATGTCGGTCATGATGTCCCAGCGCTTGTTGGACTGTATCCAGCCGACCAAGCCGATAATGTGTTTGCCGCGCAGCTTGCCGAGGCCGAGCTCCTGCTTAAGCCGTTCCACCTCGTCGATGCCGAACCGTTTGTCGGGCCGGGCGCCGTGGGGGACGATCATGATATTGCGCGGCCTCTGCCAGTTGTGCGAGCTCCAAACCCAGTCCAGCCGCCACTTCTGGTAGTGGCACTTGAACAGCAGCACATTGGTGCGGTGGGCCAGCTCGTGGATGAACTCTTCCTCATGGTCCTTCATGCGGCCGTGCACGGTATGCGGCTCGACGACGGTCGGCACGTCCTTCAACTCATCCAGCAGGTTCAGGAAGCCGCGATTCTGGTCCGAGATGCCTTCGTCATCCACGTAATCGTAGAGTCCGTATTCGTGCTGCAGGTGCACAGCGTAGGGGTCCAGTTCGTTGACTTTCTGCGCCACCGCTTGGTGCCAGTCCGCCCGTGTCATGTCGATCAGGGGGAAGACGTTCTCCCCCTCGCCGTCAACGTGGCTGATAACGTACGCGGGCCGGTCGGGCTGCTCCTTGCGGATGAACTCGAGAGCCTCCTCGGTGAAGGTGCCGATGCCACACTTGCGCGGCGGCCAACTGCTTATCATCACCACGGGTTTGTTGCGAGTCACGGACATCACCTCTGGTGAATAGGGGACAGTTGCGGCATTCTCATGGCTATCAGCGCGTTGCGCTCCCGGGCACCATGCGATTTTGCTCGCTAAACAGCTCGGTCAGCGTAAGCAGTGCCAGCAGGCAGCAGAGAGTGCTTTCGGCGCCCTTGTTATTGTTGGCGCCGTGTTCGCAGAGGCCGTCGGCGCAGCCCCCGCTCTTGAAGTCGTAGAGCGGTTGCCCTTTGTCGTTGACCCCCAGGAACCAGTCGAACGCCTGTCGCATGTGGCGCAGGTAGGCGCGCTTGCCGGTCAGGCGGAAGGCGACCTTGCACGCCTCCACCAGGCCACAGGCGTCGATGGGCTGTTGGTCGTATTCTGCGCGCACGTCTCCCTGGCGATGCCAGCCGGCATTGCCGACCAGCGAGAAGTGGTCGCCCCGGTCGCACATGTTGATCAGGAAGTCCAGGCTCTGCTGCGCCACCTGCCCGTAGCGCTCGTTGCGCGTAACCTCGTAGGCGATGAAAAGGGACTGCGATATCACGGCATTGTCGTAAGTTATGGCGTCTTCGAACCAGGGCCAGTCCTTGCTCGATTCGGCATCGAACTGTGCCGTGTGTGCCCTGCCCATGCGGTCGATCTTCTCCACGATGTCGTCGGCCTCGGGATAGCACTGCAGGTAGTAGTAGAGCCCGAGCACGCCGTACGACCTTCCCCTCAGGTTCAGTGAATGCATGTTCACAAGGGCGCGCTCGAACATCTCTCGCGTCAGGTAGAAGTTGCTTCTCGGCCCACGGTACATGGCATATCCCAGCCCCCAGAGCGCGCGGCCGTAGCAGTCGTCGCTGCCGACCTCGTCGAGGAACTGTCGGTCGTAGCTCATGAAGTTGTGGAACAGCCCGTCGGACCGTTGCGCGTAGTTCAGAAACGAGAGGTATATATCGGAGAGCCGCCGGGCTTCGGACGAGCGGTACAGATCGTAGTACTTGGTGGTGACAACCAGCGCCCGCGCGTTGTCGTCGGTGCAGTAGCCGTGCGAGCGGTCGGGGATGTTGAACTTGGCGTGTTGCAGCAGGCCCGTATCGTCCGTCAGGCGCGCCAGATGGTCTAGCCTGGGCCTCGGCAGCCCGGTGATCGGCAGCGTGTAGCGCAGGCTGACGTCCGGCATGGAGGCCCGCACGCGGGCCGTGGAGATCGCCGCGCGGAACGTCTCCAGATACTGCCCTCCCACCTCGGGCCAGGTCATGCGCCGGCTGAACTCGTAAGCGGTGGAACGCATGTCCATGACCTTCGCCGGGCTGTTGAGCAGGTCGAGCAGGGCCTCCCCCATGCTCTGGGGGTTGCGGAACTCCACCAGCACGCCTCGCCCGTCCGCCAGCAGCTCCTCCGCATACCAGTAGGGGGTTGATACGATGGGTTTGCCGGCGCCCAGGGCGTAAGCCAGCGTGCCGCTGGTTATCTGTTCCCGGTTGAGGTAGGGGGTAATGTAGATGTCGGTGGCCTTCAGGAACTCGCACAGCTCTTCGGTGCTGACAAAGCGGTCACTGAACAGCACGTTCCGCTGCAGCCCCAGGTCGCGGGCAAGGCGCTGCAGGCTCAGGCGGTAGCTCTCGCCCTGTTCCCGCACGATGTTCGGGTGCGTGGCGCCGAGGATGATGTAGCAGAGGTTCGGGAATTCCTCGACCACCGGCGGCAGCGATTGCAGCGCGAACTCGATGCCTTTGCCCGGGCTGAGCAGCCCGAAGGTCAGCAGCAGCTCCCGGCCCTCCATCTCGAACTGGTCCTTGTAGTGGCCCGGTTCCACGAGCGGTATCTCCGGCACGCCGTGGTGGATGAGCTTGATCTTCTGCTCCGGCGCGCCGTAGACGTCGATCAGGAAGTTCTTCGCCCGCTCGGCCATCACCACCAGGTAGCTGCTCAGCGTCACCAGCTCCTCGGTCACGGCGCGCTGGCCCTCGCCAGGCTCCTTGAGCACCGTGTGCATGGTGGTCACGATGGGGCAGCGCAACTCGCGCAGCAGGTCCAGTATGTAGGCGCCGTCCCGTCCGCCGAAGATGCCGTACTCGTGCTGGACGGAGACCGCCCGCACCTTGTTGTAGTTTAGGTACTCGGCGGCGCGTACGTAGTCTGCGTTATCATGCTTGGCTAGCTTGTACTGAACCTCGTCGGGGTAGTCCTGGTCCTCTTCGCCCTCATCGACGGCGATGACGACTGTGCGCAGTCGGCCCTGCATGTTTTGGCGAACGGCGCCGGCCACGTCCCGGGTAAACGTGGCAATGCCGCACTGTGTCGGCGGGTAGGTGGCGATGAACGCTATGGCGTCCTGAAAGTCGCTCTCCGACACGGTTGCTCTCCCTGGGCTGAGCGCGGCTTCAGGCGACCGGGGGCAACCCCGCGCGCCCGCAGCCGCCAATAGCATTATAGGGCCAATACCCGAAACCGCTCAAGGAATGGGCCCTTCCGGCGCTACCGCTGGCCCTTCGGCGGCTGGTAGCCTTGGCGACCCATCAGGCCGTACGTGTACTGCTTGCCCAGCTCGACGCCCGGCTGGTTGAACGTGTTCACGTCGAGCAGGCAGCCCATGTAGGTGACAGCATACTCGAAGAACATGAACAGCTCGCCGAGGGCGTGAGCGTTCACCCGGGGGATGCGCAGCACGATGTTCGGGCGCTCCTTGTCGCGAAGCGCCGCCCGCGTGGCGGCCAGCTCGCTGCCGAACAGCTCCCCGAACGTGTGATCGGCCAGGTAGCCGAGCTCCGGCTCACTACCGCCCTCGCAGATGGCCAGGTCACGGCTGGGCAGCAGCTTCTCCACCTCCACAAGCGTTACGACTTTGTCGAACCGGCCGTCCTGGAACAGTTGCATCACCGAGTGCTGATCGGTCACCCCGACGGCCCCGACTGGTGTCGGGCCGACGAAGACATCCTTCTCGTGCAGCCCGTCGCGCTTGCCCAGGCTCTCGGCCCAGAGCTGGCAGAACCAGTCGGCTAACCGGCTCAAGGCGCTGCCGTAGGGCATCAGCACGCTTATCGGTTTGCCGTCTTCATAGAACAGGTACTGGATGGCCGCGTAGAGGGCGGCCGGGTTGTCCGGCAGTTCAGGTGTTCGGCATCGATCGTCCATGGCGGAGGCGGCGTCAAGCATCTCTTCGATGTCGATGCCGCCGACGGCTGCGCTCAGCAGCCCCACGGCGCTCAGCACGCTGAAGCGCCCGCCCACGTTGGCCGGTATCGGCAGTGTGAAGTACCCGTCCGCGCGGGCAATACGGCGTAGCAGGCTTCTCTGCGGCTCGGGGTCAGTCGTAGCGATGATGTGCTCCCGCGGCTCCAGGCCGTTGCGGCGCAACAGGTCGCGGAAGAACAGGAACTCGCTCATCGTCTCGGCGGTCGAGCCGCTCTTCGTGATCACGTTGAACACCGTTGCGTCGAGTTCGCCCTCGATGGCGGCCAAAAAATCCGCCAGCAGCGCCGGGTCCACGTTGTCCAGCACGAAGATGCGCGGCCCGCCCATGCGGCCCGGATGGTCGGCGGGCAGCAGATTGTGAAACGCGTGATTGAGGGCGCCGTGCGTGGCGATGTTGCCGAGGGCCGAGCCCCCGATGCCCAACACTACGAAGTTGCGGCACCATTCGCGCAGTTCAGCGGCTTTCTGCTTGATGGTATCGGCCGTCTCGGTATCGTAGGGCAGCTCCATGAAGCCGACCTCGTCGCCCCGCCAGTCCTCAATCTCCTGGTAGTGGCGAGTGATGCGCCCTGCCAGGCCGGCGACGTGGTCGGGATCGAGCCCCTGGTCGGACCCGATCGCCTGCTCATACGCGTTCGTGACGTCCAGTTCCAGCACGCTCTTCTCGCTCATGGCATCGCTCCGGTGTGACTTTTGCGTGGAGACCCGACTCATCGGGTCCTTGCCCCCAACCATTTACATTATGCCCGGATGCCATCCGCGCGCAACCGCACGCAACGGTGCACCGTTGCATGCCGCGCTCGGGGGCATTAGCATCCTCGCCCGTTCCTTCCGACACTGTTTGCGCGGAGTTTGCCATGGCCGATGCCAAACTGGAAGCACCTGACCGACTGCGATGTGAGTACCTTAGCGATCCCCTCGGCATCGAGGAACGCACGCCGCGCCTCTCATGGCAGGTGCGCGACGGCCGACGAGGCGCCGTCCAGGGCGCATACCGCATACTGGTGGCGTCGGACCCGCAGCATCTGCGCAATGAGTCGGCCGACGTGTGGGACAGCTCAAAGGTGAACTCCTCGCAGAGCATAAACGTGCCCTACGGCGGGCCGGCGCCGCAATCGCGCCGGCGCTACTGGTGGACGGTGCGCACCTGGGATGCCGACGACCGCCCATCCCCATGGGCTCGGCCGGCATGGTGGGAGATGGGCCTTCTCGAGGCCGATGACTGGTCCGCCGAATGGCTCGGCCTGCCGGAGGCGGAGGCGACGAAGGCGGCCACCTTCTTGCGGCGCGAGTTCCGACTGGAGAGGCCGGTCCGCCGCGCCCGCGCCTATGCGACCGCCCTCGGCATCTATGAGTTGCGCCTGAACGGGCGTAAGGTCGGCGACCACGTCTTCCCCCCGGGCTGGACCGATTACGCCCGCCGCGTTATGTATCAGACGTACGATGTTACGGACGCCCTCGAAGCGGGCGATAACGCAGTCGGCGCCATCGTCGGCGACGGATGGTACTGCGGCCGGCTGGGATGGGGCGACCCCGAGGAGCCGAAACGATGGGGCGCACGCCCGCCCAAGTTCCTGCTTCAGCTCGAACTCGAGTATGAAGACGGCGATTCGGAGCGCATCGTCACTGATGCCGACTGGACGTGTAGCACCGGTCCGATCCTCGAGTCGGATTACTACGGTGGCGAGCACTACGACGCACGCCTCGAAGAGCCCGGCTGGGATGCGGCAGGCTTCGGCGGCGTATGGTCGCGCGCGCGCATCTACCCCGACGCTGGCATCGTGCGTAACGCGCAGCAAGATCCCCCCATCCGCATCACCCAGGAACTGCGGCCCGTCAGCATCCATGAGGCCGAGCCCGGCAAGTTCGTCTTCGACATGGGGCAGAACATGGTCGGCTTCTGCCGGCTCCACGTTAGCGGGCAGGATGGCACGCAAGTTACGCTCCGCCACGCGGAAGTGCTCAACGAGGACGGCACGCTCTACACCGAGAACCTGCGCAAAGCGGAGGCTACAGACCGCTACGTGTGCCGGGGTGGCGGTGAGGAGGTATGGCAGCCGCGCTTCACATACCACGGCTTCCGCTACGTGGAAGTGACCGGCTACCCCGGTGCGCCGGACGCAAAGGCCCTGACGGGCGTGGTCGTCCACACCGACTGTGAGCGGACTGGTTACCTGGAGACGAGCAGCGAGCTGGTGAACCAGCTTCAGCAGAACATCGTGTGGAGCCAGCGGGGCAACATGCACAGCGTGCTGACCGACTGCCCGCAGCGCGACGAGCGGCTGGGGTGGATGGGCGACGCGCAGATCTTCGCGCCCACCGCTTGCTACAACATGGACATGGCGGCCATGCTGACCAAGTTCGCGCGCGACATGAAGGATGAACAGACCCCGGAGGGCGCCTTCCCTGACGTCTGCCCCCACGTCAGCCCCGGCGGAGTGCTGCCGAGCGCCGGCGCACCGGCGTGGATGGACGCCGGCGTCATCGTGCCTTGGACGGTCTACCGGTTCTACGGCGACCGGCGCATCCTGCAGCGTCATTTCGCCTCCATGTGCCGCTACGTGGACTACCTGACGGAGAACAACCCCGACGGCATCTGGGCGAACGCGCGGGGCAACGACTACGGCGACTGGGTGCCCGCAGGCGAGAAGACCGACAAGACCATGTTCGCCACCCTCCACTACTTCTACTCCGCGGGTCTCGTCGCTCAGGCGGCCGACGTGCTCGGGCGGACCGAGGAGGCGGAGAACTACCGCGCGGTGGCCGAGAAGGTGCGCGACGCCTTCAACGAGCGCTACCTGCAGGACGACGGCACCTACGAGAACGCCACTCAGACCATCGACGCGCTGGCGCTGGAGTGGGGCGTCGTGCCGGAGCATGCGCGTGGTGCCGCGGCCCGGGACCTGTTGAGCAACCTGGAGAGCCGAGAATGGCACCTTTCGACCGGTTTCGGCGGCACGCAGTGGCTGCTGCCCGCGCTCACGAGGATCGGGCACGACGACTTGGCGCTTCGGCTGTTGCTGAACCGTGATCAGCCCTCCTGGGGCTACATGATTGATAAGGGCGCCACCACGATCTGGGAACTGTGGGACAGCGACACCGCCGGGCCGGGCATGAATAGCCGGAACCACTTCGCCTACGGCTCGGTGGGGCAGTGGCTGTTCGACGATCTGGCCGGCATCCGAACGGACGGCGCCGACTGGGCGCACTTCACAGTCGCTCCTCATCCCGGGGACGAGCCCGAGGGCGAGCTGAACCGGCTGAAGGCGACCTACGAGAGCCTGCGCGGCAAGATCGTCAGCGAATGGCGAGTCACCGCTGACGGGCTGCAGATCGGGATTACTGTGCCCCCGAACAGCACGGCGACGGTCCGCCTGCCGGCTGCCTCGCCTGAGCAGGCAACCGAGGGCGGCAAGCCGCTCTCCGACGCCGAAGGTATAGCGGAGGTGCGCGTCGAGGAAGGCCGCATTGTCTGCGAGCTGGGGGCCGGTGCCTACTGCTTCGCCCTGTAATGTCGTCGCCGGCTTTGCGGTCCAGCGCTCGGCGTGCTATAAGGCGTGTGGCACCACTCATCATGCGAGGAGTCTGCGTTGAACTGGAAGAAGCACATAGTCATTTTCCTGGTCGTCTTCCTCGTGGTCGGCCTGCTCACGCGGGGGCAGGGCTGCCCCCGCGCGGCGCAGCGGCAGGTCGGACCGCCTGAAGGGGCCACGATCGTCACCATCACGCCTGAGCCGAACCCGGCCGAGGGCAGCGACGAGCTGGCCAGCGTGTCGTACCGCATCGAGGCCGAGGTCGCCGACACGGCGCAGAAGCGATCCAGGGGCCTGACAGAACGCGGCGGCCTGATGCCCGGCGCCGGCATCCTCTACGTCTACGACGAGCCGCAGCAGCCCACGTTCAACTGGAAGCAGATGTCGTTCCCCGTCTCTGTCGCTTTCCTCGACGTTGACGGCACGATCATCGACATCCATAAGGCGGCCCCCCGCGACCCGCAGACGTACGAGCCTCCCCGTCCGGTGCGCTACGTGCTCGAGGTGCGGCACGGGTGGTTTGAGGACCGGGGCATCGAGCCGGGCGACCGCCTGTCCGTGCCGCAGGTGCCGGAAGCCGAGGACGCCGAAACCGCAGGCGGCGCGGCAGACGGGCAGACCGCCGGGGGCTGACTCAGTCCTGCTCCGCGTCGGCGGCCGGGGTCTCCTCCATGCTCAGCCCGGCCATGTGACGGCTGCGCAGGGCGACGACGATGCAGGCGATCAGCCCGCCGAAGAGCAGCGCCGCTGCGATGGCCCCCATACCCGCCGCCCCGACCAGTTCGCCCCAGGCCTGTCCGGACGCCACGCGCAGATAGACCAGCGCACCGGCAAACAGAACGCCCGCCCCGGCTACGCCGGCCACCGCCCAGTGATGCCGCGACAGCAGCAGCGCCACGCACAGGATCAACGCAAACCAGCCCCATCCCGCTACCGTCACCGCGTGCCGTATGATGCCGTCGTAGCCGCCGTAGGTCTGGGAAATGTCGGTCAGGAACTGCTGCGCGAGCAGGAAGATCAGTATGCCGGGCGTTATGACCTTTACGAAGGCATCGAACCAGTTATGCACCTTGATCTCGCTGTGGCGGTTGATGTAGTCCTTCAGTTCGTCCAGATGGAAGAAGTAGCCGACGGCGATGCACTCCATCAGTCCGACCAGCACCAGCCCGTAGTTGCTCATCCACCGATCCACGATGTCGAGCCACATCAGGCCGCTCCGCGTGCAGAAGAGAAGGCTGCCGACAAAGCCTACGGCGCATACAAGGGCCGTCATGGTCGCGCGGGTGATGAAGGGGAACCGGTCCCGGAATCCGGTGACGACCCCCTCCACCAGGCTGAACGCGCTGTCGATGCCGAGAGTGATGAGAGTAATGAAGAACAGGAAGGAGATGGCGGCGATGCCGAGCTGGCCCATGGGCATCTTCGCCAGGGCGATCGGATAGGTCACGAACACGAGCCCCGGGCCGCCGGCGGCGACGTCTGGCACGCCCTGTCCCTGCACGTAGGCCAGGTAGCCCAGCACGCTGAAGACGGCGAGGCCGGCGATGAAGCTGGTGGCGCAGTTGCCGAAACTGGTGATGAACGCGCTGTTGGCGACGTCGCTCTCCGGCGGCATGTAACTGGCGTAGGCGATCAGGATGCCGAACCCCAGGCTGAGGCTGAAGAAGATCTGCCCGTAGGCGGCGATCCACACGCCAGGGTCCCTCAGCATCTGCCAGTTCGGCCTCAGGTAATAGATGATGCCCTCCACTGCGCCCGGCAGCGTTATGCCGCGGATCAGCACCACGAACAGCAGGATGACCGGCAGCGGCACGGTGATCATTACCACTTTGCCGACGTTGTGCACGCCCTTGAAGATGATGAGGAAGATGAGAACCCACGTCAGAAGCGCCCCCAGCACGAGGGAGAGCTCCAGTTTCATCATCCCGGCCCGGTCGGCCGCTGCATTGGCGACGGGCGGAGGTGCGCGCCCGGGGTCGGTCGCCGCACGGTGTTCGCGCACGGCGCCCCAGACGTCGGGCCGGAAGCCGCCCAAAGTGCGCTGGGTGAAGTAGTTGCCGACGTTCTCGCTGAGCGCCACGTAGTACAGGCGTTCGCCTTGCGGCTTCTGTTGCTCGGCAGCGCGCAGGGCGTCCAGCTCGGTTTCCTCCAGCGCGGGCACTCGCTCCTGGGGGCTGCGCCGCTGCTGGGCCGCCATCTCGCGCGCCTTCTGCTCGGGGTTCTGTGCCGGGATGTACAGCCGCACCCGGGACGGAGGGACCTCTGTGAGCAGGGGGCCGGGGCCGGAATCGTCGAGCCTGTACGTCGGCACCGGATCGGTCCAGGCCAGCGTCCACGACGCGACGGCGTAGCGCCAGGCGTAGGACATGATGACCACGTAGTAGAACGTGATGGTAAGCCCGATGAGCACGGCGAACCAGCCCACCCAGCGGAACTTGCTGGTGACGGCGGCCAGGGCCTTCGGCGCGCCGCCCTGGAACTTCTGTCCGATGGCGTACTCGACGATCATCAGCGGAATGCCGGCGCTGATGAGGGCTACGAAGTATGGCAGGAAAAAAGCCCCGCCGCCGTTGCTGTATGCCTGGTAGGGGAAGCGCCACAGGTTGCCCAGGCCGACCGCGCTGCCGACGGCGGCCATGATGAAAGCGGCGCGATTGCTCCAGCGTTCCCTGCCGATCTCCGCCATGGGGGGCTCCCGCCTGAGGAAGCTTCAGCACGCTGAGGCCCTTGCCTCGAGCCTACGAGGGGCGCATTTTAGCGTTCGGTCCCGGCTTGCGCAAGGGGTCGATGCCGCACCCGCTGCCAGTTTGGCAGCAGCGGATGGGCAAGTGCCATATTGGCAGACGCTGTGCAGAGCGGCCGGAAAACTGTGGGTGGCATGGGGTTTCTCGATGCCGTACAGGGCGACATTAGGTTTTGGTACGGTTGTTGCATCCTGGTAGGGCAGAAATCGTGCAGATGGTTCTTCCAAGGTTACTTAACACAGCCCGAAGGGGGTAGAGCAATGGCTGACATAGTGAGAAGAAGGCCGTCGGAAGTTGCTTGCAGAATGGGCTGGCCGTTCCGACTCTTTGAGGACCTGTTCGAGGGCCTCGAGGAAAGCGAATGGCCGACCCTGGCCCGTGAAGGCCGGTTTGTGCCGGCTATCGACGTCTCCGAAAGTGAGGATGCCGTCACGCTGACCGCCGAGGTCCCTGGAATGGACAAGGACGACCTGGAAGTCAGCGTTGACAACGGCGTGCTGACTGTGCGCGGTGAGAAGAAGGAAGAGCAAGAGCGGAAGGAAGACAACTTCCACCGCATCGAACGTCGCTACGGCCAGTTCGAGCGCCGCATACGCCTGCCGCAGTACGTCGACGCCGAGAAGATCAACGCGGAGTACAAGCACGGCGTGCTGAAGCTGCAGATGCCCAAGTCAGAAGCCGCGCGGGCCAAGCAAATCCAGATCAAGTAACGCGCATTCTTCCACAACCTTCACTGTCGTGGTCGCCGGTGGGCACCGCTCGCCGGCGGCCCCTTTTTATGTACGTCCGGCTCGTGCTGGCAGAGGGCGGCCAGCCTTGGCAGTTGCGGCTACAGCAGGTCCAGCGCGGCCCGGGCAGCCCTTCGCGCCGCTCCGGGCTGGTCGTAACCCTCCAGCGCGACGTCGATTGCCCGGCGGCAACTCTCACGTGCGTTCGGGTCGCGCAGGAACCGCAGGGCGGCGCCGGCCAACCATTCGTCGTCATCGCAGGCCATCAGGCGTTCGGGGCAGATCTGCTTGCCCGCCAGTACATTGATTAGGCCGAACCACTCGGTCTCGCCGAGCCCCTGGGCGACGAAGCGCATGATGGGCGAGGTGCGGTAGAAGATGACCATCGGCGTGCGCTGGCTCGCCACCTCCAGCGTGATGGTGCCTGACTTCGTGATGCACAGTGTCGCGGCGCGTGCCAGTTCGACCGGGCGCACTTGCTCCAGCAATTCGATCGGCTCGTCCCCGCGCAGCAGTTCCTCCAGCACGGGGCGCATCTTGGCAGTGGTGACCATGGCCAGCACGACATCCGGCACCTGCTCGCGTATCCTTCGGCAGGCGCCAGTGATGATCGGCACGTGGGCACGGATCTCCTGGCGCCGACTGCCGGGAAAGATGCCGACGAGGAACGAGCCGAACTGCTGCTGCAGCCAGGTGACGACGCTCTGGTCCGGCGGGTTAGCGGCGACCTCGTCAAACAGGGGGCTGCCCACGTAGTCGGCCTGCACCTGCCAGCGGCGATACAGATCGACTTCGAAAGGATAGATGAGGCCGCAGCGGGTCGTCCACTTGCACAGCTTCTTCAGCCGGTAGCGACCGTGCGCCCAGACCTGCGGCGGGATGTAGTAGAAGACGGGCACGCCGCGCGCGGCCGCCCGCTGGCAGAGGCAGAGGTTGAAGCCGCCGAAGTCCACCGCCACGACCAGGTCCACTGCGCCCGAGTCGATGGCCCGGCAGCACGCGTGCAGTCGCTGGCGATAGCGGCCGAACCGCAACACGTTGCGCAGCCACATGTGGCTCTCGGCGTCGGCGCCGGCCTGCAGCGGCTTCATGCCGGCGGCGACCATCCGCTCCATCCCGAAGCCGCAGAACTGTAGGTCCGGCCCAGCCTCCCGCATGGCGCGCATCAGGTGCGCGGCGTGCAGGTCGCCGGAATCGTCTCCGACGCTCAGCAGTATCCTCTTGCTCGCCATGGACACCCCTTCCCGCGAACCGCTCCCCCCCTCGGTCATCCGGGTGCCATCTTAGCTGAGCACGCACCGCATGCCAATGATCAGGGCCCCGCTGATGCCGGGCCGCCGGGCGAAGGGGACGAGGCTTCCGGGCCCTACGCCCAGACAAAAGCCTTGACATTCGGTGCAAACATGTGAAGAATGTTGCGCACAATGTGAGTTTGCGGGCAGATGCGCAAGACCCGCGGCGCACCTTTAGATCCCCCACCTGCCGAAGGAGGCGTCCCCATGCTTGGGATTCAGGACGGATGGGTCGTGCTGGCCTACATCCTCTGCGTCCTCAGCGCCCTGGTCTGCGTCGTCTACGGGGCACTGAATTGGAACAAGGGCGAGGAGCCTATGACCGAAGAGGACGTGGAGTGGGCGAAGGAGGAGAAGGAAGACATCGAGGAAGTGCTCTGAGCGCCCCGTCGCTCCGATAGCACGGCCTTTGACCTCAACGGGAGGACACGGACATGCCGGTCAGCCTGGGCACGATCATCATCCTTGTCGTATACCTGTTGGCGATTACCTATCTTGGTTACAGGGGTTACAGGCGCACGGAAACGGCCGCGGACTACCTGGTGGCGGGCCGCAGCATCCACCCCTTCGTGATGGCGCTTTCCTACGGCGCCACGTTTATCAGCACTTCGGCCATCGTCGGCTTCGGCGGCGTGGCCGGTCTGTTTGGCATGAGTTTGCTGTGGCTTACGTTCCTTAATATCTTTGTGGGGATATTCATCGCCTTTGTCTTCCTGGGCGGCCCCACACGCAAAATGGGCCATCATCTGGACGCGCACACCTTCCCCGAACTGCTCGGACGCCGCTTCAACAGCAAGTTCATTCAGGTCTTTGCGGGGCTGATGATCTTCCTGTTCATACCGCTCTACTCCGCAGCGGTGTTGATCGGCGGATGCGAGTTCATTCATGCGGCTCTTCACGTGGACTACACGGTGGCCCTGCTGGTCTTCAGCGTGATCATCGCCATCTACGTGGTCGCCGGCGGCTTGAAGGGCGTCATGTACACCGACGCGCTGCAGGGGGCCATCATGTTTATCGGCATGGCTATCCTGCTGGTCTTCACCTATAGCCAGGTCGGCGGCGTGGTGGGCGGCCACCGCGCGCTCTCCGGCCTGAGCGACTTGGTGCCGGGCAGCCTGAAGTCCATCGGGCATCGGGGCTGGACGGCGATGCCGGCGTTCGGTTGGGGCGATAGCCGCTATGACCTGTGGTGGATCGTGGTCTCGACCATCACCCTCGGCGTGGGCATCGGCGTGCTGGCCCAGCCGCAGCTCGTGGTGCGGTTCATGACCGTGCGCAGCAAGCGCCAGCTCAACCGCGCCGTGCTGGTCGGGGGCGTGTTCATCCTGGTCATGACGGGCGTGGCCTTCACGGTCGGCAGCCTGTCCAATGCCTACTTCGCCCAGAACGGCCCCCTCTTCCGCGGCACGGTGGCGAAGGCCGTGGACGAAGAAGCCGGCCATGCCGTGCTGCACCTGGCGCAACGCCAGGACGACGGAGCGTGGACGCACCTGTTCGACGACGCCGGGCAGCCCAAGCTGGTGCCCGTTGTGCTGGATGCGGAGAAACCGTACCTCGAGGAGGGCGTCGCCGCCGGGGCCGAGACGGCCCGCATAGCCCAGGGCCGCAGCATCTCGATCGTCTACGCCAAGGGCAACCCCGACCAGATCATCCCCACTTACATCACTTCCGCCTTGCCGGGATGGTTCGGGCTGGTCTTCCTGCTCACGCTGCTGGCAGCGGCCATGAGCACGTTGAGCAGCCAGTTTCACGCGCTGGGTACCAGCATCGGGCGCGACGTGTTCGAGCAGGTCAGCGGAGCGCACGGCAAGAGCATCCTGGTCACGCGGGTCGGCATCATTGTCGGCATTGTGATTGCCGTGGTGATCAGCTACAACGCCCGCGGCGGCTACATCATTGCGCGTGCGACCGCCATCTTCTTCGGCCTCTGCGGCGCAGCCTTCCTGCCCGCCTACCTGGGCGGCCTTTTCTGGAAGCGCATGACGCGGCCGGGCGCGATCGCCAGCATGGTGGCCGGTTTCTGCGTCAGCGGGTTCTGGCTGCTGCTGGTCAAGGCAAAGGAGGCCGGCGCCATCGGCCTGGTGCAGAAGTTGACCGGCGGGGCTCCCAGCATCGTGGCCGACAAGCCAAACTGGCCGGTCGTCGATCCCATCGTCCTGGCACTGCCCGTCGCACTGGTGGTCGGCGTGGTGGTCTCACTGTTGACCAAGCCGATGGATCAGAACTACGTCGACTACTGCTTCGGCGGGCAGAAGCCGGAGGAGGCATAAGCGCGACCGAAGAAGGGAGAACGCCCCTTCAGATCGTCACGGGCCCGGCACGCTCGACCGACTCCATGGCGGCCTCGTGCAGCTTCATGGCTCGCACGACCTGCGCCGGCGGGCACTTCGGCTCCGCCTCGTGGCGAATGGCCATGAACAGGTTGTCCCAGAAGCCTTCCGGCGGCTCGGGTGGCACGTAGTCCCGCAAATCGCCGTCCAGGGCCGCCCGGGCCCTTCCGCCGGAGACGGTGATGCTGCCCAGGGGGCCGTGCACGACCCATCGCGGCACGTCCGGGGCGAGCGCGGTGCTGGCCTGCGCCACGGCCCATCCCCCGCCTCGCAGCGACAGGTACACCATGAACCCCTCCTGCCGCTCAGGGGGCGTGCGGACCAACACATGCGCTGTGACGTTCTTTACGTAGTCATCCGCGACGCAGTGAAGCTGGTCGAGCAGCGCCAGACCTTCACGCCCGAGCAGGCCCTGTGGCGCGGTGGTCTCTTCGTCCTCGGTCTCCTCCAGGAACAGCAGGTCGACCAGTGAAGTCTGGGGCTCGGGCTCGGGCTCGACTGCGGCGAAGAGGGTAATGCCGAGGGGCGGGCCGACGGGCGCGGCCTGGAGCGCGAAGCGCAGGGCGTGCAGGTCCGGATTGTCGCGCCAGGGGCAGTCCGCCGTGGCCACAAGGCCCTGCTTGTGGGCGGTCTTCATCACGCGTTCTGCACCGAGCGCAGTCTCGGCGAAGGGCAGGGGCAGCACCACGTGCCGGCCGGCGTTCAGTGCTCGCGTTGCCAGGTCGCGGCGTAGCTCCAACGGCGCATCCACGAGCACGAGCTCGACTGCGGAGTCGCGCAGCAGCGTGTTGTAGTCGGAATGGTAGCGGGCGGGTTGGTATGCCGGTGGTCCCGGTTCGGCAGCACCTTCGTTGCTGAAGCTGACGAGCCGAAACTTGCGCCCTTCGGGCAGTCGGGCCAGCAGTCCTTCTTCCTCGCGAGGTACGGTGCCGACCAGGCCGACGCCGATCGGCGTCCCTTCGTCAGTGTTCGGCTGAGGCATGCTCTCTCCCGTCCGGTCCTCGGCGGCGATTACTGCTCGGCGACGATGGTCAGCTCGCCGGATTCCGAATCGTAGTTGTAGCGATAGCCTTTGGGCAGTTCGTTCAGTTCGGCGCCGCGCCATTCCTCCAGTGCCTCGAGCGACTCCGGATACTGCCCCTCCATGGCGTTGTACTGCTGGATCTCTCTCTGCGTGTATGCCAGGTTCGCCTCGCGCTGGATCTTGCGCGGCGCAGTGATCGTGACTGTGCCCAGGTAGTCGGCCGGCGCGTGGATGACGCTTTTGCCGACCCGATGATCAGGCTCACGGGGCTGCGAGGCCGGTTGCTGAAGGTGCCTGCGCCTTTTGGGTTCGGCTTCGGGTTCCGGGGATTCTGCCGGTTGCTGTTCGGCGGGCTGGCGCACCACGGGGGCCTGTGCGGGTTCGGAGTCCTCGCACGAGCATCCGGCCAGCAGGGCGATCGGCAAGCCTGCGATGGCGAGCAGCCAGGTGCCTCTTCTGCTCTTGTTCATCGTTCTGTCCTCAGCGTTCGTCGACTTCCGCCACGGCGTCATCCATGCTCGCGGCGAGCCCGGGCACGGCCGCCCGGTCGGTCAGGTTTGTCAGCAGTGGCGTGATGCTGATGACGCCCTCCTGCACGGCGCCCACATCGGTGTCGGGGGGCGGAGGCTCCGGCTCAGAGCCGAAGTCCAGGTAGAAGTGCTGCCGTTCCCGCGGCCCCCCGGCGGGCACCATCCTGGCGACGGGGAAGAGGTCGGACTGGCGGGTCACGCGCCACTCGGGTCGCTTGTCGGTCAGCAGCGGTATGTTTACGTTGATGGCGGATAGGCCGTCGTGAAGGGGCAGCGAACGCAGCAAGCGCACGGCTTCCTGCGCGACGCGCGGCATCTGGCCCGCATTCTCGCGGTCCGTCGAGATCGCCACCGACGTGACCCCGTGGAAAGCGCCCTCCAGCGCCGCTGCCACAGTGCCGCTGTAGAAGACATCGACGCCGACGTTGAGCCCCGGATTGATGCCGCTGACGAGGAGGTCAGGTGGCCGCTCGAGCACCTCGAGCATGGCGAACTTGACGCAATCGGTCGGGAAGCCGCTCACGATGGTGGCCGGCCCACCGTCGTGCAGGGTCACGCGCTCCGTGTGCAAGGGCACCAGGAAGGTAATGGCATGGCCGACGCCGCTGCGCTCTTCGGCCGGGCAGACGACTGTCACCTCGCCCAGATCCTTAAGGGCTCGGCGCAGGGCGCAGAGCCCCTCGCCGAACGGCCCGTCGTCGTTGGTCAGCAGTATGCGCATTCGGCGGCCTGGGCGTTTCACTGAGACAGCAGTTCCATCGCGCGTTCGGGTTCGTGCACGCGCAGTATCAACATTCCGCTCGGGGCATCGTCGCTCACGGTGCAGTATGCGTACTCTATGTTCAGGTCATTCTGCGCGAGCCGCGCGGCCACTTCGCCGAGGCTGCCCGGCTCGTTCGGCACTTCCAGGACCAGCACATCGCTTTCGACCACCAGCATGCCGGCCTCGCCGAGCACGTGTAGGGCCTCGTCGGGCTTGTCCGCCACAACGCGCACAACAGCGTGGTCCACGGTGTCGGACACCGTCAGGGCCAGCAGGTTGATCTCGTGAGCGGCCAGCAGCTCGCACATCGAGGCGAGCGCGCCGGGCTTGTTCTCCAGGAACACGGCCAACTGCGTATCGGTACGCATGACAGCCCTCCCCCATTTCGCCACGTAAACAGCGCAACTGCATCACACGCAGTCACTTGCATGCTTTCGCACAGGCAGGCGACGGCGCGTGTCCACCAGGACGCATGCTATCACAGGCCCTGCGGGTCGTCAACACGGCGAGCGGTGAAGGGGGGGCGGCGCGATCAGTACTCCATGGTGTCCGCGGTGACGCGTCGCACTTCTTCGATGGTGGTGATGCCGTCCACGACCTTCCGCGCGCCGTCAGCGCGCAGGTCGATCATTCCGCTGGCGATGGCCTGGCGATGGATGGTGTTGGCGTCGGCGCGTTGGCCGATCAGCTCGCGGATCTGATCGTCGACCACGAGCAGCTCGAATAGGCCTATGCGCGAGCGGTAGCCGGTCTGCATGCAGTAAGCGCAGCCGACCGCGCGACGGACGGTCGGCGCGCTGGCGAGGTCGATTCCCAGCTCCCTCAGCTCCTCCAGGGCGGGGGTGTACGGCCGGCAGCAGCGCGCGCATACGCGCCGCACCAGCCGCTGGGCCACCACGGCCTTGAGCGATGAGGCGAGCAGGAAGGGCTCGACGTTCAGGTCCAGCAGTCGGCTCACGGCGCCGGCCGAATCGTTCGTGTGCAGCGTGGAGAGCACCAGGTGGCCGGTCTGGGCGGCTTCGATGACCATGTGCGCCGTCTCCGAGTCGCGCACCTCGCCGACCATGATCACGTCGGGGTCCTGCCGCAGGATGGAGCGCAGGCCGGAGACGAAGTTCATCCCCTTTCTGCGCCCCACGGGCAACTGCGTAATGCCGGGCAGGTGGTACTCGACCGGCTCCTCGACGGTGATCACGTTGCGCTCCTGTCGGTTGGCCCGCATCAGGGCGGCGTAGAGGGTGGTAGTCTTGCCGGAGCCGGTCGGGCCGGTGCAGAAGAAGACGCCGTGCGGGCTGGAGATGATCTCGTCCATTTTCTGCGCCAGGCGCGGACTCAGCCCCAGGCCATCGAGGCCGAGCAGGCCGGTCTCGGGGTCGAGCAGGCGCACCACGGCGCGCTCGCCGTACTCCGAGGGCACGGTGGAAATGCGCAGGTCCGCCGCTTTGCCCAGCATCTGCATCTTGGCGCCGCCGTCCTGCGGCAGGCGTTTCTCGGCGATATCCATCCGGCCGATCACCTTGATGCGCGCCACCAGTCGATCGAGCACACGCAGCGGATAGCGCGCGACGGTATGCAACACGCCGTCTATGCGGTAGCGAATGGCCGTCTCGCCGGGGCCCGGCTCCACGTGCACGTCGCTGGCCCGCACTCGCAAGGCTTCCGACAGGAGCCTGTCAACCAGGTCAATGTAGTCGGGCTCGCGCTTCGCTTCGCCGCCGAAAAGCCCGGCGCCACGGCTCATGATCAGCAGTCCGACAACCCCCGCCCCGCCGTAGAGGGCGAGCTGGCGGAGGCGGACCGTCAGGTGCTCCCCGCCGGCCGGAACGCCGAAGCCGGGCATCCAGAGCACACCCAGGTCCGTTGCGGCGACCAGAAGCATGCCCAGCAGGCCCCCCTGCAGCCACGAGCGCCCCTTCGGCTGAAGCCGCAGCGCGGGCCAGGCGCCGACCACTATCACCAGCGCGAACACGCTCATCAGCAGGTTGCGGGTGAAGGACCACAGTGCCGGCCGCCCGAGCTCCAGGCTCAGGAGCGCGCGCAGGTAGGCCAGCGGATCGCTCGCTTGCATCACGGGGCCCAGCAGGCCCGGCCCGTAGTGGATGAGGGTGCCCAGGCCGAGCAATGCTGCCGCCGTCACCGCGACCCGCATGGCTATGGTCTTAGGTATCTGCGTGCGGCTGTAGAGGCCCAGGTCCAACTCCTCCAGCGGGCTCGGTGCATCCGGCTCCGCAGAGGCCTTCCCGCCGGCATCCTCTTCCCCGGCGCTGCGGGCGGCAGGCGCGTTCTCCTTCCCTGGTCGCAGCTTGTGCACGAGTCGACCGGCGTCTGCCAGCACGCCCTGCAGCATGCTCTTGCCGCCGTCATGCTCCGCGCTGGGGGCCCTGAGCTCCCACTCGCCGGCGGGTATCTGCATTCGTTGGCCGCAGCGCGGGCATCTGGCGCTCCTGCCCTCGTCGGTGTCGCGCGCCCTGAGCCGCTTGCCGCATCCCGAGCACTCGAACTGTATGGGCATATGCATCCCTCTGCCTGAGTGCAGCCGGCGCCTGATGTCGGGCTGGGCTTTGAGGTGCTGTGCGGCTTCGTGGCCCGCAGGCCGCCTCGTTCCCCGCTGCATGCGGGGCAGCCGACCGGCTAAGAGCATATATAAGGCGGGGATGTAACGCAAGCCGGCCTGCGACTCGGCTCCCCGCGGGCCGGGTCTCCAGCACTCCTCGCGCGAATCTGCGCCGTCGCTAAACATTCAGACGAGATTGGGTATAATGCGTGCGCTGCGAGCGCAGCCCCTTCCTCAAGCCGCGGGAGGCCGATGCATGTACGAGATGTACCGTCCCCTGATGCTGTTCACCGGACGCGCCACGTACTACCTTGCGGCAAAGATTCGCGACCACCTGGCGCGCCTATCCGGTCAGCCTGACCTGCCACTGTGCGAGCCGCGCGTGATCAAGTTCGCCAACGAGAACTTGAAGGTCAAGATCAACCAGAGCGTGCGCGGGGCCGACGTGTTCGTGGTGCAGACCTCCGCCAACCTGCACCATGCCCGACGCGGCGTGAACCCCCAGGAGGTGAGCCCACAGGAGGCCGAGCACCTGCACCTCTCGGAGAACCTGCTGGAGCTGCTGATAATCATCGACGCCCTGCGCGGGGCGTCGGCTGGGCGGATTACCGTCGTCTGCCCTTACTTCCCCTACGTACGCAGCGACAAAAAGGACGAGCCGCGCATATCCATCACGGCGCGCCTCATGGCGCAATTGATGCGCCAGGCGGGCGCCGACAGAATCCTCTCGGTCAACCTGCACGCCATGCAGGTGATGGGGTTCATGGACATACCTTGCGATCAGCTTGACGCCAATCCCCTGATCGCCGACTACTTCCAGCGCAACTACACCACCGACGACATCGGCGTCCTGGCCACCGACGCGGGGGGCGTCAAGATCGGCACCGTCTATGCCGAACGGCTCAACGTGCCCCTGGCAGTCTGTGACAAGCGTCGCTGGGCCGACGGCGAAGACCCCGAGATACGGGCCGTGATCGGCATCGAGGAGATCCGGGGCCGCGAGATCACCATCTTCGACGATGAGGTGCTGACCGGGGGCACCATGACGCGCGCCATCGCCGCCCTCAAGGAGCGCTTCGGCCTGCCGGTCAGCTACGTCTCCTGCGTGCATCCCGTGCTCGCCGAGGGAGCGATGGAGCGCATCTTCCAGTGCGGCGTGAAGCGCCTGGTTACGACCGACACACTACCCCCGCCCCCATGCAACCACCGCGTGCACGTGGTAAGCGTGGCGCCGCTGCTCGCCGCAGCCATCAACAACATACATACCAGCGAGTCAGTGACGCAGATATTCCGTCGGCAGGAGTCTCTGCTCGAGGTCGAGAAGAACGAGGAGTAACAGATGTGCCACCCCCCGAGCATGGAGCAACGCCTGGCCGCCGCGCTCGCCGAGCACCTGCCCTTCGACGCGTCCGAGGTCGCGCGCCTGCTGGAGAAGCCCCCCTCGCCCGAGGTCGGCGACTGCGCACTGCCGTGCTTCGCGCTGGCGCGGGAGCTGCGGAAGAACCCGGCGCGGATCGCCGCCGATCTGGCCGCATCCATCGAGCTGCCGGACGGCTTCCGCGACGTGCGCGCCGAGGGACCGTACCTGAACTTCTTCATCAATCGCCGGCAGTGGACCGAATACGTGCTGAAGCTGGTGCACCGTCTCGGCCCCGCGTTCGGCAACTCCGATGCCGGCGCCGGGTGCAACGTCGTCATCGACTTCGGTAGCCCCAACATCGCCAAGCACCTCGGCGTGCACCACCTGCCGGGCACGCTCATCGGCATGGCCCTGTGCCGCGTCTACTCCGCCCTCGGCTACAACGTCGTCGGCATCAACTACCTGGGCGACTGGGGCACCTCATTCGGCCGGCTGATAGCGGCTGTGGAGCGCTACGGCGTTACGAATTACGAGGGGCTCGACGTCTCCGGCTGGATGGACCTCTACGTGCGCTACAGCACCGAGGCGGAGGGCGACGAAGGGCTGCAACAAGCGGCGCGCGACGCCTTCCGCCGGCTCGAACAGGGCGATCCCGATGCGGCGCGCATCTGGCGCGCGGTCCGCAACGAAAGCCTGGCCGAGTTCGAACGGGCCTACCAGACCCTCGGGGTGGAATACGACCGCGTGACGGGCGAGAGCGAATACGTGCAGGCAGCGGCTGAGACGGTGGGATGGCTGCTTCGGGAGGGCATCGCCGTTGAGAGCGACGGCGCGGTGGTCGTGCCCCTCGACGACGAAGAGATGCCCCCCTGCATGGTGCGCAAGAGCGACGGCACCACCATCTACGCCGCGCGCGACATCTGCGCCGCGCTCGAACGCTGGCGAGAATTCGAGTTTGAGAAGGCTCTCTACGTGGTGGGCAACGAGCAGGCCCTGCACTTCGGTCAGCTTCGGGCCGTGCTGCGCAAGATGGGATGCGAATGGGCCGAGCGCATCGAGCACGTGAACTTCGGGCTGATCAAGTTCCGCGATCCGGAGACCGGCGAGGCCCGCGTCGGAAGCACGCGGCGAGGGGAAATGCTGTACATGCAGCAGGTGTTGGACGAGGCGACCTGCAGGGCGCGCCAGAAGATAGAACAGAACCTGGACAGGTTCGAAGAAGGTACCGACCTGGACGCCATGGCCGCCGAGGTCGGCATCGGGGCTGTGGTCTTCGGCGAACTGTCAACCCGCAGGACGCGGAGCGTCGTCTTCGACTGGGACCGCATCCTCGACTTTGAGGGCGACACCGGACCTTACGTGCAATACGCCCATGCGCGGCTCTGCAGCATACTGCGCAAGGCGCAGCAGGCGGTCCGCGACTGCGTCGACTACGAACGCCTGGCGCTGCCCGAGGAGTGGGTGCTGGTTCGCCACATCGAAACATTTCCCCGGGCGGTCGAGCGGGCGGCGGCGGAGAATGAGCCCTCTGTCATCGCGAACTACCTGCTGGCGCTGTGCGCGGACTTCAGCAGCTATTACAGCGCGGGCATGCGCGAGCCCGAACGGCGCGTGCTCTGCCCCGACGAGGCTACCCGCGCCGCGCGACTGGTGCTGGTGAACGCCACTCGCCACGTGATACGCAACGGCCTGCAACTGCTCGGTATTGCCGCGCCCGAGCGCATGTAGAGCCGTTTTCGAGCGACAGCGACGGAGCCCGAGCCTCAAGCTGCGGTCATCGCCATGTCCGAACTGAAGGCCGTCTTCTTCGACGTGCAGAACACACTCTGGGACCGTTCGGCGTGCGACTTGCACGTTATGCAGGTGATTCTGCCCCGGTTCATGGCCAGACTGCCGGCCGAGGAGGTGGAGGAGGTGATCCACCGCTTCAACGTCGCCTTCTGCGGCCTGCCGCGCAAGGAACATTTGCGCGAGCGACGGCCCTTCTCCCACCTGGCCCGCTTCGCCGCCTTGCTCGACAGCTATGACATACGAGACCGCGACCTGGCCCGCAAGATGGCCCACACCTACGATCATACCCGCCGCATGATTATGCGCAGCTTCCTGCGGCAGGACGCCCTGGCCGTGCTGGACGAGCTGGGCAGGCGGCAACTGCAGCGCGGCGCCATGCTGAACGGGCCGCCCGCCGCGCAGCGTCACCTGGTTCAGAGCCTCGGGCTCGACCATCGGCTGGACCACGTAATGCTGTGTGAGACGGAAGGATACGTGAAACCGGACATGCGCATCTTCCGCCGCGCCCTGCAGGTTGCCGACGTTTCCGGACTGGAAATGCTCTACGTCGGCGACAGCCCCTTGACCGATCTGCTCGGCGGCGCACGGGCTGGCATCCGCACCGTATGGCTCCGCACCGGCCGCCGCGGCATCCCCGCCGGCTTCCCCCAGCCGGATTACACCATAGCTCACCTTTCCGAGCTGCTCTCCATACTGTGATGTGTGCGGCATTCAGGGGGCAGCCCCGGCCCAAGACTGCGAACCTGGCGGGGCATGCTCGGCTGGCGCCTGCCCCGCCGCTTGCGTATGCTGAGCGCTCCTCGTGCAAGGGAGTAACAGTATGCCGTGCGATGTGACCAGAGACCAGATAGCGGATGGGCTCGCAGGGCTCGGCGTGCGGCAGGGCGATGCGGTGCTCGCGCATAGTTCGCTCAGCGCGTTCGGGCACATCGCCGGCGGGGCTCAGGCCGTCGTGGACGCGCTGCTCGACGCGGTGGGGGAGTCCGGCACAGCCGTTGTCCCCACGCACACCTGGGACACGGTCAACGCCGCCAACCCCATCTTCGACGTGCGCGACACGCCCTCGGGGGTCGGGCTGGTGACCGAAACCTTCCGCAGGCAGCCTCAGGCCCATCGCGGCCTGCATCCGACGCACTCGTGCGCGGCGATCGGGCCGCTGGCCAGGTCGCTCTCCGATGGGCATGAGGCCCAGGTGACGCCGTGCGGCAGCAAGTCGCCCTACCAACGCCTGATGGACTGCGGCGGAAAGATCGCCCTGCTCGGCGTAACGCTCCGCGTGAACACCAGCTTCCACGCGCTGGAAGAACAGGCGGCTGTGCCCTGGCTCTTCGACCGTTTCCAGATGCTCTATAGCGTCGACCAGGAGGGGCTGAAGATACCCGTGCCCTCGCGGCGGCATGCGGGCGGTCTGGAGCGCGCCTTCACCGCCATGGAGCCAGTGCTGCTGGAGGGTGGGGCGCTTCGAAGCGCGCAGATCGGGCAGGCGACGGTGCGCGTGGTCGACGCAGCGCGCATGCGGGCGCTGATCCTGCCCATGCTCGCGCGGGACCCCTTCTGTCTGCTGGCGCCAGGCCCCGCTGAACGGGAACGCGAACGCTATGAGTGCTGGTGTCGGCAACGCGACGCGCAACCATAGCAGAGGCAGGCTAACACCTGCACAAGGTGCGGCTACTTCCTGGGACGGACATCTTACCCGTGGGGCAGAGCAGCGCCGCAGAGTCTTGTGCCCTTTGGCGCCAATGCATCTGCAGGGGCTGTGCGGGTTACCATGCGCAGGATGCGCATGCCACCATCGCGCTCTCGCCCTCAGCACGGCGCAGAAGTAACGGCCCGGCGCCGCAGGCGCCGGGCCGGTTGCGTGATGTGGGCGTCGATGCGTTAAGGCAAAGGGTTGTCCTCGATGGCGGGCTGGTCGAAGGCGGAGTACACCCGGTCACCCCACATGTAGAAGTTGGGGTCCAGGGTCTCCTCCAGGGTGTACTGGGCGACGTGGCCGTCGACAAACAGGTAGTTGCTGCCGCCCGGGTGCGCCTGGGGGTCGATGTAGGAGATGTGGTGGTTCTCCGCCGCCACGGAGGGGTCTGCCAGCACGTTCTCGATGGCCGTCCTTGCTTCTTCAGCGGTCAGCTTGTAGATCGTCTGGCCCTGCTGAAGTTCGTACACCTCGCCGTCGAAGACCTCTGTCGCGCCCAGGTCGGGATGGACATAGCTCTCGACCTTTATGGCGTTGGTCGGTCGATGGCTCTTATAGGCGATGCCGCCGGCGCCGGATGAGCCCAGGATGCAGTTGGCGCTCTGGCTGAACTCACCAACCAGTATTGTCTGCTCCGGGTTGCGAATCTGGCCGGCCTTGACCCGCTTCAGCAGCCTGGTGTGCTCGGGATCGCCAGCGGCGATCATGGCCTCGTCCTTATCGGCGGAGAACTTCTTGCGCGGCATGATGATCTCATTGGGCACGTAGCTGAGGCGGGGGGCCTGCATATCGTCAACGCCCGCCGTCTGGGTGGCCTGGCCGGGCGGTGGCTCGGGGATGCGGTCCGTCGTGAAATTCGTCGGCGCAAACCCGGCCGGCTGATGCGAGGGACACACGAATACGTCGGCCTTCTTGGGGTACTCGTAGGTCCAGGGGTCAGAGTCCGGCGGGTAGGCTTGCGGATCGAGCATCGCCGTCCAGTGGTAGTAGCCGGCTCGTGGGTCGAGTGGCTCGGGGGGCGGATCGCCGTCAAGCGGTTTGCTGCTCCAACCGTTGATGTAGTCGTAAGCGACCGGGAAGTAGCCGTCCCTCTCGGCCGTCAACATGTGCATTTGCATCCCGACATTGCGGAGGTTGCTCATGCAGGAGGCCCCCCTGGCGGTGGCGCGGGCGCGCTCCAGGGCCGGCATCAGCATTGCGGCTAACACAGCAATAATGGCGATTACAATCAACAGCTCCACCAGTGTGAACGCTTTGCGGTTCTTCATCGGTTTCTTCTCTACCAGTTGGATGAGGAAAACATAACTCCTGATGCACAATCGATCATCTGCTGTTCCAGTCCTGCGTTCGCGCGCCGGAGCATCCGGCGCTGCGGTTGCGGGTCGCTAATCTGGTGCTCTCGTCCGGTTCGGCTCACTCGCTTCCGTCAGGCGGTCTGTGCAGGCCGGTTCTCACCCCCTTTCCGCTTGATCGTCCTGGTCGCATCAGGGGGCCATTGTCACCGCCACTGTTAGCGACGTACTTTGGCTTCGCGGGTTTTCGGTGTCGCCCGGCGCGGGGGGCGGCAGCAGCGTTGTCTGGGGGGCCGCCTGCACTGGCGCGGGCGACTGTGGGTGCCTATGCTGTGGGCAGTTCATAGGCGACTACGGAGAACGGGCGTGCACACTGCGCTTCGATGGGGGATGTGGCACGGGCGGCAGGAGCTGGCGCTCGACTGGCCCGACGGCTGGCACGTGCGTGAGTGTCCCATGGCCGGCGCGTCGCCAATGGATGATGTGCAGGTGGGCCAAGTCGTTGATGAAAGCAGACTTGCGGAGATGGCGATCGGGCTCCGGACATGTTGTGTCCTGGTGGACGATCTGACGCGGCCGACACCCGCCTCGCGCATTGTGCCGCCCATGCTGAAGTGCCTGCGCCGTGCCGGTGTGCCGGAGGAAGGCATCTTCTTCATCTTCGCCAACGGGTCGCATCGGGCGCCGGTGGCGGCGGATATCGAGAGGAAGCTCGGCGCGGGCGTCGCTGAGTGTTTCGTGGTGATGGGACACGACACCCAACGCAACCTGGTCCGGCTCGACGGCGTGCCTGGGCTCGGTACGATCATGGTGAACCGATTCTTCCATCAAGCGGACCTGAAGCTCGCCGTCACCGGTGTCATGCCCCACTTCATGTGCGGCTTCAGCGGCGGGGCGAAGATGGTGATGCCGGCTGTCTGCGGGCTGGAGACCATTGCGCGCACCCACGAGCACACTGTGGACGGGATGCCGGCGAGCGTGGGCGTGGTCGAGGGCAACGGCATGAGGCAGATTATTGAGGCGTGTGCCGAGCGGGCGGGGCTCGACTGGACGGCGAACGCCACCTTCAACGCAGACGCGGAGCTGTGCGGCCTGCACTGCGGCGCGCCACGAGTCGCCCACGCAGCCGCAGTGGAGAATGCGCGCGCAACCTACGCTACGGAAGTGCCTTACGGCAGCGATGTCGCCGTCTTCAACGCCTTCCCGAAAGACACCGAGTTCATCCAGGCGATGGCGGCGTTGAACGTCTGGGCCGACCGCCGCCGACCGGAGCGGGCCGTGGTGCGGCCCGGCGGGAGCATCGTCCTTGTCTGCGCTGCCAGCGAGGGTCTCGGCGCTCATGAACTGATCGAGTACGGCCGCCGGCACTTCGTGCGCAGGGACCGCCACGGGGCGTTCCGCGACATCCTGGCCGGACGGGAGCTTCTCTTCCTGGCGCCGGGCGTGGGGCAGGCCACCGTGCGGCAGTACTACCCTCCCCGGGCGCGGCTGTTCGCGGAGTGGCCGCCGCTGCTCGAAGCGCTCCGGGCGCTCCACCCTCTGGGCGCGCGCGTGGCCGTATTCCCCGCCTCGGCGCTCCAGATCGACTCCGCATTCGTGAACGAGACGCCGCACGCCCGTAACCGAACCGAGGAGGCGAGATGGACCGCGAGCAGTTCCGCGACCCAGCGGCCGAATACCGTGGAGTGACGCTCTGGATGCTGAACGACCGGCTGGAGGCCGAGCAGTTGCGCCGCCAGCTTGCGGGCATCCGCCAGGCCGGCTGGGGCGCGGTCATTACCCGCACCTTCGACGGTTTGATGACGCCCTACCTGTCGGAGGAGTGGATGTCGCTGCTCCGCGTGATGGTCGACGGCGCGCGGCAGGAGGGGCTCGGCGTCTGGTTCCAGGCCGGCTACATGACCGGCGGGGTGCCGCACCTGCCGCCCGAGCACCGGCATTACGTGGTGGCGGCGCGCGAGCCGCACGAGGAGATGCCCGGCGATGCCCGCCAGATCGGCCGTGACGAGCGCTTCGTCTACTATGAGCAGCGGCTCAGTTACTTCCTCGACCTGATCAACCCGCAGGCCGTTACGTCCTACCTGCGCCAGGCATACGACGAGCCGTACCTGCCCCGGTTCGCCGGGGACTTCGGCGATTCCATCCAGGCCATCTGGGTGGACGAACCGCGCTTCCGGCCGCCCCTGCTGCCCTGGGCGGAAAGGCTGCACCAGCGTTTCCGTGAGAGATGGGGCTACGAGCTCCGCGACCACGCCGCCGCCCTGTTCCGGCGCGTCGGAGAGTTTCGCAAGGTGCGCCACCACTACTGGCGCACCGTCACCGAGCTGTTCATCGAGGGATACTTCGAGCCCGTGCAGCGCTGGTGCGAGGAGCACGGCGTCTGGTTCGCCGGCCACCTGATGGGCGAGGACACCCTCACTGCCCAGAGCGGCCACACCGCCGCCTGTATGCCGCTTTACCCCTACATGCACGTGCCCGGCATCGATCACCTGACCGCCAGCCTCAACTGGAGCCACGGCCTCACCGAGCGCGCCGGCAGCCTGCCGTTCATCTTGACCCCGAAGCAGTGCTCCAGCGCCGCCCACCAGGCCGGCCGCCGCCGCGTGCTCGCCGAGATGTTCGGCGTCAGCACCGAAGGGCTCACCTTCGCCGACCGCAAGCACATTGGGGATTGGTTCGCCGCGCTCGGCATCAATGACCCCTGCATGCACGGCACGTTCTACTCGCTGCGCGGCCGGCGCAAGCGTTACTACGTTCCGCACCTCTCTTACCAGCAACCCTGGTGGTCGCACAGCCGGCTGATTACGGACTATGCCGCGCGCCGCAACTACGCCCTGCGCCAGGGACGCCACCATGCCGACGTCCTGGTGCTCCACCCGATCGAATCGGCGTGGTGCCTCTACGGCCCCCGCGACGACGGGGCGGACGGCGTGGGCGGTCCGCAGCAGGATGCCCGTGACCTCAACCGGGACGCTGTTCGTCTGAGCGAAAGCCTGCTACGCAGCCACCGAAGCTTCGACTACGGCGATGAGACCATCCTGGCGAGGATGGGAGCCGTCGAGGGCGACAGGCTGCGCGTCGGTGAGGCGCGCTACCGCGCCGTAGTGCTGCCCTCGCTCGTCACCCTGCGGCGCAGCACGCTCGACCTGCTTAACGCCTTCATCGACGCCGGCGGAGCGGTGCTCCGAGCCGGCGACGCGCCGACCTGCGTGGAAGGCGAGCCCCATCCCGACGCCTTGTCGCTGGTCGAGCGGACGACCCCGGTGACCAACGAGCCCGCCGCTCTGCGCCAGGCGCTCGCCGAAGTCGCGCCGACCGATATCGCCCTTTCCGCCGGCTGCGGCGATGGGCAGATGGTCTGGCTGCACGAACGGCGAGACGGCGAGCGGCGGATCCTGTTCGTCGCGAACGTCTCGCCCGAGCACGCATTCGAGGGAGAACTGCGCCTGCCGGCCGCCGGGGGCCTGGAGGAGTGGGACCTAGCCACCGGGAGCGTGGCCCCGGTGGAAGGCACGCCCGCGGGGGAGACCCTCAGCGTGCCGCTTCGCCTCGCCCCGGCCGGCTCGCGCTTGCTGGTCAGCGGGCCCGGAACGCCCCAGGTGCGGGAACCGCGGCGCACAGAGACCGTCCGCCGCGTGAAGGCCAGCGGCCCCTGGCATGTGCAGAGGCTCGAGCGCAACGCCCTGGTCCTCGACTTCTGCCGCATCCAGCAGGGCGACGGGGAAATGTCCATGCCCGTGCCCGTCATCGCCGCGAAGGACATCCTTGCTGACTACGAAGGACCGCTCACAATGCGGTTCGAGTTCACGGTCGAGGCGGTGCCACAGTCCGCCCACATAGTGGTCGAGGATGCGGACGAGTGCCGCATTCGCATCAACGGACTCGACGCCCCCTACGACGGTTTGCCCCCGTGGGTGGACGGGTCGTTCCTGCCCGTGGATGCGTCGGGTCTGCTCAAACGGGGGACAAATGCCCTGGACATATCGCGCGATTACCGTCCGCTGCAGCAGCCCCAGATGCACGCACGGTTCGAGAACTTGCAGGGCGTTGAGCTTGAGCAGGTCTACGTCACCGGCGATTTCGGGGTCCTGGGCAGTGTCTCGGCTGCTCCCCAACGCCCGGGCGCCGTTCGCTTCAGCCCGGAGTGGACGATCGTAGAGGAGCGCTCCCGAACGGCAGGCGACCTGCTCACCGACGGCTATCCGTTCTACGCGGGCACCGTATGCCTGACGGTTGCCGTCGACCTGGAGCGGCCGACACGTGGGCAGCGTGTCGTGCTCTGCCTCGACCGCCCGCAGGCGTGCGTCATCGCCGTCAGCCTCAACGACGAGCCGGTCGGCAAAGTCGCCTGGCCGCCGTATGAACTCGACGTGACCGACCTGGTGCGCAATGGCGGCAACCGGCTCCGGATCGAGCTGACCAACACCCTGCGCAACCTGATCGGCCGTTTCCACCACCCTGAGGGCGAGAGCAAGGCCACCTGGGGCGAATGGGTCTGGCGCGGATGGACGGCGAAGGGCCAGCAGGGAGAGTGGTGGCAGACGCGTGAGCCCGAACTCAACCAGTGGACGGACGATTACTTTCTGGTGCCTTTCGGCCTGACGCGCCGGACGGCGTTCGAATACCGAGAGCCTGTCTGAGGGGGAGGGGGAGGGGGGCGCTGCCTCGCCGCCGGGCCGGCGGTTCATAAGCCCTCCGCCGTACGGCATAATACTAACTACGGCAAACTGCGCCAAAGAGGGACACGACCATGAGGAAACCGGGACCGATCGGCATCATCATCATCGCCCTGTGCGCGCTGATCGCTGTGCTGCTCATCCTGCGCGTCAGCAGGGGCCCGCAGGGCCCCGTGGAAGAGGCACAACAGCAGAGCCCACAGGCCGAGCCGAAGCCCACTCAGCAGCCGGACCAGGGCGCGGGCTACCCGGTGCCCGCTCCGCAGCGGCCACGCTGACCGGACCCTGGTGGGGCGCGCCGGTTGCTGACCCGCGAGGTCTCTGCTACATTGGGTTTGCCCCCGCGGCCCCGGGCGGGGCGCCGGCATCCGTGCGCAGCCAACGAGGAGTGCACCCCGCATGTTCGAATCGTTCTTCGAGCCCGACTCCATTGCCGTCATCGGCGCCAGCCGCACCCCCGGCAAGGTCGGCCACGACATTGTCCGCAACCTGATGGACGCTGGCTTCGAAGGCCCCGTCTATCCAGTAAACCCAAAAGCCGACGAGGTGCTCGGGCTCGACTGCTACGGTTCGGTCACCGATGTGGAGGGCGATGTCGAACTGGCCGTCATTGCCATACCGGCGAAGTACGTGCTCGGCGCGGTTGACGAGTGCGGCGAGAAGGGCATCGGCGCCGTCATCGTCATCACGGCCGGTTTCAAGGAGGCCGGTGAGGAAGGCGCGGAGCTCGAGCGCCGGCTCGCCCAGAAGTGCCAGCAGCACGGTATCCGCTGCATCGGGCCGAACTGCCTCGGTGTCATCAGCCCGGCCGCCAGGGTCAACGCGTCCTTCGGCGCCACCATGCCGAAGCCCGGCAACATCGCCTTCTTCAGCCAGTCCGGCGCGCTCGGCACCGCCATACTCGACGTGGCCGTCGGCGAGGACATTGGTCTCTCGCGCTTCGTCAGCTATGGCAACAAGGCCGACGTAGACGAGACGGACCTGATCGAGGCGCTGGGCCAAGACGAGCAGACCGACGTGATCCTGGGCTACGTCGAGAGCATAAGCGACGGGCAGAAGTTCATGGACGTCACATCGCGCGTGACGCGCAGAAAGCCGGTGGTCATCTTCAAGTCCGGGCGCACCAGCGCCGGCGCGAAAGCGGCCAGCAGCCACACCGGCAGCCTGGCCGGCTCCGACAGCGCCTATAGCGCTGCCTTCAGGCAGTGCGGAGTGGTCCGCGCCGAGACGGTGGACAGCTTCTTCGGCTACGCCCGTGCCTTCGCCGCGCGCAAGTTGCTTAAGGGCGACGCCGTCGCCGTGGTGACTAACGCCGGCGGGCCGGGCATCATTGCCACGGACGCCATCGAGTTCAGCCGCCTGCGCATGGCGGCCCTCTCCGCAGATACCCGCCGGGTCTTGCAGCAGGAGTTGCCGCCGCAGGCGAACATCAACAACCCCGTCGACGTGCTCGGCGACGCGCACGCCGACCGCTACCGGCTCGCCATCGAAGCCGTGCGCCGAGACGACGCCGTCGCGGCCATACTGACCATCCTTACCCCTCAGACCTCCACCGAGCCGGAGTCGACCGCCGAAGCGGTCGCGGCCGCGGCGGTCGAGACCGACAAGCCGATCCTGGCCGCCTTCATGGGAAGCGCCAGCGTGCAGGCCAGTTGGGACATACTGGAGCGGCACGGCGTGGCGAACTTCCACAGCCCGGATGGGGCCGTGCAGGCGTTGGAGGCCATGGCCGACTATGCAGACTGGCAATCCTCCGAGCCCCAGGCCCCCCCGCACTACGAGTTCGACGTCGAAGCGATCCGGGCCGCCATCGACGAGGCCCGCAACAGGGGGCAGCGGACGCTCGGCGAGCGCGAGGCCCGCGCCATCGCGGAGGCATGCGGCATCCCCCTGCCCCGTAGCAGTTTCGCGAGCTCGAAGGACGCGGCCGTGGAAGCGGCGGAAGAGACTGGTTACCCCGTTGTGGTCAAGATCTCCTCCGAGGACATTCTGCACAAGTCCGATGCGGGCGGTGTGCGAGTCGGCGTCCAGGATGCTGACGGCGTCCGCCGCGCGTGGGACGAGGTGATGGAATCCGCAGCCGACTACGACCCCGACGCCGCGCTCGATGGCGTTCTTGTGCAGCAGATGGCTTCGAAGGGTCGCGAGATCATCGTGGGCCTCAACCGCGATCCGCAGTTCGGACCGGTTATCATGTTTGGCCTCGGGGGCATCTACGTGGAGGTGCTCAAGGACGTAACCTTCCGCGTGGCGCCTCTCGCGCAGCGGGAGGCGAGGGGCATGATGGAGGGCATCCGATCGGCGAAACTGCTGCACGAGTTTCGCGGTGAACCGCAGCGTGACCTCGACGCCATGGCCGACCTGCTCTGCCGCATCGGTCGGCTCGCGGCCGACTTCCCGCAGATCGCCGAGTGCGACCTGAATCCCGTCATGCTCTACCCCGACGGGGAGGGCCTTATGGCCGTCGACGTCCGCTTTGCCCTGACGTAGCCGAGTGCGTGCCTACCGCGCCGGGCCCATCACGATCAGGTTGCGGTTGGTGATGCGTTCGTCGATGGCGGTGATCTTCTCCGCGCCGTACAGCCCCCCGATGAAGCCCACGGCGGCCGCGTAGCGCGTAGGGTCGTCGGTGTGGTTGACCGTGCGAAAGTAGATGCCGTCGCGTATGCAGCAGGGCATCACGGCATAGCAGGCGCCCGCCGCCGTTGCCTTCTCCAGCGCCGTCCGCGTCAGCTCGTTGCAGGCATGGATGCAGACCACGTAGCTGCGGGGCTCTATTGGGGCGTGGGCGATGTCGCACTCTACGTAACGCACGTTGCTGAAGTCGATGCCCAGCTCGTCGGCGACCTGCAGGTAGTGGGCGAAGGCCGCCCGGGGCTCGGCGTCGAGGCAGACGACCTGCAGCTTCGGGAACCGGTAGGCGAACAGCAGCCCGAGCAGGCCATGTCCGGCGCACAGGTCGTAGACGCGTTCGACCTGGCCCTCGCGCCAGCGCTCGTAGATGTTCTGACCGATGCGCTTGTAAGCGCCGAGGGTCTCGAATGTCTCCTTCACCCGCAGGTAGCGGGGGTGACGCTGCTGCACCTTGTCGAGGAAACGACGCAGTTCCTCGCTGAGGGTCGTCTGCTCAGCGCAGGTGAGCAGCAGGTGGCGGCGTTCGGCGTCGAGGTCGCTGACCATGGCGTTGGAGTCCATGGGGAAGCGCTCCAGCATGTCCGGCCGCCAGGTGGCCCCCGCCTCCTCTGCCATGGCTGTGCTCCCGGAAGGCTTAGCCTTCCTTGATGGCTTTGGCGAACTCTCGCCCCGCAGCCCGCGCCGACTTCAGGTCTTCCTTGTCGGGCACCCATTGGACGGCCACGGGCTCGAAGGGTTGGCCCCAGCCGAGTTCATCCATGAATGTCTTCAGCCCGCTGATGGCCTGGCGGCCCCAGCCGTAGCTGCCGAAGACGAGCCCGAGCCGTTTGATCGGGCGCAGCCCGGCCACGTACGTCATCGCCCCGGCGACGGACGGGAAGACGTGGGAGTTGAGCGTGGGCGAGCCGACCAGCACGCCGCGCGCCTCCAGCATCTGCGTCATGATGTCCGATACGTGGTTGGTATCCAGCCAGCCCATGAAGACGGGCACGCCCTCGTCCTCGAGCCCGTCGCGGAGCGCCTCGGCGAGGGTCTTGGTGGAGCCCCACATGGTATCGAACATAATGACCGCTTTGGGCACGGTCTCGTTCGTCGCCCAGCGGCGGTAGGCGTCTACTATCTTGCCGATCTGCTCGGCGCAGCGCCATATCAGACCGTGGCCGGTGGCGATGGTCTCGATCTCCAGTTCCGAGGCGACGTCGAGCAGCTTCTGCACCTGCGCCCCGTAGGGCAGCACGATGTTGGCGTAATACTTGGCGGCCTCCTCCATCACGATGTCGAACCCGAGCTGGTCGGTGAAGCGTTCGCTGCTGGCGATGTGCTGGCCGAAGCCGTCGTTCGAAAACAGCATCTTCTCCTCGGGGCAGTAGGTCTCCATCGAGTCGGGCCAGTGGACCATGGGGGCGCACACGAACCGGAGCGTCCGCTCGCCCAGGCTCACGCTCTGGCCGGTCTCCACGGCGGTCAGATCGAGGCCCTTGCCGAAGTGCTCCGGCAGTTCCTTCTCCCCGGAGGGGCTGGTGATGATCTCCACCCCGCCCAACAGCCCGCTCAGCTTCTTCAGGCAGCCGGAGTGGTCCATCTCCACGTGGTTGGAGACGACCAGGTCGATCCGTTGGGGGTCGATGACGCTCCGGATTCGGGCCATCATTTCGTCGAAGAGGTAATGCTTCACCGTGTCGACGAGCGTAACGCGTTCATCAACAATGAGATAGGCATTGTACGTCGTGCCGCGCTGGGTCTTGTACCCGTGGAAGTTGCGCAGGTTCCAGTCGATGCCGCCGACCCAGTAGATGCCGGGCTTGACTTCCGTGGCGTTCATAGGGCACCCCTTACAGTGCGAAGAATACCAGGTACGAGGTTAGCAGACGCGGGGCGCCGGCTCAAGCGCTTGCGGCGGGCGTGGCTGCCCGGGGACGATACACTTGCACTTGGGGTGCCGCGGGGCCACTATTGCTGCTTCGGGCCATCTCTTCGCACGGAACGGAGTCCCCCGGCATGCCACGCCAACAGCCGAACGTTGTCCTCTTCGTGACTCATGACACCGGTCAGCACGTCTCGCCCTACGGCATCCCCGCGGTCCGGACGCCTAACTGCGAACGGCTCGCCCGGCAGGGGGTTCGCTTCGAGAACAGCTTCTGCACTTCCCCGTTGTGCAGCCCGAGCCGCGCCAGCCTGGTCACCGGGCGGTACATCCATCAGAACGGGGTAATGGGCCTGACCGGCCAGCGCACGGGACTGTTCGACCTGTATCCGGGTGAGAAGCACGCCGCACGACTCTTCCAGGATGCCGGCTACGAGACCTGCCTGTGCGGATTCGAACACGAGACGCCCTTCTGGCAGGAGGCCGGCTTCCAGCAGGCCATCAGCGGGACCGGTGGCTGGTTCAACGGCGGGGGCGACCTGCGGGACCACGCCGGCGAGATCGACCGCTGGCTGAAGGTCAGGGACGCCGGCCGGCCGTTCTACATGCAGATTGGCTGCCACGAGACCCACCGCGAGTGGCAGAAGTTCGGCACGCCGCCCGACGACTCACTCGGTGTCTGGATGCCGCCCTACCTCCGCGAGCTGCCCGAGCTGCGGGCGGAGATGGGCGAACTCCAGGGCGCCGTGCGCCGGTTGGATGAGTGCCTGGGCGCGATCCTCGACGTGCTGGACGGTCATGGGCTGCACGAGGACACAATCTTTGTGCTGACCACAGATCACGGCATCGACATACCGCGCGCCAAGGGCACCTTCTACGATCCCGGCATCGAGGTCATGTTGTTCATGCGTTACCCGGCCGGGGGCTGGGGGCAGGGCCGAACGCTCGAGCTGCTGATCAGCAACGTCGACGTGCTGCCGACCCTGCTGGAGGCCAGCGGCATCGCCGTGCCCGAGAACGTGGAGGGCCGCAGCTTCCTGCCGCTGCTGCAGGGGCTGCCCTACGAGCCGAACGAGCACGTCTTCGCCGAGAAGGTCTATCACGATACCTACGACCCCACGCGCGCCGTGCGCACCGCACGCCACAAATACATCCGCTACTTCGAGGTCTGCATCTTCCAGGACCTGCGCATCGCTACCATCCCGCGCTGGAGCTACTTCAAGGAACGCCCCGTGCGCTCCTGGGTCGAGGAGCTGTACGACCTGCAGAGCGACCCCCGGGAGGAGCATAACCTGGCCGAGGAGCCTGACTACGAAGACATCAAGCGCAACATGAGGAGGAGGCTGCTCGGATGGATGCGCCGCACCGACGACCCACAGCTCGAGGGGCCCGTCGAGAGCCCGTACTATCGCGCCATGCGTGAGGAGTTCATCCAGGAGGGAAACGATGCGAGCGACTGAATGCGCCCTGTCGGCCGCCGTCACCCTCGTGCTCTGCAGCTCGGCGCTTGCCGCGCCCCTGCTCGGCGGGGCGCTCCTGGGCTTCGGCCGCAGTCTCAACTACGTGTGCGGCGGCTTCGAGAGCCAGGCGGAGGCTGACGTCGACAGCGTTGAGACGGCGCGGCCGGCGGCACAGCTTCAAGAACGCCCCCAACGGAGTGAGCGCGGGAACGGGGAGGCCCTGCAGAATATGAAACACCTTTCCGAAGATCCGGCCGTAGTCCACGTCTGCGCCGTCGCGCCCGACATCCTCTGCATCACCCTCCAGGCCCAGTTGGTCGACCACGCCGCCCAGTTGCCTTACCGCGAGCAGCCGGGCGACGAGATACGGCCTGAAGGGCACGAGGTGCTCGCATGGCACAGGGGGCAGATCGTCAGGACGAAGAAGGATCTGCAGCTTTTCCGCCGCGCTGACGGCGGCTTAGAGCGCGCCGGCTGGCTCGTCGCCAATGACGCAAAGTACTGGCCGCAGGAGGGCATCGAGGGTCGCGAGCTCAACGTTGCGGCGCTGCCGCAGCCGGCCGCCTACCGCATCTCATCGCAGGATGACCCCCGCTACGCCACGCCCGCCGAGCCCGCCGCCGTACACCGCAAGAGCAAGCCGAACGACTACAGCAACGACGGTAAGATGCCCGTTCGGCACTGGGTCTACCTGCGACTGCCCCACCCCTTGCGCGAGGACGCCACATACACCGTCGCCTTCGTCGGGCTGAACACGCACCCGGCGCAGGTCCGTTACGTCCACTCGCCGCAGGACGTCCGCAGCGACGCCGTCCACGTCACGCAGGTCGGCTACCGGCCCGACGACCCGTTCAAGCGCGCCTACCTGTCCACCTGGCTCGGCACGGGCGGGGCCCTGCGCTACGACGCGGAGCGCTTCTACCTGGTGGAGGCGGCCACGGGGCGCCGCGTCTACGAGGGGCAGGTCCGCCTCGCGTTCGGCGCCGACGAGCCGGAGCGCATGAAGGAGGAGAAGAACTACAACGGGACCGACGTCTACCACCTGGATTTCACCGACTTCTCGACGCCCGGCATCTACCGCGTGCTGGTGCCCGGCATCGGCGTTAGCTACGCGTTCCGTATCGCTCAGGACCCCTGGGCCCGCGCGTTCCACACGTCGATGTTGGGCTTTCTGCATCACCGCAGCGGCATCGCGCTGGGCCCCCCCTTCACCGACTACGTACGCCCGCGCCCGTTCCACCCGGCCGACGGTATGCAGGTCTTCGAGCTGGACATCACCTACTGGAGCGGCGAGGCGTCTGCGGTCCTGAGCGCGCTGGAGCGGATGCTCGGTCCCGAGCTCGCCCCCTCCAAGTTGACAACCCGCGCCGACGCATGGGGCGGCTACATGGACGCAGGGGACTGGGACCGCCGTAGTCAGCACCTGATGCCGAGCTACCTGCACCTGGAACTGCTCGACATGTTCCCCGAGTATTTCGCCGACTTGCAGCTCGGCCTGCCGGCGCAGGAGGCGAGCAATAACCTGCCCGACGTGCTCGATGAGGCGCTGTGGAACATCGCCTTCTACCGTCGGTTGCAGCGCCCCGACGGCGGAGTCGGCGGCGGTGTGGAATCGACCGCCCACCCTCGCACGGGCGAGTGCTCGTGGCAGGAGTCGCTCTGCGTGGGCACTTTCGCTCCCGACCCCGAAACCAGCCTGCGCTACGCCGCCTGTGCGGCCAAAGCGGCCCGCCTGCTGCGCCGCTGGGACCGCGAACTGGCGCAGGGGTACTCTCAGAGCGCGCTGCGCGCATGGCGCTGGGCCGAGCAGAACGCCGAGCGCATGTTGGCCCAACAGCCCGGCAAGGAACGCTCCGTGCGTAATATGCGCACACTCGCCGCCGTCGAACTCTACCATTTGACCGCCGATGCGGACTACCACGCCGTCGCGGAGGAAGGGTTCCGCGCCGAGGACTTCGACCGGCTGCTGCATGCCTGGTTCGCCTACGCGCTGCTGCCGGGCGAGCTGGCCGACGCCCGGCTCAAGGGCGAGGCCGCCGCAGGCTATCGCCGGCTCGGCGATGCCGCACTGGAGTTCAGCCGGGGCAACGCGTTCAACATCAGCACGCACAACCCCTACCTGCCCATGATCGGCTACGTCGGCTACTGGTCGACGCCGGGCATGACCGTCGGCCCGTGCCTGCCCCGCGCCCACTACCTGACCGGCGAGGAGCGCTACCTCGCCGGCGCAGTCGCAGCGTGCAACTACTCGGCCGGCGCGAATCCTATGAACATGACCCTCACCACGGGATTGGGGCACGATTGGCCCCGCCATCCCCTTCACATCGACAGCCGCCGCAGCGGCCAGCAGGCGCCGGCGGGCATAACAGTGTACGGGCCCTCCGACCCCGCAACGGAGGGGCGCGCTTACGACTGGGCCCACAAGTGGCGGCTGGGGCCGACGATGGTGCCCAACAGCCGCACGTGGCCGGCCTCGGAGTTCTACATCGACATTTACGGCTGGCCCGCGATGAACGAGTACACCGTTCAACAGACCTTCGGCCCGACCAGCTACCACTGGGGCTACCTGGCGGCCAGGCAGTGAGCCGTCGGCCGCCCGGCGCGGGGTGCTCTTGCCCGCGGCGGGCTGCCCTGCTACACTCCGGCGGTGCCACCAGGCGAGAATCGAGGCGATGCCATGAGCGGCGACATTCCGGTGCTGTCGGTGGCGGGCGAAAACCTGCCGGAGGCGTGGGAGAAGGCGGTGCTGGCGGTCTGGGACCACGGCGCCCGTGTAAAGACGGAATACGACAAGCCCGAGGATCCCGCCAGCCACGACGCAACCGTGATGGTCGAGGTGCGCCGGCCCATGGGCGAGCCGCGCATCCACAAGAACTTTCCCGGCGGCCCTACGGAGCTGGAGGTCTATCGTCAGGAGGTCGTCGACGGCATCCATGACCACTGGATCAACCCCGCCGAAGGCAAGTGGACCTACACCTATCACCAGCGGCTGTTCGCCTATCGACCGCTCTCGGACCTGAGGGAGCCTGCCAGCGGACCGCAGTTTCCCCCGCTGAACCAGATCGCCCTGATGGTGCAGAAGCTCGCAGATGTGCCCTACTCCCGCCGGGCGCAGGCCATCACGTGGATACCCCACTGTGACCCGGGCACCGACGACCCGCCCTGCCTGCAGCGCGTGTGGGCCCGCCTGCTGCACGCCGACGACGGCTGGCGGCTGAACCTGAACACGCACTGGCGCAGCCGCGACCTGCTGAAGGCGTGGTTCATGAACGTGTTCGCCCTCACCGACTTGCAGCGCAAGATGGCTGAACGGCTGGCGGACATGCTCGGCGAGCCGGTGGCGTGCGGCCGCTATGTCGACGTCTGCGACAGCCTGCACATCTACGGCAGCTACATCGACGAGGGGCTGCGCGCGGAAGTGGAGAAGATGCGGGCGAGCCCCTACACCGAGCGCGCCTGGAACAGCGACATGCTGGAGCCGATGTTCGATGAAGCGCGCTCCAAGCTTGCCGAAGATCCCGACCACTACGCCAAGGGGCGCGGCTGAGGCACTGCGTGGGCGCGGAGGCGGCGCGCGCGGAAACGCCGGGGGCGGCGTCGGCAACATGTGTGCAGCGCGGCGAGCAACGGAAGGCGCACGGCCGGCCTTACCCCACCAGGCTCCACAACAGATGCACCAGAGCCCAGCCCAGAAGGGCAGCCAACCCGGCCATCATCAGCGAACCCGTCCACAGGCAGAGCGTCTGATCGAAGAAGAAGGCTGATCGGCTTTCCGCTACGAATAGCTCGTGGATCAGGTTCAGCAGCCACGTGTCATGAAGGAGAAAGCGCCCCAGCCTGTTGGCGCTCAGGTAGATCGGCAGTGCGGTCAGTGGATTTGTGGCCCAGACGCCGGCAACGGCAGCCGGCAGGTTGGCCTTCACCAGGTACGCCGCCGTCGCTGCCAGCAACATCTGAAACGGTATGGTCGGCGTGAACGCGATGAACAACCCCAGCGCCAGACCCTTCGCTACGGCGCTCCTTCGGGGCGCCCAAAAGTCTTCGTGGAAGAGGTGATCGCCGAGCCTACGGTGGACAACGGTGTCCTTCAGTGCCCGGGCTATCTGTCTCTTCTTCCGCAGCCATTCCCTGCCGACCATGCCCACGGTTAGCCTCCGCTCGAGTGTGAACGGTCGTTGATCTGCATTTTCACGCGTGACTCCGGGGGGCGAATGTTGGCCTGCCGATCGATGTGCCGTCGGGCGGCGCAAGGCCGAAAAGCGACCTGTGCATGTAGTACCACCGGGGGCCGGCACGTTCACGTCAAATAGGGTATGAAGAGGCTGCCCAGGCCGAGGAAGACCACGAAGCCGCCGATGTCGGTCGCCGTGGTGATGAAGATCGTGCTGGCCAGGGCGGGGTCTTTGCCACAGGCATTCAGCAGAAGCGGAAAGGCTGCTCCCGAAAGGCCGGCGAGCATCAGGTTCCCGATCATTGCCAGCAACATGATCAGACCCAGCCACGCATTGCCGTACCACAGCACGGCGATAATCCCCATCAGCACGCCGTTTATCGCCCCGTTGGCGAATCCCACGCCGATCTCCTTGAAGAGGAACCGCCACGAATCGGCGAAGCTCAACTTCCCGAGCGCAAGGCCCCTGACGGCTACGGCCATCGTCTGCGTGCCGGCGTTGCCACCCATTCCGGCGATGATCGGCATCATGACTGCCAAGGCGGTAAACCGGGCGATGGTACCCTCGAACAAGCCCACGGTCAGAGCGGCGAGGATGGCCGTCCCCAGGTTGAACACCAGCCAGCGCCAGCGCAGCTTCACAGAGTCGAACAACGGCGTATCCACGCGTTCTTCGGTGCTGACGCTGGCCATCTGGAAGAGGTCCTCCTCGGCCTCTTCTTCGATCACGTCCATCAGGTCATCGAAGGTCACGATGCCAACCAGCCGGTTCTCGGCATCAATGACGGGGATGGCGAGGAAATCGTAGTCAGAGAGCGTCCGGGCGACCTCTTCCTGGTCCTGATCCACTCGCACGGCGACCACGTCCCGGTGCGCTATCTCGCCCACCGTCGTGGTCTTCGGCCTGGCGAGGATCAGATCCTTCAGCGATACCAGGCCCCTTAGCCGGCGGTCTGCGTCCACCAGGTAAACGTAGTAGATCGTCTCCTTGTCGGGCGCCTCCAGGCGCAGCCGCTCCAGGGCATCCTGCGCGGAGATGGTCTCCGGCAGCGCCGCGTAGTCGGTCGTCATCAGGGCGCCGGCGGTCTCCTCCTCGTACGAGGCCAGGCGCCGGATGTTCTCCCGCTCTGCTCGCGCCAGCAGGCGCAGCACGGCGTAGCGAGAGTCCTCGTCCATCGCGCGGACCAGGTCGGCACGGTCGTCCGGTGGCAGTTCGGCCACAAGCCCGGCGACTCTCTCGGCAGATTCATGCTTCACCAGCTCAATCTGGAACTCGTCATCCAGGGCGGCAAAGATCTCGGCCGCCTGCTTCACGTCGAGCTCGTTGAGCAGGGCCCATACTTCGCCCTCCGGTAGCCCTCCCAGGAACTCGGCAGCAGTGGTCGGGTGGACCGTCTCAAGCGCTTCGCGCAGAGCGCTCTGATCGTCCGACGCGTAGAGGAAACTCAGGTCAGGAACAACTATGTGGTCGTGCACGGTTCGCCTCCTTCTGGCCGGCTCGCTGAACGCCGGCCGAGACGAGCCGGTGGCTACGGCATACGGCTCACCGGTGGATTCACGTCACCGGCACAGCAGCGCAGCAGACCAGGTGCAGAGTTGCATGGATCGCCGGGATCCGAAACGGATTCGCCCGGCAACGCATCGCTGCCAGTATCTTGGGACTCGGACATCCTCTCCTCTCCAGGCATTCAGCGCGGACACCGTCGCCGCTCGGCAAGCAAGATACCCGGGCGAGGCAACTGGTTTCAAGCAAACTCCGTCACCCCGCAGGCACGTCAGCCTACAGGGGCCGCCGCCGTGTTGTGGCGGGGCGCGGCGTCTTTGGGGCGCACCGGTCGGCATCGGTGTTTGCGCGCTCTCAGGTTGGCGGCAGGGCCATGGCATGACTTCCCCCGAAGTCTGCCCTTCGGGGGTCGCACCTCGGGTTGTAGCCGGTTGCTGCTCTGCAGATTCCCCTTCTGCCCTCTGCCGCCTCGCGACCTTCGATGGTCTGCGGAGCCTTCGGCCGCTGGCGGGTGAATCGTCCTGGCTCGCGCGATCGGACGCGCACCCCCCGAAA
>CAYQXJ010000010.1:53174-131134 GCA_964421565.1 uncultured candidatus Brocadiaceae bacterium
GCCGCTGGCGGGTGAATCGTCCTGGCTCGCGCGATCGGACGCGCACCCCCCGAAAGTACGGCCACTGACCGGCCAGAGCGGCGCTGCGTCCCTCAATCGTCCGTCAGTATGGCCGGGGGCGGAATGGGGGGATGCCGCACTGCGGAGGTGTCCCAACTGGTGGGGGACGCACCCCGGGTTGTTGAACTTAGCCAGGGGATAGAAGAAAAACGGGGACGGATTGGTGATCCGTCCCCGCCCACCTTGTGGGAGGTGCGAAATGTATCGGCTGGTGCCGGATACAGGTGGCTCGAACGGCGGTAGCCGGCCAGGCTGTCGCCGGGGATGTCGTCGAGGCCTCCGAGGGAACCCCGGCGCGCGGGGTTGCCTTCGGTTCGGCTGCGTGTATTCTCTCCGGCCACGTTAGGGGGTTGTGAGCGGTGGTGTGGAACGGCGCGAAGTCCGCCCAAGGTTGCTGCGAGGGCGCTGAGACGGCGGGGTGAGGGCGCCTGCGGCCGCGCTACCGCCCTGAGTCGCCTTCGCCGGTGACATCCTGCGCCTGCTCGCAGAGCAGGACGGTGATGTTGTCCGTGCTGCCTGCGCCCTTCGCCGCCTCAATCAGGTCGCGGCACACATCGGCCATGGGCCGTCTGCCGGCCAGGATGGCGCGCATACGCTCGGGGGAGAGAGGGCCCGAGAGGCCGTCGGTGCAGAGCAGCAGCCGGTCGCGGGGGTCCCAGCGCGCGATGAGCAGGTCCGCCGAGGCGTCGCCATCCATGCCGACGAACCGCAGTATCTGGCCGCGCAACGGGTGGCTGCGCGCCTCCTCGCGGCTGATCAGTCCGTCCTCCACCAGGTTCGAGACGACGGAGTGGTCCCGCGTCAGTTGTTCCAGGTTGCCGTCTTGCCACAGGTAGGCGCGGCTGTCGCCCATGTGGGCGACGCAGAACTGTTGCCCCTTGACAAGCGCGGTGACTACGGTGGCGCCCATGCGTCGCACGGCGCTCAACTGGCCGCTCTCTTGCCGTACGAACCGGTTCAGGTGGCGCAGGGCGCGCCGAAGGCAGGAGCCCGCCTCAGCCAAGGACTGGGGTTCACGCTCTGCCACCTCCTCGCGCAGCAGGACGGGCAGCCGGCCGATGACTATCTCGCTCGCGTAATGCCCGGCGTACTCGCCGCCCATGCCGTCGGAGACGATGAGGAGCCCCTCCTCGGGCAGTGCTCGCACGGCGTCCTCATTGTCCAGACGGACGGATCCGATATCGGTTGCCCAGCAGGCGTGCAGTCCGCCGCTGTGGCATTCGCCGAAGGAGGCGTCGGGCATCTGGTGTACTCCCACGCGCTGGTGACGTCAGGTCTGGTGCAGTCGCCAGTGGCCGGTATCCGTGCGGCGGTCGCCCGGCTTGCGGAAGCGGGTGCGCGGCTGTTCTGTCTGCTGCTCGAGTTCCGCCTTTGCCTCGTCGGTATCCCCCTGGTCCGCCGGCAAGTGGTTGCCGGCGATGCTTTCGACGGCGGCGACGACCTCCGACATGTGGGCCGGCCTTTCGGTTGGATTATCCCGGAAGCAGCGGCGCAGCAGCTCGGCCAGCGCTCCGGGCATCGGCGGGATGCCCCTGACCGCCGGGCCGCGTGCCAGGTAGTGCCTGAGCGCTTCCGGTCCCTGATCCCCCGTGCGCCAGACGGGCCGGCCGGCGAACATCTCCAGCACGCTCAGCGCCCATGACCAGGCATCCGTAGCGGGGCTCAGCAAGCGGTCGCCATCCATCTGCTCCGGGGAGGCGTAAGCGCGTGTCTTGGCGCCGGACTCGCCGTACTTCCACACCTTGGCGAAGCCGCGCTCGCAGAGTATGACGTTGCGCGGTTTCACGTTGTAATGGATGCAGTCATGGCGGTGCAGCCAGGCCACGCCTCGCGCCACCTGGATGGCCACGCTCAGCATGTCTGGCAGTTCGCGCAGGTCACCGTCGCGAATAGCCTGATACCAGGACTTGCCCTCGGCGTTGGGCAGCAGCACGAACGGGACGCCGCCGTCGTGGTCCATGCGCTTCGGCGTCAACAGGTTGGGATGAGGCGGCACGCGCAGCATGGCGCTGCAGTAGTCCTCGAACCAGTCGAGACCGCCGACGCGGGTCATTATCTTCGAGCCCGGGCCGAGGATAAGGTGAGTGGCGCTGCGGAAGACGTCATGCGCACGGTACAGACAGCAGGTGGAGGAGTGCTGCAGCACCTCGCGCACCTCGTAACGGTCAGCGAGTCGCTGGCCCACCTGCCACGGCCCCTCGCCTCTGCTGTCAGCCATCAGCCCTCGCCTCCCGGGTTAATGCACCTACTGCATCTTGCGCACGCAGTATCGTGTCACACGGCGAAGCTACGGGCAGATTATAGGCAAAGCCAGGGCAGGAGTAAAGCTGCGGCAGGTGCAGGGCGCCGGCAAGCAGACGGCTTCAGTTTGCGCGCCAACCCCGGACGGGGTATAAATGCTTCGCGGGCGGCGTGCCGCCGCGTCCTTCCCCATGACCAGCTTTCGGGCCCCGCTACATGACTGAGAAACGCAGAGACTCAGCCCCCAGCCTTGATGATATCCTCCGCCTCCACGAGGGCGGCAAGACGCGCATGGTTAGCCGTCTGCGATTGGAAACGGTGGAGCAGCTCCGCCAGATATACACGCCGGGGGTGGCCGAGGTCAGCCGTCTCATAGCGCGGCAGCCCGACAAGGTCTACCAGTACACCTCGGTCGGCGAGACTGTGGCCGTGATCACCAACGGAACCGCCGTACTCGGGCTCGGCGATGTCGGTGTCAGTGCGGCCATGCCCGTCATGGAAGGCAAGAGCGTCATCCTGATGGAAATGGTGGACATAGCCTCCGTCCCCCTGCTGGTGAACAGCCATCACGCCGCCCGCATCATCGACGTTGTGGAGGCCGTCGCCCCTACCTTCGGGGCGATCCTGCTGGAGGATATCGCGGCGCCGACCTGCTTCGAGGTCGAGGACACGCTGAAGGAGCGCCTCGGCGTGCCCGTCTTCCACGACGACCAGCACGGCACTGCCGTTGTGGTGCTGGCGGCGCTTATCAGCGCGCTGAGAATCAGCGGCAAAAGCGCAGGCGGGCTGCGCGTGGTCATCAATGGGGCCGGCGCCGCCGGCTCGGCGGTGGCGCGCTACCTGCTCGGCTACGGCGTGGCGGACGTCGTGCTGTGCGACAGTCGCGGCGCCGTCTACCGAGGACGCAAGGAGAACATGAACCCGGCGAAGGAACGGATCGCTGAGGAGACGAACAACGAGAACGAAAGGGGTTCGCTGGCGGACGTCATCAGGGGCAAGGACATGTTCGTGGGGCTGAGCGTGGCTGGCGTGGTGGACAGGGCTATGGTTCGCTCCATGGCGCCCGAACCCATCGTGTTTGCCATGGCCAACCCCGTGCCGGAGATATGGCCCGATGAGGCGTTGCAGGCGGGTGCCGTCGCCGCCGAGGACGGCCGTCACATCAATAACGCGCTCGGTTTCCCGGGCATCTTCCGCGGGGCGCTGGATTCCCGCGCGCGCCAGATTAACGAAGAGATGAAGGTCGCCGCCTCCTCCGCGCTGGCCCGGCTCGCCCCGGAGGACGAGCTGGTGCCCGACTTCATGGACCGCAGGGTCCACCGGGCCGTGGCCGACGCGGTCGCCGCCGCCGCACGGCAGACAGGTGTCGCCCGCCGCTCAGGGTAAGCCTCGGCTATGGCTGCCACGTACCGGATCGAAACGCTCGGCTGCAAGGCCAACCTGTACGACTCGCAACGGCTTTCGGAGGCGCTCGAGCGGATAGGCTACGTGCCAGCCGCCGGCGAGCAGCCCGCGGATGTCTGCATCCTGAACTCCTGCACCGTGACCTCAGGCGCTGATCGCAAAAGCCGCCAGCTTGCGCGACGGCTTGCTCGGGAGAGCCCGGCCGGCCAAGTGTTCGTCACCGGTTGCTATGCCACTGCCGCACCCCGGGAGTTGGAGCAGGTGAAAGGGGTACAAGGGGTCTACGGCCGGTATGAATGGCAGGGAATGCTCGAAGCCGTGCATGGTGGCCCGCTGCCCGATATCGAACGCCTGAACGGTGACTTCGGCATCGACGGTTGGAGCGGCCGCACGCGCGCTTACCTGAAGATACAGGAAGGTTGCGACGCCTGCTGCGCCTACTGCATCCTGCCGCACGTGCGTGGCAAGCCGCGCAGCCGACCGCTGAAGGACGTGCGCCGCGAGGCCGAACGACTGGTCGCCAGGGGCTTCCGGGAGATTGTGTTGACGGGCATCCACCTCGGCTTTTACGGTCGAGGATTGAGGGAAGACACCTCGCTTGCGGACGCCGTTCGCGCAGTCGCCGAAACGCCGGGGCTCGAACGCCTGCGTCTGAGTTCCGTGGAGCCGAACGAGGTGGACGAGGCCCTGCTGGCGGCTATGCAGCACCCGGCCGTCTGCCCGCACCTACACCTGCCCCTGCAGAGCGGTGACGCCGACGTGCTGAGGAGGATGAACCGCCGCTACTCGTCGAGCGAGTTCCGGGCTGCCGTCGCCCTTGCCCGGCAGTGGCTGGACCGCCCGGCAATTACCACCGATGTGATGGTTGGCTTCCCCGGAGAGAGCAAGGCACAGTTTGAGAACACTCTTGATCTTTGCAAGGAAGTGCGCTTCAGCCGCATTCACGTATTCCCATTCAGTCCACGAGCAGGCACGCCCGCCGCGACAATGCCCGGGCAGATTGCGCCGGAGGCGACGGCCACCCGCAGCGAGGAACTGCGCACGTGCGCGGAGCGATTGGCCGAGGAATGGGCGGAGAGCTTTGTTAACCGGACGGTAAGGGTCCTGTGGGAGCGGCAGGATGAGGAAGGCGAACTGCACGGCTACACGGACCGCTATGTGCGTGTGCGCGCACCCGGGAGCGAATCACTGGTCGGGTGCGTCGAAGAGATACCAATAGTGGGACGTTGCGGGGACACATTAGTATCTCGTAAGCGCGTATAGCTATTGCATAACGTGCGCACTAAGGTGCAGGCAGGCCGACCTGCCTCTACCGACCCGCTTGCGTCTGAAGGGCACACTCCGCCGCTTCGGCTTCAGCCCGGGCTGAGTTTCGCAGCCAGCAGCCGGCACAACGCCCGTGCGATCTCGCCCTTGGTCTCCGGATGCGCAACGGCTCGGCCGTCGGCGTCGAGCAAGATGGCCGGGTGCGCTTCGTTGCGGATACTCGTCAGGTCGTTGGCGACGACGAAATCGGCGTTGCTGGCACGCAGCACGGCCATCGCCTGCCTTGTAAGCTCCTCTTCGTTCAGGCCGACCTCCAGCTTGAAGGCAACCAGGCAGGTGTGCGGCGCCCAGTCACGGATGCGTCGGATGACCTTGGGCGTCTTCACCAGCCGCACCGTCCACTCGTCACGTCCCGAAGGTGTTTTGTCTTCGACCGGCGCAGCGGGCACGTAGTCGAGGACTGCCATCGCGTGGATCACCGCGTCCGGCGGCTCGCGCGTGAGCTCTTCCTGGAGCCTGTGGGTCAGATCATCCACCGTCTCAATGTCGACGATCCGCAGCCTGTCCGCCTCCTCGGCAGTCAGCTCCCGGCGCTGAGGGGTAACGCTTGAGGGCCCGGCGATGAGTGTGACCCGGGCCCCGCGCGACAGCGCCTCCAGGGCGATGCGCGCTCCCAGCCAGCCACTGGAGCGGTTGCTGATGTAGCGCACGGCATCGATGTTGCCCCGCGTCGGGCCACTGGTGACAAGGATATGGCTGTCCTGCAGGTCGTCCGCCACCTTCTGACCTCCCCGGTTTGCAGGCTGTGCGTCGCGCTTGCCCCTTGCGCAGCTTTGCAGGTCGGCGGCGTTCTGTTACAATGCCGCCTCAGCCGCGCCCGTTGGCACCGCGCTGGCCCGTTGTTCTCCGTTCGCCGCCCGTTAGAGCCACTGATGTCTGAGCAGATAAAATCCCTTCTCGGAACGGAAGACCTGTTGCCCTGGCAATGGGGCCACTGGCGCCGACTCTACGAAGCCGCAAGTGAAGTGTTCAAGCGCTACAACTACGGCGAAATCCAGCTCCCCATCATCGAGCAGACGCGCCTGTTCATCAAGGGTACGGGCGAGACGACCGATATCGTGCAGAAGGAGATGTACACCATACCGAGGGGTGGAGACGATGACGACGAAAGTATTACGCTCCGCCCCGAGAGCACGCCGTCCGTTGTGCGCGCCTACCTGGAGCAGGGCCTGCATAAGACGGATCCCTTCCAGAAGTTCTACTACTCCGGCCCGATGTTCCGCCGGGAGCGCCCGCAGCGGGGCCGCCTGCGCCAGTTTCACCAGATCGGCATTGAGGTGATTGGCAGCGCAAGCCCTCTGCTCGACGCCGAGACAGTCGCCGTTGCGAGCGATATCTATCGCGAGGCGGGACTGAGCAAGTTCAGAACCTATGTGAACTCCATCGGTTGCGCGCAATGCCGGCTGCGCTTCCGCCGGCAATTGCAGGAGCGCCTGCGCGAGCGCCGCGAGGAGCTCTGCATGGACTGCCGCGCACGCACCGAACGCAACGTCCTGCGCGTCTTCGACTGCAAGCAGGAGGGCTGTCAGGCGATCGTCAACGACCTGCCCGTGATCTCGGACTACCTCTGCGAGGGCTGCCGCGAGCACTACGAGGCCGTGCTCGCGGGGCTCGAGCGCATCGGCATCGACTGCCGGCAGGATCCGCGACTGGTGCGCGGGCTGGACTACTACACCCGTACGGTGTACGAGATCAAGCACCCGGACCTCGGGGCGCGCGATACCATCTGCGGAGGCGGACGCTACGACAACCTGGTGGAGCTGTTCGGTGGCCCTTCTCTGCCATGCGTGGGCTTTGGCTTGGGTGTCGAGCCGACGTTGCTGGCAATGGAGGCCGAACTCGGCGATGCGCCTGATACTTCCCTGAGGCCGGCCGTATACATCGTGTGCTTCGATGATGAGGTGCGGCTGGAGTGCTTCGCCATCGCGCAGGAGCTTCGGCGGGCGGGAATCAGTGCCGAACTGGACTACGAGGCGCGCAGCCCGAAGTCGCAGATGCGCGTGGCGAACAGGCTCGATGCGCCGCTGTGCTTGCTGATCGGCGGGCGCGAACTGCAGGCCGGTGAGGTGCTCATCAAGGAAATGGCCGGGGGGGAGCAATGGACCGCCCCCCGCCAGGGTGCGGCCGACGCCGTCACGAAGGCGCTTGCCGCCGGCGACTGAATGTAGCCCCGAAGTGGGAGGGTGGAGCGATGGCTGAGCAAGACATTGAGGGCCTCATCGCCCGGTTGCGGGATTTCCGGACGCGCTCCACCGCCGCCGACGAGCTGGCGGCACGGGGCGCGGAGGCCGTCGAGCCGGTGCTGAAGGCCCTCGACCAGGAAGGCAACCAGGGCGCCCGTTGGGTGATGCTGAGCGTGCTGGGAAGAACCGGCTCGGCGAAGGCGGTGCCCGCGATAGCCCGCCACCTGGAGGATGGCGACTACCAGACCGTGGCGCGTGAAGCCCTGCGCAACATCACCGGGCGTGACCTGGGCCCACTGCCCCGCCCGTGGCTGCGCTGGGCGGAAGAGCGCGGCCAGGGCACCGTGGCGGATGCCCACCATCTGCCCGATGATACCTTGATTGAGCTGGCGCTCGAGGACGCCGACTGCGAACTGAAACGCGAAGCCGAGGGCCGCTACGTCGCCAATGTCGCCCCGGGCCGGGACGTGGCGCGGAAGGTCTGGACCGTCTTCGGTTCGACAGACCACGAGGGTGCGCCTGTGGTCATCGTCTTTGCCAACTGTGGCCGGGCCGACCCGAAGAACTACGAGGAGGCGCTGAGGATGAACCTGAAGATGCCTTACGGGGCGATCGCGCTGAGGGACATCGGCGGCGAGGCGCAGTTCGTAGTCTTCAACACCATATTGCGCGCCGGTCTGAGCCCGGTGGAACTGCGCAAGAGCATACTGACGGTTGCCGAACGATCCGAGCGCATTCGTCGACAGCTCTGCGGCTGAAAACGATGGGGCCCTGCCCGCATCAGAACCCGAACGGACATCCTGGAGAGCGACATAATCCATGCTGAAACGGACGCACAAGTGCGGGGAACCGCGAGCTGAGCACATCGGCCGGGAAGTCATCGTCAGCGGATGGGTCGCCAACTGGCGCGATCACGGCGGGCTGGTCTTCATCGACCTGCGGGACCGCACGGGTATCGTGCAGGTTGTCTTCCGACCCGAGTCGGACGAGCGCATGCACCGTCGCGCCCGCGAACTGCGCAGTGAGTACTGCATCAGCGTGCGCGGTGTGGTGGAGAGACGCCCCCCGGAGATGGAGAACCCCGACCTGCCGACCGGCCAGGTCGAAGTGGGCGCACAGGAACTTGAGATCCACAGCGCCAGCGAGCCGCCGCCGTTCGACATCGACGCGCCCGACGACGTTTCCATCGAAGTGCGCCTGCGCAACCGTTACCTCGACCTGCGCACCCGTCGCATGCAGCGCCACCTGGAGTTCCGCCATCGGTTGATGCAGACTGCCCGGCGCTACCTGGATGCTCAGGGCTTCATCGAGGTAGAGACGCCCATGCTGACCAAGAGCACACCCGAAGGCGCAAGGGACTATCTGGTGCCGAGCCGCGTCAATCCGGGCAGGTTCTACGCGCTGCCGCAGAGCCCTCAGCTCTTCAAGCAATTGCTGATGATCGGGGGGGTCGACCGGTACTTCCAGATCGTCAAATGCTTCCGCGACGAAGACCTGCGCGCCAACCGTCAGCCCGAGTTCACGCAGATCGACCTGGAGATGTCGTTCGCCGACGAAGGCGACGTTATGGGCATCGTCGAGGGCCTTATGGCCAGCGTCTTCGACAGACTCAAGGGGCGCAGGTTGGAATTGCCTCTGCCCCGGATCACCTACGCCGATGCCCTGGAGTGCTATGGCACGGACTCGCCGGACTTGCGTTTCGAGTTGCAGATCGGCGATATCAGCGAGATCGCCCGTGGGTGCGAGTTCCGGGTCTTCAGTGGCACCGTCGCCGACGGAGGGCAGGTGCGCGGTATCTGCGTGCCGGGCGGGGCGGAACTGCCCCGCAGCGATGTGGATGGTCTGGTAACCTTCGCCCAGGAGATCGGGGCGAAGGGCCTGGCATGGTTCCGGATCCGTGGGGGGCAGCCCGAGGGTGGGATCGCGAAGTTCTTCACAGAAGACGAAATCACGGCCATCTGCGAGCGTCTCGGCGCAGAAGACGGGGCCCTGCTGTGTTTTGTGGCCGACCGCCGCGACACGTGCAACCTGGTTCTCAGTCATCTGCGCAGCCGTGTGGCGCGGATGATGGGCATGGTCGGCGACGAGGACGCGCTGTGCTGGGTTGTCGACGCCCCGGCCTTCGAGCGAGACGAAGTGACGGGGCGGCTCACGTTCGTGCACCATCCCTTCACGGCGCCCTATCCGGAGGATATGGGCAAGCTCGACTGCGAGCCGGAGGCGGTCCGAACGCGCTGCTACGACCTGGTCATGAACGGCCAGGAGGTCGCTGGCGGCAGCATCCGTATCTCGAACTACGACGATCAGATGCATGTTCTCAGTGTCCTGGGCTACACACCGCAGCAGATCGAGGCACGGTTCGGGTTCTTCGTCGATGCTTTACGGTATGGTGCTCCTCCGCATGGGGGCATAGCGTTCGGCTTCGACCGCTTGTGCATGGTCATGCTCGGGCTGGAGGACATGCGCGAGACGATCGCGTTTCCGAAGACGCAGAAGGCGGTGAGCCTGCTGACGGGCGCGCCTTCCGAGGTGGACGATGCACAACTGCGCGAGCTCGGAATCCGACTCGATTTCGAGGATTAGGGCGTCGCGCGAGGCTGAAAGTACGGATGGGCCAGGGGAGACCGGGGTGTTGAAGGGTGCTCATCCCGTGCGCATCGAGCGTGGGCGCGATCGCGCTTGCCTGATGCTGCATGGGTGGCTGACCAGCCCGGCTGATTTTGGGGACCTGCCCGGGGCCGTGGACGCTGCCGGTTGGGACGTGTTTGCGCCGCTTGAAGCCGGCCATGGCACACGTCCTGCCGACCTGGAACAGACGGGCGCTGAGGACCTGCTCGCGCGCGCCCGCGCCGAATATGAAGCGTTGCGTGATCGCTATCGACGGGTGGCCCTGGTCGGCTTCAGCATGGGCGGCACGATCAGCACGCTGCTGGCGGCGGAGAACCGGCCGGACCGGCTCGTGCTCATCGCGCCCTTCTTCGCCGTCGAGCAGAAGTGGTATTACGTGCTGCCGGTGCGCTGGTGGTGTTACCTGCTTTCACCCTTTGCTCGCTACGTTAAGCGACCGCCGGGCAGTATCCCGCTCAACGATAAGAGCCGCCTTGGGGAGATCGTGATGTACGCCGCATTCCCCACGTGCGCTGTGCGTCAGTTGTTCAAGCTGCGCCGGCTCGCCCTCGAACAAACCAACCTCTCAACACTCAACATGCCGCTGCTGATGATTTACTCGGAGGGCGACGACGTGGCCTCCCCCGCGGCCATGCGGCACGTGTTCGATCGGCTTCCCACGGGGTCGAAGCGGGAGGTCGTCTTCACACGCTCAAACCATCATCTTCTGCACGACTATGACCGGCAGGAGGCCGTTCGGGCGGTCGTGGACTTTTTGAGCGATTAGGCGAGCCCGGCGGTGCGTGCCAGCAGGAGTGGAGCACACTCCGACAACCGAGCGTCACTGGAATTCACGCGCCCCTTTGCTATAATCCATTTTCCAGTCGGGGCCAGCGTAGCTCAATGGTAGAGCACGGCTTTCGTAAAGCCGATGTTGAGGGTTCGATCCCCTCCGCTGGCTCCATTCCTGCGTGTACAGGCCGGTGCCTTCTGCTCGCTGCCGCCTTTGGCGTCAGTCGACGCTCGGTGTGTAATCGCACCCTCAGGGGCACCCGCACTGACCACCCCCTGTGCAACAACGGTGGGCTCGCATGAGTTCGGAAGCACAGGCCGACGGTGTGATGCACGAAGACGACCTGCTGGAGGGCATCCGTTCGGCCCTCGATGACGGTAACAGGCAGACGCTACGGGAGCGTCTGCAGGATCTTCCCGCCCCGGACGATGCATCTGCTCTGTCGGAGCTTGAACAGGACGAACAAGCTCTGATCTTCCGCCTGCTCGACACCGAGGCACAGGCGGCTGGACTCGGCGAGCTCGATCCGGACAGCGTGCGCTACATTGCCGAGGGGGGCCTCGACGGTTACAGGAAGCCGTCGGCATGATGGAGCCGGACGAGGTGGCCGACGTGCTCGATGTGTTGACGAAAAAGCGGGGTTCAACGCGCTGGGGATAGACCCGGCCGTCAGTTCCGGACCGTTCACCACCATGCTGAACGATCTGTTCTGCATCTTCATCTACCTGTTGCTCGGCATGGTAGTGGCAGGTGGTTAGGCGCTGATTCCTGCGGCGAGTATGCCAAACTGGCAGCCACGCCAGCAGGGCGTGCACTCTGCTTTGTCATATTGACAGGCCGTTGCCGGGCGGAACGACAAGCAGAACAGGTTCTGACCGCCTCGGAAGTCCTTTGCGGGCCGAGATCGCGGGCGGGGCGGACTGGCGGCACATAGTTTGCGAATCAGTTCGGGCCAGCACTATGTAGCTTGGCCCAGCCGTTCTGCTACTTTTTCAGATCAAGTGTTCCTAACAGGAGGCACACGCAATGGCCAACATCAAGCCCCTTGGTGAGAACGTCCTGGTAAAGAGGATGGAAGCTGAGGAGAAGACTGCCGGCGGTATCGTGCTGCCCGACACGGCCAAAGAGAAGCCGAAGCAGGGCAAGGTGACCGCCCTGGGTCAGGGCCGCCAGCTCGAGTCTGGCGAGAAGGCGCCTTTCACCGTGAAGGAAGGCGATACCGTGCTGTTCGGCTCCTTTGCCGGCACCGAAGTGACGGTGGACGGCGAGGAGTATCTGCTGATGCCCGAGAGTGACATCCTCGCAGTTCTTAAATAAACGACGGAGACCAAAGATATGGCCGCGAAGAAGATACAGTTCAACACGCAGGCCCGGCAGGCGATGCGCCGCGGCGTCAACCAGCTTGCCCGCGCGGTGAAGGTCACCCTCGGGCCCCGTGGGCGCACGGTGATCATCCAGAAGAGCTTTGGCGCCCCCACCGTGACCAAGGACGGCGTTGCCGTGGCCAAGGAAGTCGAGTTGAAGGACAACTTCGAGAACATGGGCGCCGAGATGGTCAAGCAGGCTGCCTCCAAGACCAGTGACGAAGCGGGCGACGGGACCACGACGGCCACCGTCCTGGCCGAAGCCATCTTTGAAGAATCGCTGAAGAACCTGGCTGCCGGCTCCGACGCGATGGCCCTGAAGCGGGGCGTACAGAAGGCCGTCGACGCCATCGTCGAAGAGCTGAAGGACATCTCCCGTCCCGTGCGCGGGCGCGAGGACATCGCCTTCGTCGGGGCAATCGCCGCGAACAACGACCCCGAGGTCGGCGAACAGATCGCGGATGCCATGGAGAAGGTCGGCAAGGACGGCGTGATCACCGTCGAAGAGGGTAAGGCGCTGGAGACAACGGTAGAACTGGTCGAGGGTATGCAATTCGACCGCGGTTACCTGAGCCCTCACTTCATCACCGACCGGGAGGAGATGGAGTGCGTTCTGGAGGACTGCTACGTCCTGGTGCACCAGGAAAAGATCTCGAACGTGCAGGACTTCGTGCCCCTGCTGGAGCAGATCAGCGGATCGGGCAAGCCGCTGCTGGTCATCGCCGAGGATGTCGAAAGCGAGGCGCTGGCCACGATGGTGATCAACAGGCTGCGCGGTGCACTGCAGTGTTGCGCAGTGAAGGCCCCGGGCTTCGGCGATCGGCGCAAGGCAATGATGCAAGACATTGCCACCCTGGTCGGCGGCCAGGTCATCACCGAGGAACTCGGACTCGACCTTGAGTCCGTCACGCTGGCCGACCTGGGCCGCGCCAAGAAGGTCGTCGTTGACGGTGACAACACCACAATCATCCAGGGCGCCGGCGCTACGGAAGACATCCAGGGGCGCATAAACCAGATCCGCAAAGAGCTGGACACCACCACCAGCGACTACGATCGCGAGAAGCTCGAGGAGCGGCTCGCCAAGCTCGCCGGCGGCGTGGCGCAGATCAACGTGGGCGCTGCCACCGAGGTGGAGATGAAGGAGAAGCAGATGCGGATCGAGGACGCGGTGCACGCCACACGGGCGGCCGTGGAGGAGGGCATAGTGCCCGGCGGTGGCGTCGCCTTGCTGCGTGCATCAGAGGCGCTGGACGACCTGAAGGTCGATGGTGACGAGGCTGTCGGCGTCGAGATCGTGCGGCGTGCCGTTCGGCGACCTCTCACGCAGATCGTGCAGAACGCCGGACTGGACGGCGCAGTCGTGATGGAGAAGGTCCTCGCGAAGAAGAGCAAGAGCTGGGGCTACGACGCCGCTACCGGCGAGTACTGCGACCTGCTGAAGCACGGCGTGATGGATCCGACCAAGGTTGTCCGCACAGCCCTGCAGAACGGGTCCAGCGTTGCCGGTGTGCTGATCAGCACCGACTGCGTCGTGGGCGATCTGCCGGAGGAGAAAAAGAAGCGCCAGCCGGAGATGCCCGAGTACTAAGCCAGCACTGACTGCATACGAGAAGGCCCCGCGTCCTTGCCGGGCGCGGGGCTTTCTTACGTGCCTTGCGGCGGTGTGCCCCGTGCTGGAAACGCGACCACGAAGCCGTCACACCTGTTACGCTCCGCCTTCCCTGCCGATCCTGTGCTCCTTGCCAGCGAGCAGCCGCGCGATGTTGCTGCGGTGCAGGTAGATGACGAACAGCCCTCCGAACACGGCCACTGCGCTCAAGAATCTGCCGGCGCCGATAGGATCGTGGTGCAGCAGGCAGACCGCAACGGGCAGCGTCACCGCCGCTGATAGCGAGGCGAGCGAAACATACCGCCACAGCGCGAAGACAACGGCCCAAACCCCCGCCGCCAGAAGCACCGCCGGCCATGCCACAACGAGGAAGAAGCCCGTGCTGGTGGCAACGGCCTTGCCCCCCTTGAAGCCAAGGTATAGCGGGAAGACGTGCCCGATGACGGCCGCAACGCCTGCGGCGACCACCAGGGGGTGCGGCTCAAAGGGGGAGGGCGGCGCGAGCGACCGGGCCATCAGGGCCGGTAGCAGGCCTTTGGACATGTCGAGCAGGAAGATGATGGGGAAGTAGCGGAACCCGAGCACGCGGGCCGCGTTCGTGGCCCCGATGTTGCCGCTGCCCGCCCCGCGGATGTCCACCCCCCGCAGCAACTTGGCGGCCAGGAACCCGTACGGCACCGAGCCATAGAGATAGGCGGCGATGGGCAGTAGGTAAAGCCAGGGCTCCATCTTTTGCCCGTGTCGGAATTGGTCTGGCGGAAGCGCTTCCGGGCGCGAACTGCTTACTCTCCCGAGCACAAGCACTATAGGCGAACGCAACAGTGCTGTAAAGGCATTAGGGTGCGGCAGCGAACTGCTACGCCGATTCACTGACCCTGGTAGCGCAGCGCTGCCGACCTGTCCTCCTCTCTACCTCGTCGCAGGTGGGTACCACATGTCCGGGCAAGGGAAACGACCGTCTTTGCGTATGTGCGGACGGAAGGGTATGATCGAGAGCGTCGCCGTGCGATGAAGTGCTCGGAGGCCCCAGTTGCTAACGAACTCGCCCGTCACTTCCACCACGTCTCTTCCTCTACCCCGAAGGCACCCGGAAAGCTACATATGATCTGTCCGGTGCTCAGGGCCCCCTGCCCGTGGTGGCAGTGGGCGCCGCTGCACGATATGCCGAGGTCGAGCTCAGAGCTTGGGAGCTCGGCCACTACTCTTGTCGCCCCCCTTACACGGGCGATTGGGCCCTGGCCTGCGAAGCGCGCTGAAAGCAAGGTTACTCCAGTGTTGCCCACCATTAGTAGCGAAAAAGGAACGCGCGATGAACACCCGCGAGCTGTGGCAAAGTATCATGCACTACGGCGAGTTCGACCGTATGCCGGTCATCCATTGGACTACGTGGCCAGAGACGCGCGAACGCTGGCTCGCGGAGGGATTGCCCGAGGACGCCGACATCCACGAGTACTTCGGGTCGGTGCCACAATGGACGACAGTCGGAGTTAACCTCGGCCTCTACCCCCCGTTTGAGCAGCAGGTGTTGGAGGAGACCAACGAATACAGAATCTTCCGCGATGAGAACGGCGTGGTGCAACAAGACTGGAAGAACCGGTCATGTATCCCTCACTTCATTGATTTCACGCTGAGAACTGCCGAAGACTGGGCGGAATACAAGAGACGCCTACAGCCCGACTCGGGCCGCATCCCTGTTGACCTCGACGAGCGCATCCGCCGCGCCGAGAACAGCGGCCTGCCGATTACCGTGCACACTGCGAGCATGATGGGCTGGATACGCAACTGGATGGGCGTGCAGAACATGAGCTACCTGATGTTCGATGCGCCAGATTGCTATGCTGATATGGTGGACACCCTCAGCGACCTGGTCTGCTGGGCGATTGATCAGGTGGTCCCTCGCATGGAGACCGTGCCGGATCTGGGGTTCGGCTGGGAGGATATCTGCGGTAGCAGCGGGCCGCTGGTGAGCCCCGCCATCTTCGACGCCTATGTTGCGCCTGGCTATCGCAAGATTCGTGACAAGCTGGAAAGCTACGGTATCGGCATCTATGGCATCGACAGCGACGGTATGGTCGAGCCCCTCATCCCGAACTGGCTGGAGGCCGGTGTGAACCTCCAGTTCCCCCTGCAACCCGGTTCGTGGAACGCTACTCCGCAGGCTATGCAGAAGAAGTACGGCCGCGAGCTTCGCATCGTCGGCGGCTACGACAAGCTGGCGCTGGAGCAGGGCCGTGACGCCATCGACGCCGAACTGCGCAAGCACATCCCCGCCATGCGCCACGGGGGCTACATCGTGATGCCCGACCACCTGATCACCCCCGGCGTGCCCCTGGCCGATTACCGCTACTACCTGGAGCGCGTGCGAGAACTGCGGCTGTAGGGCCCGATCGGCCAATCGCCATGGTTTGGGGGCGCCTCCCCTTTACGCTGCGCAACGATTGCGCACCAGGCGCGACCGCACCGGGCGTGCCGACGGAGGCAGAGCCGCCCATGCAGCGGCTCAGAAGGTTTTTCATCCATGTGCGTAGGTTGGGCGCATCCGGTTGCGGGCTTTCGCGCAAAGCGTTACCATCCGCCATCCGGATGCTGTCCGCGACGCGACGACCCCAGACTGCGGAGGGCCGATGGATTACGCTCAGTTTGTCGAGACGCAGGTACAAGAGTTACGTCATACCGTCAGCGACGGCATCGCCATCAACGCGCTCAGTGGTGGGGTCGACAGCTCCGTTGTCACGGTGCTGGCCCATCGAGCGTTGGGCGACCGGTTGAAGACCTACTTTGTGGACAACGCCCTGATGCGCGAGGGGGAGCCGGAGCGCGTGGTTGAGGCGTTTGCGCAGATGGGCATTCCCGTTGAAATGGTGGATGCGCGTGCCGAGTTCCTTTCGGCGCTCGCTGGCGTCACCGACCCCGAGCAGAAGCGCAACGCCATCACAAAAACGTTCTACGAGGATGTCTTCGCCCGCCTGGTGCGCGAGACCGGGGCCCGCTACCTGCTGCACGGCACCATCCTGACCGACATCGAGGAGACCGTCGCGGGCATCAAGCGCCAGCACAACATTCTGTCACAGCTCGGGATCGACCCGCATGAGCAGTACGGCTACCATGTGCTGGAGCCCCTGAAGACGCTTCGCAAGGACGACGTGCGGGAGGTGGCGAGGGTCCTGGGCATGCCTTCAGAGATGAGCGAGAGGATACCGTTCCCGGGGCCGGCACTGGCGGCGCGAATCGTGGGCGCAGTGGACGAGCAGCGTCTGGCTACCGTGCGGCAGGCGACGGCCATCGTCGAGGAAGAGCTGGCCGGAACCGGCGCTTTCCAGTACCTGGCTGTCCTGCTCAACGATCGGGCCACGGGCATCCGCGAAGGCAAGCGCGAGTTCGGACAGCTCATCGTGGTGCGCTGCATTGAGAGCGTTGACGCGCGAACCGCGACTGCAACTGAGCTGTCTTGGTCGACACTGCATCGTCTTTGCGAGCGTATAACAGGCCTTCCCGACGTTAATCGCTGCCTGTACGACCTTACCCCCAAACCGCCGGCAACGGTGGAGTACATCTGACCGGAGCGAACATGGACGGATACCTTCTGCTGGCGGACGGAATGCGGTTGGGGGGCGAGCTGCGCGGGGCCCCGCACGGCGCGTACGGATGGCTGACGGCCAATACCTCGGTTGTCGGGTTCCAGGAGATGGCCACTGACCCGGCCTACAGCGGCTGCGTGCTTGCCTTCACATATCCCGAAATCGGCAACGTAGGTGTCGCCGAACGTTTTAGCGAGTCGTGCGGCGTTCAGACAGCAGCGCTCGTGGTCAAGGTGCTCAGCGACGTGCAAAGCCATTACCTGAGTGAGGGTAGCCTGGAGGGCATGCTACGGGCCCACGGTGTGCCGTGCCTGGCCGGCGTGGATACGCGCGGGCTTGCCGTGCACATGCGCGAGGAGGGCGAGATGCCTGCGGCCGTGCTACCCGACGGTGCCGAGCTGGACGCGGCGCTGGCGAAACTGCGGAACATGGAACGGCCCGAGTTCCGCCCTCCCGACCCGCCGCAGGCCCCTGAATCACAGGACGGCCCGCTGGTGGCCGTGCTGGACCTGGGTGTGCGGCGCAGTCACCTGCGTCAGATTGCTACCGTAGCCCGCCCGACGATCTTCCCGTGGGACGCGGATGCTGAAGAGATCCTGGCCGGCAAACCGGCGGGATTGTTCGTCTCCGACGGTCCCGGCACGGTGCCACCGCCGAAGGAGGCTGTCAGAACGCTGAAGGGTTTGGTGGGACGAGTGCCGATGCTGGGCTGTGGGCTGGGATGCGTGGCCCTCGGCATGGCCTATAGCTGTGCGGCAACTCAGCTTCCGCGCGGCCACCATGGTGCCAATTACCCCGTGCGCAACAGGCTGGACGGCAGCGCCGCCGTAACCCAGCAACGTCACACCGTTGCGCTTGACCGCTGCAGCGTGGAGAGCTGCGAACGAGTTGAACTGGTCTGGGAGAACATGAACGACGGGTCGGTCGAGGGTGTACGCTCGGCAGACGCCTCGGCCGTCGGCCTTCAGCACACGCTTCCTGCGCCGCAGCGCGGGGTGGTTAACCCCCATATTGCACGCTTTGTCGAGTGGATCGCCGCCAAGTAATACCCAAGCGGATCGCACGTAATAATGCCCAAGCGCACAGACCTTCAAAAGATACTGATGATTGGCAGCGGACCGGTGATCATCGGCCAGGCATGCGAGTTCGACTATAGCGGCAGCCAGGCCTGCAAGGCGCTGCTGGAGGAGGGGTACGAGGTCGTCCTGATCAACAGTAACCCCGCCACCATAATGACCGACCCGGTCATGGCCCACCGCACTTACATCGAGCCGATCACAGCGGAGGTCATCGAGAAGATCATCGCGCGCGAACGACCACAAGCGGTGCTGCCTACTCTCGGCGGCCAGACGGGTCTCAACGTTGCGGTCTTCCTGGCGCGCGAGGGAGTGTACGACCGCTACGGTGTTGAGGTGCTCGGCTGCGATCCCGACGCGATCAGCAATGCCGAGGACCGTGACCTGTTCAAAAACGCCATGATTGACATCGGTCTGCGCGTGCCGCGCAGCGGCATAGCCCATAGCGTGCAGGAGGGCATGGAGATAATCGGCGATATCGGCCTGCCGGTTATCCTGCGTCCTGCCTTCACCCTCGGCGGCACCGGCGGCAGCACCGCCTACAACCTGCAGGAGGCACCAGATCTCATCGAGAATGCACTTGGCGCCAGTCCTGTTCGCCAGGTGCTCGTCGAGGAGAGCGTGATCGGCTGGAAGGAGATCGAGTTCGAAGTGATGCGCGACGCGGCGGACAACGTCGTCATCGTCACCAGCATGGAGAACGTGGACGCGATGGGCGTGCACACTGGCGACAGCCACGTTGTGGCTCCCGCGCAGACTCTGACCGCCGAAGAGTATGCCGCCTACGTTGATTACTGCCACCGCATCATCCGCCGCATCGGCGTCAAGGGCGGAGGGGTGAACATCCAGTACGCCGGCGACCCTCTCAGCGACGACATCGTGGTCATTGAGGTCAACCCTCGCCTATCCCGCTCCAGCGCGCTGGCCAGCAAGGCGACCGGCTTCCCCATCGCGCGTGTGGCTACCAAGCTGGCCATCGGCTATACGCTGGATGAAGTGCTCAACAACGTTACCGGCAGAACCTGGACCCTCCAGGAGCCGACGGTGGACTACGTTGTGTACAAAGCGGCGCGTTTCACGTTCGAGAAGTTCCCACAGGCTGAGCGCGTTATCAACACCAGCATGAAGGCAGTTGGCGAGTCGATGTCCATCGGTCGCACCTTCAAAGAGTCCTTCCAGAAGGGCCTTCGTTCATTGGAGACCGGCCGTTACGGCTTCGGAGCCGACGGCAAGGGCCCCTCCGGGCTGCCCGAGGAGGAGCAGATCGTCCAGAAGCTCTCCGTTCCGAACGATGAGCGTTTCTTCTTCATCCGCCACGCCTTCAACGCGGGGTTCGACGTTGATCGCGTGCACGAGTTGACGCACATGGATCGGTGGTTTCTGTTCCATTTCCGAGAGCTGGTGACGCTGGAGGCCGAGATGCGGGCGGCCGGTCCGCTCGAGGCCCTTTCGCGCGAGTTGCTCGAGAAGGCGAAAGTATGGGGCTTCAGCGATCGGCAGATCGCGCATCTGACAGGTGCCGACGAATGGGCCGTGCGCGCGCGCCGCAGGGAGCTTAACCTTATGCCGGTCTACAAGCTGGCGGACACCTGCGCTGGCGAGGTCAACAGCGAGCGCCCGTATTTCTACAGCACGTACGAGCAGATCGACGAGAACCGCGCCACCGAGCGCAAGAAGGTCATGATCCTCGGCGGCGGGCCGAACCGTATCGGCCAGGGCATCGAGTTCGATTACTGCTGCACGCACGCCTCGATGGCCGCTCGCGAGGAAGGCTATGAGGCCGTGATGGTCAACTGCAACCCGGAGACAGTAAGCACGGACTACGACACTTCCGACCGGCTCTACTTCGAGCCGATGACGGCTGAGGATGTCCTAAACATTGTAGATGTGGAGAAGCCTGACGGCGTCATCTTGCAGTTCGGTGGCCAAACGCCGCTGAATATCTCTCGCGAGCTCGAGGAGCACGGCGTTCCGTTGCTCGGGACCAGCCCGGAGAGCATCGACTTGAGCGAGGACAGGCAGCGTTTCAAGAAACTGCTGACTCAACTGGGGCTGAAACAAGCCCCGAACGGAACGGCAACCACCTACGAGGATGCCCTCGCCCTGGCAGAGGAGATCGGCTACCCCGTACTGGTGCGGCCCAGCTATGTGCTCGGTGGGCGGGCCATGGAGATCGTCTACGATGCGCGGGAGCTCGAGCATTACATGCACGAGGCAGTGGAGGCGTCGCCCGAGAGGCCTGTGTTGGTGGATAAGTTCCTGGAGGAGGCGGTCGAGGTCGATGTCGACGCCATCAGTGACGGCCGGCGCAGCGTGGTCGGCGCCATTATGGAACATATCGAGGAAGCAGGCGTCCATAGCGGCGACAGCGCTTGCGTTATACCCTCGCAAACGCTGTCCGCCGAAGTGTGCGATGAAATCGTGAGGCAGACACACGTTCTGGCCGAGGCGCTTGGCGTGGTGGGCTTAATGAACGTGCAGTACGCGGTGCAGAAGGAGCAGGTGTTCGTCCTGGAGGTGAACCCTCGCGCGAGCCGCACCATTCCCTTCGTCAGCAAAACTATCGGCGTGCCACTTGCCAAACTGGCCACGCAGGTCATGCTCGGTTCCTCGCTCCAGGAACTCGGCTTCACAGAGCAGGTGACACCCGACCACGTGGCGGTCAAAGAGGCCGTCTTCCCCTTCGCGCGCTTCCCCGGCGTCGATACCGTACTCGGGCCGGAGATGAAGTCCACCGGCGAGGTCATGGGCTTGGCGAATGACTTCGGGATGGCGTTTGCCAAATCGCAGTTGGCCGCCGGGCAGGTGCTGCCCACGAAGGGTACGGCCTTCTTCAGCTTGCGCGACCGGGACAAAACGAACGCGGCATCCAAAGCCGCCAGGCGGTTCAGCGAGATGGGTTTCCGGCTGCTCGGGACGGACGGCACAGCCACCTTCCTCAATGAGAGTGGACTGGCCTGCGAGCGCATAAATAAGGTGCGGCAGGGCCGCCCTCACATCGTGGATGCCATGATCAACGGGGAGGTGGCTCTGGTGGTAAATACACCCAGCGGCAAGAACCCCCGCAAAGACGAGATCGCAATACGCAGTACCGCCTGGACGCGCCGCATCCCGATCATAACGACTATCCCGGGGCTCACCGCTGCCTGCCGCGCGATCGAATGCCTGCGGGGGGAGGACCTCACGGTCAAGACGCTCCAGGAGTACACCATCGACACGCACGGCGAGGTGCAGCAGCCCATGACTGGGATGGTTGGGCAGTAGGCAGCCGCCGGGGTCGCACGCGCTCGGCCCAGAGCCGCCGTCCCTCAGTCGCCGGGTTCTTCGTCCTTGACGGCGTCGCTCAGTGGAGGAAGCGACGCCAGTGAAAGACTGTCGAAGAGGGCCTGTCCCCGCTCGACTGTTAGCTCAATCCTTCCCGACTGCGGATGCTCGCCGGTGTTCAGCGAGAGCATCCAGCGATCCCCCAGATACGCCTCCAGGCATCGGTCGCGGAACACCACTCTCAGCGATACCCACTCGCCCTCCGGCAGTTTGCAGGCCACCCGCTGAGCGACGGACCTGTCTCGCGCGTGGCCCATTTGGTCGTGCACGCAGCGGCCCCAGCCGAAACCCGGCACCCAGGCCAGTTGCTCCGCGGCGAGCTGCTGGAGTTCGAAGTCCAGCCACACGACCAGCCCCCGATTGGCCTGCTCGAAGAGCTCGGTGCCGGGTGGGCCCTCGGAGCGGAGCACCATTCCCGCACGAGCGGCTCCCTCGCTGCGAACGCGGCACGTAAACCTTCCGTTTGGTAGAGACTCAGCTACGATCACGGCAGTTCCGGCCGCATCGGCGCATCCACAGATCTTGCCGTCCGCCTGTTGCCATTGTCCATGATCCTGCGGCTTCATGCGCCGAACGGCATCGGCCAGGTTCAACTCCACCGGGCATTCGATCGGTTCCATCAGCGCCAGATAGCTCAGCCACAAGTCGCCGCTGTCCGTCTGCTGAATGCGCTTGGGCAGGCCGAACGTTGCCCCGCCGCCACCCGCGTTGTGGAAGTAGAGCCAGCGCTCGTCGTCGAGGCCGAGGGTGCGCGCGGCCCAGGGACCCATACGGTCGTCGCTGGTGCCGATGAGCAGTGGTTCCTGCGGCCATTCGTAAGGCCCCTCCAGGGATCGGCTCTTCATGTAGAACGTGCCCGCCATGTCAGTGCGGGATGGGCTGTTCATGCGGGTTCCGCCCCAACCGTGGTCAAGGAAAAGGACATACCACCAGTCCCCCATCCGGAACACGTCCGGCACTTCGGCGAACAGCAACCGATCGCCGACGGCGGCAAGCGGCGGCAGATGCTCCCAGTTCTCCAGGTCTTGCGAGCGCACGTGGGCGACCACGGCGCCAGTGTCGTGTGCTGAGTAGTCGGGCGTCCGCGCGCACAGAAAGCCGTGGTACCAGCCATCGAGCTCCACGACGCATGGGTCACGCCAGGCAGCGTGGAGGCACGCCAGATTGCTGGGTCCGTCATGGTAGAGCGGCGCACGGGGTGAGAGGACCGGTTCGGGGCATACTTGCCGCCAGTGATCGAGGTCGTCGGAAGCGAAGAGCCCGTAACGCGAGATCGTGTCGAGCCCCGGGCCGCCGGAGAGCATGCGGAACTCGTTCCCATGGCGAACGATGCACCCGGTCAGGTACGCACCGTCTTCGTTCCAGGAGCCCGGCGGACCGCAGAGGTCAATCGTCGGCCGCACCTCCCAGTGGAGCAGGTCCCTGCTTCGGGCGTGGCCAAGGGGCTTGCTTCCGCGCAGGTGAAACAGGTGGAACCAGTCCTCATGGCGCATGAGGAAGGTGTCCCACAGGGAGCTGTCAGGGGGGCGATAGAGCATTGTCCAATCCTCTGCAGGGCTCAACGGCGCAGGATCACCGCACCCGCCATTGGAGGGCCATCAGGGAGTGCGCGGGCACCGTCAACTGGGCACCCGAACCGAAGGGCTCGATCTGGGTCTCCTGGACCCGCACCTGCGGTTCGTCGAACTCGAATTCGTTTGAGGCTGTGATTCCCTTGGCGGTGAGCAGCCATTGCCGGGCTGGTTCGGTGACCTCGCCCTCGAACTGCACGGCCACCCTGTGCGCGTCAGCAACGTCGAGGTTGGCGATGATGAGTCCCCGCCGGTCCCCCTCATGGAAGGCATAGGTCCACAGGCAGGGCACGTCATGCATCGTCTCGACGCCCTCATGTCGACTAAACATGCCCGTGGCTTCAAAGGTCGGCTCGCCGCCCGAGTGGACGGTCTCGATCAGGTCGCCGCCGATCACCCGGTTCGCGGTGGCGCAGGCCAGGAACGTCGGCCGATAGCGCTCGTGTCCCTGGCGCATATTCAGGGCTGTGCCCCAGAGCCGCACGACGCCGGATTCAGCACGGTAGCCGTGCTGCACCAGACTGAACAGGCACTGCGTGCGCAGGCCGTGGTCCTTAAGCATCAGTAGCATGTTGTTGCATACGTTCAGACCGCCCCCGAGGCTGGTGACAATGCGGTTGCGGGCTTCTAAAGGCGCGTCGCCGTGCGTGGTATGGTGGTTGACCTCATAGATGCTCATTTCCATGCCCGCGCCATCGGTGATCTGATGGTTCTGATACATGGCACCGCGCTCGTCGCGGCTGCGCCAGATAGGCCAGGCGAACACCCAGCGGAACAGCTTCTCGTTCGTGTCGTTAACCTCCAGGTCTTGCCGGTTCAGGCTATGCAGGATGTAGGGGGCCACGCCGAAGCGGTCGGCGTTTGGCACGCGCTCAACGATGCCACGGTTCAGCCAGGAGTTTGCAGCCTGCCCCGCTGCGTGGAAGACCACATTCGGCGCGTAGTACGGCGAACTCTTGCCGATCGAGATCAGATCCTGCCAGTAGTTGCGTCCGTTGAAGCCGCCGCACTGGTACGGCCCGGCGTTGTTCCACGCCTCGTTGCCGAACTCGACGTGGATGTGCTTGAAGACCTCCGTCCATGGCTGAGGATGGCCCAGCTCTGCACGTAGGCTGCCGTAGCCCACGTCGGCAGGGGCGCCAAGGTACTCCATGAACCGCTCCATCTCGTCGTACTGAAGCGTGCCCGGCAAGCAGTACCACGGTTCAGCGCCTACGAGCTCGCACAGCTCGTACATCTGGTGCAGGCTGTAGGGCGCCCGGCTATGGTTATTGTAGGGCCCCACGTTGTTCATGCGTCGGCTTGTAAAGGCATGTGCCTTCAGTGGGGGCATGAGCGTATTGCGCACGGTGTTGCCGCCCATCTGCAGGTAGCGGAGCACGCCGGGGCGATAGCGTTTGAGCATGGAGACAACGTCGTCCCGAAACACTGTCGGGTTCTGGTCACCTTCGAGCCATGCCTCGACGTCATCGATGAGCACATCTCCGCCCTCAACGGTCATCAGGAACGTCAGGTGCGGATTGTCGTCGGGGCCCGTCGGCTCCGGCACGTTGTTGACGGGTAGCAAAAGCTCGTACTTAGTCCACTTGGAAGGTGGCTTGACGGTTCGCGACTCCCCGTGGTCGCTGCGCTGGCTCGACAAGGTGAGTTCTGGCTGGCCTTTGGTCGCCTTCGCCCAGAAGTGGTAGTGCCAGGTGCCGTTCGTCTCGCCGTAGCGCTGGTAGTGTGTTGCGAAGCGCACATGTGCACGTTTCTCCGCTCCCGGCAGAAGCAGCGCGGAGACGCCGAACGAGCCCGGCGGCACGTCGCCCTGCACGACGCGGTTATGGAGCGAAGTCCAGTAGTCGTGACTTTCGAACCTTCGGAAGTCGCCTTCTTTAAGCCGGAACGCCTCGACCAACACGCCGGTATTGGGCGGTCCGGCTGGGACAAGCTTGTCGAAGACGAAGTAGGGGAAGTCCTTCATCTCGCCCTGATGCTTCGCCTGTTTTGTGGTGATGTCGCGTATGGTCCCACTGGTGCCCCTTGCCGGGCCGCTCAGTATCGTGTAACGACCACCGCCGATGAGCATCCTACGCCATTGCTCGGGCGGGCTAAACCACGTGGTGGCGCCTTTCTCGTCCTGCAGCGGCCCGAAGTGGCACTGCCGATATGTGGTGCCTTCGAAATTCTGCCGCACTCGCTTCTTCACCAGCGCCGCCCCGCTGTAATAAGCGTCGCTCCCGAGGTTTATGCCGAAACGTATGCAGTCCTCGACGAGTACCCGGTCGGTCAGGCGAACGGTGGTCACCTTCTCTGCGCTTCGCACGCTGACATTGCCCAACACAGGCAGTGCAGCCACGAATAGGAGAGGTAGCATCAGACGTGGTTTCATGGGCTCCCCCAGTAGCGTTGACAATGGGCAGCATTGTACGTGCGTGGCCCGGGGGCGCAAGTCTCATCCCGAGTCCGGCAGGTCCGGCGCTTGCTGCGCCCTCACGTATGCGCTTCATGGCGAACGGGTGTCTGTCCGCTACTGCCTGAGCGAAGGAGCAGTAGATCACATATCGAGCGTAACTTCCGGGTAGACCTGGCCGGTTGGGCTGATCTTGAACAGATATACGTGGCCGGGCCGAAGCTGCGTGTAGGGGGCCGAGCCGTAGACAGCCTTGATCCCGTACTCCGCGAGTCGGCCGGGGTCATTGGCCAGGTCCCAGACGGCGTCCCAGAACATGGCTTGCTCCTGGTCACGAAGGTTCTGCAGCAGGTCGCTGTAACGGGCGGGCACGGCGCCCGGCGTCTCCACCGGTATGCCATCCTTCGGCGCCATGTGTTCGCCATAGACTCGCCGCCAGATGTAGAGCGCACGCTCACGGCCGTCCATGACCATGCGATCGTCGAACCGCACGATCAGGGCGTCGAAGTGCACTACGTCCCCCTGGATTGTCACTTCCTTCTGCAGGACGCGCCGCAACGGATTGCCCCGCGCCGTCTGCACGAACCTCAGCGTGGTATAAAGCGTTCCCTCGCGCCGTTCCTGCTGCACCACCTTCGCGTAGCCGATCTGCTCTTCCCGGGTCAGGTTAGTTATGGCCTCCTTGAGGCGCCTATTCTCGGTCAGTAGTTCATGGATGGTGCGAGCCCCATACATGATGGTCAGGCCGAACGGTACAAGTGCGGCAACCACCGCACCGCAGGCAACGAGAACGATCACAAACGATAAGGCACGTCCCGCCCTTTTATGGCATCGCATGGAGGGTGCTCCCTAACGGCTCCCGGCGTCAGACAGTACTCCATTGTCGCCAGTCCGACCGCCCGGAGTCAAAGCAGGGCTGTCCGCGCTCCGCTCAGAGTGGCCATCAACGGTTCGGCAGGGCTTGACCTCCCGATGCGTATGCGCCAGAATCGTGGCGTTTGTTCGCCAGAAGTCAAGTCACAACAATCAACAGCAGGAGGAGCATCCCCCGTGCAGAGAATCGTTCTGGCCTACGGCGAGGTCTTGTGGGACATGCTGCCCTCGGGGCCCCAGCTCGGGGGGGCGCCGTTCAATTTCTGCTATCGCGTCAACTCGCTGGGCGACGTGGGATGGATGGTGAGCCGTCTGGGGCGCGACGAACTCGGCCGTCGTGCATGGGAACGTATCGCCACACTTGGCATGGATACGCGCTTCGTGCAGTGGGACGAAGAGGCTCCGACCGGCACGGTTAATGTCGACCTTAGCGACCCCAACCGCCCGGACTTCACCATCGTGCCGGGGGTCGCGTACGACAACACTCAAACGAACGATGATCTGCTGAAGGCCGCAGGCCTGGCCGAATGCATCTGCTTCGGCACACTCATGCAACGCACGGCGATTGCCCGACGGACACTCCGGCGTTTGCTTGACGCCGCGCAGAATGCTGCACGGCTGCTCGATATCAACTTGCGCAAGGACTGTTATACCCGCGAGACGATCCTGGACTCGCTGCGGGCGGCAGACGTGCTTAAGCTCAATGACGACGAGGCACAGACGCTGGCCCGTATGTTCGAGTTCGGCGATGCGCATATCCCGGAGTTCTGTGCCCGGATGCGGGAGCAGTGGGGCTTGCGCGAGATCGTGGTAACCCTCGGGGAGAGGGGTGCCTTCGCGTCCGACGCTGCCGAGGGTGTGCACGTTCCAGGTTACCGGGTGGAGCTTGTCGATACATGCGGCAGCGGGGATGCTTTCACCGCCGGTTATCTTCACCGCAGGATGCGCGGGGAGCCCCTTGCCGCCTGTTGCGAGCTGGGCAACGCCCTGGGCGCTATGGTTGCCGGCCAATCCGGCGCCACCGCGCCGATTCCGCCCGAGAGCGTGCGCGCATTCATTCTGCAGGAGCACGAGAGGGTTGAGGATGCGAGGCTGGCTGACTATGCATAGGGGGCCATGAGTGCGCTGTGGCGTTGGCAAACCGCTCGGGGCTGACTACAATACGGCCCGGGATGCCGTCGAACCGCTGGAAAGCAGGCTACGACCGGTGACTGACCTGTTTACTGGACTGCGTTGACGAAGGGAGAGGGCGATATGCATACGATTGGCGTGGCGATACTCGGCGCCGGCTTCATAGGGCCGGTGCATGTGGAGGCGCTCCGACGACTTGGCGTTAGCGTGCGGGGCGTTCTGGGGGTGGACGAAGACGAGTCCAGGGAAGCAGCCGAAGCGATGCATTTGCCGAAGGCTTATGTGGACCTGGACGAGGTGCTCAGCGACGACGAGGTCGACGCTGTTCACGTGGCAACCCCTAACAAACTGCACTACCAGCACTGCAAGAGCGCACTGCAGGCCGGCAAGCACGTCATGTGCGAGAAGCCCCTCGCGATGACTTCGGACGAAACGTCCGAGCTGGTCGACATTGCTGACAGTGTGGACCTGGCCGCTGCGTGTAACTACAACATCCGCTCGTACCCGCTCACCCGCGAGGCGGCCGCCATGGTGCGCAGCGGAGAACTCGGCAAGCTCTACCACGTGTGCGGCAGCTACGTGCAGGACTGGCTGCTCTACCCGACAGACTACAACTGGCGCGTGCTTGCGGAGGAGGGCGGAGCACTGCGGGCGGTGGCCGACATCGGCACGCACTGGATGGACCTGGTGCACTTCGTCTCCGGACTCGAGGTCGAATACGTCTTCGCCGACCTCTACACTGTGCATCCCATACGTAAACGCCCGCTGGGCGAGGTGGATACGTTCAGCGGCAAGATGGAGAAGAAGGAGATCGCCACCGAGGAGATCGAGATCACGACCGATGATTTCGGTGCCATCCTCTTCCGCTTCCGGGGTGGGGCGCGCGGCGTGCTGTGGGTGAGCCAGACGACGGCCGGGCGGAAGAACTGTCTGCGCTACGAGCTTGCCGGCGAACGGCGCGCACTAGCGTGGTGTAGCGAAGAGCCCAACGAGTTGTGGATTGGCCACCGGGAGGAAGCGAACGAGGTGCTTCTGCGGGACCCGGCACTGCTGAGCGACGAGGCGGCGCCATTTGCCGCCTTTCCCGGGGGCCATAACGAGGGCTTCCCGGACACGTTCAAGCAGAACTTCCGCACCTTCTACGAGTACATCCAGGTGGGAGATTTCGACGCGCCGGCGGAGTTCCCCACCTTCCAGGACGGTCATCGTGAAGTTGTGCTCTGCGAGGCGATCATGGAAAGCGCCCAGAAAGAGGCCTGGGTGCGGCTCTGAGAACCTGGAGCGTAATGAGAGGAAATGACTATGGAAGCGTGGAAACGCAAACTCAGGATGGGCATGGTGGGCGGCGGACAGGGCTCGTTCATCGGCCCTGTTCACCGGCTCTGCGCCCAGATGGACGGCCAGGCCGAGATGGTGGCTGGCTGCTTCTCGCGTGATTACCAGAATACCCTCGCCACGTGTGAGGAACTGTATCTAGACGAGGACCGCTGCTACGAGAACTACCAGCAGATGGCCGAAGCCGAGGCCGCGCTGCCCGAGGACGAACGCATCGATTTCGTCAGCGTGGTCACGCCGAACGTCTCGCACTTCGATATTTGCAGGGCGTTCCTGGAGGCCGGCATCCACGTCATCTGCGACAAGCCAATGACGTACACCTTGGAGCAGGCGAAGGAACTGGCAGAACTCGTCGAGCGGAGCGGGCTGGTCTTCGGCCTGACACATAACTATACCGGCTACCCCCTGGTGCGCGAAGCACGGGAGATGTTCGCAAGGGGCCAGATGGGCCAGATCCGGAAGGTGATCGTGGAGTACCTGCAGGAGTTCCTCATGTACCCGCATGAGAGGGAGGGCTCAAAGCAGGCTCAGTGGCGCACCAGCAAGAGGGAAAGCGGAATCGCGGGCACTATCGGCGATGTCGGCACGCACGCTTTCAACCTGCTGGAGTACGTCACGGGCGAGAAGGTGCAGCAAGTACTCTGCGACAAGGAGACCTGGCTCGAAGGGCGCGAACTCGACAACGATGCGCAGATGCTGATCCGTATGGAGAACGGTGGCAAGGGCACGCTGTTGTGCAGCCAAATCGCTACCGGTGAGGAGAACCACTTCTGGATCCGCATCTACTGCGAAAACGGGGCCATCATCTGGGACCAGGAGAACCCCAACTACATGAGCTTCTACCAATATGGGAAGCCCCGGCAGGTCTATACGCGCGGCCGCGACGAGTTCGAAAGCGACGCCGCGATGGCGGCCACACGCATCCCGTGGGGCCATCCCGAAGGGTTCCTGGAAGCCTTCGCGAACATCTACAACGACATGTTTGCAGCTATCCGGGCTCACCTCGACGGCAATCCGATGAACACTGAGGACTACGCGTTCCCGACCGTGTACGACGGTTTGCGCGGCATGCAGTTCATCTACGCGGCCGTCGAAAGCGCTGAACAGGGCGCCGTCTGGCAAGACATCGAGCGGTAGTTACATAGGCGTTCTCACAGCATGAGCGACTCGCGGACCGTCACTCTTCAGCGCTCTCACGGGAGGGGACGGTCCGTTGTTCATGAGGCACGCCCACAGAACATCTGGAGGTAGCCATGGACCTTCCGGACGTCTGGCCCGAGATGCGCGTTCACGTCTGCGATGAGCCCCGCATGCAACCGGGCTACACGCTCGTCAATCTCTCCAACCATCCGTTGCACGTGCCGCTGACGGCCGCCGTCATCGATGCACGCGGCGAGACGAAGTGGTTTTATCAACGCGGCCCGATCGAATACCGCTGGGGCTACACCGCTCACGTACCCGACCTGCGCGGCGACATCGACGTTCGCACCGTCGAGGAGGGCGTCCTGGTCGGCGGCACCAACATCGTGGAGGGCATCGCGCGCGTGCCGGCGTTCGTGGTGAGCTGGGACGGTGAGATCGTCTGGGAGAACCTGATGATCAACCACCACCACATCCACCGCACGCCCGAAGGCGGTTACATGTTTCTGACGGCCGACGAAAGATGGTCCGAGGATCAGGGCCGGAAGCTGCTCGGGGACCAGATCGTAGAATGGAACCCGGCCACCAACAGCGTCGCCTGGGACTGGCACCTGTTCGACCACCACGAACCGGAGTGTGACCGCTACGATTACAGCCATTCCAATACCATCGAACCCGGTCCGCGCGACGACAGCTACTACGTCTCCTGTCGGAACATGAACTCCGTGCTCAAGGTCGAGCGCGCCACCGGGCGCATCCGCTGGCGGCTCGGCGTCGGCGGGGACTTCGACATGGCCGACGAGGACTTCTTCTACCATCAGCACTCGCCCGAACTGCAGCCGAACGGGAATCTGCTGATATACGACAACGGGACGGGCCGACCGGAGACCGCGGGCGGCGAATACAGCCGGGCCGTCGAGCTGGCTATCGACGAGGGGAACATGACGGCGGAAGCGGTGTGGCAATGGGGCCGGGAAGCCGACCTTTATACCCCGATCTGGGGGGATGCCGACCGGCTGCCGAACGGCAATACGCTCATGGTCTTCGGAACGCGGACGGAGGGTGACACGACCCGTTACATCGAGGTGACTACGGAAGGCGAGGTCGTCTGGGATGTCGAACTCTGCCCGAGCGGATGGGGCACCTACCGCGCCGAGCGCATCATGCGGGACATCCCGGTGGCTTGACGGAGCCCGCCGCCCCTGCGGCTCCCTACCGAAGCGCTTCGTCGATCGCCGCGCGGGCGAGCAGGCGCGTGGAGTCGAGCGTCGGCAGCGGCGCGTCGTCGGGTTCTACCAGCAACGGGATCTCCGTGCATCCCAGCACTGCTGCCTCCGCGCCCCGTTCCTTCAGGCCCTCCATTACTTCGTTGAGATAGAGGCGCGCCCGCTCCGGGAATTCTCCCTTCACCAACTGTCCGAAGATAATGCCGTTGATGCGCTTGCGATCCCGCTCGGCGGGAATCAGCGTCTCGATGCCCATCGGGGCAAGCGTCTTGGAGTACACTGGTCCCTCCATCAGGTACTTGGTGCCGAGGATACCGACGTCCGAAAAGCCGCGCCGGCGGGCCTCCTCGCCGACGACTTCCGCGATGTGTAGCCAGGGAATCGGCGACTCTTCCAGGACCATGGAGTATGCCTCGTGGATGGTATTGTCTGGGCATAAGGCGAACTCCGCGCCGGCGCGTTCGAGCTTGCGCGAGGAGTCGATCATCAGGTCTGCAACGTGGCGCCAGCAGCCGGTATCGATGGATTCCATGTAGCGCCCGAGCGAGTGGGTGTGCATGGTCACCTCTGGGTGCCAGCCCTCGCCCATCCGCTGCTGCGCCTCCAGGCAGATTGTTCGGTAACAGAGTGCTGCGCCCTCGTAGCTGCATCCGACGATGCCGACGTGCCGGGCCATGTAATCCCTCCGATTCAGGTTGCCCAGACATGATAGTGGGATAGGATAGGATCTGCGAGCGCTCAACGCCGAGCGCAGCGGAGGAACCAGCGCAGGAGAGTCTGCCATGCATGAGAAGCTGACCGGGTTGATCGCGGCGCCGCCGACGCCGATGGAAGACGACGGGGAGATTGCCCTCAACACGATCGAGGCCCAGTTCGAAAACCTGCGCGCGTCGGGTGTGCGCGGGGCATTCGTCTGCGGCACGACCGGCGAAAGCATGTCGCTGTCGGTCGAGGAGCGCCTGGAGGTCGCCGAGCGCTGGGTGGCCGTGGCGCCGCAGGACTTCACGGTAATCGTGCATGTCGGGCACACATCGCTGCCGGAGTGCCGCAGCATGGCAGCCCATGCGATGCGGATTGGGGCCGACGCCGTCGGTGCGATGGCGCCATGCTTCTTCAAACCGGCTGGGACGGATGAGCTGGTGGATTTCTGCGCCGAGGTCGCGGCGGCGGCCCCCGACCTTCCATTCTACTACTATCACATCCCTTCGGTGACCGGCGTGGCCATGCCCATGGCCGAGTTCCTGCAACGGGCCGCGCAGCGGATTCCTAACCTGGCGGGAATGAAGTTCACCCACGAGAGCCTGATGGACTACCTGCGGTGCCTGCGTCTTCAGGGCGGACGGTTCGACATTCTGTTTGGGCGCGATGAAATGCTGTTGGCAGCGCTGGCGGTCGGCGCGCGAGGAGCGGTGGGGGGTACTTACAATCTCGCCGCGCCGCTCTACCTGCGTATTGTGGACGCTTACGAGTCCGGCGACACGGAATCGGCGCGCACGGATCAGGCCACGGCGGCGGAGTTTGTCGCAATCCTCCAACGGTTCGGCGGGCTACGGGCATGCAAGGCCGCCATGGGGTTCATCGGCGTCGACTGCGGTCCGCCGCGCCTGCCGCTGCGGTGCCTGACGCCGCAACGCACGGACGAGCTGCACAGCGCGCTGGAGCAGATAGGCTTTTTCGACTGGTGTAACAGGAGCTGAGCGATGGCCATTGAGCGGTTCAGTGTCAGCCGCGACGACGACATCTACGAGGCGTTCCCGGACGTGACCCTCACCGCATCCGGGCGGCTGGTCTGCGTGTTCGCTGAGTGCACTCACCACGCCGACCGCGATTACACGCGCATCATGCTGGCCACCTCGGACGACCGCGGGCGCACCTGGACGCCGAAGTGGCCGCTTACGGATGCGCTTCACAGGCGGGATACGGGCGATCCCCACTGGAACTGCCCGCGCGTCTCCACGTTGTCCGACGGACGGCTGGCGGCTGTCGCGGACAGACCGTCGGTCGACGAAAAGACCAACTTCTTCTGGCTGAGCGACGATGACGGCGAGACTTGGGACGGCCCTCGCGACATAGCCGTCAAGGGAATCGTGCCGGACCAGTTGATCGAACTGCGGCATGGCGAACACGCGGGCCGCTGGATGCTGAATGCCCACGTAAAGACGGAGGGGCCCGAGGGGCCGCGCTGGCGGGTACGCTGTTGGTTCTCCGACGACGCGGGCGCCTCCTGGGAGGGGCCCGCCCTTATCGCTTCCGAGCACGGTCTGCAACTCTGCGAGGGGAGTGTTGTCGAACTGCCCGAGGGACAGCTTGTCTGCTTCATGCGCGAGAACTCGGGTGAAGGACTGGATGCGTTCAAGAGCTTCAGCCTCGATGGCGGGCTGACGTGGCAGGGCCCCTACCGCTTTCCGCTGCCTGCATCTCACCGTCCGGTTGCCGGTGTTCTGCATAGTGGCCACGTGCTTATCACCCACCGCTTCATGCAGGGCGGCCGCGGCTGGACGGGCTGGTGGACGCAGAACGTGTTCGCCGCGTTGACCGATGTGGAGTCGTGCCTGGCCCGGGAGCGCAACGATGCGCACACGCGTATCATGCCCTTGGACTTCGACCGTAGCCCCGAGTCCGACACGGGTTACACCGGCTGGGCGCAACTGCCTGACGGCGAGATCTATGTGGTCAATTACATCGTCGATGACGCCGCCAAGGCCCACATACGCGGCTATGCTTTCCGCGAGGACGATATGGTGCTGCTCCGGTGAACGCTACGGTGCAAATGGCACTCAACCAGGCGTCGGGTCCGTGATGCGGCCCAGGAAGAGAATGGTCCCCGTCGGGCGATGACGGATGAGAAAGAGGAAGGGGCGGTCCGCACGAAAGACCGGTTTGGGCGGGATCAGGGCGGTTATGCCCACCACAACGCCTGTCGCCGCAGCGGCTTCGGTGCCTTCCTCATCCACCTTCACATATGCCTTATGGATCACGTCCATGATGTGAAGGTCCCGCCGTCCGTTCATGCCGCTGAAATCGGCAGCCTGGGGACAGAAGGCATCGGACATGCCCATCTCATTCAGTGTGCCTTTCAGGCTGTAATGTGCCGTCATCTCAAAACGAGGTATTGCCACGTCCACTTCGACCCGGCGCATTCCTGCCAACCACTCGCGCAGCCGCTGCGGGTCCAGAGACGTCTCCATGTCCTTCAGCCCCCTCGCTTGGGGAGGAAGCAGAAGGACCATCGAAAGTTCGCCCTGCCCGTAAGGCAGCTCAAGGGCCTGTCCCCACTCTCCTTCCGAATACCCAAACCGGCCGGATTGGCGCATCATCGGTACGCGTTTCGTCTCCCCCTCGGCCGGGTGGAAGGGCATCGGTTGTGTGCGCTGCTCATCGAACGGGCTCTGCCACTTGCCGCTGAAGTAGATGGCATTGGTGAGCACCAGACGCGTCAGTCGGGTAAGCGTACCGGGCGGCAACAGATCCCTAATCTTGCCCTGTGTAGCCTGCTCAACCCAGCCATTGATAGTCTGCCGGGCCTGTTCCGTGCTTGTGCGGAAGTCGACGTACCCGAGGCCGGCTTCGTACCGGGTTTTGACGATTTCGACGAACGCGTTCAGCAGATCGTAGCCGTCTTGCACCCATAGCGCGTTGGCTATCTCCAGTAAAGCCCCCTCTGTGTCCGCCGCTGCCACATCCTCCGCGATCTGCGCCATGGTAGAGTGGATGATGTCTGGTTGGCCAGGGAAGCCGAGGGCAGTGAGCATCTGCTGCCTGGTTTCTGCCTCGGCACCGGCGGAGGTCATGGCCAAGGCCGCCGCAACACTGTAGGGCGAGAGAAAGGCATTGCCCTCAGTGCCCGCTGCGGCTGTCTTGTATAGCTCCGTTGCGAAGCCGTTCAGTCTGCTCGGGTGCACGGTTTGTTCCTCCGCCTGGTGGGACGGCTGGGCCGTCGCTTGCGCGGCTTCGCAGCCGGCGCACAGCAAACCGGACAGCAACACGACGAACAGGGCAGTTCGCATCGTCCTGGCCTCTCCCTGGCGCATCTGTCAACCCCAGCACTCACGATACAGCCGTTCCGACTTGCTGTCAATCCGGTCTTCATCGTGGTCACAGTTGCACGATCGGAATTCACACCCGACGACCAGCCCCGCTGGCGTGTTTCCAGGAAGCGCTGTATAATGGGCAGTGGAGGCAAGAGGAGCGTTCTTGCCCCCTTTTTGGCATTGTCAGAGGTGTGTAAAACAAGCCATATGGCCGAACCCAAGAGAAGCGACCTGCGCCTGCGGGCAGAGCGGGCAGTGCTCGTGCAGGTGGTCACTCCGAGAGGAAACTACAACCCGGACGAGACATTCCAAGAGTTGGAGAGTTTGGCGCGTACGGCCGGCGCGAATGTCGTCGGTCATCTGCGGCAGAAGCGCAGCAAGCACGACCCTACCCATTACCTGGGCACAGGTAAGGTGCGCGAACTGAAAGCACTGGTGGCCTCCAGCGAGGCAGATGTGGTCATCTGCGACGACGAACTGAACCCCGCCCAGGTCAAACGGCTCGAGTCTGCGCTTGATACCAAGGTGGTAGATCGCAGTGAGGTCATTCTCGACATCTTCGCCGGTCACGCGCGAACCAACCAGGCTAAACTGCAGGTTGAGCTGGCCCAACTCGAATACGAGTTTCCTCGCCTCAAGCGCATGTGGACGCATCTGGACCGTACGGCGGGTGGCACTTTGGGCGGGCCGGCGGGGGGAGGCATAGGCGTGCGTGGACCCGGCGAGCGTCAGCTTGAGGTCGACCGCCGGTTAGTCCAGCGTCGCATATATGACCTGCGCCGGCGCCTGCAGAAGATTGAGGATCGTCGCCGCAACACGGTCGAAGCACGAAGCGGCCAGTTCCGTTCAGTGGCACTTGTCGGCTACACCAACGCGGGCAAGTCAAGCCTGATGAACGCTCTGACCGGCTCCCGGGTGGCAGTCCGCGATCGGCTGTTCGAGACTCTCGACACGCGCACGCGGGAATGGGAATTGCCGGACGGCCCCTCGGTATTGCTGAGTGATACGGTTGGCTTCATACGCAAGTTTCCCCACCATCTCGCGGCTTCATTCCACGCTACGCTCGAAGAGGCGCATGAGGCTGATCTGTTGCTCCATGTCATCGACGCATCTCGTCACGACAGCGAACAGGAAATCGAGGCAGTCAATGACGCTCTGCGGCAGATCGACTGCGACCAGAAGCCGACGCTCTATGTACTGAACAAGATCGACCTGCTCGATGACCTTTCGGAGGTGCCCCTGCTGCGTGGATTAGTTGGGGACGTGGTCTGTACCAGCGTTGAGACTGGACGCGGCGTGGACGAGCTGACGCGCTTCGTGCAGCAGCGGTTCAACGCGGACTGCAGTGAGTTACGAGTGAGCACGGGCGCGGGAAATGGACGGCTGATCGCCTTCTTGCACGAGAACGCCCAGGTGTTGCAGCAGTCTGTGGACGATACGACCATGCAGTTGCGCGTGCGCGTTGCGCCCGCGATGGTAGGCGTGATCCGCCACATGGGCGGGCGCGTCGAAGCATTACCCGCCGGCACCGGGGCATAACTGTATGCGGACTGCGGTTCTATGTGCCTGGTAATCCCGCTGCTGCCGGACTGTACCCTTCCAGAGCCGGCTGACATATGACGCACAGCGATCATGAACAGGCGCCTTGACATCGGGGTCCGCGCCACGTGCGCGGCTATCGTCATCTGCGGCCTCGTGCTCGCCCTCGCTGGCAGCGGGGAACGTCCGGCGGCGAGACTGCGCGTGATGGAGCGAAGGGGGCGCCCCGGGCGCTACGCGGCGCAGTTCGAGGCGATGAGCACCGACGTGTTGATGGAGATTGCCGCCACTGGGCCGGAGGCGGCACACCGGCTGCTGCACGCTGCTCGGGCCGAAATCGAGGGCTTGGCAAGCGTTCTGAGCGCGTACGATCCGCAAAGCGATGTCAGTCGGCTGAATACTGCTGGCAGTGCGCTGGTCGCTGAGCCCACGCGCGAAGTGATCGCACGGGCGGTTGAGGTATCCGAGCTTACAGGGGGCGCTTTCGATGTCACGTACGCCCCTTTGCGTGAATTGTGGCGGGAAGCTGCCCGGCGGGGGAGCGTGCCATCTGAACACGAGCTGGCAGAGGCTCGGGCTATGGTCGGCTACCGGAAGCTCGCGGGCGACGGGCGGTCAGTGCTCCTGAAGGGAAGGGGTATGCGCGTTGACCTGGGCGGTATCGCGAAGGGCTACATCATCGACCGAGCGGTGCACGCCCTGCAGGATGCCGGCGCATCGTCTGGACTGGTCGACATTGGGGGTGACCTGCGGTTCTTCGGCGAGCCCGCAGGGCGCCAGAAATGGCGCGTTCAGGTTCGCATGCCGCCTGGGCAGAAGGGTGCACTGGTCCTGCAAGTGCCTGCCTGTGCGGTTGCCACCAGCGGAGACCAAGCCAGGGGTTTTCGCGTTGGCGACGAATGGTACTCGCACATCATCGACCCCCGCACCGGAAAGCCGGTGCGGCACGCGGCCAGTGTCACCGTGGTGGCGCCGGATGCGATGACGGCTGACGCCCTGGCTACGGCCCTTAGTGTTCTGGCGCCGCAGGAAGGCATGGGTCTGGTGGATTCGCTCAGGGACGTGGAGTGTATGATATTGGAGCGCACGCCGGGTGGCCCGACAAGGCGCCTGACCTCAACCGGGTTCGCGGAGTTCATCGAGCACTGATGCCTTCTGAAGCTCAAACACACCTGCGCATTGGGGAGCTGAGATACCCCGTGCTACAGATGCATCCTGACGAGGGTACGCCGCAGTTGGCGAGCGCCGCTGTGGCGCGCTATCTGGGCCGCGAGCATCCCGCGCTGGCCGGTGCCGTAGAGGTAGAGCCCGGTATCGACGGTGTAGTGTTGCGCGCCCGGGGGGAGGCTCCAGAGGAGCTGCTGGGGGTGGCCCGATCCTTGCTCTGCCGCCAGCGCATAGAGCCCATCGGTGAGATCGAGGTCGACGTGCGCGAGTTCGAGATCGAGGTTACCGAGTTCCACGAGGCCACGGAGCTCAGCCCGCGGGAGCTGTTGCGCAGTGAGGTTCGCTACTTCCCCTTTCCTGAGTGCGAGTGGTTTGAGATTAGTAGTGGCGAGCTGGCATTCACCGAGCAGCAGGTCGTGTATGAGCCTGAGCTGGTGATTATGGAGGGTGTCGAGGCTCAGGAATCGGGACGACACATCATCCCCTTGGCCCACATCTCCAGCGTCTACCGTGGGGAGTGGTGGGATGTGCCCTGCCTCATGATCGAATCGGGACAGTTTACGTGGCGCTACGGTTGGGCAGCAAGGCGAGGCGAGCCGGAGTTGGTATTCGATGTTGATGAATGGATTCTCTTGCTGCGCGAGCGGATGGGGGCGGAGCGATGAAGCAGTTCTCCCTGCCGCCGCAGGCGCGGGTGCGGCGCAAACGTGACTTCCTGCGGGCATACAAGCAGGGGCACCGCTACCGGATCGGGCCGCTCCGTTTCTGTGTGGTGGAACGCGAGCAACACAGTCGGCTCGGTCTCTCCGTGGGCAGGAAGGTGGGCGGCGCAGTTACCCGCAACCGTTGGAAGCGCGCGATTCGCGAAGCATTTCGGTTGAGCCATCATCTGCTGCGGCGCCCGCGCGACATCATCGTGTCCGTTGCGTGGGAGGCTGGCCCTGAGGAGGTTCGAGATGTGAGCCCGGCCTTCCGGGAGCTTGTGAACCGGCTCAATTCGGAGGGCGATAGATGAGATCTCTCCGCATGCTGAACAGGGCGCTTGGCGGCCTTGCCATCGCCATCGTGCGCGCCTATCAGCGGCTCCTCTCGCCCATTATGCCGCCCGTCTGCCGGTTCCGACCCACGTGCAGCCAGTACATGGTACAGGCGATCCGTAAGAAGGGATTCATCAAGGGATTTGCACTGGGTTTCTGGCGTCTGTTGCGCTGCAACCCCTTTGGGCGAGGCGGTTACGACCCGGTGCCTTGAGCTGGCTCTGCTTCAGCCAAATCCGATCGCTGTTGGGCGCGGCGAATGTAGAAAAGCACGTCCTCGTGACGACGGACCAGAGCAGCGATTATGGGTTTGCGGCGGTGGTAGCGTGGCAACGTGGCATTGGCGCGCAGCTTGGCCAGGAAGGCCATCTCGGCGCGCGCCGCCTCGGCCAGTAAATCCTGTGCCTGAGGGCCTGTGATACGGCCCAGCGCGATCGCTGCCGTCCAGCGCACGAAGTCGGGGTACTCGAACACTTCCAGCCGCTTCTGAGCGGCGGCAACGGCTTCGGGGTCGGGGTTCTGCCAGTCCTGCAGATCCAGCTCCTCGCTTGGAACGCCGTTCTCGTCGATTGTGATCATCGGAGCGGCCAGTTCGGCCTCAGTCCCCTCGGCGGCCTGCCCGGCAGGCGTTCGCCTTTCCAGCACGTACCTGCCGAGCTGTGCCGCGACATCTGGGACGCGCAGTTCGCCCATCGTCTTTGCCGCTGCCCAGATGATCGTCGGGCTGGCATCCTTTCTCTGAATGCGTTCTTTCAAGTAACTCACCACAAACTCGCCGGACTGTGTGAGCGCCGCCTGCGCGCTGATGCGCAGACTGGTCAGGTCACGCAGTTGGGACTCTGTGATGCCCTCCTTTGCCGTCTCTTCCTCGTAGTGGTCCAGGGCGTCGAGCAGGAACTGTACACCGTTCTCCTGCTGAAACTGGCACAGCGCGATGGCGGCGCCGATCTGCACTCGCTGGTCCACCCTGGGGTCGGGCAGCAGACTCGAAAGCTGTGTGATGATGTTCTGGCGCGTCGTCTGGCCTGCGCGCGCCGAGCGCGCGGCAACGCCCAGGGCTCGTGCAGCGGACACCCGCCACGAGCTTTCCAGCCGCGTGTCGTCCATGTCCGAGATCAGCTTCTGCACGCTCTGCTCATCAGCCATGTTGCCCAGAGCCATCAGGATGTCACTGGCGCGTCGCGTGTCGAGAATGCGGCCGAGCTCGTAGATCAAGCTCTCCCGCACGAGTTCGAGGGCAGTCTGGGCAGGCTGGTTCTGCGGGTGTTCGCCTACGTACCCGATAAGGGGCTCTGCAATCTGGTCGCGGAGTCCGTCCACTGTCCGTTCCCGTTTCTCGCCCGGTTTCACGCCGTAAACCACGCCCATGGCCGCCTGGCGCACATCTTTCGCTTCGGCGGTCAGCGCGTTGAGCATGTGCTGTTCCAGTTCTCGGTCGGGGGCCGCCTCGTAGAGCACTCGGGCGGCGTAGACGGCATCGGCCCCGCCAGCGGAATACAGCCGGCGCAACGCCTGCAGGTCGGTCGGCTCCGCCTTTCCTGCCAGGGCCGCCTTGGCGCGATCGAAGGTCTTCTGCTCCAGCCCGTAGACGCTGGTCATCGCCGCGCCGCGCACCTCCAGGTCCTGCGCATCCAGCTTGTCTATGAGCAGACGGGCCGTGGCCAGCTCCGGCTCCATGGCGTACAGCCTGCGAGCGGCGTAGACGGACTTCACCCCCTCGCTGCTCTCGTATGCATCACGCAGCACCCGGGTTGCGTCGTCGTACTGCATCTCGGCCAGCCCCTGCGCAGCGAGCCTTACTGCCTCCGGATTCTCAAGCTCCAGAGCCTGCGAAAGCAGTTCGACGCTCCTTTCTTTCCAGACTTGTGAGAGCGCGCTTAGGCTCTTGACGGCCTGCACTTGCACTGCCGCAGCCGGGTCATTCAGCATTTCGCCGACGAGCGTAACGGACTGCATCCGACGCACTTTGGCCAGCACCTCCAGGGCGCCTGTGCGGATCTGTAAGGTCTCGCTATGGAGGGCGGCCCGGATCGCATCCTGCGCTTCTCTCTGCTTGCGGGTAAGCTCCTCAATGGCTCGGCGTCGCTTCTCCGCCTTCGGGTGGGCCATCATCCTCACGAAGTACTCGGGTTCCTTCTCGCCGCCGCACCCGAGCAGAGCGGGGACGCCGGCAAACATCATTGCGCAGAGCAACAGGGGTGCGCGGAAGGCGCTTCGGCGGGGTGACTTCATCGTCTCCGGATCCTCAAGACGCAGGGGCATTTGGCCTGGGGCGTGCAAGAAAAATCCACCACCTGTTACCTTAGTCGCGCTTTGCGCGAACTGTCAAGTGACGGGCATGGCTCGCCGGAGGGTGTAGAGGTACAAAAAGGGGGAGCGCCGTGGCGGGCGCTCCCGGTGGTAGAGTGTAGGTGGCGTCCGGTCAGTGCACGACCGGGTCGCCGTCCTCGGGCGGGGGAGGCGGTTCATCCGGGTCTGCAGGATCTTCCGGGTTCTCCGGCTCATCCCCTTCCGAATCATCGCCCAGCCATGCCGCGAGCTTTTCGCTGAACTTACGCTCTATTTCCTCGCGCCGTTTGGCCAGCTTCTCGAGCTGCTGGTCGAGTCGCTCCAGTTCCCGTGCGATCCTGGCTTCGATCTTGGCGGCCTTGCTGGGATCGCCGAAGAGCAAGCACTCCTCGAAACGCTCTTCGAGCTTTGCGATCTTTCTCTCGCACCTCTCCAACAGTCGGCACTCTTGCCGATCGATAGCCGCCAGAATGCGCTCCTGAGCCTGTAGCAGGCCCTGGGGGAACCAGTCGCCTTCGCGGAAGCCGGCGCTGGCGACTCGCACCGGCATGAGGATCGCTACCAGTAGTGTAACGCCAAGGATGGCTGAGTGTCTGTGTTTCACCAAGTTCATCTCCGGTTACCGTGCGTTCGAACAGCGCCCCGGCTGTGATGACCGAGCAGGTGGAGGGCGCTGCACTGCCGATCGGGGGTCTGATTCGTGCCTCGGGCCTCACCTCCCTTCGGCTCGCCGAGCGTAGAAGTTTCCTCCGCCGCCGCGTTGTGGCCCTGCGTAGCGTCGCAAGTGGGACGCAGACCCACAGGGGGCGGCACACCAGTCTCAAAGTGCGACGGAGTGGTTAGCAGCAAATCCGGTGCCCGGAGTAGCTTCTGAGGGAGCACCGGTCACTGTTTGTGTGAGCGGACTCGGCGTTGCTGGGGCTCACTTCAGTCGTCGAATGCGGCGTCGAAGGCAACGGCGCTCGGCGGGAAGTCCACCTGCCGCACGAAGGCGCAGGCTTCCTCCCCCCCGTGCTCGCGATCCATACCGCTGTCCTCCCACTCCACGCTCAGGGGGCCGTCATAGCCGATGCGGTTCAGCTCGCGCATGATCGATTCGAAGTCCACATCGCCATGCCCCAGGCTGCGGAAGTCCCAGCCCCGGTCCGCCTCGCCGAAGTTCAGGTAGCTGCTCAGTATGCCCTCGCGTCCGTTAAGCGTCACCGCGCAGTCCTTCATGTGCACGTGATAGATGCGGTCCGGGAAGGTGCGGATGAAGACCGCCGGATCGCAGCCCTGCCACAACAGGTGACTGGGGTCGTAATTGAAGCCGAACTCCGGCCGGTTGTTCAGCGCGTCCAGCGTGCGCTCGGCGCTCACGGTGTCGAAGGCGATCTCCGTGGGATGCACTTCAAGAGCGAACTTGACCCCGCACTCCTGGTAGACGTCGAGGATGGGGTTGAACCGTTCGGCCAGCAGCTTGAAGCCGTCCTCGATCTGCGAGGGCTTGACCGGTGGGAAGCTGTAGATGAGCTGCCAGATGGGGCTGCCCGTGAAGCCGGGGACGGCCTCGACGCCCATGTTCTTAGCCGCGTATGCGCAGGCGGTGACCACGTCGATGGCCCACTGGCGCATCTTCTCGTGGTCGCCGGCAATGTCCTCCGGCACGAAGTCGTTGTGGCGTGCATCCAGATTATCGAGGATGAGCTGGCCAGCCAGATGGGTGCTGAATGCCCAGCATTGGAGGCCGAACTCCTCCAGCAGCGCCTTGCGCTCGTTGCAGTAGTCCACGCTTTCGGCGGCCTTCAGAGGATCGAAGTGATCGCCCCAACAGGCCAGTTCCAGCCCATCGTAACCCCACTCGCTCGCCATCTCTGCCAGTTCGCGCAGGGGCATATCCGCCCACTGTCCCGTAAACAGCGTCACCGGTCGTGCCATGATCCGTCTCCCGTTGGGGTGAAATGGCTTGCGGGCGCGCGTCCGCCCAGTGAGCATCCTTTTAGCGCAGAAGTGACGGGGATGCAAGCCGCGCTGCCCGTCGCCCTTTCATCGTGCCCAACATCTTGCTCAGGTTCCGAGGCAGGGGGCGGGAGGGTATGGCAACGGACGGATGCGAGCCCAGGGAAGGGCACGCGAAGAGGCGGGCTAAAGCCATCCCCGACGGGCGCACTCATCGCGGAAGACCTGGTATTGCTCGTCATAGCGCGGGGCATAGCCCGGACGCGGTTCCGCTGCTCGCTCAATTCGGGCCATAGCCTGTGCGGCGTCGCTGAGGTTGCCATAGTGTCGGTGGCTGGCGGCGAGTATCGCGGCCCCCATCGCGGCGCCGGTCACGTGCGGGCGAATCACGGTGCGCCCCAGGGTGTCGGCTCTTATCTGGAGCCACGCATCGCTTTTCGAGCCGCCTCCGGCGCTGTAGACAAGGTGCCCGACCTGCGCCCCGAGCCCCTCCACAGTTTCGTAGGCCAGCCGCTCCAGGCAAGCAACGCCTTCCAGGTAGGCGCAGAACAGTTCCTGGCGGCTTTTCGGTTCCCCGAGCATGAACGACTCAGCGTGCGGTGCGCGGAAGGGGAACCGTTCGCCCCTGCCGACCAGGGGATAGGCCACCACGCCGCTGGGCGAGTGTCCGAGCGCGCAAGCGCTGAGCCGCTCCGTCTGTTCCTGTCCGAATTCGCGGGCGAGGCACTCGGCGCCGGTATTACTCGCACCGCCTGGCAGCCACCATCCTTCGGGGTGGCGGTGACAGTAGATTCGACCCTCCGGGTCGAGCAGCAGCGTGCTGCTGACGCCCTTGATAACGAGGGTTGTGCCGAGCGTGGTGTTGTAGTCGCCGGGAGCGACGGCGCCGCTGGATATCTGGGAGGCGCAACCATCGGTAAGGCCCGAGACGACGGGGATGCCGGCTTCCAGACGACATCGCTCTGCCCAGTCCGGAGTCAGTCGGCCTACCACCTTGCCGGGCTTCTGAACCATCGCCAGCCGCTGGACGTCGATGCCGATGTCACGGTCGATGAAATCCGGCCAGCGGTCCTCCAGCAGGTCGTAGCCGAACTTGAGCATATTCGTCTGGTCGGAGATGCCCCAGCGGTCGGTCAGGCAACCGATCAGGTAATCAGTCGGGCTACAGAAGAGGTCGGTGCGCTGGTAGGCGTCGGGCTTCTGTTCCTTGAGCCACAGGATTTTGGGCAGCCCAAAGGAGGCGCTGAAACCGTAGCCGAGCTTCTCGCTCAGAGCCCGGCCGACGTCCTGCACGCGTTCGGCTTGAGCCCGGGCCCGGGAATCGTTGTACATTACTGCGGGACCCACGGGCTCATGGTGTGAATCCAGGGCCAGCAGTGTGCCGCTCGTGCTGGTGACTCCGATGGCCTCGACACGATCAGACTGCGGAGGGTGCGGCTCCAGGTTCTCCACCGCCTGCCGGACCGCGGCAGCCACAGCTTCGAGCCAGTGGGCCGGCTCCTGCTCGTGCCAGCCTTCGCGCGCCGTTGATCCTGTGCCCGTCAGTTTGCACTTGCCGTCCCCACACACTTCGCCGTCATCGCGCACGATCACGCAGCGGGCCCCCTGCGTGCCGAGGTCTATGCCGCAGAAGAGGACGCCCATGAAAGCCTCCTTCCAGATTGTTCATCCGTCTGTGTCAGCGCATCTCGCCGGCGGTTGCGTAGAGATCCATCGCATCCACGACGGTGTCAAGAAGACGAGCAGCGCTGACGTCGGGGCGGACCAGAGCGACCAGCGCGCCGTCTGCCCGCGTAAGGGCGAGCGGCCACATGCCACGCTGGCGAACCGCCGCCTCCAGGCTCTCGGGCAGTGTCTGCACGGCGTCCGTGAACACCCAAACCAGTTTAGGCGCCTCGTTCACCGCGTCCTGCCAGTTGCTCGCCACGGGCAGAGGGCGCTCCCACTTGGTCTCAAACCCTTGGGCGAACCGCCGCGCGAGGTTCTGTCCCTCGTCGCCGAGGCCAACGACGGACCACTGGTGTTGCCCGTTTTGCGTCAGCGGCACGCCATGCCAGACGGCGCAACGCGGCAGTTGTTGCTCGAAGGCGGCGATCTCCTGCAGCAGTTGAAGGGTGCGACGATGCGCCTCGCGGAATGGCCTCAGGCTGTCGGCGCGGACGGTCAGCACGCCTCGACCAACGGCGGGGTCGGCGGCTAGCGGCAACAGGTAGTTGGCCTCCGGCCCTACGATGGCTTGCACACGGTTGAGTGCGAGAACCTTCGCCTGGCGCTCCGGCGAACCCGTATCGGCCTTGAGAGCGCTTCGAGCAAGCCGGCGAGCCTGACTCCACAGACGTGCCTCCGCGCAGGCATCCCGTATCACGTGCCATAGCGCCCATTGCCGATCAACCGCTCCGGTCGGGGCCTGACAACTCACCGCAAGGCCGCTCAGGCCTTGCCACGCCGCGGCCCATGCCGCCCGGCGCACCGGCAGCGCCGCCCGGCGCCAGTCCATGTCGGCGAGGTCCAGGTGCAGCCACACAGTGTCGTCGGGGTCCAGCATTCCGGCGGCCGTCAGCTCAGGCACAAGTCCCGCGGGCACGCCGCGATTCACCAGGTACGCTGAGGCGGCCGGCGCCTCGCTTGTAAGGTCACGTGTGAGGAGAGCAACCTGGTAACCGGACTGATGGGTTGCTGCTACGGTGGTCGCATCGACCACCGATTCGCGCAGAAGCCAGAGCGGCGACGGATAAGGCAGCAGCGGACTGCCCCCAGCGGCCTGTTCGGGCGGCAGCGCCCCGTCGGCTCTCTTGCGGGCGACCAGCCGTATCTGCTGTGGAAGGGACTGCGGCGTGTAGGTTGACATGCCGAGAGCCACGGCATCCACTCCGTGCGAGGTCAGAAGCGGCAGGGCTGCCGCCGAGACAGGCTCCCCGTCACCAATATACCAGAGCCCGAACGAGTCCTCGGCCAGGGACGGTCTCTCGCTCACGCGCACATCGAGCTGTGCCTCCACTACCTGGGCTTCGGCGCTGATGACCAGGCGGCCGACGTGCCGGCCCGGGGCGAGCCGCGACGCGTCCAGGGTCAGTGCCAGCCAACGGTCTTCGCCCGCCGCCACCGCTCGCGACTGATAGGGCAACATGCGGCCTGCACCGGGGGCGGATTCGTGGATCAGCCACAAGTAGACCGCCGACGCTGACAGCGGCGCGAAGCTCTCTGTGCCGCTCTCTCCCCCCACAGCGAAGTTGAGATGCGGAAGGTCATGTGCGGCTCGTACGCGCAGAAACAGAGTGCGTCGCTCGCCGACGCCCAGGGCCACACTTACGGCTTCCAGGGGGTGGCCGCTTGCAGTGCCGTCAAACAGCCAGACACCGAAGCCGCGTTCATTGGCGGTCCTCGTCAGGGCGGCCACGCCTTCCGCCTCGTCGCCGCGGATGGGCAGGGGCTTGTAGGCAGGCACAGCCGGCGCGGTTGTGAGGGATGTCGGTAGCGCCATACCATCCACGGGCACTACGCAGCGGCCGATCCGACGCTCCCCCCCGTACACCTCGTGCACGAACCCGGCCACTTGTCCACCGTAATCAGGGCACTCAATTCGTCCCTCTGCTACTACCATCGGATCCACACCCGTGAAAACGAGTGGTGGGCAGGGCTCGAGCTCCGCACCGCTCGTGGCATAGGCTCGCGTCACTACGGAGACTTCCTCGTGGGGACTCAACGGCAGCAGGCTGAACCGCAGAGACAGCGGCTCCCGCTTGGGCGCGGGCAACGTGTCGGCGACGAACTGCCTGTTCAGCTCGCTTACGGCTGTGAAGCCCTCCAGCGGAATAAGTTTCATATCGGCCGTAAGGCAGTGTCCGGCGGGGATGGTGGGGTAGCGCCACCCAATTGAGAGGCCGCCACTGCCCGTCTGCAGAGGCCGAAGCAGGCGGCATCCCGGGCATCCCGGCAGAAAGGCCAGCACCCGGCGCGACCTGGGATCACTCACCGCCAACCACCGCAGATTGCTCTGGGCTATCCCCTCGCTAACGGCCACCGGCAGCAGCCTACTGCTCACCGTTTCGGCGCCCCGGCCGCGGTCCATGCTGTGCAGGGCGTGATTGTCCGCCAGTGCGATTCGGTTCCGCACGGCCGGGGCGTCGGCCCCGCTCAGTGGCCAGGGACCGTGGTTCTCGAACTCCATGCGCACGGTCAGCCACGGCTCATCGTCCCGGGCGATGAATTGTTTGACAACACGCAGTTGGCCGGCGGAGGCGGCGAGGACGAGGCTCGCGCTGCCTGGATCACTTGTCGTGCTGAGCACCTCATAGGCAGTATCGGCCGTATGCTGTTCGACGGCCAGCCCTCCCAGGGGACCGGCCGCATCGGTCATATTGGCCCCACGGTGGCGCAGGGCGACAATCCGCCCGCCTCGGGCGGGGCTCACTACGGCCTCGTAACCCTCGGCACTGAGAGCATACTCCCCCGCCGAAAATGTGAGTGAGGCGGCGGCTGCGTTCCGCCCCCCCAGACAAAGCAGCCCCAAGCACAGCACCGTCCCTACGGTCCTGGCAGACCGGCCGGGCAGGCTATGCGGCAGGCAAATAGTTGACATGGCCAGACTGCTCCCCGAGCAAGCGCAGCGCACGCTGCCTAACCCCGCATGATACGGTGCAGGGACGTTTGTCACAAGCTGAACAGCCACTCGCCCTGCGCGCTGTGACGTCTCGATGGTTTGCACGGCTCGCCACCGCGCATTACAATCCGCCGGAGGACTGAAGCGAATTCACGTGTCAGAACGGAAGGCCGCCATGGCTGACAACAAGAACAGAGCAGTGTTTCTGCGCGCCGCTGGCGAGATGTATGTGGACGAGATGCCGATGCCGGAGCCTGGTCCTTACGACGCCCTGATCGCGATGAAATCCGTCGGAGTCTGTGGCTCGGACATCCACTACTACGAGCACGGTCGCATCGGGCCCTTCGTGGTCGAGGAGCCACTCATCATCGGCCATGAGTGCTCCGGGCAGGTGCTGGAGGTGGGGTCGCAGGTCACCAGCCTGCGGCAAGGAGACATGGTGGCGGTCGAGCCTGGCATACCTTGCCGGCGTTGCAGCTACTGCTGGAGTGATCGCTACAACCTCTGCCGGGACCTGTTCTTCATGGGCACACCGCCCAACCACGGGGCGTTCCGTGAATACGTCGCCTGGCCGGCCGACTTCTGCTACAGGTTGCCCGAAGCGTTAGACAGTGAGATCGGGGCTACCATAGAACCGTTGGCGGTCGGCTTGCAGGGCATCCAGCAGGTGAACCTGCGGGCGGGTGAGTCCGTGGTCGTGTTCGGGGCCGGGCCGATCGGGCTTGTCACCGTCGCCGCGTGCGCGGGCTATGGAGCCACCGATATCGTTTCTGTGGACCTGATCGATAAGCGGTTGCGGGCCGCCGAGAAGATGGGGGCGACGCAGACACTGAACGCCGGCGAGGCCGATGTCCTGAAGGAACTCGACGGCCGGGCCGACGTTGTTCTCGACTGCGTGGGCAATCGCACGACCATCGAACAGGGCGTGGCTGTAGCCCGGGCGGGCGGGCGAGTCTGTTGGATTGGTATGGCCGGCGATGAGGCCCGGCTACCTTTGGTGGATGCGCAAGCCAAGGAGCTGCGCTTCTACACCGTCTGGCGCTATGCCGGTGTCTATCCCACGGCAGTGAACCTGCTGGGGGCGGGCAGACTGGACACCGCGCCCCTGATCACCGACAGGTTCGAGTTCCCAAACGTTGACGAGGCGTTGGCGTTCGCTTCGTCTCACAAGGAGAGCGCGTTGAAGACGATGGTGAACTTCGCCTGAACGGCCGCATGAGGCGCTTTGGGGGGCTTCGCAGCGCATTTTGCGCTTGACACCGGCCCCCCCGGCGCTTATACCATGAGGCCCGTAAAGGCTTCTGTGCAGTTCCTATCGAGTTCTTTTGTCGCAGGAGGACGGTGGATGATGGATAAGGAACAGTTGGTCGTCGGCAGCAAGGTGAAGAACTACGTCAAGGGCAAGGGCCTGATGAGCTCGTCCGATATGCTGGACGCGCTGAACGACGCCGTATATGAACTGCTTGACAAGGCTGCTGCGCGGGCTCAGGGCAACAACCGCAAGACCGTGCAGGCTAAGGACGTCTAAAACGCGCCTTCGCGCAGAGGTGGCCTGCACCGAACACCGGGTGGCTCTGCGGGCCCGTTTGGGCGCCGGTAGGACTGTTGCTCGGGAGTTGGTGCGTTAGCGGCGGTGTTGCTTGCTGCCAGTTGGTTGCCTCGCAGATTGCTCAGACACTTGGGCGATAGGCGCGCTTTGTAAGTGCATGTTTGTGTCGTGCCTGGCCCCGGTTTGCCGTCACGGCGAGCCGGGGTCTTTTTGAGAGGTTACACTGGTGTTCCCGGGTTCAGGTGCCTGACCGGGAACTACCGGCAAACTTAAAGCTGCTCCCAAGTGCAAAGCCCCCCTTCGCGTGGTGTGAAGGGGGGCTTCAGAGTTTCACGGGCCTGCTGCGGTTCGCTATTCGACTTTCAGCTCCTCGAACGCGACGATGGAGCCGCTGGAGTTGGCAACGAAGAACACGGGGCTCCTCTCACTGCCGGCGAAAACGCAGTCGCCGGGCAGCGGCTCCCGCCACAACTGTTCCCCGGTATCCAGCGAGACGGCTGATATCACATTGCCTTCATTGAGGAAGTAAGCCCTTCCCTGGCCCGTGGTCAACAACCGGGTGGCGCCTTCTGCCCTCCACAGCACCTCGCTGTCGCCCCCGGCGGGCATGGCGATCGCCGCGGGTTTACTGGAAAACACCAGCAGTGTGTCTCCCACCACGAGTGGCTTGCCAACGATTGGGGCCTCGAAGTCCTTCGTCCACTTCAGCCTGCCGAAGTCGCTGTCCAGAGCATAGAGCCGCCCGCGGTTGTCACCGACATAGGCTGTCTTGATGGCTACTGCGACGCCGGAGGAGAGCTTGCCCGGTCCGGCGGGCTTCCACTGCCAGAGCTCATTGCCGGAGTCCGCGCGCACTGCCGCGCCCTTGTCGGCGTAGGCAGCGGCGTATACGACACCATCGTGCAGGAGCGGCTGCTGCATGATCGGCCCCTGGAGAGAAACACGCCACTCCGGGCGCGTTTCCTTAAGCTGGATCCGGGCTATGGTTCCGTCTCCGCCGGCCAGAATCAGGCCGTCGCGGAAGACGAGCGGGGGGGTGAACACGGCGAACTTGGGCTCGTATCCGTGACTCAACTGCTCATCGTCCAGGCCGAAGGTGTACACCGTGTTATGCTGTACGAGCACCAGGCGGTCCCCCCATGTCACCGGAGCACGGGCGAGACTGCCAGGCAGCGCTGCGCCGGTCATCCAGGTGCCCTTGGCAGCATCGTAGATGTGCAACTGGCCCTCGCCTGCTTCGGCGACAAGTACGTCTCCGGTGGCGTATATCTCATGCAGTGGTGCCCGCGTGCTCTGGCCGAGTTCCTGTCGCCAGAGCATTCTCAGCCCGAACTCGTCCAGCGAGAAGATAGCATTGTCCGGCGAGAGGTCCGAGCCGACCTGCCCCGGCACTGCGGGAGTGGTGGGGGATTGGCAAGCGACCAGTGTACAGGCGACCAGCAGGGCTGTGCAGGTGAAGCATCGGCGCAAGGCGGCCATCATCGTCGGCTCCTCCGATAGGATGACAGTCTGTGCAATCTGGGACGGGCATTCCCGACGCCCGGCCGGCTCTCACACGTTTGTGTCAGAACTCTAACCGCCGGCCCGGCGTGTGTCAAGCTCAAACACTCGCCGGGCGCAACGCGCTCGGGCCGTTCGACAGTCGGCTTTCGTCTTCGTTACACTGGCAGGCGAGGCGGAGCCGGGCCATCACTTGCTCACTTACGAGGCAATTCTCAGGATGTGACGGTGGGCGAACCGACCTTCATCTGCGATGCCATGCTCGGTGGTCTGGCTCGCTGGCTACGCGCCGCGGGCTACTGGTCCTGCTTCGACTCGCAGATCCGCGACGCCGCACTGGTCCGTCGTGCCTTCGAGGAAGGACATTGTCTACTGACCAGTGACAGTGGCGTAATGAAGCATCACGCCGTGGCGGAAGGACTCGTTGAGTCGGTATTCGTCCCTATCGGGCTCTCCCCTGTGGAGCAACTGGGGCACGTATTGCACCAGCGGGGACTCGCCCTGCGACAACCGCGCTGCATGGACTGTGGCGGGCGGCTGGTGCGTGTGCCTCTGCAACAGGTAGAGGAGAGCGTGCCCCCCAAGGTACAGCAGGCGTGTAAGCGCTTCTATCAGTGCGGGGACTGTGGCAAAGTATACTGGCGGGGCACACACTGGCAAGACATTCGCCGGAAGCTCAGAATCGCTGCGAGTTATGACGCCGAGTCGGGGCACGCACAAGAGCGCAGGGGGTAGGCAAACGGCCCGGCACTTGCGAGACGTGAGGGGCGTACTCCATAATGCGCCTATCTCGATAAAGAGGTCCGGGCACGAGGCGCGGCGCAGGCAGTGCCGCACCGCCGCCCCCGATAGACCAGTGACTACCTGACAATGTGCAGCGTAGAAATGCCACCACGCACTCCGGGGGACGGCGAGCGCTCAGACGCCGAAGACCCTGAAGTTCTGGCGCAGCGGATCAAAGAACTGACTGCCGATTTGGAAACGGCAGGCAAACGTATCGAGACGCTGGAGCGCCAGTTGCAGCAGACCCGTCTTAGCACCACCAGTAGAGCGCGCACGGATCAGGACCTTCGCTTGCTCGCCGAACAGGTCGAGCGCCAGGCGATGCTGCTGGAACGGGACGAACAGGTGGCGCGCGAGCTGCAACGCAACCTGCGCCCGGTCCTCGAGGAAGACATACCTGGGCTGAGGTTCGCAATCGAAACACGGCCCGGCACGCGCGTCGGGGGCGATTTCTTCGATATCATCAATCTGGCCGACAACTTCGTCGCGTTCCTCATCGCCGACGTTTCCGGCTACGGGTTGCCCGCCGCCGTCATCATGGCGACCGGTCGCCTCGCCTTCCGCACTTACGCCGCCAACGAGATCAACCCGCGCGTGATCATGAAGAACGTGAACAAGGCCATGCTTCGCAGCACGCTGGCGGGACACTACCTGACGGCCTTCCTGGGGGTTCTGGATAGCGAACTGCTCACCATGCAGTATGTGAATGCTTCGCACTGCACCCCATTCGTAATCCGTGACGGCGAGGCCATCCCGCTTGACACGGAGGGCCTCTTCGTCGGCATGTTCGAGGACCCCCAGTATGAGCAGAGGGGCATCCAGCTTGAGCAGCACGATCGGCTGTTCCTCTACACCGATGGTCTGCTGAGAGCCTTTGAGGGGCGTGACCGGCATGAAGCTGCGGAGGAGCTGGGCGAGCACTTAAAGGAGCGCAGCGCGTTCGGGATCAATGAAATCGTAGGTGGTCTGGGTAACCGCATGCGGGAGCCGGAAGACGACGTGGCCCTCCTGGGCGTGGAACTGCTGCTGGAGAAGGCACAACGCAAGGTGATCGCCATATCGAGCATTCCCAGCGAGGTTACGCGCGTTGAGGATGCTATCCTGCCCGTCCTCAGTAACAAGGGCTATGGTGAAAGGGCAATCTTCGCCTGCAAACTCGCCCTCGAAGAGGCCGTCATCAACGCGATCAAGCACGGCAACGAGCTGGATGATACCAAGAAGGTGACTATCGGCTTCAGCGTGGATGACGATCGGACCATTCTGAGCGTTGGGGACGAAGGGCCCGGGTTCGATCCCCAGCACGTGCCCGACCCTACGCTCGACGAGAATCTGATCGCCACCAGCGGCCGCGGCATTGCGTTGATACGGGCATACATGGACGAGGTACGCTTCAACGAAAAGGGCAACGAGATCACCATGATCAAGTATGCCCCCTGGGCCGCAGCAAAGCAGACCTCTTGAGACCCCGAAGACGGACCGGAACATGCGCGAGAATGCGTCCGAAAACCTGACCATTGACGAGGAGTTCGTGGACGACGCGGTGGTTCTTCGCCTCTCGGGGCAGATGCGTGAGATGGGCGCCGACGTGCTGCGCGAGCGGTTGGATGCACTGTTGGCCGACGGGCATGTCCGGATCATCTTCGAGCTGGGAGACGTCTCGTTCGTCAGCTCAACAGGTCTCGGGCAGATGATGCGTGCCTACCGTACGGCCGTCAGCAGCGACGGCTATGTGCGCGTCGTCAACCCTCAGCCCCTCGTCGAGGAAGTCTTCCGGTTCACCAAACTGCACACGCTCATCGGCATCTTCTCCACCGTGGAAGAGGCCCTTGCGGCCGATTAGCCGGCGTCTACGGCGTTGTCCGCTTTGCTTCTCTCTTTGCTGCTGGCTGCCAGGTTACGCAGGTCCAGCCCTTCGTACCACAGCAGGGCCAGGCCCACGGCAGTCACCGGCAGTATGTTCACAGCCCAGAGTGCCATGGCGAATGCGCCAGCCTTGCCGCTCGGGACGCCGAAGAGCTCCGCCCCCGCCATGGCGGCCGCGTGGAATAAGCCGAGGAAGCCCGGTGCCTGTGGCGCTACTACCGCCGCGGTTACGAACACCTGCACCAGCAGCGCGCCCCGGAAACCAAGGCCGAGGGCGAAGGCCCGCTCAAGCCACCATGCTAACAACGGAAAGCACATCCATACCGCCGCGGTCAGCCCCAGCGCGACCAACACCCGCCAGCCGCTGCGCAGAAACCCCAACGAACGCGTTGCATTCTCGAAGAAGCCCTGTAGCGGGTTCCGCCAGGAATCGGGAAGCGGCGTTGTAAGCAGCCTGCCGAGGCGCAATGCCCATTGCGGCCGGAACACAACGGTGAGAAGCCCTGCCAGTGCGATTCCCGTAATGCCGGCCAGCCAGATGCTCTGATCCCGAATAGCGCCCAGGATGTCGCTGCCAGACCCATCGGCGGCCTTCTCGATTGCGGAAGGCGTGGTAACAATCGCCAGGAGCAGAAGCATCCCCGCTCCGACCAGATCGAAGAGTCGTTCCAGCACAATGCCCGTGCCAGCCGCGTGCCCGAAGGGTATGCCGCTCTTACGGTGCAGCAGGTACGGCCGGATGACCTCCCCCGGCCGCAAGGGCAGCACGTTGCTTGACATGAAGCCGATGAGGGTGGCCGAGGCCACGTGCGAGACGGGCACTTCGTGAGCAGGACGAAGGAAGTAACGCCAGCGCACGATGCGAAGCGTGTAGGAAAGCGCCAGCATGCCGAGCGCCGGCAACACGTGGACGTAGTCCGCGCGAGCAAAAGCGTGAGCGAAGTCGCCCCAGTGATCTGTCATGCGACTGACGAAGTAGTAAACCGCGGCGCCGCTGAGCAGAAGCCCGCCGAGGACCGTCCAGTGTTGTCTGCGCATAGGCGTCAATACCCCCCAATTGCCCACAGGTTAGCGGGCAGGGCGCAGGCGGACAAGCGACAGCGGGCCGCAGGTTCGCGGCCCGGACGCACTCGGCGGCCTTGACCCTGTAGAGCCCATCGCATAGAGTTCCCTACACCATGACCGAACCGATCATAGTACGGGCGGATGAGGTGAGCCGGCACGTCTGTCGCCTTTACCGTCACGTCAACACACACCTGCGCGAGGACGTGCGGCTTGCACTGGAGGGGGCGCTCGATAAAGAGTGCTCGCCGGTGGCCAGAGAGGTGCTCGGTGTCCTTATCGAGAATGCGCGAGTCAGTCTCACCCAGGGACTGCCGCTCTGCCAGGATACGGGTTTGGCGGTGGCCTTCGTGCAACTCGGCGCCCACGTACTGATCGAGGGGGCTTCCCTTCAGGATGCGATCAACGCTGGCATCCGTCGTGCCGTTGCGCAACATCCCCTCCGCGCCTCGACGGTCCGCGACCCGTTTGCGCGAGAGAACCTGAACGACAACACGCCCGCCATCGTGCACCTTGAACACGTAGAGGGAGACGAACTGCATATGAGCCTGATCGCGAAGGGCGGCGGTGCGGAGAACATGAGCCGGGTATGCATGCTGACTCCCGCCGACGGGCGTCAGGGCCTCATCGACGCCGTGACCGAGACTGTGCGCCGGGCCGGGGCCAACGCCTGCCCCCCCCTGATCATCGGAGTTGGGGTCGGCGGCAACTTCGAGCATTGTGCGTTGCTGGCCAAGCGGGCGCTGCTGCGCGATCTGCGCGAGCCGAACGCCGATCCTGATATGGCGGCGCTGGAGGCCGAACTGCTGGCGCGCACCAACGACCTCGGCATCGGGCCACAGGGGTTCGGGGGGCGAACCACGGCGCTGGCGGTGCTTATCGAAACTGCTCCGTGTCACATCGCCAGTCTGCCGGTTGCCGTCAACATAGAGTGTCACTCGCACCGGCATGGTAGCGTTACGCTCGGAGGCAGTTCGCACGTGCAGGCGAAGGGCTGACCAGGCACAATGGCTCCTCCTCTTCGGCGAGCACTGATAGGCCTGTTGGTCGCGGTGGCTTCCGTGGTGTTCGTGGCCGGGCTCGTGTTGCGCGAGCGCACCGCAGCGGTGGCCAGCAGCGGGGTGGTCGGCTTCGTCTATGATGGCGACACGGTTCAGATGGCAGGTGGGGGTAAGGTGCGCCTGCTGGGTGTCGATTGCATGGATTCGCATAACGAGCGACGAGCGGCAGGCCAGGCTGCATACTATGGTATGCCCATTGAGCGTGTGCGCTACTGGTCCCAGAAGGCGACAGAGTTCACCATCCAGCAACTGAAGGGCAAGCGTGTCGTCTTGCACCAGGGCCCGCAACAGAAAGACGACTACGGCCGCGTTCTGGCTTACCTGCACATGCGGACGGAGGAAGGCGAGCGGGACTTCAACCTCTGGATGCTTCAACGCGGACTCGCGACAGCCTACCGGGCGTTTGCCCATCCGCGCCGGCCCGAGTACCTGGATGCCGAAACTGAGGCACGTTCCGAGCGGCGGGGGCTATGGTCCGACGTGGGGCGCGAACCGTGAGGAAGTCAGCCGAGTCCGGCGCCAGTTGCGGTTCGATTCCCGGCTCGCCCGGCGTGTATGCGCTCGTGCTATGGTTGGCGGAGCCCAGATGCGTTCAGGTAGGGGCACTTGGAGAGATACGGTTCAAAGCGGGCTACTACGCCTATGTCGGAAGCGCTCAGGGCGGACTCCGTCCACGCCTGCACCGCCACCTGCGCCACCGCCGGAAGCGCCGCCATTGGCACGTGGACTACCTGCGCGAGGTCGCCGAGCCTGCCGGTGTGCTGCTCTGGCCGGGGCAGTCCCGAAACGAGTGCGTATTGGCCCTCCGGGTAAGCGCTTGCGCCGATGGTTCAGTGGCCGGGTTCGGCTGCAGCGACTGCCGCTGCGCGACCCACCTCTACATGTGTGCCAAGAATCCGCACGAGCGGCTGACATCGCTGCGTTTGCCGGGAGCCTGTTGGGTGCCCCTGGACTGAAGAAGGCGGAGACGCAAGACCGCTTGGGGTGCCCGGGGACGACGTGGTACAATGGTCTTGTCGCACCGCAAGTACGGGAGGAGCGCACCAGAATGGACCACTCGAGCCATGATAGGGCGTGCATGCACCAAGTGCTCTTTGCCTTCGTTGTCACTTGTGCGTTGTTGGCGCCTGCAGCGGCCACCGAGGCACTGCAGGGCATGGTCTCTCTCAGCGATGGCACCGAAGCGGCAGGTGAGATACGGTTCGCCAATGATCAGATCCTCCTTCACGAGCCTGGCTCGGGCCAGCGCTATTCGATCAGGCTGGCGGAGGTACGCACCATCGAATCAGTCGTGGATGAGCAGCGCATGGAGGAGAAATGGATATTCCGGGAGAGCGGCCTCGACGACAAGGTATACCTCGGGCAGTTCTACCCGGTTCGCTACTATTTGACGCACGTTACCTTCCATGACGGCAGGCGCCTCAGCGGCCATATCCTCCCTGCCACCCTCTACGTGCACGCCGAGGGGGCCCGACGGCGGTTCATCCTGCGTCGCAAGCAGGAGGGCGAGGTCGGCGAGGGTCTGAATGAACTCGTCTTCGTCCGCTCAATCGCCCTCGGCGAAGGCGCTGGCGTCCGCGGCAGGATACATGGCACGTTGGCCCTCACAGAAGGGGAGCAACTACGCAGAGTCGTCGCGCTGAATCGGGACAAAATGTTCGCTGTCGAGGGCAAGTTTACGCCTAAGACAGGAGAGTTCGCCGCATACAACTGTACAGGGGGAGTCTATGACATTATTGTGGTGACTAACCGGGCTGTGCATCTGGCGTTCAGCGCGGAGTACGAAGATTCGGCGCAGAGACTTTCCCGCTCGGACGTTCAACCTGTGCAGCAGTGGGTGAACTCGCTACGCGACTTCTTCCACACCCGCCGCATCATGTACGCCGCCGGTAATGACGAGCGAACGTGGGCACTGGTCTGGCAGGAGCGGCGAGGCGGCACCACGCTGAAGGGCGCCGAACGGATACACCGGTGGGACGTGTGGGCCATGCACCGCCCGAACCGGGAGTGGCAGGTTCAAGAGCGCTTCTTCGTCTGGCGGGCGGTAAGCTCGCACTTGGGACTGGAACCGCTTGATGTCGTGATCAACCCCGCTTTGGGCGGCCATCGGGTAAGCGCGGAGACGCCCGAGCTTGAGCTCCGGATCGAGCTGGTGCCGACCGGTGAAGAGGCTATTCCTGAACCGGAGGAAGCCGTTGAGCAGTCCGACACAACGTGAGCGGCTGATGGCCCCCATATGGCGGGCAGTAGACCGGGCGCGGATTACTTGGCGAGCCGTTCAGTTGGCCGATGGGGCGCTGCGGGTCTTCCTCCTCACCGGCGCCGCAGCAGTTGCGGGCTTCATGCTGGATAACCTTGTCCACCTGCCTCAGGGCGTCAGGCTGGTGTGGGGAGTCGGGATTCTGCTCGCGGCGATCGCGGGGATTGGGCGCTATATGCTCTATCCGCTTGCGCGACCGATAAACGACCGCATGGTGGCTGTGCACCTGGAACGAGCTCTGCCGGAGCTGGACAACCGGTTGATCAACGCCGTGCTGCTGAGCGATGAGCGCTTCGGCCATCGGCTCACGCGCGTAATGGCCGACCTGCAGATCGCCGAAGCAGCCGGGCAACTCGATCTGCGAGCGCTCATACGACCGGTAGATCTGGAGTCACTGGCCCTCTGGGGGAAGCGCGTCCTAGTGCTCGTCGGCGTACTCGTGGTGTACGGTCTGCTATTCGGTGACTACCTGGCGAACGGCTGGGACCGCTTCGTGCACCCCCTCTCCTGGGTGCCGCCGATCACCGACACGCGTTTGGAGGTTACTCCCGGCAGTGCCGTGGTCTTGCTGGGCGAACCGCTCGACGTCGAGGCGCGGATAAGCGGTGTGCTGCCGCAAGAGGCACGGGTGAAGGTGCGAGAGGACGGCGCGGATTGGGTCGAGGACATCATGGCCTTCCGGGGCAACGCTTTTCGCTACCACTTCCCCGGCGTGCATCGCCCGTTCTCTTATCGTATTGAGGCGGGCGATGCCGTCAGCAGGCCCTATCGCGTGCAACTGCGTGAGCGCCCGCGCGTAACCGATTTGGAGGTGACCTACGAGTATCCCGGATACACCGGCCTGGGCCACCGCAAGGCAGAGGGATCGGGCGGCAACCTGCGTGCGCCGCAAGGCACAACGGCGCGGCTGCGCGCTGTGACCGACGTGCCGGTTTCCACCGGGGCGATCCGAGTCTTGACGCCGAACGGCCGGGCGGGGGACAGACCCCTCACGCGGCTCGAACCGCGAGCACTGCAGGGAGAGCTGGTGATCAAACAGAACGGCACGTACGAGATCGTCGTAACGGACGCCCGAGGTGTCTCCAGCCTGCCCGTAACCGGGCGCATCGATTCAGTGGCGGACTCCGCCCCGAGGACGAGAGTCCTTGAGCCCGGTCGTGACCTGAGCGTTGCTCCCGGCAGCCGCGTGGAAGTGCTCGTAGAGGCCCGAGACGACTGGGCACTGCGGGCCTTGCGTATCATGGCCCAGGCAAGGGCGGGCGAGGCATGGCGAGAAGTGCACGGTCGAGAGTGCTCCCCGGGCACGCTTACCGCGCGTGCGGGAACGGTGTTCGATGTCGGCGAAATGGGGCTCGAGGTTGGGGACACGGTGGAGTATTGCGCCGTGGCGGGCGACGGCATGGAGCGTGACGCCGAGGCCGCCGGGCGCAGTCGCATCTACCGTCTTCGAGTAGTCCGTGCCGAGCTCGCTGGAGCCGCAGAAGGTGCTGTGCGCGAGGCGCTTCGCGACCTGATCAGAGGGCTCATAGCCATGCAGCGAGACAACCTCGCCGACACGCGCTCGCTGGCCGAGGAGCGGCCGCAGCGCGAGATCTTTGCCCGTCGGGCCGAGGGCCTGATTGTAGCCGAGGAGGCGATACTTTCATCGGCCATGTCGGCGGTGGACGAATACGCGGGGCAAACCGCCGGCGCCACTGCCGAAGCACTGCGACGCATAACCGCTGACCATATCAACCGCGCAGTAGCCGCCCTGAAGTCTCTGCGCGTGGCGCCGAAGCCATATGCAGCCCCGATCGTCGATGCCGTTGCCAGGCAGGAGCGAGTCATCAAACTGTTGGAGGCACTTCTGGAAGATCCGAAGGCGACTCTTACCCAACTGCGTGCTGAGGAGGGGCCGGTTGCCGAGACGCCTGAGCGAGGAGAGGAACTCGCCCAAGGGCGCACGCTCGCAGAGCGTCTGTTGCGCGGACTCGACGAGTTCGGCGACGAGCAGCGGCGAGTGATCGAGATGAGCAAGAGGCTGGCCGAGAAAGCGGTCGATGACTTCACCGAAGAGGATGAACAACAACTGGAACAGATCATCGACACGGAGAAGGAGTGGACAAGGTTCTTCCAGGAGGCGGCCACTGACCTGAGCAAGCTCCCCCCGCAGGACTTCTCACTGGCCACGCAGGCGCAGGAATTCCTCGAAGTCTACAGCGAGGTGCAGCAGGCCGTGCAGCATGGCGAGAGGGAGGTCATCGAGATGGCAGTGCCCTATGAGCAGGCCGCGCTGGAACTGGCCGAGACTATCGAGACCAACATTGAGAAGTGGCTGATGGAGACGAAGGACGATAAGCGCTGGTCCATGGAAGAGCCGCTTGAGGACTACGAGCTGCCCATGAGCGAACTGCCGGACGAACTGCAGGACCTGATAGGCGATCTGGTGGAGAGTGAGCAGGATATGATCGAGGAAGTCGAGGACATGACCAGTGGTTGGTTCGACAGCCTCGACATCGGTGCGGGATGGAGCACCGAAGACGGCCCGATCAGTAACATGAGCGCGAAGGGGGTTACCGGCAATCGTCTGCCGAACACCAACGAAGTGGGCGGACGCAGCGGAGAGGGCCGCACGGGCAAGTCGAGCGGCCAATTCGTGGAGCAAACGGCGACCGGCAAGGGCGGACGCCAGACCCCGACGCGCCTGACGCCCGATCCGTACGAGGCCGGATTCGTCGAAGATACCAGCGCAGAGGCCCCCTCCGGTGCGACCGGTGGCGGCAAGGTGAGCGGCCAGGGCGCCGAAGGGCTGTACGGGCCTCTGCCTCCGCCTCTGCAGCAGAGGCTCCGCCGCGTCGCAAACAAGCAGCACGAACTCATCGACAAGGCCGAACGGCTCGACTACGGGCTGCGCAAGTACCGTGCGCCCAGGGCTCAACTGCCGGAGACCATAGAGTTGATGCGCCAGCAGGCGCGCGCCCTCAGCGCGGGTGAGATAGCTAACTTCGCACGCGTGCAGCGTGTTGTGCTGGCGAATCTGCGTGAGGTAAAGGACCTGACCGAGAAGCACAAACAGATCACGCGAGATCGCAGCCCGCTGCTGCCCAAGCACGTGCGCGAGCAGATCGCCGCTGCCCGGGGGGAGGACGTGCCCGAGCTCTACAGAGAGATGGTCCGCAACTACTACCGCGCGCTCAGCGAGGGTGTGTCGCTACAGGATTCCCAGTGAGGTTGAGAACGCCGTAACCATAGTGGCGGGTACGATGATGGGGCTGCTGGTAAAGGGCGCGAAGCTTGTTCTTCTGGCAATCGTGCTGGTTGTTCCCCCGAGCGTATCTGGTGCGGATGACCCGCCGCATGCCCAACTGGTTGCGCCCGATGGCGTGCCCTATGATGGCGAGCAATCGCAGCGGCTGATGCAGGTGAAGGCCCTCTCGCCGAACTTGCTCCGCAACGGAGGCTTCGAACGAGGACGCTACTGGCCGGCCGGATGGCAGTTCACCGACGGGCTGACGACTTTCTGGGTTGCTGGCGGCACGGAGGGCGAACGTTGCGTGCGCATCTACACCGATGTCCTGGACGTGCAGTGGAAGCGCCATGAAGACGAAGTGCGCCGGGCCGTTGAGGCAGCGATGCGCAAACACGGTGATCCGCAGAGCGCGCCGCAAGACCCTCGCCCCTCCCCGCCGGAGCGAGTGCCCACTCAGCCTCCGTTCTACGATACTGTGGCCGGCCTGCACGGTGTCCATTACCGCAGCGATTACGTGCCAGTGGCGCCTCGCGCCGTGTACCGTTTCAGCATTGATGCACGGTGCGAAGTCAATGGAGAACCGCATGAGCCGCGCGTGTTCATCAAAGGCTTCTTCGATCAGCAGGTGCAGACGCGTAACGGCGTGGAAACCGTCCGACGCAACGCGTACCGGGCGCCGATGATACTGGACCCCTGCGACAAGCAATGGCGTCGCTATGCCCGCCTGTTCCATCCGTGGAGGTCCAACAGCACGTTGGCGGGAGAGCAACTGAGGGCCGAACGATTGCAGGTTCAGATCTACGCATACTGGCGACCGGGTAACTACTACTTCGATAATGCGCGCCTGGAAATCGTCGACTGGGAAGAACCAGAGACCGCGAGGGACAAGGAGCCCCAGCGGCCGATGAGCGAAAGCAGACCCGAGGCGCCCCTCAGCAAGAGTGGTTTCCCCGTGCTGGACCCTTGAGCGTATGGAACTCGGATGTTCAGAACACGTCGACGCATGAGCATGACGGCCGGTCGCGTGCTGCGTCTGCTGGTTCTGCACGTCACCTGTGCCGCACTCGGGGCAATCTGCACCGGTGCGTGCGGGATGGCCGCTGCGCAGGAGCGGCCGACGTGGTGGGACGTCCGGTGGTCCTATCGCAAGCTTGTGAACGTCGAGCGTCGCGGGCCGAACCGCCTCTGGATTCATCTGCGTCGGGGCGCAGACAGTGGCGGAGGCGACCTGCGCGTTGTCGGACCGGAGGGCGAGGCCCTTCCCTTTGGCGTCATCCACAGCCGCCCGGAGGGCCGCTACCTGCTCTCGTTCCGGGCGGCATCCACAGAGGGCTTTCACGGTGTGTACTTCGGCAACTCAGCCGCCGGCGCGGTTGAGAACGGCGCGCCGAGCGAGGGACTGGTTCTGGAAACCCTTGCCATACCGCGGGGCGTGGGCGCGGGCGACTGGCAACAGGCGCGGCAAGCCATCGCCCGCGCGTCGGAAGTGTACGGCGCGGACTTCGTCCCCAACGTGTGGCATGCCCAGAACCCCTTCGGGCCTCAGGAGAACTACATTGCCATCTACCGCGGCTATCTGCGCTGTCCCCGGCAGGGGGAGTACGGTTTTGCAACTGTTAGCGACCACAGTTCGTTCCTGCTTGTGGAAGACGAGCTTGTGGCGAGCTGGCCAGGCCCACACAACATCTGGCAGGGGCGGCGGGGAGAGCACAGCGGCCGCATCGTGCTGCCGCAGGGCCGACATCGCTTCACTTACATACACTTCGCTTTCGGCCAGGCTCGGCGGTGCGCGGCGGCCTGGATGCCACCCGGACAGGACTGGTGGCGCATTATCCCGCCCGGCGCGTTCGGCATGCCCGCCGAGGCTTCGGTCATCGAGTGCGAACAACTCGGGCACGCGCTGTGTGCCGACTTCGCCTGGTCGCCGGACTCCTACCTGGAAGTCGGCAAGGCTCAACTGGTGAAGCTTCGGTTCGAGTCCACCAGCACGGCGACCGACAGCATCGTGGCAGACTACCGGTGGCAGTTCGGCGACGGGCAATCGGCGTCCGGATGGCGGGCTGAGCACGTGTACCTGACGCCCGGCCGGCGGTCTGTATCGCTCCAGGTTTCGACTCAGGACGGCAGGAGCGCGTCCTGCGCGAAGTCGATAGAAGTCGCGCCGATATGGGACGACCTCGACTTCACCGACCAGAAGCAGCAGGAGGCTCTCGCCCTGGCCCGAGGATACGACCTGGAGCGGCTGCCGGACAGCGACCTGCTCGCGGCCTGGCGGTTCTTCCTCGACGCGGAGTCGGCAGAGGATGCGTTCGCGGCCGCTACGGCTCTCGACCGACGCCGCGACTCGTTCGGGCCGGATGACGTCCATGCGTTGGCGATGTACCTGGCGCAGCGATATCGCGCACGCGGCAGCCCCGCGATGGCGGAGCAGTACCTGCGCGTAGCCGCCAACGCTGTGGGGGCGGACGATCGCCGGCGGTTTGACGCGCGACTGATGTTGGCCGACCTCTGGTTGCGCGAAATGGGGCGTGCCGCCGAGGCACGGCAGGAGTATGAGCGCATACGGCAGGAGTTGGCAAACGCCGACGCTGAACAGCGCAGAAGAGCGCTGGTCGGCATCGGCGACGCATGGCGTCGGCAGGGCAATGATGCTGAGGCACGCGAGGCATATGCCACGGCCGAGGCGAAGGGCGGGTTCGCTCCGGCCGGCCCGCGTTATCTGCTGCGGTCTGCTGCGCTACAGCAGGCTGAAAGCCATCTGAACAGCGGCGAGGCGGACCTGGCTGAGGAACGACTTGACGATCTGACGTGGTGGTTCCCCACGCTTTGGCTGAGCGGCCACGTGCTGCGCCTGCGCGCAGAGATTGAGCTCATTCGCGGTGACTTCCGGGCAGCCCGGCGAGAGGCCGAGAGCGCAATCGCCGTCGTCCGCGACGCGAACCACCGGCCTTCTCTTCATGCCCTCGCCGCAGAGGCCTGCATGGAGCTGGGCTTACTGGAGGAAGCTGCGCAACACTACCGCGCCGTGCTCGAGGACTTTCCCGAGGCCCCGGAGGTTCTGGAAGCAGAAGCGGCACTGCGCCGATTGGGAAGGTAGCTCGTGACCCCGCTACTGCAGCGCCATCCCGACCAGTTCCTCGCCTACCTCAACCGTGGGCACTGACGCGCTGTAGGCCAGATGGGCCTTTGTGTAGCCGAAGACGCTGTATTTCCTCTCCGCTTCCTTGAACGCGGCGTATGGCGTTTCTCTTACCTGTTCCTGTCCCCACTCCGCGTGCAACTCTGCCAGGCGCTGGGCCCCCTCCTGTGCCGCTCGGGCGTTCTTATAGCCCACCAGCAGCAAAGCGCTCCCTCCTTCCTGCCGGCCGAGGTCGTAAGCCCCGTACGCGGCCTCGGCGCCGCCCGAAATGCCGAACGTGCCCTCCGGGATGTAGTTGGCGCCGAGGTCCAGGTTCCAGAGTGGCTTTTCGTCTCGCATGTAGAGCACGCTCTGCACGAGCAGGCCTTCGCGCGGGAGCCGTCGGCAGACCTCCGGCGGGGGGGTCGACTCGGCGTCGAGTGCCTCGAACACTCGCCGGCCCAGGTCTCGCGTGAGTTCGGGCGCGGTCTCGCCGAGGTCGACTACCCGCAGAGCGAATCGGCCTTTCCACGCCCAGAGCGATCCCCCCAACGTGCTTGCCGCGTCCGCGGGAGACAGGGATATCGGTTCGCCCTGCCGGTCCTTACTGAACGCGCCGAACGCTCCGTCGCTGTCTTTGAACTCCCACAAATCGACCTGTACCTGGTTCGCGCCGTCGGTGTAGGTTGCCGCTGTGACGCACACGAAGTCGAACGGCCGGTACATCTCCCCCTCGCCGTTAATGTAGTCCCACAGCTCGCCCATTCCCTCGTAAGTCTCTTTGGTGCCGCTCAGGCGAAGGCGGTCGGTAGTCGCCGGTAGTGCCAGGGCGGTTGCCGGCGCTGCTGTCGGAGTCGTCTGTGGCGCCGGAATGGGACGGAAGCCGCCGCTCACCCGTATGGCCGCTTCTCCCACCAGCGGACACATCGATTCGCAGAAGCCGCATCCCACGCAACGGTCCTCGATAACGTAGGGCATACGTAGTTCCTGGCGTCCGGCGGTGTCCCCACGTGCACGAGCTCGACCTGTGAGACCCTCTTCGCCGACGTACTCGTAGCGGAAGTGGATGGCTTTGCCCGGCACAGGGCAGACTTCCTCGCAGACGCCGCAGTTGTGCTCGTCGGCAACCCAGCCTTCCTCGTGACGCCTTTGCCATCCGCGCCACGGGATGCACCGGGTCGTATCCACGTAGGCGAGGCCCATAGCTGCGCTGTGCTTCTCCTCGAGAGTGAAACGAGGGATTGCCCCGCTGGGACAGGCGCGACCGCAGGAGTCGCATTCGTAGATGCAGTAGCCAAGGCGTGGGACGAGCCGCGGCGTCCAGAGCCCCTCAATGCCCGCCTGAAGGCCTGCCGGCTGTATCACGTGCGTGGGGCACGCGCGCATGCATTGCCCACAACGGAGGCATTTGTCGAGGAATGCGGCCAGGTCAGCTCCGGCCAGCGGCGGTCGGATGAGCGGGTCGTCCTTGGCCAGCTCACTCGACGGTTTGATGTTGTAGAGCGGATAGGCGGCCAGCCCTGCGGCGACGGCCGTCAGCGCACCGCGACGTGTAAGGTCGACCTCCTCGGCCTGTTCGTACGGCGTCCTGGCGAAGAAGCGGACGGCGTCCGTGGGGCAGACTGGCTGGCACGCCAGGCACAGTATGCACTCGTCGTTGAGGGTGCGATGTCCGTCCGGAGAGATGCAGCCCATCGGGCAGGCGTCAGCGCAACGGCCACACTCGATGCAGGCATCTGATGCCGTGCGCTTATCGATTGCCCACTTGCCTGCCAGAGCGTAGAGGGCGCCCAGCGGACAGAGATAGCGGCACCAAAAGCGCCGACGGATCAGGCCGAGCAGCAGCAGGCCGAGCAACACGGCGAGGGTCGCCGTGTGGAGCGCAAACACCGACGGTGTCTCGTTCACCATTGCAGCGTTGAGGCCGCGAGCGGCGCCGGTCAGCCCGAAGGACTGCAGCAGGCGGGCCAGGCCCTGGCTGGCGTATGCGTGCACGACCAGGACGTAGCTGCGCACGGCGATGCTGAGCGGGTCGAACAACCCGAACGCCGCCACCCCGACGAAGGCGGCGGCGAGGCAGCCCACCAGCAGGTAGTACTTTGCTCGTCGGGCAGGCCGGTGCTCGAAGTCAATGCCTGCCTCCTGCAGCGCTTTGCGTTGTTGCGACGCACGCCGCGACCTGCCCTCAGCGGCAGCGATGACGCCGTCGCCGATCTCGAGGGTAGTACCCAGCGGGCAGAACCAGCCGCAGAAGTATCGGCCCAGTAGCAGGGCGCCGCCAAGCAGCACCAGCGCCGGCCAGAAGGCGCCGATCAGCTCCCATGCCGACACGGACGCGCCAAGCCCCGCGAACGGGCTGAGTCGCATCCAGCCGTCGGCCCGCCGGTCGGGCACGGCGAATGAAGGCATGGCAACTATGAACGCCAGGAAGGCAACGAAGGCCAGTCCCTGAACGATGCGACGCACGCGCCACGGCCACCGTCTGCGCTCCTTTGTCAACTGCTCGGCCCCCCGTGAGTAGAGCTATCATCCCATCAAATGTAACGCAGCCGTGTGTCCGGTGCAATCGGGCGGCACACGTCACGCGACCCCGTTCGCTTTTACATGACTGGCCGTCTTGGCTACACTACTGCTCTCTCTGCTCGGACACAATCATGGCGCAGGACGCACTGATCGTTGAGCACGTAAGCAAGCGATTCGGCGACGTGAACGCCGTCGATTCACTCACGGTACGGGTGCCCCGGGGGTGCATCTACGGCTTCCTGGGTCCGAACGGCGCGGGCAAGACGACGACACTGCGGATGGTTATGGATATCATTCGTCCGGATGCTGGCGCCATTCGCGTGCTGGGACGCGACTCCGTAAGGCAGGCCAAAGACCGCGTGGGCTACATGCCGGAGGAACGCGGCCTGTACGAAGAAATGTCCGTCGCCGAAGTTCTTGACCTCCTCGGGCGGCTGAAAGGGCTGAGCATCGCCGAGGTGACCGCCGCGCGGCAGGAGTGGCTCAGCATCGTGGGACTGACCGCGTGGGCAGACCGCAAGGTGCAGGACCTTTCGCGTGGGATGCGCCAGCGGCTCCAATTCGTGGCCGCGATTCTTCACCGCCCTGAGCTGGCCATTCTGGACGAGCCGTTCAGCGGCCTCGACCCGGTGAATCTCGACCTGATCAAGGGCTGTGTGTCCCGCTTGTGCGAGGAAGGCACCACCATCGTGCTGTCGACCCACATGATGGAGCAGGCCGAGAGCCTCTGCGACTACATACTGCTGATCAACAATGGGCGCAAGCTGCTGGATGGGACACTCGACGAGATCCGCCAGGGCGAGGGGGCCGAAACGCTTATGGTCAGGGTAGAGGAAGATGGAGCGGCGCTCGCCGGACTGCCGGGGGTGCAGGAGGTGCGACCAGCCGGGCTCGAGTATGAACTGCTGCTTAAGGAAAGTACCGATCCGCAGATCGTGTTGCGTGAACTGGTCGGGCGAACGCGCGTGCGCTCTTTCCGCCTCAAGGAGCCTTCGCTCCACGAGGTCTTCGTCAGCGCAGTGAGGCACCGCGATGAGTAGATTGTTTCTGATCGCCCGGCGGGAATTCATCAGCACACTCAAGTCGCGCCTTTTCCTGCTCGGATTGCTCTTCCCCGTGGTGGTCGTGGTCGCCGGCATGTTGGTGGGGGGCATAGCCATGCGCCAGGTCGGCCGGCAGGACGGGCAGAGAGTGCTGACACAAGGTGAGTGGGTGCTCGCAGTGCACGATCCGAGCGGCCGCCTCCTGGACGACCTGCAGCGTCTGGCCGTTGCTGACGCCGCAGAGGGGGGAACTGCCGAGCTGACAATCCGCGAAGTCACGCCCGTGGATAGCGCGGAGCAGGAAGCCATCCGAGAGGGCGTCGCACAGGGGAGGCTGGACGCGTTCCTTGTGGTTGACCGTCAGGCAGCCGCCGGCCGGGTCTCACGGGTGTATGCTTACTCGGACGAGCAGCTCTGGCACGCGGTGCGAGACCTGCTGATGCGCGCAGTGGCCGCGCGACGGCTGCGGGATGCCGGACTCACGGTGACCGACATTGAGCAAGTGCTTGAGTCTGTTCCCCTTGCTCTTGAGTCGCCCGTTGAGGGAACGCAGGCGATGAGTTCAGGGCAGCGCGAAATACAGCGAGCTGTAGGCATGGGTTCTGCCTTCTTCTTCATGTTTCTGATGTTCATGGGGCTCTTCGGCATCAGCCAACACCTGCTGACGGGGTTAATCGAGGAGAAGAGCTCGCGAGTCATCGAGGTGCTGCTCTCCGCCGTTAGCCCGTTTGAGCTGATGGCGGGCAAGGTACTGGGCCTAGGCGGTGCAGGATTGGTAGGCATGGCCCTGGCCGCCGCGATGATCCTGGGTACCGCTGCTACGCAGGGACTGTTGGAGGCCGTGCGCCCTGCGGCAGTGCTGCTGTTCATTGCCTACTACGTCCTGGGATTCCTGCTGGCTGGTTCGATGTACGCCGCTCTGGGGGCCGCCTGCACGAAGGCCCGCGATGCCCGCTCTCTGATGATGCCGGTGACGATGGTATTCATCGTGCCCTTGATGACGTGGACACACATTGTGGCACATCCGCACGGGAAGCTGGCGCTGGTCTTCTCGTACTTCCCGCTGACCACGCCCGTAGTCATGGTGCTGCGGCTCGTTGCCTCGCCGCGAATCTCCTGGTGGGAAGTAGTTGCGTCGCTACTTCTGTTGGCGGCGTGCGTCCCGGCAGCCATGTGGGCCGCTGCACGCATCTTCCGCACGGGGATACTGATGTACGGCAAGCCGCCACGTCTGCACGAGATGATGCGCTGGATACGCTCCGGCTAATCGTTCGGCAATCCCGGGCCGAAGCCCTGGTGGCGGTGCCAAAAGGTCTGTAGAATCGAAAAGCAGCGGTCCTGCCAGCTTGCTTGAACCGCCAGCTAACGGGAGGGCATACCATGCCGATGCGCGTTCTTGTCACCGGTGCCGCGGGGCGCCTCGGCTCCGAAGTGGTCAAGGTCCTTTGGGACGCAGGTCTTGAGGTCCGTGCGCTCGACATCCAATACCGAGGCGATTTGCCCGTGCCCGTGCAGATGGCGGACCTGCGGGAGCACCTGTCCGTCTATGGGCACCTGGACGGTTGCCAGGCGCTCGTGCACCTGGGCAATCACCCCCATGCCTACGCCGCGCCATCGCCACAGCAGCTCTACCGCGAGAATGTGGCGATGAACATGCATGCGTTTCAAGCGGCCGTCGACGTCGGGGCTAAGAAGCTCATCTACGCCAGCAGTGTGCAGGCGATCTGCGGCACCCGCAGCGGCGAGGAGGACAAAGCGAGGCCGAGCTGCCTGCCCTACCTGCCACTTGACGGGGATGTGCCCGCCTGCCCCGGGAACGCATACGCTCTGAGTAAGGAAGCCGGCGAGCGGCAACTGCGCTATTTCGCCCGGCTCGAGCCGGAGTTGTCATGCACGAGCATTCGCTTCCCCTTCCTGATGCGTAGGCAATGGATGCAGTACGTGCGCAGCAGCCGTCAAATGCGTCACCTGGGCAACCTCGATGAAGGGTTCAGTTACCTGTGGACTGGCGACGCCGCTTCGCTCGTTCTCGCCGTGCTGGAACGCCAGCCGCCCGGCTATCACCAGCTCTTTCCCGCCGCGCCCGAGCCGTACCTTGGCATGCCGATACCGGAGATCGTCCAGCAGTACTACCCCGACGTGCCGTGCAAGGTGCCGCCCGAGCGGATGGAAAGCCTGGTGGACATAACCGGTTTGAAGGAAGCGCTGGGCTGGGAGCCGCAAGGAGGGAGCCTGTTCAACGAGGAGGCAGCGGAGGAGGGCGACGTCCGCAAGGCTGAGGAGACAGAAGGCGGGCTCCGCTTGCATCCTTAAGGGGGCAGCCTACCAATGCAAGGCCGTCTGCAAGGCCGTCAGCCGTCTGTGGTGCTGACGCCGTCGAGGGCCTGCTTCAGGTCTTCCAGCAGGTCTTCGGCGGGCTCGATGCCCGCCGAAAGGCGCACAGTGTTGCGCCGCACACCGAAGCTCAACCGCCGCTCCTCGGGCAGGTAGAGCATGGTCGTCAGGTAGGGGATGCAAACGAGCGTCTCCGTCGCTCCGAGGCTCACGGCGTGGACTATCGTTTCCAGGCGGGTGATGAAGTCCCTGGCGTCCTGCCCGGTCCGGCCGACGTCGAAGGCGAGCACTCCACCGAATCCGTCGTGCATCTGGCGCACGGCGATATCGTGGCAGGGGTCGCTCTGCAGGCCGGGGTAGCGCACGCGGGATATGCCGGCATGGTCCTCCAGGAACCGGGCGATCGCAAGGGCGTTCTCGGCCATCCTCTTGGCCCGCAGGGGGAATGTCTTCAGCCCTCTCTCCAGCAGGGAGGCGCTGAACGCGTCGAGGGTCGTGCCGATAGCCTGGCGCGTGAACCACAGGTCGTTGTAGAGCTCTTTGGCGCCGCAGATGGCGCCGGCCATGATGTCGTTGTGTCCGCCAAGGGCCTTCGTGGCGCTGTGGACCACCAGGTCGGCGCCGAGTTTGAGAGGCTTCTGGTGGTAAGGGGTGGCGAAAGTGTTGTCCACCACGAGCATCGCGCCGGCGCGGTCGGCCGCTTCGCGCGCCGTCGCAATGTCCACCACCTTGCACAGCGGGTTCGTAGGCGTCTCCAGGAAGATCATCCGCGTGGTGTCCTTGACCGTCTCCGCCAGTCGGTCTGATTCGGAGGCATCGAGCCAGGTCACATCGACTCCGAGGCGCTGCAGGATGAGTGAGACCTTATAGTTGGCACCGTATACGTCATGGAAGATGACCAGGTTCTCGCCCGCGCTCAGGTAAGTCAGGTAGACCATGGTACAGGCGGCCATGCCTGTGGTACAGATGACACAGTCCTCGGCTTCTTCCAGGTCGGCCACCTGGCCTTCGACAGAGCGCACGGTGGGGTTGTCGTCGCGGTGGTAGGTATAGCCATCCACCTCGCCATCGGTGATCTGGCGGAGAACTTCGAAGGAAGCGTACTCGTAGTTGACGGCGTGCACGATGGGCGTGACCATCGGCTTGTTGCCGTATGGCGTGAGGGGGTCCTGCGGCTTTGGCAACAGCCGCTTGCGCTGGTATTCTTCCGACATGAGGACCTCCGCTTGGCGTGAACAGATAGCCTGAGCATACCTAAAGCGGGGTCCCGCTGCCAGCGCAAGCCGCAGAGGGCGCTGCATGTGGCCGAGGTGGACTTCCTGGACGCCATGGGCAGGGCGCTACCTGTTCTGCCGTGCCTGGCTCCGCTGCCGTCCTATCGGTGATCTCGTATCACCTGCAGGAACTGCGCCGCATACTGCCGGCACCGTTTCTGGCCGACCCCCTTAACCTGCAGGAACTCCTCGCGCGTGGAGGGCAACTCGCGCGCCATGCCGCGCAGTGCGCGGTCACCGAACACTACGTAGGCGGGCACCCGCTTGCGGTCGGCTATTTCCTTGCGTAGCTCACGCAGTTTCTCGAAGAGTTCACGGTCAACGCCCTCCCATGAAGCTTGTTGGGGTTCCGGGCGGCGCGAGCGCGCCGCCTTGCTCTTGCCGCTTCCGGTGCGCATCAGCAGGCGCGCCTCCTGCTCGCCGCGCATCACCCGCACGCCCTTTTCGGTCAGTTTCAGCACGCCGAAGCTCGGCGTCTTGCTCAGGCACTCCTGCCCGACCAGTTGCTCGATCCAGTCGCGGACGGTGCGTTGCGACTCCCCGCAGAGCAGTCCGTGCGTGCTGAGGCGGTGGTGTCCGTTCTCCAGCACGCGTTCGCTTTCGGCGCCGAGCAGCACGTCGGCCGTGTAGGCGGCCCCGTAACGCTGGTCCAGGCGCGCGACGCAGGAGAGGATCTTCTGCGCGGTTTCCAGTGAAGCAGGCAGGAAGTCGACCTCCCCCAGGCAGATGTCACATGCGCCGCAGTCGGCCGACTCCAGCGTCTCGCCGAAGTAGCTGAGTATGGCCGCGTGGCGGCACGTAACGCCGGTGGCGTAAGCGTACATGTCGCTCAACTTGGCCACGGCGACATCCCTGGGCCCGGGCGCCTGCTTGCGCACAATCGCGTTCCATACGCCGAAATCGGCCGGTGAGTAGAGCAGGCAGCATTCAGCGTCGAGCCCGTCACGGCCGGCCCGGCCGCTCTCCTGCTGGTAATGCTCCAGTGACTTCGGCATGCCCGCGTGGATGACGAAGCGCACATTCGGCTTGTCGATGCCCATGCCGAAGGCGACGGTGGCCACGATTATCTCCGCTTCGTCCCGCGCGAAGGCATCCTGGTTGGCCTTTCGCTCCTGGTCAGACATGCCGGCATGGTAGGGCAGGGCACGGATGCCGCGTTCCTGCAGAGAGGCGCAGAGCTTCTCCACGTCGGCCCGGCGGATGCTGTAAACGATGCCCGACTCTCCCTCATGCTCCGCCACGATACTGCATACTTGGTCGAGCCGTCGTTTGCGGCGAACGCAGCGGTAAACCAGGTTTGGCCGGTCGAAGGAGCCGACCAGCATCTCGGGATCCTGCAGCCTGAGGAAGTGGGCGATGTCCTGCCGCACCTGTCGGGTGGCGGTTGCCGTATAGGCGTGTATGGCGGCGCCGGGCAATGCGTCTCGCAACGCGCCGAGCCGGCGGTAATCTGGGCGGAAGTCGTGCCCCCACATGCTGATGCAGTGGGCTTCGTCTACGGCGACAAAGGAGAGATCGGCGCGTCGCAGCAGCGACAGAAAGCTCTGCGTCATCACGCGCTCCGGGGACGCATAAAGCAGTTTCAGCCTGCCCTCTTCGGCGGCGTGCAGCGAACTGCGGCGTTCGGCAGCGGAAAGGGAGCTGTCAATGCGGGCCGCCGCGATGCCGCATTCGTGGAGCGCGTCGACCTGGTCCTTCATCAGTGAGATGAGGGGGGAGACCACCACAGCCATGCCGGGCAATCGTGCGGCCGGGGCTTGATAGCAGAGCGATTTGCCGCCCCCGGTGGGCAGTACTACGACGGAGTCGTGCCCGTCGAGTGCACACCGTATCGCCTCGCCCTGCAGGGGAAGGAAGCTGTCGTACCCCCAGTATCGCTTGAGTGCTTGCCTGGTCTGCTCCACGCGTCTTCCCCGTTGCGGTGCCGCTTGCCCGACAGGCTACCAGACCGCAGCTCAATACTCCACCCAGTCGCCGTGGGAGCGATGCCAGGCTGCACACTGGGCATGCAGGTCTTCGAGCACTGAACTCAGCTCGCCGTCTGCGGCCAGGTTGTGCATCTCATAGGGGTCTTCCCGCAGGTCGAAGAGCTCTGGCAAGTCGCACGGGTCGTACACATACTTGTAGCGGTTCGTGACGGCCATGCGGCGGATGTCGCCAGTGCGTGGATTGCCGGAATACTGGCCGAAGAGCGTCCGGTCCGGCGGCCTCGAGCCCGTGCGCACGCAGTCCGCCAGAACTGCGCCGTCGAGTTCGCCGGGCGGCGGTAGGCCGAGCAGATCCAGGAGCGTGGGCATGACGTCCAGATGGCTCACCGGCACACGGACATCTGCCGGCTCGGCTGCCGGCGCACGCACTATCAGCGGCACGCGGACGGCCTGCTCGTACATCTCCATCTTCTGATACATGCGGTGCTGCCCCAGGTGATCGCCGTGATCGACCGTGAAGGCGACTACGGTGCGCCCCGACTGCCCGGATGCACCGAGAGCATCCAGTATCTGGCCCAGGCCTTCGTCCGCGAGGCGGACCAGCCCCAGGTGCGCCGCCCAGACCCGCCGCCACTGCTCCATGGAGACGTTCTCGGCGATCTGAGCCGCCGCGCCCCTTCGCCGCCCCGGTGGTTCGCCCGCGGATGGCACGTCCACGTTGGTGGGCAGGTCGAGCTTCGCCGGGTCGAACATCGACGCATAGGGTTGAGGGACGACAAGCGGCGGGTGTGGCGCCCACAGGTGCACGAAGAGCGCGAACGGGCGCTCATGCGCTTCCCTGAGCCACTCGGCCGCGCGCCGGCACCAGTAGGCGTCTTTGAAGTGCTTGGCGGCGTGTGGCCAGATACCGGTGCAGGTGTTCGAATAGCGGCTGCTCACCCGCTCGCCGTCCACGTTCTCCGTGATCTGGCGCTTGTAGCGGTCGGCGCGACCGGGCAGGCCGCCGTCAAGGCGGAGGCCCTTCAGGTACTCCCGGTGTTCCCGCTCGCTGACCCACAGGGCGAAGTCCAGCCGGTCACGCAGCTCGGGGGCGACGCGCACATGGTGCACTCCCACATGGCCCACTGCGTATCCGGCCTCGGCAAGCAACTGGTGCAGGGGCGCGTAGTCGCAGGCGGTCTCGCCTTGCCAGTCGTTGTACACCACACCGTTTCGGGTGGGATAAGACCCCGTGAAAAGGGCAGTCCGCGCCGGCACGCAGAGCGGACAGGTGTTATAGCAGCGGCGGAAATGCGCGGCCCGCGCGGCCAGCCGGTTTAGGTTCGGAGTCACCTCTACGCCGGCCTGTACCATGCCGATGCTGTCCGCCCGCTGGTGGTCGGTCATCAACACCAGCAGGTTGATGTGTGCTTTGCTCATAGGCGGCCCAGCCTACCGGTCCACTCGAGGCGGCGCAAGGGCCACCTCCGTCAGTGCTGCCAGGCCTGCGGGTGGTCGTCCGGCACGATGTCCAGGTCGGCCGCGCCGGCGTTTGCCTCCACTTGCTCGACGCTCTTGCAGCCCGGGATCACGCAGGTGACGGCCGGGTGTATCAGGCACCAACCGAGAGCCCACTGCGCCATGTCAACGCCCTCAGGCACTTCTTCCTGGCGGATGCGCTTCACCTTCTGGACGGTTTGGCGTATCTGTTCACGGTCGCGACGGTGGCGCACGTCGTCCTCCGGGAACTCGGCGTCTTCATCGTACTTGCCGCTCAAGAAGCCGCTGGCCAGGGGCACGCGGGCGAGCACGCCGAGGTCCTGTTCCTCGCAGGAGGGGAAGACTCGCTCCTGCGGGGTGAGGTCGAGGCGGTTGTAGACCACCTGGATGAGCGAGGCGCCCCGCTCAGTCGCGCGGGAGGTTTGGTAAAGGTTATCGTTGCTGCCGATGGAGATGCCGAGATGCCTCAGCACGCCCTCTTGCACTTTCTCATTGAGCATCTCCCAAAGTCCCGGTGTGTCGAAGACCTCGTCCGATCCGGAATGAAACTGGTAGATGTCGATGTAATCCGTTCGCAGCGCTTCCAACGAGTCCTCTATGGTCTGCTCGACCTCCTGCGCCTCCCAGCCCGGCTTGTGACCAAATTTCGTGGCCACGACCCAGTCCTCGCGATCCTCCCCCGCAAGGAAGCCGCCGATCAGTCTCTCCGACAGATGCTCCGGCCCGTAACAGGCCGCCGTGTCGAGCAGGTTGATGCCCAACTCCTTCGCGCGAGTCAGCATTGCGTTCACTTCGCCCTGCTCGAAGTGCTTGCCCCAAGAGCCGCCAAACTGCCACGTGCCCACGCCGACAACTGATACCTTCAGACCCGTTCTGCCCAGCCTGCGATAACGCATGATGCCCCTCCTCTGTTGACCTCCGTCCTGTCGCTCCCGTTCGCCATCGCCCCCGGCAACGGGCCAGATACCAGTCTAAGCCCTCTGCCCCTCGATGTCTAACCCACGGTATCGGAGTGCTCAGTCCGCGCTGCGATCGACGGTGCAGCACCCGTTTCCCCGGCACCACCACGGGCCCCTCCCCGCCGGGCGGGCCAGCCTGCGCCTCTCCGCGCGCTTTCCGTAGGGAGGCGGTATACTGAACTCGCCGAACGTCAACGTGACCCCTGGTGGGGAGCCGCCCATGGAAGTCGACGCCATCCTGCACGAGCTGTATGAGCAGAAGGCCGATAAGCATTTCGAAGACCCGGCGCTCGGCACCATGCTGGAGCCGCCGACCGTGCGCATAGCCGACGCCCGAGACCCCTGGTTTGCCCGGTTCAAGGAACTGCTCGGCGATTTCCACTGGACGCCGCAGCAGGCGCTCTGTCAGCTCGACACGGGTGCGCAGGCCCGCAGCGTCGTCTGCTGGAGCATGCCCGTCGCCCGCCCGGCCCGCGAGGCGAACGCGGGACAGGGTCGGTTCCCGCACCGGCTCTGGGCCTACGTGCGCACCTTCGGCGAACGCATCAACAACGCCCTCCGCGAGGGCCTTGCCACGCGGCTGACAGACGCGGGCTACCCCTCCGTTGCGCCGTTCCTGCTCGACCAGTGCGAGGTCGAGGCGCGGCCGGGCGTGGGCCTGGCAGCCAACTGGTCGGAGCGCCACGCCGCCTTCGTCGCCGGTCTCGGCACGTTCGGCATCTCCGGAGGCCTGATCACCGAACGAGGCATCGCCCATCGCCTCGGAAGCGTTGTCACGTCGCTGCAGCTAACGACGACGCCTCGTCCCTACGGCGACGATCCCTTCGCCTGGTGCCTGCGAAGCGCCCGCGGCACGTGCGGCGTATGCATGGAGCGCTGCCCCGTCGGGTCGGTCGGCGGCAGCGTGCACGAGCGCAACAAGGGGGCGTGCGCGGCGCACGGAGCCCGCATCCGACGCGAATGCCGCGAGGACTTCGGCTGGCAGGGCATCTACGGCTGCGGCCTGTGCCAGACCGGCGTGCCCTGCGAGAGCCGCAACCCGCTGGCCGAGACGGGCTGATGCCTACGCGCCGGGTCGGCCCCTTCCGCGGCGCCCTGTGTGGCGGACGTGCTCTGCCTACTCGGCGACGCGCGTTTCCCCGGCGCTTTCGCTGCGCTCAAGCGCCGCAAGGGCCGCCACGCGAAGGCCGTCGAACCGGGCCTCTCCGCGTTCGACGAAGAGATGGACTTCGCCACGGCGGGCGGCTTCGCGAATGACGGCGGTGAAGACCCACCTCTCGTCCAGGTAGACCTCGAAGTGCTCCGCCCGAGCAAGACACCGCAGGCTGTAGCGGCGTCCCGGCTGCAGCGGCCAAAGGCACGAGTCGATGACGGAAGGCCCCTCTTCGCACGGCACACCGGGGATGAACCCGACCCGCTGATAGCCCCAGCCCGCCGTCTCGTGCTGCGCCGCGAGCCCGATCTCGAGTCGCCCCAGGTCGAGGTCGAGCGAGACGAGCACGCCTGCGCCCTCCGAGGCCCGGAGCACGAGGCCGCACCGCCCGCCCGAGAGGGCAGTGACATCAACGCGCACGTGGACGTCGGCGGCGTCGCTGAGCGCTGCCAGCGACGTGCCCGCCGCCTGCGCCCGGCCGTGCCACGCGGCGCCCGAGCCCTCCCAGCCTGGAGCCCTGTCCCGGAAGGAGAACCGCGGCTCGCCCGTCTCCAGCGCCTCCAGCCCGGGCCAGTAGGCGGCCCTCAGCTCCCCGTTCGGCCCTGTGCGCAGCCGCTTTGGCGCGCCCCAGGTGGCGCTCCAGGCGTCGGCGCCGCTCTCATCGCGCACGTGGTGGTAGAGCAGCCGTTCGCCCCCGAAGACATGGGTGCGACCCACGTATGCCGACATCCGGCCGTATCCCGCCCCAACGAGCAGGCATTCCTGCGGCAGGCGGTAAGGCCCCTCCAGGGCTTCGCCCACCATGTAGTACGTGCCACAGGTCTCCGGCCGGGTCGGGGTGTTGAGCCGGATACCGAACAGGCTGCCGGTGGAGAAAAGCACGTAGCGGCGCCCGTCGTGCACGAACATGTCCGGCACCTCATTGTGGTAGAAGAGGCCCGTCGGGCCATCCAGCGGGGGCAGGTGCTGCCACTGGCGGAAGTCCCGCGTGCGCACGTGGGCGAG
>CAYQXJ010000010.1:131234-135728 GCA_964421565.1 uncultured candidatus Brocadiaceae bacterium
GCCGGCAGCGCAGCCGCGGCCGTGCAATGAAACATGTCTGCCTCCCCGCCTTGTTCGGGTCGGGCGGATTCTACGCCCGGGGGCCCGATGCTTCCAGCGCCGGGGGGCGGCTGCACCTGCCGCCGGCGTGTCGCGAGCCGTAGAACGCCACCCGCCACGCATCTGCTGATGGCGCGCCCGGCGCCGATTCCCATCTTCTCTCGGAGCGCGCGGCCCATTCTACGGCCCTGGCAGTCGGTCAGCCACGGAATTGTGATTTTCCGTTCCAAGTCCTTATAGTAGAAAGGGTTGGGCCGATATGGGTTCGTTTTGCAGCGGGCGGAATGCGCCGCAAGAAACACAGGTCCGGTTAGAACTCCCGCATCATGTTCACGGTATGCGGCGTGATTGCTGTGGGATTGTGACGGGCAGCCTTTCAGGTCCCGGACGTTGCCACGGACATGGCCGGACGGTGGCCGGGTTTCTTGGGGTGCGCCGTCCGGCGCGGCCCTCCGCCGGCAGTCGCCCCGTCATATGCCGGTCGCGGGGCGGCTCTGACCCGGCCGGCGGCGGCGCCGCGTCCGGATGGCGTCCGAGGTTTCGGGGGTGTCGGGTCCGGTTGGTCATAGCGGGGGCCATCCTACCCGTTGCCCGCGCCTGCGCCGTCCGGTATGGGCGCATATGGGTGCAGTTCCGCGTTCCGGGTTCAGGGCCCGGGTGGCGCTGTGCTGCGACACTGTGCCACGTGCCCGCTCTCTGCTGTCGGCCTTTCGCTGTGGCCCGCCGTCCCGCTTGCGCAGTTGCTTCTCGTGTCGGTTGGCCGTGGCGCCTGTTGTGGGCTACACTGGGGGCATGGACAGAGGGCGCATCATCTGGCTGGCGCGACACGGCGAGCGGCGCGACTTCGTGGACCCCGACTGGAAGGCATCCGCGCAGCGCCCGTTCGACCCTCCACTGACCGAGACGGGGCTGGCCCAGGCGCGGGCGCTGGGCTGGCGGCTCGCGGGGGAGCGCGTCGGCTGCGTTTACACGTCGCCGTTCCTGCGAACGCTGCAGACGGCCTGCGAGGTGGCGGAGGTGATTGACGCGCCGGTGCGCATCGAGCAGGGGCTGGCGGAGTGGCTGAAGGCGGATTGGTTCATGCGCGGGCCGCTCTTTCGTTCGCCGGGGCAGGTGGCGCGCCGCTTTCCACGCGTGGACGCAGGCTATGCCTCGCGCGTGGAGCCGGCCTTTCCCGAGAGCTGGCCCGAGCACGCCGAGCGCGCCGAGCAGGCCGTCCGCGCGCTCGCCGAGGCGACGCAGGGGGCGTTCCTGTGCGTCACGCACGCCGCCCCGCTGCTGGCGGCCGTTCGCGGTTTGCTCGGCAACCCGAGGCTCGAGGTGGGCACGGATGAATGCTCGCTGACGCGCCTGGCAGCCGCGCGGCGGGGCTGGCGGCTGGAGCTGAACGGAGACACCGACCACCTTTCCGAAGTCGGCGGCAGCCGGCTGGCGTGAGGGCTGAGCGCAACAGCAGCGCGCCCCGAGTCCGCAGTGCGGAGTAACTTGCCATCGCCGGCCCCTTGCGCCACAATGCCCACATTCCGACACGCTTGTTGTGGAGTGCCGCCATGCCGTTCAATGAAGCTGACCGCACCGTCCTGCGCGAACTGGCCAGACGGATCCGCGAGATCGCCGCCCTGCCCGTGATGCAGCGGCGCCGCGAGCTGTGGAAGAAGCACAATGCCCTGCGCGGGGAGCGGCCGATGATCCTGGTCTTCCCCGAGGGTTCCTGGCGGGAGCTGCTGACCGACGACGAGCTGTCGTGCACGCAGGAACAGGCGCGCAAAATCGAATGGGGACTGCGCTCACGCATCTATTACCACGAGCACCTGCCCGACGACACGGTGATCGAGGGCGACTACATCGTCAAGAAGGTCGTCCGCAGCAGCGGCTGGGGCCTTCAAGCCAGCACCAGGCCGTCTACCGAAGCGCGGGGGGCCTGGGCCTTCGACCCCGTTATCCGCGGCCATCAGGACCTGCAGAAGCTCCGCGCGCCGCAGATCACGCACGACGAGCAGGCCACGCAGCGCAACCTGGAGGAGGCGCAGGACCTGTTCGGCGACATCCTGAACGTCAGGCTCAAGGGCGTCGACCATGTCGGCTTCCATCCGGTGGCGCAGTACGTGAGGCTGCGCGGGCTGGCGGAGGCGATGATGGATATGGCGGGCGAGCCCCAGATGATGCACGACGCGATGGAGATACTGACGCAGGGGCATCTGGGCATCATCCGCCAGTACAAGCAGCAGAACCTGCTGGCGCTGAACAACGATGGGACGTACCACTCCTCCGGCGGGGTGGGCTACACGGACGAGCTGCCGCAGGGCGACTTCGACGGCGAGCACGTGCGCCCCTGCGACATGTGGGCGAGCGCCGAGGCGCAGGAGCTGGCGCAGGTCGGGCCTCAGATGCACGCGGAGTTCGCGATCGCCTACGAGAAGCGCCTGCTGGAGCCGTTCGGGCTGAACGGCTATGGCTGCTGCGAGGACCTGACCGAGAAGCTCGACTACGTGTTCGAAATGCCGAACATGCGTCGCATATCCATCTCACCGTTCGCGGACGTAGAGCGCTGCGCCGAGCAGATGAAGGGCGATTACATCTTCTCGTGGAAGCCGCACCCCGCGCATCTGATCGGCGAGTTCTGCGAGCAGCGCATACGGACGTACATACGGCGCACGCTCCGGGTGGCCGCCGAGCACGGCTGCGTGCTGGAGATGGTGCTGAAGGACACCCATACCTGCGAGCACCGCCCCGAGCGCTTTACCCGGTGGATCGAGATCGCGCGCGAGGAGGTGGAGCGGGCGGCGGCGCTCGGGACGTCGGCGTCCCACGAGAGACCATAGACGAGAAACGGCCCTCATGCCGCGCCATCCCTTTCCATGGTGGTGTCATTACTTCTGGGAGAATCCGCTGCGGCGCGCGCTGCAGCGGCCGGAGGCGGCCCTCTCGCTGCACGTCGAGATCGGCATGACCTGCCTGGAAGTCGGCTGCGGGCTCGGCACCTTCACCCTGCCGCTGGCGCGCCTGACGGGGGTCGACGGGCGGGTGATCGCCGTGGACGTGAAGGAGCCCCTGCTGGCGCGGGTGAGGCGCCGCGCCGAGCGCGCGGGGCTCGCGCAGCAGGTGCAAACCGTCTGCGCGCCGATAGAGGAGCTGAACGTAGACTGCTCGCTCGACTTCGTGCTCGCCATGTGGTCGATGCACGAGACGGACGATCCGGGCCGGGCGGCCCGCCGCATCGCAGAACGTATGCGGCCCGGTGCGCGCGTGCTCATGGCGGAGCCGCTCTGGCACGTGTTCCGTCCGCGCTTCTGGCAGTTGGTCGGCGCGTTTCTGGAGGCCGGGCTACAGCATGCGGGCGCGCCGAGAGTGCGGTTCAGCCACGCTGCGCTGCTGCAGAAGGCGGCGCTCTAACCACCGATGAACGCGAAGCATGCGGAGATGCCACATGAAGGATGAACTGCTCGACCTGTGCGGCAGGCTGCCCTGTGACTACGCCGAAGTGCGCGTGCAGGAAGGCACCACCACGAATGTCCACTACGCCGGCAAGGAACTGGAAGACATCGGCGAACGCACCGAGCGTGGAGGCTGTGTCCGCGTGCTTAAGGACGGCGGCTGGGGTTTCGCCACGTTCAACAACCTGGACGATCTGGAGCGTTACGCGCGCCAGGCGGTCCAGCAGGCGGAGCTGGTCGGGGGGGAGCGGTTCGAGCTGGCGCCCGTGCAGGCGTACCAGCAGGCCTACCTCAACCCCGTCGACACCGATCCGGCGGACGTGCCGCTGGCCGACAAGCAAGCCCTCTGCGAGCGTTACAACCGCATCATCCTCGGCGACGAACGCATCCAGACCAGCCAGGTCGTCTACCGCGACAGGCACACCACCACCCGCTTGGCCAGCAGCGACGGGAGCTACCTCCAACAGACCTATGTCTTCTGCGGCACGGCCGTCTCCGCCATCGCCGTGGACGGCGGCAACATCCAGCGCGCGCGCGAAGGGAACGGCGACCTGCGCGGCTATGGCAAGGTGGCCGAGATGGACGAGACGTGCCACGACGTGGTGCGCCGCGCCGTCGAGTCGCTCGAGGCCAAGCCGGTCGAGGCCGGCACCTACACGGTCATCGTCGACCCCAAGCTCTGCGGCGTGTTCATACACGAGGCTTTCGGCCACCTGAGCGAGAGCGACTTCCTGTACGAGAACCCGCGCCTGCGGCAGATCATGCAGTTGGGCCGGCGCTTCGGTCCGGACATCCTGAACATCACCGACGACGGCTCGCGCGAGGGCGAGGCGGGCTACGTGGCCTTCGACAGCGAGGGCGTTGCGGGCTCGCCGACGCCGCTGATCCGCCAGGGCGTGCTCGCCGGGCGCCTGCACAACCGCGAGACCGCCGCCAAGATGGGCGAACAGCCCACGGGCAACGCCCGCGCCATCAGCTACCGCCACCCGCCCATCGTCCGCATGACCAACACCTTCATGGA
>CAYQXJ010000011.1:0-2714 GCA_964421565.1 uncultured candidatus Brocadiaceae bacterium
CCCACTACCCCCGAAATCCCGGAAACCATCCGGACGCGGCGCCGCCGCCGGCCGGCGCGGGGCCGCCCCTCGACCGGCACATGGCGGGGCGATTGCCGGCGCGGGGCCGCGCCGGACGCCGCACCCCGAGAATCCCGGCCACCGTCCGGCCATGTCCGCCGCCCCGTCCGCACCGGCGGCAGCACGCACGGAGGCGCACGACGCGCCCGGGATCACCGGCTGTGCCCCCGCCCACTGCAAAACGAACCCATTCTGTTGTAAGTCCTATTGGAGTGACAGGTTCCGACTGCCTTTCACAAGGCGCAGTAGTAGCGCTGTACCAAGCGCCTGAACGGGTGGGGGGGCGAGGGTCGAAGGCTGCACAGGTGGCTGTAACGGCCTGGTGGGGCGATGGATACGCAGTGTGTAAGGCGACTGGGAGGGGCGGCGCGCTATGGCCCGCGCCTTTGCTCGCCAAAGGGACACAAGGTTGTGATGTGGTAAAGAATACTTCCCATTACTCAGGTGCTGGTACGTTCGTGTCGAGGGAGTATACCGAGGATTTCCTTTTTCTTTTCCTGGTAGAAGCAGTAGTCCTCGAAGCGGCAGTCGGGCACCTGATGGTCGAGGCCGGGTATGTAGCCGCCGTCCTCGACGATTGGGGCGACGCGCTCCAGTTCGCGGACGATGGCGTCGTGGCCTTTCGGCACGACGTGTTTGTCCACGCCGCCCATCATGCTGAAGGCCTGGCCGTATTGCTGGCGGAGGGCGACGACATCCATGCCGGCGAATACCTCGAGGGGCCAGATGTGGTTGATACCGCCATCGAGCCAGCCGGGGATGAGTTTGCGGATGTCACCGTCGGAGTCGACGGCGACGATACGGCCGCCGCGCCCGCGCCACCAGTCGGCGAGCCGTCGGTAGCGGGGGGTGCAGATTTGCTCGAAGATGGAGGGTGTAATGATCGGTCCGTTGCGGAAGGCGCAATCCTCCCAGAACCAGAGCATGTCGAACTGGATCTCGTCGGCTGCCTTGCCCAATATCTGGAGGGCGAGTTCGAGGCGCGCGTCCATGATCTCCTCGATCATCGCGCGGTCCTCATGGAGTTTTATGCAGTAGTTTTCAAAGCCGAGGTGCATGCGAAGATCGCCGACCATGCTGGGAGCTTCGAGAACTTTGACCAAGTCGGGGTCGCTGAACTCCTCGACGACGTTGTCCCAATCGTCGGGATAGCGGGCCTCCACGTCCGGCTGAAAGTCGTCCTTGATGCGTTCCCAGTCGGCGCGGTCCTGTAGGGCGCCCTCGAGCACGACGTGGCCAGACTGGGCGTAGTGGTTGTCCTGTTCGTGGTGCCAGATGGCGACGCGGCCCCACCGGTCGCGGAAGGCGCGGCCATATCGGGTCATGGGCATTTCATCGGGGTCGGGCGGGGGCAGGCCGGGTAGGGGGCCAAAGTCGATGCCGCGCATGGTCTTGCGCCGGTCGAAGCCGAAGAACTCCTGTGGACTGACGCCCTGGGGCAGTCCCTCCTGGTGCCAGCGCTCGCGGGTGACGGGGCCCGGTAGGCCGTCGAAGTGGGGGATGAAGTCGGCGTCCTGGAAGAGGGCGATACGGCGATAGCATTCGGCGGCGGACATCATGGGGTTGTCTCGTGGTTGTAAGTGGTGATTATAAGGTACTTTACGCCTGGTCGGAGTCTGCGTCAACGGTGAACGCCCGGCGCACGCGATTGGGCGTTTCCGCTGCGAGCTGCTGGTCGTGGTGGTATTGGCAGTAGGTGCGGAAGCCGCCGCTGAGGTTGACGACGTCGTAGCCGTGCTGGGCGAGGATGCGGCAGGCGATGTAGCTGCGCAGGCCGACGCCGCAGTAGATGGCGAGCGGTTCGGCGGGGGCGTCGTCGAGGCGGTCGCGCAGTTGGTCGAGTGGCAGGTTCAGTGCGTCCGGGATGTGGCCGGATTCGTATTCGCCGGGCGTCCGCACATCGAGCAGGACGCGTTCATCGGGCAGCTCGTCGGTGTGGGCGATCTGGACATCGCCGCGCAGGTAGTTGGCCGCGACGAAGGCCGCCATGTTGACCGGGTCCTTGGCGGAGCCGAAGGGCGGCGCGTAGGCGAGTTCGGCTTCCTCCAGGTCGAATACGCTCATGTGGGCCTGGATAGCGGTGGCGACCACGTCGATGCGTTTGTCGACTCCGTGGCTGCCGACGATTTGGGCGCCGAGCACGCGCCCGTCTTCGGTTGAGAACAGCAGCTTGAAGGTCATCTCTGCGGCGCCGGGGTAATAGCCGGCATGGCTGTTAGGGTGGATGTAGACCTTCTCGAAGGCCCAGCCGAGGTCGTTCAGCGTCTTTTCGTTCGCCCCGGTGTTGGCAGCGGCGGTTTGGAAGACCTTGACGATGGCGGTGCCCTGGACGCCGCGGAAGACGCTGTCGCGCCCGCACGCATTGTCGGCTGCGGTACGCCCCTGACGGTTAGCCGGGCCGGCGAGCGGCAGGAGGATGGGCCTGCCGGTCACGTAATCAGTGGTCTCTATCGCATCACCGACGGCGTAGATACTGGGGTCACTCGTTCGCAGGTGCTCGTCGACGCGGATGCCCCCGGTCTCTCCGATCTCGAGGCCGGCCTCCCGGGCCAGCTCGGTGTTCGGGCGGATGCCGGCGGCGAGCACCGCGAAATCGCAGCCGAGGGTGGTGCCATCCTGCAGAGTCACGTGCAGCTCATCGCCGTGGCGCTCGA